>NZ_JBNTKC010000010.1:0-532 GCF_051195175.1 Halarchaeum sp. P4 | reverse complement strand
AGCCAATTCACTTTTCTCCCTCTTCGGATACTATGCTGTCAACAGATGCCAAGACTTGTTCTGGAGACGGAGATTTCGGCTCCTATTGACCAGGTTTTCGATTTAGCGCGGAACGTGGAACTTCATACAGAAACGATGGGCCACTCCGAACAAGCGGTGGCCGGAACCACGAGTGGGCATTTTGAAGAAGGCGATGTGGTGACGTGGCGTGCAACTCATTTTGGACTCTCGTTGGAACTCACCGTTGAAATCACCGAGATGGAGTCTCCCGAGTATTTCCAAGACAGACAGGTTGACGGCCCCTTCGCGGAGATGGTTCACGACCATTACTTTGAGCGCCTCGCTCCTGACCGAACCAAGATGACCGACGAGTTCCAGTTTTCATCACCATACGGTATTCTCGGGACACTTGTCGATACAGTCGTCCTTGAACGGTATATGCGGAACCTAATCGAATCTCGAAATCAAGAACTCAAGTCCATTGCAGAACGTCAAACGGTGTAACCGCTTGCTTCATCCGATGATTAAGCAG
>NZ_JBNTKC010000009.1:0-3154 GCF_051195175.1 Halarchaeum sp. P4 | reverse complement strand
GCCGCGCCCGAACATGAGGATACCGCCGATAATCGTCGAGACGAACCCGAGGATGCCCTGCACAATCGGGCGGAAGACGACGCCGCGAATCTTCGACGCCGGGCTCCAGACCCAGTCGGGGATTGCCTTCGCCATCGCTACGACCTCCACATCCGCACGACCAGCGCGACGACCGACAGCACGACCAGGAACAGCAGGACGTTGAACGGAAGCTGGAACAGCCCCATATCGAGCGTCCCGCCACCCCAGATCGCGCCGGCGTCCGCGCGCAGTGCGGTGAGAAAGCGGTCGAGTTGGCCATCCGCGCCGTCGAGGATGCCCGTGGCGATTCGCGAGGGCAGCGTCAAAATCGAGAGGCTGCCCTCAATCCACGCGACGAACGTCGCGTAGACTGTGCCGCCGGCTATCGCTGAACCGAGCGCGCCCCATTGAATCCGATTATCGAAGGAGAGATACCGGTCTGAGCCGGTCTCGCCACCTCCGGATGGGCCGCGCGGAATCATCGCTATCCCTCGCCTCCGGCGTCCTCCTCCTCAACGCCCGTGAACGGACTGTCCCAGAACGTTCCCGGGAGGAAGTCACTCGTCGACGGCCGCCGCAGATACCACCCGATCATCGCGAACGTCACCAACAGAATCGCCGTCCCGAGCGGCAGCCCGAACAGCTCGAACTCTGCTACACTCGCTGCTGAAGCCTCAGACCCCGAAATGACGATTGTCAGCGGCTTCAGAATCAACGCGTCGATGACAGCGTCACCGATGTTGCTGATCGCGATAACCGGGAACAACAGCAGGTCCGTGAGTGCCTGAATCCCGGCAATGACCGATGACGACAGGGCGAACAGCCAGGCGCCGACTCCCTGCTTCGCAACGCCCGTAAGGGATCGCCCTTTCGCACGATGGATGTACTCCTCGGACGTCGTTCGCCCGGGCGTACTGTCTTCAGCTTCGTTGTGGGGCATCGGAGATCACCGTCCGAGCGCCCAGCGCCCACCGAGCACTGTCCCGATGAGCGCGAGGATCGACCCGAGCACCGGCACCGACGTCAGGTCGAACCCGAAGATTGTCCAGCCACTCGACGACGCGAACTGGCCGACCGCACCGCCAGTCTGCTTGAACTCGCTCTTCTCACCGTCAGTGACCGGGTACTCGAAGTGCAGCCCGATTGCCTGCCCCGACTGAATCGTCGAGTCGAGCGTCACCGTCTCGCCACGGCTGTCGAACTTGCTCGTCACGTCCGTCCACGAGGACACCTCGGAGAACTCCGTGTCACCGATGCCCTCCGCGACCTCGACCGTCTGGTAGCGCGACGCCGGCAGCTT
This sequence comes from Halarchaeum sp. P4, assembly GCF_051195175.1. Taxonomy (NCBI): domain Archaea; kingdom Methanobacteriati; phylum Methanobacteriota; class Halobacteria; order Halobacteriales; family Halobacteriaceae; genus Halarchaeum; species Halarchaeum sp. P4. The sequence continues at coordinate 1,833 of NZ_JBNTKC010000009.1, read as the reverse complement.
CACCTCACTCGTCAACTCCGCGTTCGAGTAGCTCAGGTCGTACTGCGCCGGAAGCTCGAGCCGGTAGTAGACGTCGACCATCCACTTGAAGTCCGGCCAGCCGCTCGCCGTCGTGAACTCCACGTGCGCGTCGCTCTCCTTCGAGAGGTCCGCCGTCGAGAAGTTCATCGCGATATCCGCGTTGTGCACGACCGCATCCGAGAAGGCGTCACCGAGCGTGTCGAAGCCCGTCACGCCGTACGCGCCACTCGGCTCGTAGACCGTCCGCGTCTCGTCCATCGTCCCGTCGTCGTCCGTGTCGGCCTTCTGCTCGCCGAGCACGTACTTCGACATCTTCTCGACGTTCACGACACTGAAGCTCGCCTCGAGGTCGCCGTCCTGCACGTGCACCTCGACCGACTGGATGTCGTCGAACGTCCCGTCACTGCCGGACGCCGTCTGCGTCGTCAGCTTCCCGAGCTGGCGCTGACTCACGAAGCCCTCGCCCGTACTGTTCGCGAGCACATCCGCCGCGTTCGTCTGGTTCGAGGAGTCGATGATGAGGCGCTTGTAGTCGCCGTCCTGGTCGACCACACGCACCGTCGCGTGCGTCCCCGAGTCCAGCGTCGACACGTCCGCGAAGATCTGGACGTAGCGCTTGTTCTCGTCCGAATCCACCGACGCCGCGTAGCTCGCAGACGCCGAGTTCCCGGCCGCCATCGAGCCGTTCGTCGCGACACCAACCGCGTCCACACCGGACGCCGTCGACGTCTCCGAGACGGTCAGCCCGCTCTCAGTCCACTCGCTCGCATCGAGCGCACTCGCGTTACTGTCCCCGTGTGGGAACGCGCCCGCGTCCGAGAAGTTGATGTCCGTCGCGACGAGCGTCACCGGATTCGTCGCCGACTCGTTCACCGACGCGTTCAGCGACGAGAGCGACCCGCTATCACTCTCATACTGAATCGCCGACCAGTCGCCGACCCGATGGACGTCCTTCGTCACCTCCACCGGAATCTGCGCCGTCGCAACCGCCGTCGAACTGCTGTTGATCTTGTCCGGATCGTCAACCGTGTCGCCGGCCGCAACCGCCGTGCCAGCGAACACCGAGACGACCATCAATGCCATCAGAACCGCTGTCGTAAAGCGTGAGCTTCCGATTTTCATGCTGTCGTATAGTAGGACCGTAGTTCACCGCTGCGCGCCGCAGCGAGCGCCTGTTCGTCGCCGGGACAGGTCCCGCGGAGTGCCTCCACGTACGCCGCGAACTCCGGCGTCACGTAGAGTCCTCGAGGCGACCACGTCACGACCGACCACTCCATCGCGACCGGACGCTGACGTAGCCGACAAACAGACCAGCCGACGCCACGACCAGCCCGATGAGCGGTAACCACCCACCCGAGGAACCGAGGAGTGCGCCGGAGGCTACCAGGAGCACGACGGACAGGGGGAGGCCGGCGGTCGCGTGCTCCTCTGAGAGACCGAAACCGCGCATCTCGACCTCCCGCCGGTCGACGACACCACCGTCCGGCATCGCCTCCTCGTCGTCCTCCTCCTCGTCCCGGTAGCTGACTCCGACCTCAGACGGCACCCGAACGTGCGGAAACTCCATGTCGAGGTCCACGCGCACCTGGCCGTCGAGGCTAGGCGCGTCGATCGCCGTCTCCTGGCCGTTCTGCCGAACCGCGACCTCACCGCCGGCGCGCTCCGTCATCGCGAGACCCTCCCCGCGAGACGCTTCGCGGCAGCCTTCAACCGACCACGCAGTGGCCCGTTCTGGCTGATGCAGCCCGCCCGCTGATGCTGCGGCGACTTCATCGATACTCACCTGCCCGAAGCTCGGCCTCGCGACGATCA
>NZ_JBNTKC010000008.1:0-3347 GCF_051195175.1 Halarchaeum sp. P4 | reverse complement strand
CGAAAAGCCCCCGAGCGATACCGCTATCGCTCGGAGGCTTATAACCGGGGTTCAATCGAACCCCACTATGAATGGAGAGGCGGCGAATCAGTGTTCCCAGAGGCTCTCGCACTCCAGTACTACCTGATACGCAGGTGAGCTTAACTTCCGTGTTCGGGATGGGTACGGGTGTTGTCCTCACCGCTATGGCCGCCTCAATGCTGACTCATGGAATCGAACCATGACCAGACCACTGTCAGTATCGAGTGACTGTGTGTATGTGTAATCCAGTTAGCGCCTGGACTCGCGTGCAGATAGTCCAAGTCTATGAATGTGTGGCTTCGGTCGTTAGTGCTCGCGGACTCAACGCCTCGTTGCCTCGGCGCGTACATCCCAAGTCTATCGAACTCGTCTTCTACGAGTGACCTCAGTGGTATCTCTTTTCCAGGTGGGTTTCGAGCTTAGATGCGTTCAGCTCTTACCCCGTGCTGCGTAGCTGCCCGGCACATGCTCTCTCGAACAACCGGTACACCAGTGGCAGCCGTTCGTAGTTCCTCTCGTACTATACGAACGTTCCCGTCAGATACCTCACACCCCCAATAGATAGCAGCCGACCTGTCTCACGACGGTCTAAACCCAGCTCACGACCTCCTTTAATAGGCGAACAACCTCACCCTTGCCCGCTTCTGCACGGGCAGGATGGAGGGAACCGACATCGAGGTAGCAAGCCACTCGGTCGATATGTGCTCTTGCGAGTGACGACTCTGTTATCCCTAAGGTAGCTTTTCTGTCATCTATGGCCCGCATCAAGCAGGCTCATAGGTTCGCTAGACCACGCTTTCGCGTCAGCGTCCCTCGTTGTGTAGGACACTGTCAGCCCATCTTATGCTCTTGCACTCTTCTCCGCGTCTCCGACGCGGATGAGATGGACGTAGGGCGCGCTCGATATCTTTTCGAGCGCGTACCGCCCCAGTCAAACTGCCCGGCTACCGGTGTCCTCCTCCCGGAGTGAGGGTCACAGTCACTAACGGGTAGTATTTCACTGATGACTCGGCGACGTGCTGGCGCACGCACCTGTGTATCGTCTCCTACCTATGCTGCACATTAGCGACCGTGTCCCAGCGACAGCCTGCAGTAAAGCTCTATAGGGTCTTCGCTTCCCCTTGGGGGTCTCCAGACTCCGCACTGGAACGTACAGTTCACCGGGCCCAACGTCGGGACAGTGAAGCTCTCGTTGATCCATTCATGCAAGCCGCTACTGAAGCGGCAAGGTACTACGCTACCTTAAGAGGGTCATAGTTACCCCCGCCGTTAACGGGTCCTTCGTCCTATTGTACTAGGTGTTCAGATACCCGCACTGGGCAGGATTCAGTGACCGTACGAGTCCTTGCGGATTTGCGGTCACCTATGTTGTTATTAGACAGTCGGAGCTTCCATGATACTGCGACCTGCCTCATTGCGAGGCAGGCATCCCTTATCGCGAACTTACGGGACTAATTTGCCGAATTCCCTGACGTCGGTTGATCCCGACAGACCTTGGCTTTCGCTGCCAGAGCACCTGTGTCGGATCTCGGTACGGATGTTGTGCTCGTCTTTTCACGGGCCCCAGGTTGAATCAAGTTTCCCTATCCCGTCATTCGTCCGCTTCCTGCCATTACGGCTTCCACGGATTTCGACGGTTCGACCGGACGATAGTCCGGCTTGACCTACCCCGAGGCGTCGACTTTCACTGCACAACAGTACTGGAATATTAACCAGTTTCCCTTTTGTCGCACTCGAATTACGATGCGACTTAGGACCGACTAACCCTCAGCTGATCAGCATTGCTGAGGAACCCTTGCTCTTTCGGTCGTCGAGGTTCTCACCCGACTAACGCTGCTACTATGACCAGGATTTTCGTTCCCGTACGGTCCACATGAACTCTCGTCCATGCTTCCATCCGAACGGAACGCCGACCTACGAGATCACCCTGTCACGGGTGCTGTTAGGTCTCGGTGACGAACTTGAGCCCCGATCATTTTGGGCGCCTCGAACCTCGGCCGGTAAGCTGTTACGCTTTTCTTAGAGGGTAGCTGCTTCTAAGCTCACCTCCCGGCTGTTTAGGGCTCGAGACCACCTTCAATCGCACTTAGCTCGTACTTGGGGACCTTAACCTAACTCTGGGTTGTCTCCCTCACGGTGCACAGGCTTACCCCGCACACCGGATTCCCTGCGTCCACGGCGTTCATAGGTTCGGAGTTTGACAGGGGGGCCAACTCCTCTCGGAGTTGGTCTCCCCAATCGGTCGCTCTACCCCATGAACTACCTCAGCAGAGGTCATGCTTCGACATGTTTCGGTCGGAACCAGCTGTTGCCGAGTTCGATGGGCCTTTCACCCCTACACGTAGGTCACGGGAGGGTATTGTAAGACACCACCCCTAACAGGCCTCCACATGGCTTTCGCCATGCTTCACCTTGCCCACGCGTAGATCACTCGGTTTCGGGTCGTGTCCGTCTGACTCCCCGCCCTTGAAGACGGCGGTCCTCGCAATGCTGCGACCATGTCGGTTTCCCTATGCCTTCCCCGATACTCGGGTTAGACTCGCCAAACAGACACACTCCCTGGTTCGTTTTTCAAAACGTACGACCGGACATCGGCTCCCTCCGAGTCCTACTACAGGCTTGCGCCTGCCTCGTTCTTCAGAGGGCCTTTTATGCCCAGTCGCTCCATCGCCACCTGATTTCAGGCTCTATTTCAGTTCCCTTCTCGGGATACTTTTCAGCGTTCGCTCACGCTACTTGTTCACTATCGGTCTCGAGGAGTACTTAGTCTTGGCAGTCGATGCCTGCCATCTTCACGAGGAATTTCCGGTCCCCGCTACTCTGGAGCTGACGCACGAGTTACTAGATCAGTCTACGGGGCTGTCACCCTGTATCGCGCTCCGTTTCAGGAGACTTCGCATGATCGTTCGCTCGATGAGAGTCAGTCCGAACACCACATTGCCCAAAAGGCTTCGGTTTGGACTGGGCCGCGTTCACTCGCGGTTACTAACGGCGTCTCGTTCGATTTCTCTTCCTGACCGTACTAAGATGTTTCAATTCCGGTCGTTCCCCATTGCGCAAGGCAATTGCGAGGGGATTCCCATTCGGAGATCCTGAGTTCTACGCCTCCATGCGGCTCCCTCAGGCTTATCGCAGCTTGGCACGTCCGTCGTCGGCACTCGAGCCGAGCCATCCACCAGGCGGCACAGTAGCCACGTTGTCAATATGTTGTGACGTTCAATAAGACTCGCACTAACTGCAGGCGAGTCCAGTGAGCGCCTGGATTACACGTACACACAGTCGTCATCGCACGTCCCGGAGGTGTGAATCCGGGAGCGTACATCGAC
>NZ_JBNTKC010000007.1:0-59868 GCF_051195175.1 Halarchaeum sp. P4 | reverse complement strand
GCTGCGCGGCCGGTCGAGGTGGGCGGCGAGCTCCGTCACGCGCGCACCGTTCAACTCCCGTAGACCTTCTAACACCTCGAGCGTCCGAATCGTCGATTTAACCGGGTTCGACGCTTCCTTGAGCATGGTCTCGCTCACACACCCGACACACAAAATAGTTAGTTATCGATAGTTATGTTCACTTTGAGCAATCGATATGTACCCGTCGGAGAGCGCCCCGAAACGAGGTTCGACGGGGTGCTGGCGGCGTCAGCGCACCGTACAGGTCGTTACGCACTGTCGAACGGCCACCGAGTGATGCTGACAGCCGTGGTGCGTTATACGTTCACACAAGACATCTATCGTGGACGATTGTTAACTAATGGCCGGCGTTACGGGGTGATGCTTTCGTTTACAGACATACTGCTGTAACGCGAGCGTGGCGACGATGGTGTGAAGCCGACGGTGGCGACGACTCATTCACGATCCCTGAACGGACGTCCCACTCCGATGTAGCGAGCGTCCGGCAGGGAGCGACGACGGCCGGCATCGGGAGCGTCGCGACTGTCAAGGCACGGACGGACACGAAAAAACGACCCGCGAGCGCGGGCGGGGGTGGAGTGGTTACTCGGCGTTGGGCGACCCGACGCGGTCGGCGGCGACGGCGTCCATCTCGCCGACCTGCACGTTCCAGAGGTCCGCGTAGAGGCCGTCCGCGGCGAGTAACTCCTCGTGGGTGCCGCGCTCGACGATTTCGCCGTCTTCGAAGACGAGGATGGTGTCCGCGTCACGGACCGTCGAGAGGCGGTGGGCGATGGCGAACGTCGTCCGGTCGGCCGTGAGGTCCGTGAGCGAACGCTGAATCGCCAGCTCCGTCTCGTTGTCCACATGACTCGTCGCCTCGTCCAGCACGAGAACGTCCGGGTCGCGGAGGATGGCGCGCGCGAGCGCGACGCGCTGACGCTGCCCGCCCGAGAGCTTCACCCCGCGTTCGCCCACCATCGTCTCGTAGCCGTCGTCGAGGTCCGCGACGAAGTCGTGCGCGCCCGCCATCTTCGCCGCCTCCACGACGGCGTCCGAATCAATGTCTTCGAGGCCGTACGCGATGTTCTCCGTCACCGTCCCGTAGAACAGATAGGGGTCCTGCGAGACGTAGCCGATAGCGTCGCGGAGGCTCTCAAGGGAGACGTCCCGGACGTCGTGGCCGTCGAGACGGACCGCGCCCTCGTCCGGGTCGTAGAAGCGCAGGAGGAGCTTCATCGTGGTCGACTTCCCGGCGCCCGTCGGGCCGACGAGCCCCACGTAGTCGCCGGGGTCGGCCTCGAAGGAGACGTCCCGGAGGACGACCTCCTCGGACTCGCCGCGCTCGTCCTCGTAGGCGAAGGAGACGCCGTCGTACTCGACGTGGCCCTCGACGCCCTCAAGCGTAATTGCGTCCTCTTCCGCGCCGACGCGCGGCTCCATCTGCAGGAGGCCGACGATGCGCTCGCCCGCCGCCTCCGCGTACTGGTAGCTGTTGATGATCTCGCCGAACTGGCGCATCGGCCAGACGAAGCGCCGCGAATAACTGAGAAAGAGGACGACTGTGCCCGTCGTCATCGTACCCGTGAAGAACGGGAGGGGCGGCGACCCGGTGACGACCCACCAGCCGCCGATGAGGAAGACAGCGACGTACGCGGTGGCAGTGAGGATTTCGAGGCTCGGGAAGAAGAGGATGCGCGTCGTGATGGCGTCCCACTGCGAGTCGAGGTACTCTTCGGAGGCGTCCCGAACGCGCTCGGTCTCGAAGCGCTCCGTCGTGAACGCCTTCACCGTCTCGATGCCGCCGATGTTGTTCTCGAGGCGGGAGTTCAGCGCGCCGACGGCCTGCCGGACGTCCTGATACTTCGGGTGGATAGTCGTGACGAACCAGTGGCTCACGAGGCCGAGCAGCGGGATGACGAGGACGGGGATGAGCGCGAGTCGCCAGTTGATGAGCAACATCACGACGCCCATGCCGCCGACGCGGACGACAATGTTGATGAACATGTTGAGGTCGTTCGTCAGGAACCCCTCGAGTTGGTTGACGTCGTTGTTCAGCACGCTCATCACTTCGCCGGTCTGGCGGTCGTCGAAGAACCCCGTCTCGCGGCGCTGCATTGCGTCGTAGGTGTCGACGCGGACTTCGTGCTGGAAGTGCTGGGCGAAGTCGTTCCACGTGTAGCTGTTCACCCAGCTCAGCCCGGCGCTCAGGCAGTAGGCGACGACGAGCACGCCGCCGAGGAGGAGGAACTGTGCGCCGGCGGTGTCGGGGAGCCACGCGTCGGGGACGTACGGGAAGCCGAACGGGCGACTGTTCGTGAACAGGGTGTCGATGGCGACGGAGAGGACGTAGGCGGGGACGAGCTCCATCGCGACCGAGAGAACGCTCGCCGTCCCGCCGATGGCGAACTGCGGGCGGTAGCCCCCGCCGTACTCGCGGAACAGCCGCCAGATGGCGTTGCCGTCCTCCGCGCGTATCTCCGCGAACTCGTCGTCGTCAGCGGGCTCGGCCATAGTGGTGTGAACGTTCAGTCAGACTCCTGAAAAGGTTCCGGTCGGTTCGGGTCGTCAGCCGCCGTGCGAGCTGCGAGTGTGGCGTGGAAACACTTTTCACTCGAGGCCGGCACCAGAGCGTATGGACCAATCCACCGGCGGAACCGAGAACGGGACGGGCTACGTCGTGAGCGAGCGACTCGACCCGCTATTGGTAGAGCTCTGTGACCGGCGGACTCAGCTCATGGCGCTGTTCGCCATCGCGGTGCTCTTCCTCGGCGTCCAGCTACCCTACCTGTTCGTCGTGGAGTCCGGGACGGCGCTGTTCGTCGTCTCGGTGTTGAACGTCGTCGCGCTCACCGGCGCCGTCGTCGTGCTCGGGGCGGCGCTCTGGTACTGCCGAAAGCTCAGGCGGCACAATGCGGCGCGCTGGAGTTAGTTGGTCGCGGCCCGACGCTCGGAACGGAGTTTCAGCAGCCAGAGCGCGACGTAGGAGAGGGCGCCGAAGAGGGCGAACGACGCACCCCAGACGCCGAGCATTCCGGCGAACGTCCGCGTCGGTTCGTTGGTCGGCGTCGGCTGTCCGATGGAGAGGTTCCACGCCCACCCGACGGCGGCCATCACGACCCCGATGCCGACGATAGTCATCAGGAAGTTGCGCGCCATCAGGTAGTAGGCGGCGAGCAGGTACATCTGCGCGCCGCTCGACTCCTCTCTCGCTAGCTCCAGTTCGCGTCTCATCGTTCGTGGTATAGGAAGAGTAGTATTTCAATATTGCGCCAATGGTTGCCGTGGTACAGTAGGTCAAACAGGCGCGTGTGGCCGAGCGCGGGCGGGCAGACGCTCACGCGAGCGCAAACTAATTTATGTCATCTCTAAATCATCCAGAACATTTATGATATTGTGTGCCAAGTACCGACCATGCGGCACGTCGACCGTACACAAGACGACAGTGGACTGTCTCGACGCCAGTACGTCGCGTTACTGGCAGGTAGCGGAATGGCCGGTCTCGCGGGCTGTGGCGGGTCCTCGGACGGCGACACCTCGAACGGCGGCGGGACGTCGGAGGGCGGGGGCGGCGGGAACACACCAGTCAGCGACACGCTATCGGTCACCGTGAACAACGTCGCCTCCCAGTCCAACCTCCAACCGTGGGCGACGACCGTGAAGAACACCGGCCTCACGTGGATCACCGAACTCGCCGCGCCACAGGACCCCGCGACCGGTGAGTACAAGCTCAGCGGGAGCACCTTCGACGCGCCGTGGGTCGAGGGGACGGACCAGATACAGGTCTACTCCATGCTGAAGGACATGACCGTCAACCCGCCCTACGAGTGGACGTGGGAGCTAGAGGACCTGCAGTACTGGGACGGGACGGACATCGACGCCGAGGCGCGCCGCCTCCACGACCGCGTCTACTACTTCAACGACGGCAACAAGTTCGTCAAGACCTCGACGTTCAACTACGAGGTCGTCGACAAGTGGACGTACAAGGGCTGGCGGAACAAGGGGGAAGTCGAGGGGCAGGAGAAGGACCCCGCGAACAAGTTCGTCATCCGCGGGAAGAACTACCCCAGCGGGCCGTCCTCGATCCCGTTCCACCCCGGCTTCACCAAGCAGTGGGTCCAGAAGTTCGAGGACGCCTCGACGAAAGAGGCGGTGAACTCCGTCAGCAAGGAACTCGGGAGCACCCGCGTCTCCTTCGGCAAGTTCGCCGAGGAGGGTTGGGGCTCCGGCCTCTACCAGATCGAGTCGCGTGACGATGTCTCCGACCAGGGCATTACGGCGAAGCTGCGCGACGACCACCCGAACGCCGAGCACGCGACCATCCCGAACCTCGAGATGATGTTCGCGAACGGCGACCGGACGCAGGTCCTCACCACCAACGGGAAGGTCGACATCGGGAACGGCTACATCCCCGAGAAGTCCGCGGGGACCGGCGGCGCGAGTCGCGCCACCCTCCCCGACTACATCCAGCAGATTCAGGAGTGGCTCCAGCTCGGCGGCGACACCCTGATGTTCAACTGGAAGCACAACAAGCACCTCGGCCGCCTCTGGTTCCGCCGCGCCGTCGTCGCCGCGACGGACTGGGACGCACTCCGGCAGAACGGGTGGGGCGTCGGCGTCTCGAAGAGCTCCCAACACCACACGGGGATGCTCGACACGCTCGCCGAGCAGACCTTCTCGAAGGAGTTCCTCGACAAACTCTACACGTACCCGATTAAGTCCGACATGGCGCTCGCCGAGAAGTGGCTGAAGAAAGGCGGCTACTCGAAGCAGGGCGGGAAGTGGGTCGGCCCCGACGGCGACACGGCGTCCTTCGAGGTCAACTACTACGGCCCGACGAAGGCGTACATCGGCGCGACGCAGACGATGCAGGCCAACATGCAGGACCTCGGCGTCAACCTCAACGTGAAGGGGCTGCCGAACACCGCGTTCTCGAAGGCGCTGAAGCCCGAGAACGAGAACTACGACGCCGTCTTCACGTGGGACAACGACAACGAGCCGTGGAAGGAGTTCTGGTCGCACGGGAACTGGTGGCGCATGGGCTTCATCAGCGGCGACCCGAACGACAACCCCGGGCAGGCCGTCGTCGACTACCAGGACCACGGCAGTCAGCACCGCGACACCGTCGACACACTCGGGCGGCCGCTCCAACCCGAGATTCCGAAGGAAATCGGCTCCATCGAAGCGCCCGACCAGGCGGGCCGCGACCCCGACCTCCCGAACGGCGAGACTATCGACCTCGCGAAAATCATCCACAAACTCCGCGCGCCCGATATTTCCGACGACGAGTACCAGACGATGCTCCGGCAGTGCGCGCGCTGGTACAACTTCTACCTGCCCGACTTCCACTTCCACCAGTACAAGGCTGGACTCTACGGCAACGTCCGGGACTTCAAGTTCGCGCCGCAAGGCAAGCAGATAAACCAGCTCTCGAAGGAGTTCGGCGGCGACGACTTCCAAGTCCTCGGCGGCATCCCACAGGTGAAGTACAACACCGACTACGAGAAGCCCTGACGACGAGGCGACGACGACTGTCGGTCCTCTTCTTTCGCGCGCGACGCCGTGAGCGGTCGCGTCAGCGCTCGGCCGGTGCGATGTCACCCGCCCGCAGGAGCGCGTGGAGTGCGTGTCCGTCCGACCCTGCGGTCCGATAGGCCGGGTCGTCGGCGGCCGGCCACGAGAAGTCGCGCGCGTTCCCCCAGACGCCGCTCGTCGCCGTCGCGAGGTAGAAGTCCGGGAGCGCGTGGTTCCACCAGCGCGCGAACGTCCGGGCCGCGGCCGCCGTCTCCGCCTCGGCGGTCGGCCGCTCGATGCGCCGCCAGGTCTCGAGGAGGTCCACCGTCTCGGTCCCGCCGTCGCCCGTCGGCACCTCGGGTTCGACCGGACGGCCGAGCGCGGACTCAGTCGCCGCGTCCGTGACGCCGTAGCCGAGCGTCGCGGGCGACGGGTCGGTCACGTCGTAGGCGGCGTACGGCGTCCCGGTCGTCCACCAGAGCAGCAGGTCGTACTCGTCGCGGCGGCTGACCGCGAGGAAAGAGGACGCCGGCGACTGCGTGACGTCGACGCCGACGCCGAACGCGCGCAGCGAGTTCGCGATGAGCTGCGCGCTCGACCCCCACGCCTTGTCGAGGAGCGTGTCGAGGCGGAGCGCGAGCCGTCGGCCGTTCGGCCCGTACCAGTCGCCATCGTCACGAGTGTAGCCGGCGTCGCGGAGGAGTGTCGCGGCGCGCTCCGTGTCCGCCGCGACGGGATAGGTGCGCAGCGAGGCGCGGATCGCGTCGTCCAGCCAGTCGTCGGCGGCGGGAGCGGCGAGCCCCGTCTGCCGGCGCGGCGGACTCCCCCACGCGGCGTTCTCGACGACGGTCGGAATCGGGAGCGCGCAGAAGAGCGCGCGGCGGACGGCGCGACGCGCGAGGTGCTCGTTGCGCCAGTTCACCACGAGTTTCGTCCCGCCGGTCGTCCGGTAGCGGGCGCGCTGTTCGATGTAGTCGGGCGGGTTCGCACCTCGGTCGGCGAGGAGGCCCTGTCCGCCGTCGAGGGTGCCCTCGCCGATGAGGCCGTTCGCCTGCGAGGCCTTCGCGACGGGGAGCCAGAGGCGCGGAATCGAGAGCGCGTCCGCGTTCGGGTGGTCGTCGTGGCGCTCGAGGAGGAGGCGGTTCGGCGACACCTCCACGAGCTCGTAGGGGCCGAAGCCGAGGCCGCGTTCGCGCACCGTATCGAGGTCGAGTTGGAACGACCGGAGGTCGGCGGCGACGCGCTCGCGCGCCGCCGTCGAGGAGGCGTCCTCGAAGCGCTCGAGCCACGACCGGAAGACGGACGCCGGGGCGTCGACGCCGCGGACGACGTTCGAGAGCACGAGGTGGCGCGCACGGGGCGCGTCGAGGCTGTAGCGAATCGTGTAGTCGTCGACGAGCGTCGCCGTCGGGGTGCCGTCGGGTGCGACGAACTCGTCGATGCGGTGGGCGACCCACGCGTCACGGGCGTCGACGGGGTCGCCGTTCCACCACGTGTAGGCGTCGCTGTACGTCACGGTGACCGTCGAACCATCGAGTTCGACGGCGTCGAGCAGGGGGCCAACCTCGTAGCGGCCGGCGTGGGTGCGCTCGACGGCGGGGTCGAAGACGAGCGACGCGAAGTCCGCAGGGTACTGCGTGCCCCACGGGTTGAGCTGCGCGCGCTCCGTCGAGTGTGAGAACACCGTCCCGAAGACCGTGGTCGAGTCGCCGATGTCGTCCCCGTTCCCGCCGCCGTCGAGACATCCCGCGAGCGCGCCGAGCGTGCCGCCCGCGCCGAGCGCGCCGAGGAAGCGTCGACGCGTCACACTCGAGTCGTCGTCAGTCATGGTCGCTGGGTAGCCACCGGACCGGGTTAAACGCCGCGCCCCGCCTCGAGCGCGTCGGCGGCGGCGGCGCGAACGTACGGTTCGTCGCCAGTCTCCCGGAGGGCGCGGAGGCGCGCGGTAACGGGCTCGACGATGTCGGGGTCGTCGTCGGCGAGGAGGGCGAGGAGCGTCGCGGCGCTCGCGTGGACGGCGGGTTCCTCGTCGTGGAGGCAGTCTCGGAGAATGTCGACGGCGGGGGCAACGGCGTCACGGACGGCCGACGGGGTGTCGGGGGAGGCAACGGCGAGAACGCGGAGCGCGCTCGTGCGGACGTCCGCCGGCGCGTCGGCGTCGAGTCGGCCGGCGAGCGCGTCGATGTGCGGGCGGACGACGGCGGGGTCGGCGTCCGCGAGCGCAAACAGGGTGTCGGCGGCGGCGACTGCGACGCGCGGGTCGCGGTCGGTGAGACGGTCGGCGAGCGTGTCGGCGCACGGTACGACCGCGTCGGGGTCGTCGCGGGCGACGGCGACGATGGCGCGGCCGGCGGTCCGGCGTCGCGTCCGCTGGCGCGCGAACTGCTCCTCGCGGACGTCCTGCAGTTGCGGCGCGGGGTCGCCGTCCCGCGTGGGCACGCCGGCGACGTCGACTTCGGGCTCGCGGAGCGCCTCGACGAACGCGGGGCGGTCGGGTGCGACGGCGGCGAGCGAGACGAGGGCGTGCTCGCGGACGTGTTCAGCCTCCGCGTCGAGGAAGGGGCGGATGGCCTCGACGTGCGGCCGGACGGCCTCGGGAGCGCTGCGAGTGAGGTGAAAGAGGGCTTCGAGGGCGTTCCACCGGACGAGCGAGAAGTCGTCGGCGAGGCACGCGGCGAGGGCGTCGGCGGCGTCGCGGTACGGGTCGGGGTCGACTTCGCCGAGGTCGCCGAGCGCGGCGGTGGCGTCGACGCGAATCTGGTCAGCGGGGTCGTCGAGGCGCTCGACGAAGTCGTCGACGGCGTACGCGAGGAAGGTCCGGTCGTAGCCGCCGAGGACGCGAACGCCCTCGACGGCGCGCCGACGGACCGCGGGGTCGTCGGCGTCGAAGAACGCGAGGAGGCGGTCGGCGTCCGCCGGTTCGGGGTCGGTTCGCACCTTCTCGAGGAGGGTGTGCACGCGAGTCTCCGTGTCGGTCATGTCTGAGTCATGCGGCCGGCCGCGAATAAGTGTACTGTCGAGTGCGGCGTTTCGGGGCGTACGCGCCCGAGAACTCGCGTTCAGCACAACCAAAGATATAATAATGAGGGTGTCACACACTGTGATGGATATGAGAGATGACACCCGGAGAATAGGGTTGAGAGCCATTGCGTTCCTGCGGAATTACTACGTCCGCCGCATCCTGCGCGCGACGGCCACGTTCCTCCTCGGGATGTTCGTCGTGTTCGCGCTCTACCGCCTGATGCCGGGCGGGCCGCTCGATGCGATGATGACGCAGATGGTTCAGCAGATGCGCCAGGAGCAGGGGCACGTCGACATGGCCCGGATCGCCCACCGGGCGAAGGTGCTGACCGGCATCGACCCCTCGAAACCGATACCGCTTGCCTACTACGGCTACCTGAAGGACATCATCATCCACCAGGACTTCGGACAGTCGATCGCCTACAGCGACCCGGTGTTCAAAATCCTGTTCAAGGCGATGCCGTGGTCAATCTTCATCAGCGTTTACGGCCTGTTTCTCGGATACACGTCGAACATCCTCATCGGGGCGCTCATGGCCTACCGTCAGGGGACGCGGACGGACAGCAGCCTCACCGTCTTCGTCCTCGTGATGAACTCGGTCCCCTACTTCGTCGTCGCCATCGTCCTCCTCAGCCTCGTCGGCTTCCAGTGGCACCTGCTGCCGACCGGCGGGCGCTATCCGTCACAGGCGACCCCCGGGTTCAATCTCGAATTCATGATCGGGATGGTGAGACACTCCATCCTCCCCATCGGGTCAAGTTTCATCGTCGGCTTCGCCGGCGGTTCGCTCCAGATGCGCGGGAACGCCATCAGCATCATGGGCTCGGACTACCTCCGGCTCGCGAACATCCGGGGGCTGAGCACGAACCGCATCCTGACACGCTACCTCACGCGGAACGCCATCCTCCCGATTTACACGTCCATCATCATCGGGATTTCCGCGCTGTTCAGTTCGAGCGTCATCACCGAACGCATCTTCCAGTATCCGGGTGTCGGATGGTACACGTTCGAGGCGCTCCAGTATCAGGACTACCCGCTCCTGATGGGGGCGTTCATCTTCTTCGCGCTCCTGACGATTCTCGGGACGCTCATCGCGGACTTCACGTACGGACTCATCGACCCACGCGCCGGCACCGGCGACCAGAGAGAGAGCTACTGACATGACCTCCCGAGACCCACAGACCGACGGCGGCGAAGTGACGAAAGAACAGATCTTCGGGACGGGCGACGACACCCGGACACGGATAACGCATCGGAAGCGTCTCAGGCGCTTCTTCGACGCGTACGTCCTCGCGCCGCTCCGCATCGCCTCCGAGGACTGGCGGACGGTCGTCGGCGGCCTCGGTGTCCTCGGCTACCTCCTCATGGGGTCGCTCGGCGTGATTCTCATCCCGCAACCCGAGCTCAACCGCGGCCCGCGCTACCTCCAGCCGTTCCAGCAGTGGTCGTTCCCGCTCGGGACGGACAACGTCGGGCGCTCCATCTTCCGGCGCATCGTCCACGCGACGCCGGCGATGCTGGAGATGGCGCTCGCCGGCATCCTCTTCGCCGTCGTCGTCGCCGTCATCATCGGCTTCGTCGCGGGCTACAAGGGTGGCCGCATCGACGAGGCGCTGATGGGGCTGACCGACCTCCAGATCATCATCCCGGGCCTCCCGCTCATCATGGTGCTCGCCGCCGTCTACACGCCGACGAACCCGTTCCTCGTCGGGGCCATCGTCTCCATCGACAACTGGCCGGGGCTGGCGCGTGCCATCCGCTCACAGGTGTTGACGCTCCGCGAGGAGGACTACGTCGAGTCCGCCCGCGCGATGGGGCTCTCGACGCCGACCATCATCAGACAGGAGCTCCTCCCGAACATCGCACCCTACATCCTCGTGAACGCCGCGGGCGCGGCGACGTTCGTCATCAACTCCTCCGTCGCGCTCTACTTCCTGAACATCCTCCCGTTCAACACGCTGAACTGGGGCGTCATGATCAACCTCGCGTACTCGCAGGGGCACGCCGTCTCGAACCCCGCCCGCGCATGGCACTGGCTGTTCTTCCCGCTCGTCGTCCTCTCTGGGCTGAACTTCGCGCTCATCCTGTTCTCACAGGGTCTCGACCGCGTGTTCAACCCGCGACTGCGCGCCCGCCACAGCAACACCACCGGAGGTGACGAGTCGTGAGACGGACACGGCGACGCCGAACGAACAGCGCGCGAAGCGACACGAAGTAAGCAGACAATGGCAATACAGAACTCCACGCAGACTGGGCGCACCGGCTCACAAAAGGACGTCGTCCTCGACATCGAGGAGACGAACGTGCACTTCGACCTCTCGCGGGGCACCTCGCAGGTGCTGAACGACGTGAACCTCGAAGTCGAGCGCGGCGAAATCCTCGCCGTCGTCGGCGAATCCGGCAGCGGGAAGTCGATGTTCGCCGCCTCCATCCTCGACGCCGTCGAGGACCCCGGCGTCACTACCGGCGACATCACCTACTACCCGAAGGGCCAGACGCACGCGCGCCTCGACGACGAGGCGATCGACGTCCTCGACCTGAACGAGAAACAGCTCTCGGCGCTGCGCTGGGAGGACATCTCGATGGTCTTCCAGGGCGCGATGAACTCGTTCAACCCGACGATGAAGATTCGGACGCACTTCGAGGAGACCGTCCGCGCACACGACGCTGACCTCGACGCGTGCATGGAGCACGTCGCGGACGTCTTCGACGCGCTCCACCTCGACATGGGCCGCGTCCTCAACTCCTACCCGCACGAGCTCTCGGGCGGGATGAAACAGCGTGCGCTCATCGCGCTCTCACTCGTCCTCGAGCCGAACGTCCTCGTGATGGACGAACCGACGGCGGCGCTCGACATGCTGATGCAGCGCTCCATCATCTCGATGCTGCGCGAACTCCGGGACACCTTCGACTTGACCATCGTCTTCGTCACGCACGACCTGCCGCTGGTCGCGGGGCTCTCGGACCGCATCGCCGTGATGTACGCCTTCGAGTTCGTCGAAGTCGGACCGACGCGCGAACTCCTGCTCGACGCCGCCCACCCCTACACGCGCGCGTTGCTCCGCTCGGTGCCGAACGTCGACACGAAAATCGAGGAGATGGAGGCCATCGAGGGCGCCAGTCCCGACCCGGTGAACATCCCGCAGGGGTGCTCGTATCACCCGCGCTGTCCACTCGCCGACGACCGCTGTGAGGCGAACGACCCGGAGATGCACGCCGCGGACCCCGGCCACGAGGCCGCCTGTTACTACGTCGACGAGGCGCGCGAGACGGTGCCCTACCTGCTTCACGGCGCCGAACGGGGTGACGCCCGATGAGCGACGGGACGCCGCTGCTCGAGCTCGAGGACGTGGAAGTGCACTTCAACCCGGGCGGGATGGTCCGCAGTCTGCTCTCCGAGCAGACGGTGCGCGCCGTCGACGGCGTCGACCTCACGCTCGAGGAGAACGACGTCATCGCACTCGTCGGCGAGTCCGGCTGTGGGAAGACGACGCTGGGGAAGGCGGCGGTCGGCCTCCAGCGCCCGACCGGGGGCGACGTGAACTACCGCGGGCAGGAAATCTGGGAGGCGAAGGACTCCCGGGACGCCGACATTCCGTGGACGGAAATCCGGCGCTCGCTCCAAATCATCCATCAGGACCCCGCGAGCGCGCTGAACGGGTCGCGGCGCGTCCGCGCGCTCCTCGCCGACCCGCTGAAGAAGTGGCGGACGGACCTCGGGCCCGAGGAGCGCCTCGAAACCATCTACCACTACCTCGAGTACGTCGGGATGGAGCCGGTCGAGGACTACGCGGACCGGTACCCCCACCAGCTCTCGGGTGGGGAGAAACAGCGCGTCGCGCTCGGGCGCGCACTCCTGATGAACCCGGACGTCATCCTCGCCGACGAGGCCATCAGCGCCCTCGACGTGAGCCTCCGCGTCGAGATGATGGACCTCATCATCGACCTGCAGGGGATGTTCAACACCTCCTACCTCTTCGTGAGCCACGACCTCGCGAACGCGCGCTACCTTACGAAGCAGGCGGGCGGGAAAATCGCGGTGATGTACCTCGGCGAAATCGTCGAAATCGGTGACCCGGACGACATCGTGCAGAACCCCCAGCACCCCTACACGAAGGTACTGCGGTGGTCGATGCCGCCCATCGACCCGGACGCGGCGGCGAAAGCCGTCGAGGAGGAGCCACCCATCCGGAAAATCGACGTGCCGGACCCGAAGGACCCCCCGTCGGGCTGTAAGTTCCACACGCGCTGTCCGCACGCCCGCGAGGCGTGTACGCAGGAGGAGCCGGCACACTTCGAGACGGAGTACGACACGCGGGTCGCGTGCTTCCGACAGCTCGACGACCACGCCTACTGGGACTCGCCCGAACTCGAGGACGAGGCGGACGGGACGGACATCGGCACGGACGGCGAGGCGACGGCGCGGGGCGACTGACCGCACGACGGAAACACTTTTATCGTTCGTGTAGGATACCTCTCGTCTATGCAAGGACAACGTGGTGGCGGACCGACGGTCGTGCTCTCCGAGGAGTCCGAACGTGCGTCCGGCGAGGACGCGCGAGCGATGAACGTCTCCGCGGCGCGGGCCGTCGCGGACGCCGTGCGGACGACGCTCGGCCCGAAGGGAATGGACAAGCTCCTCCTCGACTCCAGCGGGAACGTCGTCGTGACGAACGACGGCGTGACGCTCCTCGAGGAGATGGACATCGACCATCCGGCCGCCGACCTCCTCGTCGAAGTGGCCGAGACCCAGGAGGCGGAGGTCGGCGACGGGACGACATCCGCGGTGGTGCTCGCGGGCGAACTGCTCGCGGAGGCCGACGACCTCCTCGAGCGCGGCGTCGCCGCCTCGACGGTGACGGCGGGGTACGCGGAGGCTGCCGAGCGCGCACAGGCGTTCCTCGCGGAGCACGCCGACCCCGTCGACCCCGACGACACCGAGACGCTCGAAGCCATCGCCGCCACCGCGCTCTCCGGGAAGGGTGCGGAGGCCGCACAGGACCACCTGGCGTCGCTCGTCGTCGCCGCCGTCGAGGTGGCCACCCGGCCGGACGGCGGCGTCGACCGGGACGCCGCTGTCGTCCGGTCGTTCCCCGGCGGGTCGCTCACCGATTCGCGTTTCGTCGACGGCGCGCTCGTGGACGTCGACGCGCCCCACGAAGGGATGCCCCGTCAGTTCGAGGACGCGTCCGTGCTCGTCTACGAGGGCGACATCGAGGCCCCCGAGGTCGACGACGCGACGGCGACCGTCGGCGACTTCGAGGCCGCGGAAGCCTTCGTGGAGCGCGAGCAGGCCGAACTCGACGGGATGGTCGACCACCTCGTCGGGACGGGCGCGGACGTCGTCCTGGCGGACGGCGGTATCGACGACCGGGCGCTCGCGCGCTTCGCCGACGCGGGCGTGCTCGCGCTCCGACGCGTGGACGAGGAGGACCGCGCGCACGTCGCGGCCGCCACGGGCGCGACGCGCGTCTCCAGTCTCGCGGACGCGACGGCCGCCGACCTCGGGCACGCGGGACGGGTCGAGCAGGAGCGGATTCGGGCGTACGGCTACACGCACGACGCCGAACCGGAGCGGACGTTCGTCTTCAGCGACGGCGCGGGCGGCGAGGTCGGGACCGTCCTCCTGCGCGGAGGCACCGAGCACGTCCTCGACGAGGTCGAACGCGCCGTCACGGACGCGCTCGGCGTCGTCAGCGCCGCCATCGAGTGCGGCGCCGTCCTCCCGGGCGCGGGCGCGCCCGAAATCGAACTCGCCGGCCGCCTGCGCGACTACGCGGACGGGGTCGAGGGCCGCGAGCAGCTCGCCGTCGAGGCGTTCGCGGACGCCCTCGACGTCGGCCCGCGCACCCTCGCCGAGAACGCCGGTCACGACCCCATCGACGCGCTGGTCGCGCTCCGCGCTGCCCACGCCGGCGGCGACGGCCACGCCGGATTTGACGCCGACACCGGTGGCGTGCTGGACGCGTTCGAGGCGGGCGTCGTCGAGCCGCTGCGCGTGAAGACGACGGCCGTCGAGGCCGCCATGGACGCCGCGACGATGCTCCTACGCATCGACGATGTCGTCTCCGCGAGCGACCTGCCATAGGGTGCCATCGGGCCGGGATTTTCGGTCGCTGCAAGCGAGCGCGGGGAGGCGAATTCTTATCACGACGCCGAGGGTACGGCGACGCGAGTGACCGACCGCACACGCGACTTCGAGTGGTACCGTGACCAAGTCGAGAGGCCCCTACTGCGCATCTTCACGACGTTCGGGAGCGACAAGCGCCGCTGGTTCGGCGTCGGCCTCGCCATCAGCCTCGTCGAGCGCCTCGTCTCGCTCCTCCCGCCGTTCATCCTCGGCGTCGCCATCGACGCGGTGTTCAACCAGACGACGGCCTACGAGTTGCCACTCGTCCCCGCATCGTGGATTCCGGCGGCGCGCGCGGACCAACTCTGGTTCTCTTTCGCGCTGATACTGGGGTGTTTCGCGGCGACAGCGGTGTTCAGGACGGCCCGGATGCTCGCCGTCGACTACTACAGCCACTCGCTGATGCACGACATCCGGACCTCAACGTACGACAAACTCCAGCGCCTCGACGCGCGCTTCTTCGACGACCAGCAGAAGGGCGAGTTGATGAGCGTGCTCAACAACGACGTCTCGAACTTCGAGACGTTCTTCGACGACGCGCTCAGCCAGGCCGTCCGCATCGTCACCGTCCTCTTCGGCATCACGATCATCCTCGTCTACCTGAACTGGCAGCTCGCCGTCGTCACGCTCGTCGCCGTCCCGCTGCTCACGGCGTTCACCGTCTGGTTCATGCGTCGAGTCGAACCCGTCTACGACGCGATTCGCGCGAGCGTCGGCGGGATGAACACGCGCCTGGAGAACAACATCGGGGGCATCCACCTCATCAAGACGATGACGACGGAGGAGTACGAGTCCGAGCGCGTCCACGACGTCTCCTATCGGTATTTCTCGACGAACTGGGACCGCATCAAGCTCAGCACGCTCTACCACCCGGGGAGCAGCCTCATCACGGACGCCTCGTTCAGCGTGACGTTCATCGTCGGGGGCTACTGGGTGGTCATCGGGCCGCCGCCGTTCCTCTCGGGGACGCTCTCGGTGGGCGCGCTCGTGACGTTCCTCTTCATGAGCCAGCGCTTCACCGGCCCGCTGAAGCGCGTGGCGAGCATCATCGAGCAGTACGAGAACGCCCGCGCTTCCGGCAAGCGCGTCATCGGCCTCCTCGACATGCCCGTCGCCATCGCGGACGACACGGACGCCGTCGACCTCCAGAATCCCGACGGGCGCGTCGAGTACGACGACGTCTCCTTCGCCTACGAGGAAGCCGGCGACCCCGTCGTCGAGGACATCGACTTCACCGCCGAACCGGGCGAGACGGTGGCGCTCGTCGGGCCGACGGGCGCGGGGAAGTCCACGGTTCTCAAGCTCCTCACGCGGATGTACGACCCGGACGAGGGGGCCGTGCGCGTCGACGGCCACGACGTCCGGGACGTCTCCCTCGGGAGCCTCCGCGACGCCATCGGCTACGTCAGCCAGGAGAACTACCTCTTCGGGGGCACCATCGCCGAGAACATCCGCTACGGGACGTTCGACGCCGACCACGAGGCCGTCGTCGAGGCCGCGAAGGTCGCGCAGGCCCACGAGTTCATCCAGGACCTCGAGGCGGGCTACGACACGCAGGTCGGCGAGGAGGGCGTGAAGCTCTCGGGCGGCCAGCGCCAGCGCGTCGCCATCGCGCGCGTCGTCCTCGCCGACCCGTCCATCCTCATCTTCGACGAGGCGACGAGCGACGTCGACACGGAGACGGAGATGCTCATCCAGCGCGGCCTCGACGACATCACCGCCGACCGGACGACGTTCCTCATCGCCCACCGCCTCTCCACGGTGAAGAACGCCGACACCATCCTCGTTCTCGAGGACGGCGAAATCGTCGAGCGCGGCACCCACGAGGAACTGCTCGGACGCGACGGCCTCTACGCGAACCTCTGGCGCGTGCAGGCCGGCGAGATCGACGAACTCCCCGAGTCGTTCGTCGAGCGCGTCGCGCGCGACCACGGCGATTGAGCCGTCCGCGAACACGGCAGTAGTGTTTCACGATGGGTAACGAGCTGTTCGCGGTCGATAACATCGCCGCGAGTCGGCGCCGTTCTTTACGTATATACTTCCGTAATTCCGTCCGGATATCGTGTGTTATTTAGATAGAATACCACCGAGGGGTCCGCACGGCACCGAATACGCGACTCTCGGTGTGCGTGTACGGCGAAGCCGCCGTTCCGAATTATCGAACGCGGCGTGTCAGCCGAGGAGCGGAGCAAGGCGCTCCGCGAGGGCGCGCCCAATCTGGATCATCCCGTCGTCGCCGGGGTGGAGGACGTCGCTCGTCAGGCACGTCGCGTCCATCAGGTCTGCGCCCTCGACGATGTGGAGGTTCTGGTGGTCGGCGTCGGCGACGATGGTGCGGAGTGCCGCGCGGAAGTCGGCGGCGCGCTCCGGGTCGTCGCCCGCAACGACGTCAGCGTGATACGGGAAGAGCGTGACGCAGACGACTGGCGTCTCGGGGTGGGCGCGGGTGACCGTGTCCACGAGCGCGGCGGCGCGCTCGCGGAACTGTTCGAGCGTGAAGCCGCGGTTCGCCATGTTGACGGAGAGCGCGAGCGTCGCGACGTCCCAGTCCTCGCGACCCGCGATGTAGTCGGCCATCGCGGGTTCGCAGAACGCAGAGCCCGAGCAGCCAAGGTTCAACGCGTCCACGCCGAGGTGGCGGGCGGTTCGAGCGACGTAGGAGAGGTGGGGTGCGGACGCCCACGCGCCCTCGGTAATGGACGTCCCATACGCGAGGTAGCGCGCCCGCGGCAGTTCGTCGTTCGTAGGCGCGCGGACGGCACCGGAGACATCGTGGACGGCGGCGGGCACCCAGCCGTCGAAGCGCAGTCGGCAGACGCGGTGGTCGAACGCGCCGCCGGCCGCTACGTCGGGGTCAAGGTCGCGGACGCGCGGCGGAAGCGAGAACTCGTGTGTCGTTGGCTCCGGCCCGATTTCGACCGGCTCGCTCGGCTGGAACGGCCCCCAGAACGGCTGGACGACCGTCTCCTCGGGCGCGGAGAGCGTGACCGTCGCCGTCGCGTCCGACGACTCGGGGACGAAGCGGAGTTCGGCGCCGGTCGGATGCCGGAGGCGCTCGCGCGCGTCGACGTTCAGGTTCGCGCCGACGGCCGCCGGAACCCGGCAGAGCCGGTGGCCACCGTCGGTCCAGTCGGGGGAAGCGGTCTCCGCAACGTTGTGGAGCGAGACGTCGGGGAACGGCAGGTCACTCATCAGGACGCCGTTCGACAGCCGCCGAGTTAAACTCCGGCACCTGCGGTCGCGGCCGGCGAGCAACCCAGTCGTTTTCGGTAGGAGGACGTGTTTTTAAGCGCCTTATTATCCATATCCCCCATAATTCTCCCAATTTTCTAAATACTTACCCGCGTTAATGAGGTGTTTATTAGTACATATCCGTTATCCACTCTCTTTCCTGCCGTTTAATATTTGTTTTCTAAAGGAGAACAGTCTGCGGCTGTCAACCCTGTTCTCCGCGCAAGTTCCCCGACTGTCGCGTCTCCGTTCACCGTCGGCGAACGGTCAGTCGTCGCGATAGCGTTCGAGCGCGTCCGCGTCAACCTCGATGCCGAGACCGGGCGCCTGTGGGACGTCGAGTTCCCCGCCGCTCGGGTCGAAGGGGTCCTCGAGCAACTCGGAACGCAGCGGGTTCGGCGACCGGTCGAACTCCACCATCATCGGGTCGGGAACGTGGCGGGTGTGGGGGTAGTCGGAGACGCTCGCGGCGAACTGGACGGCGGCGGCGAGGCCAACCGCGGAGTTCCAGATATGTGGACGGACGGCGACGTTCGCGGTGTTCGCCATCGAGGCGATGCGGCGCGCCTCCGAGAGCCCGCCACAGCGCGCGAGGTTCGGCTGGACGACGTCGACGAGGCGGTCGTCGATGAGACGCTTGAACGCGAAGCGCCCGTAGTAGGCTTCGCCGGCGGCGAGGGGGATGCCGACGTGCTCGCGGACCTCGCGATACCCCTCCAAGTTCTCCGGGGGCACCGGCTCCTCCATCCACGTGACGTCGTACTCGGCGATGGCGCGCGCGGAACGAATCGCCTGGTCGGGTCGATAGTTGCCGTTGCAGTCGACCATCAGACGCGCGTCGGGGCCGAGCACCTCGCGGGCGGCACGGACGCGCTCGACGTCCTCCTCGACGCCGGTGCCGATTTTGATTTTCGCGGCGGTGAACCCCTCGGCGACGGCTTCCTCGATGGGTTCGGCGACCGGCCGGTCGCGCTCGGTGAAGTACATCGTCGAGGCATAGGGGAGGAGCGTCTCGCGCTTGCGGCCGCCGAGAATCCGGTGGACGGGCCGGCCGAGTTCCTTCCCGATGAGGTCCCAGCACGCGACGTCGATGGCGCTGAGCGCGCTCTGGACGAAGACGCTCCCGCCGAAGTGGTAGGGGTCGGTGTAGCTCCGGTCGGCGAGTGATTCGACGTCGAACGGGTCCATGCCCACCACCTCGTCGCGGAACAGCTCGTCGACGGTGGCCTGCACGATGGGACCAGGAGCGAACGCCTCGCCCCACCCGACGTGGTCGGTGTCGGTCTCGACGCGGAGGAGCGTCGTCCCGCGCTCGTGGCCGAAGCCGCGCGCGTCCCCGAGACCCTCGCCCGCGGGGAGCGAGTGTGAGACAGGGATGACGTCGATGTCGGTGAGTCGCATACCCGGAGACGACTAAACGGACCCCGATATAGCTTGTCCAGCCGTATCGGCGACCCCGGGACGTGTTCATCTCCAGTCCGTCGTTCTCGCTTGGCGAACGCGCGGTGGACGTGTCGGTTCCGAACGATTTATTCGTCGTGTGAGAGAGGCACACGACGATGCAGTCACAGGACGCGTCGCGGGACGCGCGACCGACCGGGCTCCGGGTCGAGGGCGAGGCCGACCCGCGAAACGTCGACCCCGAGCGCGACCCGCGCTTCTCGTGGCGACTCGACACCGACGACCGCGACGCCGGGCAAGCGGCGTACCGCGTCGCCGTCGGGCGCGACCGGGACGCCGTCGCGAACGGCGACGGCGACACGTGGGAGAGCGGCTGGGTGGACGCACGGCGGGCGACCGGTGTCGCGTACGGCGGGCCGCCGCTCGCGTCCGACACGACCTACGTCTGGTCCGTACAACTGCGGACACGGCGGGGTGCCGAGACTGAATGGGCGGCCCCCGCGACGTTCACGACGGCGCGCCGCGAACGCGAGTGGCGCGGCGAGTGGGTCACCCACCAGCCCGGCGTCGGCGACACCGACGGCTGGCGGGGCCGCTGGCGCGCGGACGGCTGGGACGGGGCGGAGTGGGTGCAGGTCGACTTCGGCGAGTCCCGCGAGATACGGAGCGTGGCGCTCCACCCCGCGGCGCCGGTGACGACGCTCCGGACGCCGGACGGCCGCGCCATTACCGAGGACTGGACGGACAGCCCGATTCGCGGCTTCGGCTTCCCGGACGCCTACCGCGTCGAGGTCGCGGACGACCCCGCGTTCGCGGACGCGACCGTCGTCGCCGACGTCCCGGACGCCGACACGGGCGAGTCACACGGCCGCCGGACGGTCCGGCGCGCGACGCCGGCGCGCCACGACGCCGCGGCGTCGGGCCGGTACGTCCGCGTGACCGCGACTGACCTCCACACGCTCGAACCCGACGGCCACCCGTTCGGCGCCGAGGAGCGGAAACGCGAGCGGGCGGGGACGTGGCACTGTTTCGCGCTCGCCGCGCTCACCGTCGAGGGCGCCGACGGAGTCGACCACGCGGCCGGCCAGTCCGTCACGGCGTCCTCGAGCGTCGAGACGGCGACGTGGGGCCGCGAGCACCTCGTGAACGGCGTCACCGAGTCGACGCGCGCGTCCGACTCGCCACACCTCCGAACCGAGTTCGACGTCGACGGCAAGGTGGCGTCGGCGCGCCTCCACGTCGCCGCGGTGGGGTACGGCGAGGCATACGTCAACGGCGAGACGGTCGACGAGGGCCGGCTCAATCCCGGGTGGACGGACTACGAGGAGCGCGTGCTCTACACGACGAGCGACGTGACCGACGCCCTCGAGGAGGGGACGAACGCGCTCGGCCTCTGGTTGGGCCGAGGCTGGTTCGCGAAGACCGCCGCACACTGGACGAGCGCCGGGTCGCCGCGCGCACGCGCCCACCTCACCGTCCGCTACGCGGACGGGACGACGCAGACGCTCGCCACGAGCGGCAACTGGGAGGCGACAGAGAGCCCAATCACCGAAAACGACGTCTACAACGGCGAGCGCTACGACGCGCGCCTCGCACAACCGGACTGGGCGAATCCGGGCGCTGACACGGACGACTGGGCGAGCGCGGAACCCGTCTCCGCGCCCGGCGGCGTCCTGAAACCCCAGCACGTCGAACCGATGGACGTCGTCGAGACAATCGACGTGCAGGACGTCCACGACCACCCCGAGGGGCCGATTCTCGACTTCGGGCAGAACCTCACCGGCTGGCTCGACGTCACCGTCCGGGGCACCGAGGCGGGCGACGAGGTAGTCCTCAGACACGCCGAGGCGCTCACCGAGGACGGCGACCTCTCGACGACCGACCTGCGCTCGGCGGACGCGACGGACACCTACGTCGCGCGCGGCGACGACATCGAGGAGTACGCGCCGCGCTTCACCTACCACGGCTTCCGCTACGCGCAAGTATCTGGCTACCCCGGCGACCTCGACCCCGACGACGTGACGGCAGAGGTCGTCCACACCGCGATGGACGAACGGGGCGCGTTCGCGTGCTCGGACGCCGACCTCTCGCAGGTCCAGCACAACGCCGTCTGGGGGCTCCGCTCGAACACGCACTCGATCCCCGAGGACTGCCCGCAGCGCGACGAGCGCTTCGGCTGGACGGGCGACGCCCAGATTTCGACGCGCGCGCTCCTCTACAACTTCGACGCACGGCGCTTCGAGGAGAAATGGCTGCGCGACCACGCTGATGCGGCGTCCGAGATGGGCTACGTGACGGACGTCATCCCGGACCGCGCGGGCGGCCCCGCGGACCCGACGTGGTCCGTGACGCGCGTGCTGATTCCGTGGTACCTCTACCGGCACGACGGCGACGTGGGCGTTCTCCGCGAGCATTACGAGGGGATGCGCGACTACCTCGACTACTGGCACTCCGTGACCGAGGACGGCATCCTCCCCGAGCGCTACGGGAAGTTCGGCGACTGGCTGGCGTTCGAGAACTGTGATGAGGAGGTGGACGACCGGCGCGGCCTCCCCATCGAGCTGTTCACCACCGCCTACCACTATCAGGTGTCGGACACGTTCCGGAAGATTGCGGGCGTCCTCGGCAACGAGACGGACGCCGAGCACGTCGCCGACCGTGCCGCCGCGGTGAAGGAGGCGTTCAACGACCGGTTCTTCGACCCGGAGACGGCGACCTATGGTCCCGGTACGCAGTCCTCCTATGCAGTCCCGCTCTACATGGGTCTCGTGCCCGACGAGCACAGAGAGGCCGTCGTCGAGGGCCTCGTCGAGAAGGTCGAGTCGGACGGGCGCACCCTCCGCACGGGCTTCCTCGGGACGCGCCCGCTCATTCACACGCTCGCCGACCACGGCCACGCCGACCTCGCCGTCGACATCGTGCGCCAGCCCGAGAAACCGGGCTGGGTCTACATGGCCCGCGAGGGCGCGACGACGATGTGGGAGCGCTGGGACTCCGACGAGAGCGTCGGCTCCGGGATGAACTCGCTCAACCACTCGCCGTACACGCACGTCTCCGAGTTCCTCTACGAGGTGCTGGGTGGTCTCCGCGTCGGCGACGACCCGCTGACTGAGCACGTCACCGTCGCGCCGACGCTCGCCAACGGCCTCGACTGGGCCGACGCGTCTGTCGAGACGCCGACCGGGGAGGTGTCGAGCGGGTGGGTGCGAGCCGGTGACGGCTACGACCTCGACGTCACCGTGCCGTGGAACGCGACGGCCACCGTCCGCCTCCCGGACGCCGCCGACCGAACTGTCGAAGAGTCCGGTGTCGGCCTCAGCGCGGACGGAAGCGAGGACACAAGGGCTGATGTGCCCGTCGAAGGCGTGCGCGACGTTCGGGTGGACGACGGCGACCTCGTCCTCACCGTCGGCTCCGGCGACTACGCGCTCACCGTCCGTTGAGGCGGCGCCGCGGTCGTGGCGTCACCAGCCGCCGGCGAGCGCGTCGCGCCAGAGGTCGGCGAAGGCGTCGAAGAACTGCCGGCCGGTGTCGACGCGCGCGTGCGTCGCCCGGAGGTCCGTGCCGACGTCCGCGACGGTGGCGACGTGGCCGTCGAGGCGCTCGCGGTAGGCGGCGGCGTGGCGGCCGCCGAAGTACGTCCGGCGCGTCTCCGTCGTCTCCGGGTCGCGGAAGACGGCGTCGCCGATCACGCCGGGGTCGCGCTCGTCCGGGGCGAGCAGGTGGGCGAGCACGAGGCGGTTGTCCGCCAGCGCCGCGAGGCCGTCCTCGACGGCGTCCGGGTCGGCGAGGAAGTCGCTGACGACGAGGACGAGCGAGCGCGAGTCGATGCGGCCGGCGTAGGCCGCGAGCGCGTCCGCGAAGTCGGTCTCGCCGTCGGGGTCGATGTCGTTGCAGCGGTCGACGAGCGCGAGCACCTCCCCGCGGTTCGACGGGCCGGTGTCGAGGCGCGAGACGTCGTCGCCGAAGACGGAGACCCGGAAGTCGTTGTGCTCCTGCCCGAAGAGATAGGCGAACCCGAGGCCGAGTTTCGCGCCGTAGTCGAACTTGTGGGCGTCGCCGTCGCCGTAGTCCATCGACGCGCTCGCGTCAATGAGGACGTGGACGGTGAGGTTGCGCTCCTCCTCGTACTGGGTGACGTAGAGGTCGCCGGTGCGCGCGTAGAGGCGCCAGTCGATGCGGCGCGTGTCGTCACCCGGGACGTACTCGCGGTGGTCGCTGTAGACGAGGCCGTCGCCGGTCGCCCGCGAGTGCTGGTCGCCCTGCAGCGACGAGTCCGTCCGGTGTTCGCTCGCCGGCCTCGCTGAGGAACGCTGTCGTCGGGAGCTCAACCGTCGGCGGGTCCGGCCGGAGAAGATAGAGCACCACCAGCGGGACGACGCTCGCGAGCGCGAGCAGTCCGAGCGGCCGCGCGAAGACGTCACCGAGCGCCATGCGCGGAACGCCGTCCCGGAAAGGAAGGCGTGGCTCGGCGGTCTACGCGGGGTACGCGCGAAGCGGGGCGCGTTCGGGACGGGTCGTGCTGGCGGCGCGACGGGTGGAGGGGCGTCGCCGGGAGGGAGGGTGGCATCGTCCGACGGCCGATAGATGGTCACTGTCCTACAAATTCCTTGGGTAGGCTTCGACGCGCGCTGAAGCGACCGAACAGGGAGAGACAGACAGATTCGATATAGCGGAATGCACTATATCTACGTGAACAGCCCTTCGAGGGAGTCCGCCATGACCTCACGGAGGTGCATCCGGCGGTCGGCTTCGCTGAGGTAGTTCTCGAGGACGACGTTGGCGTCGGCGGAGCCCTGGGCTTCGGCGACGGGCGTGAAGCGCTCGGCGACTTCGACGACGGCCTCGCCGTAGAGGGAGTACCAGAAGCGCCGGCCGTACTTCGGTGTCGGGGCCTCGCCTCGGACGGTCACGTCCGTGCGCGCGACGAGGTCAGCGAACCACCGGCGGAGGGTATCGACGTGAACGTGCCCGGCCTCGGCGTGCTCGGAGGGGAAGACGTAGCCCGTCCACCCGTCGCGGTCGGCCATCGCGTCGAGGCGGGCGTCGAGGACGTCCGCGCCCGCGAGCATCGCCACCGTCCCGGGGCCGTTCTTCCGGTCGCCGTCGCGGAAGTCGAGGAAGGGGTAGTCGTCGTCCTCGGGCTCGAGGACGACCTGCCGGACGTGGAGTGCGGCCAGCTCCGACGGCCGCAACCCCCACCCGCAGAGGCCGACGACGAGGAGGCGCTCACGGCGGGTGTCGGCCTCGGCCCAGAGGGTCTCGACGTCGCGCTCGGAGAGCGAGGGGTTGTCCCACTCGGGGACGTCGAGGCCGAGGCGGGTCTCCATGCGCCGCATCGGGTTGTAGGAGATATAGCCGGCGTCGACGAGTTCGCGGTAGAAGCGCCGGACGTCCTCGACGTACTTCCGGCGGGCGGCGGGCGTCTGGAGCGTGCGGTCGAGGACCTTACAGACCGTGAACGCGCGGTCGATCTCCTCGGCGCGCCGGGACTCGTCGCGCAGGCCGTCGAGCAGGTCGGGGCCGTGCAGGTCGCAGTAGAGTTGGACGTACTTCTTCAGGCGCGCGCGGTAGGGGCGAATCGTCGTCTCGGGGTGGCCGCGATAGCGGAGTTCGTCGAGGTGCGCCTCGAGGCGGTTTCGGGTGCGTTCGGCGGCCTCGCCGTCCGGAAGCCCCCAGTCGTAGTCGTCGTCTTCGCCGCCGTCGAGGACGTGCTCGCGGTAGAAGTCGGCGGGCGAGGCGTCGAACTCGCGCTGGAGGTGCTTGACGAACCCCGGATAGTGCCCATTGAGCCACCGATAGGTGGGGGGTTCGGCGTCGGGACGGCGGTCGCACTCCGGGTCGGCGTGCATCTCGGGGACGACCTCCTCCCGGAGGAAGGCCGCGCAGGCCGCTTCGTCCATCGTGGCGTAGGTAGCGTCGGTCATAGCGGGCGCGGCGGGGGTGTGGTGTTCTAAGCCCGCCGGTTTCGGTGGGTAGAGCAATAGGATCAGAACACAAATAGTTTGTCTTGTGTGGTTGTCCGCTACCAGACAACCGTGCAAGACGGGTTTGCGGCGCTGTACCGTCGCAGACGCATACACTACATGTCGCTATAGCAAATTCGGGTGTGCGCTGAATCGTCGAGACGAGTCGCTATCGGGGCGAGAGACGGCGAGCGGCGACGCTCCGGGCGGTGTGTGCGCGAAAACGAGGGCGGCAGGAGAAGGAGCGTTAGTGGACGGTCCGGTCGTCGCTCGTGTCGATGTCCTCGACGGGTTCGGCGTTCCCGCGCGTGATGTCGGGGGCGTCGTCGTCGCGCGCCGCCCACTCGGCGGCGTTGCGGAGGATCTGCCGGACCTCGTCCTGATGGTAGATCGGGTAGGTCTCGTGGCCCGGGCGGAAGTAGAAGATACGACCCTTCCCGCGGTGGAAGACACAGCCCGAGCGGAAGGTCTCGCCGCCCTCGAACCAGGAGTTGAAGACGAGCGCGTCGGGCTGAGGGATGTCGAAGTGCTCGCCGTACATCTCGGCTTCGGGAACCTCGAAGGACTCGGGGAGACCCTCCGCAATGGGGTGGGCGGGGTCGGTGACCCAGAGGCGCTCGGTCTCGCCGGCCTCGCGCCACTTCAGGTTGCACGTCGTCCCCATCAGCGACTTGAACACCTTCGAGAAGTGCCCGGAGTGGAGGACGAGCAGGCCCATCCCTTCCAGAACGTGGTGTTTCACGCGCTCGACGATTTCGTCCTCGACCTGGTCGTGGGCAGCGTGCCCCCACCACGTGAGGACGTCCGTCTCCGCAAGCACGTCCTCGGTGAGGCCGTGCTCGGGTTCGTGGAGGGTAGCCGTCTCGACGTCGAACCCACCGGCTTCGAGGGCGTCGGCGATGACGGCGTGGATACCGTCGGGATAGATTTCGGCGACGGTGTCGTTCTCCTGCTCGTGGACGAATTCGTTCCAAACGGTGACGCGTGTCATACCACGGGGGGACGAAGCCGAACGGGAAAAACGCACCTATCGGCTACTCACTCGCGAGTAACCCACGCGACGGCGTTCGCGAGGAGGGTGCGGACGCCGTCGTTCGTGAGTGAAGCCTCGTCGTGGCCGAGCGAGGAGTAGAAGACGCGACCCTCGCCGTACTCCGTCGACCACGCGATGGGCATGTCGGCGTGCTCGGGGTGGTCCATGCGCGCGAGCACGCGGACGTCCTCGGTGTCGACGTCGAGGACGTAGGGTTCGTCGAAGACCGCGAAGTCCTTGAGCGCGGCCGTGACGGGGTGGTAGTGGTCGACGACGCGGACGTCGTAGGTCGTCTGCGCGGGGTGCGTGACGAAGTGTCCGCCGACGAGGTCGCGCAGCTCGGGGAATGGTTCCTCGCGGGCGTCGATGACGGCGTCCGGGTCGTCGGCGGCGGTGCTCGTCAGGTCGGACGCGCAGTGGACGCCGAGGTAGCCGCCGCCGGACTCGACGAAGGAGAGCAGGCCATCGCGCTGGGCGTCAGTGAGCGAACTGTCCGTGAGGTAGTCGACGACGGCGTCGTAGCCCTCTAAGTCTTCGAGGTCGGCCTTCTCGGTGGTGAGCGTGACCTCGATACGGTCAGGAATCGCGTCGGCGATGAGGTCGCCGTTCGTCTCGAAGCGGTGGAACGGGAAGCGGTTCCCCCCGATGAGGAGGACGGAGCGCGTGGACATACCGGCGGAGTGGACGCGTGTCGGTATAGGTCTTTACACGTCGCGGCGCCGAACCCCACCCGCGTTGCCGGATGCATCACCGGTATCCACCCCCTCCGAGATGGTAGTGACGAAGACCCATGGGACTCTCTACCGAACAACGCGAGCGCCTCTCGAACCTCCATAGCGCCATCATCAACGACGTGACGGACGAGATGGGCATCGACGACAACGTAATTCCCTGCACGAACATCGAGTCGCTGTGGCGACGCGACCCCATCATCGGGACGGCGCACACCGCCCAGCGCGTCGAAATCGGCTACGAAGAGGGCGGGGACGAGGAAGAGGAGACCGACGCGACGGACTCGGAGTTCTTCCAGTATCTCGACGCCGCCGGCCCGGGCGACTTCGTGGTGATGGCGGCGCCGAAGGACACCGAAGTCGGCCTCTGGGGCGAGTTGTTGAGCACCATCGTGCAGGAGAACGGCGCCGTCGGCGCGCTCATCGACGGCCCGACGCGCGACTCGCGGATGATCGAGGAACACGAGTTCCCCGTCTGGGCGGAAGGGCACAGCGCCATCGAGTCGTTCGGCCGCGTGAGCTTCCGCGAGTGGGACGTCCCGGTGAACGTCCACGGCGTGAACATCAGCCCCGGCGACGTGATTTTCGCGGACTACGAGTCCATCGCCGTCATCGACCCGGACGACGTCGAGGAGGTCATCGAGCGCGGCGAGGAGGACCTGGAGAACGAGAACAACGTCCGGCGCGACATCCGCGACGGCGACAGCGTCTTCGAGGTCTGGGAGCGCTACGGCACGCTCTAGGTAGCCCGAACGGGTTTCCGGTACTGCGTCTTTTATCGTGCGGGCCGCCGCAGCAGGACTATGGTACCATGTGACGAGGTACGCGACGTGGAGATTACGGACGTCCAGACGACGCGCATCGGCACCACCTTCGAGTGGACGCTCGTGCGCGTCTACACGGACGCGGGCGTCACCGGCACCGGCGAGATGGTGCTCGGTCCGAAGGCCGACGCCTACGTCGAGCACGCGACGGAACGCATCGTCGGGAAGAGCCCGCTCGACATCGACGCGCGGATGACCGAACTCTACGACGGACTCTCCTATCTCGGCGGGATGAACGGCGTCGGCGTGACGGCGATGTCCGGCATCGACGTCGCGCTCCACGACCTCGCCGGGAAACTGCTGGAGGTGCCAGCCTACCAGTTGCTCGGCGGGAAGCACCGCGACGCCGTCCGCGTCTACTGCGACGTCCACGCGGGCGAGCACCTCCACGACGCCGCGGCGAGCGACGACGATGGCGCCTATCGTCCCGAGGCGTACGCGGACGCCGCCCAGGCCGTCGTCGAGGAGGGATGGGACGCGGTCAAGTTCGACCTCGACAGCCCGGACAAGCACGTCATCGACCGGAAGAACAAGCACCTGAACGCGCGCGCCATCGACTACCGCGCCGACATCGTGCGCGCCGTCACGGAGCGTGTCGGCGACCGTGCGGACGTCGCCTTCGACTGTCACTGGAGTTGGACGGGCGACACCGTGCGTCGCCTCGCCTCCGCCGTCGAGGAGTACGACGTCTGGTGGCTCGAGGACACCGTTCCGCCGGAGAACCACGACGTCCAGATGTACGTCACGCACAACACGGACGTCACCATCGCGGCCGGCGAGAACGTCTATCGGGTCGAGGGCGCGCGCCGCCTCGTTGAGAACCAGGGTATCGACGTCATCCACCCGGACGTCCCGAAGAACGGCGGGATGCTCGAAACGAAGAAAATCGCGGACATGGCGAAGACCTACTACATCCCGCTCGCGCTCCACAACGTCGCCTCGCCCGTCGGCACGATGGCGTCCGCACACGTCGGCGCCGCCGCCTCGAACTTCCTCGCGCTCGAGTACCACGCCCGCGACGTCCCGTGGTGGGGCGACGTCGTCGAGGAGGACGTTCTGGAGCCGGGTCGTATCGACCTCCCCGACGACCCCGGGCTCGGCGTCACGCTCGACATGGACGTCGTCGAAGAGCACCTGCTGGAGGGCGAGGACCTGTTCGACGAAGCGTGAGCGTCGTCGAGCACGCGGCCCGAAGCGACGCCAGTTCGACGAGGCGTGAGCGTCGTCGAGCACGACACCTGAGGCGTCCCGACAGCCTCATGTGGCCGTCGACGAATCGTCGTACCGAGTCACATGGAGTCTTCGGAGCATCCGTCGGTGTCGCTGCACAACGTCACGGAGACGGTTCCCGCGGAGTGGGCCGAGGGCGGTGAGCGACTGTGTCGCGTCCCCGCGTCGGTGGGTGAAGAACTGAACGAGATGGCACGGGACCGCGTCCGCCATCCGACGGGGAGCGAGGTGCGGTTCGTGCCGGCGGACGACGAGACGGAGGTGGAGGTGACGCTCTCGGCGGCCGAGAAGACGCACGTCCGGGTCTTCTGGGGCGTCTTCCAGCCGTGGCAGCCGACCGAAATCGGGCCCGAACCGAGGACGCTGACGCTCAGCGTGCCCGAGCGCATCGCGGACCTCCCGGACGAGGCCGCGGCGGACGCGGGCCGCTTCGACCCGCGGGTCTGCCGGATTCGCTTCGAGCGCCGGACGGCGGCGGCACTCCACGACGTCTCGGGCGAGTGCCGGCCGCCGACGGACGACGAACTGCCGGAGGCGCGCTATCTCGCGTACGGGACGTCCATCACCGAGGGTGCGGCGGCGTCGGCGCTTCACACGGACTACGTCACGCACGTCGCGCGCGAACAGGGGTACGACGCGCTCAATCTGGGGTGTTCGGGGTCGGCGTACTGCGAGGCCGCGATGGCCGAGCACATCGCGGGCCGTGACGACTGGGACGTCGCGACGCTCGCGCTCTCGGTGAACATGGCGAACACGGGCGGGTTCGAGCCGGAGACGTTCCGCGAGCGCGCGGAGACGTTCGTGAACACCGTCGCGGACGCGCATCCCGAGAAACCCGTCGTCTGCGTCACGCTCTTCCCGTACCACGACGACCTGACCGAGTCCGGGGACGCTGCGCACGCGGCGGCATACCGGACGGCGCTGCGCGAAATCGTCGCGGAGTCGCCACACGATACCCTTCACGTCGTCGAGGGCCCGGACCTCCTCGACCTTCCGGGACTCGGCGCCGACCTCCTCCACCCGAGCGACGCGGGCATGAAGTCCATCGGTCGGGGGTTGGCGACACGCCTCGACGCCATCGTCGAGTGAGGCACGGTCCGCACGTCACCGCGATGGCGCTCGATTCCGTTCCCGGACGGTTTATGATGTGGGTCGCCCTGGACGGAGACATGGACCCAGTGCGAGTCGGTATTCTCGGATGCGGAACGATCAGCGACGCCTACCTCGGGGCGAACGACCGTTTCGAGGAGTACGACATCGTCGCGTGCACGGACCTCGACGAGGCGCGCGCGGAGGCGAAGGCCGCCGAGTACGGCATCGAGGCGATGGACAGCGAGGCGTTCCTCGACTCAGACGTCGAGCTCGTGGTGAACCTCACGCCGCCCTCGGTCCACGAGCAGACCTGTAAGCAGGTCTTGGACGCGGGCAAGCACGTCTACGTGGAGAAGCCGCTGGCGTCGTCCGTCGAGGACGCCGCAGGGATTCTGGAGGCCGCCGAGGCGTCCGACCTCCGCGTCGGGTCCGCACCCGACACCTTCCTCGGCGCGGGCCTCCAAACGTGTCGGCGCGTCATCGACGACGGCCGCATCGGCGACCCGGTGGGCGCGACGGCGGTCTGGACGTCGCCCGGCCACGAGGCCTGGCACCCGAACCCCGACCTCTACTACAAGGAGGGCGGCGGCCCGCTCTTCGACATGGGCCCCTACTACGTGACGGCGCTCGTCACGCTGCTCGGCGCCGCGGAGCGCGTCACCGGGTCCGTCACGCGCGCGCACGACGAGCGCACCATCACGAGCGAACCCCGTCACGGCGAGACCATCGACGTCGAGGTGCCGACGCACGAGAGCGGCATCGTCGACTTCGGCGGCGGGACAGTGGCGAACGTCACGACGACGTTCGACGCACAGGACTCGACGCTCCCGAGCCCGACCTTCGAGATTTACGGCACGGAGGGGACGCTCGCGGTGCCGGACCCGAACCACTTCGAGGGACCGGTGCGCGTCTCGGACGGCACGGGCTTCGAGACGGTCGAGATGGACCACGACTACACCGCGGGTCGCGGCGCCGGCGTCGCGGACCTCGCGCGCGCGATTCGCGACGACGGGTGGACGCACCGCACGAGCGCGGACCTCGCCTACCACGTCCTCGAAGTCCTCGACGGCGTCCGGACGTCCTCGGACGAGGGGAAACACGTCAGCGTCGAGAGCGCCCCGGAGCGACCGGAGCCGCTCCCCGAGGCGTTCCCGGAAGACCGCGACTAGTTAGACGTCGACGTCGGTGCCGTCGAGGACGTCGGCGTCCGCGACGTTCCAGTCGTCAAGATAGTCCTTCTCGGCGGCGATGAGTTCGGCGAACAGCTCGGCGGCCTCCTCGGTCTGGAGCGTGCGGACCTGCGGGTCGATGAGGAAGCCCTCGAACGCCGTGTCGAGGTCGCCGTCGCGGGCTGCCTCGATGACCGTCTCGATGGTGTCGATGTGGCCCTGAATCAGGCTCTCGACGGGGCGCGGGAAGCCGCCGGCGGCGAGCGGGCGAATCTCGCTCGCGCGCACGAGTGCGTTCGTCTCGACGACGGGGCCGTGTTCGAGGCCCTCTATCTGCCCGCGGTTCGGCATGTTGACGTTCGTAACGAAGGTGTCGCCACCCGAGAGCGCTTCGAGGATGTCGAGGAGGACTTCGCCGGAGGACTCCAGCGTGAACTCCTTCTCGCCGGCGAGCCACGCCTCGACGTCGGTCGTCTGCTCGGACTCGGAGGGCGTCCAGTGCTTCGAGCGGAACTCGCTCGTGGTGCGCTTGACGCCCCAGCGGTTCAGTCCCTCCTTGCCGCCGTGGAGGAACCAGTTCGCGTACTCGACGATGTGGCGCTCGCCGGCGAACGGCATGACGCCGAAGCGCCGGAAGAGTTCCCACGTCACCTGTCGCTTCCCGCCGAACGGGCTCATGTCCTCGAGGTCCTCGGGCGTGAACTCCCGATGGGCTTCCTCGGAGTCCTTCAGGTCCTCGAGGAGCGGCCAGAGGTCGACGCCGTCACAGTAAGCCTCGTCGATCCACGTGAAGTGGTTGATGCCCTTGACGTTCACCGAGACGTCCTCGCGCTCGGCGTCCATGTCGAGGTGTTCGCTGGCGATGTCGGCGAGCACGCCGCGCTGGTGGAGCACCTCGTGGCACATCCCGACGGCGTTGATGTCCGGAAATTCGTCGTAGAGCGCGCGCGTGACGAAGTGGACGGGGTTCGTGAAGTTGAACACCCACGCGTCCGGGCAGTGTTCGCGGACGCGCGCGGCGATGCGCTTGTAGTCGTGAATCGTCCGCATCGCGCGGAAGATACCCCCGGGCCCGATGGTAGCGGCGACGGCGCCGTAGATTCCGTGTTCCTTCGGGATGTCGAGGTCGTGGACGAACGTCTCCGCGGGGTTGTACTGCGTGGAGAGGAGGACGACGTCGGCGCCCTCGAGCGCGGCGTCGAGCGACCCGGTGGCCTCGTAGGTCCAGTCCGCGGTGGCGTCCTCACGGTCCTGCACCCAGTTGCCGAACTCGGCGTTGCGCTCGGCCGCCTCGACGTCGAGGTCGTAGAGTCGGACGGTACCGTCGAACTCGGAGAGCGCGAGGTCCTGTACGAGGTTCGGCACCCACTGGCGGCTCCCGCCACCGACATAGGCAATGGTCACGTCGTCCGAGTCCAGTCGCTGGCCGCGCTTCGCCTTGCTAATGGCTTCCATGGCAGTTGTGTGACGGCCGGGGGTAAAAGCAGTATCGGAGGGCGTGACTATTCGCCGGTAGACGCGATGGGGGTAACGCGTACGGGCGTCTCGTGGTCGACGACCCCTGTGGCGCGGTTTGTACAGTATTGATGAACTACGAGTCGGGCCTGCAGAATGTCGGTTCTCGCAGTGTCGGGCGATACTGACAGCACTATGCCCGTAAACGTGTCACCGCCGGAGTCCTTCGGGGCCTGCCGGATTCACTCATTACGAACGTCCGGTCGCCGTCGAACGGTTCCACTACCTATAAACCACCGGCAGGGAAAATGCTCAACATGGCTTCCGAGAGTATGCCGTCTGTGAGCGTTGAAGGGAAGACAGCCGTCGTCATCGGCGGGACGAGAGGAATCGGGCGCGCCATCGCCCTCGGGTTCGCCGAGGACGGCGCGGACGTCGTCGCCTCGAGTCGCTCCGAGGATGCCGTCGAGCGGGTCGCCGAAGAACTCCGCGAGCGCGGCGCGGCGACCGCTGAAGTGACGTGTGACGTCACCAGCGACGAGGACATCGAGACCCTCCGCGACACCACCATCGAGGAGGTCGGCGACGTCGACATCCTCGTGAACTCCGCCGGCGTCAACGCGACGACGCCGGTCACCGAGATGACGAACGAGGAGTGGGAGCAGGACATCGCCGTCGACCTCACCGGCGTCTTCAAGGCCTGCCGGGCGTTCGCCCGGGAGATGGACTCCGGGAGCATCATCAACATCTCCTCGATGTCCGCCGACCAAGCCCGCGAGGCCCGACCCTCCTACTGTGCGGCAAAAAGCGGCGTGAACGGCCTGACGCGCGCCGTCGCCGCCGACCTCGCGCCCGACATTCGCGTGAACGCCATCGCGCCCGGGTTCGTCAAGACCGACATGGCCGGCCCGAAACTTGAGGAGGGCTCCGAGTTCCGCGAAACCGTCGACGAGCGCACCCCCATGGAGCGCGTCGCGACGCCCGACGAGATGGTCGGCACCGCCATCTATCTCGCGAGCGACGGCGCTTCCTTCACGACTGGCGAGGTCATCACCGTCGACGGCGGCTACGACCCGAGCGCGCAGTAACCCGAAAAGGGAGACGCCCGTTCTTTAGAGGCCGTAGAGCTCCTTCGGCCGCTCGTAGGCGACGTGCCGGACGAGGCGCTCGGCGTTCGCCCGCGGAATGCGACCCTGCTCGACCATCTCGCCGACGGTGGAGGCGAGCGTCCGGCGGAACATCTCGAAGCGCGACCCGTAGGAGACGAGTTTGCGCGAGTCACTCACCATCCCCGCGTGGTTCGCGAGCAGGTCGACGTTCGCGACGCGCTCGAGCTGGTTCGCCATCCCCATCGGGCTGTCGTTAAACCACCACGCCGGCCCGATGCTGACGTTCGGGTAGGCGCGTGCGACCACCGTCGCGCTCGCGTAGTGCGTCGGGTCGAGGACGTAGAGGACGATTTCGGTCTCCCCGTCGAAGCGGTCGAAGAAGTAGTCGAGGCCGCCGACGACGTCGACGTCCTGCGTGGAGACGTCACCACCGGCGTTGATGCCGACTGCCTCGTAGAGGTCCTGTCGGTAGTCCCGGACCGCACCGACGTGGAGCTGGGTCACCCAGTCCTTTTCGCTGTTCAACTCGCCCGCGAACTCCAGCATGAACGCCTTGAAGTCCCGGACTTCGGCCTCGGTGGGTGCGTCGCCGCGCCGCGCCTTCGCGTAGACGGCCGCGGCGCGCTCCTCGCTGACGGGCTTGGAGACCGGCGTCGTCCCGGTGCCGATGTCGCAGGCGAGACAGCCGTGCTCCGCGAAGTAGTCGTGCGTCTCGCGCAGCCCCTCGAGGAAGCCCTCGAACGTCGAGACGTCGGCATCCGTCACCGCATCGAGGTCCGCGACGAACTCGTCCCACGCGGCGTTCTCGATTTTCATCGCGCGGTCCGGCCGCCACGTCGGGCGGACGTCGACGCCCTCGACCTCCTCCTCAGCGCGCTCGTGGTACTCCAACAGGGAGGTCGGGTCGTCGCTGCTGCAAAGCACCTCGACGTCCATGTCCCGGAGGACCTGCTGGGGACGCATCGAGTCCTCGGCGAGTTGCTCCTTCGTTTCGTCCCAGATTTCGTCGGCGGTGTCGGCGTTCAGCGGCTTCTCGATACCGAAGCGGCGCTTCAGGTCGAGGTGGACCCAGTCGTAGGTCGGGTTGCCGGCGAAGTCCGGGAACACCTCCGCGAGCGCGTTCCATTTCGCGCGGTTCGAGGCGTCGCCCGTAATCTTCTCCTCGTCGACGCCGCGCTTGCGCATCAGCTGCCAGACGTAGTGGTCGGTGGCGCCCTCGACCTCCCAGATGTCGTCCCACGGTTCGTTCTCGACGACTTCCTCGAGGTCGATGTGGTTGTGCGGGTCGACGACCGGCAGGTCCGCGACGGCGTCGTAGAGGTCGCGGGCCGCGTCCGAGTCGAGTAGGTAGTCCTCGTCCATGAAGCCCATACCGTCGGTTCCACGGACGCGGCGGATAAATCTACTGGAGCAGGTGGCCGACGCCGCCGCTCTGCGGCGACGGAACCGACAAAACGAGCGGCGGCGGCCACGGCCGGCCGCCGCGGACTAGCCGGAGGCGCTCACGCCCGTGCGAGGGCCACCCAGCCACCAGCGCCGACGAGGCCGACGGCGACGATACCCGCCATGAGGACGGCGAACGTCGCCATCAGCCCGCTGACCAGGTTCGTGAACAGGATGGTCTGCGTTCCGTTGGGCGCGAACGTATCGAGCACGGCCGCGAGCGCGAACAGCGCCACTTCGAACCCCACGAAGTAACTCGCGTACCGATTCGACGCCACGACATCGATGAGACCGCCTAATACACCGTCTGCGTCGCTCGGTCGCTGCCTGCCGGAGAGTTCCGACATGACAGGGGACATCTATGTGGCGTGCGACGGGTAAGCCTTGGGCGTCACCAAAAGGCCTGTGGCGGCGTGGGCGCAAGTCGACCGGTCGTCACTCGAGGAGGCCGCGGATGTAGCCGATGGCGAAGAGCCGACCCATGTCCGTGTAGCCGGACTGGGCCTCGGAGCGGTCCTCCTCGTCGAGCATCCGCGGGACGTGGTCGGGGCGAATCGGCCCGTCGAAGCCGACATCGAGGTAGGCGTCCATCGCCGCGCGCATGTCCGTCTGGCCCTCGTCGTGCCACGTCTCGTGGAACTTCTCGGGGTGGCCCTCGACGTCCCGGAAGTGGACGAAGTGAATCTTCTCGCCGAAGCGGCGAATCGTCTCCGGGACGTCCGCACCCATCGCGGAGAAGTTGCCCTGACAGAACGTCACGCCGTGATTCGGGCTGTCGTACATCTCGAGGATGCGCTCGTAGTTCTCCACGGAGTTCACGATACGCGGCACGCCGCGTAGTTCGTCCACCGGCGGGTCGTCGGGGTGGAGCGCCATCTTCACGCCCGCCTCCTCGGCGACGGGGACGACCTCATCGAGGAAGTACTGGAGGTTCTCCCAGAGTTCCGCCTCGGTGATGTCCGCGGCCGGATGGTCGTCCGCGCGCTCCAGCCACTCGTGGTCGTAGGCCGTCGTCAGCGAGTCCCCGCGCACCGGCAGCGAGTCCGAGGTCCGGACGACGCCGACGGGGTTCTCCGTCCACACCCAGCAGTAAATCGGGATGTCGAGTTTGCCCATGTTCCGGATGAGTCGTTTCACCGTCTCGATCTCCTCATCGCGACCCTCGAGGCCGAGCACCGTCTTCTCCATCGGCGGGCGGTCCTCGACGACGTCGAGGGAAAGCCCGTGGTCGGCGAAGCGCTCGCGGGCGCTGAGCAGTGACTCGTACGTCCACCACTCCTCCTCGCCCCAGAACCGGACGACGGCCGTGTCGAGACCAAGTTGCTTGGCGATGGTCCATCGCCGGTCCGGGTGCGGCGGCAGCATGGTAGTCGGGTCCATGCGCCACCGTTTGTGCAGGCGCGATATATAGGCTTCCTCTCGCACGGGCGCGCCCGTTCGGACCGAAAGACCGTTGAGGATTCAGTTCTCTCCTACGACAAGACCAATGGCAGACGTCACCCGCTATCAGACGAAAATCGAGGACGAGACGTTCGCCGTCGAGACCGACGACGGCTGGCTCGAAGTCGGCGACGTCGAGGACATCATCGACCTCTTCGGCGGCGAGACGTACGTCCTCGAGTACAGCGACAAGCAGGCGTCGGTCGCGTGGCTCGACACCGACGAGGACAACACCATCACCGTCGACGTCCGCGAGACGATGGAGACGATGAGCTACACGGACGACTTCGTCTCCAAGCTCGCCTCGACGCCGCTCGACGAGGAGACCGACGAGGGCTACCCGAAGCGGACCGACCTCTACGTCGCGCTGATGCGCGAAATTCTCGACTCGAAGGGGAACGTCGGCGAGTAAGCGTCGCGACTTACTCCGTCGCGACGGTCACGTAGCCGTCGAAGTTGAGGATGACGCGCTGTGCGAAGTCACCGAAAATGGCCTTCCCCGTCGGCGAGCGGTGCTGACCGAGGATGAAGGCGTGGTCGCAGTCGTTGTCCGCGCCCGCCTGGACGACGGCGCGTGCGCGCTCGTCCTCCTCGACGACGTCGACGAGGACGTCCCACTCGATGTCGAAGTCGTCACCGATGACCTCGCGGGCGATTTCGTTCACGTCCTGCTCCGCCCCTTCGAGAATCGTGCCTTCGCCGTAGCTGACGTTCTCGACGTTCCCGATGGATTCGAGCGTCTCGATGTCGTGTTCGTACTCCGCTTCGTCGAGAAGCATCAGCAGGAGAAGCTTCGAGTCCGTGCCGCTCGCGTTCTCCGCGGCCTCCCGGAGGAGGTCGCGGTGTGCGTCCGTGTCGTCGACGACGACGAGTCCGTAGTCCATTTCATTACCTACGGGGTTGTTTCATCTCCATAAAACCACCGGCGTGTCGCGGCCGTTCGCTGACGTGTTCGGCCGTCTCAGCGGTCGGGCAAACGCGAGTAGCCACTGTCCGGGAGGGAATATTCGTACGGGGTTCCTATATAGGTAGTGACGGGCGCCTCAGGCGGTGTCCTCGAGGCGCTCCTTCAGCGCGTGGTAGGCGGGTTTCGGCTCGTTGCTCCCATCGAAGAGGAGGGGGTCCTCGGTGACGTCGGGGAACCAGCCGGGTATCCAGGAGTCGCTATCCCGGACACCCCAGACGACGAGGGTGTCGACGCCCTCCTCGAGGCAGACGTCGAGGATTTCGCGGTAGTCCTCGGCCTGCCGTTCGAGGTGGTTCTCGGGCGCGTCATCCTTCGGGTAGGCGACGTCCATCTCGGTGATGTGGACGTCGAGGCCGAGGTCCTTGAAGCGCCGAACGTTCTCGGCGACCGAATTCGGGTCGGGGATGCTGTCGAGGGCGTGCATCTGGAGGCCGACGCCGTCGAGCGGGACGCCCCGGTCGAGCAGCCGTTCGACCAGCTCGTAGATGGCGTCGGACTTCTCGTTGACGGCGTCTGCGCCGTAGTCGTTGTAGAAGAGGTCGGCGTCGGGCGCGACCTCGTTCGCCCACCGGAACGCCTTGTCGAGGTACTGCTCGCCCATCGCGTCGTACCAGACGGAGTCGCGCATCGACCCGTCGTCCGCGACGGCCTCGTTGACGACGTCCCACGCGTCGACCTTCCCGCGGTAGCGGCCGGCGACGGTGTGGACGTGGTCGCGCAGGAACGACTCGAGTTGGGCGTCCGTGTAGTCCCACTCCTGGAACCACTCGGGGACCTGGTTGTGCCAGACGAGC
The DNA here is from genome assembly GCF_051195175.1 of Halarchaeum sp. P4. Classification (NCBI taxonomy): domain Archaea; kingdom Methanobacteriati; phylum Methanobacteriota; class Halobacteria; order Halobacteriales; family Halobacteriaceae; genus Halarchaeum; species Halarchaeum sp. P4. Next base: position 21,318 of record NZ_JBNTKC010000007.1, on the reverse strand, counting down.
GTGTGTCCGCGGAGGGCCATACCGTGCTCCTCGGCGAAGTTCGCGACGGCGTCGGCGTCCGTAAAGTCGTAGACGCCGGGTTCCGGGCGCATCGGCCCCATCTTCATCGCGTTCTCTGCGGTGACGGTGTTGAAGCCGCGGCGGAGCGTCTTCCAGTAGCCGGCGTCGGTGCGGAGCGGGTCGGCGGCGACGGCCGCACCGAGACGGAAGTCGGCGTCGTCCGCGACCTCGCGGAGCGTCGTGTCTTCGGGCATCGGAACGGTCGTACGAAACGCCCCGTCTTAGTTGCTGGTGTCCCACCCGTCGATGACCGCGAGTGTGGCAGTCCGGGACTGGAAGACACCAGTGGCGAACATCGATTCCTCGATAGTGAACGGAGGAGGTCCGACCCGTCGCGTCCGCAGTCCAACGATTCGATTCAGGAATTACAGCAGTATTCGTGTAAACGGCGTCGTCGGCGCGTGTATCCATCACGAACGACTAATCTCGTACCGCCATCGTTCGTGATGTTTCTGAACGATCGTCTCAGCCATGACCTTAATTATTCATCAATAATGAACCCGTTGTCCGCGCGTGGGTGCCGGACACACCGTCCGCATCGTCCAGATTTATCCGCCACGGCGGAGATGCACTCGGTATGGACTCCGAGAGACCGTTCGATGGATTCGTCGACGGCTACGCCGAGCGAGACTGGGACGACGGCGCGGACGGCACGCTCCGCATCGCCCTCGTCGGCCTCGGGTGGTTCGCGCGCGACGAAGCGCTCCCCGCCATCGCCGACTGTGACTACGCCGACGTCACCGCCACCGTCAGCGGTTCCGCCGAGAAAGCCCGAGAGGTCGCCGACGAGGCGAAGGCCGACACCGCGCTCACCTACGACGAGTTCCACGCCGGCGACGGCGCCGACGCCTACGACGCCGTCTACGTCGCGACCCCGAACGCCCTCCACCTCGAATACGTCGAGACGGCGGCCGACCTCGACAAGGACGTCATCTGCGAGAAGCCGATGGAGGCCACCGTCGAGCGCGCCGAAGCGATGGTCGAGGCCTGCGAGGACGCCGACGTCACCCTCATGGTCGCCTACCGGATGCAGACCGACCCCGTGATTCGTCGCGTCCGCGAACTCGTCGACGACGGGTTCGTCGGCGATGTCACGCAGGCGACCGGCGCGTTCACCTTCCCGATGTTCGCCGGCGACGGCGCCGACCCCGACCAGTGGCGGCTCGACCCGGAGCTCGCCGGCGGCGGGTCGCTCTACGACATCGGCGTCTACCCCCTCAACACCCTCCGCTTCGTCCTCGACGCCGACCCGACGAGCGTGCAGGCCTCACTCACCAGCCCCGACGAGCAGTTCGATGGCCCCGTCATCGACGAGCACGCCGCCTTCCTCCTCGAGTTTGACGGCGGCGCGCAGGCGCTCTGTCGCTCCAGCTACGGGTCGTTCGGCGAGAGCAGCCTCCGGGTCGACGGCAACGAGGGCTCCATCCGCGTCGAGAACGCGTTCAACCCCGGCGCCGAACGCACCGTCGTCCTCGAACGCGGCGGCCGGCGCAGCCGACACGACGGCCTCGGCTCTAACGAACTCACAGAGCAGTTCGACTACTTCGCCTACTGCTGTCTCACCGGTGAGACGCCCACGGCGGACGGCGAGCACGGCCTCCGCGACATGTACGCCCTCAAGGGCGTCCAGACGTCCGCCGCCGACGGCCGGCGCGTCACCCTCGACTGAGGTGGCGGCAGCCGCTACGGAGGCGATGGAGTTATGCAGCGAGGCCATCCACATTTAACGAAATGGTACGATGGTCACGAGAAGAGTTCTGGGACGCGATGGAGAACTTCACACCGCTCTGGTTCGGCCTCGCGGTCACCGACCTCCTCATCGGCCTCGGGCTCGTCTACATCCTCCTCTCGCAGCCGCTCGACACCACGAATCCGAGCGTCGTCGTCGCCATCATCGACCTCGCCGTGGTCGTCGTGACGCTGCTGCCGCTCACCTACGTGCTCTACCGCGTCCGACAGCGAAAACTGGAGGAGTACTGAGTCAGTCGGCCTGCATGGCGCCGCTACCGGCGTCCGTCGTTTCCTCCATCTCTTCGACCGGCGGACTGTCCCAGTACTCGTGGTCGTCGCCGTAGACCCGGAAGCACGCCGCCGGATGCTCCTCGTCGCCCGATCCATCGAGCGAGGGGTCCTGTTGCTTGCAGACCTCACGCGCCTCCGGACAGCGCGTGTGGAAGCGACACCCCTCCGGGGGGTTCGTCGGGTCCGGCACGTCGATGTCGCGAATCGGCGGCTCCTGTACCTCCGTCGAGTCCGTCTCGAGGCTCGGCGTCGCCCACTTCAGCACCTTCGCGTAGGGATGCTTCGGGTTCTGCAGCACCTCGTCGACCGGCCCGATCTCGACGAGGCGTCCGAGGTACATGATGCCGATGCGGCCGTCCGTCTTCTTCGTCAGGTAGCGGGCGTTCGAGAGGTTGTGGCTGATGAACAGGTAGGAGGTGTCGAACTGATCCTGCAGTTCGAGCATCAGGTCCATCATGTCCACGCGCAGCGAGACGTCGAGCGCCGAGACGGCCTCGTCGGCGAGGATGAGATCCGGGTTCATCAACAGCGCGCGAATCAGCGCGACGCGCTGCTGCTCGCCACCCGACAGCTGGTGCGGGTAGCGCCCGGAGTAGTCCTTCGCGGGCTTCATCCCGACGCGCTCGAGCATCCCGTGGATGCGCGCCGCCCGGTCGTCCGCCGACATGTCCGAGTGCCACGTCTTCAGCGGCCGTTCGAGGATGTTCAGCACGCGACGGTTCGGGTTCAGCGAACTCCCCGGGTCCTGGTGGATGATCTGGAGCGCGCGGCGAATCTCCTCGAAGGGAATCTGGACGTCGCCCTCCTTGTCCCGCGCCTTCCAGATGTCCTGCCCGCGGTACTTCACGGAGCCGCCGGTGGGCCGCTGCAGGCCGATGGTCGTCTTCCCGAGTGTCGTCTTCCCACAGCCGGACTCACCGATGAGCGCAACGATCTCGTTCTCGCCGATGTCGAGGTCGACGCCGTCGACCGCCTGCACGACGTCCGGGTCGGAGAAGAGCCCACCCTGGTTCTCGAAGTGGACTTCGACGTCCTCGAGGGAGATGACCGGTTCGTCGTCACTCATCCTGACGCACCCCCTCGATGTGCAGCGGGACCTGCTCTGGAACCTGCTCCCAGTAGTGGCACGCGGAAGCGTGGACGGTTTCGTTCGCGTCGGCGTCGTCGTCGTTCGTAATCATCATGTCTGGGTCGTTCGTCTCACAGAACTCGTCCGCAAGCGGACAGCGCGAGTGATACGAGCACCCGGTCGGCACGTTCACCGGGTCGGGGCTCTCCCCACGAATGGGCTCCATCGCCTCGACTGGCGTTTCGAGGTTCGGTGTCGAGTTGATGAGCGCGCGGGTGTAGGGGTGGTTCCCGTTGTAGATGATGTCGTCGGCGGAGCCGACCTCAACGAACTCGAAGGCGTACAGCACGGCGATGCGGTCCGCGAGTCCCGCCGCGAGTTCGAGGTCGTGCGTGATGAACAACATCGTGAGGTTGTACTCGTCGCGGAGCTCGGAGAGCAGCGCGATGATGGAGCGCTGCATGAGGAGGTCGAGCGCCGCCGTCGGCTCGTCCATCACCAGCACCTCGGGGTCGAGCACGAGCGAGAGCGCGATGAGCGCGCGCTGTTTCATCCCGCCCGAGAGCTCGTGCGGGTAGGCGTTCAGCACGCGGTCCGGGTCGAGGTAGACGTTGTCGATGAGTTCACGGGCGCGCTCCATCCCCTCGCCCTTCGGGACGTTGTGGGCCTTGAGCGTCTCCTCGAAGTGCTTGCCGATGGTCATCGTGGGGTTCCACGAGTCCATCGCACCCTGGAAGACCATCGATATGTCCTCCCAGCGCATCTGCCGGAGTTCCTCCTCCGACTGGTCGAGCACGTCGACCGGCTCGCCCTCCTCGGGGTGGAATCTGATGCTGCCGCTGGTGATGCCGGGTTCGGGAACGGCGTCGAGGAGCGCGGACGCGAACATCGACTTCCCGCTCCCCGACTCGCCGACGACACCGAGAATTTCGCCGCGCTCGATGGTCATGTCGACGCTGTTGAGCACGCGTGACTCACCGCGGTCGAGGTCGAAGGAGACGGTGAGGTCTTCGGCCTCGACGATGGTGTCCGATTCGGCTTCCGTGTAGACGGGTAGGTGTTTCTGCTGTTGGTGACTCATAGTTCAGAACATCCCCTTGGACTCGTCCGGGTTCGCTGCTGGGCCCTCGTCGTCGCTCGACTTACTGGGGCCGCCGCTGTCGCCGGCGTGCCGAGCGCGGACACGCGGGTTGAACAGGCGGTCGGTCCCCTGTGCGAAGAGGATGAGCCCGAAGACGAGCAGGATAATCGTGATCATCGGGAAGATGAGCCAGTACGCGGTGTCCCACGTGTAGAGCGCGCCCGCGGTGGAGTACGCGCGGCTCATCATGACTCCCCAGTTCGGCTTCGACGTCGGCAGGAGGCCGAGGAAGTAGAGGCCGACGGAGGAGAAGATAACGTTACGCGCCGCCTGCACGAAGTTGACGACGACGTACGGCATCAGGTTCGGAAGGACGTCCTCCCGGATGATGGTGCGGGTCGGCACCCCGATGGTGCGCGAGGCCTCGATGTAGGACTCCTCGCGGAGGGTGAGCACCTGCGAGCGGATGGAGCGGGCGAGCCCCGCCCACGCGTTGATGGTGAGGACGATACCGATGAGGATGGGGCTCTTCGGCTGGAGGAGCACCGCGAGGACGATGACGAGCGGGAGGCCCGGAATCGTCATCGCGATGTCGGTGAGCGTCATGAGCACCTGGTCGACGGTACCGCGCTTGTAGCCGGAGAGTGTCCCGACGGCCGTCGCAATGACCGTGGAGAAGACGGCGCCGGCGGCGATCATCTGGAGCATCCACGGAGTCGCGTGGACGATCTGCCCGAGGATGCCGCGACCGAGGTTGTCGGTCCCGAGTGGGAACTGCCAGTTCGTGAACGGTCCGACGTAGCGCGGTCCGGCGCCGATCGTCGGCTCGGGAACGAGCATGACGCCGACCGTCCCCATCAGGACGTAGAGGAGGACGATGAGCGAGCCGATGCGAACGCGCCAGTCGGACCACGCGATGCGTGCGGAGGCGAGCAGCCACGTCTCGATCCACTGCTTGTAGCGGTCGGTGCGGGTGACCTCGGTATCCGACTCGGTGTCGAAGAGTGAGGTCTCCGCCTCCGGGGTTTCAGCGTCTGTTGAGGCTTCAGTAGGACTCATTGTTATCACCACCAGCCCGCGGGTCGATGAAACCATACGTCACGTCGGCAATAAACACACCGATGACGACGGTCACTGTGATAATGATGAACCCACCCATCATCAGTGGGTAGTCCCGAGCGCCGATGGACTGGTAGAGGTAGTAACCGACGCCAGGGTAGCGGAAGATCTGTTCGAGAATGACGGAGCCACCGAAGATGAACCCGATGGAGATCAGCAGGCCCGTGTACATCGGGAGGATGGCGTTCCGGCCGACGTACCAGAGCGAGATACGCCGGGACGGCAGGCCGCGCAGTTGCGCGACGCGGAGGTAGTCCTCACCGAGGACACGGATGGAGTTCCCACGCATCGTGAGCGCCCACCCACCGAAGCCGGTGATGACGAGCGACGCGATGGGGAGCGCCGCGTGGTGGATGACGCCGGCGATGAACGCGTAGTTGAAGCCGACCATCGTCTCCGTGTTCATCCGGCCGCCGGTCGGGAACCACTGGAGCTGGTAACCGAGGACGTACACGAGCAGGATACCGGCGACGTAGTACGGAATCGAGTTGAGCAGGATTCCGACCACGGTGGAGCCGAGGTCGATGCGCTCTCCCTCGTTGTACGCCATGATGGCGCCGAGGACGATGCCGATGGCGAACATCAGGAGGATGGACACCACCATCACGAGGAGCGTCCACGGGAGCGCGTTCATGATGATCTCGGACACCGGCTGGTTGTAGACGACGGAGCGACCGAAGTCACCGGAGAGCACCGCCGACATGTAGTCGATGTACTGCTGGAGCACCGGTTTCTCCGGGTTGATGTTCGTGTACGCCTCGACGAGCGCGTTGATCCGCTGCATGTCCACGCTACCCGACGAGGACTGGATGAGCTGTGCCTTGAGGTAGTCCATCGGTCCTCCCGGCATCAGCCGTATCATCCCAAAGGTGAGGGTGACGACGACCACCACTGTTAGCAGGGCTTGGGCGACCCGTTTGGTGATACGATTTACCATGGCAGAACGAAACCAATCCAGCATTATTAACCTTCCTAATCGGCAAATGAACGTGACATATCTCTCGGTGTTCCGTAGGGAGTAAAGAACGGCCGGTCAGGGAAGATGACGAACCCTTCCGACGGCGTGAGCGAAACGGTCAGCCGGAGAAAGGGTGCAGGGGGCTATGGGACGACTGACCGGACGGCGACGTTACTGCTTGGGCGTGACGTAGCCGAAGCGCGGCCAGTAGTAGTTACACCAGTTGACGAACTTCTTGTCGGTGTCCTTCGGGGGCACGTCCCACTCGTTCGTGTTCCAGAAGCTCGGACGAACCTTCTCGATGAGCGGGAGCATCGGGAGGTCCTGGTTGACGACCCACGCGAGTTCGCGCGTGAGTTCGGTGACCCGCTGCTGGTCGCTCGTCGTCCCGAGCTCGCGGAGCTTCGACTGGACGTCGACCTCCTGCGGTTCGCCGTCGGGGTTGCCCATCGGCGGCGCCTTCGGCTTCTCGTCGTACCCGAGCGTGGACATCACCGTGTTGCTGGTGAGAATCCACGAGAGGCTGAAGAACGGCTTCGTCTTCCCGGAGTTGTTCCAGAACCACGGGACCATCTGGAAGTTCGAGGGACCCCAGTACTGCCCGAAGAACGTCGTGTTCTCGACGCCGCGCTTCTGGGCCTCGATACCGAAGTCGGAGAGCATCTGCGCCACCGTCGTCGTGAAACTCGCCACGTCGCTCCAGCCGGACGGCGTCGGGATCTCGACCGTGAGCTGATCGCCGTTGGGCTTGTACCACTTGCCGCCCTGCTTCGTGTAGCCCTCGCTACGGAGGAGTTCAGCGGCCTTCTCCGTGTTCGTGTACGTGTCGTACGAGGAGACGTCGCCACCGAGGTTCTCCTCCCACGTGCCGGTGACGAAACTGCCGACGCCGGCGGGCGCCGTGACGGGGTGTTTCGTCGGGTCGGCGAGGTTCGCCATCTTGTTCTGGTCGATGACGTTCGCGACGGCGCGCCGGACGTTGCGCTTGCCGAAGTCTTCGTCACTGTGGTTGAACGCGAGCGCGTAGCCGTTGTAGCGCGGGACCTGATACTCCCGAACGTAGTCGGGGAACGTCTTGACGATGCGGCGCGGCGTGAAGCCGTTCAGCACGTCGATGCCCGCGTCGTTCTTCATGTTCGCCCACTTCTGCTGCGAGGACGCGAAGTACACGACTTCGTAGGTGTCAAACTTCACGTTGCTCGCGTCCGGGTGGTCCGCGTACGTCGTCAGCGTGAGCGTCTGCTGGTTCGCGGAGTCGAACTCGAAGGGGCCACAGCCGACCGGTTCGGAGGGCTGGTAGTTCTGGATGTCGCCCTGGACCTTCTGTTTCTCCTCCTTCGTGGAGGCGTCACGGAAGCGCTGGGCGAACTCGCCGAACTTCTGGTGGGTCGGCGTGTCCAGCCACGTGCCGTTGAAGACGAGGAGAATCGTCTTCGCGCGGTAGGCATCGGCGAGGGCGTACTCGACGGTCTTCTCGTCGACGGCCGTCGCGCTCTCGATGTAGTTCCCGACCTCGTAGCCGAAGCCCTTGTCGATAGTGAACTTCGTGACGAAGTCCTCGGCCGTGACTGGCTCGCCGTCGTGCCACGTGACCCCGTCGCGAATCGTCACGGTGAGCGTCTTCCCCTCGAGCGTCCAGTCCTGGAAGAGGTAAGGGATGAGTTCGTCCGTCTTCTGGTTGTAGAAGATGAACGGGTCGTACACGGCGCGGCCGCCGACGACTGCGTAGTGGCTGGGCGCGTAGGAGTTCCACTGCATGTTCGTCGGGATGTAGCGGCCGGGGATGGTGAGGGAGTTGTCCCCCGACCCGCCGCTCCCGCCGTCGCCGCTCGTGCTCGTCGTGCTCCCGGCCCCACCCTCGCTCGGCGTCTCCGAGGAACACCCGGCGAGTGCGGCCGCGCCGGCCACGCCGCCCATCTTCAGGAACCGGCGCCGCGCGGACTGCCAATCGTGACTACTGCCATCAGGCATACACACCCGAGTATCTCGCATGAATATTTATCCTTTGGCATCGAGAGAAATATAATGATAAACCATCCATGAACGGCGTCCCGGACTGGATAAAGAGTAGGGCGCGTGACGTTACTGCTCCTTCGGGGAGACGATGCCGATGCGCGGCCACCAGAAGTACTCGTTGTTGATGTACTTCTTGTCGGTGTCCGCGGGCGGGATGTTCCAGCGGTTCCCGTTCCAGAAGGACTGGCTACTCACCTCGACGATGGGAACCATCGGAAGGCTCTGGTTGACGTCCCACGCGAGGTCGCGCGTGAGTTCCGTCACCGTCGCGTCGTCGCCCGCCGTCCCGAGCGACTGGAGTTTCGAGCGGACGTCCGACGGCGACGTCTCGCCCTCGGGTTCGCCCATGGGCGGCACCTCGGGCTGCTCCGGGAAGTTGAGGTTCGACATCACGGTGCCGCTCGTCAGAATCCACGAGAGACTGAAGAACGGCTTCGAGAGTGCCGAGTTGTTCCAGAACCACGGGACGACCTTGAAGTCCGAGGGGCCCCAGTACTGACCGAAGAACGTCGTGTTCTCGACACTCTTGTTCTGCGTCTTGATACCGAACTCGGTGAGCGCCTGCGCCACCGCAGTCGTCATGGAGACGACGTCGCTCCACCCCGCCGGCGAGGGGATAGTGAGCGTGAACTGGTCGCCGTTGGGCTTGTACCACTGGCCGCCCTGCTTCGTGTAGCCCTCGGCGCGCAGCAGTTCGGCGGCTTTCGCGGTGTCGTTGTACCGCTGGTAGACGTCCGTCTCACCGCCGAGGTTGCGCTTCCACGTCCCCGTGCGGAAACTCCCGATACCCGCCGGCACCGTGACCGCCGTCTTCGAGGAGCCGAGGAGGTTCGCGACCTTCTGCTGGTCGATGGCATAGGCGAACGCCCGACGGACGTTCCGGTTCCCGAAGTCCTCGTCGTCGTGGTTGAACGCCATCGAGTAGCCGTTGTACGCCGGCACCGAGTACTTCTGGACGTAGTCGGGCAGCGTCTTACGGATGCGCTTCGGGAAGAACGTCGTCGTCGTCGCGTCGTACGTGCGACCGTTCTTCATCGCCGCCCACTGCTGCTGGTTCGAGTCGGAGTACGTCACCTCGTAAGTCGGGAACGTGATCCGGTCGGCGTCCGGATGGTCCTCGTACTTCGTGAGGGTGAGCGTCTGCTGGTTCGCCGACTCGAACGTGAACGGCCCGGAGCCGACGGGCTCTTTCGGCTGGTAGTTCTGGATGTCGCCGCGAATCTTCTGCTTCTCCTTCTTCGTGGATGCCTCACGGAAGCGCTTGGCGAACTCGCCGTACTTCTCGTGGGTCGGCGTGTCCATCCAACTGCTGGAAAGGACGAGCAGGATGGTGTCGGTCCGGTAGGGCTTCTTGAGGCTGTACTCGACGGTGTGCTCGTCGACGGCCGTCGCGCTCTCGATGTAGCTCGCCACCTCGTAGCCGAACCCTTTGTCGATGGTGAACTTCGTGACGACGTCCTCGGCCGTGACCGGCTCGCCGTCGTGCCACGTGTCACCCTCGCGGAGGGAGACGGTGAGCGTCGTCCCGTCCACCGACCAGTCCTGGAAGAAGTAGGGGATGAGCTCGTCCGTCTTCTGGTTGTAGCGCAGGAACGGGTCGTAGACCATCTTCCCGCCCTGTTGGGCGTAGTGGCTGGGCGCGTAGGAGTTCCACTGGACGTTCGTCGGGACGTAGCGACCCGGCACCGTGAGCGCCGTGTCGGTGGACCCGCCGCTCGTGGTGGTCCCGCCCTCGGTGGTCGTGGTGTCGCCACCGCTGCTCCCCCCCTCGGGGGCCTGTGAGGAACACCCGGCGAGTGCGGCCGCGCCGGCCACGCCGCCCATCTTCAGGAACCGTCGTCGTGCGGAGTCAGTCTCGTCGCTGCGTTCGTTGGGCACGTGTGTACGATAATAATCATCATTATTTATTCTTCGGGTTGCGGGCGCCGTTACCTTATCGCGCAGCGACGAAACCGCAGAAAAGGGTCGGTCGGGCGGCGTTACTTCGTCTTCGGGGAGACCGCCCCGATGCGCGGCCAGTAGTAGTACGGGTAGCGGACGTACTGTTTGTCGACACCCTTCTCGGGGGTGTTCCACTCTTGGGTGTTCCAGAAGGACTGGGACACCTTCTCAATGAGCGGAAGTTCGGGCAGACTCTGGTTGATGACCCACGCGAGTTCACGCGAGAGCTCCGTCGCGCGTGCCTCGTCCGACGTGGTGCCGAGTTCGCGGAGCATCCCGCGGACGTCCGTCGGCGTCGCCTCCGCGTCCGGCTGACCCATCGGCGGCGCGACCGGCTTCTCGGGGAAGTTGAGCGTGTTGACGCTGGTGTCGCTCGTCAGCAGCCACCCGAGGCTGAAGAACGGCTTCGGGCGGACGAAGGAGTTGTTCCAGAACCACGGGATGACCTGGAAGTTCGAGGGGCCCCAGTACTGCCCGAAGAACGTCGTCGTCTCGACGTTCGAGTTCTGCGTCTTGATGCCGAAGTTCGTCAGCATCTGCGCGGTGGTCTGGACGAAGGAGACGATGTCGCTCCACCCGGCGGGCGCGGGGATTTCGAGCGTGAACTGCTCCCCGTTGGGCTTGTACCACCAGTCGCCCTGCTTGGAGAAGCCCTCGGAGCGCAGGAGTTCCGCGGCCTTGCTCTGGGAGTCCGACCCGGTGTACGTCTGGTAGGCGCTGACGTCGCCGCCAAGCTTCTGCTTCCACGTTCCCGTGATGTAACTCCCGACGCCAGTCGGCGCCGTGACGGCCGTCTTCGTCGGGTCGGCGAGGTTCGCCATCTTGTTCTGGTCGAGGATGTAGGAGAACGCGCGCCGGACGTTGCGACGGCCGAAGAGGTCGTCGCTGTGGTTGAACGCGAGCGCGAAGCCGTTGTACGCCGGCATCTGGTACTGCTTGACGTAGTCCGGGAGCGAGTTGACGATGCGCTCGGGGAAGAACGTCGTCGTCGTCGCGTCGAGGTGCTCGCCGTTCTTCATCGCCGCCCACTGCTGCTGGTTCGACCCCATGTAGGCGACCTGCGCCTTCGGGAACGGGATGGTACCGGCGTCCGGGTGATCCTCGTACTTCACCAGTTCGAGGTTCTGCTGGTTGGCCGACTCGTACTTGAAGGGGCCACAGCCCACCGGCTCCTTCGGCTGGTGGTTCTGAATGTCCGACTGAATCTTCTGCTTTTCCTCCTTCGAGGAGGCGTTCCGGAGTCGCTCGGCGAACTCGCCGTACTTCGTGTGCGTCGGCGTGTTCATCCACGTGCCCGAGAAGGTGAGCACGATGATGTCCTCACGGTAGGCCTTGGCGAGCGAGTATTCGACAGTCTTCTCGTCAACGGCCGTCGCACTCTCAATGTAGTTCGCGATGGTGTAGTTGAACCCCTTGTCGATGGTGAACTTCGTGACGAAGTCCTCGGCCGTGACTGGCTCGCCGTCGTGCCACGTGACCCCGTCGCGAATCGTCACCTGAAGGGTCTGGCCGTCGAGTGTCCAGTCCTGCACGAGCGAGGGGATGACGGTGTCCGTCTTCTGGTTGTAGAAGATGAACGGGTCGAACACCATCGCGCGCCCGGGGTTCGAGTAGTGGCTGGGCGCGTAGGAGTTCCACTGCATGTTCGTCGGGACGTACGTCCCCGGCACCGTCAGCGACTCGTCGACGAGTTCGCCGCTCCCGCCACCCCCGCTGGTGGTCGTGGACGTCGTCGTGCCGTCACCACTCTGGTCGGGCGAGTCGGAGGAACACCCGGCGAGCGCCGCCGCACCGGCCACTCCACTCAGTTTCAGGAACGTTCGCCGCGCAGACTTCCCACCACTATGGCTGTTATCGTCCACCATACCACACCCTATCCATCATTAATATTTATTTCTTCCCCTCGTCGGTCACCAGCCGCGGAATCGGGGGCCGACACGGAGAAGTAGCGACGAACGCCCGCGAGACCGCACGACTGCGGCGACGTTCGACGCGACGGCGAAAGCTTTAGCCACCGTGGTCGATACGATGGGGTATGGTAGTCACCGACTACGACGACTGTTGGCTCCAGTACGAGCAGATAGACGACCCGGATCGCCTGTCCTCGTATCGTCGACGCTGTCTCCACGCGTACGTCTCCGAGGAAGGCCCGGAACTCCGCTCGGTACGCAAGGAACTCCGCGTCGGCCTCAAGGGGTTGCTCGGGCGCGCCCCCCACCTCTGGCAGCACCCGCCACGCTCGCAGGACGGCTTCCTCGCGGTCGGCCGACGCGACAACATGGAAGTCGTCCGGCACGCCGTCGACGCCGACGAACTCGAGGACCTCGACGACGAGGGCTACGTTCTGCGCGCGACCGAGTGGGAGGGCCAAGACTGCCTGGTCGTCACCGCGAACACCGACCGCGGGATGCTCTTCGGGACGTTCCACCTCCTCCGGTTGCTCTCGCTCGGCGAGCCCGTCGCCGACCTCGACGTCGTCGAGGAGCCGCGCACGAAGGAGCGCGTCATCAACCACTGGGACAACCCCTTCCGCGGCTCCGTCGAGCGCGGCTACGCCGGCCAGTCCATCTTCGACTGGGAGACGCTCCCGGACCTCCGAGAGCGCTACTGGGACTACGCGCGCCTGCTCGCCTCCACCGGCATCAACGGTGTCGTCGTCAACAACGTCAACACCGAGAAGCCCGACCGCGAGGGCGCGAACGAAGCCATCGCGGGGAAGGAGGGGTGGCAGCTCCTGAAGACCGAGAACCTCGAGAAGGTGGAGGCGCTCGCGACGGTGTTCCGGCGCTACGGCATCCGGACGTTCCTCTCCGTGAACTACGCCGCGCCGATGCTCATCGGCGGTCTCGACACCGCGGACCCACTCGACGACGACGTCGCGGCGTGGTGGGCCCAGAAGGCCGACGAAATCTACGAGCGCATTCCGGACTTCGGCGGCTTCCTCGTGAAGGCAGACTCCGAGGGGCAACCCGGCCCCTACGACTACGACCGGGACCACGCGGAGGGCGCGAACGTCCTCGGACGCGCGCTCGAACCGCACGACGGCCGCGTCTTCTGGCGCGCGTTCGTCTACTCCCAGCACGAGGACCGCGCGGTGCAGGCCTACGAGACGTTCGAGCCCCTCGACGGCGAGTTCCACGACAACGTCACGCTCCAGATCAAGAACGGCCCCATCGACTTCCAGCCCCGCGAGCCGGTGTCGACGCTGTTCGGCGCGATGCCGAACACGAACATCGCCTGCGAACTCCAGATTACGCAGGAGTACACCGGGCAGGCCGTCCACGCCTGCTCGCACCTCCCACAGTGGGAGGAAGTCCTCGAGTTCGACACGCACGCGGACGGCGAGGACACGGCGGTCCGTGACCTGCTGGTCGACGAGGAGGGCGAGGGCTTCGCGGGCGTGGCGAACGTCGGCGAGGACCGCAACTGGACCGGCCACGACCTCGCACAACTGAACCTCTACGGCTACGGTCGACTGGCATGGGACCCGTCGCTGGGCTCCGAGGAGATTACGCGCGAGTGGGCAGCCCAGACGTACGGGCGGAACCCGAGCGTCGTCGAGACGGTCACGCGCATCCAGGAGGAGTCGTGGCCGGCCGTCATCGACTACGAGACAGGCGGCATCGGCCTGATGCACATGATGTACAACGGCGAGGCGCGCCTGGAGAACCACTACGACCCGGCGCCCGAAGAATGGCCGGAGTACACCGGCATCTCCGAGGACGGCATCGGTCTCGACCGGACGCCCTCGGGGAGTGACTACGCGGGCCAGTTCCGCGAACCCCACCCTGAGCAGTACAACGACCCGGAACGCTGTCCCGAGGAACTCCTGTTGTTCTTCCACCACCTCCCGTGGGAGTACGAACTCTCGGACGGCACGACGGTCATCCAGCGCCTCTACGACAACTGCTTCGACGGCGTCGAGCAAGTGCGTGACCTCCGCGAGCGCTGGAACGCCCTCGAGGGGCCGATCGACGAGCGCCGCCACCGGACGGTGGCCGAGCGCTTCGACGAGCAGGTCGTGCAGGCCGAGCGCTGGCGGGACACGCTCGTCTCGTACTTCTACGAGTACGCCGGCGTCCCGGACGAGCACGGCCGTGTCCCGCTCGACGACTGAGCCGGGAGGGAAACACAGGTTCATTATTTCATAACAGTCGTACTCATGCGGTGACTGGCACTTCCGGATGTACACTCGCGCCGTTAGAAAGACTGACGGGCGGTTGAGCGGCCGTACTCGACGATTACGCCAGTATTCGTGTAAAGCAGTCTATCACGAAAATGCGTGGGGGAGCGAGAGTTATCGTGCAGACGGCGCGCTCGACGGCGAGTTCGTTCAGCCATTCGGAATGGGCGTGACGTTATCCTGCGTTACCGACGTCCATACGATTAATAGCGAGGGTGCCAACAGACGGAACGATGACCGACCAGACAGGCGGACATACTGACGCGACCACGATCGACGAACGCGTGGACGCGCTGCTCGAGGAGATGACGCTCGCGGAGAAGGCCGCCCAGCTCGGCTCCGTGAACGCCGAGAAAATCCTCACCGAAGACGGCGACCTCGACCGCGAGGCCGCCGAAGAGTATCTCGCGAACGGCATCGGCCACCTCACCCGCATCGGCGGCGAAGGGAGTCTCGACCCCGAACGCGCCGCCGAAGTGACGAACGAACTCCAGGCAATCCTCACAGAGGAGACGCGGCTCGGGATTCCGGCGATTCCCCACGAGGAGTGTCTGAGCGGGTACATGGGTCCGCGGGGGACGACGTTCCCGCAGGGCATCGGGATGGCCTCGACGTTCGACCCGGACCTGATGGAGGAGGTGACGGACACGATTCGCCAACAGCTCGAAGCCATCGGCACGGTGCACGCGCTCTCGCCGGTGCTGGACGTCGCGCGCGACCTGCGCTGGGGGCGCGTCGAGGAGACGTTCGGCGAGGACCCCTATCTCGTCGCCGCGATGGCCTGTGGCTACGTTGACGGCCTCCAAGGGGAGGGCGACGACGGCATCTCCGCGACGCTCAAGCACTTCGTCGGCCACGCCGTCGGCGAAGGCGGGAAGAACCGCTCCACCGTCCACCTCGGCGAGCGCGAACTCCGCGAAACCCATATGTTCCCGTTCGAGGCGGCGATTCAGGAGTCCGGCGCCGAGAGCGTGATGAACGCGTATCACGACATCGACGGCGTCCCGTGCGCGCGAGACGAATGGCTTCTCACCGACGTCCTCCGCGGCGAGTGGGACTTCGATGGCACCGTCGTCTCCGACTACTACAGCGTCGAGTTCCTCAAGAGTGAACACGGTATTGCCTCGAGTGAACGCGAGGCCGGCGTGATGGCCGTCGAAGCCGGCATCGACGTGGAGCTCCCGTACACGGACTGCTACGGCGACCACCTCGTCGAAGCCGTCGAGAACGGCGAACTCGCGGAGTCCACCGTCGAGGAGGCCGCGCGCCGCGTCCTCACGATGAAGGCCCGTAAGGGCGTCCTCGACGACGCCACCGTCGACCCCGCAGCGGCGAGCGACCCCTACGACACCGAAGAAGCCACCGAGCTCACCCAGCGTGCCGCCCGCGAGTCCATCACCCTCCTCAAGAACGAGGACGACTTCCTCCCGCTCGCCGGCGACGACCTCGACTCCGTCGCCGTCGTCGGCCCGAAGGCGGACGACGCGCAGGAACTCCTCGGCGACTACGCCTACGCGGCCCACTACCCGGACGAGGAGACGGACTTCGACGCGACGACGCCGCTCGACGCGCTGAGCGCGCGCGGCGACGCCGAGGGCTTCGACGTCCTGCACGCCGACGGCTGCACCACGACCGGCCCCGACACGAGCGGCATCGATGACGCCGTCGCGCAGACCGAGGACGCGGACGTCGCGCTCGCGTTCGTCGGCGCGCGCTCCGCCGTCGACTTCAGTGGCGTCGAGACCGACATGGAGGAGCGCCCCAGCGTCCCGACGAGCGGCGAGGGCTGCGACGTGACGGACCTCGGCCTGCCCGGCGTCCAGGAGGAACTCGTCGCGGAACTCCGCGAGACGGACACGCCCGTCGTCGTCGTGGTCGTCAGCGGCAAGCCCCACTCCATCGAGGAGATCTCGGAGGAGGCGCCCGCTGTCGTGCAGGCGTGGCTCCCCGGTGAGGAGGGCGGCGACGCCATCGACGCCGTCCTCTTCGGCGACCACAATCCCTCGGGGCACCTCCCCGTCTCCGTCCCCCGGAACGTCGGCCAGCTCCCCGTCTACTACAGCCGCCGGCCGAACAGCGCGAACGAGGAGCACGTCTACACGGAGAGCACGCCCCTCTACGCGTTCGGCCACGGTCTGAGCTACACGGAGTTCGAGTACGCCGACCTCGAGCTCTCCACGGAGAGTCTGAGCCCCGCCGGGACGCTGACGGCGAGCGTCACCGTCACGAACACGGGCGAGCGCGCGGGCAGCGACGTCGTCCAGCTCTACACGCACGCCGAGAACCCGAGTCAGGCCCGGCCCGTGCAGGAACTCACCGGGTTCGAGCGCGTCCACCTCAAGCCCGGCGAGTCCGCCCGCGTCACCTTCGACGTCCACGCCAGCCAACTCGCCTTCCATGACCGCGACATGAACCTCGTCGTCGAGGAAGGCCCCTATCAGGTCCGCGTCGGCGAGGCTGCCGACCAAATCGTCGAGACGGCCGACTTCGAGGTCACCGACACGAAGGAGCTCCCCAAAACTGGCCGCACCTACTTCACCGACACCCGCGTCGAGAGCGACGACTGACCACGCGCCGGTTTCTTCTTTTCGGGTACTCTACCGGACGAGTAGTCGCGTCGCTGGCGTTCGAGCGCCGAACGCGGGCGCCGCCGTCTGGCGACGCCGCTCTGTGGAGGGTGCGGACGCGGAAAAACAGCAGCCCGCCGATTAGACGGTGACGGTGCCGTTGGTGAGCTGGCCGATACCCTCGATGTCGATGGTGACTTCGTCACCGTCCTGGAGCGTGAAGTCCTCGGGGACGAGGCCGGTGCCTGTGAGGAGGACGGCCGTCTCCGGTAGGACGTTGTGCCGGGCGAGGTAGTCGACGAGTTCCTCGCAACTGTGGACCATCTCGCCGGTAGTGGTCTCGTCCTCGTAGACGACTTCGCCGTCGCGCGCGATGCGCATGGAGAGCGTCAGCTCGTGGGGGTCCCCGACCGTCTCCGGCGACGCGACGCAGGGGCCGAGCGAGCAGCAGCGCTCGAAGACCTTCGCCTGCGGCAGGTAGAGCGGGTTCTCCCCCTCGATTGAGCGACTGGACACGTCGTTCCCGATGGTGTAGCCGACGACGTCGCCGCGGTGGATGACGACGGCGAGTTCGGGTTCGGGTACGTCCCACTCCGAGTCGCCCCGAACGCCGACCGGTTCGTTCGGGCCGACCGTCCGCGACGGCGTCGCCTTCAGGAAGAGTTCGGGGCGCTCGCCCTCGTAGACGTCGAGGTAGATGTCGGGCATGCCGCTCTCCTCCTCGCGGGCTTGTTCGCTGATTTCGTAGGTCACACCGGACGCCCAGACCTCCTCCGCAATCACGGGCTGGACAGCGTCCGACGCGAGTACACCCGGGTCCACGGAGTCGGCGTCGGCGATGCGCGCGGCCGCGACATCGTCGAGCGACTGTTCAGTCGCGTTCGCCGCCCGCGCCAGCGCCGTGAACGACCCCAGGTCGTCCGACGCCGTCGACAGGTCGTACGCCTCACCCTCGTCAGTCTCCACGACGAGGTGAGCGCCGTCACTACCCTCCACAGGGAGCTGGTAATACCGCATACCTCACAATCCGTCACCGACCACAAAAGCGTATCCCTATTGGCAACGTGGCGCTCGGCAGCCCGGGACGCCGGGTACCGAGCGCCTATCGGCCGTTCAGCGCGGCGAGGGGTGCGTCACGCGGTCAGACGTCCTCGGTCAGTGACCAATTACCGGCGACGGCTCGTAGGGCTCCTCGAGGTACTCTAGTTCGGAGTCAGTGAGGTCGACGTCGAGCGCTTCGACGGCCTGCTCGAGGTGTTCGACGCTCGTCGTCCCGACGATGGGTGCGCTCACCGGCTCCTTGTGGAGGAGCCACGCGAGGCTGACCTGCGCCATGGTCAGGTCTTTCTCGGCGGCGAGCTCCTCGACGCGCTCGTTTATGTCCTCGCCGCCGCCGGCGCGGTACTCCGCCGTCGGGTTGTGCTTCTGCTCGGGGTCGCCGCGCGCCGTCGCGTGGAGGTCCTCGTGGGGTCGTGCGAGGAAGCCCTGCGCGAGCGGCCCCCACGGAATGAGGCCGACACCCTCCCGCTGGCAGAGCGGGTTCATCTCGCGCTCCTCCTCCCGATAGGCGACGTTGTAGTGGTTCTGCATGGAGGCGAAGCGCTCGAGACCGAGTCGGTCGCTCGTCGCGAGCGCGTCGGCGAACTGATGGGCCCACATCGAGGATGCCCCCAGATATCGCACGTCACCGCGCCGGACGGCGTCGTCGAGCGATCGTAGCGTCTCCTCAATGGGCGTCTCGGGGTCCCAGCGGTGAATCTGATAGAGGTCGACGGTGTCCATCCCCAACCGGTCCAGGGAGTTCTGGAGTTCCTGCTCGATGGTCTTCCGCGAGAGACCCGTCGCGTTCGGATGCGGGTCGTCCATCGCGGGGAAGCGGACCTTCGTCGCGACGACCTGCTCGTCCCGGTCGTAGCCCGCGAGGGCGTTCCCCAGAATTTCCTCGGACTCGCCGTTCGAGTACGTGTTCGCCGTGTCGAAGAAGTTGACCCCGAGGTCGATGGCGCGCTCGATGATGTCGTGTGCGTCGTCCTCATCAAGCATCCAGTCGCTCCCGCTCCCGAAGCTCATACAGCCGAGGCAGATGCGACTGACGTTCAGTCCCGTGGAGCCGAGTGTCGTGTACTCCATGCGGGCAGGGTCGGGAACCGGGCGTAAATACCCACGGGTGGCGGTAGAATGGCGGCGCGAGTGAACGAAAGAGCGGGCGCGAACGCGCCCGACAACCCACGGCAGAAGGGGGCTATACGTCGGATGGGGACGACGTCCCTACGGTCCGACAGCGCTCAGGCTTCGTCGAAGAGGGTCTCGCCGGCGACCATGTGCTCCTCGACGGTGTCGAGGTCAAGCGTCAGGCCGAGACCGGGCTCTTCGGGGATTTCCATGCGACCCTCCTCGATGAGGTCGTCCTCCTCGACCAGGTCCTCCCACCAGTCGAGCTCGTAGGAGTGGTACTCGACAGCGAGGGAGTTCGGAATGGCGGCGGCGACCTGCGCGGAGGCCATCGTGCCGATGGGCGAGGAGACGTTGTGCATCGCGACCGGAGTGTAGTACATCTCCGCGATGTCCGCGATTTTGCGGGTCTCGCGCATCCCGCCGACGCGCGGCAGGTCAGGCGCGATGATGTCGACGGCCTGCGGCTCGAGGAGCGTTCGCTGGCCGAACTTGCGGTAGACGTTCTCACCGACTGCGATGGGCGTGGAGGTGGACTCCGTCACCTTCTGCTGGACGTCGTGGTTCTCCGGCGGGACGGGGTCCTCGAGCCACCAGACGTCGTACTCCTCGAGCTCACGCGCGAGGCGCTTCGCGCTGCCCGCGGAGAACGACCAGTGGCAGTCGAAGGCGACGTCCGCCTTGTCGCCGACGGCTTCGGTCGTCGCCTCGACAATTTCGACCTTGTGGTCGATTTCGGGGTTGCGGAGGTGACGGTTCGCGCGGTCCTTCTCATGGCCGGAGGGGACGTCGAGGTCGAACTTGATTGCGTCGTAGCCGAGTTCCTCGACGACGCGTTCGGCCTCGGCGGCACAGGCCTGCGGATTGGCCTCATCCTCGGTGTGGAGGTCGCAGTAGATGCGGACCTCGTCGCGGTATTTCCCACCGACGAGCTGGTAGGCGGGAACGTCGAGGAGTTTGCCCGCGACGTCGTGGAGCGCGATTTCGATACCGGAGATCGCGGAGATGACCTTGCCAGAGATGGAGCCCTCACCACTCATCTTCTGGACGAGGTGCTCGTAGAGCCGGTCAATGTCGAGGGGGTTCTCGCCGACGAGGAACGGCTTCATCCGCTCGATGATCTCGGCGTCACCGCCGCCCCAGTAGGACTCACCGGTGCCGACGACGCCGGCGTCGGTGTAGACGCGGACGAGGATCCACGGGTAGTTCCCGTCGACCATCGTCGTCTGTACATCGGTAATCTCGGCGTCCCGCGTGCCGCCACGCTCCTTCTGGACACCCATCGTCTCCGCGGAGAGGTCCCGCATCGTATACTCCGCGTTCGGGTCGCGGAGCTTCTCGTAGTCGACCATTGCGTCCGAGATATTCAAAGGGGGCGTACTAAAGCTTGTGGATACCCGTCACGGACACGAGCGCCGTGTGAGGCACTCACTCTGTCGTTGAGGCGCCGAAGGCGGCTCCTCTCCGCGATATATGGTGTTCCCACCTGCACGGCATCTGCTTCCGGTAGCGGCGGAAAGAGTTTCGGAGTAGGAGCGACATACCCGACGCCCCGCAGCCGCCGCGTTCCGGAAACCGGAACGTCGACGCTGGAGACGGTGTAGGAGTCGATACCGGCGTCACCCTGCTCGTGTGACGCCGTGAGCCTTCTTGAAGCGCTCGACTTCAACGACAGCGACGGCCGGGTGGAAGACTTCCGCATGGACGACGGCGCACGAGGTGGCGGTGTAAGACACGTTAATTATTCCGATCATACCGGATTCGACTGCACGTCTTCGCGGTCGGGCAGGTCGACGACGCCCGTCCTCGCGAGCGTCGAGGTGGCACGCGGCGTCGCGGAGGTAGCGACCACGCTCGGGACTAGGCGTCGCCTCCGATATCGCACATGTAAAGTACCGTGCGCGTATAGACTACTACAGTTTCACGCGACACTAGTCGTGATGCTGCCATTATGTTCACGATTGATGAATAACAGTTTTGTACGCTGACGTAGACGGTACAGCTATGCTCAAGGAAGCGTCGAACCCAGTGAAGTCGACGATTCGGACGTTCGAGGTGCTAGAGGGTCTGAAGGAGTTGAATGGCGCGCGCGTGACGGAGCTCGCCGCCCACCTCGACCTCCCGAAGAGT
>NZ_JBNTKC010000006.1:0-135890 GCF_051195175.1 Halarchaeum sp. P4 | reverse complement strand
CCGGCCACTATCACCGACGAGGAGGAACTGTTCGCGGAACTCGAACGCACCCGCGAGCGTGGCTACGCCATCGACGATGAGGAGCGTCTCCGCGGCCTGCGCTGTGTCGCCGCGCCCATCCTCAGCAACGAGGACCGCGTCCTCGGCGCGGTCAGCATCGCCGGCCCGACCAACCGACTCCAGGGCGAACTCTTCGAGGAGGAACTCCCCGAGCGCCTCCTCGAGACCGTCAACGTCATCGAGCTGAACGTCACGTATTCGTAACTACCGATCGGTCATATCGGACGGTCGTTCTCTTTTCGTGAACGGCGGTGCAGGGTTGAGAGGAGGTTTACAGCCATACGACCATCAGTTATGACGGGTGGATCGGGAGGTTCGCGCGCCGTCCGCAACTCGTGGGTAGGCAGAACAGGTTCACCGACGACCGGCGCACGTTCGCTGGTGGAGAACAGAGTGGGGGCCGTCCGAATATTTTGTCCGGTGTCGACGGATGTCCAGGGCAGTGGCTCGCGCACGGGAGCGGCGCAGGTAGCTTTATGCGTCGGCGTGCAGAGGAGTGTTCACAGATGTCGTACAACGTGGTTCAGGTCGGCACGGGCGGGCAGGGCGAGAACTGGTGTCGGGCGTTCCTCGCGCCGCACGTCGAAGCCGGGCGCATCGAGCCCGTCGCCGCGGTCGACGTGGACGAGGACGCCCACGAGAACGCTATCGAGGGTCTCGGGCTCTCGCCCGAGGAGTGTTACACGGACATCGAGGAGGCGTTCGCCGCACACCCCGAGGCGGACTTCTGTACGGTCGTCGTCCCGCCGTGGATTCACGAGGAGGTCGTGGACGCGGCGCTCGAGCACGACCTCGACGTGCTCTCCGAGAAACCCATCGCGGACACGCTCGAGGCTTCGGTGCGCATCGCCGAAAAGGTCGAGCGCGCGGGCGCGAAGATGGGCGTGACGATGAGTCACCGCTTCGACGCGGACAAGACGACGCTCCGGCGCGAACTCCGCGAGGAGCGCAACGGCCCGCTCGACTACATGGTCGGGCGCTTCACCTGCGACCTCCGCGAGTACGGCGAGTGGGGGGCGTTCCGCCACGACATGGACCACCCGCTCCTCGTGGACGGCGCCGTCCACCAACTCGACTTCCTCGCGGACATAGCGGGTGAACGCTGCGAGACGGTCTACGCGGACACGTGGCTGCCCGAGTGGGCGGAGTACGACGGCGACTGTCAGGCGCTCGTCCAGATGCGCATGGAGAACGGCGTCCGCGTCAGTTGGGAGGGGGCGAAGGCGAACGCCGTCGGCCTGAACAACTGGGGACAGGACTACGTCCGCGCGGAGTGCCGGGACGCGACGCTGATTCTCGATGACCGCGACCTCGTCCGCCACGCCCATCAGGAGAACCCCGAGCGCTGGGGGCGCGGTGACGACGACCCCGAGGCGATTCCGCTCGACGAGCGTGAGCATTGGTCGAACACGTGGCTCGTCGGCCAGTTCTGCGAGTGGCTCGACGGCGGCGAGCCGATGGCGACGAATGTCCGCGACAACCTCCAGTCGGTGGCGCTCGTCGAGGCCGCCATCGAGTCCAGCGAACGCGACGAACCCGTCCGCGTCCAAGAACTACTCCGCGAGGCGGAGGAAGCAGTCGACATCGCGTAGTCCCGGGTGAATGCAACAGATGTCAGAGATGTCTATCGGGTAGTCAGCCGTGGAAGTAGTCCCATAGAGAGGGTACAAGTTCAGAAAGAACCAGTAGAAGGGTGAAATTCGTTCAAAAGTGAAACAGACAGCAGGTTTATACCAGTTTCTCCGTCCGGTCCAGTATCTCTAATATCAGTAATAAGAATTGGAAGGAAGACTGGTCGAATAGCGAGAGAGTATATTTTATGGCTATTTCCACTCTTTCGCGGCGTCGCTCAGAGCGGGAGGCCGCCCCAGCGGAGGTAGACCATCGCGGCGATAATGACGAACTGGAGGACGCCCTGGAGGCCGGAGAGTTTGGCGTTGCGAAGGCCGATTTCGCCGATGAGGTCGGTGTCTGGGTTCTCGGAGGTTATCTGGCGATAGATGCGCACTTCGCCGGGCATGAGGACGCCGTTGCCGACGACGGTGAGGAGGGTGATGACGACGAGGACGAGCACCATGACGGGACTCGTCATCGCGAAGCTCCCCATCGTGGTGAGGAGGAAGGCACCGCTGCCGACGACGGCGAGCGCGAACCACGCGAGCCACCGCCAGTCGCGGAAGGCGTCGAACTGGTAGCCGATACTGAGGAGCGACGGGACGGTGACGGCTGCGGTGAAGAGCGCGAGCCACGGCATCGCGTGTGGGAAGACGCCCATCCGCATCGCGAGCGTGATACCGCCGAAGGTGGTGATGGTCGCGAGCGTCGGCATGACGAAGAAGAGTTTCGGCGTGAACTTCTCGAAGACGGCGGCCCGAACACGTGGGTCGAGGCCGCCGAGGACGGGGCCGATGACGGCGGCCATGAAGACGTCGATGCCCGTCCAGAGGACGCCGGCCATGACGTGGACGTAGGTGTGTTGCTGGACGCTCGCGGCGGTGACGCTGTAGACGAGCGCGAGGACCGGTATCGCGACGACGGCGAGCGCGAACGCGGGGTTCGCGCGGCGCGCCATGCCCGTGATGGTCTGGCGGACCGACGTTCGGGACGACGGACTCTCTGACGGTCGTGTCATGCTGACGACTGTCTCAGTAGGGCACTTGACACTACCGGTCGCGGCGACGACGGTCCGCCCTCAGCGGTCGTCGTGGAGCGACGCGGGCGCGCTCGCCGCGTAGTACTCCTCGTACGTCTCAGTGGCCCACGTGTACGCGTCCTCGGAGCAGGTGCGGACGATACCCTGAACCGCACCGGTCGGGCCGAAGACGACGACGAGGACGGCCGGCGTCGGTTCCTCGACGGCGAGCAGACCGAAGGGGAGGGTGGTGTCGACGTGGCGGAGGGAGACGGCGTCATCGGCGTCAGCGAGG
The DNA here is from genome assembly GCF_051195175.1 of Halarchaeum sp. P4. NCBI lineage: Archaea > Methanobacteriati > Methanobacteriota > Halobacteria > Halobacteriales > Halobacteriaceae > Halarchaeum > Halarchaeum sp. P4. The sequence goes on along the minus strand of NZ_JBNTKC010000006.1, from coordinate 132,903 downwards.
CGGCCGTCGGCGGCGTAGTCGTCGCGGAGGGCCTGCAGCGCGGGGCGCTCGAGGACGAGCTCGGCCTCGAAGTCGGGGGCGGTGTCGTCGGCGAACATCGTGACGAAGTCGTCGCGGACGACGGGGCTGAACCCGCGGAGGCGGGTGGCGTCGGTGACGACGTCGCGTATCGTCTCGAGGAGTCTGTCGGGCGCGTTCCGGTCGGGTACGTCGACGTCGGCGTCGAGGAGCAGTGTCGGGTCGATGGGGCTGTCGGCGACGGCGCTCGCGAGGAAGCCGGACGGCCGATACTGGCCGACAGTCTCGAGGAGACGCTGGTAGCGCCGGAAGACGAGCCACCCGTAGAGGGTGGGTCGGTAGCGACTGCCGTTCTCCGTGAGGACGCCGTTGTCGGCGAGTTCGGTGAGTGCGCGGTAGACCGTGGACTTGGAGACGCCGAGGTCGGCGGCGAGTTCGCGACGGGTTGGGGAGCCATCGAGGAGCGCGGCGAGCAGGTCGTAGCGCTCGGCGACGGCGGATATCGTCCCGTGTGGGTCAGGTTCTTTACCTGACATAGGTAATCGGTACAGCCCTCACGTCACGGACATAGGTCCGCATGCTCATAACTGCACGTTTCGGGAGGACTGTCACATTTCGGAATGTCGATCAGATAGACCAGTAGACAGGTCAGGGGTGAAACTATCATCGGGGCTAGTGTCGCTCCCCGTGGGCGACGGCAGTGACGGGCGGTCCAGTCTCGTCGGGGGCCGACCACGCCTGCCGCCGCCTCACACGCGGGTTCCGGGGGGAGAAGCACCGACGGGCCGCCAGTCGGGGGCCCGCGTGTGTCACTCACCGTCGCGTTCGGCGTCGACCACGTCGTCGAGGACGCTGTCGCCGAAGCAGACGACGAGCAGCGCGCCGACGAGGTCGAAGGCGACGTCGTCGAGCGTGTCGCGCCGGCCGTACTGGATGAGGAGGGGCTCGAAACCGAAGCGCTCGGCGGCGGTGTGGACGACGAACTCCAGCACCTCCCAGAGGAGTCCCGCGCCGACGGTGACGCCGAGGACGTAGCGCGTCGGGTCTCTGTCGTGGCGGCGCGCGAAGAGATGGACGAGCGAGCCGACGAGCGACGCGGAGAGCGTGTGCGTGACGTGGTCCCACCACCAGACGTCGTCGTAGGGTCCGAGCATCCCGGTGGCGTGGAGGAGCATCGACCCGGAGAGCCAGACGCGGTGGCCGGGTCCGAAGGAGAAGCCGAAGGCGCGCCGGAGGGCAGTGGGGAGGAACGTCGCGACGAACGCGACGAGGCCGTTCACCACTGCGCCGGGGTTGCGCTGTCGGACGCCGGCGGCGACGACGCCGAGGACGGCGATGCGGAGCGCCCAGTCGACGGCGTCGCCCGTGCGCGCGAGTCTGTCCGTGCTCACAGTAGCGGGGAGACTCGGTGCGAGGAGTTAACTACGGTGGTCGCGCACGACGGTCGGGGGCACGACCATGCGGGGCGGCTCCGCGGACGGACGGCCGAAGTGCGCTCCGCAGACGGTCCGACGGGTCGGACGCGCCCGCGAGTCTCGGCGAACCCAGCGCGTGAACGGCCGGAGTCGAACGCTCACACAGTCGCGTCGGCTAGCGCGCCTCCGCAGCCGACGTACGCAATCGCACCACTCACTCGACCCGCCCAACACACCCACTCAGCAATACTGTCCAGTATTACTGTTCAGACAGACTGTGCAGTAGTACTGCTAAGGTCTGCTGGTCGGGCGGGCTGTCCAGCCGCGTTGGTCGTGTGGCACACACAGTGCGTCGACGTGGACGACCAGGACGAACGAACGGACCGACCGGACGGCTCACGGGGTCGGGAAAACGGTTCCGCGGACGGCCTCACCAGTCCGCGAACTTGTCGCGGCGGAACAGGTCGAGCTCCTGGACGACGTTCGGGTCCTCCTGCTCGGCGGCGAACGCGATGGCGTCCGCGACGTCCGCGGGTGATGCGGCCTCGCCGGGGTCGAGTTGCTCGCTGAACGCCGCGCCGTCCTCGCTCCCGAACTCGGTGCGGACCTCCGTCGGGTTGACCGCGGTGACGCCGACGCCCTCGGTGCCGGCGTTCGCCTGCACGCTCAACGCGAGGCCGCGCGTCCACCATTTCGTCGCCGCGTAGACCGGGCTCGCCGGCCGCGGATACTGCCCGGACATACTACCTAGGAAAATCAGGTTTCCCTTACTCTCCTTCAGGTGGGGCATCGCCGCGCGCGCGACGTAGAACATCCCGTCGCAGTTCACCGCCATCATCTGGTGGTACGCGTCGAGGTCGAGGTCCTCGATGGTCGTCTCGTCGCGCCCGAGACCGGCGTTGTTCACCACAATGTCGAGGCCACCGAGTGTGTCGACGGCGTCCGAGACGAGGTCCTCAACGGCGTCGGCGTCGGTGACGTCCGCCGGGTGGACGAGCACGTCGACATCGTAGTCGTCGGTGAGTTCGTCCCGGAGCGCTTCGAGGCGACCAGTACGTCGTGCGCTGATCGTGACGTCCGCGCCGCGCGAGGCGAGTTCGCGCGCAGTCGCTTCGCCGATGCCGGAGCTCGCGCCCGTGACGAGCGCGACCGAGTCGGAGAGTGTGTCGCTGTCGCTCACAGTCGAGCGCGCGAGTGTCAGGCCCTTAGGCGTTGCCCCCCGGGGCGCCGGTGGCGACGAAGTAGACGCCCGTGAGGGCGACGGCACCCCCGACGAGCGTGACGACTGACGGCACCTCATCGAGGAGAAGCGCGGCGAGAAGCGTGCTGACGACGGGCGTGCCGAGCATCGCGGCGCTCCCGACGCTGGCGTCGACGTGCTCGAGCGACCAGTTGAACCCCGTGTGCGTGAGGAGGCCGGGCCCGGCGGCGAGGCCGAGGAAGATGAGCCATTCGCGAAGCGGGAAGGGGTGTGCAATCGGGACGCCGGTACCGACGGCGAAGACGCCGACGGCGAGCGTCGCGATGGCGTAGACGACTGTCACGTAAGGGAAGAGCGGGAGGCGCTGGCGGACGGAGCGTCCGGCGAGCGTGTAGCCGGCGAAGCCGATGGCCGCGAGGACGGCGAAGGAGTTGCCGAGGAGGGGTCGTGGGCCGCCGAGCAGGGAGCTGACGAAGACGCCACCCGTCGAGAGCAGCGCGACGCCGGCGAGCGCGACGGTGAGACCGGCGACCATCCGGCGGGAGACGCGTTCGTCGAGGAGGACGAACGCGCCGAGCGGCACGATGGCGGCGTGGAGTTGAGTGAGCGTCGTCGCGGCGGCCACCGTCGTCCAGTTCACGCTCTTGAAGAAGACGAGGAAGTGACCGGCGAGGATGACGCCGGAGACGACGCTCACGAGCAGGTCGCGCGCGGAGACGGCCCGGAACGCCTCGCGGTGCCGGAGGTAGGCGACGGGCGCGACGGCCGCCGTCGTGAAGAAGAGCCGATAGAAGACCTGTGTCGCCGTCGGCGCGCCACTCCACCGGATGAGGATGGCCGCGCTGCCGCCCGCGAGGATGGCGAGCACCAGCACGAACGGCGCGAGCGCGCCGGGGTCTGAACGGAAGCGATCGAGCATTCGTCCCCGAATTCACGGGACGGCGACAAGAAGGGCGCGATACGGACGGCGACGGCGTCGACGTGACCCGGAGTGTCCGGGGCAACCGCAGACGTGTCGAAGCACACAGTCAGTCGGCGCCGTCGCCGTGCGCGCCGGGAGGCAGGTCGCCCGGGTCGTGATACCACATGTACCGGTTTCCGACGAGGATACCGACGACGTCGACGCAGAGCATCGCCCAGACGGGAATCGCGTACGCCGGCCCCAACAGGGGCGAGACGAGCGCCCAGAACAGCGTCAGCGGCGCGGCGATATAGAGGAGGTGGTGGACGTCCCACTCGGCGAACGCGACGGCGAGGTAGACGTGGACGCGGTCGCGGCGACTCCACGCCGACCCGGCGCCGCGCACGGTGACGGCACCGGCCGCGGCGACGAGCGCTAGGAGCGCGTAGGTTGATGGGTAGGCGAACGTGACGAGGTAGGCGACGGCGTTGACGGTTCCACCCGGGGTGACGCCACGCACCGCGTCCAGCAGGTCGGGCGCGACGACGGCGAGCGCGAACCCGGCGTAGCCGGTGGCCAGACACGCGGTGGCGAGTCGGCGGCCGACTGGCCCGACCCGGTCGTGCAGCCGGAGGGCCGTCCGTCGAACGGGGGCATGCACGGCTACGTCAACGTCGGGTCGGGCGGTATTTAGCAGTACGTGTGGTTTCCTCGCGGAACCAGCCGGCGCGGGAGTGGCGTCCTACGCGAAGTCGAGGTCGCTCTCGTAGTCGCTCGCCGCGGCCGCGGAGGGTTCGTCGGACTCGACGGTGACGTCGACGAGGTCGGGGCCGTCCCGCTCGAGCGCGGCGGCGACGGCGTCGCCGGCCTCGCGGGCGGTGTGCACGGTCGTCCCACGCACGCCCATCCCCTCCGCGACGGCGGCGAGGTCGGCGCGCTCCCACGCGAACGCCTCGGATTCGGACTCGCGGATCTTCGGGGACTTCGAGATGACGCCGTAGTCGGCGTTGTTCGAGACGACGGTGACGACGTTCAGACCCTCCTCGGCGACGGTGTGGAGTTCGTGCAGGCACATCATGAGACCGCCGTCGCCGGTGAGGCAGACGACAGGGGCGTCGTCGTCGCGCCCGACGGCCGCGCCGATAGCGGCGGGGAGGCCGACGCCCATACCCGCCCACGACCCTGCAGTGACGAACGTCTCCGGGGCGTAGGCCTCGAAGGCCTGCATCGACCAGAGGCGAAACCCCCCGACGTCCGTCGTCACCGGCACGTCGCGCGGGACGGCATCCCGGACGGTGCGCAGGAGCGCGGGCGTCACCGCGGGCGCGCGTTCGGCGTCGAGCAATCCCCGCTCGCTGAGGTGTGCGTGGTACTCCTCGCGGACCGAGCGGCCGACCTGCGCGCCGTCCCACCCACCATCGGAGTCGAGGCCGTCGCGCAGTCGGTCGGCGGCGTTCGCGACGTCGTCGACGATGGCGACGTCCGCGTCGTAGGCGGCGTCGATGTCGTCGAGCGAGAGCGTGACGTGAATCAGCGCGTCGCCCATCGCGAGCGACCAGTGGTCGGTGGTGACGCCGTCGAAGTCCGTCCCGAGGGCGAGCACGACGTCCGCGGCATCGAGCGTGGCGACGGCGCCGGCGGGCGTGTGGCTCCCCGTGACGCCGAGGTGGCGGGGGTCGTCCCCGGGGACGACGCCCTTGCCCTTGTAGGAGGTGAGGACGGGCGCGTCGAGGCGTGCGGCGATTCTGCGGGCGGCCGCGGCACCGCCAGTAGAACGCCGCGCGCCGCCGCCCGCGTAGACGAGGGGGCGCTCGGCGTCGTCGAGCAGGGCGCGCGCCGCCGCGTAGGCGTCAGCGTTGTCGTACGTCCGGGTTTCCGGCGTGACGCTCGCGTCCGGCGCGTCGCCGACGCTGCCGGCGAGCAGGGGCGACGGGACGCCGAGGCGGACGGGACCGTAGGGTTCGGTGAGCGCCGTCTCGATGCCCGCCGCGACGGCGCTCGGGAGGTCGACGGCGCGCTCGACGGAGACGTTCTCCTTCACGACGGTGTCGAACGTCTCGGGGTCGAGTTCGTGAATCGGGCCCTTCCCACGCTCGGCGGGCGCGACGTCCGCGGAGACGTGGAGTATCGGCACGCAGTCCTCGGCGGCGTTCTTCAGGCCGTGCATCGCGTTCGTGTCGCCCGGGCCCGGCACGGTTAGAGTGGCGGCCGGGCGGCCGGTCGTCTCGTAGTAGCCCCACGCGACGTGCGGAATCGCCGTTTCGTGGCGCGCCATCACGTACTCCATCCCGTCGCGTTCGGCGACGACCCGGTCGAGTGGGAGCGTCTGAGTGCCCGGGAGGCCGACGAGCACCTCGACGCCGGCCTCGCGGAGGGCGTCGTAGAGGACGTCGGCGCCAGTCCGGTCGGTCATACGCGTGAGAGCGAGCGCGGGGTACAAGGCAGTATCCCCCGACCCCTGCCGTCGGCGGTACAGTTATGCCGCGTTCGCCGGACGAACGACCATGAGCGAGCACACGATTCTCGTCCTGCGCGAGGGGACGCACGGCATGCCGATGCGCGAGTACGCCGACGCGATTCGCGAGCGCCGGCCCGACGATGAAGTCGTCCTCGCACGAACCCGGAGCGAGGAGCACGAGTTGATTCCCAAGGCGGACGTCGTGACGGGTGGTGGCCTCGACGCCGACCTCCTCGAGCGCGCGGAGAACCTCGACCTGTTCGCCGCCATCTCCGCGGGCTACGAGCACCTGCCGCTGGCGGACATCACGGCGCGCGGCGCCGTCGTCACGAACGCCTCGGGCGTCCACGTCCCGAACATGGCCGAGCAGGTCGTTGGGAACCTCCTCGTGTTCGCGCGCCGCCTCGATGAGGGGTGGCGCCGCCAGCAGGAGCCGCGCTGGGAGCACTATCAGGCGACCGAGTTGAAGGGCTCGACGGTCACGGTCGTCGGCCTCGGCGCCATCGGGAAGGGGGTCGTCGCGCGCCTCGAACCGTTCGGCGTCGACACGATCGGCGTGCGCTACTCGCCCGAGAAGGGCGGTCCGACGGACGAAGTCGTCGGCTTCGACGGCCCGGACTTCGAGGCGGCGCTCGCCCGCACGGACTACCTCGTGCTCGCGTGCCCGCTCACCGACACCACCGAGGGCCTCATCGACGACGACGCGTTCGCGACGCTCGCGCCGGACGCCGTCCTCGTGAACGTCGCGCGCGGCGGCGTCGTCGACACGGACGCCCTCCTCGGCGCGCTGCGGAGCAACAAACTCGGCGGCGCCGCGCTCGACGTCACCGACCCCGAACCCCTCCCGGAGGACCACCCGCTCTGGTCGTTCGACAACGTCCACATCACGCCGCACATGGCGGGGAGCACGCCCGAGTACTACGAGCGCTGCGCGGACATCCTCGCGCGCAACCTCGACACGGTGGACGAGACGGGCGCGTACGAGACCCTGGAGAACGCCGTCGCGGAACCCGAGTAACCGGTCGGGTTCGGTACGGTTTAGGCGGACGGCCCGCTGACTCCTACTCGAATGTCCATCGTAGTCGTGGGGTCGTACGTGGCGGGATTGACGATGCAAGTGGAGCGGTTCCCAGTCGTCGGGGAGACCATCTCGGCGTCGTCGTTCGCGGAGGGCGCCGGCGGCAAGGGGTCGAATCAGGCCGTCGCGGTGTCGCGCCTCGGCGTCGAGTCCGCGTTCGTCGGCCGGCTTGGGGACGACCGGTACGCCGAGGACGCGGAGGAGCTCTGGGAGCGCGAGGGCGTCGACGCCGAGCACGCCGAGCACGTTCCGGGCGCGACGACGGGCGTCGCGTTCATCCTCGTGGACGACCAGGGCGAGAACCAAATCGTCGTCGCGGGCGGCGCGAACGACACGCTCGGCCGGACAGAGGTCGAGGCCGCACGCGACGCCATCGCGGACGCGGACGTCCTGCTCACCCAGTTGGAGATTCCCGTCGAGGCGGCGGAGGCGGCGCTCGACGTCGCGAACGACGTGGGCACGACGGCGATTCTGAACCCGGCGCCCGGCCACGATTTACCCAGTGACGTGGTGGCGAAGGCGGATTACCTCACGCCGAACGAGAGCGAGGCGCGCGTCGTCGCGGGCCGCGAACCGGACGACGACGTGGACGACGAGACGGTGGCGCGCGAACTCCGCGAGATGGGCGCGGGCACCGTCGTGCTGACGCAGGGTCCGAACGGCGCAATCGCGCTCACCGCGGACGGCGTCGAGTCCGTGCCGGCACCGAGTGTCGACGTCGTGGACCCGACGGGCGCGGGCGACGCGTTCAACGCGGGGTTCGCCGTCGGCCTCCACGAGGGCATGTCGCTGGCGGACGCGATGGCGTTCGGCTGTCGCGTCGGGTCGCTCGCGACCACCGAGGAGGAAGTCGTCCCGGCGCTCCCGGAGCGAGCGGCCGTCGAGGCGCTGGAGGAGTAGGCCTCAGCGCCCGGGGTCGATGAGCTCGACGGGGTGGGTGACGTCGCGCGCGAAGAGGTCGCTCATCTGCTCGGTGCAGGACGTCCCGCTCGCGACGAGTTTGCGGTCGTCCTCGTCGGCGAACTGGTCGTGGAGGTCCTCGCCGACGTCCATCGAGAGCTCGTAGTACTCGGACTTGTAGCCGAAGCTCCCGGCCATCCCGCAGCATTCGACGTCGCTCGTCACCATGTCGAAGCCCTGCTCCTCGAGAACGGCCTCGGTGTAGGCTTCCGCGCCAAGGGTGCGCTGCTGGCAGTGGCTGTGGTAGGCAATCGGCTCCACGGGGTCGGCGAGGGCGTCGGCGTCAGCGCCGTTCTCCAGCAGGCCGTAGACGTACTCCATGACGTCGTAGGCGTTCTCGGCGAGGCGCTCGTGAGTGTCCGCCTCGAGCAGTTTCTCGTACTCGCGGCGGAACATCGCGAGGTCGGACGGTTCGACGACGACGACGTCGAACTCCGCCTCGAGGTAGGGGGCGAGGTCGGCGGCGACGGCCTCGGCCTGCTCGGTGGCCGTGTCCACCATCCCCTGCGAGACGGGTGCGCGCCCGCTCTCGATGGGCGAGGCGAGTTCGACGTGCGCGCCGAGCGCCTCGAGCACGCGGACGGCGGCCTTCCCACGCTCCGTGAGGACGTAGTTCGTGTAGGCGTCCGGGTAGAGGACGACTTTCCGGGTGGCGTCGGCGTTCGGCGCACGCGGCGTTCGGGACTCGAACCACTCTTCGAGCGTTTCGCGCTGGAACTCAGGGAGGTCGCGGTCGGGTGCGACGCCGAGGTACTCGTCCATGAGCGAGCGGACGGGCCCGAGGTCGGCGAGCCAGTTCGAGAGCGGCGCGGTCTTGCTCCCGAGTTCCGCGAGCGTCCCGAAGTTCCCGAAGAGTCGCTTCTGGGGGTCGACGGAGTCCTCGGCGTCGGGCGTGAGGCCCTCGACGAGGAACTCGAACTCGCTCGGCGTCGCCTCGCCGTTCAGGCGGTCCCGGACGACGGTGTTTATCCACGGGATGTCAATTTTGACCGGGCAGGCGTTCACACACCGGCTACAGCCCGTACAGAGGTCGTTGAACTCGTCGGCGGCCTCCTCGCCGCGGATGCCGGCCTCCCAGCCGGTCGCGATACCACCGGTGTAGGTCTCGCCGCCGAAGGCGTGGCCGCCGACGTGCTGGAAGTTCCCACAGGAGTTCGCGCACGCCCCACAACGGATGCAGTAGAGCGTCTCCTTCAGCTGGTCGTCCTCGCGCATGTCGAGGCGGCCGTTGTCGATGAGGACGAGGTGGAACTCGCGCTCGCCGTCGCCGCTCCCGAGCGGCTCGTCGGGGGTCTCGAAGTCGATGGTCGGCGAGTCGACGGGCGGCGTGAACATCGAGACGTACTGGGAGATGTCCTGCCCGGTCGCCGTCTTCGAGATGAGTTCGACGAACGGCTGGAGTTCCTCGACGCTCGGCAGGATTTTCTCGACGCCCGTGACGGCGACGTGTGTGTCCGGCGTGACCGCCGTCTTCCGGGCGTTCCCCTCGTTCGTGATGAGCGTGATGGTGCCCGAGTCCGCGAGCACGAAGTTCGCGCCCGTCATCCCCATGTCGGCCTCCCGAATCTTCTCGCCGAGGTAGTCGCGCGCGAATGTCGTCAACTCCTCGGCGGTTTCGAACGGCTCCTCGGGGTCGAACACCTCGTTGAAGAGCTCGGCGACGTCCTCCTGAGAACGGTGGAGCGACGGCCCGATGAGGTGGGAGGGCGCCTCGTCGGCGAGCTGGATGACGAACTCCCCGAGGTCCGTCTCCCAGACGTCGACGCCGGCGTCCTCGAGGGCGTCGTTCATCTCGATTTCCTCGCTCGTCATCGACTTCGACTTCACGAGCGTCTCCGCGTCCTTCTCGTCGGCAACCTCGGTGATGTAGCGGTTGGCGTCCGCGGCGTCGTCGGCGACGTAGAGGTGCCCGCCGTTCGCCTCGACGCTCTCGCGGAGTTCCTCGATGAGGGCGGGGAGGTCCGCGATGGCGTCCTCCTTGATGGCGCGGGCCTCCTCGCGGAGCGTCTCGAAGTCGTCGAAGCGCTCGATGGCGTCGTAGCGCTCCGCGTTCATGTGGGTGATGTTCTCGTGGACGGCGTCGCCCTCGGTTTCGAGGAGGTGTCGAATCTTCTCGGCCTTGCGACGGCGTTCGGCACTCATAGCTCCTCCAGAATCAGGACGTGGACGTATTGCGGGCCGTGGACACCCTCGACGATGGCACCCATGTCGCCGGTGGCACTAACACCCGTCGCGAAGACCGAGGAGCCACCGTCGGCGAAGCGCTCCCCGAGGTGGTCGGTGACCGACTCGACGTCGGGGAGGACGTCGGACTCGCGGACGACGGCGACGTGTTTCGGCGGGTAGAGACTCACCGGCTCGGTCCCCTCGGGGTCGCTGTCGACGACGAGCGTACCGTACTCGGCGACGGCCTTCCCGACGGCCGTGACGCCCGTCTCAGCCTCCGTGAGGCGGCGCGGCGTCGGCGGCGTCTCGACGACGGTGTCCTCGAGGGAGACGCCCTCAATTCCGAGCGGGACGCCGACCGCGGGTTCGTCGACGACGGCCGCGAGGTCGTCCGCGAACGCGTCGGGCGTCGTCCGCGTCCACCCCACGTCGAGGGCTGCGAGGGACGATTCGAAGGTCGATAGTGTGCTGCTCGACATGGAATGGGCTTCACCCACCTACGTGTTAATCCTTGTCTTGACGGACGGTCACGTGTACCCCGTCGGGCGGTTTCGGAGTCCGGGTCAGTCCTCAAAGCCGAACGCGAAGTCACCGTCGGCGTCGAAGTCGAGGGGGCGACGCTCGCCGACCTCGGTGTCGTCGCGCGCGGCGAGGTCGTCCGCGACAGACTCGGAGACGTAGAGCGCGTCGGGTTCGAGGGTGTTCTGGATGTAGGCGATGCGGAGGTCGCTCGGATCCTTCACGCCAAGCATCGAGTAGGCGACCTGGAGCGTCGCGCGGTCAGAGGGCATCACCATCGGGACGAACACCCGTGAGGGCTCGCCGCTCGTCGCCGCGTTCGTGTAAGTGTCCGTGAGGTCGACGTCGCGCACGAGGTCCTCGTGAACGAAGTCAGCGAGACCCATTCCGATGGCGTTGCCGTGCGAGGCAGGTGTGACGCCACGGGCGTAGATGCGCCCGATATCAGGTGTCTCGGGGTCTTCCTCGCCGAGGTAGCGATAGCGCCCGATGACGTTCGTGTCCATGCCCGACCCGGAGACGTTCTTCCCGAGTTCGTCGACGACGAGCAGGTCGAGGTCCTCGATGGGGAGATGGGGGAACAGGTCCTCGGAGTAGTCGAGGAGTTCGGGTTCGCGCGCCAGTATCTCGTCGGCGGGCACGCCCTCGATGTGCGCGGCGCGCTCGTGGGCGTTGTCGACGAGTGCGATGCCGCCGACGACCGGCGTGTGCTCGAAGAGGAGGGCGGCGCGCTCGCGAATGACGGTTTCGAGGTCCCGGGAAATGGCGGCGTTGTGCATGACTTCGGCGCCGCGCTGTTTGCCGAGGCCGACGACGGCCATCTTCGCGAGTCCGGACTCGACGCTCCCGCGGAAGTCCGTGTGGAGTTTCACGCGGTTCGCGAGCAGGACGGCGTCGGCCTCCGAGGCGACCGTCGAGGCCGGGACCGGCCGGCCCTCCTCGTCCTCGGCGACGGACTCGACGGCCATCGACGCGCGAATCTCGCAGCCGAGGCGCTCCTCGGTGACGCCGTACTCCTCGAGGACTTCGGTCTGACCCTCCGCGGTGGCGCCGCCGTGACTCCCCATCGCCGGGAAGACGAACGGCTCGAAGCCGCGCGACTGGAGTTCCTCGACGGCGGTGACGACGAGTTCGGGCATATCGTGGATGCCGCGGCTGCCCATCGTGACCGCGACTTCGGCACCCGAGTCGAGGTCGTCGAACGCGGGGATGTCGTCGATGGCGTCGCGGGTCGCCGCTGCTACGTCCTCAACGGTGGGTGGGTCGCGGTGGCGTTCCGCGAACGCGAACCGGGGGAAGTCCGCGACGTCGACGTCGTTGATGGCCGCGAGCGCGTCGGCGTCGGGTACGTCGAGTTCGACCATGGGGGATGGTCACACGAGAGTCGCCTTAGCGGTGGCGAATCCCTACTCGGCGTGCGCCTCGACGGTGTCGAGGAGGTCCTCGACGGACTCGTCGAGGGTCGTGAGGACGCCGTGAATCATTGCGTTGAGGTGCTCGCCCGGCATGAAGACGCGGTCGTCGGTCTTCAGCCCGAAGACCGGGATGTCGTTCTCGTGGGCGATGCCGAGTTCGATCATCACGCCCTCGTCGGGGACGCGCCCGTCGAGCACGCCGATGACGGCGTCCGACTCGACGACGCCCTCGCGGTCGAGCTCGAAGATTTTCTCCATGCGCGCTTCCTCGGAGTCGAACTCGGGGTCCTCGAGGGTCTCGATGCCGTCGCGCTGCGGGAGGAAGACGTCGTGGCCGGCGTCCTCGAGGCGGGCGGTGAGGTCGGCGTTGAACTCGCGCTCCATCGGGTTGAAGAGGGGTGCGGCGAAGTAGAGTCGCATACACGAGGGTTGGCGCGCGGCGAGAATAACCCTTCGCGTCACGTCTGCCGGCGGGAGTGACGGCGAGCGCTTAAGTGCGTCTCGGCCCGCGTATCAGACATGTCCCGCAAAGTCCTCTTCGACACCGACCCCGGGTGCGACGACGCCGTGATGCTCGCCGTCGCCCTCGGGCACGACGACATCGACGTCGTCGGCCTCTCGACCGTCTGTGGCAACACCACCATCGAGAACACGACGCGGAACGCCCAGGCCATCCTCGAACTCGGCGGCTACGGCGATATTCCGGTCGCACAGGGCTGTGAACGGCCGCTCGTGGACGAGCTCGCGACGGCGGAGTGGGTCCACGGCGAGGGCGGGATTCGCGGCGACCTCCCCTATCCAGAGGGCGACACACTCGACCAGCACGCGGCGGACTTCATCGTCGAGCAGGCCTACGAGCACGGCGAGGACCTCACCATCGCCGCCGTCGGCCCGCTCCCGAACCTCGCGCTCGCGCTCGCGAAGGAGCCCGACCTCCCGGACATCGTTGGCGACCTCTACGTGATGGGCGGGGCGGCGCTCTCCGGCGGGAACGTCACGCCGGTCGCGGAGGCGAACTTCCACAACGATCCCGCGGCGGCGAGCCGCGTCGTGCAGGACGCGCACGCGAAGATGGTCGGCCTCGACGTCACCGACCACGCCTCGATTTCCTTCGAGGACATCGAGACGTACGAGGAGCGCGGCGGCGCGTTCGACGTCATCACGGACTGGCTGCGCTACCCCGCGGAGACGCTGGACGTCGGCGAGGAAGGTCCGGCCATCCACGACGCCGCCGTCGTCGCGGACCTCATCGACCCCGAGGTTCTCGACTTCGAGGAGTACTACTGTGAAATCGACACGACGGGCGGCCCCTCGCACGGCTCGGTCATCTGCGACCAGCACGACATCTACGGCGAGGAGCCGAACACGCACGTCGCCGTCGACATCGACGTCGAGCGCTACCGCGAGACGGTCGAAGCCGGCCTCGAGGGGTACGTCGAGGCCGCCGACGGCACCTGAGCGGCGACAGCACTCTTTTCGGCGGCGGGCGAGCAGGCGAGTATGCCCGTAAAGCGCGCGATGCTGTTCGTCGACGCACAGAACCTCGAACAGACCGCTCAGCACCACTACGGGAAGTCGAACGCCGTCGACTACGTCGAACTCGTCGATCTCCTCGCCGAGGGGTACGACCTAATCCGGCCCTACCTGTTCGACTCGCACGCGCCCGAGGACGACAAGACCGATTTCTACGCGTTCCTCCGGCGCGAGCTCGGCTTCCGCGTGGTTTCGCGAGAGTTGCAGGAGTCTGGGCCAACGCCGATCGAGAAGGGCGTCGACGTCGCGCTCGCCACTGAACTCCTCGCGCAGGGCTACGAGGACTCCTACGACGTCGCCGTCCTCGTCACCGGCGACGCCGACTACGACCGGGCGGTCCGTCACGTCCAGGACCGCGGGAAAATCGTCGAGGCCGCAATGTTCGCCGGCTCCGTCTCCGGCAGCCTCAGAGACGCCGTCGACGACTTCTACGCGCTCAACGAGCACGACGAGCGCTTGCGTCGCGAGTAAGACGGCGGGGAGGACAGTATAAATCGCATGTCGCTATACAGAATCGGGCAGGTGGTTCGGAAACGGCCATGAACACAGACCCACGTCTCCGGGCGGCTCGTGGCTCGGAACGGCAGTCTTCGGCGTCGCGGGGAGAGCGGGAACGGCGCGGCTCTAGATCCAGTCTTGCCGGCGGAAGTAGAGGAGCATCAGGACGGTGACAAGGCCCATGCCGATCATCACCGCGGGGTAGCCGTACTCCCAGTAGAGTTCGGGCATGGCGAGCGGCGTGTCGGCGAAGTTCATCCCGTAGATGCCGACGACGAAGGTAAGCGGGATGAAGATGGTCGCGACGACGGTGAGCGTCTTCATCACCTCGTTGGTGGACTGGGAGACGGAGTTGAGGTAGATGTCGCGCGAGCCGCTGGAGAGGTCGCGATAGGTCTCGATGAGGTCGACGACCTGCACGAGGTGGTCGTAGACGTCCCGGAAGTACTTCTCGTTCTCGTCGGCAACCTGGGGGATGTCGCCCCGGGAGAGGTAGGAGAGGGCTTCGCGGGCGGGCCACGCGGTCTTGCGGAACGCGAGCAGGTCCCGCCGGACGTCGTTCAGTTCCTCGAGGATGCGGGGGCTCGGGTCGTCGACGACGCGCTCCTCGACGGACTCGATGTCGTCCTCAATCTCGTCGAGCACGGCGAAGTAGTCGTCGACGATGGCGTCCATGATGCGGTAGGCGAGGAAGTCGCTGCCTCGGTCGGCGACTCGGTCGCTGTTCTTCGCCCACCGCGAGGTGCTGGGGTCGACGATGTCGATGTCGCTCGTGGACATGGTGACCAGCCAGTCCTCGCCGATGAAGAGCCCGACCGGGCTCGTCCGGATTTCCTTCTCGAACTCGACGGCCTCGCTCTGCCCGAGACGCGCCGTCTTCAGCAGGACGAAGGTGTGCGTGTCGAACTCCTCGACCTTGGGCCGCGTTTCGGTATGGATGACGTCCTCGACGGCGAGTTGGTGGATGTCGAAGCGCTCGCGGAGGCGGCCCATCTCGGCGGACTCGACGGCGTCGGCGTGAATCCACGTCTCGCCCTCGGCGTCGGCGGCCGACCCGAGGTCGTCGAAGCGCTCAACGCCCGTGGCCGTGTAGGCCATCGCGTGTAGGGTCATTCGGACTCCCCCGTTGCGGGTTGCGGGATCGCGACGAGGCTGATGCCGAGCATGACGGCCGTCACGGAGAACGCCCGACCGGGGTAGTCGACGAGGACGCCGGCGGCGTAGCCGAGGAAGCCGACAGCCAGCAGGGCGCTCCCCGCGACGGTGTAGCGGTCCATACGGCAGGCCACACACGCATCCGTGATAGGCGATTCGGCACTCTAGTAATACTGCTTGGGCAGACTGTGCAGTAGTACTGTCGAACACGACTGAATGGGTTGGCGAAAACTACTTGGTGGGTGCCACGCATGGAGTGGGTATGCCGACGACCGCATACACGATCTGGAGCGAGGCCGGCGGGGTGGGGAAGACCACCTTCACGGTCACGCTCGCGGCCGCGCACGCCCGACACGGCCAGCGCGTGCTCGTCGTCGACCTTGACCCGCAGGACGGCGGGGCGACCCACCACTTCGGCGCGACCGACGAGCGCTCGAACCCCGAGGCGGACAACCTCGTCCGCCACATGATCGGCCGGCCGAAGGGGGACTTCGACGACCTCATCGAGACCGTCCACGACGGCATCGACCTCGTCCCCTCGCACAACATGCTCGAGTCCCTCGAGCGCAACCTCCTGCGCGCCCAGCGCATGGAGGAGGACATGGGCGAGGAGTTCGTCCCAGAGGAGCAACTCCGGCGCGTCCTCGCCGAGAACGACATCCCCACGAAGTACGACGTCATCATCATCGACCCGCCCGCAACCGGCGGCCAGCACGTCTACAACGCCGTCTACGCGGCGTCGAACCTCCTCATCCCTCTGGAGCTCTCCGCGAAGGGCAAGGAGTCCGTCGAGGGGATGCGCGACACCGTCGAGGGCATCGAGGCGGAACTCGACGACGTGGAGGTCGGCGTGCTCGGCGTCGTCCCGAACCGCGTCTCGAACACGAAGACCCAGTCGGAGTACGAGGCGGCGCTCGAGGAGGAGGACTTCCCGGTCGCGCCCGTCGAAATCCGCGAGCGTCGCGCGATGCTAGAGGGCGCATGGGACGCCCAGACGACGCCCTACGAGTTCGCGACGAACCGTGACCGCGTGCGCGAGCGCGAACTGGAGACGCTCCGTCAGTTCGACGAGCTCGCGCGCTACGTCGCCGCGCAGTTCGGCGTCGAACTCGACGAGTCCGACGTCTCCGAGGAGGTTCGACTATGAAGTCCGGCGCGAGCGACCCGTTCGCGGACGACAACGAGGACGAGGAGGCGGCCGAACCCGAGGCCGTCGAGGAGTCCGTACCGACGGACGATCCGGCCACCGCGGACGCAACCGCCGAAGCGGACTCGGCCGCCGCGTCGTCGGAGCGGGCGTCGAGCGAGGACGCGTCGGCGGACGTATCGACGGAGGACGAGAGCGCGTCCGGCGCGCCGCTCGAACTCCCGTACATCTACCGGCGCGACAAGGTGAAGGACGAGCGGCCGGACGTCCATCAGCTGTTCGTGCGCGACGAGACGGACTCGCAGGCACGCGACGCCGAGCGCGACCTCGAGAAGTTGCTCGGCGAGGACGTCTATCGCCTCGACGCGCGGGAGGCCATCTACCTCGCGGGGATGCGCCACCTCGACGAGGCGGCGGACGTCCTGCGCGAGTGGGGCTACGACCGCTAGCGAGCGGGGCTTTCCCGGGTTCGGAGAACACCCTCAATACCGCCTCAAAGCGCCGTTTTCGTGGGAATCCCGATACCCCGGTACTTACACGGATAAGGGTGTAAACCCGGACGACAGAACATTTATATAGCGACTCGGCTTACACGAAGTAACATGAGTGCAGACGGAGCGCCCTGTGACTGTAAGGTCGGTCGTGTCGCATCTGAGTACGGGCTCGGCGCCGTCGGTGAGGAGCTGGCGTCGCTGTGGCGCGGCGAGGAGGGCGAGTCCTACAGTCTCCGGGACCTCCAACACTACTTCAACCGCCGCGTTCTCGGGGCGGAGCTCCGCTCGGCGAACGTCGAGGTGCTCGACGGCGAACTGGAGAACACCTATCGGCTCCTCACCGACGACGACGTGAGCGCCGGGATGCGGACGCAGGCGGCAGGGCGCCTCGAGCGCGACGGCGTCGACGTCGAGGCCGTCCAGAAGGACTTCGTTTCCCACCAGTCCATCCACACGCACCTCCGGGAGTGTCTCGGCGCGGAGAAGGACCCCGAGCCCGCCGACCGCGTCGCCTCGACGCAGAGCACGGTCGGATCGCTGGAGGCGCGCACGGAGAAAATCGCCGCGAACAACCTCGACCGCCTCGCCGGCGAGGAGGTGTCGCTCGACGGGTTCGACGTCATCGTGACGACGCACGTCACCTGCGACGAGTGTGGCCGGCGCCACGAGTTCGGCGAACTCCTCGACGCCGGCGGCTGCGAGTGCCGCGTCGCGGACGCCGAGTGAACGGACGGGCGACGACGTCTCCATCGTTGAACGCACAGTCAGTGCAGTATCTATAAGTCGGCGCGCTGCTTCAGGGGGCACATATGCAAACGAGTCGAGCAGCGGGGACGGACGCGAGCGTGTACGTTTCCAATATCGGTGGCATCGAGGAGACGACGGTCGACCTCACACCGGGCGTGAACGTCCTCGTCGGGCGGAACGCGACCAACCGGACCTCCTTCCTGCAGTCGCTGATGGCCGTCTCGGGGAGCGAGCGCGCGTCGCTGAAGGGCGACGCCGAGGAGGGGCGCGTCGAACTCGAACTCGGCGACGAGACGTTCACACGCGTGCTCACGCGACGCAGCGGCGGGGGCGTCGACTTCTCGGGCGACCCCGTCCTCAAGGACCCGGAGCTCGCCGACCTCTTCGCCTTCCTCCTCGAGGACAACGAGGCGCGCCGCGCCATTGCCACGAAGGGCGACCTCCGCGACCTCGTCATGCGGCCGGTCGACACCGAAGCCATCAACGACCGCATCGACGAACTCGTCGCGGAGCGCGAGCGCCTCGACGACGAAATCGAGAGCGCGGAAGCCGCGAACCGGCGCATCCCCGAACTGGAGGAGCGACGCGTCGAACTCGAGGACGAAATCGCGGAGAAGCGTGAGGCACTCGAAGCCAAACAGGACGAAATCGACGAGGCGGACGCGGGCGTTGAAGAGTCCAAGGAAGAGAAGAGCGAGCTCGAGGACGCCCTCGACCGACTGAACGACCGGCGCGCCGAACTCGAACGAGTCGCCTCCCGTCTCGAGAACGAACGCTCCAGTCTCGCGTCCGTCCGCGAGGAGCGCGAGGACGTCGAACAGACGCTCGAGGAGATGGAAGCAGTGCCCGAGGACGAGGCGGAGTTCCTCGACGAGCGCGTCTCCTCGCTGCGCGACCGGAAGCGCAGTCTCGACTCCACCATCACGCAGCTCCAGAGTCTCATCCAGTTCAACGAGGAGATGCTGGACGGCGAGCACACGGAAGTCCTCCAGCTCCTCGCGGACGAGGAGGGAGCGGAGTCGAGCGCCGTCACGGACGCGCTCCTCCCCGATTCGGAGCACTCCGGGGGCCGCTGTTGGACGTGTGGCTCCGAGGTGTCGATGGAGGACGTCGAGGACACCCTCGACAAACTCCGCTCGCTCGCGCGCGAGAAGCGTCAGGAGCGCTCCGACGTGACGAGCGAACTCGAGGAGGTGCAGGCCGAGCGCAACGAACTGGAGACGCGCGTCGAACGCCGCGAGAGCCTCGAGGAGCGCCTCGAAGAGCTCGGCGAGGAAATCGAGGAGCGCGAGGCGGCGACTGAACGACTCGCCGCGGAGCGCGAGGAAGCCGAGGAAGCCGTCGAGGAGCTCGAGGAGACGGTCGAGGAACTCGAGGAGGGCCGGCACAGCGCCGTCCTCGACCTCCACCGGGAGGCGAACGAGCTCCAGTTCGAGCTGAACGACCTACAGGACGACCTCGAGCGCGTCGAGGAGGAGATTGCGGAGATGCAGGCGGAGGCGGACCGCCGCGAGGACCTCGAGGCGGAGCGCGAGGAGCTCACCGCCGAGTTGGAGGACCTGCGCACGCGCATCGACCGCCTCGAGGCGGAGGCGGTCGAGTCGTTCAACGAGCACATGGAGACGGTGCTCGACGTCCTCGACTACGGAAACGTCTCGCGGGTCTGGATCGAGCGCGCGACCGAGCAGGTCCGGGAGGGCCGCCGAAAGGTCGAGAAGACGGTGTTCCGCCTGCACGTCGTCCGCACGGGCGCTGACGGGACGGCCTACGAGGACACGGTCGACCACCTCTCGGAGTCCGAGCGCGAGGTCATCGGCCTCGTCTTCGGCCTCGCGGGCTATCTCGTCCACGAGGTGTACGAGGAGTGTCCGTTCATGCTGCTGGACTCGTTGGAGGCCATCGACTCCAACCGCATCGCGGCGCTCGTCGACTACTTCCACGAGTACGCGCCCTACATCGCCGTCGCGCTCCTGCCGGAGGACGCGCAGGCACTCGACGACGACTACCGGCGCGTCACCGAAATCTGAGGCCGCCGCGGCCGCGGCGAGTCGTCCTTCTCCGCTCGTTTCTCAGACCGTCAAGGTAGTCTCCGCCCACCCGGACGACCCGGAGGGGAAGGGGCCGGTTTCGGTCTGTGGTTGGACGGTACCGTCCTCGGTGACGGCGCGCGCGCGAATTTCGTGGTCGCCGCTCGGCGGGGAATCCCACGTGTAGGCCCACTGGCGCCAGACGTCGCCGTCGAGCGTGCCCTCGAGCGGCTCGGAGAGGCGGGCGTCCCGCCACGTGTCGCCGCCGTCGACGCTGACTTCGACGCGGGCGACGCCGCGCGTGCCGGCGTAGGCGACGCCGGCGAGCGTGACCCGCTCGGCGTCCTGTCTGGTCGCCCAAATCTTGGTGACGGCGTTGACGGGGCCGGTACCGTGCCAGCCGCGTTGTTCCCAGTAGCCCTCGGCCTCGCGTTCGAGGAACTCGAAGGACGTGACCCACTTGACGTTCACTTCGCCCCAGTGGCCGGGGACGAGCAGGCGGACGGGGTGGCCGTGCGAGCGCGGGAGGGGGTCGCCGTTCATCCCGATGGCGAGGAAGCCCTCGCGGAGGGCCTCGAGCGGGAACTCGACGTGATAGTCGTCGGCGGCGTGAACCATGACGCACCCGCAGTCGCTCGATATCGTGCGGCCCTCGAGGAGGGCAGCGACGGGGACACCGGTCCAGACCGCGGTATCGGTGAGTGTGCCGTCGACGGGGTCGGAGACGCAGCGCAGCGTGTCGACGGCGTCAGTACGGGCGTCGTGAGTGACGAGGGCGTCGAAGTCGACGGGCGCGGTGTTCTCAACGGCACCCTCGAAGCGCAGCGACCAGTCGGCGGACTCGACGTAGGGGTCGGCGCTGTTGATGTCGACGGTGTAGAACTCGGCGTTCGCGGAGAGCAGGCCGGGGAGCCCCTCGACGTCGAGGGCGTTCCGTTCGGCGTCGGCTTCGAGGGCGGCGACGCGCTCGCTCCGGTAGCGGCCGTCGGCGGGGACGGGTTCGCGGACGGCGACGTCGCGGCCGACGTAGCCGGCGAGGGCGCCGAAGGCGGCGACGCCACCGGCGGCGCGGAGGACGCGGCGGCGGGCGGGCGAGAGCGCGACGCGGGCCGGGCGCGGGTCGGCGAGGAAGTAGAGGACGACAGCGCCGGCGGGGAGGCCGGCGGCGAGCGCGCGGAAGGGGTAGCCGGTGGCGACGGCAGCGACGGCGGTGACGGCGACGGCGGTGCCGAAGACGGCGACAGTGGAGTCGACGAGCCGGACGGCGAGTTCGACGGTGAGCGCGACGAGGAGCGTGAGCGCGGCGACAGTGAGGACGAGCGCGACGGCGTAGGCGACGGCGTCGGTGAGGCCAGGCGCCTGCGTGACGACGACACCGACGAGGAGACCGGGCGTGTAGCGTGCGACGACGTCGTAGGCGGGCGTGACGACGAACGCGAGCGTGGTGCCGCCGACGGCGAACGACCCGGCGACGGCCGCGAGCGCGGCGAGGGTGTGCACGGCGACCCGGTCTGTGTCGAGCATACGCCCGCCATGGGCTGTGGCGTGTTAGCGGTTGTGCCTCCGGCGACCCCGACCCGAAACCACTATACCGTTTTCGGACGGCCTAAACTCTATGAGCGAGACGGCACGGATACGCGAGGCAGTCGGGACGGAGGACGCGGCGACGCGGGACGTCGTCGTAGTCGGCGGCGGGCCGGCCGGGTGCGCGGCAGCGGTGTTCACCGCGCGCTACGGGCTCGACACCGTCGTCTTCGACCGGGGGCCGTCCTCGATTCGGCGCTGTGGCTACCTGGAGAACTACCTCGGGTTCCCCGCGGGCGTCGACATCGAGACGTTCCTCGCGCTCGCGCACGACCACGTCGAGCAGTCCGGCGGCGACGTCGTCGCCGACACCGTCGAGACCGTCGAGCGAGCCGAGAACGGCTTCCGCGTCACGACGGTGGACGGCCGGACCGTCCACGCGGCGCGCGTCGTCGCCGCGGCGAAGTACGGCGGCGACGTCTTCCTCGATTTGGACGACGAGGCCGTCGAGGTCGTGGAGTACGACGGCGAGGAGACCGAGCAGTTCGACGCCGACTACGCGGAGCGCGACGGCAGCACGCCGCTGGACGGGTTCTACGTCGCGGGGCCGCTCGCGGGCGTGCGCGACCAAGCGCTGGTCGCCGCAGGCCACGGCGCGGAGGTCGGCTGCGCAATCGTAGAGGACGTCCGGCGCGAGGCCGGCTACTGGGAGGCGGTCGCGGCCTACTACGACTGGGTGCGCCGCGAGGAGAACCTCACCGGCGAGTGGGCGGACCGCGAGCACTGGCGCGAGTACGTCGCCGAGATGGCGCCCGACGACGTCGACGAGGCGACCTTCGAGCAGGTTCGGGAGGAGTACATCGACGAGCGCTTCGCGCAGTACCTGACGGCGGAGGAACGCGAGCGGCGGCGCGCGGAGGGCCACGCGCGTCTCGCAGAGCATCTCGACGTCGAGGCGGACGGCCAGTCGGCATCGGAGACTGGCGAGTAGGGTCGCCGCGTTCGCTCGCCGGGAACGACGCCGGGTTACAGAGATACACTCGTAAAACGGGACGTGCGGACGCGGTACCGTCCGCGCGGCGGCAAGAGGGGGCGAGCGACACGGCGGCGAGCGGCGGCCGTCGAGTGCGTCGTCGTTTCCCGGCCGAGAACCGCGTGAGAGGGGGTTTCGGGTGTGTGAGCGGCGACCACTAGGGGAACCGTCCGCCGCGCTGACCGAGTGATCGTTTGCATAGCGAGAACAACATTTATGATAGTTCGGTATAGTCCGTACGGTATGCCGAACCAAAGCCGCCGAACGGTCGACGCGGTCCGCACCGCCTGCGAGATTCTCGACGTCCTCCAGACCCGCGAGCGCGCGGGCGTCACCGAAATCGCCGACGAGGTCGGCCTCGCGAAGGGCGCCGTCCACCGACACCTCACGACGCTCGACGATTGCGAGTACGTCGTGAACGAGGACGGCGAGTACCGCCTCAGTCTGCGCTACCTCGACATGGCGAACCAGGTGAAGGGGATGGTCGGGAACTACGACGTCATCGCGGGCGAGCTGCAGAACCTCGCGGAGGCGACGGGCGAAATCGCACAGTTCGCGACGGAGGAACACGGCTGGGTGACCTACGTCTACAAAGCCACCGGCGAGGCCGGCATTCAGACGGCGTCCTCGGCGGGCAAGCGCGAATACATGCACTCGACGTCGCTCGGGAAGGCGATGCTCGCCCAGATGGACGAGTCGCGCGTCCGCGAGATACTCGACGACCACGGGATGCCCGAGAAGACCCAGTACACCTGCACCGACCCGGACGAACTCCTCGACGCCCTCGAGGGCGTGCGCGAGCGCGGCTACGCGCTCGACAACGAGGAGAACATCACCGGCCTGCGCTGCGTCGGGATGCCGCTCATGGACGGCGACTCGGGCGTCTTCGGCGCGGTGAGCGTCTCCGGGCCGGTGAGTCGGATGACCGACGAGCGCATCGAGAACGAAATCGCGGAGACGCTCGAGCGCTCCACGAACGTCATCGAGATCAACTCGAAGTTCTCGTAGGTCATCCCGTCCCACCGATGGTCTTAAGCGGGCGGGCGTTCCGCACTGCATACGGTCGACACGACCGCGGAGACGACCATGGAGTACACGACACTCGGACAGACGGACGTATCGGTGAGCAGAGTCGGGCTCGGCCTCTGGAACGTCAGCGGCGACGTGAACTGGGACCGAGTCGAGGAGGACGACGCGGTGGAGACGATTCAGGCCGCCGTCGACGCCGGCATCACCTTCCTCGACACCGCCGAGGCGTACGGCGACGGCTACTCGGAGTCCGTGCTCGGCGCCGCCCTCGAGACGCTGAACCGCGACGACGTCGTGGTGGCGACGAAAGCCCACCAGAGCAACCTCACCTACGACGACCTGAAGGCAGCCTGCGAGGCGTCGCTCGACAGGCTCGGCGTCGACACCATCGACGTCTACTACCTCCACTACCCGAACCCGGACGTGCCTGTCACGGAGACGGCGCGCGCGCTCCGCGAACTCCAAGAGGAAGGGAAGATTCGGGTGCCTGCCGTCTCGAACCACGGCGTCCGCGACCTGAACGACGTCCTCGACGAGGTGCGCGTGGAGGCGAACCAGCTCCCCTACAACCTGCTCTGGCGCGCCATCGAGTACGAGGTCAAGGAGGCCTGCCGGACGAACGACGTCGATGTCGTCTGTTACAGCGCGCTCGCGCAGGGCCTGCTCGCCGGGAAGTTCGACTCGCCGGACGACGTACCGCCGGGCCGGGCACGGACACGACACTTCTCGGGCGAGCGCGAGCACGCGCGCCACGGCGAAGAAGGGGCCGAGACGGAGACCTTCGAGGCCATAGCGGAGTTCGAGGCACTCTGCGAGGAGTTCGACGTCGGGATGGTGGAGGCGGCGATTGCGTGGCCGCTCCAGCGCGAGGGCGTCGGGAGCGTGCTCGTCGGCGCGACCAGCCCCGAGCAGGCGCGCGCGAACGCGGAAGCGGCGTCGCTGTCGCTCCCGGAGGAGTTCGTGGAGCGTGCGGCCACTATCACGGACGAACTGAAGGAGACGCTGGGTCCGAACCCGGACCCGTGGCAGTCGGAGTCGCGCTATCGGTGACTACTCGTCCCAGGGCGTGCCCTCGCGGGGCGGGCTGAAGACGTCGATGCCCTCGACGGGTTCGTCGCCGCGGTTCTCGGCGGCGTGCGGGATGCCACCGGGGATGAGGAGGCAGTCGCCCGCCTCCACCTCATAAGTCTCGCCCTCGACGTGCATCGTGAGGGTCCCCGTGTGGACGAAGCCGACCTGTTCGTTCGGATGGCTGTGCTCGGACGCGGACGCTCCCGGGTCGAAGCGGAAGTGCTGGACGTTCATCTCCTCGCCGCTGAACAGTTGGGCGGGGTAGACGCCGTCCTCGGCCTCGACGCTCTCGACGTCCGCTGGTGAGACGACTTGCATCGTGAGAGCGAACCACACCCTACCACATAAGTTCTGCCCCGCGGCACGTAAGCTATATGTTTTCGCGGGAGAGCATGACACACGACCATGGAGACGTTCACGTCCGAAGAGGGCTACGTACTGCTCCGGCTGGACCGCGGCGACTTGGCGCTCGAATGCATCCGCGATGCCGTCGCGGAACACGACGTCGACACCGGGGTCGTCGTCTCGGGGCTCGGCACGTTCAGCAACCTCAACATCCACTACGTCGACCGGACGGACCTCCCCGAGGAGCAGGCCGACCGGAACGTCGCGCTCGAACTGGAGGGGTCGTGGGAGGTGACGAACGTTCAGGGCCTCATCGCAGACGGCGACCCGCACCTGCACGTGACGGCGTTCGACGGCGAGCGCACCGTCGCCGGCCACCTCGAGGAGGGCTGTGAGGTGAACGTCCTCGGGGAGTTCGCCATCAGGAAACTGGACGACCCTGAGCTGACGCGCGTCCCGAACGAACACAACGTCTCACAGCTCACCCGCAGGTAGATGGACGCCCCCGACCCGGCGGCGCTCGCCGCCCTCAACGACCTCGATTCGGCATCGCTCCCCCGGTTCGCGCCGGTGAAACGCCACCGCGACCCGCCCACCGTCGATGACGTCGCGGCCGCGACCCGCGACGCCGTCGCCGACATCCCCGCACTCGACAATCTCGCCGCGGGCGCGGAGGTCGCCATCACGGGTGGGAGTCGCGGCATCCACGACATGCCCGCCGTCCTCTCGGCTGTCGTGGACGCGCTGGAGGCGCGCGACCTCTCGCCGTTCGTCTTCCCGGCGATGGGGAGTCACGGCGGCGCCACCGCCGAGGGACAGGTAGAGACGCTCGAATCGGTCGGCATCACCGAGGACTCGGTCGGCTGTGAGATTCGTGCGTCGATGGCCGTCGAGGAAGTCGCTCGAGACGCGGACGGACGGCCGGTGTACGCCGCCGCGGACGCCCTCGACGCGGACGCTGTGGTGCTCGCGAACCGTGTGAAACTCCACACGGACTTCCACGGCCGCATCGAGTCGGGGCTCTCGAAGATGGCGGTCATCGGCGTCGGGAAGCAGCGCGGCGCGGACGAAGCCCACCGCGCGGCACTTGCGACGGGGTTCGACGAGGTCATCCCGGAGCGCGCCGCGATACTGTTCGAGGAGACCCCCATCGTCGGCGGCGTCGCAGTCATCGAGAACGCCGAGGAGCGCGCCGCCCACGTCGAGGGCGTGCCTGGCGGCGAGATACTGGAACGCGAACCCGCGTTGCTCGAACGCGCGGAGGAACTCCAGCCGATGCTCCCCGTGGAGGACCTCGACCTCCTGATTCTGGACGAAATCGGGAAGGACGTCTCCGGGACGGGGATGGACACGAACGTCGTCGGCCGGATGTTGATGTCGGGCGAACCGGAGTTCGAGACGCCGGACGTGACGCGCATCTACGTCCGCGGGCTGACCGAGGAGACGCACGGGAACGCGAACGGCGTCGGCCTCGCGGACTTCGCGCACGTGGACGTCGAGGTGGGTATCGACCGGACGTCGACTTACGTGAACTCGCTGACCGGCGGGCAGCCGGAGCGCGGCCGCCTGCCCGTGATACTGCCGTCGGACGAGCACGCCCTGCAGGCGACGTTCTCGACGGTGGGCGTGCGCGACCCCGCGGACCTCCGCATCGCGCGCATCCGGAACACGCTCGAACCGGACGACCTCGTCGTCTCGGAGCCGGTAGCGCGCGAGCTCGCGGCGCGCGACGACACTACGGTCGGCGACTTCCGCCCGCTCCAGTTCGAGGACGGCGCGCTCGTCGGTCCGGGTTACGGCGTGAGCGGATTGTGAGGACCGACACCGCTTAGTAGTCGCTCGCTGTTGGTGGGGACGATGCGACACGTCAGATTTCGTGACCCGGCCGGGAGCGTCCGGCAGGGCACGTGGACGGACGACGGTATCGAGTTCGCGGACCGCACCTACGACCCCGAGGAGGTCGAGGTACTGCCGCCGAGCGAGCCCACGAAAATCGTCTGCGTCGGGCTGAACTACGAGCGCCACGCCGAGGAGGAGGGGATGGAGATTCCCGAGCGTCCCCTGCTCTTCTTGAAGACGCCGAACACGGTCGCCGGCCACGGCGACACCATCACGCTCCCCGAGGGCAAGGAGACCGTCGAGCACGAGGTCGAGTTCGGGGTCGTCATCGGCGAGCAGTGTCGGAACGTCGCCGCCGAGGACGCCGAGGACGTCATCGCCGGCTACACGATTGCGAACGACGTCTCGAACCGCGACGACCAGTACGTCGAGCAGAACTGGGTGCGCGGGAAGGCCTTCGACGGCTCGTGTCCGCTCGGCCCCGTCGTCGCCGACCCCGAGCACGTCCCCGAGAACGCCGACGTCGAACTCCGCGTCAACGGCGAGGTCCGCCAGTCCTCGAACACCGAGGAGTTCATCTTCTCCATCCCCGAACTCGTCGAGGAAATCACGCAGTACATGACTCTCGAGGAGGGCGACGTCATCATCACCGGGACACCCGCCGGCGTCGCGCCACTCGAAGACGGCGACCACGTCGAAATCGAGATCGAGGGCATCGGCACCCTCGAGCACGGCGTCACGCGCTAACGCGACACAATAATTTATTAGCCGTCCGCCACAGAGGGCAGGTATGGACGACCAGCGTGTGGAGTCCCGCAGAGTGCCGACCACCTGTCCGACGACACCGGAATCGGAGGCGTCGAGATGACGTACCGCGCGGGCATCATCGGCGCGGGCGGCATCGCCGGACTCGGCATCCTCGGGATGCACGACGAGGAGGACATCGGCCGGAAGAAGTTCGAGGCGAGTCACGCCGGCGGCTACGCGGCGACCGACGACATCGAACTCGTCGCCGTCTCCGACGTCGACGCCGAGAAACTCGCCACGTTCGGCGACGCGTGGGACCTCCCCGAGGACGCCCTCTACACCGACCACGAGGCGATGCTCGCTGAGGAATCCCTCGACGTCGTCTCGGTCTGTACGCCTTCCTACCTCCACCACGAGCACGTGACCGACGCCGTCGATATCGGAAACCCGGACGTCGTCTGGTGCGAGAAACCCATCGCGTCCAGCGTGAGCGACGCCGAGGAGATGATCGAGGCCTGCGAGGAGGGGGACGCCGAGTTGCTCGTGAACCACTCCTTTCGCTTCACGGAGAAACTCGAGCGGCTCCACGAACTCGTCCACGAGGAGGGGGTGCTCGGCGACGTCCATTCGGTGAGCGCGCAGTACCGGATGGAGCTCCTGCGGAACTCGACGCATCTCCTCGACACGCTCGTCTACCTGCTCGACGCGCGCGCGGAGTCAGTGGCGGGACACATCACCGGCGAGAACGAGGCCGTGGACTCGCTCGACGCCGACATCGACGTGGACGACGCGGGCGGTGGGGGGTTCGTCGTCATGGACGACGGGACGTTCACGACCGTCGACTGCACGGTGCCGCGCGCGGACTCCTCGATGACGCTCAGCTTCGTCGGCTCAGAGGGCAAACTCTACATGAACAACGACGACGGCGAGTGGCGCTACTGGCGCTTGGACGACGGCGAGCACGTCGAGGAGCCCCTGCCCGGCATCGAGGGCGCGTGGACGTGGGACGAGGACTACCGGCGCGCGTTCCCGAACGCTGCCGCACACGTCGCCGAACTCCTCAACGGCGAGGCGGAGAACCGCTCGCCCGGAACGGACGCGCTCCGTTCGCTCGAAATCATCGTCGCGTTCTACATCTCTGAACACTCCGGCGGCCGCATCGATGTCCCGCTCGCACGGCCCCTGCGCGACGTCACAATCACGTCGTGGTAACCTGAGCGGGCCGAGCGACTCCGGGAGGTGCAAAGCCCGCCGGTATCCAAAGATGGGTGTGGCGGGACGACTAACCACGCGCTTGCATGCCAGACGCGAACAAGAATTACGTGGGCGGCGCGTGGACGACGACGGAGACGGGCGAGACGCTCGACGTCGTCAATCCCGCCGACCCGAGTGAAGTCGTCGCGCGCTACCAGCAGTCCAGTAGCGAGGACGCGACCGAAGCAGTCGAGGCGGCCGCCGAGGCCGCCGACGAGTGGGCGGCGACGCCCGGCCCCGAGCGCGGCACCGTCCTCCGCGAGGCAGCGAAAATCCTCGACGACAAGAAGGACGAGCTCACCGACGAACTCGTCGCAGAGGAGGGCAAAGCCCGTCCCGAGGCCGCCGGCGAGGTCCAGCGCGCCATCGACATCTTCTACTAC
Source organism: Halarchaeum sp. P4 (assembly GCF_051195175.1). NCBI lineage: Archaea > Methanobacteriati > Methanobacteriota > Halobacteria > Halobacteriales > Halobacteriaceae > Halarchaeum > Halarchaeum sp. P4. The sequence continues at coordinate 103,946 of NZ_JBNTKC010000006.1, read as the reverse complement.
TACGCTCAGAAGGCGTCCGACCTCGGCGGCAACCGCAAGTCCCCGAGCGCGGCCAACAAGGACCTGTACACGGTACAGGAGCCGGTCGGTGTTGCGGCGCTCATCACGCCGTGGAACTACCCCATCGCGATTCCCGCCTGGAAGCTCGCGCCCGCGCTCGCCACCGGGAACGCGGTCGTCCTCAAGCCCGCGAGCGTCGCGCCCGGTCCCGCCGTCTCGCTCGCCGAGGCGCTTGATGAGGCCGGCCTCCCGGACGGCGTCCTGAACGTCGTCACCGGCCCCGGTAGCGAAGTCGCCAACACGTTCGTCGAGGCCGACGAGGTCGATGCCGTCTCCTTCACCGGCAGCAGTCAGGTCGGTGAGATGGTCTACGACCAGGCGACGGATAACGGCAAGCGCGCCCAGATGGAGATGGGCGGCAAGAACCCGACGGTCGTCGCGTCCTCCGCGGACCCCGAGGAGGCCGCCGAGATCGTCGCGTCCGGTGGTTTCGGAACGACCGGCCAGTCCTGTACGGCGTGTTCGCGCGCCATCGTCCACGAGGACGTCTACGACGAGTTCGTCGACGCACTCGTCGATCAGGCCGAGTCCATCGAAATCGGCCCCGGCAACGAGGCCGAGATGGGCCCGCAGGTCTCTGAGTCCGAACTCGAGGGTACCCTCGAATACATCGACATCGCCGAGGAGGAGGGCGCGACGCTCGCCGCCGGCGGTGGCCAGCCCGACGACCTCGGTGACGGCTACTACGTCGAGCCCACCGTGTTCACCGATGTGGAACGTGATTACCGCATCGCTCAAGAGGAAGTCTTCGGTCCGGTCGTCGCCGTCATCAAGGTCGGCAGCTACGAGGAGGGCGTCGAGGTCGCGAACGACGTCGACTACGGCCTCTCCTCCAGTATCGTCACCGACGACCACAGCGAGGCCAAGCAGTTCATCGACGACTCCGAGGCGGGTGTCGTGAAGGTGAACGAGAAGACGACCGGCCTCGAACTCCACGTTCCTTTCGGCGGGTTCAAGCGCTCCTCCAGCGAGACGTGGCGCGAGCAGGGCGACGCCGGCATCGACTTCTACACCATCTCCAAGACCGTCTACGACAGCTACTAACTGTCCGGTAGCGCCGGACGCGAGCGGCCCCCGAGTCGGGGTCCGTTCGGGTCCGATTCGCGCTTCGACGTACGGCCCGCGACCGACAGCGGCCAACCACGTACCACCGCACGCAGGTAAGCGTTTGGCACAGTTCACGCCTCGTCGTATTCGAACTCCGTCCACGCCCCCTCGACGTAGGGGTACTCCTCGATGACTGATTCGTCCACCTCGACGCCGAGACCCGGCCCCTCGGGGAGCGTGAGGCTGCCGTTCTCAACGTCGAGGTCTGTTTCGAGGACGTCCGCCGCGAGCGGGAAGGGATACATCGCCTCGACGCCGTCTCCGAAGACCGGATACTCGAGGCGAACGTCCTCGGGTGAGGCGGCGACGAGGTGGCCGTTCGCGACGAGGCCGAGGTGCGTCCCGAAGTTGTGCGGGACGAACACCACGTCGTCGCGTTCGGCGCACAGTTCGACGCACTCCCAGCAGCCCGTGAAGCCCGCGTGGTGTCGCACGTCGCCCTGCAGGAAGTCGACGCCGGTCTCGAGGAGGCGACGGAGGCCGGCGACGGACGCCTCGCTCTCCCCGCCTGCGAGCGGGAGGTCGGTCCGTGCATCGAGGCGCTCGTAGGCGTCGTAGTCCGCGGGTTCGACCGGTTCCTCTATCCAGTAGGGGTCGGAGTCCGCGAAGGCGTCGAACTGTTCGACGACCTGCTCGAAGTCGTAGGAGCGCTCGCCGAGTTTCCACCACGTGTGTGCGTCCACCATGAAGTCCATCTCGTCGCCGACGGCCTCGCGGAGGAGGCGGACGGTGCGCTCGTCCTTCTCGGGGCCGAGGCCGGGCCGGTACTTGTACGCGGAGAACCCCTGCTCGCGGAGGGCGGCGGCCTGCTCGGCGTACCCCTCGGGCTCCATGTACATGCCGGCGCTCGCATAGAGGTCGAGCGGCTCCGGGTCGACATCGCCGTCCGCGAGCAACTCGTAGACCGGCGCGCCGAGTTCCTTCCCGCGGATGTCGTGGTAGGCGACGTCGAGGACGCCGAGCGCCTCGGAGGCGAGTTTCGTGGGGAGGTCGAGACCGGCGACGGCGTCGCGGAGGTCGGCGGGCGACTCGACGGTGACGCCGTCGAGCGCGGCGGCGACGCGCGTCTCGAGGAGGTCGGCGAGGTCGTCGTGCGAGGTGCCCTCGAAGTACTCGCGCATCGCGGAGCTCGTCGCGGCGGCGGGCGCGTACCCCACCAGTCCGTCCGCCGTTTCGACGACGGCGAGCACGAAGTCGCGTTTCAGGAGGCGGCGCCGGCCACCGTAGAACTTCCTGACTTGCGGCGGGTCAATGGGCGAGGACAGCGTGTGCACTGTGATGTCTGCGAGTCGCATACATGTGCTGTGTGCGCGCGGTGCTTAGTCTTTTTCGAGCGTGTGACTCTCACCCGAAGTTATTTACGCGTCTCGCGCGCCTCCTGTGGTAGTCCGATGCAGATTACCGACATCGAGACCGTCCGTTACAGCCGCACGAAACGCCGGAGTCGGGACGAGAAGGGCCACGCACACCCCGGTCCAGAGCGCGAGTCGACGGGGACGCTGACGCGCGTCGTCGTCGAGGGCGGCCCCGACGGCTACTGCTTCGGGGGCGACGAGCGCGCGAACGAGGTCGCGAAACGCCACCTCGTCGGCGAGGACCCGCTCTACCGCGAGGAGCTCTGGAACCGCCTCTACCGAAGCCAGCGCCTCCACAAGGGAACGCTCCACGACAAGGCGCTCTGCCGACTCGACATGGCGCTCTGGGACGTCGCGGGGAAAGTCGCGGGCCTCCCCGTCTACAAACTCCTCGGCGCGAGTCGCGACGAGGTGCCCGTTTACGCGAGCACGATGGTCGGGGACGACGACCCGGACGGCCTCGGCACGCCGGAAGCGTACGCCGACTTCGCCGCCGACCTCGTCTCGCGGGGCTTCGAGGCCATCAAACTCCACAGCTGGATGCCCCCATACGACGCCGACCCGGAGCGCGTCGTCGAGATGTGCCGGCAGGTGCGCGCGGAAGTCGGCCGGGACGTCGACCTGATGCTGGACTCGCACCACTACTACGCGCGGACGGAGGCGAAACGCATCGGGGAGGCGCTCGCGGACCTCGACTTCCGGTGGTTCGAGGAGCCGATGGACGAGCACTCGCTGTCGGCCTACGAGTGGCTGACGAACGAGGTGGACGTCCCGATTATCGGCCCGGAGACGGCGGAGGGGAAGATGCAGACGCGCGCGGAGTGGGCGAAGCGCGGCGTCGCGGACATCGGCCGCGTCGGCGTGACCGACGTCGGCGGCATCACGCCCGCGAAGAAGGTCGCGAGCCTCTACGAGTCGTTCGGCATGGAGTGTGAGAGCCACGGCGACAACGTCGGGAACCTCCACCTGCTCTGCTCGATGGCGTTTCCCGGCCGCTACCACGAGTACGGCCTCCTCCACCCGAAGTACGACTACGAGGTGGCGGACGACCCCGCAGTGACGAACACGCCACACCCCGAGGACGGCGTCATCGAGGTGCCGGACGGGCCGGGCCTCGGCCTCGACATCAATTGGGACTACGTCGAGGCGAACCGCGTCGAGTAAGTCGGTCACGCGGCGACTCGGGACTGCGCGTGGCAGTCGCAGTGCGTGGCAGTCGCGATGCGTGTCAGTCGAGGAGCGGGTCGAGTTCTGCGGCGAGGTTCTCGCCCATCCGTATCATCGCGTCGTCGCCGGGATGGACGAGGTCGAGGGTGAGCCCCTGCAGGCGGTCGAGTATCTCGCGGCCCTCGCGGAGGTGGACGTTGTCGTGCTCGCTCGCGGCGGCCACGTCGCGAAGGGCGTCGCGGAACTGCTCGCAGCGGCCGTCTTCGTCGGAGCCGGCACAGACGTCGCGGGCGTTCGGGTAGATTGTGACGGGGACGACGGGTTTCCCGGGGTTCTCGGCGGCGACGGTGTTCACGAGGTAGTCGGCGCGCTCGCGGAACTCCGCGACGGAGAACCGGTCGACCATGTTGACGGAGACGGCGAGCGTCGCGACGTCCCAGTCGTCGCGGGCGGCGATGTGGTCGGCGATGGCGGCGTCGCAGAAGGCGGTGCCACACGACCCGAGGTTGATGGGGTCGGCGCGGAGGCGGGTCGCGGCCTGCGAGACGTAGGTGAGGTGCTCGCCGAGCGGCGCCTCGCCCTCGGTGATGGAGGTGCCGTAGGCCAGGTAGCGCCGGTCGGGGAGTTCGTCGTCGCGCGGCGGGCGACGCGCGCCCGCGGCGCCGTGGTAGTAGACGTGGCCCCCGCGGTGCTCGCCGGGGAGGCGGAGGCGGCACACCTCGGGGGCGTAGTCGAGACCAGCGCGGTGGTCGTCGCGGATGCGGCCGAGTTTCTCGGGGAACTCCACCTCGATGGTCGTCGGTTCGGCGCCGACGACGTACTCCTCATCGCTCTGGAACGGCCCCCAGAACGGCCGGACGATGCTCTCACGGACGTCCGTCGAGAGCGTGACCGAGACGGTCTCGCCGGGGTCGGGGACGAAGCGGAGTTCGACGCCCGCCGGGTGGCACATCCGGGTCTGGGCGCCGTCGTTCAGGTCGGTGCGGACGGCCTCGGGGACGCGCTGGACGCGGCGGCCGCCGTGGTCGTCGACGTCGCGCAGTTCGCCGGCGTTGTGGAACTGTATCGAGTCGTGCTGCACGACTCGTCCCACGCGACCGGTCGTGATATACGTTATCCCCTCACTCTGGCGGCGCGTCCCACTCGGCGCCGTCGTCAACGGGCCGGTAGCCAATCTGCGTCCGCGCGTGCTCGATATCGAACCACCGGGTGGCGTTGTCGCTAACGCCGTAGAAGACGCCGTGCTCGACGGTGTCGTCGTCGAGACAGCAGGCGACCTGGTGGGCGAAGTCGCGACGCGACTGCCACATCGCCTTCATCCGGCGGACCTTCGCCTCGTAGGCGTCGCTCCCGCGTTCGATGTCGCCGGCGTCGACGGCGTGCTCGGCGTCGCCGTAGGGGTGGTCGTAGTCCGGGCCGTTGAGCGTGCAGATGCGGAGGGCGTAGAAGTTCGTCGGCGCGTCGTAGTTCTCGACGTAGTACCGCCCGAGGTCCTCGCCGAAGCTCTTGGAGGCGCCGTAGAAGGAGTCGGGGCGCACCGGGTCGGTGTGGTCGAGGAGGAGGTCGTGTTTCCGCTCGTAGAGTTCGGGCGCGAACTCCGCCTCGTACAGCCCCATCACGTGGTTCGTGGAGGCGAAAACGAACGTCCCGACGTCGTGTTCGCGCGCGGCCTCGAGGGCGTTGTAGGCGCCGATGATGTTCGATTCGAGGATTTCGTCCCACGACCCGCCGGTGCCGGGGTAGGCGGCGAGGTGGACGACGGCGTCCTGCCCCTCGAAGGCGGGCGCCATCGCCTCGTAGTCGGCGACGTCCGCGACGTGCGTGTCGAAGCCGCCGTAGGGGTCTTCGGGCGGGCGGTCCGAGCGGTTCAGGTAGGTGAGCTCGTAGCGCTCGTCGTCGTCCAGATGGTCGATGAGCGCGGTGCCACAGCGGCCGTACGCGCCGGTTACGAGTACTCGCATGGCACTCCCTACCGTAGGACGTGAGTTAAAAGTATGGTTACGGGACGCGGGGTGAGTTTTATGCGCGGACCGGGCGAACTGGGAACGATGACGGAGTACATCATCGAACGCGCGGAGGCATCCGTGCCGCTGACCGACGAGCACGACGGGACGCCATGGGCAGCAGCCGAGGCGTTCGCCCTCGACGAGTTCGCGTGGTACGAGTCGGGACCGAAGCCGTTGACGACGGGGCGCGCGCTCTACGACGAGGAGGCGCTCTATCTCTTCTTCGACGTGACCGACCGCGACATCCACGCGGAGGTGACGGAGTTGAACGGCCCGACGTTCGAGGACAGTTCCGTGGAGTTCTTCGCGCGGCCCGCACCGGAGGCGAGCGAGCACTACCTCAATTTCGAGGCGAACTGCTGCGGGCAGTTCAAACTCGGCTGGCAGGCGCCGAACTACGCGGCACGCGGGCTCGGCCGCGACCTGATTCCCGAATCGCTCGCCGAGCACATCGCCGTCGAGACGTCCGAGGAGGGGCCGACACGGGAGCCACGGTCGGACGACGAGTCGTGGTGGCTGGCGGCGCGACTCCCCTTCGACGTCCTCGCGGCGTTCACCGGTCTCGACGTCGCGCCGTCGGCGGGGACGACGTGGACGGGGAACTTCTACCGGAGCGGGCTACCGGACGAGCAGAAGGCGACGTGGAGCCGCATCGAGGAGCCGGAACCGGTCTATCACTCCCCGGAGTATTTCGGTCGGTTGCGCTTCGCCTGAGGCACCGCGGCGAAGCCGTTTTGTGGTACTCCCGCGAAGCCGCGAGTATGTGTATGCGATTCACAGACAGCGTCGCAGTCGTCACGGGCGGCGGCTCGGGCATCGGCGCAGCGTGTGCGCGAAGACTCGCCGCGGAGGGCGCGGACGTCGCTGTCGTGGACTGGGACGCCGAGGCAGCGGAGATGACGGCGACGAGCATCGAGGACGAGCACGGTGTCCGCGCGCTCGCCGTCGTCGCGGACGTGAGCGACGAGGGGGCCGTCGAAGCGATGGCCGAGCGCGTCGTCGAGGCGTTCGAGTCGGTGGACGTCCTCGTGAACAACGCGGGCGTCCGCGTCGACCCCGGGCCGGTGACGGAGGCCACCGAGGAGGACTGGGACCGGATTCTCGGCGTGAACCTGAAGGGGGTCGCCTTCTGCAGCAAGCACGTCGTCCCGCTCCTGGCGGCGTCCGGCGGCGGCGCGGTGGTGAACGTCTCGTCGGTGAACGCGACGCTCGGGCGCACGGACTGGGCGCAGTACGACGCGACGAAGGGCGGCGTGCTCTCGCTGACCCGCGACATGGCGTGCGACCACGCCGACGCGGGCGTCCGCGTGAACGCCGTCGCGCCCGGGTGGGTGATAACGGACTACCACCTACAGGACGTCGCGGACCCGGAGGCCTACCGGGAGAAGAAGACGACGCGCGGCGGGAGCGACGCCGGCGTCCTCCGGCGGGCCGCCGACCCGTCCGAGGTCGCGGCCGCCGTCGCCTTCCTCGCCTCCGGGGATGCCTCCTTCGTCACCGGCGTAACGCTCCCGGTCGACGGCGGGAAGTCCCTCGGCGCGCCCTGAGTCGTTCTCGACAGCGCAACGGACGACGAGCGGTCGCCGAAGCGCCGATTGGGCCCGCATGACCGCGTGAGCGGTGTAAGGGACGCAGGATTTACACCAGTATTACTGTAACGAACAAGGCTGGTCGTGCCACTCTTGTTCTCCACTGGTGAACAGGTGGTGAGTCGAGTCGGGGCCGAACACGGCGACGGCGGAGTTTCGGGGAGAGAGGGCGCTCGTCCCATCAAAATCTGGTGGCCATCGTTCCCACAGTGAGAACGTATTCGGTGGCCGCGACTTCGGGAGTCGAGCGGCGGCGCCGCTCGCGGGCGCTGTTCGTGAAGAAGTGGACGTCGGGTCGGTGGTCGGTTCAGGCGAGGACGCGCGCGATGTCGTCGTCGAGCCGAGCGTAGAGTTCCTCGGCGCGGCGCTCGTCCGACGGCGAAAGCGGACAGATCGGCTCGCGGACGTTCCCACCGTGCAGGCCGGCGAGTTCGAGGCCCTTCTTCACCGCCGAGACGCTGATGGCGCCCTCGATCTGGTTGTCGTCACCTGTCTCGTCCCGGAAGCGCTGGTAGGGGAGGCAGATGTTCCGCAGCTCGCGGGCGCGCGCCCAGTCCCCCTCGGAGAGCGCGTCGAAGAGCGCGAGGCCGACCTCGGGACGGAAGTTGCTGACGCCCGCCGAGAACCCCTCGACGCCCTCCGCCCAGAAGGAGACGGCGAACGGTTCGGCGAGGCCGTCGACCCAGACGACGTCGTCCGCGCCGGCGGCGACCCCCGACCCGAGCTTCACAGCGTCCTTCAGGGCGTACTTGATGCCGACGACGCCGTCGATTCGGGTGAGGTCGGCGAGGTAGTCGACCGAGGGGTCGAACCCGCGGACGTACGGGACGAGCGGCGTCTCCGTCGCGGCGTCGAGCTTCCGGTAGTACTCGAGGAGGCCGCGTTCGTGGAGATAGGTGAAGTCCGGCGGCATGATCATCATCGCGTCGACGCCGACGCGGTCGTAGGCCTCGATGAGGTCGATGGCGTTGTCGGTGCTCCCGCCGACGCCCGCGAGGACGCAGGCGTCCGACGGCAGGGCGTTCACGCTCGTCTCCGTGACGTCGATGCGCTCCTGCTGGGAGAGCGAGTGATACTCGCTGATGTTCGCGGCGGTGAGGAACGTCTCGATACCCTGACTGTGGAGGTCACGGGCGTTCTCCTCGATTTTCGCGTGCTCGATGTCGAGGTCGTCGTCGAACGGTGTGAGGAGCCCGGCGGCGACGCCACGGAGCCGGTTCCGGACACCGTCGGCTGACAATGGCATACGTGTGCATGGCCGTGATACTGCTTAAACCCATCGGCGTTTGGGTGATTCGCGCGCCCTCGGGCGGTCGCCGGACGTCCAGTCGGTCGACGGCGGCGACGGTCGGCGGCCCCGGACTCGGCGGCACGATCGGTCCTAACCATCACAATCAATAAATACTGTGATTGCATATCACACCACTATGAGTTCCGTGCAGCAATCCAGCGACTCGGCCGGCTTACTCGACTCGGGCGCCATTCAGACGGTTCGTAACTCCGTGTTGTTGTTGTTCGCGGTCGTCGGCGTCATCGAGGTCGTACTCGGCTACCTCATCAACACCGGCGCATGGGCGGCGATACTCGCCGTCTGGGGCACCGGCCTCATCGTCATCGGCCTCGTCGGCCACACGTTCGTCTGGTGGAAGCGCCAGTAACCCCGCTTATTCTTCGACGAAGGCGGCACAGGTCGGACGCGGGAGTGCGCACGCTGACCCGGCGCGTTCGAGCGTCCCGTCGTCCGCGTCCACTCTGAAGGGAACGAGCGTGTCGCTGTCCCGATTCGCCGCGAGCAGGAGGTCGCCCAACGGGTCGAGGGCGAAGTCGCGCGGTTTCGCGCCGCCAGTCGGAACCGTCGCCGTCCGGTCGAGAGCCGCGGGGTCGTGCGCGTCGAAGACGGCGATGCTGTCGTGACCGCGGGTCGACGCGTATACCCACGCTCCCGACGGATGGACGTGGACGTCCGCGCACTGACTCGCCAATGCGTCCACCCCGTCCGGGAGTGTCGAAGCGTGGTCGCGCACAGTGAGGTGGCCGCGGGCGTCGACGTCGAGCGACGTAAGCGTCGCGTTCAACTCGTTCACGACGTACGCGGTGTCGCCGTCGGGCCCGAACGCGAGGTGGCGCGGGCCCGCCCCGTCCGGGAGGACGGCGTCCGCCTTCGGCACCGGGACGAGCGCGTCGTGCTCGTCCTCAACGCGGTAAGCGACGACGCGGTCGGTGCCGAGGTCGGGAACGTAGACGAACTCGCCGTCCGGTCCCGGGACGACCGAGTGTGGATGGGGGGCGTCCTGTCGCCCCGCGACGACGCCGGAGCCGTCGTGCTCGACGACCGACGTCGGGTCGGTCGGCCGGCCGTCCCCGTCCAACGGGCACATCGCGACCGTGCCGCCGTCGTAGTTCGCGGCGAAGACGAAGCGCCCGGCCGGGTCGACGCTCACGTAGCACGGCCCCGCGCCGCCGCTGTCTACGTCGCCGACCCGCGAGACCGCTCCGGCGTCCGCGTCGATGTCGAACGCGCTGACGCGCCCGCCGTCCGTGCGGTTCGCCGCGTAGAGCGTCCCACCGTCCGGATGGACCGCGAGATGGGTCGGGCGTTCGACTGGGAGGGCGTCGGTACGCGAGAGCGCCGCCGAGTCGGTATCGACGCGGACGCCGTAGACGCCGGCGTCGTCGCTGGCAGTCGAGCAGACGAACACGAGGTTGTCGGGCATACGTGAAGCCAGCGCGCGCCGGGACAATAAAGGAGGGTGTCAGTCGTCGCTCGCGGCCGCGTCAGGAGCGCCGACCGTCTCGAGGTCCGCCTCGTCGATTGGGGAACTCGTCCAGTACTCGTGGTCCGGCTGCGTGCGGAAGCAGGTCGCACGATGGGACTGCTCGTCGGAGGCCGCGTAGGCGTCCGGCGTCTGCTGTTTGCACACCTCGCGGGCCTCCGGGCAGCGCGTGTGATAGCGACAGCCGCTCGGCGGGTCCGTCGGGTCCGGAATGTCGATTTTCCGGATGGGCGGCTCCTCGGCCCCGCGGTCGGCGTCGAGCTCCGGCGTCGCCCACCGGAGCGCCTGCGTGTAGGGGTGCTGGGGGTCGTTGATTATCTGCTCGGGCGGGCCGATTTCGACGATTTCGCCGAGGTAGACGACGGCGATACGCCCGCCAGTCTTGCGCGCGATGTAGCGGGCGTTCGAGAGGTCGTGGCTGACAAACAGGTAGGAGGTGTCGAAGGTGTCCTGCAGGCGGATGAGCAGGTCCATCATCTCGACGCGCAGCGAGACGTCGAGCGCGGACACCGGCTCGTCGGCGAGGATGAGCTCAGGGTTCATCAGCATCGCGCGAATCAGCGCGACGCGCTGCTGCTCGCCGCCCGACAGCTGGTGGGGGTAGCGCTCGATGTAGTCCTCCGGCGGCTCCATCCCGACGTGCTTCAGGAGGCTGAGGATGCGCTGCGTGCGGTCGTTGCCGTCAAGCTCGTCGTTCCAGCGGCGCAGCGGCTCCTCCAGCGACGCCTTCACGCGGCGGTGGGGGTTCAGCGAACTCCCGGGGTCCTGGTGGACGATCTGGAGCGAGCGCCGGATGGTCTCCCAGTCGACGTCGCCGCTCCCCGTGCCCGCGTTGACGTCCCAGATGTCCTCGCCGCGGTACTCGACGGAGCCGCCGGTCGGCTCCTGGAGGCCGACAGCGGTCTTCCCGAGTGTCGTCTTCCCACAGCCGGACTCGCCGACGAGGACGACGGCGTCGTTCTCGTAGACGTCGAGGCTGACGCCGTCGACGGCGCGCACGACGTCCGGGTCGGAGAAGAAGTCGAAGAAACCGGTCTCCTTCTCGAAGTGGACTTCGACGTCATCGAGCGAGACGACGGGGTCGTCGGAGCTCTGGTCGGCCGTCGTCGCGAGCGCGACGTCGTCGTACTGGTCGATGTCCGAATCGACCATCGGAATGGTCTCCTCGGCGTCCTCCCAGTGGTGACAGTGGACGTGGTGGTCGCCGTCCACCTCGTAGGGGCCGGGGTCGGTGGCCTCACACTGCTCGTCGGCGAGCGGGCAGCGCGGGTGGAACGAACAGCCGGCCGGGACGTTCACCGGGTCGGGCGCACTCCCCTCGACGGGACGCATCGCCTCAATGGGCGACTCGAGGTTCGGCGTCGACTTCAACAGCAGGCGCGTGTAGGGATGGGTAGCGTGTTCGAGGATTTCGTCGGTCGGCCCGATTTCGGCGAACTCGAAGGCGTAGAGGACCCCGACGCGGTCCGCGACGTCCGCGACGAGCGGCAGGTCGTGCGTGATGAAGACGATGGTGAGGTCGTAGCGCTCCTTGAGGTCCTGCAGGAGCGCGATGATGGAGCGCTGCATGAGGAGGTCGAGCGCCGCCGTCGGCTCGTCCATCACCAGCACTTCCGGTTCGAGCACGAGCGAGAGCGCGATGAGCGCACGCTGCTTCATCCCGCCCGAGAGCTCGTGCGGGTAGGCGTCGAGGACGCGCTCCGGGTCCAAGTAGAGGTCGCGCAGTATCTCGCGGGTGCGCTCCATCCCCTCGTCGACGTTGTAGTTGTGCGAGTCGAGCGTCTCGACGAAGTGCGTCTCGATCTTCCGCACGGGGTTGAACGAACTCATCGCGCCCTGGAAGACCATCGAGACGTCCTCCCAGCGGAACTCCTTGAGCCCCTGCTTGGAGAGGTCGAGGACGTCCACCGGGTCGCCCTGTTCGGGGTAGTAGGTGATGTCGCCGGTAGTGATACCGGGGTCGGGGACGGCGTCGAGGAGCGCGGACGCGAACATCGACTTCCCGCTCCCCGACTCGCCGACGACGCCGATGACTTCGTTGCGCTCGATGTCGATGGAGACGTCGTCGAGGACGCGGGACTCCCCGCGCTCCATGTCGAAGGAGACGGAGGCGTTCCGGACTTCGAGTATCGTGTCGGTACCGCTCGACGGTCGGGTGTAGTGGGATTCGGAGACGGTCATGGGTCAGGCACCACCGTGGTCGCCGCTCAGGTCGTCGTCCGCGTCGGTGCGCTTCTCGTGGCGGGCACGGACGCGCGGGTTGAAGACGCGGTCGAGGGACTGTCCAAGGAGGATGAGGCCGATGGAGAGGAAGACGATGGCGCCCATCGGCACGAGGAACCAGTGGAGTGCGCCCGGCTGGTAGTACGCGCCGGACGTGTACGCGAGGTTCAGGACGACACCCCAGTTCAGGTTGCTGAACGGGAGGATGCCGAGGTAGTAGAGCGCCGCCGCCTCGAAGATGACGCGGCGGGCGGCGTTGGTGAGGTTGATGACGACGAACGGCATCAAGTGTGGGACGATTTCCTTGAAGACGATGCGGTTCGTCGAGAGCCCCATCGCCTGCGAGGCCTCGACGAAGGACTCCTCGCGGAGCGTGAGGACCTGCGAGCGAATCGAGCGCGCGAGGCCGCCCCACGACGCCGTACAGAGCAGGATGCCGACGACGTACGGGTTGCCGCCGATGGGGAGGAGGAGCGCGAGCACCATCACGAGCGGGAAGCCAGGGATGTTGATGAATATGTCCGTGATGGAGCTGAGGACGGTGTCGGTCTTGCCACCGGTGTAGCCCGCGATGGCGCCGACGGTCGTGCCGAGGGTGACGGTGAAGAGCGCGCCGGCGGCGACCATCTTCAGCACCGAGCGCGTGGAGTAGACGGTCTGGGAGAACAGGTCACGTCCCATCGCGTCGGTGCCGAGCGGGAACTCCAGATTCTGGAAGGGCTGGAGGAGCGCCGGGCCGTCGGTGACGGCGGTGGGCGTGACGACCATCGGGCCGAAGATGCCCATCGCGAGGTAGATGAAGACGATGGTGAAGCCGATACGCGCACGCCAGTCCGTCCAAACGATGGCGACGGGCGCGCGGACGTAGCTGTCGTACAGTTTCCAGAGGCGGTCCTGTCGGGTCTCCGTGGTCTGGGAAACCACTTCGAACGGCGAGGAGACGCTCCCGCCGTCGGGAACAGCCTCCGTCGGGTCGTCGTAGAGGTCGTCGTCGGTAGTGTTCTGGTCAGTCATGGGTCAACCCCCGTGATGGGCGTCGGGGAGTCGGTGTGGCTCACTGCCCGTCACCTCCCGCACGCGGGTCGATGAGCGAGTAGGTCAGGTCGGCGAACAGGAGCGCGAGGACGACCGCGATGGTGATGAGGATGAATCCCCCCATCATCAGCGGGTAGTCGCGCTGGTACGTCGCGGACAGCAGGTAGTAGCCGAGGCCCCGGTACTGGAAGACCTGTTCGAGGACCGCGGACCCGCCGAACATCTCGCCGATGCTGATGAGCAGCGAGGTGTACATCGGGAGGACGGCGTTGCGCGCGACGTACTGGGTCGAGATAGTGATGTCCGAGAGTCCGCGCAGGCGGGCGACGCGGAGGTAGTCCGACCCGAGGACGCGAATCGAGTTCCCGCGCATCCCGAGCGACGCGATGCCGGACGCGACGAGCATCGACGCGATGGGAAGTAACGCGTGCTGGACGATGCCGACGATGTACGGCAGGTTGAACCCGGGCGCGATACCCGTCGGCTCACGGCCGCCCACCGGGAAGATGTGCCACCGGTAGGACAGGAAGATGAGGAGGACGATGGCGAGGACATAGAAGGGAACCGACCCCATGAGGATCGCCCACGAGGTCAGCCCGACGTCGAGTTTCCCGCCCTCCCAGTACGCCATGAGCGCGCCGACGGAGATGCCGATGAAGAAGCTGAGGAACACCGACCAACTCAGGACGAACAGCGTCCACGGGAGCGCGTTCGCCAGGATGTCAGCGACCGGCTGCTGGTAGTACGTCGAAATCCCGAGGTCGCCCTGCAGGAGGTTCGCGAGGTACTCGACGTACGCGATAGGTATCGGCTTCGACGGGTCGATACTCAATCGGAGTTGGACGAGTTCGCGTGCGCGAACCGGGTTCACTCCCTGTTGCTCTAGTCGCCTGATCATCGCACCCATCGGGTTGCCCGGCATGAGTCGCGCCAGGACGAACGAGAGGGTGGTGACGGCCCATATCGTGAATATGGACTGTCCGAGCCGTCGTGCGCGCCATCCTAGTGATACCATGACACAGTCGTACACGGTATTTGCAAAGGTACATAATTAATGTGTCGGCTTATCGCAGACGGCACCGCGACGCGGCCCCGCGCCGCTACCCGAGCGGGTCCCAGCCGGTGTAGAGGACGATGACGCCCGCGACGAACGTGAGCAGGATGGGGACGAGTGTGAGCTGGGCGACAATGTACGAGGACGTCCCCGGCTCGATGTACTGGAACGAGAACGCGAGCAGCAACAGGAAGAGGATATCGACGCCGATGATGGTTCGTGACGCGGTCTGAAGCAGTCCCATGCGAAGGCGAAGCACACAGAGGGTAATAAATACCCCGCTCGGTGGGACGACAGGGAGTCAGCAGAGAGAGCAGCGGCGCGGGGGGAGCGTCACTTCATCTTGAGGCCGCCCATCTTCGGTGCGATGTAGATGGCGTCGTCGACGCCGTTCTTGATGCCGTCCCGGACCGTCATCGACCAGTTCGAGCCGTTGTACGCGCCGGCGTCCGGCTCGTAGAGCACTTCGATTTCGGGGAGCGTCTGGTTCCACCACCACATCAGCTCCTTGTGGTACTGCGGGTCGTTCGTGGACTGCCACTTGAGGATGTGGTCGCGGACGTTGATTTCCTTCGTGCCGCTGGACCCGCTCGGGTCGCCGACCGGCATCGGGATTTCCGCGTTCGGGTTGAAGTGAGTGATGGACTGCACCCACTCCGCGAGGAGGCCGACCGACCACATCGCGGTGAGGCCGTTCGCGGAGGAGCCGTCGGGCATGATGTCGAAGTTCCCGTTCTTCCGGCGCTGGTCGAACGTCGCGTCGTCGACCTGCTCCTGCTCGACGGCGATGCCGAACTCCTTGAGGCACTGCTTGAGCACCTGAATCTGCTGGGCTTTCGCCCCGTTCATGATGCTGATCTGGAAGCGGTCGCCGTTCGGTGTGTACCACTTCCCGCCTTCGAGGGTGTAGCCCTCACCCTTCAGCAGCTGGGTGGCGCGCTCGGTGTCGTTCTGGCCGTAGAGGGTGAAGTCCTGCACCCACTCCGTCGGCTTGACCTCGCCTTCGGAGAGCACCTTACCGGGGACGCGACACGGCGCCCACTCGAAGATGCGCTGGACACCCTGCAGGAGCGGCTTGACGCGCTGGCGGTCGTAGACGTGCGCGATGGCCTTGCGGACGTTGTTGTTGTTCATCGGCGACTCCTGCTCGACGTTGTAGCCGCAGTTGAACGAGATGAGCTTGTTCGAGGAGCGCCCCTCGCGGTAGAGCGTCGTCCCCGAGGGGAGTTGGCTCCGCAGGCTGTCCTTCACCGGGAAGCCGGTGAACGCGCCGTCGACGAGGCCGTTCGCGTACGGCTGGAACGGCTTGTTCTGCGTGAACTCCTTGAGGACGAACTGGTCGAAGTTGATTTGGTCGGCGTGCGGGTGGTCCTCGTACTTCGTCATCACGATGCGGTCGTCGCCGACCTCCGAAATCTGGAAGGGGCCGTGTCCGATCCACTCCTCGTCGGAGTTGATCATCGGGTAGGTCGCGGACGTGATTTCCTCGACGACGGACATCTTCTCCTCGCCGCTGGAGTTGCGCAGGCGCTTGTGCCAGTCGCTCCACTTGTCGTCGTCGTGCTTCGTGAACACCCCGCGGGCGAGGTTGCCGTTGTAGATGCCGATGGTGTTCTGGACGGCGAAAATCTGTGAGAGCGGCTTGTTCAGCTCGATGCGCGCGTGGAAGTCGTCGGTGGCCTCGACGGACTTGATGAGCGGGTCGGAGTCGGAGTCGCCGGCGGCGACGATCTCGTTCTCGATCTGCTGTTGCATCACCCAGTCCTGCGCGACGAACTGGTCGCCGTTGTGCCACGTCCACTGGTCGCTGAAGGTGACTTCGAGTGTCGTGTCGCCCGTCATCTCCCACGACTTCGCCATCAGCGAGTAGGCTTCGTTCTTCGTCGGGCTGTAGACGACCGGCCGGTCGAAGACGCACGCGCCGGGGTGCCAACAGCCGGATTGGGTCGGGTTCCACGGGTTGAAGTGGCGTTCCGTCGGGAGCGCCCCACTGGTGAGCGGGTCGAAGAGGCGGAAGCTCGCCGTGTCGGTGCTACCGCCGCCGTTCTGGTTGGTGGTCCCGGTTCCGCCGCTGGTCGTGGTGGGGTCGCTGCTCCCGCCACATCCGGCGAGGAGCGTCGCTCCGCCAGCAGCGCCGTACTTGAGGAACGACCGTCGACTACTCACGCGGTCCCGCCAGTTGCTACCTTCTGGCATAGTACCCCTGTTGTCGATAGGGGGATAAATAGTTAATCATCTTTCAGACTGTATTCAGGACCGTGCTGTGAGACCGCGACCCAAATCTTGATTACGGCACGGGTACCCGTACAGCGCATGTCTCAATTCGAGGCAGTCCGCTCGGTTTCGACGCCCCCGGAATGGGCGGTATCGCAACGCCGGCTGTTCGACGTCTCGCGAGAGGCCGTCGAGGACTTCGTGGAGCACTACTTCGACGAGAACGGCGACCCGCTCTGGCCGCCCGAGGACTACGTCGGCCTCGACGGCTCCGACGACATCATCGAGGGGTTCTACAACTGGCCGCTCGTCTACGCGATGGGCGGCGATGAGGCCCTGCTGGAGTACGCGAAGGAGAAGTACGAGGCCGCCATCGACGTCCTCTCCGAGACGGAGACGCCCTATGGCCACCCGATGTACGTTGATGAGTTCGACCAGTGTCGCGACTGGTTCCACCTCGGCGAGGGTAACCTCTACACGTACAACATGGGCCTCGCCGACCCGGCGGATGACACCGTCGTCGAGCGCGCCGAGCGCTTCGCCTCCCTCTACTTCGGCGACTCGGAGACGAACAATTACGACGCCGAGAAGCGCCTCGTCCGGGGCCCGCAGAACGGGAGCATGGGGCCGGACTTCTGTGACTTCGAGAAGTACGAACACCACGGCTACGGCGCCGACTATCGCTGGTACCGCCACAGCCTGCCGTGGCGCGACATCGACGAGTTCGACGAGGCGGCGGACCTCCACGACCCCGCGAACGAGGAGCGCCTCTTCGAGGTGTTGAACGAGCGGTGTTCGACGGGCGACATCCCGCTCAACCTCAACATCACGAGCCTGATGACGAACGCCTACCTCCATACCGGCGACGAGCGCTACCGGGAGTGGGTGTTCGACTACCTCGAGGCGTGGCGCGAGCGCACCGCGGAGAACGGCGGCATCATCCCGGACAACGTCTCGCGTGACGGGGAAATCGGCGGCGTCGCCGGGAAGTGGTACGGTGGCTACTACGGGTGGTCGTGGGGCGGCTGGCACTACATCGGCATCGGGCCGACCGTCGCCGCGGAGAACGCCGTGCTCCTCGACGGCGACCGCGAATATCTCGAGTTCCCGCGCTCGCAACTCGACGTCCTGATGGAGAACGGCATCGAGGTGAGTTCGGACGCCGTCCACGACACCCTCCACATCCCCCACAAGTACGGCGACCCCGGAAACTACCACTACAACGCCTCGGGCGTCCTCCGCGAGGACGACGGCGAGGTGAAGTTCGAGGACGGCTGGTACGAGTTCCAGACGCACAAGGACGACCCGTACGCGATTCACCTCTGGTACATGTCCCAGTCCGAGGCGGACCGCGAGCGGGTGCGTTCGCTGCGCGACTGGGGCAAGCAGGACTGGCGGCGCGTCGACCCGCGCGCGAAGACGAAGCACGGCGACGGTCAGGAGTACGCGTGGCTGGCCTACCTCGACGGCGACTTCGAGGATTACCCCGAGCGCATCATGGACGCGAGTCACGCGCAGGTCCAGGAGCGTCGTGAGCTGATGCGCGAAGAGGGGTTCGCGCCCGAGGACCCCGACGAGGACTACCTCCGCGACAGGAACCCGGTCTGCGAGAAGGGTCTCCTCCAGCTCACGATGGGCGCGCCCCAGCCGGTCTACTACGGCGGCCTCGTGATGGCGCAGGTCCGGCACTTCGACGTCGGCGAGGGACGACCCGGCCTGCCGGAGGGCGTCGCGGCACTCGTCGAGGACGTCACGCCGGAGGGAATCGAATTGACGCTCGTGAACGTCGGCGGGAGGGACCGCGAGATGGTCGTGCAGGCCGGCGCGTACGGCGAGCACGAGTTCGGGACGGTCCGCGACGACGACGGCCGGACGGTCGAGGTGAACGGGAACGTGCTCGCGGTCTCGGTCCCGAGCGGGACGCGCCTCTCGCTCACCGCGGAGATGGACCGGTTCGTCAACGACCCGTCCTACGAGCCGCCGGCGGCGCTGGAGTAACTCCATCCCCACCGTTCGTTCCCTTCTCGAAAACAAGGAGCGTCAGCAGGCGCCAGTCTAGCGCGTCCAGCGTGCTCGGTCCCGAGAAACCAAGCACGCCGTTCTCTTAGCGAGAACATTTTCGCGATGCCATTACACGACTATTGACGTAAAGGGGAAGCATGGCACGCCGCGTTCGCGTCAGGATTCCGGGACGTACAGGCGCTCACCGGGTGAGACAGGCGAACCGGGCGGCGGGCAGCACACCCGAATTCGATTCCCGCCGTGAGAACGCGACTGTCGCGCGGGTGGTCGCGGTGCCCGGGACACCAACAGTTTTGGCGCTCGCGTGTGGGTATTGTGAGCGTGCACCAGTTATCGACGTCCGCGACGGAGAGCGGAACGGAGCGGGCGGACGACCTGCGTATCGGCTACGTCGGCGGCGGCAGCCGCGGGTGGGCGCGCACCCTCATCAACGACCTCGCACAGTGTCCGGACCTCGGCGGGACGGTGGCACTCTACGACGTCCGGCCCGAGGCTGCGAGGCTGAACGCCGACCTCGGCAACCACGTGATGGCGCGCGGCGACGTCGTCGGCGACTGGACGTTCGAAGTCCACGAGGCGATGGCGGACGCCCTCGCAGGCGCGGACGTCGTCGTCTGCTCGACGCAGGACCCGCCAGAGGAGACGTTCGTCCACGACCTCGACGTCCCGAAGGAGTACGACATCCACCAGACCGTCGGCGACACCGTCGGCCCCGGGGGCGTGATGCGCTCGCTGCGCTCGATACCGCAGTACCGGGAGATTGCGGCGACGGTCCGCGAGCACTGTCCGGACGCGTGGGTACTCAACTACACGAACCCGATGACCGTCTGCACGCGGACGCTCTACGCGGAATATCCCGACGTCAACGCCATCGGCCTCTGCCACGAGGTGTTCAAGACGCAGGAACTGTTCGCGGACATCGCCGAGCGGTACGTCGACGCCGCCGAAGACGTCTCCCGCGAAGCCGTCGACGTGAACGTCAAGGGCATCAATCACTTCACGTGGGTCGACGAGGCGCGCTGGCGCGGCCACGACCTCTACCAGTACCTCGACGCCGAACTTGAGTCCCGGAAACCGCTCCCGGGCTTCGAGCGCGGCGCGCTGGAGGGCGAGTCCTACTGGACGAACAACTATCAGGTCGCGTTCGACCTCTATCGGACGTTCGGCCTGCTCGGCGCGGCGGGCGACAGACACCTCGCGGAGTTCGTCCCCTGGTACCTCGCCGACGTCGAGGACGCCGCGGACATCGAGCGTTGGGGAATCCGCCTCACGCCGAGTTCCGCGCGCGTCCCGGACGGCGAGGCGGACGCCGCCGCGGAGGTCGAGCGCGTCCTCGACGGCGAGGAGACCTTCGAACTCTACGAGTCCGGTGAGGAGTTCGTGGACATCGTGCGCGCGCTCGTCGGGATCGAGCCGCTGAAGACGCACCTCAAC
Source organism: Halarchaeum sp. P4 (assembly GCF_051195175.1). NCBI lineage: Archaea > Methanobacteriati > Methanobacteriota > Halobacteria > Halobacteriales > Halobacteriaceae > Halarchaeum > Halarchaeum sp. P4. The sequence goes on along the minus strand of NZ_JBNTKC010000006.1, from coordinate 83,906 downwards.
TACCTGAACGAGGGCCAGATACCGGACCTCGAACGGGGTGCGGTCGTCGAGACGAACGCGCTCGTGACCGGCGACGACGTCTCGCCCGTGACCGCCGGGCCGTTCCCGGACCCCGTCCGCGAGCACGTCTCGCGGGCCGTCTCGAATCAGGAGACGCTCATCGAGGCGGGGATGACGGGCGACTTGGGCCTCGCGTTCCGGGCGTTCCGCAACGACCCGCTGGTCACGCTCGACCCGGCGGACGCACGCGCGCTCTTCGCCGACCTCGTGGAGCGCGAGCGCGACTACCTCGACGCCTACGACGTCAACGACGCGGCCGTCCTCGCGGAGTGACGGCGCGTCCTGGGACCTTTTCACATTCACCCCAATACATAATTATTTATCAGTACGTTTCTGAGTAGATGTCGCATGTCGAGAGACAGCGACCGACACAGACGACATCGAACAGTACACCGACGCGACGTCCTCAAAGCGGCCGGCGGCACCCTCGCGCTCGCGGCCGCCGGCGGCGTCGCCAGCGCGGACGACACGACCACCGAAGTGAGCGTCGCGGACCCGCTCGCGACGGCCTCGCCGAGTTCGAAAATCGCGCCAACGGACGGGTTCGCCGACACCGACTGGACGGCTGAGGGACCGCTCGCCGTCGTGCGCGTCACCAACCTCGACGCCGAGGGGCCGGGGTCGCTACGCGATGCGATGACGCGCGACGTCGACGCCGCGGGTCGCGTCGTCGTTTTCGAAGTCGGCGGCGTCATCGACCTCGACGGGCAGGGCCTCGACCCCGAGACGGACAACGTGTTCGTCGCCGGGCAGACCGCGCCCGACCCCGGCGTCACCGTCGTCCGCGGGACCGTCGAGGTCGACGCGACGAACGTCGTCGTCCAACACGTCCGGGTTCGGACCGGCACCGAGGTCACCGGCGACAACTCCGGCGAGGGCGAGGCCGCCGACAGCATCACCGTCCAAGACGAGTCCGAAAACGTCATCCTCGACCACGTGACGGCGTCGTGGGGTACCGACGAGAACATGTCCGCGGGCGACACCTGCTCGCGGCTCACCTTCTCGAACAGCCTCGTCGCGCACGCCCTCGCCGCCCCTGGCTTCCACCCGGACGACGACCCCGAGCACTCCAACGGCACGCTCATCGGCCACGACACCGACGAGATGGCGATTCTCGGAAACCTCTACGCGCACAACGTCGACCGGAACCCGCGCCTGAAGGGCGGGACGAGCACCGTCGTCGCGAACAACGTCGTCTACGACTTCGACAACACCACCGGCCTCGGTGACGACGCCGAGCAACCGCCGACGGAGGCAAGCATCGTCGGGAACACCTATCGACCCGGGCCCGACACGCCGTTCACCGGGAGCGACACCGACCCCGTCGTCTTCACCTACGAGGACGACCCCGACCCGATTCACGTCTACCTCGACGACAACGTCCTGCAGGGCGACCTGCAGCTTCTGCAGGACACCCCGAAAATCACACGCGTCGACGCGCCACCGCTCTGGCCGGACGGCCTCGGCCCGGACGCCGCCCACCAGCCCTTCGGCCGCGTGCTGAACGCCGCGGGCGCGCGCCCCGTCGCCCGGACCGAACTGGATGCACAGGTCGTCCACGAAACGCGCAGTCGCTCCGGCGGCGTCATCGACAACGAGGGCGACCTCGGCGGCTACCCCGACCTCCCCAGTACCGAACGTGCGCTCGACGTCCCGAAGGAGGAGTTCGGCGCGTGGCTCGACCGACACACCCGCGCCGTCGAAGTCCACGGCCGCGGCCGCGAACGCTGACGCCGACGCCGGCACCGACCACCGCGTAGCCGAGACGCCGGTCGGGCCGACACAAGAGCTATCGGGCCGCCACGCGACGTGGCGGACATGACGAGCGCACTCGGCGGCTACGGCGACTGGGCACGTGAGCGCCTCGACGACCCGCGGCCGCTCTCATTTCGACACGAGCGCTGGGAGGACGTCGACGCGTGGCGCGGGCGAGCGCGCGAGCAGACGCTCACCTGCCTCGCCCCGCCGGAGACCGGCGACGCGCCGAACGTGACCGTCCACGAGGCACACGACGTGGACGGCATCCGGGTCGAACGCCAGTCGTGGCAGTTACCGTACGGCCCGCGCACCGGGGCGTTCCTCCTCCGTCCGACGGACGAGTCGGGGCCGCTCCCCGGCGTCCTCGCGTTCCACGATCACGGCGGCGACAAGTACCACGGGAAGGGGAAAATCGTCCGCGCGCCGAGCACCGAGACGGAGATGCTCACCGCCTACCGCGAGACGGGCTACGACGGCCACGCGTGGGCGAACCGCCTCGCGAAGCGCGGCTACGCCGTTCTCGTCCCGGACGGCTTCACGTTCGGCAGTCGGCGCTTCGACCCCGCGGAGACGGTCGGCACCGAGGGCGTGCCGAACCCGGCGTCGGACACGGAGAAACGCGACGTCTCGGCGTACAACGACTGGGCGAACGGCTACGAGTCGACGGCTGCGAAGGCCTGTCTCTGCGCGGGCACGACGCTCCCCGGCGTCGCGCTCGCGGACGACAAGGCGGCGCTCGACGTCCTCTGTTCGCACCCGGCCGTGGACGATTCACGGGTCGGCGTCGCCGGGCACTCCGGCGGCGGCCTCCGCACGGCCTACCTCGGCGCGCTCGACGAGCGCGTGCGGTGTGCCGTCGTCGTCTGCATGCTCACGACGTGGCGGGACTTCGTCGATTTCGGCGCGACACGGCACACGTGGCTCGTCTACCCGTCGCTGCTCGCCCGGCACCTCGACTACCCGGACGTCCTCGCGATGCGCGCGCCGGCGGCGACGAGCGTGCTCGCACGCGTCGACGACCGACTCTTCTCGCGCGACGCCATCGAGACGGCCGCCGAGCGACTCGAGGCGGCGTTCACGAAGGCGGGTGGCGCTGACACGCTCGCGCTGCGGACGTACCCGGGCGACCACGGCTTCGGCGACGAGATGCAGCGCGACGCGTTCGCGCGCTTCGACGCCGTACTTCGCGACACCTAGACTTATCCTGTCTCGGGCTGACGGGGCGGACATGGACGTCCTCGTTACGGGTGCGTACGGCCGCTGTGGCACCGCGCTCCGCGAGCACCTCGGCGACGACGAGCGCTACGAGTGGGCGTGGCTCGACCGGGACGCGCCGCCGGACGGCTGGGCGGACGAGACGACGATACGTGGCGACGTCGCGGACCGGAGCGTCGTCTCGGCAGCGGTCGAGGGCCGTGACGCCGTCGTCCACTTGGCGGGCTACCCGAACCCGGACGGCACGTGGGAGCAGATACTGCACTCGAACCTCGTCGGGACCTACAACGTTCTCGAGGCGGCGTGCGAGCACGGGGTCGGGACTGTCGTCTTCGCCTCCACGAACCATGTGATGGGGCTGTACGAGGCGGAATTCGCGCCCGAACTCTACGAGCGCACCCACGAGGTGCTGCTCGACGACACGGACCCGGTGCGCCCGGACTCGCTCTACGGCGTCTCGAAGAGCTTCGGCGAAGACCTCGGACGGTACTACGTCGAGGCCCACGATTACCCCATGCGCTTCTACGCCCTCCGCATCGGGAACGTTCGCGCCCGCGACGAGGACCACCCCTACGCCGAGGCCGAGGCCGGCGTCGACGAAGGGCGTTTCGAGGCGGGGTCGGCGGCGTACGAGCGGACGGTCGCGCACATCGCGGCGATGTGGCACTCCCGTCGCGACTTCGCCCACCAGGTCGCCTGCTGTCTCGACGACGACACCGTCGAGCACGGCGTCTACACGGGGCTGAGCGACAACGCGAACCGGTGGTTCAGCCTCGAGGGCGCCCGGACGGAGCTCGGCTATCGGCCACGGGACGACGGCGCGGCGTGGGACGCCCCACCCGGAGAGCGAGAGCAATAGCTCACCATCACTATTGTTCAATGCGTCCTTAACCGTTCGGGTCAAAGAGGAGGGGCGGCGGGCGGGAGAGGGGCGCTCAGGCCTCGGTTTCGTAGTAGGTGCCGCTCTCGTCGAAGCGGGCCTCGAGGATGCGCTGGAACTGCTCGTCGGAGAGCGAGACGTCGACCGCGCCGAGGTTCTCCGCGAGCTGGTCGGTGGTGCGCGCGCCGACGATGGGCACGCAGGTGAAGGAGGGCTGGTCCATCAGCCACCGGAGCGCCACCTGCGCGGGCGTCGCGTCCTCCGCCTCGGCCACGTCCTTCACGGCATCGAGGACGTGCCAGCCGCGCTCGGAGACGTAGTAGTCCGCGAAGAGGTCGTCGAGCTGGCCGCGCGAGCCCTCGGGGGCCTCGACGTCGTAGGTGCCCTCGCCGGCGCGCTCGTACTTCCCGGTGAGGAAGCCGCCAGCGAGCGGCGAGTACGGGCAGACCGCGAGGTCCTGGTCCGCGCAGACCTCAAGGTAGTCGGAGACGTCGCGCTGGTAGGCCGCATGAAAGAGCGGCTGGGTGACGTCGAAGCGCTGGAGGTCCTCGACGTCGGCCTTCCAGAGGGCCTTCGTGAGCTTCCACGCCGCCATCGTCGAGGCACCGAGGTAGTGGACTTTGCCCTCCTCGACGAGCGCGTTCAGCGTCTCGAGCGTCTCGGTGATGGGAGTCTCGTCGTCCCAGCGGTGGATGTAGTAGACGTCGAGGTAGTCGGTGCCGAGCCGGTCGAGCGTGCCCTCGATTTCCGCGCGAATCGTCTTCCGCGAGAGGTTCTCCTGGAAGCGCGACTCCTGCGTCCAGTAGACCTTCGAGGCGAGGACGTAGTCCTCGCGGTCGCGCTCCTCAAGCCACTCGCCGATCCACTGCTCGCTCTTCCCGCCGCCGTAGCCGTTCGCGGTGTCGATGAAGTTCCCGCCGGCGTCGGCGAACGCGTCCAACAGTTCGTGCGCCTGCTCCCGGTCGGTCTCGACGACGCCGTCGGACTCCTTCCCGAAGCGCCACGTCCCCAGACAGAGTCGCGAGACGTCCACGCCGGTCGAGCCGAGCTTCGTGTACTCCATACGCGGGTGTCTCCGTCCGCGACAGTCAATCCATCGGTTCGACCCACCCTCCGGGTCTCGGGGACGCGGAAGGCTTTTGGTACGGATAGCGGTAGGGGTTCGCATGCCACGCTTTGGGTACTTCGCGTCGCTCGAGGAGTTCTCGCCCGCGGCGTGTCTCGAGCAGGTCACGCTCGCCGAGGACGCAGGCTTCGAGACCGTCTGGGTCAACGACCACTTCCACCCGTGGTTCGACCACCTCGCCGACGGGAGCGAGGCCCACGGCGGCAACTGCTGGTCGTGGATGCCCGCCGCGCTCGAACGCACCGACGACGTCGAAATCGGGACCGGCGTCACCGCCGTCCTCGAGCGCTACCACCCCGCAAACATCGCCCACCAGCTCGCGACGCTCGCCGAACTCTACCCCGACCGGGTCTTCCTCGGCCTCGGGACGGGTGAGGCGCTCAACGAGAGCCCGCTCGGCTACGACCGGCCGGACTACGGCGAGCGCGCGCGCCGCACCGCCGAAGCCATCCGGGCGATTCGCGCGCTCTTCGAGGGGGAGTTCGTCGACTTCGACGGCGAGTTCTGGACGCTCGACGGCGCGAACCTCTACACCGGCCCCGACGAGGCCCCGCCCATTCACGTCGCCGGGAGCGGCCCGACCTCCGCGCGGATGGCCGGCGACCTCGGGGACGGCTACGTCACCGTCTACGAGGACCCGGAGAAAGTCGAGGGCGAGTTGTTTCCCGCCGTCGAGCGCGGCGTCGCGAAGTCAGCGCGCAACGAGACACTCGCGGACGTCGAGAAGACCGTCCACATCCACGTCGCCTACGACGAGAACGAGTCACGGGCGCTCGAGGCCTGCAAGCCGTGGCGCTGCACGCTCCTCCCCGTCGTCTTCGATATGGACATCGCGGACCCGCGCTACCTCCAAGCACACGGCGACAAGGTCGGCGAGCGGGCGCTGCGCGACGCCTTCGTCATCACGGACGACCCGCAGGACATTGTGGACGTCACCGAGACGTACGTCGACGCCGGCTTCGACCAAATCGTCTACCAGAGTTCGAGCCCGGACCAGGAGGCGTTCTGCGACGTCGTCGCGACCGACGTCATGCCCTCCTTCTGAGGGTCAGGTGGGGAACGCCGAGCGGAACTCGGGGCGGCCCGTGACGCCGTCCGGGGCGTCGAAGCGGAAGAGCGCGCCCGCGCCGTCGCCCTCCGTCTCGCGGTCGCCGCCTTCGAGCGCCGTCGTCACGTAGGCGGTGTCGTAGTCCTCGCCGGCGAACGTGACGCAGGACACCTTCTTCGCGGGGAACTCGATGCGGCCGCGCTCCTCACCGTCGTCGCCGTAGCGGGCGACGACCCCGCCGTTCCAGCGCGCCGACCAGACGTCGCCGTCGCTGTCGACGGTCATGCCGTCCGGGACGCCGGCCTCGCCCGCGAGGTCGAGGAAGACGCGCCGGTTCGAGAGCTCGCCGGTCGCGCGGTCGTAGTCGAAGCGATAGACCGCGTTCGCCTCCGACTCGGTGACGTAGAGGTGCTCGAGGTCGAGCGTGAACCCCATCCCGTTCGGGATGTCGTAGCCCTCGGTGTCGGCCTGGCGTATCGTGCCGTCGGTGTCGAGACAGTAGAGCCGGCCGAGTTCGTCGTCGGTCGGCATCGTCCCCGCGTAGACGCGGCCCTCAGGGCCGGCGATGACGTCGTTGAACCGGGTGTACGTCGCCGACTCGATGACCGTCACGTCCTCGAGGGTGCCGTCGGCGAAGCGGCCGACGCGGCCCTCGCCGCGGAAGCAGAGCAGCGAGCCGTCCTCCTGAATCGTGAACCCGCCGAGCGCGCGCTCGTCGTCGAGGACGCACTCGTGGTCGTCGCTCGCCGGGTCGTAGCGGTAGAGTCGGCCGTTCGGGATGTCCGTCCAGTAGAGACACTCCTCCTCGGGGTGCCAGAGCGGGCCTTCACCCGTGTGACACCGCGTGTCGGCGACGCGCTCGATGGAGACAGGCATGGTCGTTCGGGTGGTTTCGACGGCGATGGCATAAAGGAATCGCCGGCAAGGGCAGCGACGTGCGCGACGGTGCCGGCAAGCAACGGCGGCGGGGCGAACGACTATGAAGGGCTCGGTCACCTGTGGACACGAATGAGTCGATACACCGCGGCCGTCATCGGTACCGGCCCCGACCCGGAGACGCAGACCGTCGAGAGCTTCGCGATGGGCTATCGCCACGCCGAGGCCTACCGCCGACACGACGACATCGAAGTCGTCGCGTGCGCGGACGTCGTCCCCGAGAACGCCGAGGCGTTCGCGGACGAGTTCGACTGCGCGGCCTACGAGGACTACGAGGAGATGCTCGCCGACGCGGCCCCCGACGTCGTGAGCGTCACCGTCCCGCCCGCCATCCACGAGGACATCATCGTCGGCTGCGCCCGCAGCGGCGTCGTCGACGCCATTCACGCCGAGAAACCCATCGCGGACACCTGGGGCGGCGCGAAGAACGCCGTCCAGGAGTGCTGGCGCAACGACGTCCAACTCACCTTCAACCGTCAACGGCGCTTCCTCAAGCCGTTCACCGAGGCGAAACGCCTCCTCGACGCCGGCGAAGTCGGTGAACTCCGGCAGGTCGAAATCACGTGGGGCGACTTCTTCGACACCGGGGCGCACACCATCGACCTCGCCGGGATGTTCAACGACGACCGGCCGGCCGAGTGGATCATCGCACAACTCGACTACCGCGAGGAGGACGTCCGCTTCGGGATGCATCAGGAGAACCAGATGCTCGCCCAATGGCGCTACGAGAACGGCGTCCACGGCACGCTGACCACGGGCGCGGGCGCGGACCTACACGACAGCGCCTTCCGGGTTCGGGGTACCGAGGGCGACATCCTCATCGACGTCGAGGACGGGCCGATGCTGGCCGTCGAGCGCGGCGGCGAGCGCGACGCCATCGACGTCGAAGGTGAGACCATCCACAGTACACCTGAAGACGAACGCTTCCACTCCGTCCCCATCGAGCGCGCCGTCGCGGACGCCATCGCGTGTCTCGGTACCGACGAGGAGTCCGGTCTCAGCGGCCGCATCGGACTCAACACCGCCGAAATCGTCTTCGGTGGCTACGAGTCCGTCCGCCGGCGCGGCCGCGTCGACTTCCCGCTCGACGTCGAGGACAACGCCTTCGCCGCGATGGTCGAGGAGGGCGTCGTCGGTCCCGACGCCGACGCGGAGTAGGCACACGAGGGGACTATACGGAAGGAGTCGATTCCCCTCAGCGCGTCACCAGTGCTCGTCGACGATGGCGGCTGCGTGTTCGAGCGTCTCGTAGGAGTCCGGGTGCTCTTCAGCCTCGTAGATGAGCCACGAGAGGTCGTGGTCCCGGCACGCGTCGACGACGGCGTCGATGTCGATGTCGCCCTCGCCGACCTCGACGGTGCCTTCCTCGCCCTCGACGTAGTCCTTCAAGTGGACGTGGTCGACGCGCTCGGCGTGTGCGTCGAGGAACGCGAGCGGGTCGCCGCCGCCGGCGCCGATCCAGCCGAGGTCGAGTTGGAGGCCAACGACGTCAGTGACGTCGGCGAGGTGGGCGAGCGCCGGCCGGCCGTCGAGTTCGACCATCTCCTGGTCGTGGTTGTGGTAGTGGAGCGTGACGTCGTGCTCGGCGAGCGCGCGCGCCGCCGCGTCGAGGCGTTCGCCGGCGGCCTCCACGGCGTCCACGGACTCGAAGTGCTCCGGGTCGAGCCACGGGACCGCGAGGTCCGTACAGCCGAGCGCACGATACGTCTCCGCGACGCCCGCAGGGTCGGCCTCGATGTCGTCGAGCGGGACGTGCGCACCGGCGGCCGCGAGCTCGGCGTCGTCGAGCGCGTCGGTCAGTTCCTCGACGGAGGCGTCGTCGAGTCCCGCGAACTCGACGCCCTCGAAGCCGGTGTCGCCGACGCGCTCGACGACGGCCGGCAGCGGGTCGTCGACTGCGTGCAGGCTGTACAGTTGGAACCCGAAGTGAGTCATACGCCACCAATCGACGGAGTGCGTAATAAGTGTCGGTGGTGTCGTGAGTCGGCGCCACGAGTCGCCGACACACTCGACCAGCCGTGTCGAGTGGTGTTTCGCTCCACGGAACGCGTCTGTCGGGTGGTGCCCGCCGTCGGTCCACGGTCGACGTCGGGTTCGGGTCGTCCAGCACACTCTTCGGACGTCCGGAAATCCGGATTTACGTAGATACAGCCGTAATTGTTCAAGGACGCCGGAGGGCGTATTCAGCCGTTGAGAGTTATCAGACGCCGCTTCTCGACGTAGAGGGACGTGGGCAGGAGCGTGGACGACCGGACATGGCGATGCGCCGTTCACTATTGGGATATGGAGGACTGGGCCGTCCCCCTCTCAGTCAGCATCGTACGTCCGCGATAGAAGTCGAGGCGTCGTTATACACGTCTGGTGTCTCCATCGACACCAGACGCCTCGTTACCCATTTCAGAACACCAGAGGACGGATGTCGCCGGGGGCGAAAAGCCCAAGCGGTGGAAGAACATGAGGGACGGATAGTGACAACTTTGATTTCGGAATTCGGGTCGAGAGGGCAGCGATGAGCGACGTTCTCGTCATCGGGGGCACCGGCCTCATCAGCACCGGCGTCGTCCGACAGCTCGTCGCGGCGGGGCACGACGTCACGGCGTTCACGCGCGGCGAGCGCGACACCGAAGTGCCGCCGTCGGTGGCCCACGAGACGGGCGACCGGAACGACGACGCGCGCCTCGCCGACCTCGCGGCGGACGTCGCACCCGACGTCGTCGTCGACATGGTCTGCTTCACGCCCGAGCAGGCCGAAGCGGCCGTCAGGGCCTTCGGCAGCGAGATTTCGCAGTACGTCTTCTGCTCGACGGTCGACGTCTATGCGCGCCCGCCCGAGCGCAACCCCGTCACGGAGGACGCACAGCGCCACGACGCCGACCACCACGTCAGCGACTACGGCCTGAACAAGACGCGCGCGGAGGACGTCTTCATGGACGCACACGGTGACGGCGCGTTCGCGGCGACGATTCTGCGGCCGTGGGACACCTACGGCGAGGGCGTCTCGCTGAACCACACCCTCGGCAACGACACCTACTACGTCGACCGTCTGCGTGCGGGGAAACCCATCGTCGTGCACGGGGACGGCGCCGGCTTGATGTCGGCGTGCCACCGCGACGACGTCGCGCGCGGGTTCGTCGGCGCCGTGGGGAACGAGGCCGCCTACGGCGAGGCGTACAACGTCACGGGCGACGAGTGCATCACGTGGAACCAGTACCACCGGCGGGTCGCGGCCGGCATCGGCGCGCCCGAGCCGGAGTTGGTCCACGTTCCGACGGACGTCCTCTTCGAGGTGGCGCCCGACCGGACGGAGATGCTCCGAAATCACTTCCAGTTCTCGGCGGTCTACGACAACACGAAGGCGAAACGTGACCTCGGGTTCGCGTACACGGTGTCGCTGGAAGAGGGCGCACGCCGGACGGTCGAGCGACTCGACGAGGAGGGACGCATCGAGGACTGGGAGAGTCGGCCGTTCGACGACCGGCTCGTGGAGGCGTGGCGGGACGCGACGACCGACGTACTCGAGGGACTCGCCTAGTCGTCGGCGACGGCGAGCGCTCGGCCGTCGTCGGCGTCGCAGTCGTGCTCGAAGAAGCACTCGAGGTCGTCGAAGTCAGTGTCACAGATCGCACACCGGAGGTCGCCGACGGTCGCAGTCGCCATCAGGCGATCACCCCGGGAGTCGCGCGGCGACGATAGCCTCGATGGCGTGTCGGCGCGACGGCCGGGGTCGTGGACCCGGCCCGACCGCGAGGGGTGGTGTCCGCGCGACGCGTAGTGTCGACGGGTGAGGACGACGACGTCACGCCTCGACGTAGAGAACGAGGGCACGTAAGTCTATCCCACACCACGACCCGTGAGCGCATCCGTTGTGGCGCTGAGCGCGCCGGTTCACTCCTCTCGGGCGGGCTGACGGGGCAAGCAGCACCGAGACTGGCGCACCTCTCGTCGCGGACGCCGCGGAAACCGGTCAGGACTGGCCGCCATCGGCGGATTTTACCTGTCCCGAGCGCACGAGGACGATAATAATGAACGGACGGCGCCGCTGGACGCTCGCGATATTCCTGTTCACCATCGGCGACGCGCTCGCGCTGCAGGTCCGGGGCGCGCTCGTCCCGAGCCTGCAGGCCGCCTTCGACGTCTCCCCGGCGCTCCTCGGCCTCGTCGCGCCCGCCGGCACCGTCGGCTTCCTGCTCGCGATTCTCGTCGTCGGCACGTCCGCGGGCCGCCTCCAGGTCCGGCGAACCGTCCTGGGCGCACTCGCGGTCGCGACCGTCACGTTCGTCGCGATGGGCGTCGCGCCCGTCTACCTCCTCTTCCTCGGATTCCTCGTCGTGCAGGGGAGCGCGGACGGCGTGGTGCGCGGCCTGGATCGGCCGATTCTCGCGCACTTCTACCCGGAGCAGCGCGGCCGTGTGTTCAACGTCTACGCGCTCGTCTGGGCGCTCGGCGCGGCCACCGCGCCCCTGCTCGTGAACGCCGCGCTCGCGGTGGGGACGTGGCGGTGGGTGTTCTTCGCGCTCGCGCTCGTCTTCCTCCCGGCGGCATTCCTGCTCGCGCGCGCCGACCCACCGTCGCTCGAGGAGGGCGAGCGCTCGCTCTCGTGGGCGGATTTTCGCGCGCTGTTGAGTGACTGGCGAATCGTCGGCGTCGTCCTCGCGCTCGTCTGTAGCGGCAGTATCGAGGGGAGCATCTTCACGTGGCTCCCCTACTACGCGAACGGCTTCCTCACGCCGGCACAGGCGAACCTCCTGCTCTCGGGCTTCCTCGTCAGCTATATCCCGGGCCGTGCGGTCTACAGCGTCCTCGTCGAGCGCGTAGACCCGCTGGCGCTCGTGGTGGTTCTCTCGCTGTGCTGCGTGCCGACGCTCTACGTCGCGTTCACCGCGACGGACCCGCTGGTGGTCGTCGGCGCCGTCCTGCTCACCGGCCTGTTCATTTCCGGGCTCTTCCCGACAGTGTCGGCGTTCGGCGTGGACGTCGCGCCGGCGTACAGCGGGCCGGTGAACGCCATCGCGACGGCGGGGAACTACGCCGGCCTCTCGCTCGCGCCCGCCGCCGTCGGCGTCGCCGCCGCGCGCACCGACATCGGGGCGGCGCTCTCCGGCCTCGCGGGGGTCGCAGTGGCGTTCGCGCTCGTCACGGGTACGCTCCGACTACACGTCGGTCGCTCGCCGGACACAACCCCGGCCGAATGAGCAACGCTCGCCACCGAGGAAGCCTCCAGTACAGTATGCCCATACAATAATACTGACTGGACATACTGTCCAATAATTCTGCCTGGGGGCGTGTCGGAGCGGGTTGTCGCGCGGACCCGGTCGGCGCGTCGCGCCGGGGACGTTTAACCGGCCGGCGCGCGAGCACTCGGGTATGCACGCACTCGACGACCGCGCGGAGCCGTTCCGCTTCGACTACCGTCCCCCAGCCGTCCGATACGGGACGGGCGCGGTGGCAGCACTCGATTCGGAGCTCGCCGCGCTCGACGTCTCGAACGCGCTCGTCGTCGCGGGCACGACCACGGGGACGACGCCGGCGGTCATCGACCCCGTTCGGGACGGGCTCGGGGACCGACTCGGTGCGGTCTTCGCGGAGACGACACCGGAGAAACGCGTCGCGACGGCGCTCGCGGGCGCGCGCCGCTACGACGGCCTCGGCGCGGACGGCATCGTCGCGCTCGGCGGCGGGTCGAGCCTCGACGTTGCGAAGGCGATACGGGCACTCGTCGTGCACGACGACCGGATGGGGGCCGTCGCGTCGTTCGCCGAGACCGGACGTCTCCCGGTTCCCGAGGACCTGCCGCCGTTCGTGGTGGTGCCGACGACGCTCGCGGGTGCGGACCTCTCGCTCGGCGCGGGCCTGACGGCGACGCCCGAGAACGGCCACGTCGACACGCCCGTTGACGGCGGTGTGTCCGCGCCACAGTTGATGCCGGACGCCGCGGTCTACGACCCCGAGTTGGTGGCGACCACGCCCGAGTCGGTCCTCTGTGCGTCCGCGATGAACGGCTTCGACAAGGGCGTCGAGTCGCTCTACGCGCGGGCGGCGACGCCGATAACCGACGGGACGGCGGCGCGCGGCCTCCAGTTGCTCCGCGAGGGGCTGCCGACGCTTCGCGGCGCGGAGGGCGGAGAGCCGGACTACGGGCGGGCGGTTCGGGGCACGATTCTCGTCCAGTACGGCATCGCGCGCCCCGAGGGGTCGACGCTCGCGCTGATTCACGCGTTCGGCCACGGACTCACCGCGCACTCCGCGATACAGCAGGGGGCCGCGCACGGCGTCATCGCGCCACACGCCCTCGAGTTCCTCTTCGAGCACGCGGACTGTCGCCGCGCGCTGCTCGCGGACGCGCTCGGCGTCGCGGCAGGGACCGACCCCGCGGACGGCGTCGTGGACGCGGTCGCGGCGGTGCGGGACGCTCTCGGGTTGCCGACGCGACTGCGCGACGTCGCGGACGTATCGAGAGACGACCTCCCGGCTATCGCGGCGACGACGGCGGAGGACGGACTGGTCGAGAACGTGCCCGCGAACGTCCCGGTGGGCGCGGACGCGCTGGAGCGGGTGCTGGAGGCGTCGTGGTAATGAAGGCGGGCGTGAAGGAGTGCCGACACGCGGCGCGCGTCGGCGACCGGCCGGGGGGAGAGGGGGGAGGTGGCCGATGCCCGCCGTGGCCATCGGGGCCACGACGTGACAGAACCGACGGACGGTGAAAGAGGCGGTCCCTAATTACGTAGACTCGGCGAGCAGACAGCACTCGACGTAGCGGTCGAGTTCGGCGCGTGCGTCGCTCACGGTGGCGTCGTCGGCGGTCACGCGGTCGAACATCGCACCGGAGATGACGGTGGCGAGGAAGCCCGCGACCCGGTCCGGGTCGACGTCGCGGAAGTCGCCGGCTTCGACGCCGTCGGCGACGATATCGCTGAGGTGCTCACAGAAGTGGTCCTGCGTGCGCGCGAACTGCTGGCGGTAGGCGTCGTCGTGGGCAGCCTGTGCGCGCAACTCGACGAGGGCCTTCAGGAAGTCGGGGTTGTGCTCCTCGCCGGGTTCCGGAACCATATGCTCGAAGAACGTCCGGAGTCGCGTCTCCGGGTCGGCGTCGGGGTCCGCCTCGACGTCGCGCTCCTCGAAGCGTTCGAGCATATACCCCAGGAACTCGAGGAGGAGGTCGTCCTTCCCCTCGTAGTGGTGGTAGAGGAGCGACTTCGACTTCGGGAACTCCTCGCCGATGCGCTGGATGGTGAGGTCGGCGTAGCCGTGCTTGCAGAGCGCGTCGAACGTGGCCTTCATGATGGCCGTTCGGGTGTCCGTTGGCTCCTCGGGGAAGGGGCCGTGGTCGTCCATGTCGGTGTCGTTGCGTGCCACGGCAGTTAGCGATTCCCCTCGACGGACGCGGCGTCCGCGTCGTCGCGCTCGCCGGCGCGCCACGCCTCGAGGCAGTAGCGACACCACGTCCGGTGTGCGGGCGGGTAGACGGCGAGCGGTTTCTCGCGCAGGTCGCCGACGACCGAGCAGCGCGGCCCGTCCGCGTCGGACGCGGGGAGGTGGAGGCGGGGCGCCCCGCTCGTCGAAACGAGGACGGACTCGACGTCCGGCGTGGCATCAGCGGTGGAGGCGGCGGCGTCAGCGGGTGTGGTCGTGTCGGTCATTGATGGGTCAGTTAGAGGTGTTCACGGCGGTGTTGCGGGTCGATACCGTCGAATCGGTGGGGTGCGTGGACCGGCTCGCGTGGTTGACTAAACGTTCACTCAGCCATAAGCGTTGCGTGCCGAGCCGCCACATACCCGCCCCGCAGGTTTTACTCCTCGGCGCGCGCACGCAGGAGCATGGAGACGAAGAACTTCCTCTTCTGCTCGCTCGACGCCGCGCTCATCGGCGACATCGCGTGGCAGGTGCGCGAAGAGGGCCACAACGTCCGGTACTACATCGAAGCCGAGAGCGACAAAGAAATCGCCGACGGCTTCGTGCCGAAGACGGACGACTGGCGGGGCGAACTCGACTGGGCGGACGTCATCGTCTTCGACGACATCTGGGTCGGGAGCGACGTCGGCACCGGGAAACTCGCCGAGGAGCTCCGGGCAGAGGGCCATGCCGTCGTCGGCGGCACCCCGAACACCGACCGACTGGAGGAGGACCGGGGGTACGCGATGGAGATTCTCGAAGACCACGGCGTGAACACGATGGAGCACCACGAGTTCACGGACTTCGAGGCGGGCATCTCGCACGTCGAAGCCAACCCCGCACCCTACGTCATCAAGCCGCTCGGCGAAGTCCAGAACGTCAAGCGCCTCCTCTACGTCGGAAACGAGGACGACGGGAGCGACGTCGTCGACGTCCTCCGCGCCTACAAGAAGGCGTGGGGTCACCGCATGAAGGGCTTCCAGCTCCAGCGCCGCGTCGAGGGCGTCGAAATCGCCGTCTGCGGGTTCTTCAACGGCGAGGAGTTCGTCGAACCGATCAACTTCAACTTCGAGCACAAGAAGCTCTTCCCCGGGAACATCGGCCCCTCGACGGGCGAGATGGGCACCTCGATGTTCTGGTCCGGCCGGAACAGGCTCTTCGAGGAGACGTTCGGCAAACTCGAGGACTGGCTCGCCAACGAGGGCTACGTCGGCAGCATCGACATCAACTGCATCGTCAACGAGCACGGCATCTACCCCCTCGAGTTCACGCCGCGCTTCGGCTACCCGACCATCACCCTCCAGGAGGAGTCCTTCGAGTCGTCCACGGGGCAGTTCTTCTACGACCTCGCACACGGGAACGACCCCGACCTCCAGGTCCACGAGGGCTACCAGGTCGGCGTGCGCGTCGTCCTCCCGCCGTTCCCCTTCGACGACGAGAAGACCTACGACGAGAACTCGCGGAACGCCGCCGTCGTCTTCCAGAGCGAGAGCCGAGACGGAGTCCACATCGAGGACGCGAAACTCGTCGACGGCCAGTGGCGCGTCGCCGGCGAGTCCGGCATGCCCCTCGTCGTGACTGGGAAGGGCGAGACGATGCAGGCCGCGCGCGAGCAGGCCTACGGGCGCATCGACGACATCGTCATCCCGAACCTCTACTACCGCGACGACATCGGCGAGCGCTGGATTCAGGGTGACGGCGACCGCCTGCAGGCGTGGGGGTACCTCGGGCCGACCTAGTCAGGCCCGCTGGAGCGTCACCACGAACACTGTCCCGACGGGGTCGTTCTCCTCGACGGAGACGGTGCCGTCGAACGCGCGGACGAACTGCTCGACGAGGTGGAGGCCGAGTCCCTCGCCCTCGCTGCCGGTGCCCTGTGCGCCGCGCTCGAAGACCGACTCGACGCGCTCGGGTGGGATGCCGGGGCCGTCGTCGGCGACGCTGACGGAGACGGTATCGGGTTCGATTTCGACGCCGACGGCGACGTGCGGGTCGTCGCTGGGGTTGTGGACGACGGCGTTCTGGAGGAGGTTGTAGAAGACGGTGCCGAGCATCGGCGTCGCCTCGACACAAATATCGGGGTCGACCTCGGGGGCCTCGACGGTTGCTTCGGGGTGTTCGCGGCGAATCGCGGTGATTTCGGGGTCGAGCGCCGAGGCGAGCGAGACGGGTTCGGTGACGACGCGGCCGTCGACGATGGCGCTCGCGATGTCGCGGGCGGTGTCCGTGGTACGAATGACGTCCTCGACGGCGCCGACGACGCGGTCGTAGGTGGACTGGTCGGCGGGGTCGGCGTGCTCGCGGAGGTGGTCGATCCAGCCGCTGACGACGGTGGCGCGGTTGCGGACGTCGTGGCGGACGACACAGTTGAGGAGCGCGAGGTCATCGACGCGCGGGTCGCCGTCGTACTCGCGGAAGACGGCGCAGACGGGTCGTGGCGCGTCGTCGTCGACGGGGGTGAGGCGCGCGTCGAGCGTGACGTCGTCGAGGACGAGGCGTGCGCGGGCGTCGTCGCGGTGGCCGTCGCGGACGGCCGTGAGGGCGTCCCGATACGGGCCGGTTTCACCGCCGGTGACGTTGTCGACGGAGGATTCAAGGAGCGTGTCGGGGAGCGCGTCGTGTGCGGCGTCGTTCGCGTCGGCGACGGCGCCCGTCGAGTCGTAGAGGAGAACGGCGTCGCGCGTCCGCTCGAGAACGTTACTCGCCCCCGAGACGGTGTATTCGACGCCCATGGTGAGTCTACAGACACGTCAATCACATATTATTGTCGACTAGCAGAACTGATGGGAGCGGAGACGAGACGGAGCGTGTTGAGGGTGAGTCCGCGAGTGGCGAGTGGCCGAACCGACGGCGGGAGCGGGCGAGCATGTCGCTCCGAAGCGGTCGGTCCGAAGTGGAATCCGAAGGGACGCGGCCCGCCTCGACCGCGTCCGTGGTGAACGGGATGAACGAGTTCACCGTGTGTCGCACCGCCCCAGCGGTGCGCCAGCCGCAGTTGCCGTCGTGCCAGAGCGGGTGTCCAGACCGACTGGCGTTCGTGACGGCGGTTCTCCACCGTGGGTGGGCTCCGTGCCCCGCCCGTCTCTTCCTATGGGGGCATCCCCCCTCTCGGTAGTGGTTACACGATTTGGCCACACCCGAACGTGCGCCTAAACGATTAGGTCGGGTGCGTGCGGCACCCGGAGCGGCCGGAAACCGAAGACATATAGCCGAAACAGTCCCCGATTCCGACGATGCAATACGGGCTGGTCGTCCTCTGGTGGCTGGTCTTCGCCGCACTCATGCTCGTCGGCGCCCCGCTCGCGGCACGACTCCGCCCCGACGCCCCGAGTCGCGGTCTCGGACTCGCGCTCCCAGTCGTCCTCGTCGCGCTCCTGCTCGGCACCTACTGGGTCGGCCAACTCGCGTTCGGGCCGCTCGCCGTCGCGGGCGTCGCCCTCGCCGTCGTCGGGGCGTCCGCGTTCGTCGCGTACCGCGACGGCTTCGACGTGCCGCGGCGCGCATACGCGGAGACGCTCGTCGTCTTCACGCTCGCGTTCGCCCTCCTCCTCGCGGTTCGCGCCGTCGACGCGGGCGCGACGCCAGGCGCGGGCGAGAAGTTCCTCGACTTCGGCCTCCTGCAGGCGCTGCTTCGCGCGCCCGCGCTCCCGCCTGAGGACATGTGGTTCGCCGGCCGCCACGTCGTCTACTACTACGGCGGCCATCTGCTCGCCGCGACGCTCGCGACGCTCACCGACACCGCCGGCCGCTACGCGTACAACCTCGCGCTCGCCGGCGTCTACGCCACGGAGGTGACCGCCGTGTTCGGCCTCGCACGAACGTTCGCCGCCGACCATAGCTACCCCGAGCGCGCCGCCGGCGTCCTCGCCGCCGTCCTGTTCGGCCTCGCGAGCAACCTCCTCACGCCCGTCCGCCTCCTCGCCGACCACCTCCCCGTCTCGTGGGTCCGCGCGCTCGCCGGCGCGCTCCACTTCCCCGTCGAGAAGACGGGCGCCACCCTCGAAGGGTTCACCTATTGGACGGCCTCGCGCGCGATGCGCGACACGGGTACCGTCTACATCACCGAGTTCCCCCTCTTCAGCTACCTCAACGGCGACCTGCACGCGCACATGGTCGCCGTCCTCGTGACGCTCCTCGTCGCCGGCGTCTGTGACGCCTACTGGCACAGCGAGGACGTCCGACACCGCCGCCGCCTCCTCGGCGTCCTCGTGTGCTGTATCGGCGCGGTGACGCTCACGAACACGTGGAGCCTCGCCACCGTCACGGGGTTGAGCGCGCTCACCGTCGCGCTCGCGCCCGCGACACCTCACTCGCTCCTCCCCGAGCGCGTCACGCATTTCGTCGCGGACGCCGTCACTGTCTCCCAGAACCGCCTCGCCGTCGAGAGCGGACGTGTCGTCCTCGGCGTCGCTGTCGCCGGTGGCCTCGCGCTCGGTGGCCTCCTCATCGTCGCACCGTTCGTCGACAACGTCCTCCTCAACGGCGTCAACGGCCGCCACCCCGCGTTCCTCCCGAACCGGAGCCCGCTCGCCGGCTTCCTCGTCGTCCACGGCGCGTTCCTCCTCGTCCTCGGGAGCTACCTCGCTGGGAAGTTCGACCTCACGCCGCGGCGGGCCGCCGGCGTCGTCGCGCTCGCCGTCGGCCTCCTCCTCGCCGGCTGGTGGCTGGACCTCGTCGGCCTCGCGCTCGTCGGCCCGCTCGTCCTCGTCGGCTGGTACCTCCTGCGCGCGCGCCCCGAGGCTGTCGGGTTCGAGACGGTGCTCCTCGTCGCTGGCGCCGGCCTCGTCGTCCTCGTCGAGTTCGCCTACCTGAAGGACTCGGCGGCGCCCGGCCGACTCAACACCGTCTTCAAGGCCTACTTCACGACGTGGGCGTTCTGGAGTGTCGCCGGCGGCGTCGCGCTCGCCAGTTTCCTCTCGCGTGCACGCACGTGGCTCCCCGTCTCGCGCGAGGACCGGCGCGTCGTCGGCCTCGTCTGCGTCGTCCTGCTCCTCGGGACGCTCGTCCTGCCCTACGCCGGCCTCGCACTCGGCGAGCACTTCGTCGCGGGGTCCGACCCGACGCTCGACGCCATCGAATACACCCACACCGCTCATCCCGACCAGGCGGACGCCATCGAGTGGCTCGCGAACAAGTCCGGTACGCCAACCATCGTCGAGCGCCCTGGCCGGACGGCCTACGCGTGGTACAACCCCGCCTCGAGTCTCACCGGCGTGCCGACCGTCGTCGGATGGGTGCACGAGGCCATCTATCGCGGCGGCGACGCCTACGGGGCGCGCGCGAACGACGTCGACCTCCTCTACACGACGAACTCGACGGAGACGCGTCACGTCCTCCTCGACAAGTACGACGTCGAGTACGTCTGGGTAAGCGCGCTCGAACGCGAGCGCTACGGGAACGTCTCCGCGCGCCTCGCGGACGACCCCGAGCTCAGCGTCGCCTACGAGAACGACGGCGTCACCGTCTACGCGGTGGCTCGCAACGTCACGGACGTCGAGTAATCAGTCGCGGTGGAGGTCGGCGCGGGCGCTGACCCCCTGCGCGAGCGCCGTCTCGTACGAGACGTCGAAGGACGCCGTGACGTCCGTCGTCGCGCCGGCGTCGACGGTCACCGAGCGCCGCCGGACGAGCGTGTCGCCGCCGACGCCCGCGTAGAGGTAGAGATTCGCGCTCGCGCGCGACCCCGAGGGGTTGGCGACGCGCGCCCGCACGGCGAGGTTCCCGGCGTCGTCGCCGCCCTCCGGAAGCCAGACGCGCTCGACGCGCAGCGGCGTCCCCTCGCCGCCGAGACAGCCCGCGCTCGCGGTGAGTGCCGCGAGCGCCCCGAGGCCGCACGCGCGAACCGTCCGCCGCCGACTCCACTCCATAGTCGGTGGTACGCGTCCGGCGGCAAGTGCCTTCCGTCGTCCGCGGCGCGCGTGGCCGCTCGCGTCAACTACATACTCGCGGAACCCCTCTCGTGACTCATGAGCGAACGAGCGAAGGCGACGTTCGGCGGTGGCTGTTTCTGGTGTGTCGAGGCGGCCTTCGAGGAACTCGAGGGCGTCGAGTCCGTGACCTCCGGCTACGCCGGCGGCCACACGGACGACCCGACCTACGAGGAAGTCTGCTCCGGCGAGACCGGCCACGCCGAGGTCGTCCAGCTGAAGTACGACCCGGACGTCGTGAGCTACGACGAACTGCTGGAGGTGTTCTTCACCATCCACGACCCCACGCAGCTCAACCGGCAGGGACCGGACGTCGGTACCCAGTACCGCTCCATCGTCCTCTCCCACGACGACGAGCAGCGTGAGCAGGCCGAAGCGTACGTCGAGGCACTCGACGAGGAGTACGAGGACGACGTCGTCACCGAAATCGAGCCCTGTGAGAAGTTCTGGGAGGCCGAGGCGTACCACCAGAATTACTTCGAGAAGAACCCGGACGACGCCTACTGTACGATGCACGCGGCGCCGAAGGTCGAGAAGGTCCGCGAGAAGTTCGAGGCGAAGCTCGCGTGAGCGGCCCGCCGCGAAACTGTATCGCGGCATAGAGTGTATCGATAGTTGCGGATTTCCTGTCTACACTATTTCACTTACGCGTACGGGGTCGAGTAATCCGGCCGCTCAGACATTGTTTCGCCCCGAAAACGGGTCCGTGAAACATGTATGAGTAGTGCCGAAGCGGTTAACCGTCCGTATCGGGAAGAAGCGGAGCATGGAACGAGAGAGTCGGCCGTCCCTGCTCCTCGTCTCCGACGGTGACATCGACGCGCTCGCGGACGCCCTCGCGCGCACCGACGTCACCACGGAGCACGCGGACGCGCCCGCGACATCGATGGCCGCCACCAGTCTCGCCGGACTCGGCGACTGCGTGGTCCTCGACTGTCGGGACGCCGACTTCGACGTCGAAGCCGCCGTCAAGCACCTCGTCGGCGCGGACGTCCCCGTCGTCGCACTCGCGGACGCCGACCACCGGTCCGCGGCCGTCGACGCCGTCGACGCGGGCGCGAGTCAGCACGTCGACGTCGACACCGCGTGCGAACACCCCGAGTTGCTCCTCAACGCGGCCGAATCCGCGCTCGCGCGCCGGCAGGCCGAGCGCACCGCCGCCCAGCGCGACGCCCTCGCGCGCACTGCCGCGGACGCCCTCGAGGACCCGTTCTTCCTCTACGACGACGAGGGGTACCTCCAGTACTGGAACGACCGCTTCCGGGAGGCGACTGGCTACGATGATGAGGAGCTCGCCGATCTCCACGCGAGCGAACTCGTCGACGAGGAGGCCTCCGACGACTACGAGGGTGCCATCGAGCGCGTCCGCGAAGAGGGATCGGCGACGTTCGAAGTCGTCCTCAAACGCAAGGACGGCGAGCGCGTCACCTACGAGGTCAGCGAGTCCGCCATCACCTGCCCCGAGGGCGCCGTCACCGGCGTCGCAGGCGTCTCGCGCGAAATCAGCGAGCGCCGGCGCAAACAGCGGCGTCTCTCCGCGCTCCACGAGGCCGGCCGCGAGATGATGGCGGCGGGGAGCGACACCGACGTCTCGCAGGTCACCCTCGACGCCCTCACCGACATCCTCGACTGCGACATCGTCGGCGTCTACCGCTGGGACCGCGAGGAGGGCGTGCTCGCGCCCGAAGTCGTCTCCGAGGCCGCCGAGGAGCTGTTCGACGAAATCCCGACGTTCACCGACGGGAACGGCCTCGTCTGGGACGCCTTCGTGGACGGCGAGACGGTCGTTCACGAGGACCTGACCGAGGCGGAGGGACTCTACAACCCCGAGACGCCGGTGGCCAGCGAGCTCATCGTCCCGGTCGGTCGAGAGGGCGTCCTCATCGCGGGCGACACTGAACGCCGCGCGTTCAACGAGCTCGACGTGGAGTTCGTCGAGTTACTCGCCGCGACGACGGCGGACGCGTTCGAGCGCAACGCCCGCCTCCGCACCCTCGAGGAGCAGGAGGCGGAACTCCAAGACCGCAACGCCCGCCTCCGCACCCTCGACCGCATCAACGGCATCATCCGCGGCGTCCAGCGCGCGCTCGTGAACGCGACCACCCGACCGGAGGTCGAACGCGCCGTCTGTGACGGGCTCACGGCCTTCGAGCCGTATCGCTTCGCGCGCGTCCTCGACTACGACCAGGTGTCGGGCGACGTCGTGACGCGCGCGACGGCAGGCGACGACTCGGAGGCCGTGGGGCGCCTGCAGAGCGCTGACGCCACGCCGCCGGGCGAGCGCGCCATCGAGACCGACGACCCAGTCGTCCTCAACGACCTGCTGACCGCGGAGGGCCTCGGGAACTCGCGGCGCGCGCTGCTCGACGCCGGCTTCCGCGCGGTGGCGGCCGTCCCGCTCTCCTACGACGGCCGCGCGTTCGGCGCGCTCGAACTCTACGCGGACCGCCCGGACGGCTTCGCGGACGAGGAGCTCGAAGTGCTCGCGGAACTCGGTGAGACGGTCGCGAACGCCGTGGACGCCGCCGAGCGCCGCGAAGCCCTCCTCACCGGGAGCGAGACCGAGGTCGACCTCGACGTCCCCACCGACACCAACGACCCGCTCGTCGGCCTCGCGAGCGCTGCCGACTGCACGCTCCGCCTCGACGGGCTCATCACACGCATCGACGACGACTGGCTGGTCTACGTCGCCGTCTCGGACGGCACCGCGGCGGACCTCGAAGCCGTCGTCGACGACGTCCCGGGCGTCCGGCGGCTGAACGTCGTCGGCGACGGTGGCCTCGTCGGCGTCGTCGCGGACGCGCTCCCGATAGCGGAGTCCGTCGCGGACGGCGACGGCGAACTCGCGGCCCTGGAGGTGACGCCGTCGGGCGGGCGCGTCACCGTCCGGGTCCCCTACAGCGGGAACGTCCGGTCGTTCGTCGAGGAGTACCGGGAAGCCGTCCCGGGCGCGAGCCTCGTCCGACAGACCCAGACGCGGGGCGAGGACAGCGCGGACCTCCGGCGCTCGGTCACGGAGAACCTCACGGAGCGCCAGCTCGAAGTGCTGAAGCTCGCGCTCCACCAGGGCTACTTCGCGTGGCCGCGCGAGCACTCCGGCGAGGAGGTCGCCGAGGAACTCGGCGTCTCGCCCCCGACCTTCCATCAGCACGTCCGGAAGGGCATCGGTACCGTCCTCGACGACCTGCTCGAGGACTAGAAGACGAACTCGCCGTCCGTCTGAACGGTCTCGCCGTCGATTTCGAGCCGCGAGCCCTCACCCATCTCGAGGAGCATGTCCTGGTGGACGGCGGAGACGTTGCCCTCCTCGTTCTCGCCGACGGACGTCGGAATCGAGCGCCCGAGCGCGAGGTGGACGGTTCCGGCCATTTTCTCGTCGAAGAGCATGTTGCGCGTGAACCGGTCAATAGCGTCGTTCATCCCGACGCCGAGTTCGCCGACGCGCCGCGCGCCCGCGTCCGTCTCGAGGAGGTCGCCGAGGACGGCGGCGTTGCGCGCGGCGTCGAAGTCCACGACCTCGCCGTCCGCGAAGGTGAGTGTGGCGTCCACGACTTCGTGCCCGGAGACGAGCACGGGGTAGTCGAAGTGGACGGTTCCCGCGACGCTCTCCGGGACGGGCGCGGTGAACACCTCGCCACCCGGCATGTTCTGCTCACCCGCATCGTTCACGGCGTCCATCCCGGCGACGGACATCGAGAGGTCGGTGCCGTCGCCCGCGACGATACGGACCTCCTCAGCGGGGTTGAGGCGCTCGACGAGGCGGGCCTGATACTCGCGCTGGGCCGCCCAGTCCCTGTTGACGGCGTCGTAGACGAACTCCGCGTAGGCTTCCGTGCTCATCTCGGCGGTCTGGGCGTCGCCGCTCGCGGGATGCTGGGTGAGGACGCGGCGCTCGGGAGCGGCCTCCTGGACGGCGGCGGCCGCCCGGTCGTCGGCCTGCCGGACGGCCGGCGGAACGTCCGAGAGTTCGCTCGTGTTCTCGTTCGCGAGGACGCTGATGTGGACGTCGGCGGCCTCGAGGGCGGCGACGACGTGGTCGTAGCCCGGGACGGCCTCGGGGTCGAGTTCGCGGAGGTAGGCGCGTTCCGCGCGGCGGTTCGTCGCGGTGAGGAGCGAGCGCGCGCCGCGCGCGCCGAGTTCGGCGTGTAACGCGACGGTGAGGTCGTCCGCGCACGCCGGCGCGTTCACGACGACCATGTCGCCCGCGCCGACGTCGGTACAGTGGTCGACGAGCACGCGCGCGTGCTCGCGGATGCGGGGGTCCATACCCCACCTGTCACCGCAGCGACCGTAAACGCCGGGGGTGACGGCGACCCGGGTAGACCACCGCCGGAACGCGTTTTTGTCACCTCGCCGTAGGTGGTGGCGATGAAACGACCCGGGTTGCGCACACTAATGGCGTTCGTCGGCGTCACTCTGCTCGCCGCCTACCTCGGGGCCGCCTACCTCGCCTACTGGGTGCTCGCGAGGCTCTGGGCGGCGCGTCCCGACCCCGTGACGATTCTGCTCGTCGTCGTCACCACCGCCGTCGTCTTCGGCTTCCTCAGCTATACGTTCGGGACGCGGCGCCTCCTCTCGAACCTGAACGCGACGTACGTCCCGCCAGAGCGCGCGCCACGCCTCTACGACCGCCTCACGGAGTTCTGCGCGGAGATGGACATTGACGTCCCGGACGTCTACGTCGGCCGGATGGCGTCGCCGAACGCGTTCGCCCTCGGCGGCGTAGGGAACGGCGCCGTCGTCTTCGACCGCTCGCTGTTCCGCTTCCTCACCACCGCGGAGCTCGACGCGATTCTCGCACACGAACTCGCGCACCTCGAGAGCCACGACGGTCTCGTGCAGACGCTCGCGTTCAGCGTCGGGCAGACCGTCGCCGCCGTCCTCTCCGTCGTCCTCTTTCCCGTCGCGCTCCTCGCCACCGGCCTCGCGAAGGCGTGGGCGTGGCTCGCCGGTCGGCCGGGCGCGTGGCCGGAAACGCCGTTCGGGAAGTTCCGTACGGCCGTGGACGGCGTCACTGTCTTCGTCCTCGTCGTCCTGACGCTCGCCGTCCGCGCGCACTCCCGCGGTCGGGAGTTCGCCGCCGACGACCGGGCCGCGGAGCTCACGGGACGCCCGCTCGCACTCGCCTCCGCTCTGCGGAAGATTCAGCGCGCCGCCCAGCCCGGGTGGGGCGTCCTTTCACCGCTCTACGTCCACAGCGACGACGAGAACCCTATCGCGGAGTGGTTCTCGACGCACCCGGACCTCGACGACCGAATCGAGCGCCTGCGCGAGAAGGCCGATGAGGGGGGCGTCCGCGTCCCCGTAGAGTGAGACGGAGAGAGGGCAAGCCGTCTCGGAGGGCACGAAGAGGGAAGTGACACCCGGCCGTAGCCGGGCGTGTGTACGACCACATTCTGGTGCCGACGGACGGGAGTGACGCATCCATCGAGGCGCTGGACGAGGCGTTCGCGCTCGCGAAGCAGTTCGACGCGACGGTGCACGCGCTCTACGTCGTCGACGACGCGGCGCTCGTCTCGACGGGACTAGACGACCTGAGCTTCGACAGACACATCGATGAGTTCTTCGAGGACTTGGAGGAGTTCGGCGAGCGCGCGACGAGCCGCATCCGGGAAGCCGCCGAGGAGGAAGACGTCAACGTCGTGACGGCGGTCGTGGACGGCGTCCCGGAGCACGAAATCGTGGACTATGCGGACGAACACGGCGTTGACCTCATCGTGATGGCGACCCACGGCCGCCGCGGCGTCCAGCGCGCACTCCTCGGGAGCACGACCGAACGCGTGGTCCGGCGCGCGAACGTCCCCGTGTTGACGGTGCGTATCGGAGCGCGAAAGAAGGGCGAAGGAGAGGCGTAGCGAGTGCCGTCGGTCGAGTAAGGGTGTCGGTCGAGGCGGGCGAGAAGCGGCGAACGGGGCGAACCTGGATCTCCGGAGTACTGCGGACACGGTGGTGTACGGTGCAGTAGTGTTGGCACGGATGTGACGCCACCACGAACACCACCACGTCCGGAGTAATGGAGCGGTCACGACGGTGTAGCGGTCCGCTACGAGAGCGCGCGACGATCCGATAGCACGACACCGGCATGTCCGGAGTAACTCCGAGGGCGAGCGAGTCGTCTCGGCAGTTTTCGGGAGTTGCTGGCCACCAGAAGCATAGAGTGGTGTGATCGCCGACGGGAGATGACCGATTGAGGGAGCGGGCAGCCGCTAACGAAGGCGTCCACAACACACCACCGTGTCCGCTGTTCTACGGTCGGCGAGCGACGGCGGGAAGAGTGGGACACACTCACCCCACCGTGTCCGCAGTAACGGGAATCAAAGGTGGGTGGGGGTCGAGAGAGGCGGAGAATACTGCCACGGCAGGACGGTGAGAGGTTGAGAGAAGTTGGTCACCGAGATAAGGAAACAGCAATAAGAAACACAATAAAGACAGGTAACTAAACAAACTATTCTAGCAGCGTATATTGCGGTTACTGTTTCTCTCTATCCGTCTTCAATCTTTCTCCTTATCTAGAGACCTCCGTCCCCACCCCCTCCCTCTCGTCGTCGTTACTGCGGACAAAGTGGAGGGGGTGTGTTCAGCGATATCCTTATCTGTCTCCGATTCTCGTTCAAGTACCTCCAGAACAGCGGACGCTACGGACACTCCGGACACTCCGGACGCGGTGGTTTTATGGTGGACGGAGTCCAGTGCCATTCGCATGGGACTCTTCGAGCGGGACACCGACATTTATCGGGACCGCGACGCACTCCGGGAGGACTACCAACCGGACGAACTCGTCGGGCGGGACGAGGAACTCTCCACCTACACCTCCGCCCTCCAGCCGGTCATCAACGGCGAACAGCCGAACAACGTCTTCCTCTACGGGAAGACCGGCGTCGGGAAGACCGCGGCGACGCGCTACCTCCTCGACCACCTCCGCGACGACGCCGAGGAGTACGACGACATCTCCCTCGACATCATCTTCCTCAACTGCGACGGCCTCTCCTCCTCCTACCAGGTCGCGACGCACCTCGTGAACGAACTCCGCGCCGAGCACAACCAGATCAGCACGACCGGCTACCCGCTCGCCACCGTCTACGAGATGCTCTGGGAGGACCTCGACTCCCACGGGGGCACGGTCCTCATCGTCCTTGACGAGATCGACAACATCGGCGACGACTCCATCCTCTACCAACTCCCCCGTGCCCGTGCGAACGGCAAACTCGAAGACACCCAAGTCGGTTTGATCGGTATTTCGAACGACTTCTCCTTCCGCGACGACCTCTCCCCGAAGGTCAAGTCCTCGCTCTGTGAGAACGAGATTCACTTCCCCGCCTACGACGCCACCGACCTGAAGGCCATCCTCCAGCAGCGCGCCTCCGTCGCCTTCCACGACGGCGTCCTCGAGGACGGTGTCATCCCGCTCTGCGCGGCCTACGGCGCGAAGGACGCCGGCGACGCCCGCCAGTCCATCGACCTCCTGATGAAGGCGGGCGACGTCGCGCGCGACGACGAAGCCACTACCGTCACCGAGGACCACGTCGACCGCGGTCGGACGGCGCTCGAACGCGGCCGCATCGAGGAGGGGATTCGCGGCCTCACCGAGCACGGCCACCTCGTGCTCTACGCGCTCGTGACGAACGACCTGGAGGGTGAGACGCCCATCCGCTCGCGCGACGTCCGGCCGCGCTACACGCGCTTCGCCGAGCTCGCGAACCGCGACCCGCTCGTCCCGCGTCGGATGCGCGACCACCTGAGCGAACTCGCGATGCTCGGCATCATCTCCGTGACCGAGCGCAACGAGGGTCGCCGCGGCGGGACGTACCGCGAGTACGAACTCGATATGCCGGTCCAGCAGGTGTTGAGCGCGCTCTCGGAGACGGTAGAACTCGTCGGCGTCCACGAGTCCGTGGTCGAACTCGCCGAGGAGGTGATGCCGGACGTCGCCGCGGCAGCGACCGCGAGTGCGGAATCCGACGAAGAGGCCGACGACGCGGCGGACGACGACCACGAGGACGCGTCGCTCACCTCCTTCGAGTAGCACGCTCAGTTTCGGCGCGCGCTCTCCTCCGCGCGAATTACTGCGGACACGGTGGGGTATGAGTAACGTTTATCCGTCCGTACCTCACTTGGTGAAGGGACGAACTGCGGACAGGGTGGTGTTCGGCGGGGGATATTCCGCCGGAGATACCGGTGTTCGGCCGCGATACTGCGGACGCGGTGGTGTTCGGGTGACGGCGGGCACCGAACCGAAAGGGCCCTGAAGGCGCACGCGGTAGGTCGGCCGATGCGTGTACTCGTCACGGGCGCGACTGAGCGCTACGGTTACGCCGCCGCGCGCGCACTCGACGACGCCGACGTGGACGTCACCGCGTTCGTCCGCGATCCCGACACGCCCGCTGCACCGGCGCTTGCCGAGCGCGGTATCGATATCGTTCGGGGTCGGCGCGACCAACTCGACCACGTCGAGGACGCGCTCGTCGACGCGGACGGCGTCTTCCTCGCTGTCGGCACAGGGTCGGCGCGTGCCGCCACCGACCAGGGCGAGACGCTCGTCCGTGCCGCCGACCGCACCGACACGCCCGCCGTCCACGCCTCGGTCTTGCACGCCGACGACCGGCCGGGCGTCCGCTGCGTCGACGTGCGCGCGAGTGTCGACGCCGACCTTTCCTCCCGGGGTGTCCCGCACGTTTCCCTCCGAGCGGGCGTCCCCCTCGACGCGTTCGAGCGCGCCCGCGACGCCGTCGAGGCCGAGGGGCAGCTCGCGTTCCCGCTCGAGGGTCACGCACGCGCCGCGCTCACGGACCCGCGGGACGTCGGCCGTGCCGCCGCCGCAGTCTTCACCACTGCGGGCGGCCCATCGGGTGCCGACCGTCTCCCCGTCACGAGCGGGACGCACTCGCTCTACGACGTCGCGGACGTCCTCGAAACCGTCACCGGCCGTGACGTGCGCGCGGACCCGCAACCGCCGACGGCCGCGCCGCGCTCGCAGACGGCCTTCTACCGGTGGGTGAACGAGGGGGCGCTCCTCGGCGCGGCGAGCGACGCGCTCGCGGACGCGTACGGCGTCGAGACAGCACCCATAGCCGACTACTTCGAACGCACCGACTGGGGCGAGTAAGAGACGCTAGGCGAAGGGCCCGACCTCGTCGACGGGCGTGACGGAGTAGTCGACGGTGAGGGTGTCCTTCGTGGCGCGAATCTTCCCGACGAACGTCGAGATGTCCTCGAGGCGGCCCTCGAGGATGAACAGCTCCATGCAGTGGTGGTCGCCGACGTGGCTGTGGAAGTTCGCGGCGACGAGGTCCTCGTTCTCGTGGCGGAGGTGCATCATCTTCTCCTCGACGGTCGTCGTCTCGTAGTCGAACAGCACCGTGACGACGGCCATCAGGTCGCGGTCCTCGAGGCGCTTGTCCTCGAACTCGCCGAGGAGGTTGCGCGCGGCCTCGCGAACGACCTCAGAACGCCCGGTGTAGCCGTGTTCGTCGGCGAACTCGTCGATGCGGTCGGCGAGTTCGTCCGGCATGGAGATGGAGACGACGGTCATGGTTAGTAACTCGGCGCCGCTCGATTAATAAGGATTCCTTCCGCGTCAGTGCGCGGAGTGCGCTTCGTGGTCGGACGTCGGGTGACGCCACGCCTCGAGCGTGTAGAGGCCGAGCGCGGCGAGCGCGATGATGGCGGCGGCGCCGATGACGTAGAACAGCGCCATCGACTGGACGCCGACGACGATAACGAGGACGAGTGCGACGACTTCGGCGAGCGCTGCGACGCCGAAGATGCCGAACCCGAGGTCTTTCATGTCCATATCGGGCGGTACTGTCGAAACCCGCTTATTCGTGTCGGTCCACGAGCGCCGCCCGGTAGCGCTCCCGGAGCGTCGCGGCGAGGCGGTGTTCGGCGGGCGTGAAGCCGAGATGCCGGAGGACGAGCACGTAGGCGAGCAGACCGAGCGCGGTGCCGACGAGCGCGTCGACGCCGCGGGGCAGGACGAGTGACGCGGCGAGCGCGAGCGCGACGTAGGGGACGGCGGCGACGAACGGGAAGGCGTGGCGGCGCGTGAACGGCTGGAGTCCTTCGAGGTGGTAGAGGACCGCGACTTCGGCGCCGTTGTTCAGGCTCAACATGAGGAGGTAGCTCGCGACGAGACCGGCGAGCCCGTAGACGGCGGTGAGCGGAATCGCGGTCGCGACGAGGACGAGCGTGACGGCGACGTTGACGACGAGGAGCGCGCGCTGGTTGTCCGTCATCGTGAGGAGGATGCCGACGCTTCCCGCGGCACAGGCGGCGTACTGCGCGAGGACGAACCCCGGGAGGAGGACGGCGTAGGCGGTGTAGGCGGCGCCGAACACGCCCATGATGGCGTGCCGGTAGACGACGGCGGGGACGGCGAGCCCCGTCACGCCGACGAGGACGAGGCGCGAGGTGACGTGGTAGAGGCGTTTCAGCGACTCGTGGTGCCCCTCCTCGTTGAGCGCGGCGACGACTGGCGGGATGAACTGGTTGATGGCCATGAGGGGGAGGCGGACGAGCGTCCCAACGACGACGCCGACGGTGAAGACGCCGGCGGCGACGCTCGTGAGGAGGACGGCGGCGAGCGGGTAGAAGCCGAGGCGCTGGACCGTCGTCGCGATGCCGCCGAAGAACAGCGGCACGGTGAACTCGAGGTAGCGCCGCGCGACGCGCTCGACGACCGCACCGCGGAGGCGTGGCTGGAGGCCGTGCGCGCGGGCGGCCCACGCGGCGGCGACGAGGCCGGTGAGCCCCATGACGAGGACGACGCCGACAGCGACGGCGACGAGGCTGTGGAGGACGAACGCGCCGACGACGCCGACGAGGAGTTGGGCGAGCGGGTAGGCGACGCGGAGGGTGAGGGTGAGCGGGCCGACGGCTTCGAGCGCGCGCAGGAGTTCGGTGACGGTGAACAGCCAGACGGTGGCGGGGAGCGCGAGCGCGAACACGCGGAGGAGCACCTCGAAGCGCGCGCCGTGGCCCGTGTAAGTAGTTATCGCGGGCGCGGCGACGAAGAGCGCGACGCCGAAGACGGCGGCGACGGCGAGGAGGACGACGACGGCGACGGAGACGTAGGCGTCGCGTTCCTCGCCCTCGGCGGTGGGGAGGAAGCGACTGAGGCCGCTGCGGAAGCCGAGCGCGAGCGCCCGCAAGAAGTCCGCGAGCCGTCGGGTGAGCGCGAAGACGCCGTAGGCGGCGGGCGTGAAGCCGTTCGTCAGGACGGCGGTGAACGCGACGGTGAGGACGCGCGAACAGAGGATGCCGGGGACGGAGACGGTGGCGCCGTGCGCGACGCGTTCGAGGGCGTCGTCGAGACGCGCGTCGACGTCGTCGGGTGGTTCGTCACTCGACACGGCACGCACCAACCGTCGACGCCGGATTAAGTCTGCCGGATAGGCGGGTCAGCGCATGTGCCGGAGGTGCCGGCGGTGTTTCGTGCGCGCGATCATGAAGACGAACGCGGCGAACGCCATCGTGAGGAAGCTCATCGCGATGATGACGGCGGCGACGGTGAGCGCGGACCCCGAGATGATCTCGGTGCCTCGCACGACGGCGATGGGCTCGCCGATGAACTCCCTGAGGAAGATGACGCTCCCGAGGCAGAGCCCGATACACCCCACGACCATCATCGTGAAGGAGTAGACACCGCTGTTCACCACGGTGTCCGGGCGACGAGTCGGCCGGCGCGGCGCCGTCCTCGACGTGGCCCTCCCTCCATAGTCATAGCTGATTGATTAGTCTTGATGGCTAATAACCCTTCTCAAACAAAAGATGGCTGACAGGCACCTCGCCGGAGCCCGGAGGTTCAAACCGCCGGTCGTCCAACCTATGCGTATGGCCATCGAGATGCCCCGCATCGGGCTCGGAACGTACACGGACAATGACCAGGAGGGCCGCTACGACGCCGTCAAGACCGCGCTCGACGTCGGCTATCGCCACATCGACACCGCGCAGGTCTACGAGAACGAGGAGTACGTCGGCGCCGCCATCGCCGACTCCGACGTCGACCGGGACGACGTCTTCCTCGCGACGAAGACCGTCCACCACGACGTCCCCGAGTCCACCGACGACGTTCGCGACGCCATCGAGGGCTGTCTCGAACGCCTCGGCACGAACTACGTCGACCTGCTCTACGTCCACTGGCCGACCGGCGTCTACGACGCTGAGGAGGTGCTCACCGCCTATCAGGAGGCCCACGACGACGGCCTCGTCGAGCACATCGGCGTCTCGAACTTCCTGCCCGAACACCTCGAGGAGGCCCGCGAGGTGCTCGACGTCCCCATCGCCGCCCACCAGTTCGAGATGCATCCGCTCCTCCCACAGGAGGAACTCCGGGCGGACGCCCGCGAACACGACTACTGGGCGGTCGCGTACTCGCCGCTCGCGCAGGGCCGCGTTGCCGACCTCGACCCGGTCGTCGAGGCGGCGGAGTCACACGACGCCTCGCCCTATCAGGTGTCGCTCGCGTGGCTGCTCGCGAAGGAGAACGTCGCCGCCGTCCCGCGCGCGACGGGCCGCGAGCACATCACCGCCAACTTCGGTGCGCGCAACCTCGATCTGACCGAGGAGGAAGTCGCGGCCATCGACGCCGTCGAAGAGCGCGAGCGAATCATCGACCCGGACTGGGCACCGTGGAACTGAACCCGTCGCGATAGCGTACTCGCGCGGAGCGCGAGTTTCACCGGTCACCGGCGATGCCCGTCTCCTTTTTCTCCCGTGTTTTTGCTGCGAGCGGTGCGCGGAGCGCACCCCGAGCAGGAAAAAGACGGCGGATAACCGACCCGGACTGGGCACCGTGGAACTGAGCGCTTAGTGAGAAGGGGGCGACATCCAACGCCTTCCCGACTTACAAGCGCGCGCCGGCACGATTTCGTCGTGTATGCGCGCGTACGAACTGCAGGAAGTCGACCCGGAGTTCGAGGGACTCGAGGAAGTCGAGCGTGAGCGCCCGGAGCCGGGTCCCGGCGAGGTGCTCGTCCGTATCGAGGCGGCCTCCATCAACTACCGCGACCTCGCCATCGCGGCGACGGAGTTCGGCTATCCGGGCGAGTCCTACCCGATGATTCCGCTCTGCGACGGCGCGGGCGACGTTGTCGCGGTCGGCGAGAACGTCGAACGCCTCGAGGAGGGCGATTCGGTGGTCGCGCCGTTCTTCCCGGAGTGGGTTGACGGCCCCGGGACGCCGGAGAAGACGAAGGTGGCGACGGGCGGCAACCGGCCGGGGACGCTCGCGGAGTACGCGGTGTTCCCGGCTGAGGGCACGCCGAAGATGCCCGAGAGCCTCGACTACGCGGAGGCGGCGACGTTGACGTGTGCGGGGCTGACGGCGTGGACGGCGCTCGTCGAGCACGGGAACCTCACCGCTGGCGAGTCCGTCCTCTGTCTCGGGACGGGCGGCGTCTCGACGTTCGCCCTCCAGTTCGCGGACGCGATGGGTGCGCGTCCCATCGTCACGTCCTCGAGCGACGAGAAACTCGAGCGTGCCGCGGAGCGCGGCGCGGAGACCACCATCAATTACGAGCAGACGCCTGAGTGGCACGAACCGGTCCTCGAGGCGACGGACGGCGTGGGCGTCGACCACGTTATCGAGGTCGGCGGCGCGGGGACGCTTGAGCGCTCCCTGCAGGCGGTGACGTACAACGGCGAGGTCCACCTCATCGGTGTGCTCGCCGACCAGGAGGCGGACGTCGACCCTGGCCCGATTCTGCAGAAGGCGAGTAGCGTGCGCGGCGTGAGCGTCGGGAGTCGCGCGTCCTTCGACCGGATGGCGCGCGCCATCGACGAGACCGGCATCGAACCCGTCGTGGACAAGACGTTCGACTTCGCGGACGCGCCCGAAGCGTACCGCTACGTCTGGAACGGCGAGCACACCGGAAAAGTCGTCATCGACGTTTAAGCGCCGCCGGCGAGGTCGCGGCGCATCTCGAACTCCAGCGGGCGTTCGGTGATGACCTCGAAGTCGTAGCGCTCGTAGAGCGAGACGGCGGGCGCGTTCGACTTCTCGACGTGGAGCCAGACGGTCTCGACGTCGTTTTCGCGTCCGTAGTCGAAGAGTTCGCGCATCGTGTGGGTGCCGACGCGTGCGCCTTGGTAGTCGGGATGGACGAAGATGGCGAGCTCGCAGGCGTCACCGGCGTGGTCGTCGTCGGGGACGAGGACGGCGTGGGCGGCAGGGGTATCGTCGTGGCGGACGACGAGGTGGGAGGCGTCGAACTCGCCCAGGCGTTCGAGCCACGAGCGGATGCCGTCGGTGTCGAGCGGCGGGAGGCCCTGTGCGCGGTCCTCGTGGCCGAACTCGTTGTACATCTCGGTGAGGTCGTCGACGACGCCCGTCGCCAAGTGGCCGCGGTGGCCGGTGATGTCGAGAGTGCGACCCCGATTGTCGGTGACGGACGTGCGGAACGCGCCCGTCGACTCCGACGTCGTGGACGACTGCCCGTCGTTCTCGGTGGTGGGGTTGCTCTTCGACATCTGTTGCTTGGATATGTGTACACTCCACTCTCGTATAGGGGTTTTCCCGCACGAAAGTACACACTATACTCGGGTACTTTCGTGTTCGTTCACGAAAGTACCTTACCGCGTGGTCGAACGTGAAGAATAGAATGGCCGTTTACAGATTGCCGGAGTGACCCGGGTGCGCTCGCGTCGCGCACGGCGTCAGACGAGGTCGAGCGGGTCGCCGAAGGTGACGCCGTAGTCGGCGAGGGCGTCGAGGTACGCCTCGAACTCCGCGACGCCGTTCCCGCCGTCGTGGAAGAGCAGGAGATCGTCGGGGTCGCTCTCGATGCGCTCGGCGTTCGCCGCGACGTTCTCCCGGATGCCTGCGGGCGTGTCGACCTCCCAGTCGTCGACGCTCACCGTCCACCCCCAGTCGCGGACGTCGCCGTGCTCCTCCTCGTACCAGTCGTAGGCGAAGGCCGAGGGCTCCGGCGGGACGAAGCCGTGGTCGGCGAGACACGCCTGGAAGCGGTCGGCCTGCACGTCGCCGCGGTCGCCGTAGGGGAAGCGAAAGAGCTTCGCGGGGCGTTCGGCGTCGGCGCGCTCGTAGACGTCTTCGATGAGCGACTCGGTGCGCTCGACTTCGTCGCGGAACGATTCGACGTCGAGTTCGGAGGCGTGGCTGTGCGAGTAGGCGTGGTTCCCGAGGACGTGGCCGGCCTCGACGGCCTCGAGGGCGTGGTCGGCGTAGTCGGCGAGGCGGCGGCCCTCGCAGAAGAAGACGACGGTGACGTCGCGCTCGGCGAGGACCTCGAGCTTCTCGGGGAGCGTCTCGGTGGGCGCGTCGTCGACGGTGAGGTAGGCGGTCACAGGCACGGAGTTCGACGCGGGGGACAAAGAGGGTTCGCGAGGCGGCGAACGCGTGCCGTGTCCGCGGAGGGCCAGGGGGTAGTTTTACGCCGCTCCAACGCCTCCCTCCACAGGAATGGTCAAGTCGACGGTCCGGTTCCCGGAGGAGGTGCTCGACGCCGTGGAGGAACTCGTCGAGCGCGACCTCTTCACGAACCGCTCGGAGTTCCAGCGCTTCGCCGTCGAGTGCATCCTCGCGCAGGTCGACGAGGAGTACGACCCCCAGATGCTGGACTACGACGAACTCCACGCGGAGGTGTTCCCCGAGGAGCACGAGGACACCACGGAGGGCGTCCCGGCGGAGGCGTCGATGGACGAGGAGTTCTTGCAGACGGCGGCGCGCGTCCGACAGTTCGCGATGCGCGGGAAACTGGAGACCGCCGAGGAGCTCGTTGACACGCGCTACTCGCCGGCGGACCCGCGCGCGCTCTTGCTCGAGGACTTGCTCGCGGGCTACCGCGAGGAGTAGCTTAGGCGTCGAGCGCCGCGAGGCGCTCGCGGAGGCCTTCTGCGTCCCCGGCGAACACCGTCGCGGCGTCGCCGTCAGTCGTGCTCGGGTCGACGAGCACGGGCGCGTCTGGACACGTCTCGAACGCACGCGTGACTCGTTCCGCCGTCGAGAGCGACGGGTCGGGTGCGCACGTCCGGCCCTCATCAAGAGCCTCGCGCACCTGCGCGTCATAATGGAACGTCGCGGCGTAGCGGAGGTCGGGGTCGTGTTCGCGCGCGGCGAGGAGGAGTTCGCCGGGTCGGCTCTCGACGCCGAAGCGCGGCACGCCGGTCACGTCCGGCGCAGCGACGGCGTCTTCCGACTCCGCGTAGGGCGTCGCGCCCGCGACGGCCGCACCGTCGGGCGCGTCGGCGGCGAGCGCACGGACGGCGTCGAGGGTGGAGAAGCGGGCGGCGTCGTCGCGGAGTGACGCGAGGTGGTGGACGCTCCCGGTGGGGCCGCCGACGGCGTGCGGGTAGCGGACGGCGCGCCCGACGGCCTCGATGCCCTCGGTGACGGCGTCGTCCAGCGAGTCGCCGGCGGCGAGGCGGGCGGCGATGGCGCTGGAGAGGGTACAGCCGGAGCCGTGGGTCCGCTCGGTGTCGACGCGCTCGCTCGCGTAGACGCGCGTCCCTTCACCAGTGACGAGGACGTCGACGGCGGTGTCGCGGTCGTCGTCGACGAAGGGGTCGCCGCCGGTGACGAGGACGGCGTCCGCGCCCTGTTCGCGGAGGGCGTCGCCGGCGGCGACGGCGTCCTCGCGGGAGTCGATGCTGACGCCGGTGAGTGCTTCGGCTTCGTCGGCGTTCGGCGTGAGGAGCGTCGCGTGCGCGAACAGCGTCTCGTAGGCGGCCTCGACCTGGTCGTCGGCGAGGGCGTCGCCGGAGGTGGCGACGAGGACGGGGTCGACGACGAGCGGCGCGTCGAGGACTGCCACCTTCTCGACGACGGTTTCGAGGACGTCCGGTGTGCCGAGCATCCCGGTCTTGACGGCGCGGACGTCGTAGTCGTCGACGACGGCGTCGAACTGGGCGGCGACGTCGGCGGGCGGGAGGTGATGGACGCCGTGGACGCCCCGGGTGTTCTGTGCGGTGACGCTCGTGACGACGCTCGCGCCGTAGGCGCCGCAGGCCTCCATGGTCTTCAGGTCGGCCTGGATGCCGGCGGCGCCGCCCGAGTCGCTCCCGGCGATGGTGAGCGCGACGGGGTAGTCGACGGGAGCGGGGCGGCGCGTCACGCGACATCACCCGCGACGGTGCGGTACGTCGGGTTTACTGGCGTCATACGCCACGATATAATGTAGTGGTATAATAGTGTGGTGGAGGGCCGACGGGCGACGGTCGGGTCGGCGCGTGCCGGCGTCCGGCGGTTTTTCCGCGCGCGCCGCCGAGTGACCGTATGGAGACGCCGAACCGAGGGTACGAGCGGCTCTTCGGTGGCGAGGGGTTGACCGTTGGGGCGACGTTCCCGCTCACGGGCACGAGCGAGGAGCGCCCGGACGCCGAGCGCGAACTCGCGCTCGCCGAGCACCTCGAAGCGCTGGGGTTCGACGGCCTGTGGGCGCGCGACGTCCCGACCTACTGGCCGAAGTTCCGGGACGCCGGCCAGACGTTCGACCCGTGGACGTGGCTCTCGCAGGTCGCCGCGCGCACCGACACCATCGCACTCGGGACGGCGAGCGTCGTCCTCCCGCTGCGTCACCCCGTGCACGTCGCGAAGAACGCGGCGAGTCTCGACCACCTCTCCGACGGCCGGCTCGTGCTGGGTGTGGCGTCCGGCGACCGCCCGCCCGAGTACGAGGCGTTCGGCGTTGAGGAGGACGAGCGCGGCGCGGCGTTCCGCGAGAGCGTGCGCGTGCTGCGCGCGGCGTGGCGCGAGGCATACCCCGAAATCGAGACACGCTGGGGGACGCTGGACGGCACGCTCGACGTCGTGCCGAAACCGACCGTGGGCGACCTGCCGGTGCTCGTGACGGGGAACAGCCGGCAGTCCCGCGAGTGGATCGCCGAGCACGGCGACGGCTGGCTCTTCTACCACCTCCCCGAGGACACCCTCCGGGACTACCTCGCCGACTGGCACGCGCGCACGGACGCGCCGTTCGTCACCACCTGCACGGTCGAGTTGGCGGACGACCCCGGTGCGGACCCCGAGCACGTCAACCAGGGCTTTCGCGCGGGTGCCGAATGGTTCCGCGATTACTTCCGCGACCTCGAGCGCTGGGGGGTGAGTCACGTCGTCGTCGGCGTGACGGGCGAGGACGCCGACGCCCGCGAACGGGCCTTCGAGCGGGTCGCCCGCGACGTCCTCGACGCGCTCTGAGGGACGAACCCGACGAACACGAAGAACCGGCGGTCACGACAGACTACTACTGGACAATTGGGACGTTTTAGACGTTTCTAGACCTTATACACATCCCGATTCTCCGTGTTCTCTTCATCGAAGTCAATAGAAATCCGATACTGGAAGGACGAATGAACAGAATGTTTTTACTTCCGAGTCTATACTGATTGTCCGTAATCGGCGCACGAGAGTTCACCAATTTCAGATATTGGTGGACACACGTGCTCAGAACACTCCACCATGGCACACAAGAAGGAAGACGTCAAGGGCGAGATGTACGGCGACGAGGTCAGGGAGAAGATCGAGGAGTTCGCTGAAGAAGGCTGGGAGTCTATCCCCGAGGACGAGCGCGAGGAGTGGTTCACGCGCTTCAAGTTCTGGGGGCTGTTCCACCAGCGCAGCGGGCAGGAGAGCTACTTCATGATGCGCCTCAACAACTGCGGGGGCGTGCTGAAGCCCGGCCAGCTCCGCGCCATCGGCGAGGTCGCGCGCGACTACGCCGTCGGGCCGGCCGAGAACCCCCGCTGGGGCAACGGCTGGGTGGACTACACCACCCGCCAGTCCATCCAGCTTCACTGGCTGAAACTCGAGGACGTCCCCGAAATCTGGGAGAAACTCGAGTCCGTCGGCGTCTCCAGTCGCTCCGCCGGCGGCGACACGATGCGCAACATCTCGGGCTGTCCGGTCGCCGGGAAGGACGCCGACGAGTACGTCCCGACGCGCGAGCTCCTCGACGAGATCGAGGAGGGCATCCGGGGCGACGACTCCCTCTCGAACCTCCCGCGGAAGTTCAACATCTCCGTGACCGGCTGCACGGAGGGCTGTGCGCAGGACTCCATCAACGACGTCGCGCTCGAACCCGCCCACCGGCCGGTCGACGGCGAGGACACGAAGGGGTTCAACGTCCGCGTCGGGGGCGGCCTCGGCGGACGCGAACCGCGGAAGGCGCGCTCGCTCGACCTGTTCGTCACCCCGGAGAACGCCTACGACACCGTGCGCGCGTTCGTCGAACTCTACCACGAGGAGGGCAACCGGCAGAACCGGAACAAGAACCGCGCGCGCTTCTTCGTCGACGAGTGGGGGACGGAGAAGATTCGCGAGGAACTCGACGAGCGCCTCGACTTCGAGCTCCTGCACGCCGGCACCGACTTCCGCGACGAGTACACCTACAACGCCGGCAAGCACGACGACGAAGGCGCACACGACCATGTCGGCGTCCACGACCAGACCGAGGAGTTGAGCTTCGTCGGCGTCAGCGTGCCCGTCGGACGGATGCCCGCCGAGGACGCCATCGAGCTCGCGGACCTCGCCGAGGAGTACGGCAGCGGCGAAGTCCGGCTTTCGCGCCGGCAGAACCCCCTCGTCATGGACGTCCCGGATGAGCGCGTCGACGACCTCCT
Source organism: Halarchaeum sp. P4 (assembly GCF_051195175.1). Lineage (NCBI taxonomy): Archaea > Methanobacteriati > Methanobacteriota > Halobacteria > Halobacteriales > Halobacteriaceae > Halarchaeum > Halarchaeum sp. P4. The sequence continues at coordinate 43,995 of NZ_JBNTKC010000006.1, read as the reverse complement.
CGAGGAGCCGCTCCTCGAGACCTACTCGCCGAACCCGAGCGTCTTCACGCGCGGCGGGATGGCCTGCACCGGCACCGAGTTCTGCTCCATCGCGCTCGCGGAGACGAAGACTCGAATGGCCGAGACCCTCCAGTGGCTCCAGCGCAACGTCGACGTCCCGGAGGACGTGACGCAGCTGAAGATTCACTGCTCGGGCTGCACGGCGGACTGCGGGCAGGCGATGAGTGCGGACATCGGCCTGCAGGGGATGCGCGCCCGGAAGGACGGCGAGATGGTCGAGGCGATGGACGTCGGTGTCGGCGGCAGCATCGGGCAGGACCCCACGTTCATCGAGTGGGTCCACCAGCGCGTCCCCGCCGACGAGGTGCCCGGCCTCCTGAAGGACCTCATCGAGACGTACGTCGAGCTGCGCAACGGCGAGCAGACGTTCCGGGAGTGGGTCGAGGCCACTGGCCACGAGACCATCGCCGAGCTCACCGAGCCCGCGGAGACCGACTACGAGGACCCGTGCCTCTACGACGCGAAGCAGTCGTGGTACCCGTTCGACTCCGGCGACGGCCCCGCCCCGACTACCGCGGACGGCACGCCCCTCGGCGCGGAGAGCGATGACTGAGGACGCCGCTGCGACGCGCACGAGCACCTGCGCGCCGATGGACGTTGCGCCCGAACTCCACGCCGACCCCGCGCCGACGGGCGGTGAGAACGACGCGACGGCCGTCGAGACGACCGAACCGGACGTGACCGACAACCACACCACCAGCACGTCACGCGAATGATCTCGAAGAAGACCGAACAACTCGTCATCGCCACCGTCGGGTTCTTCTGGGCGTTCCTGATGTGGTTCTCAACGGCGGCGTTCAGCACGTCCATCAGCGGCGCGTTCGGCCTGACGACCGGCGCGCTCGCGCTCCTCGCGTCGAGCGCGCTCTGGCTCGCGCCGCCCGGTCGCGTCATCGCGGGGTGGGCGGCCGACCGCTTCGGCGCGCACAACACGTTCTCGTTCATCCTCGCCTACTCGGGGCTGGTGAGCATCGCGTCGGCGTTCGCGTCGAGCTACGACGTGCTGTTCGTCGAGCGCCTCGTCGTCGCCTCGGCGGGCATCAGTTTCGTCGTCGGCATCCAGCACGTCTCCCAGTGGTTCGACGAGCACGAGATCGGCACCGCCGAGGGGATCTACGCGGGCACCGGGAACGCCGGCGCGGGCGTCGGCGCGCTCGTCCTCCCGCGGCTCTACGGGACGAACTTCGGCGACGCGTTCCTCCACCTCGGCGTCGTCGCGCTCCTCATCGCCGTCGTCTACAAGTGGCGCGGCGAGCCCGCGAAGGACGTCGAGACGGCGGAGACGGCGCGCGCGAACTCGGGCGTGAAGGATACGCTCTACGTCTGGACGCGCTTCGCCGCCATCGGGCTGATGCTCGCCTACGCGATGTCGTTCGGTCTCGAAATCGCGATGAACTCGTGGCTCCCGACCTACTACGCGATCGGGTTCGAGGAGGCGATCGCGGGCCTCGGCTTCACGGGTGCGGCCGCCATCCAGACGGCGGCGGGGACGTTCGCGGCCGTCCAGTCGTTCAACGCGTCGCTCTTCCGGCCGTTCTCGGGCTACATGTCCGACCTCTGGCAGCGCAAGGGATGGACGCCGTACCCGTTCCTCTCCGACGAGCAGGACTACGCGCCGCGCGTCCACTGGCTGATGACCGCGCTCGTGCTCATCACGGTGATGATGTGCGCGCTCAGCGCCGCCGGGATGCTGGGCCTCCTCCCGGTCTCGGTGGTCGTGCTCGCGGGCTTCGGCGTCGCGGTGAGCTTCGGGACGGGCGGCGTGTTCGCCATCGTCCCGCTGATGTTCAAGGAGCGCCCCGGGATTGCGGCCGGCTTCATTGGCGGCGTCTCGACTGCGGGCGGCATCGTCTACCCGCTCGTCTTCGGGTGGGTGCCGAACATCCACACGGGCTACGCGGTCGTCGCGGCCGTGTTCTTCGTGCCGTTCGCCCTGTTCTTCGTGTGGGCGATGCGCTCGGAGCAGGACCTGAGCGAACACGGTATCGGGTCGCGCGAACGCTGGCTCGGCCCCGAGTCGGGGTCCGACCGCTCCGTTCCCGCAGGAGGTGATGACTGATGCCTGACCAGACAGAACCGGACGAACCGTGGTATCGCTGGGGCAAACGCGTCCTCTACGCCGAGATGGGTGTCGCGGTGCTCGTCACCGTCTTCTCGCTCACGATGGCGTTCATGGGGGAAGCGGGGTACATCGCATGATCGGGCGCGAGGACTGCGCGGCCGTCGTCGTCGCGAGCGGGCGCACGCACTGCGCGCCAGAGGCCGAGTCGACCGACGTCCGTCGCCTCCACCACGTCGTCGAGCGCGTCGCCCCGCTGGTTGACGAGGTGGTGGTGTGTTGTCGGCGCGACCAGCGCCGTCGCTACGCGCGTGCGCTCGAGGGCTCGTCCACGCCGGCGCCGGACGCGACCGTCCAGTTCGCCCGCGAGCGCACGCCCGGCAGCCTGATGGCGGGACTGGCGGGTGCGCTCCACGAGACGGACGCGCCCTACGTCGCGGTGCTCTCCGCGGGCGGGCGCTCGCCGGGACGCCACGCCGTCGCGTCCCTCTTCGCGGCGGCGCGCGACGCCGGCCAGACGACCGTTCCGGTGGTGAAGGGGCGGCCCCAGCCGCTCTGCGCAGTCTACCACCGCGAGGACGCGCTCGCCGCCTGCGGTGCGGCCATCGCGGACGAGGCTGACCACGCGAACGGCGTCATCGACCACCTCGAGGGCGTCCAGTACCGCGCGGAACCGATCTAGTCGACGCCGGTTGGACTCTTCTGCGGTCGCGACGCCTCGGCGGACGCTCCGAGCGGCGGCCACGCCGATTCATGCGAAGACCTAACTACGCCGGCGCGCACGCTCCGGCATCGAATGAGCGAGGACGGCAGGTCGCACGCCGTCGGGGTCGTCGCCGACGACCTGACGGGTGCGATGGACACGGCACACGGGTTCGCCGTGCGCGGCCACGACACGACGGTGCTCGCGACGCTTCCGGGTGACGGCCCGGTCGACGTCGAGGCCGACGCGCTGAGCGTCAACACGGACAGTCGCTACGACGGCGCGCAGGAGGCTGCGGCGGCCGTGACGGACGCTGTCGAGCGCGTGGCCGCGCGCTGCGTCTACAAGAAGGTCGATTCGACGCTCCGCGGGAACGTCGGTGCGGAGGTGACGGCGGCGCTCGACGCCACCGACGCTGGAGTCGCGCTGGTCGCCCCGGCGTTTCCGTCCGCCGGTCGGACGACGGTCGACGGCGTCCACTACGTCGCGGGTACGCCGGTCGCGGAGACCGAGTACGGGCGCGACGAGAAGGGTCCGGCGTCTTCCGAGATTCGGGACCTGTTCGTCGACCGGCCGGTCGTCTCACTCACGCTCGACACCGTCGAGGCGGGGCGTGACGCGGTGGTGGACGCCGTCGCGGACGCGATGGCGGCGAGCGAGACGGCACCGGTCGTCGTCTGTGACGCGCGCACGGACGAGCATCTGGTGACGATTGCGGCGGCCGGAGCCACTCGAGACGCGCTCTACGTCGGGAGCGGCGGGCTGGCCGAGCACCTCGTCCTCGACGGTGTGGCGACGAGGCCGCCCTCGACGCCGCGACCCGCGTCGGGCGCGCCGCTCGGCGTCGTCGGGAGCGTGAGCGAGACGACGCTCACGCAACTCGAACGCGTGCCGGCCGAGGCTGTCGTGGCCGTGGACCCGGTCGCGCTCCTCGACGGGGACGGTGACGCGGCGGCGGTCGAGCGCGCCGCGGCGCGATTGGCGGCGGGTGACCCGGTCGTTCTCACGACGGCGACGCGGCACGCGACCGTCGAGGAGACGCTGGCGGCCGGCCGCGAGCGCGGCCTCTCCGCCGCCGACATCCGGGAGCGCGTGTCGAACGGGCTGGCGGGCGCCGCGCGCCGCGTCCACGACCGCGCGTCGCCCTCGGGCGTGTTCGTGACGGGCGGCGACGTCGCTCTCGCGGTGTTCGAGGTGTTCGACGCGACGGCCGTCTCGCTCTCCGGCACGGGAGTCGAGGCAGGGATTCCGGTGGGGACGTTCGCGGACGGCGTCGCCGCGGGCATCCCAGTGATAACGAAGGCCGGCGGGTTCGGCTCCCCGGAGGCAATCGTTACGTGCCTCGATGCGCTAACGCCCGAGAATGAGTAGTAGCACGCCCAGAATCGGTATCACGATGGGGGACCCGGGCGGTATCGGCCCGGAGGTCATCGTCAAGGCCTATCCGACGCTGTGCGACGTCGCTCGCCCGGTCGTCATCGGTGACGCGGACGTCATCCGTGCGGCAATCGACGTCTGCGACCTCACTCTCTCCGTCGAGGCTATTTCGGCGGTGGCGGACGCGAGCTTCGACTCGGCGCGGATTCCCGTGCTCGATTTGGACAACGTGGACGACCTCGTCCGCGGGGAGGTCCGTGAGGCCAACGGCGCGGCGAGTCTCGCGTACGTCGAGCGCGCGATCGCGCTCGCGCAGGCCGGCGACATCGACGCCATCACCACTGCACCCATCAACAAGCAGGCGACGAAGCTCGCGGGCAGCGACTACGCCGGCCACACCGGGATGCTCGCGGACTACACGGACACCGAGAACTACTCGATGATGCTCGTCGAGGACGACCTGCGCGTCACGCACGTCAGCACACACGTCCCGCTGCGCGAGGCCTGCGAGCGCGTCACGACCGAGCGCGTCCTTGACGTGATTCGGCTGACCGACGACGCGCTCGCGGACCTCGGCGTCGCGTCGCCGACGGTCGGCGTCGCGGGGCTGAACCCGCACGCGAGCGACGGCGGCCTGCTCGGTGACGCGGAGGACGCGGAAATCGTTCCTGCCGTCGAGCGCGCCCGCGACGAGGGTATCGACGCCGTCGGCCCCGAATCCCCGGATACGGTGTACGTGCGCGCCGCCCGCGGGGAGTTCGACTGCGTCGTCTCGATGTACCACGACCAGGGGCACATCCCCATCAAGATGCTCGGCTTCGCGGGCGACGCCGCCGTCTCCGGCGTGAACGTCACCATCGGCCTGCCGATACTCCGGACGAGCGTCGACCACGGGACGGCGTTCGACATCGCGGGCGAGGGCGTCGCGTCTGAGCAGAGTCTCGTCGATGCCGTCGAGGTGGCGGTGCAGATGGCGTCTCGCTGTTGACGCGTTTTTCCGGGCGACTGCGGCCCTCGCCGGTCGCGACGGGCCGTCCCGATATCCGAGTGCTTTTGGCTCGCCGATAACCACGGATAGATACAACCTGTGAATATCGGAACGTATCTCGTCACGCAGGGCAGTCGCTCACGCGGCCGCGCCACCGAGGACGTGGTCGCCGCCGCGATACGGGGCGGCGTCGACGTCGTGCAACTCCGCGAGAAGGGCACGAGCGCGCGCGAGCGCTACCACCTCGGGCGCGCGCTCCGCGAGCAGACCCGTGAGACGGACGTGACGTTCCTCGTGAACGACCGCGTGGACATCGCCGCCGCCGTCGAGGCCGACGGCGTCCACCTCGGCGACGAGGACCTGCCGATTGCGGCCGCCCGCGACGTCCTCGGCGACGAGGACCTGCCGATTGCGGCCGCCCGCGACGTCCTCGGCGACGACGCCGTCGTCGGGCGCTCCGTCTCCACCGTCGAGGCCGCCCGCCACGCCGTCCAAGCGGGTGCGGACTACCTCGGCGTCGGCGCCGTCTACGCCACCGACTCGAAGGACGTCCGCGAGGAACACGCCGAAATCGGTCCCAGTACTGTGGCCGCCATCGCCGACGCCGTCGACGTCCCCATTGTCGGCATCGGCGGCATCACCGCCGAGAACGCCCCCGAGGTAATCAGGGCGGGCGCGGACGGCGTCGCCGTCGTCTCCGAAATCACGGCCGCCGAGGACCCCGAATCAGCCACGAGAGAACTCGCCGCCGCCGTCGAGAACACCCATGACCACTGACTTCACCGTCGCCGAGACGCTCGACCGTATCGCCGCCGAACAACCCCTGATTAACTGCGTGACGAACGCCGTCACCGTCAACGACGTCGCGAACGTCACGCTCTACTGGGGCGGCCTGCCCGTCATGTCCGACGACGCCCGCGAAGTCGACGACATGGTCGCGGGCGCGCAGGGGTGTCTCCTCAACATGGGTACCGTCAGCGAGGACGGCGAGGAGGCGATGCTCACTGCGGGCCGCGCCGCGAACGAGCACGACGTCCCGCTCGTCGTGGACCCCGTCGGCGTCGGTGCGACGCCCACCCGCGACCGGGTCGCCGAGCGTCTCGTCACCGACCTCGATCCCACGGTCGTAAAGGGGAATTACGGCGAAATCAGTGCGCTCGCTGGCGGTGACGCCGAGGTCCGAGGCGTGGAGTCCGTCGGCGACTACGCGGACGTCGCGGAGTCCGCGGTCTCGCTCGCGCGCGAGACGGGCGCCGTGGTCGTCGCCTCCGGCGAGACGGACGTCGTCGCCACCGACTCGGCGGCCTACGAGGTCGAGTCCGGTGACCCGATGCTCGGCACCGTCGTCGGCACCGGATGCATGCTCGGCGTGACGCTCGCGACGTTCGCGGGCGCGCTCGACGACGCCGCGACGGCGGCACTCGCGGGGACGCTCGCCTTCGGTGTCGCCGGCGAAGCCGCCGCGGACGGCGAGTTCGGCGACTATCAGGGGCCCGCGAGCTATCGCGTCGCCTTCCTCGACGCCGTCGCCGGACTCGACGGTGTCGAGCACCCTGACCCCGATGCGCGCCTCACGCGCGTCCTCGACGCCTGACGCTCACGCCAGTTTCTCGATGTCCGTCGGCAACTCCCGGACGCCGACGACACTGTAGGCGGACGCGAGCGCGCCGAGCGCGACGCGGAACCAGTAGGAGCAGAGCCGGTAGACGACGACGGTGGCGGCGGCCGCGGCGGGGTCGACACCGGCGAGTGTCACGACGAGGCCGACGAGGACGAACTCGACTGCGCCCAACCCGCCGGGGAGCGGGACGGCGACGCCGTGGAGTTCGTGCAGGAGTGCGGCCGGACGGAAGGCGGCGAGGAGGACGACGGTGAGCGCGACACTCGCCACTGTCCGGCCGTTCATACGCGATCCCTATGGCCGTCCGCGATATAGCGGTTTGGCCCGCGGGCGCCGACCCGAGAGACCGGGGGCGGCGCCGCTCGCGGTCCCGGTGGGGATGGGGGCAGGAAGCGGTAGTGGAGACGCGGCGGCACGGCGGTGCCGCGACGCGAATCGGTGCAGACCGACAGCAGTCGCCGCGAGTCGACGCGGTCCGTCGTTACTGGACTTCGATGGTGTGGCCGCCGGACTCCTCGCGCTTGCCGAGGGTGACGGTGAGGACGCCGTTCTTCATCGTCGCGGCGACGTCGTCCTCGTCGATGGGCTCGGGGAGGTTGAGGCGTCGCGAGAAGGAGCGGCTACTGCGCTCCCGACGGATGTACTGTCCTTCTTCCTCGCCTTCCGCCTCGGACTCCTCGGTGTGCTCGGCGGAGATGGCGAGCGTCTGGTCCTGCACGCGGACGTCGACGTCCTCCTTCTCGAACCCGGGGAGGTCGACGGTGACGACGAACTCCTCGTCCGTCTCCTCGACGTCGACGGCGAACCCGCCGAAGGGCCCGCCCTGCTCGCCTTCGAACATCTGGGACGCCTCTTCGAACTGGCGGTTGAGGCGGTCGAAGAGCCGGTCGATGTCGTCGAACGGATTGCGTCGGGACATACACGACTGGATTCGTCCGCGGACAAATAAAGCGTGGTGGCAACCATGTCAGCGACCCGCAAGCCCGACGGGGCTACCGGAGCCCGCAGGGTTTTCCGGCCGCCGGGCGAGCCACCGCGTATGAGCGAGTTCCCGCGACTCGGCCTCGGGACGTACCGCAACACCGACCCCGACGCCTGTGCGACCGCCGTCGAAACCGCCCTCGAGGTCGGTTACCGGCACGTCGACACCGCGCAGATGTACGACAACGAGCAGTACGTCGGCGACGGCATCAGGGAGGCGGACGTCGCGCGCGACGACGTCTTCCTCGCGACGAAACTCGACACCGGCAACCTCGGTGCCGCGGACGTCCGCGAGACGACCGACGCGAGCCTCGAGCGCCTCGGTGTTGACTACCTCGACCTCCTCTACGTCCACTGGCCCATCGACACCTACGACCCCGACGAGACGCTCCCCGCGCTCGACGACCTCCACAGCGAGGGCACGATTCGGCACGTCGGCCTCTCGAACTTCACGCCCGACCTCCTCGAGGACGCCATCGAGACGCTGGACGCGCCCGTCTTCGCCCATCAGGTCGAGATGCACCCGCTCCTCCAGCAGGAGGAACTCCACGAGCTCGCCGTGGAGGACGACCACTGGCTCGTCGCCTACTGCCCGGTCGCGCGCGGCGAGGTCGCCGACATTCCGGAGCTCGTCGAAATCGGTGAGAAACACGACGCGACGCCCTATCAGGTGTCGCTCGCGTGGCTGCTCGCGAAGGAGAACGTCGCCGCCATCCCGAAAGCCACCTCGAAACAGCACATCGTCGAGAACTACGGCGCGCTCGACGTCGACCTCGACGCGGAGGACATCGCGCGCATCGACGAGATGGAGCGCGAGGAGCGCCTCGTCGACTTCCCCGAAGCCCCCTGGAACTAGAGGTCGGCTCGCGGACCCGCGGCCCTTATGCCGCCCCGTGCGTATGTCACGAGTAGTGTATGTCCGGCCGCGCCTCCGCTGACTCCGCCGACGCCGTCGTCTCCTGTACTGACGTCTCGAAACGGTACACGCGCGGCGACACCGGCTTCTTCTCCCGCGGGTCCTCGCGCCCGACCGTCACCGCCCTCGACGGCGTCTCGCTCGACGTCCACGCGAACGAAATCGTCGGTCTCGCCGGCCCCTCTGGGTCGGGGAAGTCGACGCTCCTCCACCTCCTCGCCGCCCTCGACCTCCCGACCGAGGGGTCCGTGACGCTCGCCGGCGAGCGAACCGACCGGCTCTCGACGCGCGAACGCGCGCGCCTCCGACTCGACTCGGTGGGCATCGTCTTCCAGCACTTCCACCTCCTCCCGACGCTGACTGCGCGCGCGAACGTCGCGCTCCCGCTCGTCGAGCGCGGCGTCCCGAAAGGCGAGCGCCGCGAGCGCGCCATCGACCTCCTCGAGCGCGTCGGCCTCGGCGACCGGACGACCCACACCCCGCCCGAACTCTCCGGCGGCGAACAGCAACGCGTCGCCATCGCGCGCGCCCTCGTCACCGACCCCGCGGTCGTGGTCGCGGACGAACCGACCGGCGAACTCGACACCGAGACGGGCGCACACATCTTGGAGGCGTTCCGCACCGTCGCCGAGGACGGCCGCGCGGTCGTCCTCGCCTCGCACGACCGCGCGACACTCGAAGCCGCGGACCGCGTCGTCGACCTCCGCGACGGCCGGGTGGTCGATGCGTAACCGCCTCCTCGGGCTGGCCGGCGTCGGCCTCCGGCGACTCTGGGGGCGGCTGCGCTCCGGGAACCGCCGGCGCGTCCTCCTCAGCGTCACCGGCGTCGCGCTCGCCATCGCGCTCCTCGTCGTCGTCTCCGGCATCAGCCTCGGCCTCGCGAGCAGCAACACCGTCTACGGCTCCGGCGTCGACTACTGGGTCGTCCCGGAGTCCGCGTCCGCCTCCACGATGGCTATCGACGTCGGGAGCGCGCAGTTCGGCGCCGTCCACCCGACCGCCGAGCGCATCGCGGGCATCGACGGCGTCTCCAGCGCCACGCCGGTCCGGACGAGCCTCGTCCGCCTCCAGTCGGGGAACACCAGCGAGTACGTCGTCCTCCTCGGCGTCATCCCGCAGGCTGGCGTCTCCGTCGCCGGCCTCTCCACTGGCAACCTGACGCCCGGCGACCCCTACTACGCGAACGGGAGCTACAACGGCACGTGGACGGGCGACGCCGCGCTCTCCGAGGGCGCCGCGAGCCTGCTGAACGCCACGAACGGGAGCACGCTGGGCGTCGCCGGGCAGGCGAACGCCTCCTTCACCGTCGTCGGCGTCCAGCGCGCGAGCGCCTCCTCGGGCGCCGGCCAGGTTCCGGTCGGCCTCGTCCACCTCGCCGAACTGCAGGCGATCACGGGCGGGACGGCGAGCGACACCGCCGACCAGTTCGTCGTCGCGACGAACACCCCCGCGGTGAAGGACGACCTCGCCGCCGTCTACCCGCACTCGCGCGTCGTCGCGAACGACCAGGGGAGTCTCGCCGCCATCGGCACCTCGAAACTCGCACTCGCCATCGCCCTCACCGCGTTCGTCGTCGCCATCGTCATCGGGACACTCTTCGTCGGGACGGCGCTCGGCCTCGAGGTCGCTGCCGACCGCTCGACGTACGCGACGCTGCTCGCGCTCGGTCTCCCGGCGCGTAGTCTCGGCGTCGTCGTCGCGACCCAAGCCGTCGCCGTCACCCTGCTCGGCGGCCTCCTCGGGTTGCTCCTCGGGGGTGGTGGCGTCCTCGCCGCGAACGCGCTCGCCCAGCAGTACCTCACCGACAGCGCCATCGCCGCCTACCCGCTCGTCTTCGTGCCCTACGGCCTCGGGACGGCGGTGGCGGTGGGGCTGCTCGCGACGCCCTACCTCGTCTGGCTCGTCACCCGAACGGACGTCCTCGACCACCTCGCCACAGAATAATGCTCACGAGATTCCGCGCCGCCGTCGGCATCGCGCTCGCCCAACTCCGGCGGGACCGCGTGCGCACGACGCTCGCCGTTACTGGCGTCGTGCTCGCCGTGCTCGCCGCGACGCTCCTCGCGGGCGTCGGTTTCGGCGTCGTCCAGACCGGACAGGAGAAGTTCGACCAGTCGGGTCGTGACCTCTGGATGACCGGCGGCCCGCTCCAACTCCAACCCGGGAGCGTCGGGGGCTTCCAACCCGGCATCACGGGCGCGCACACTCTCTCGGAGGAACTGCACGCCCGCGAGGACGTCCGGACGGCGGTGCCGCTCTCCTTCCAGACGGTCTACGTCGGCGCGAACAACTCCTCGCTCTCGACGATGGTCGCCGTGGGCACGCCCGGCGTCGGCGGGAGCGCGGTGAACCTCGCCGCCGGCGAGGGCTTCACGAAGGGTGGGCGCGCGCACTACGCGGGCGGGAGCTACGACGGCCCGATGACGCGCGAGGTCATCCTCGACCCGCAGACCGCCGAGCGACTCGGCGTCGGCGTGAACGACACCGTCCACCTCGGCGCGACCGTCGTCGGCGCGAAGTCACACGAGTGGCGCGTCGTCGGCATCTCGCCGACGTTCCGCAACTTCCTCGGCACCTCCGCGGCGACGGTGCCGCTCTCCGAACTCCAGACCATCACCGGCACCGCGCGCGAGGATCGCGCCGCGATGCTCACCATCGACACCGTCGAGGGCGCGGACCCGTCGGCCGTCGCCGCCGAGTTACAGGCGCAGTACCCGCAGTACGACGTCCGGACGAATCAGGAGCAACTGCAGTCGGTGCTCCGACAGAAGGCGCTCGTCATCGCGAGCGGCCTCACGCTCACGGTGCTCGCGGTCATCGCGGGCATCGCGCTCACCGTCAACTTGCTCCTCCTGCTGGTCTACCAGCAGCGCCGGACGCTCGCCGCCGTCCGCGCCATCGGCGTCTCCGAGACGACACTCGTCGCCATCACCACCGTGCAGGGGCTCGCAATCGGCCTACTCGGGGGCGCCATCGGCATCGCGCTCACCGTCCCGCTCGGACAGGGGTTGAGCGAACTCGCGGCGATGCTCGTCGGCTTCGAGGGCCTCGTCCGCACGCCGCCGCTCGTCCTCGGCGTCGGCGGCGTGCTCGCCGTGCTCGTCGGCGTCGTGAGCGCCGCCGTCGCCGGCTATCGCGTCGCCGGCGTCGAACCACTCGAACACCTCTGAGTGCCGGAGCCAGGGCGACTCCCCCTTCCGTTCGGCCGTGTCAGTCCGCCCGGTAGCGGTGGAACCGGCGGACGAAGACGAGACTCATCGTGGCGACGAGCGCGAGTTCGAACGCGAAGAAGGACGTGAGCTCGATGTTCGCGAAGTGCGAGACGAAACTCCCCTCGTCGCCGTACGGCGGCGCGCCGAGGAGCGGCCACACGAGGAAGACGAGGTACTGGAACTCGCTCGCGAGGACGTGCGTGATGGAGTCCGCGACGAGGTGGGAGGCGTAGCCGACGCCGAACGCGACGCTCACCGCTTTGCGGTCGTACCGTCGACAGACCACGTAGCAGACGCCGACGACGACGGCGAGCGTCAGTATCGAGTGCGCGAACGACCGGCCGGACGGGAGGACGCCGACCGTCCACGCGAGCGGCTTGTCGATGCCGTCGGGGAACTGCGTGCCGACGGCGAGCGCGCCGAGCGCGAGCCACGACGCCGCGTCGCCGCCGCGACGCCACTCGTAGGGCAGATACAGGAGATAGCCGAACGCGAGGTGTCCCCACGGCCACATACGTCTCCCGTGGGGCGTCGCGCGCTTATGGGTTGCCGTCCGGCCGCCGCGACGCGGGCGGATGCGGGCGCCTCAGATGTCGCTGTAGGGACCGCCCTTCGCTTCGGTGAGGCGCTCGACCTGCTCGTCGCTCAGGTCGATGGTCGCGGCGGCGAGGTTCTCCTCGAGTTGGTCGGTGGTGCGCGCGCCGACGATGGGCGCGGTGACGCCGTCACGGTGCATGAGCCACGCGAGCGCCGTCTGCGCGGGCGTCGCGTCCACTTCCTCGGCGACCGCTTCGAGTTCGTCGAGGACGTCGAAGTTCTCCGGCGTGAGGTAGGCCTCCTCGAACCCGCCGGACTCGGCGGCCAGTGAGTCGCCGGTGAGCCCCTCCTCGCGCTCGTACTTCCCGGTGAGGAAGCCCTGGCCGAGCGGGCTCCACGGGCAGACAGCCATCCCGTAGTCGCGCGTCATCTCCAGATAGCCGCCCTCGGTTTCGCGGTCCACGAGGTTGTAGCGCGGTTGGCTGACCGTGAACGGCTCCCAGCCCTCGCGTTTCGCGATTTCGTTCGCCTTCGCGACCTTCCACGCGTCCGGCCGGTGGCAGGACGCGCCGAGGTAGTGGACTTTGCCGTCCTCGACGAGGCCGTTCAGCGTCTTCATCATCTCGCGCGCCGGCGTCTCGTCGTCCCAGCGGTGGATGTAGAGGACGTCGACGTAGTCGGTGTCGAGGCGCTCGAGCAGCGCGTCGATGCGGTCGCGGACGTTCTTCCGGTTCGTCCCGCGGGAGTTCGGGTCGCCCTCGCGGATCTGCCAGTAAACCTTCGAGGCGATGGTGAACCGCTCGCGGTCGTGCCCGCGCTCCTCGAGCCAGTTCCCGATCCACTCCTCGCTCTTGCCACCGCCGTAGACGTCCGCGGTGTCGATGTAGCGGCCGCCTGCCTCGGCGTAAGCGTCGAGCAGTTCGTAGGCGCGCTCCTCGTCGATTTCGACGTCGCCCGTCTCGGTCTCCTTCCCGAAGCGCCACGTGCCGAACTGCAGTTCGCTCGTCTGCAGACCGGTCTCGCCCATCTGGACGAAGTCGAGGTCGATGTCCTCGGTCATCGTCCGATACGTCCCGCGTCGCACCGAAAAACGTTCAGCAACCGGCAGGCGACGAGCGCGTCCGCCACCCCTGGCGCGTCGGGCGCGAAACCGGCCGACGACGTGCCCGACCCGAAGCACTATACTTGCGCTCGCGCACGCACCGCTATGAACCGCGTTCCCTCACTCGGCCTCGGAACCTGGCAGAACACCGATACCGACCAGTGTGCCGAGAGCGTCCGGACCGCGCTCGAACTGGGGTATCGACACGTCGACACCGCGCAGTATTACGGCAACGAGTCGGCCGTCGGCGCGGGCATCGATGCCGCCGACGTCCCCCGGGAGGACGTCGTCGTCGCCACGAAACTCCACCCCGAGAAAACCGGCCTCGCCTTCGATGAGGTCATCGAGGGCTGTGAGGCCAGCCTCGAACGCCTCGGCCTCGACTCCATTGACCTGCTCTACGTCCACTGGCCGGTCGGCAACTACGAGGCGAGCGAGACGCTCGCGGCGTTCGACGAACTCAGGAAGCGTGGTCTCATCGAGCACATCGGCGTCTCGAACTTCGACGTCGACCTGCTCGAGGAGGCCATGGACGTCCTCGAGGCCCCGCTGTTCGCCCACCAGGTCGAGACACATCCGCTCCTGGCCCAGGACGACCTCATCGAGCACGCGCAGGCGAACGACTACTACCACGTCGCGTATTCGCCGCTCGCGCGCGGCGAGGTCTTCGACCTGCCGGTCGTGACCGACATCGCCGAGACGCGCGACGTCTCGCCCCCGCAGGTCGCGCTCGCGTGGCTGCTCGCCAAGGAGAACGTCTGCGTCGTCCCGAAAGCCACCTCCGAACAGCACATCGCGGACAACCGCGCGGCACTCGACCTCACCCTCACCGCCGACGAGATCGCGCGCATCGACGCCGTCGAGCGCGAGGAGCGGCTCGTCGAGCGCGACGGCGCGCCCTGGCTGAACTGACGCGAACCGCGTCGACTTTTGGTGCTGCACGCCGTCCGCCGCGACCGGCGAGAACCTCGAGGACGTCGCGCGCCAGATCCCGTGGAACGCCTCGGCTGCGAGATACCGGACTGGACGCGCCCCTACGAACCACACCGGGACGAGTGAGCACCCGACTGCACCGCCTTCGCGCCTCCCTCTATTGCCGCCGGCGCTCGCTCCTGACGGTGTCGACGACGCCGCGGAGATAGCCGACGGTGAAGCCCCGGGCGCGGTGTCGCCAGTCGTCGTCGCCGGTCATTTCGGGGACGTGGTCGGGGATGATCGCGCCGTCGAAGCCGACGTCGTGGAGCGCCCGCACGGCTTCGGGCGTCTCGAAGTTCCCCTCGTCGACGAACGTCTCGTGGAATTTCGGGACGGTGCCGACGACGTCGCGGAAGTGGACGAAGACGATGTCGTCGCGTTCGCCGAATCGCCGAATCACGCCCGGGACGTCCTCACCGAGCTGCGAGAAACACCCGAGGCAGAGCTTGAGTCCGTGGTTGTCGCTCGGCCGGTAGTCCATCGCGCGCTCGAAGTTCTCGACGTTCCGGAAGAGGCGCGGAATCCCGCCGAGTGACTCGATGCCGGGCGGGTCGACGGGGTGGAGCGCGAGCGTCACGCCCGCCTCCTCGGCGACCGGGAGGACGGTGTCGAGGAAGTGCTCGTACTGCTCCCAGAACTCCGCCTCGGTGTAGCGCCGGTCGAGGCCGTCCGCGAGAGCGTCCGGGTCCTCGATGTCGTCGAGGTCGAAGGCGGTGCCACACGCCCCGCCGCGGAGGTCGGCGGGGTCGGTGCGCATCGGGACGACGCCGCGCGGGTTCCACTGATACCCCAGAATCGGGACGCCGGCGTCGCCGAGGTTGCGAATCAGGGTCCTGATCTGCGTGAGGGCTTCCTCGGCGCCGTCGCGCCCGAACATCACGTCGCCGTAGAGCGAGTACGGCAGTGACTGGATGCCCGTGAAGCGGAGGCCGGCGTCCTCGATGCGGTCGCGCGCCGCCTCCAACTCGGTGACGGTCGGTATCTGGTCGCGGCCCACGGCGAGCGTTGCGGTGCCGTCCCGGTCGTTGAAGGCGTCGGGTTCCTCCTCGGTGTCGGCGTGGTCGACGAAGACGTCCGTCGCGCCGAGTTGGCGGACGAAGTCGAGGCGCTCGGGGCTGAGACTCCGGGTGCGCACGCCGACGCGGACGTCCGCGGCCGCGGCGCCGGCCTGCTCCTGACTCGTCTGACTCATCGGATAGCCCACCTTCCACCGAATCATCCATAATCGTTCTCCTTAGACCCGTGCCGCTGGCGCGCCCCTTACGTGCCGGCGCGCCCTACTCCCCCCATGAACGTCGTCGGCGTCGTCGGGGAGAGCGATGCGGGAAAAACTACGCTCATCGAGCGCCTCGTGCCCGCCCTCGGCGAGTACGGTTCCGTGGGGACGGTGAAGGGAATCCACCACGACGTCGAACTCGACACCGAGGGGAAGGACACTCATCGCCACCGGACGGCGGGCGCGGACCGCGTTGTCGGGGTCACCCCACACCTCACCGCGTCGTTCCGCCCCGTGGGGAAGGCGGACGGCGGCGAGGAGACGGCGCTGGAGCGCGCGCTCGCGGAGTTCGAGGACGCCGATTTCGTCGTCGTCGAGGGGTTCGGCGGGTCGCCCCACCCGAAGATTCTGGTCGGCGAGGGCGCCGATGACCGCGAGTTCGCGGGCGACGTCCTCGCGCGCGTCCCGAGCGGCGGGGCGGCGGACGTCGAGGCGCTCGTCGCGTGGATTCGCGCGCGTGAGGACTGAGCGACGCGCGAGCGCCGTCAGGTCCGCGCTCCCGAGGAAGCCGACTCGGAGGGGGAGCGTGCCCCGTCAGAGGCCGTGGCGGGGGCCGCGCACGTCTCGGCCGACGCGCCGCGGGCGTGGAGAGGGTCGCCTCGCCACTACCCTTTTCACTCGTGCGTCCGACATTTCTCCCGCTATGCCCGTCAGTCACCTCGCGGTCGAACCCGTCACGGCGAGCCCGGAGACGAGCGTCAAGGAGGTCGCACGGACGATGGCCGAAGACGGCATCGGCGACGTCGTCGTCACGGAGGACGAGAAACCGGTCGGCATCGCCACCGACCGCGACATCACGCTCGCCTACGCGGACGGCGAGGACCTCGACGCGCTCACCGCCGCGGACGTCATGTCCGAGAACCCGGTCACGATTCGGGGCGACGCCGAGGACGTCGACCTGCCCGAGCGGATGGCGGAGGCGAAAGTCCGGCGTCTCCCGGTCGTCGACGACCACGGCAAACTCGAAGGGGTCGTCTCGCTCGACGACGTGGTCGCCGTCGTGGGCGAGGAACTCGACGACGTCGCCACCGTCATCGAAGCGCAGTCGCCCGGCTACGCCCCGTCCTGACGTCGCCCGCACCCGTTTCTTTCGGACGTCCGTCGTCTCGCCACGTCGAGACGCCGAGACGCAGGCCTCAATACGCTCGGTCGCCTTCACTCGTAGTAGTGCTTCAGGCCGTCCTCGCCCCGTTGTTCGCCGACCCCTTCGCAGTGTTGAACTCGGTCGGGCTCGTCGCGTTCGCGCTCGTCGGCGCGACGAAGGCGATTCGCGAGGAGTTCGACGTCTTCGGCGTGACGGTGGTGGGGCTCGCGACGGCGTTCGCGGGCGGCGCGACCCGCGACGTCCTCGTCGGCCGCATCCCGCTCGCGCTCCAGTCGTTCGGCGAAATCAGCCTCGGCCTGCTCGGCGTCGCCCTCGCCATCGTCCTCAGCGTCGCGCTCGACGACGCCGACGAACACCCGGTGACGCTCGTCTCCGATGCCGCCGGCCTCGCGGCGTTCGCGACGGCGGGCGCCATCGTCGCCACGGACTTCGGCGTCTCCGGCTTCGGCGTCGTCGCCATCGCCGTCATCAACGCCTGCGGTGGCGGCGCGCTCGCGGACATCCTCCTTGACCGCTCGCCGTTCATCCTCGTCGAGGACTTCTACGCGAGCTGCACCGTGCTCGGCGGCCTCACCTACTGGCTCGTGGACGTCGGCGCGTTCGCGGGCCTCGTCGGCAGCGCGTCCGGCACCGCCGCGGCGTGCTGTGCCGCGGTCACCATCGGCGCGCGCCTCGTCGGCGTCTACTACGGGTGGCGACTCCCCACCGCACAGTCGCTCGGCGTCCGCACCGGACCGGGCGAACGCTAAGGCTCCTTCTCACGCCGTACGTCTTCCGCGAAGAACTGCGGACGAAGTGGTGTACCAATGGCGTGCGTATATCGCCCGCCCCACGTCGCGCGCGACGGCTACGAGAGCTCGTCGTCCTCGTCGAGCAGGCGACCGAACACCTTGTTCTGTGCCGCCCGGAGGTGTTGTGAAAACGTCGGCGAGGAGATGTCGAGGGCGTCCGCGACGTCCGACCCGTTGGCCGCGCGCGGCCATTCGAAGAACCCCGCGAAGTACGCCGTCTCCACGACGGTGCGCTGGCGCTCCGTGAGGTCCTCCGACCAGACCGCGTGCAGGCGTTCGAGCGAGTCGTCGTGAGCGGGCACCCGGCGCTGGGCGATGGCCTCCGCGCCGTCGTGGGTGTCCTGAATCGTCTCGATGACGCGCCGGACCTCCACGTCCTCCGGGAGGTGGACGGTCATGTCGAGGTCGCGGCCGTCGACGAGCACCGACTCGATGGCGCCGCCGAGCGACGCCACCTCCGACATCACGGGGACGTCGCTCACCCGGAGCTCGAAGCGCACGCCGTCGGACTGCTCGCTTACCACCGAGACGGCGTCCCACTCGGCCACCGACTCGGTCATCGCGTCCATCGTCTCGACGTCCGACTCGTCGGCGACGCCGTAGATGAGGAACTCGTCGTCGCTGACGGGAATCGCCCGTTCCAGCGAGATGGTGCCGTCCGCACCCCCCACCTCGTCGAGCGACTCGATGGCGTCCCGCAGGCGGAACTCGAGTTCGACCACCGTCTCGCTGAGGAGCGCGCGCTTGCGTTCGGCGGCGGCGATGGCGTGCCCGACGATTTCGCCGAGGTGGCTGATGACGTCCCGCTCCTCCTCCCAGAAGGCGTCCTCGCGGTCCGCGTAGACCGTGAGGACGCCGTACACCGTCTCCTCGTGTGCGATGGGTATCGCGGCGGCGGACGCGACCTCGTGGACGGAGTCACACTCCGCCGCCGCACAGTCGTGCGACGTCTGTATTTCGCCCGTCCGGAGGGCGCGACTCGCCAGATGCGGGTCCTCGACGTCTGGGTCGGTCGAGAGTTCGACGTCGTCGAGGACGGCGTCCCCGCCGGCGGTCGCGCGGACCGTCACCGTCTGCGAGCGCGGGTCGGGTGCGCCCACCCACGCACACTCGTAGGACTCGGAGGCGACGAGGTTTTCGCAGGCCGTCTCCTCGATTTTGCGGCGCGTCGAGCGGTTGATGACGGCCTCCGTGACGCCGTGCACGACGTCGTTTAGTTCGTTCAGCGCGGCGAGGCGTTCGCGCTGGCGTTCGAGCGCCCGCTCGTACTCCGTGCGCTCGGTGACGTCCTCGGCGATGCCGACGACGCGACTGACGCCGTCACACTCATTCACGACGGGTCCCGCGCGGGCGTGAACCCAGCGCGTCCCCTTCTCGGGGTGCTGGATGCGGAACACCTCGTCGTAGGACTCCTCAGGGAGGCGACTGTAGGCCTCGCGGACGCGCTCGCGGTCCTCGGGGTGGACGGTCTCGACGAACGAGTGTGGGTCCTCGTAGAGCGTCTCGCGCTCGCGCCCCCAGATATCCTCGAACGCCGGGTTGATGTAGAGCATCTCCGTGGTGTCCGGCGTCGTCATCCACACCGTCTCCTCGAGGTTCTCCGCGAGCGTCCGGAACTTCGCCTCGCTCTCGCGGAGTTCGCGCTCCATCTCCTCGCGCTCGGTGACGTCCTGCACGACGAGCATCCCGGCGTGGACGCCGTCGTCGTCCTCGATGGGGAGGGTGCGCGCCGTGAGATACCGGTCGTCGGCCTCGAACTCGAACTGGCTCGCCTCGCCGTCGAGGGCGGCCTCGAAGTGGGTTTCGAGCGTCTCGCCGATCTCCGCCGGGTAGACGTCGGTCGCCGACTGCCCGACGTGCTCGTCGGGGTCGATGCCGATGTCGTCCACGAGACGGCCGCCGACGGCCGTGTAGTGCGCGTCCTCGTCGAAGAGGCCGACGGCGCCCTTCGGGAAGTTCTCGACGAGCGTCCGGTAGCGGCGCTCGCTCTCCTCGATCTGCTGGCGGTGCTCGATGCGCTGACTGATGTCCCGGACGACGCCGACGCGACGTTCGCCCTCCTCCGTCGGGAGGGACGCGAACGCCGCTTCCGTCGGCACGGTGTCGCCGTCCGCGGTCGTCACCGTCGCCTCCATCGCGGGTCGGGTCACCTCGCCCTCCGCCATCGACGCCCGTATCTCGGCCGCGCGCTCGAGCGCGTCGTCGTCGACGATGAGCGACGCGTGCGCGCCGACGAGTTCCGACCGGTCGTAGCCCGTCATCTCCGCGAACGCGTCGTTCACGGTGGTGAAGTAGCCGTCCTCGTCGGCGACGTAGATGCCGTCGCTGATGGTCTCGACGATGGTCTCGTACTTCGCGAGCTCCTGCTCGCGCTCCTTACGCTCGCTGATGTCCTGCGCGACGGTCATGCCCGCGAAGACGTCGCCGTCGTCGTCCGTGATGGGGATGGCGTCGAACCACCACTCGCGGCCGGCGTACGTGACTTCGTCCGAGGACCGCTCGCCGTCGAGGGCGCCCCGCAACATCGGCTCGATCTGCGCGGCGCCCGCGTCGTGCCAGACGTCGGAGAAGTGCTCGCCCTCGACGTCCGCGGCGTCGACGTGGAGGTCCTCGAAGCCCCGTCCGGCCGCGAGCGTGTACTCGAGGTCCTCGTCGAAGAGCGTGACGAGGCCGTTCGGGAAGTTCTCCGCGAGCGCCCGATAGCGCTGCTCGGACTCCGCGAGCGCGTCCTCGCGCTCCCTGCGCTCGGTGATGTCCCGGAAGTAGACCGAGAGCCCGGTCTCGGAGGGGTAGACGCGGACCTCGAACCACGTGTCGAGTTCGCTCGCGTACTCCTCGAAGGTGACTGTCTCCTGCTCGTGGAGCGCGCGCTCGTAGCGCGACTTGGTGCCGCGCTCGATGGCCTGCGGGAAGGCCTCCCAGAGGCGCTCGCCGCGGAGGTCGCGGCCCTCGGGGTTGATGAGTTCGTGCGCTTGCTCGTTGAGGTGGGTGAAGCGGAACTCCTCGTCGAGCGCGAAGAAGGCGTCCGAAACCCGCCCGAACACCTCGCTCAACTCCGCCTCCAGTTCGTCGGTGCGCCGCTGGAGGCGGCGCTCGCGCTCCTTGAGTTCGGTGACGTCCTCGCCGGCCGCGACGACGCGCTCGACGCTGCCGTCCTCGTCGCGGATGGGCGCGGCGTTGACACGATACCACCGGCGCTCGCCCTCGGGTGATTCGAGGGCGATTTCCTCCTCGAAGACTGCGTCGCCGGTCTCGAACACGCGGGCGGGCGGCATCTCCGACCTCTCGAGCCGGGCGCCGTCGGCGTCGTAGGCCGTCCAGCCGTCGTGGTCGGCGGCGTCCTCGAGGTCGTCGTCGGGGAGTTTGAGGAACTGCTTGGCGCGTTTGTTCGCGAGCACGGGGTCGCCCGCCTCGTCCTTGACGGCGATGGCGACGGGCGTCGTCTCGATGAGGCGCCGGGTCTGGTTGCGCTCGCGGCGCAACTGGCGCTCGCGCTCCATGCGCTCGGTGGCGTCCTCGACGGTGACGATGACCATCGAGAGGTCGCCGTCCGCCGTCTCGACCGGGGCGGCGCTGAAGGAGAGCCAGCCGTCCTCGCCGTCCGGGCGCTCGACGCGCGCCTCGACGTTCTCGACGCGCTCGCGGCTCTCGACGGCCCGCTCGAACGGTCGCTCGCTCGGCGGTATCTCCGCGCCGTCGCCGTCGTAGAGCGTCCACGGCTCGCCGTCGTGCTCGCCGTTCGCGTCGTCGGCGTCGCACCCGAGCAGTTCGGCTGCCCGGTCGTTGACGGTGATGACGTCGCCGTCGGGGTCGAGCGCGCTGATGCCGACGGGACTGGCGTCGAACACGCGGTCGAGGTGGGTGTGCTCGCGTCCGCGCACCGGCTCGGAGTCGCGCTCCTCGGCGACGACGACGGCACCCGCGGACTCGCCGTCGCCGACCGGTGTGACGCGGAGCGTTCGCGGGACGGCCTCGCCGTCCGCCGTCCGTAACTCGACGTCGAGGGTCGTGGTGTCGCCCTCCTCGAGGCGTGTTCGGACGCGCGCGGCGTCGCGCTCCTTGAGAAGTCGGTCGATCGACGACCCGGCGAGGTCGCCCCGGTCGTAGCCGAGGCGTTCGCTGGCGACGTCGTTCACGTCGAGCAGTCGGCCGGTCGCGTCAAGGTGGTAGACGCCGTCGTCGACCGTCTCGAAGAGCGCGCGCGAGCGACGACGGACCGCGTCGGGGTCCAGCCGCTCGCGGAATCCGGTAGCGGAGCGGGTCCCCTCTTCACTCATTACGTGGTACCTTCGGGCGAGCGAGGATAAATCCCCGGTCAGACTCCGCTCGCCAGCGGCGAATACCCGAAAAACGAGACACGGCGTCTCCCCTACTCGCCCGTCCGGCCGCGGCGGCCGACGGCGAACAGGAGTACGCCGAGCGCGACGGCGAGGCCGAGACCGGGACTCGACCCGGTCGTCGACGGCGTCGTCTGCGCGGTTGTCGTCGCGATCGTTTCGGTGGCCGTGGTGCGCTGCGTGGTCGTCGTGCTGGTCTGCGTGGTCGTCGTCGCGGCCGTCTGCTGGGTCGTGCTGGCGGTCTGTGTGGTCGTCGTGCTACCCCCGGGCGCGGCGTTCCCGCCGCCACCGGTGTCGCCGGTCGACCCGCCGGTCCCACCAGTCCCATCGGTGCCGCCGGTCGACTCGGTACCGCCGTCGGTCCCGCCGCTGCCGCCGTCACCCGTGTTCTCCCCGCGAGTGCCGACGGTGAGCGTCGCGTCCTCGGTGGCACGGACGTCGTAGCTGTTTCCGGCCTCGTCGCCGAGGGCGGCGACGCGGAGCGACAGCGCCCCCGAGGTGTTCGTCTCGGCGGCGCGGACGGTCACCGAGGCGACCCTGACTGTGCCGGTCTGGGCGGTGTCGAGGCCGACGACGCGGACCGTCGCCGTGCCGTCCGACACCGAGCGCTCGACCATCGCGGGGTCGCCCGGAATCGAGACGGACGCGACGCTCGCGACGGCCTCACCATCGGCGTCCACGCTGAGATTGTACGCGCCGACGCCGCCGTTCGCGTCCGTCACGACGACGTCGTACGTCGCGTTCGCGCCCCGCTCGACCGTCTGGTTCGCCGGCTGGAGCGTGACGGTGGTCGCGCCCGCGCCGACTGCGGGGGCGGTGAGGACGCACGCGGCGAGCGCGAGGACGGCGCAGGCGAGCGCGGCGTGTCGGCCACGTCGGAGCGCACTCACGCTCAGGCCTCCGCGCCGGCGAAGAGCGCCTGCACGTCGCCGACGGTCACGCGGTCGTCGCCGTTGAAGTCGAAGGCGGGCGCGCTCGCCTGAACCGCGGCGTCGTCGCGCGCGGCGAAGAGCGCCTGCGCGTCAACGACGTCGGCCGACCCGTCGCCGTTGACGTCCTGGTAGCGCCCGTCACCGTCGGGGTCGGCCATCGCGAGGCCGTTCCCGGTGAGGTCGCCGGCCGTCACCGTGACGCGGGCGTTCTCGACGGACGTGACGGCGTAGGCGCTGCCGTTCACGTCGTAAGGGCCGGCCTGCGGGGTGAGTTTGAGCGTCGTCGAGTCGTCGAGGGCGACGCCGCTGAGTTCGACCGTCGCGAGCGTCGCGTTCGCCGCCTCGACGCCGGCGAGCGCGACTTCGATGTGCGCGCTGCGGTTGTCGGGACCGATGGTCACCTCCGAGAGGTCGGCGCCGCGGGTGTCGACACCGGTGATGCGTGCGACGCCGGACGCGCCGACGCTGACGTTCAGTTCGTACGCGCCGACGCCCCCGCTCGCGTTCGAGACGCGGACGGGGACGCGCGCGGTGTCACCGAGGGGCGCGTCGAGCGTGCCGCCGTCACCGAGCGCGAGGCCGACGGCCGCCTCGGGCGCGGGCGTCTCCTCGGACGAACCGGGCAGGTCGGTGCCGAGGTTCGCGTTCAGCACGGCCTGCTCGAAGTACTCGAACGCGATGGCGTCCGTGTCGTACGTCCCGTAGAGCTGGAGGGTGTCGCTGGACGCCGCGAGGGTCGCGTAGGCCTCGCGCTCGAACGTCACGGTGACCGTCCCCGCGTCCGCGTCGTAGGCGACGTCGGTGGCCGCGAGGACGCCGGTGGTCTCGTTCTGTGCGACGAAACTGGAGGCGTTCACGCCCGTCGCGTTCGCCGGGACGTCGACCGTCGCGGTGACGGTGTCGCCGGAGACCTCCAGCGTGGCGTTCCCGGCGTCGTGGGAGACGCGGCGGATGCGGTCAGTGTCGTTGGGGGCAATCGGGCTCTGCGCGTCGAGGTACTCGACCGTCGCGGTGCCGTAGAGGGTGCGCGTGTCTTTCACGGTCGGCTGGCTGGCGAGGCCGACGGAGTAGGGTTGGCCCTCGAGTTTCTCCCAGCCGGCCATGTAGGAGTTGACGGTAACGGTGTAGGTGGCGTCCGGATCGAGCGGCTCGCCGTTCACGTAGACGTCCGTGACCGGAATGCCGGACGTCCGGGCGTTCATCTCGTAGGTGACGCCGCTCACCTGCAGTTTCGGTTCGAGGCCGTACTGCGGGCTGTCCTCGACCTGCGAGGCGAGCAGGTACTTGAGTTCGGTGCCGTTCAACTGCTTGGTGACGAGCGTGTTCCCGAACGGCAGGGAGGTGTAGACGTCGTCGTAGGTAACGTTCCCGGGCGGGATGACGAAGTTCCCGCGGATGCCGCCCGCGTTCGTCACGGCGACGTCGGAGCCCTGGTTCGCGCGAAAGGCGTCCGCGATGAAGTTGCCCCACGCGGTCTCGTCGTGGTAGTTCGACGCGGAGGTGGAGTCGAGGGGCACCCGCGTCACGCCGGCGACGGTGGAGAGGTAGTCGCCGCGTGCGTCCGCGACGAGCGAGCGGACGGACCCGTTGACGGGCGCCGAGTCGTCGATGGTTCGGACGCGGCCGTCGTCGAAGGAGACGCCCGCGTCGCTCACGGTGAGGTTCGCTTCGGCGATGGCGTCGGCGTTCGACCCGGCCTCCATCACGACCGCGCCGGAGGTGGACTGGGGTTCGTAGATGACCTCGTCGTGGCCGGTGACGACGACGTCGATGTGCTCGGTGCTCTTCGCGAGCGTCTTCGAGGGCGCGACGCCCATGTGCGCGGCGGCGATGACGACGTCGACGTTCTTCTCCTCCTTCAGCTTCGTCGCGATGCGCGCGCCGACGTCGCGGTAGTCGGCGACGCGGTAGCCGTTCGCGGCGAAATCGACGGCGGTGGTCGGTTTCACCTGCTCGTCGACGAGGCCGACGATGCCGACGGAGACGTTCCCGCGCTCGACGATGGTGTAGTTCTTGGTGCCGGGGACGTTCCCGCCGTCCTCGCCGCGGACGTTGGCGAGGAGCCACGGGAACTCGGAGGCCGCCGAGAAGTTCGACACGGCGTCGAAGCCGTAGTCGAGGTCGTGGTTCCCGATGACTTCCGCGGCGGGGTCGATTTTGTTCAGCACTTTCGTCGGAACCGTCCAGTTGCTCACGGGCGCGAGCGAACTCGGACTGACCTCGTCGCCGCCGCCGACGACGACAGTTGGGTTATCGTGGGCGGCGCGGCGCTCGTTCAGCGCGGCGACGAGGCGACCCGTAGCGTTCGGGTCGGACATTGCCGTCTGGACGTCGTTGTAGGAGACGACGGTGAGCGTCGTTGCGTTCTCGCCGCCGCCGCCGTCGCCGCTGCCGGCGCTCCCGCCGGACGACTCAATGGGCGCCATCGCGGTCGGCCGGACCTTGAACGCGCCGTAGTCGTAGTGAACGACGCCGGTCATGGAGGCGATGGTGGCGCCGGTCTCGGCGGGCGTGGCGTTCGCGCCCTCCGCGGCGACGTTGTCGACGGCGAGCGTGCCGCTTCCGTCGCTGACCGCCCATTCGCCGTACTGGCCGGGCGTGGCGGTGACGGTGAGGTTCGCGACGGCGACGCGGACGCCCTCGTAGGCTTCCGCGCTCGCGTTCGCCGTGGAGACGGCGGTCGCCGCGGGGACGGTGGTGCTTCCGGTCACGGTGACGTTGGCGTTCGCGGCGCCGGCGTCGAGTTCGGTGAGGCCGTTGTACTCCTTCACGGGCGCGCTGACACGGACGGTGTCGCCGGGTGCGACGCTGGCGTTCGACACGCCGTAGACGAAGACGCCGCTGTAGGCGCCGGTGCCGTTCTGGAGGTAGAAGCCGTTCTCGACGACGAGCGTGACGGTGCCCGACGTGGTGACGGTCTCGCCGGCGTACGGCGAGGTGCCGGTGTCGCCGGCGGGGGTCTGAATCGCCTCGATGGGGACGGTCTGGTCGGTGGTGGTTTCCGCCGCTGTCGCGGGGAGCGGGACGACCGAGACGGTCAGGAGCAACACGAGGGCGGTGGCTGTCACCGTGCGTGTCGCACTGGTCGCTGTCGCTGTCACGAGTGTCAGATGCGCTGTCAGTCTCCATCCTAAACCTATATAATATCCTACTAGTGGAGAATAGATATATACTGCCGCGGGGTGAGAGATATAGAGCGCTCTGGAGGCGTACGGCCGCCGAGAACGGCGGACACGGCGGTGTGGGGCGTCGCGAGCGAGGTCGGTACGGGGACTGACAGGTCCGATCGAACCCACTAACTGTTAACAACGGGCAGTACGTTCCTCCGCTGAATGGGGTTCTACAGGGAGTTCTTAGGTGAGGGGGAGGCGCTCGAGGAGGACGCAACGTTCCTCCGCGAACTCCTCGAGAACACCTCCGAAGGACTCCTCACCATCGACACGGACAGTGTCATCGTCTTCGCCAACCCCGCCGTCGAGGACATTCTCGGCTACGCCCCCGAGGAACTCGTCGGCAGCTCGAAGATGAAGATCATCCCCGAGCACCTGCGGTCGGCGCACGTTGAGGGCCTCGAACAGTACGTCGAGACCGGCGAGAAGCACTTCGACTGGGACGGCGTCGAGCTGCCCGCGCTCCACAAGGACGGCCATCGGGTGCCCGTCTCCGTGAGCCTGCGCGAGCACGAGTACCGCGGCGAACGTCTCTTCACGGGCATCTTCACCGACATCAGCGAGCGCAAACGCCGCGAGCGCGAACTCCGCGAGCAGACCGCCGAACTCGAGGAGTTCGCCGACGTCCTCTCACACGACCTGCGCGCGCCGCTCGACGCCGCCCAGTCGCACCTTCGGAACGTCCGCGACGTCGTGGACGAGGACGCCGCCGAGGACGTGCGCGCCGTCGAGGACGCGCTCACCCACATCGACCGCATCATCGAGGACACGCTCGTCCGGACGCGCGGGCACGCGGAGGCCGACACCGTCGAGACGCTCCGGCTCGCCGAGGAACTGCGCGCCGCGTGGACCGTCGTCGACACCGACGACGCGACGCTCGTCCTCCCCGACGGCGCGTGGTTCGTCCGCGCCCGGAGCGCCCGTTTCCGGCAACTCGCCGAACACCTCTTCCGGAACTGCATCGAGCACGGCGGCCCCGACGTGACAGTGCGCGTCGGGATTCTCGACGACGGCGAGGGGTTCTACGTCGCGGACGACGGCCCCGGCTTTCCGTCGGACATCCTGCAGCCGGAGGGCGCGGCGACGTCGGCGCCCGGACGGTACGGCCTCTCCATCGCCGGCACCATCGCGAACGAACACGGGTGGGCGATGCGACTCGGCGACGCCGACGACGGCGGTGCGCGCGTCGAGTTCACGGACGTCACGCTCGTCGAGCGATAGCGCCGCCACACCTATTCGGGTCGCCGCCGACGGGGTGAGTATGCACGGGACGCCGCGGCCGCCGGCGGGTGTCGCGCCGTGAGCCTCGCCATCACGCACTTCGCGTTCGGCGCGCTCTGCGCGACGCTCCTCCTCGCCTACCTCCCGGTGCGGACGCGCTACGGCTTCACCGTCGCCGTCGGGAGCGGCATCTGGGCGATGCTCCCCGACTTTTGGCACGTCGCGCCCGTCGCGGGTCGGGCCTTCCGCGAGGTCGGCCACTCCGCCGTCGGGAACGTCTTCTGGTTCCACCCGCTCCTCGACGCCGCCGACCCGGCCGACACCCACATCGTCGGCGCCGTCACGGTCGGCGTCTACTTCCTCGTCAGTCTCGTCCACGCCGAGCGCCGCCGCGACGGCCCGGTCCTCGCCATCGAGTGGGAGCGCCTGCCGCGCGTGCTCAGGCGTCGGCGGTGATGGCGGCGGAACCTGCTGGCGGGTGGCGTGCGCATCGCCGCCGTCTGCCACATTGGCTCCCCGGACAGCGGCCCCGGGCGTTCGGACGGCCTGAGTGTCGTTCAGTCAGCTCGTTTCCGCCCTGAGGGCCTGTGGGCGAGGTGGACGAGGAGGCCCGCCGTCGCGCCGAGCGAGACGAACAGGAAGAACGCGAGTTCCGCGCCCGCCTCGGAGACTCGCACGCCGAGGACGCCGACGAGCGGCCACTCGGTCTGGCCGAGCAGGAAGGTGACGAGCGCGCCGACGGTCATGAAGGGGTGGCTCACCGGGTCGGGGCGCTCGACGGCGGCCGTCACCGCGCCGTCGTTGCGGAGAACGGCGTACGCGCGAGCGGTGAGGCCGGCGATGGCGAGCACTTGGGCGGCGCCGAGTCGCACCGCGACGGCGTCGACGACGCGCAGGAGGAACGCGTGGAGGTAGAGGATGGCGACGGTGCTCCCGAGAATCGTCACCGTCTCGACGTCCCGGCCGTAGTGGGAGAACTCGGAGTACTCCTTGATGAGGTCGACGCTGAACGTGAAGTAGAGGATAACCGACCCCCACCAGAGCTGGCGGTAGTCGAAGAGCAGGGTGGCGAGCGCGCTCGCCGCGACGACGAGGCTCCACGCGACGACCACGCGGTCCCGCGAGCGGAGGGCGGCCTCGACGCGCTCGATTACGCCCATCGCGGCCTCCTCGACTGCGCCCGCGGCGCTCGACGACACGTGACCGCCGTCGCAGGGGCCGCCGTCGCGCGCGGCCGCCGCGGCGCTGCCGGCCCTGTCTCTCGGGGCGTAGTTGGGCGCACGGTCTGCGTGCCCCGACAGTTCTCGGCACGTCCGCAAAGAAGGCCGTGCTCACCGGGATGGCCGGCCGTCCGCCGACTCCCTTCGGCTCGCGAACTCAATCTCGTCGATACGTCACTCGATTTAGGCTGGCCTAAAATCCGACAGCTTTACGTGTTTTAGGTTGGCCTAAACCGATGTATGCCGCACGAGCGAGTCCGACCACGACCGCAGAACCCGCTACAGTCGGCGCGAACACATCGAACGGGGGTGTCCGCGTGAGCTACCGCGACGCGAGCAACGACGTGATGCTCGCCCAGCAGGCCGAACGGGAGTCGAACGCGCGCACCTACCCGCGCCACCTCCCACTCGCCATCGCGGAAGCCCGCGGCGTCACCGTCACCGACATGGACGGCGAGCAGTACTACGACTGCCTCGCCGGCGCGGGCACGCTCGCGCTCGGCCACAACCACCCCGTCGTCACCGAGGCGATGGAGCGCGTCCTCGAGAACGACCGGGCGATTCATACCCTCGACATCACCGCGCCCGCCAAGGAGCGCTTTGTCGACGAACTCATGGCGAGCCTCCCCGACGAGTTCGCCGAGACCGCGAAAGTCCAGTTCTGCAGCCCCGCCGGCACCGACGCCGTCGAAGCCGCGCTCAAACTCGTCAAGTCCGCCACCGGGAACGGCTCGATTCTCGGCTTCCAGGGTGCCTACCACGGGATGACCGCCGGCGCGCTCTCCCTGCTCGGCGACGCCGAGACGAAGGACGTCCCCGGCGTCCTCGCCGACGTCCACCACCTCCCCTACCCCGACGACTACCGCCAGCCGTTCGGCGTCGAGGGCGAGGACGGCCATCGCCTCGCCAGCACCTACGTCGAGAACCTCCTCGCCGACCCCAAGAGCGGCATCACTGACCCCGCCGGGATGATTCTCGAACCCGTGCAGGGCGAGGGCGGCGCGATTCCCGCCCCCGACGCGTGGCTCCGCGAGATGCGCCGCATCACCCGCGAACACGACGTCCCGCTGATTCTCGACGAGGTCCAGACCGGCCTCGGACGCACCGGCGAGACGTACGCCTTCGAGCACGCCGGCATCGTCCCGGACGTCCTCGTGCTCTCGAAGGCTTTTGGTGGCGGACTCCCGCTCTCCGTCGTCGTCTACGACGAGTCGCTCGACGAGTGGGGGCCCGGCGCACACGCCGGCACGTTCAGGGGCAATCAACTCGCGATGGCCGCCGGCGAAGCCACCATCGACTACGTCCGCAAACACGACCTGCCTGCGCACGCCGCCGAGATGGGCGCGCGCCTCCGCAAGCACCTCGAGAGCGTCGCGCACCTCGACGCCGTCGGCGACGTCCGCGGGCGCGGCCTCATGCTCGGCGTCGAGTTCGTCGACCCCGACGCGCCGTGGTCGGGCGCCGGGCCACACGCCCCCGACGGCGACCTCGCCGCCGCCGTCCAGGAGGCCTGCTTCGAGCGCGGGCTCGTCCTCGAACTCGGCGGCCGCGAGAGCGCGACCGCGCGCTTCCTCCCGCCGCTCGTCGTCACGCGCGAACAGGTGGACGACATCGGCCGAATCTTCGCCGAGGCCGTCCGTGACGTCGTCCAGACTGACGACTCGCTCACCGTGGAGGCGTCGCCGTGAGCACCGAGCGCCTCTTCCTCGAGGCCGACCTCGGGCCGCAAGCCTACCGGAGCGCGATGGCCCAGGTCGTCGACGCCGTCCTCGACGCGCGCGGCGACGACCCCTACTCGGGCGCGACCCCCGACGACCTCGCCGCGACGCTCGACGTGCCCGTCCTTCCCGAGGAGGGCGTCGGCCTCCCCGCCGCCATCGAGGACGTCACCCGCGACGTGCTCGCGCACTCCGTCGACACCTCCCACCCGCGGACCGCCGCCCACCTCCAGTGTCCGCCGATGGTGCCCGGCCTCGCCGCCGAGGCGCTGATCGCCGCGACGAACCAGTCGCTCGACTCCTTCGACCAGGCGCCCGCCGCCACCGTCCTCGAAGAACGCGTCGTCGACGCGCTCGCGGACCTGTTCGACCTCGGGGACGCGGCGGACGGCGTCTTCACCAGCGGCGGCACCCAGTCGAACTTTCAGGCGCTCCTGCTCGCCCGGGACCGCTCCCTCGGCGAGCAGTACGACCACGACGTCCAGCGCGACGGCCTCCCCGCAGAAGCGGGCGACCTGCGCGTCGTCGTCTCCGAGGAGGCACACTTCACGTCCCGGCAGGCCGCCCACTTCCTCGGCCTCGGTGAGGACGCCGTCGTCGGCGTCGAGACCGACGCTGAGCACCGTATCGACCCGGCCGCACTCGAGGCGACGCTCGACCGACTCGCCGACGCGGGAAAGGAGGTGTTCGCCGTCGTCGGGACGGCGGGGACGACGGACTTCGGCGCCATCGACCCGCTCGCCGACCTCGCGGACGTCGCCGCCGCCCACGACGCGTGGTTCCACGTCGACGCCGCCTACGGCGGGGCGCTCGCGCTCACCGACGAGGCCGAGCGCCTCGTGGGCATCGAGCGCGCGGACTCGCTCGCCGTCGACTTCCACAAGCTCTTCTACCAGCCGATCAGCTGCGGTGCGCTCCTCCTCGGCGACGGCGCCGACTTCCGGTGGATGGCGCGCAACGCCGCCTACCTCAACCCGGAAGCCCACGAGGAGCGCGGCGTCCCGAACCTCGTCGCGAAGTCCACGCAGACGACGCGGCGCTTCGACGCGCTCAAACCCTACCTCGCCTTCCGCGCCGTCGGCCGCGAGCGCTTCGGCGCGCTCGTCGAGTCCACGCTCGAGGTGGCGAACCGTACCGCGACGCTCCTCGACTCGGCCGAGGACTTCGAACTCGTCGCGCCCCCATCGCTCAACACCGTCGTCTTCCGGTATCGACCCCGGAAGGGGCTCGATGCGGAGGCTGTGAGTGACCTGAACGCCGCCGTCCGCGAGGCGCTCCTCGAGGACGGCCGCGCCGTCGTTGCGCGCAC
Source organism: Halarchaeum sp. P4 (assembly GCF_051195175.1). Taxonomy (NCBI): domain Archaea; kingdom Methanobacteriati; phylum Methanobacteriota; class Halobacteria; order Halobacteriales; family Halobacteriaceae; genus Halarchaeum; species Halarchaeum sp. P4. The sequence goes on along the minus strand of NZ_JBNTKC010000006.1, from coordinate 12,385 downwards.
CGACGTCGAGGGCGTGACGAGTCTGAAACTCACCCTGCTGAACCCGACGACGACGCTTGATGACGTCGCCGCGACGCTGGACGCCATCCGCGACGTCGCCGCGGACGTCGACGCCGCGCGGGAGGTGTCGCCATGAGCACACCCAATGGCACCGAAACCGGCGCGGACGCCGAGCGTGGCGACGCGAGTGCCGACGCCGATGCCGTCGACCCGGACCGCCGCGCCGCGGACGCCACCGTCCACGCCTTCCTCAACTGCTACCTCCGCGAGCGCGGCGACTACGAGGTACGGGAGACGGCAGTCTCCGGGGTCGAGCCGGGCGACGACGGCCTCCTGACCGTCACGCTCCCCGCGCAGGACGTCGCGCTCCTCGCGCCGCTCGACTACCGCTCGCCCACCGAACGCCACCGCTTCGAGACGCCGGTCCGGTATCGCCTTCCTGCTGGTGGCGTCCACGAGGCCGACCCCGCGACGCTCGCGACGCTCGTCCTCACGGACCTCGCCGACGAGGCGGACACGGCCGTCCCCACGGCGTTGCTCCGGCGCGTCCTCACCAGCCAGCAGAACACCCGGGAGTTCGTCGCGGCGCGCGCCGACGACGCGGAGCGCCTCTACGCGGAGACGCTCCCCTTCCGCGACGCCGAGCAGGCGCTCGTCTTCGGCCACCACCGCCACCCGACGCCGAAGAGCAGGCAGGGCATCGCCGCGCACGACCGCGAGGCGTACGCGCCCGAACACCGCGGGTCGTTCGCGCTCCACTACTTCCGCGCCGACCCCGCGCTCGTCACGCAGGACTCCGCGCTCGAGCGGAGCGCCGCCGACTGGGTGAAGGACGCCCTCCGATGCGATGACTCGGTCTCGGAGGGGTTCGTCGCCGAGCACGTCGAGAGCGACGACGTCCTCCTCCCCGTCCACCCGTGGCAGGCCGACTACCTCCGCTCGCAGGAGTACGTCCGGGAGTTGCTCGGCGACGGCCTCCGGTATCTCGGCGCGGCCGGCCGCGAGTTCCACCCGACGACGTCCGTGCGCACGCTCTACAGCGAGGCCGCGCCGTTCATGGTGAAGTCCTCGTTGAACGTCCAAATCACGAACTCGGTGCGGACGAACAAGCGCCCCGAGTTGGAGCGCGGCGTCGCGGTCGCCGACCTCCTCGACACGGGCTTCGGCGACGAACTCGCCGCCGAATTCCCGCGCTTCGACGTCGTGCGCGACCCCGCGTATCTCGCGCTCGACGCCGGCCCCGGGGCCGAGTCCGGCCTCGAAACCGTCCTGCGCGCCAACCCCTTCCGCGGCGGCGCCACCGAGAACGCCACACCAGTCGCGTCGCTCTGCCAGGACGCGATTCGCGGCCGCTCGCGGCTCGGGCGCATCGTCGCCGCCATCGCCGAGCGCGAGGGCCGGAGCACCGATGCCGTGAGCGCCGAGTGGTTCCGCCGCTACCTCGAAGTCGGCGTCCGCCCAGTCCTCTGGCTCTATCTCGTGCAGGGCGTCGGCCTCGAGGCCCACCAGCAGAACTCCGTCGTCACGCTCGACGACGCGGGCTATCCCGCGGCGTTCCACTACCGCGACAACCAGGGCTTCTACTTCCCCGAATCGCAGTACGAGCGGGTCGCCGACTACCTCCCGGGCGTCGGCGAGCGCGCGGACACGATTTGCGCGGACGCGCTCGCCGACGAGCGCCTGCGCTACTACGTGATTCTGAACAACGCCCTCGACGTCGTGAACGCCCTCGGCTACGCGGGCGTCGCCGACGAGACCCGCCTACTGGGCGTGCTCCGGGACGAACTCGAACGCGCCCGCGAGCGCTACGACCGGCCGTCCTCCGACTTCCTCGACCCGCTGCTGGAGGACGCGACGGTCCCCTGCAAGGCGAACCTCCTGACGCGCTTCCACGGCCTCGACGAGCTGGAGAACGACCTGGAGAACCAGTCCGTCTACGCCGACGTGAAAAACCCCATCGTCACCGAACTCGAGCGATGACTGACCCAGCATCCACCGTCTACGACGACTACGCCTACCAGACCGACGACCGCAGCATCGAGCGCCACGTCGCGCTCCGGCCGGCCAGCGAAGCCCGCGACTTGGGCCGACTGCACCGCTGGCTCGGGAGCGAGCACGTCAAGCCCTACTGGCAACTCGACCTGCCGCTCCCCGAATTCCGCGAGCGCCTGCGCGAGAAACTCGAGGACGACCACCTCACGCCCTACATCGGCTGCCTCGACCACGTCCCGATGAGCTACTGGGAGTGCTACTGGGCCGCCGCGGACGACGTCGCCGCACACTACGACGCCGACCCCGCCGACAGGGGGATTCACCTCCTCATCGGCCCCACCGAGTACCTCGGGCGCGGGTACGCCGTGCCGTTGCTACGCGCCGTCACCGCGATGCAGTTCCGCCACCCCGAGACCGACCGCGTCGTCGCGGAACCGGACGCGCGCAACGACGCCGCGATTCGCGTCTTCGAGCAGGCCGGCTTCCGCGACGAGGGGACCTTCCACTTCCCCGAGGCCGAGAAGGACGCCCGCCTCATGGTCTGTGAGCGCGCGGACTTCGAGGCCGGGCGCGCGGACGCGACAGCTGCCGCCACGGAGGTGTCGAGCGATGACTGAGGGCGACGTTCGGGACGTCGTCGGCGTCGGGCTCGGGCCGTTCAACCTCGGGCTCGCCGCGCTCCTCGACGGCGTCGAGGAGGACGTCGATGCGGTCTTCCTCGAACGCGAGCCGGAGTTCAACTGGCACGAGGGGATGCTCCTCGAGGGCACGACGCTCGAAGTGCCGTTCCTCGCGGACCTCGTGACGCTCGCCGACCCGACGAGCGAGCACAGCTACCTCAACTACCTCCGCGAGACCGGACGTGTCTACGAGTTCTACTTCTACGAGACGTTCCAGATTCCGCGCCGCGAGTACAACGACTACCTCCGCTGGGTCGTCGAGCGCCTCGACACGCCCGCGTTCCGCCGCGAAGTCGTGGACGTCCGGTGGGCGGACGGCGACGCGGACGGTGCGGACGACCCAGACGCCGGCCACTACGTTGTCACCGCCGAGGACACCGAGACGGGCGAGACACACACCTATCGGGGCGAGAACCTCGCGCTCGGCATCGGCTCGCGGCCCCACGTCCCCGAGCACCTCCGCGGGCACCCCGAGGCGGACGTCTTCCACACCGCGCGCTACCGGCACAACCGCGAGCGCGTCCTCGATGCGGACTCCGTGACGGTGGTCGGGTCGGGGCAGAGCGCCGCCGAGGTGGTCGAGGACCTGCTGGAGCGCCAACCCGAGCACGACTACCGGCTCGACTGGCTCACCCGCTCGGAGGGGTTCTTCCCGATGGAGTACTCGAAACTCGGCCTCCAGCACTTCACGCCCGAGTACACCCAGTACGTCTACGACCTGCCACAGGAGACGACGGACGACCTCGTCGCGAACCAAGACCTCCTCTACAAGGGCGTCGACCCGGGGACGAGCGCGGACATCTACGACCTGCTCTACCGGCGCTCCATCGGCGGGACCGACCCGGACGTCGGCCTCTTCGCGATGACCGAGGTCCGGGATATCGCCGCCGTCGGCGACGCTTACGCGCTCGACTGCCACCAGTGGCAGGCCGAGGAGTCCTTCGTCCACGAGAGCGAGGTCGTCATCCTCGGCACGGGCTACGAGCGCCCCACGCCGGCGTTCCTCGATCCGCTGGAGGACGCCATTCGCCGGGACGAGCGCGGGCGCTTCGAGGTGACCGCCGACCACCGCCTTGCCGTCGACCTGCCGGGCGACGTCTTCCTGCAGAACGCCGACCTCCACACGCACGGCGTCGGCGCGCCCGACCTCGGCCTCGGCACCTACCGGAACACGACGTTCGTCAACCGCCTCGTCGGCCGCGAGGCCTACCCGGAGGACGCCGACACCGTCTTCCAGGACTTCTCCGTCGAGCGCTTCGTCGAGCACGCACCGGGCGCTTCCCGCGAGGAAGCCGAGACGACCGCCGCGACCCCGACCCACGACTGATGAACCCCGACGACACACTCCGCGAGACTGCACTGTCCCCCGACGTCCGCCGCACCGTCGAGCGCCGCCTCCTCACGAAGATGCTCGAGGAGTTCAGCTACGAGGAGATACTCGACCCCGAGCGGGTGGTCGACGGCGAGACGGCGACCGACGGCGAATACGCGACGTATCGCGTCTCACTCGACACGGCCGACTACCGCTTCGACGCCGCCGAACGCTTCCTCGACAGCTACTCCATCGATGGCGAGAGCATCGAGCGCCGCGAGGGCGGCGGCGAGCGCGGCGAGTGGGCGGTCACGACCGACCCGATTCGCCTCCTGCGCGACCTCGAGGCGAGCATCGACCTCGACGCGCTCACCGCCGGCAACCTCGTGCGCGAGTACGAACGCACCCTGCTCGCGGACGCCCACATCGAGGCGAAACGGCGCGCACGCGACGACTTCGACCCGACCGCCCTCGACTACGCCGAACTCGAGGGCGAGATGACCGGCCACCCGTGGATTACCTACAACAAGGGCCGGCTCGGCTGGGGGTACGACGACTACCGCGACTACGCGCCCGAGCGCGGCGAGCGCGTCACACTCTCGTGGGTCGCCGTCCGCAAGGAGGAGGCGTCGTTCGTCGCCACCGACGGCGTGAGCCACGACGCCCTCGTGCAGGCCGAACTCGGCGACCACTACGGGGTGTTCCGCGACCGCCTCGCCGAGCGCGGCCTCGACCCGGACGCCTACTACTTCCTCCCCGTCCACGACTGGCAGTGGGAGCACAGCATCGTCCCGCTCTTCGGCGGCGACATCGCGCGCGACGACGTCGTCCCGCTCGGCGAGGGCCCTGACGAGTACCTCCCGCAGCAGTCCGTGCGGACGTTCGTCAACGTCGACCACGAGGAGAAACACCACGTGAAGGTGCCGATGCGCATCCTCAACACGCTCGTCTGGCGCGGCCTCCCCGGCGACCGCACCGAAATCGCACCGACCGTCACCGAGTACGTGAAGGGAATCTACGAGCGCGACGACTTCCTCCAGGCGCAGGACCTGATCCTCCCCGGGGAGATCGCGGGCGTGAACTACGACCACGACGACTTCACCGCCATCGAGGGTTCGCCCTACCAGTACCACGAACTCCTCGGCGCCGTGTGGCGCGAGTCCATCTACACCTTCCTCGAGGACGGCGAGGAGGCCGTCACGCTCTCCGCGCTCATGCACGTCGACAGCGAGGGGGCGCCCTACCTCTCGCGGCTCGTCGAGCAGTCCGGTCTCACCGTCGATGAGTGGCTTGTGGAGTTCTTCGACACCGTCCTCCCGCCGCTCCTCCACTTCCTCTACCGCTACGGCACGGTGTTCTCCCCGCACGGCCAGAACACTATCCTCGTCGTCGAGGACGGCGTCCCCACCCGCCTCGCCGTCAAGGACTTCGCGGACGACGTGAACGTCAGCAACCGCCCGCTCCCCGAACTCGAGCGGCTCCCCGACGACGTCGACGCCGTCCTCCGCAAGGAGGACCCCGAGGGGCTCTGCCAGTTCATCTTCTCCGGGCTCTTCGTCTGCGTCCTCCGGTACGTCGCCGACGTCCTCGAACGCCACGAGGACTACGCCGAGGAAGACTTCTGGACGCACGCGCGCGAGACGGTGCTCGCCTACCAGCGCGACCATCCCGAACTTGAGGACCGGTTCGACCGCTTCGACCTCCTTCAGCCCGAGTTCACGAAGCTCGCGCTCAACCGGAACCGCCTCCTCGACTACGGTTACGACGACGCGCCCGGCCGACCGCACGCGAGCGAGCACGGCACCGTCGCGAACCCACTCCACGAGGTAGCCGACCGGACGGGCGACTGAGACCGGAACGGGACAGCTATTTGTGTCGGCAAAGGGACGCGTCTGCCATGCGTCGATTGGTCCTCGTCGCGTGCCTGCTCGCCCTCCTCGTCCCGCTCGCCGGCTGTGGCGTCTTCGCCGACGGCCCGCCGCCGAGCGACGAGCGCGCCGTCGACGCTGTCGAGACCGCGAACGCGAGCGTCGCCGACGTCGAGACGTACCGCTTCGACCTCGCGATGCACGTCACCGCCTCGAACGCCGACCGGACGCGGAGCGTGCGCGTCGACGGCAACGGGAGCGTCGACGTCCGCGAGCGACTGATGCACGCCGTCGTCCACGCCGAGGGCAACACCCTCCACTCCTACGTCACCAGCGAGCACGCCTACCAGGAGTGCGCGCCGCCGTGGCACGGCTACGCCGTCGAGAACGTCTCCGAGACCGGCCGGTGGGCGACCGTCGCGCCGCTCCACCGTCAGCTCGCGCTCCTCGACCGGACGAACGTCTACTGGCAGGGGAACCGCACGCTCGACGGCAACCGGACCGTGCTCGTCACCGCGTCGCCGAGCGCCGCCACTCTCACGTCGTTCGTCGAGAACCGGCAGACCGACAGCGTCGACCTGCAAAGCGGCGGGTTCGAGAACGCGACGGTGCGCCTCTGGCTCGACCCCGAGACCGACCGGCCGGTGAAGTTCGAACTCCGCCTGCGCCTCTCGCGCGGCGAGACGACCGCCACCGCGACGCTCACGACGCACTACCGGGACTACGGCGCGCCGGTCTCGGTCACGGTCCCGTCGAACGTCACCGACCCGGAGACCCAGTACGACCTCGGCTGTCCCGCCTCCTGAGGCGGTCTGGGCGAAACGCGTCGAATCGCGACCATTTATCTCGCTCTCGTGCCAACTACGCGGTCGTTCGACCGTGCGCCGCCACACACGACCCGACGGCCTCGACGGGCGCCCCCTCGCGCTGACCGTCCACGTCTGCGCCGAGGGGACGCTCACCGAATGGGCGACCCGGAGCACGACGCCGCGCGACCTCGTGCTCACGCCCGAGCGCCTCCACCGGCGCAACCTCAAGCACGCGCTCGCCACGGCCGGCCGGCCACGGAGTAGTCTCACTCTCACCGACCCCGCGAGCGTCGCGGCGCGCGTCGCGGGCGACGGCGAACGCCGCGTCCTCGACCGTGCCGACCGCCTGCGCCTCCTCGGCGACGTGCTCGGCGACCCGCCCGACGGGGCCGACGCCCTCCATCGCGCCCTCGGGTCCGACCTCGCGGCGCACGCCGAGACCGTCGAGGCCGTCCGCGAGGAACTCGACGTCGTCGCCGGCGACCACCCCGCACGCCGCGACGCCCTCGACTCGGTGGCCGACGCGCTCCCCGCGCACGCGAGACGAGAAACGGCTGCCCTGCTCGACGGGGTGCGCGCCGTCGAGGACGCGCTCGCGACGCGTGTCGAAGGGGACGTCTCCGGCGTCGACGCGTTCCGGGCGGCATGTGACGCGCTCGCCGACAGTGACGGGACCGCGTGGACGGGGGCCTTCCCGACCATCGAGCGCCTCGCCATCGCGGGCGTGAGCACCCTCGGCACCGCGCTCCTCGACTTCCTCGCGCACGTCGCCGCGTACACCGACGTCGACGTCCACCTCTTCCTGCGCGCCCGGACCGGCCCCCGCATCGCCGACAGACTCCCCGGTCGCCTCCGGGCCGTCGGTGCCGGAGCCGTCGACGTGACGATGGCTGACGGGCCGCCCGAGCGACCCGGGCTGGCCGTCCCCGCCGCCGAACTCGTCGCGACCACCCGCCGCGAGGAAGCGCGCGCCGCGCTCGCCACCGTCGACGCGCTCCTCGACCGAGGCGCCCCCGTCCGCGACGTGGCGCTCGTCACCCGCGACGTCGACCGCTACGAGCGCCCGCTCACCCGTGCCGCCCGTGAGTACGGCCGCCACCTCTCCGTCTGGACCCAGCTCGCGCTCCACGACACGCTCCCCTATCGCCTGCTCGTCGCCTGCCTCGACCTCCTCGCGGCACACGCCGACTCGGACGGCGGGCGCGTCGCGGCCGACACGCTGTTCGCGCCGTTCGACTACGAGTGGGTGCCCCCGGGCGCCGATTCCGGGAGCGTCTGGCCGCTCGCGCACCGCGAGGTCGCCGCGGTCCGGCGGGACGTCGACGACGGCGTCGCCCGCCCGCTCGCCGACTGGGTCGAGCACCTCGCCGACGTCCCGGGGCCGACCGCAGCCGGCGTCCGGCGGCTAATTCGGTGGGTGCGCGACCAGCCGACGACCCCACGTCCCCGGACGGTTGCGGCGTCACTCCGCCCGCTCCTCGAGGCCTACGAGGACGTCGTCCTTCCAGTGCGCTTCGAGGATGACACGCCCGACCTCGCCGAGACGTCACAGACCGCACGCGCACTCACCCGCTCGCGGAAACTCCTCGGGCAGGCCCGCGGGAAGTACGCCGACTGGCGCGACAGAGGCCACGTCACCGACGGCTGGGCAACCGTTCACGACATCGTCGACGCCGTCGCCACCACCCGGCCGGGCCGACGCGAACACGACAACGCCGAGCGCATCGACGTCCTCGACGCGAACGACACGTGGCTCCGCGAGTACCGATACGTCGTCGCGCTCGGCCTCGTCGACGGCGAATGGCCCGAACGCCCCGACGGCGCGCTCCCGGCGGCGACGCGGGACAACATCGTCGCCGGCGACGGCCCCGCCGCGAGTCTCGGCGTCCGGGGTGCGTGGACGGAGGAACGCGACGCCGACCACTTCGCCGACGCCTGCCGCGCCGCCACCGAGGGCATCGTCTTCACGCGCTTCACCGAGGACGCCGACGGCGTCACCTACCACCGCTCGCCGCTCCTCGACGACTTCGGCGCCGACGCGCCCGTCGTCTCGCGCGGCGGCATTGAGGCCCTGCTCGCAGCCGACCGGCGACTCCCCGACGCGCTCGACCGCGTCGTCGGAGAGCATGCGACACCGGAGGTGGCGGAATGAGCGATCCCGACCGCGGTACCGACCCCGCCCACGCCACGGACGCCGCCGACACAGATGTCCCCGAGCTACGGGCCGCGCAGCGCGACATCCGCGAGGCCTTCTTCGCGCACGACGCAGGGCTGTTCGTCCTCGACTGCAACCCCGGCGCGGGCAAGTCCACCGTCGCCGAGCGCATCGCCGCCGAAACGCTCGTCCGCGCACACCACGACGGCGAGCGCGCCCCCGAGCGCCGACTCTGCGTCACCTCCTTCGCGCGCGACGACGCCGCCGCCATCCAACCCGGCGTCGAGAACGCGCTGCACGCCCTCGCCGACCGAGACGACGCGCCCGTGGACGTCACGCCCATGGAGGCCCGCACGCTCGCGCGACGCCTCCGCCGGAGCGACACCCTCGGCACCATCGACAGCGTCCTCCGGACCGTCTTCGCCGACGTCGCAACCGAAGTCGGCTTCGCGGAGGTGCCGTCCGTCGGGAACGACGCTCTCCTCGCAACTGTCCGGGAGGACTGCCTCGCGGCGCTCCGCGACGACCCCGAGCACGCCGCGCGCGTCCGACGCCTCGACACCGCCTACCCCGGTGGCGAGTACACGGACGGCCTCGACGACCTGCTCGTCGCCGCCCTCCGTGCCGTCCGCGAACGCCGCCTCACCGTCGACGCGTTCGAGACGCGTCTCGCGGCGGCAATTGATGACGCCTATCCGCAGGGCGCGCCCGCCGACTTCGCCGCCGTCGTCCGGGATATCGCGGCGTTCGTCGACGACGGAACGGCCGAGCAGACTGCTGCAGCGTTCGACGAAGCCGACGAAGCGGCGTTCCTCGCTGCCGACCGGGCGTGCCACGACGCGTGGCGCGAGGCCGTCGCCGACTTCTGTACGCTCCTCGGCGCGTTCGAGGCGCGCTACGACGCGCTGACACGCGAGCGCGGCGTCGTCTCCCACCTCGACGCCGCCCACTGGGTCGCCACCTACTTCCGGGACGACGCCTACGCGAGCGACTACCGCGAGAGCCGACGCGCACACTACGCCGCCCGCCTCCGGACGCTCGTCATCGACGAAGCGCAGGACGTCGCCGTCGTCCAGCACGACGCGCTCGCGCCGTTCGTCGACTCGGACACCCGCGTCCTCCTCGTCGGCGACGTCAAGCAGTCCATCTACACGTGGCGCAACGCCCACCCCGAACTCTTCGAACGCGCCTTCGACGACGGCGACTACTTCGGCGTCGACTGGGAGACGCACGTCCGCGAGCGCGCGGACCGGACCTATCGCGCCCGCCCGGACGTCGCCGCCGCCGTCGATGCCGTCTTCGCCGACGTCCTCACCGACCCCGAGCGCGGCAACGCCGGCGCGCTCACGCTCGACTACCCGCCGCTCGTCCCCGAGCGCGACCCACTCGACGACCCGAGCGTCCACGTCGCCGCGTACGGCGCGAACGGTCGCCCCGGCACGTCAGACTGGGCCGCCGACGAAGCGGACCACCTCGCCACCTACCTCGCCGGCGCGCTCACCGACGGCACCTTCGAAACCGACGACTCGGCGGACTCGCCCGGTATCACCGTCCTCTTCCACCGGCGAACGCACATGGACACCTTCGCCGACGCGCTCGAACGGCGCGGCGTCTCCGTCGCCAACGCTAGCCAACACCTCTTCGCCCACCCGCTCGTCCGCCTCGTCGTCGCCGTCCTCCGCTGGCTCGCCGACCCCTTCGACCCCGACCACACCGCCCGCACCCTCGACGTCGACGCCGTCCCGACAGTGCTCGCCGAGTCCCTCGCCGACCTCGACTGGGACGTTCGTGCCGCAGCCGATGGCGACGTCGAAGACGACGGTGTCGCGACGGTTCTCGCGGGACTCGCTGCCCTCGCCACGCGACGCGCGCGCCACGCGAGCGACTCCGGTGCGCTCGTCGTCGAAGACATCGTCGAACGCCTCTCGCTCGCCGCCGACCCGCTCGACCAGACTGCTGATGACGCCCCAGGCCGGCGCGTCGCCGCGCTCGACGCGCTCCTCGAGCACGTCGCGGACTGGGAGGGCGACGACCGCTACTCGCCCCCCGAACTCGCCGACCTCCTCGGGCGCTACGCCGACACCCCTACCGATGGCCCGACTGTCCCCGTCCCCGACTCCGATGCCCACGACGTCGTCTTCCGTACCATCTACCAGATGAAAGGAGCCGAGGACGATGTCGTCGTCCTCGCCGACCTCGGTACCGACCTCGGCTTCCACGGCCCCCACCGCGACGTCTTCCTCGCCCGCGGCGACCACCTCGCACTCGCCCCACCCGCCGACGTCGATACGGGTGCCCCGTCCATCCACGGGTTCGACGGTGGCGTCTACTCTCACCCCGAACACGACACCGGCGACGGCGACCGCCGCGACGCCGGCCTCCGCTGGGCAAGCGAGCGGTGGGTCGATATGGGCCGACTCGCCGGGCCGCCCGCGCTCCGTGCTGCCGCCGGCGACCACCGCGCCGAACGCTGGCGACTCCTCTACGTCGCCGCCACGCGTGCGCGCGACCACCTCGTGTTCTCGCTCCCCCGCGAGCGCCCACCCGAACGCCGCCGTCCCCGAGACTACTGGATGGACGCCCTTCTCGAGGGGCTCGACCTCACCGACCTCTCCCGGGGTACGCGAACCCACGACTGTGCCGGGCGGGGTGTCGATATCGACGTCAACCACGTCTCGTTCGTCGACCGCGTCGCGACGAGCGACCCCGTGACCACCCCACACGCAGCGACGCGACCCGACGACGCCGCGACCGGCTGGACGCCGCGTTACGTCAACGCCAGCACGCTCTATCCGCTCGCCACCCACCCCGACACGTTCCTCCTCGACCACCTCCAAGGGAACGCCCTCCACACCGAGCGGGAGTCGCCCGCCGACAGGCTCCCGCTCTCCTTCGACGGCTACGGCCCCGATGCCGTCGGAACGGTCGCGCACGACGTCCTCACCACCGCCGTCTCGCAGGGTGTCGACACCGAGACACTCCGAGCATGTCGCGGCCCCCTCGCCAGCCGGCTTAATGCCGCACTCGACGACGTTCCCGACGCCGCACGCGACGAACTCCGCGCGTTCGTGACCGAGACCGTTTGCCCCCAGTTCGCCGCCACCGAGACGTGGGCACGCCTCCGGGAGAGCGACCCCGTGTACGTCGAAGAGCCGCTGGACGCCGTCGTTCACGTCGACGGTTTCGCAATCGAAACGCAGAACGTCGCCGACGTCGTCTCCCGCGACTCGACGGGTCAGTGGCACGTCGACGACCTCAAGCTCGCGCTCGCCCCGAGCGACGCTGAGACGCGTGCCCGCTACGCCCTCCAGACGGCCACCTACGCGTGGGTGTTCGAGCGCCAGTCCGGACACGCCGCCGTCTCGGTCGTCACCCGTCTCGGTGTCGACCCCGACATCCGGCGCGTCAGCGCGCCAAACGAACCCGTTGCTGCGTGGTTCGACGCACTTCCCGACCTCCGGTAACCCGACGCTGCCGTGCTACGCCACGCCGTCACGAAGGGGGTGGAGGTTCGACGGCCTTTTCTGTACCCCCGTCTTCTGAATAGATGCGAACGACGTGACGTAGTC
>NZ_JBNTKC010000005.1:0-177188 GCF_051195175.1 Halarchaeum sp. P4 | reverse complement strand
GAAATCTCCGTCTCCAGAACAAGTCTTGGCATCTGTTGACAGCATAGTATCCGAAGAGGGAGAAAAGTGAATTGGCTACACCTAACGAACAACCGTACGATCTCGTTAGCGGCTGAGGATTTCAACAGAGCCAAATAGAGGTATGAAGATGACTGCCGCTTGACGTGCTCGTTTCCCTCAGAACTCGTTTGCCTCCGCCTTCTTGTCAGCGACTACACTCTGACACCCCCTGTCCGCCCCATCCCTATAAGTGATAGACAGGCGAATTCAACGCCGTATGTCGAATCTTGTCGTCAAAGCCGCAGTCAAGGATGCACTCGCAGAGAAGAACATCGCCGGCGACTTCTACGAGGCACTCGACGAAGAGGTCGAAGAACTACTCAAGGAGGCTGCCGCACGCGCCGAAGCAAACAATCGCAAGACCGTCCAGCCCCGCGACCTCTAAAGCGACTTCTCTTATGCTTTCCCGTGTGTTACGCTCGATCTGAATAGCCGCTACGTCACGAAATTGCGGTCGAGCACGAGAACAACGGCGAGTGTAGAGACGAGTAAGCTGGTTGCTGATGGGATTCCGCCGCTGGCCGACCTGAATTGCCAGTTCGGCTACGAGGCCGACCATCCCACCGAAGACGCACACTTCACCAATGGCATGGGCGAGGTGACGGGAATAGGGAAACCGCTCAGGCATCGCCAGATGTGGTGTCGACGGAGAGCGGGCGATAGCTGTTCGCGAGGACGAGGCCGAGACCGATGGCGGTCAGTACCGTTGCGACAAGCGGCGTGACGCGCCCACTCATCGCGATCGGAAGACCGACGACAGGCGTGAGGAGGGCGAGCGCGAGGTTTTCGCGGAGTCGCCGGCGTGTCCCGCGTGCAATCGCGAAGAGTGAACGCAACGGCGTGAGGTCGTCCGCGGTGACGAGTGCGTCCGCGACGGTCGTAGTGAAGTCACTCCCGGAGACCATCGCGATGCCGAGGTCGGCGGCGGCGAGCGCGGGCGCGTCGTTCGTCCCGTCACCAACCATCGCGACGGAGCCGTCCTCACGGAGGCGACGCACGAGCTCTTCTTTCTCCTCGGGGGCGACGTCTGCATGGACGGCATCAATCGCTTGATGGTCGGCGAAACGACGGGCGGCCGCAGAATCGTCGCCCGTAATGACGACGACGCGCATGCCGTCTGCGGCGAACGCAGCGACAGTTTCCTCCCATTCCGGCCGTGGGTCGTCCTCAAGCGCGACGACGCCGCGTGCTTGGCCGTCCCAGCCGACGACGGTCGGAATCGCATCTTCGTCGCGAACGGCCTCGATAGTGTCACGAATCGATGTGGGGAGTGTCCAGTCAGTGTCGGCAAACAACTCAGGGTCGCCGACTGCAGTCCGTGTGCCGTCGACAGTGGCGGTAACGCCGTAGCGGTGGCGGTCGAAGTCGTCGACGCTCGCCGCGTACTCGGGTGCACGCTCGCGAATCGCGGCTGCAATCGGGTGGCTCGACCGTGATTCGACGGCGGCCGCCTGCTGGAGAATGGTGTCAGTGTCGTCGCCGTGAACGGTCGAAACTCGCATTTCGCCGGTGGTGAGTGTACCTGTCTTGTCGAACGCGACGGTGTCGATATCGGTGACCCGTTCAAGGACGGTCTGGTTGAGGACCGGAACATCGGCGTCGGCGGCGGTGGCGAGCCCGCGCCCGATTGCGAGCGGTGTGACGAGCGTGAGCGCCACCGGACAGGCGACGATGAGTATGGTGAGCGCCGTGCGGACCGTTGTTTCGATCGATGTGCTGAGTACAGCCCACGCGCCGAGCGTCGCGACGGCAAGGACGGCGACGACCGGCGTGTAGTATGCGGCGACGCGATTCGTGAGGCGCTCGGCCGCGGACTGCTCGGCTTGGAGATCCCAGACGAGGTCTCGCAGTCGGTCGAGTGTACTCGTTGCGTCGTCGACGACCGTGATTTCGAGCGCGCCATCGGCGACGATTGAACCACCGACGACGTCGTCACCGGGCGATTTCCGCTGTGGCCGCGCCTCACCGGTGATGAGTGCCTCGTTGACCGCGCCCCGTCCGGCGGCGACGGTGCCGTCGAGCGGGATTCGCTCACCTGCGCGGACGAGCAGGCGCTCGCCACCCGTGCAGTCCGCGACCGGAATCGTCTCGAACCCATCGCCGCGGAGGCACCGTGCCGTCCTCTCCGCGTTGTCGACGATGTCGGTGAGGTCCTGCACCGCTTGGCGCTTGTAGCGCGCTCGGGTGTGATTCGCGATGGTGGCGAGGACAATAATGGACGTCGCGACGTCGAAGAAGAGGTAGAGCCGGTCGAGGAAGAGCAGCGAGACGACCGAGTAGGCGTAGGCGCTCAGCGCCGTGAGCGCGATGAGGACGTCGAGCGTCAACTGGCGTTCGCGGAGGCTGATGGCGGCCGATCGGAGTATCGGGAAGCCGACGCCGAGGACGGTGATCGTCGTGAACATCGCGACCGGCCCGTAGAGACCGGTGACAATGGCGTGATTGTTCAGCGAGGACGTCGGTAGCAGGCCGAGATAGACGGGGTAGAAGAACGCGGCGTAGATAATGTAGACGGGCGCGACGGCGATTACCGAGAAGACGGTGCGGAGGTGGTCGAAATCGAAGTCGTTCCGCTCGGCGGGCGTCTCCTCGGGCGTCGGATCGGCGGCGCGATACCCCCACGCCGAGAGCGTCTCCGCGATGGTGTCACGCTCAACCCGGTCGGGGTCGTAGGTAACCCGCATCATCTCGGCAGTATAGCTCGCCGCTGCATCCGTAACCCCATCGAGGCGGGCTGCGCGTCGCTCGAGATAGGACTCGCAGGCCCGCGTGTGCATCCCGCTAATCGAGAAATACGCGGTCTCCATCTCGCTACTCATCTTTGCGGAAGCGAGGAAACCCCGCCGCAAGCGGCGGGGAGGAATCGCGTTCGGTTAGCTGGGCATTTCCACGCGGTTTGCCCGCCTGTCTGTCCTATTCGGTCGTCTCGTCGGTGTCGAGGGCGCGGTAGCCTTCGAGTAGGAGTCCTTTCCATGTGTATCCTCTCCGGTCTTTGAAGTCGCTTAGCTCCTCGAATTGGTCTTCGTTCACTTCGATATGGATGCTTTTTGCCATACATATCTATCTTATTACATAGTCTTATGCACCTTAGGGTGCTACGTATTGGTGACGGATGACCGCGACTGCCACGAAAACGCTCGAAGCCACGCTCGCGCCACCGACGGCGCACAAAGAGCAACGGCTTCAGCGGACCGTGGCGACGTATCGCCGCGCTCTCGCGGACGCCTTCGAGAGTGGTGCGGATACGCAAACAGCGGTCAACGATGTCGTCACCGGCTACAATCTCACGTCCTACGCGAAAGACGCACTCAAGAACTACGTCCCACAACTTCGGGACACCTACGACGCCGAGGAGTTGTCTGAGGACCACCTAGTCCGGTTCACGAACCGGGGCTGGCGTCTTGACCACTCCGAGGAACGCAGACACGAGTTCTGCTGGCGCGTCCCGCAAGCCGGGCGTGGCAACGCTTTCTGGATTCCGCTCCGCATCAACCCCGCACAACGCGAGCTGTGGGACGACCTGCTCGACGGCGATGTATCGGTCGGCGAGTTCCGACTGCAAGAACACCACACCAACTGGGTGCTTCACGTCACCGTCGAGTACGAGGTCGCGGACCCAGAGGAACCGGACGACCCGACGCCGGTCGGCTTCGATATCGGTGAATCCAAGCTCCTGACGGGCTGTGCCTGTCAGAACGGTATTCCGACCCAACCGATGCTGTTCGACGGTGGGCGCGCTCGCCATCTCCGCAAAGAGATGTTCACAACACTCCGACGGCTCCAAGAGCGCGACGCCGCCGAGTGGCGCGTCGACGAACGATTTGACCACTACCAGAACGCGCTGACGGATATTGTCGAGAAGGCGTCTCGGGAAGCCATCGAGTACGCCAACGAGTTCGAGAATCCGGTTATCGTGCTCGAAGACCTCTCGGATATCCGCGAACATCTCGACTACGGGAAGTGGATGAACCGCCGCCTCCACAACTGGGCATTCGCGCGCCTCACTGGACGCATCGAGGACAAAGCCCTCGAAGCGGGTATCCCGGTGCAGTTCGTGAACCCGGCATACACGAGCCAAACGTGCCACGCCTGCGGCCACATCGGTTCCCGGTCGTCGCAGGCGGCGTTCCGATGCACGAACGGCGAGTGTTGGGTTTCGGAGTACCAAGCGGACATCAACGCGGCGGCCACCATCGCTGGCCGCCTCAACCCATGGGGAGAGAGCCTGTCGCTGAAACCGACGGGCGATGACTCGCCACGGGACGGGAGTGCTTGTGACAGCACCACAGGACACCGCACGCCGAGTCCGAAACCCGGACAGACGACGCTTGCGGCGTTTCAGTCCTGAAACCTCCAGTACGAGGCTTCCCTTGTAGGAAGCCCTGCCCTTCAGGGCGGGTGAGGATGTCACTGCAGTTGTTGGAGAGTTGTGTTCAACGAGGGTCTCGGAGAGTAATGGATGGAACTCACGGTCTGTTAGTGGGTGTGGTTGGTTGACGTAGGTGTTGTGTGGTTCGTCGTAAGTTCAACGGTGACATGGTCAACGCCGGCGTCGCGAAGCGTCTCGTGAACATGCGCCCGTAACGCCTCTTGAGCTGTGAGCGAATCGACTGACACCGAGAGAGTAACCGTCGCGACGGTGAGACGACTGCAGACCTGCCAGACGTGACAGTCGATGACTTCGTCCACGCCGTCAAGACCGTCGAAGTCGGCGTGCAGCTCGTCCATAGGAATCGGACTTCGCTCAAGAATGAGGTTGAGGCTATCCCGGAGGACAGTGTACGCCGACCAGATGATGACAAGCGCAATGAGTGCGGCCGTGATCGGGTCAACGACGCGAATATCGAAGAGCGCGATGATGGCAGTCGAGATGATGACGGCGATGGACGCGCCCGTGTCACCGAGCAAGTGATAGAAGGCACCGCGTTCGTTCAGACTGAGTTCGTCACCGTGCAGGTAGACGACAGACGCAACGTTGACAACGAGGCCGCCGGCCGCGAGGAGAATCGTCATCGTCGCGTCGAGTTCGACCGGATTCAGGAAGCGCTGATAGGATTCATAGAGGATAACGAGTGCCATCGGAACAAGCAGCGTCCCGTTCAGGAGTGCGGCAAGCGGTTCGAGGCGATGGAGGCCGAATGTCCACTCGCCGGGCGTTTCGTACCGTTCGGCTGTGTAGCCGGCGGCGAACGCCATCAGGTAGGAGAGCGCGTCAAACAGCATGTGGACAGCGTCGCTCAGCAGTGCGAGTGAGCCGAACAGGAGGCCGCCAGCGAGTTCGACAACGAAGCCGACCGTATTGATCGCGGCGACGACACCGAGCTTTCGAACACTTCCCGTCCCGCCATGACCGCCGTCGTGGTCATGCTCGGCGTGCGATACGGCATCGTGACTATCGTCATGACTATGCTCGTCGTGATTGTGTGTCGATTCCCGATTTTCAGTCATAGCTACTGGTGGCCAGCACAGAATTATTAAATCATCTGTTAGACGAATCTGTATAGATGCCCCATATTGGCAATATAGACAGAATATTTAATAACTCGGGTTTGTGTGGGGCAACCAGTCACATTTCCTGACAGCTGAGCTGTTAGAAGATGCCGGCGATGAACCGGTGATAGAGGTTGTTACGACCCATGGCGGAATTCCACCCTGAAGGGGGTAGGTCAGGACTACCGAATCACTCCACTTCGTCACGGCTCTCTGCACAGTTCGTTGATTAAGCAGGAACTGAGAGATCGGCGTTACGGAGCCGTCGTGCGTTGATCGCCACAATAACCGTCGAGAGCGACATAAGGACCGCGCCGATGGCCGGGGAGAGCAGGATTCCGATTGGCGCGAGGATACCGGCTGCCAGTGGGAGGGCAAAGACGTTGTAGCCGGTCGCCCAGACGAGGTTCTCCTGCATCTTCCGGTAGCTCGCTTTCGAGAGCTTGATGAGTCGGACGACGTCGAGCGGGTTGTTCTCGACGAGGATGATGTCGCCGGACTCGATCGCGACGTCCGTCCCGCTCCCGATGGCGATACCCACATCTGCACGCGCGAGCGCTGGCGCGTCGTTGACGCCGTCGCCGACCATCGCGACGAGCTTTCCTTCGCGCTGGAGCTCCGCGACGGCCTGATCTTTCTCCTCAGGGAGGACTTCGGCGAAATACTGGTCGATCCCGAGTTCTTCGGACACTGCTTTCGCGACGTCCTCGCTGTCGCCGGTCAGCATCGCGACCTCGATGCCCATCTCGTGGAGGGCGTGGATAGTCCGGCGACTTTCCTCGCGGATCACGTCCGCGAGCGCGAACGCCGCGACAACCTCTGACTCTCCGTGTACGAGGTAGACAACCGTCTGTGCGTTAGCACCCGACTCAGCCGCGAACGTCTTGACGTCATCGGGTGCCTCAACGTCGAGTTTTTCGAGCAGATTCGGGCCACCGACGTGATACGTCTCGTCGTCGATCTCGGCACGGACACCGAGGCCGCGGAGGTTTTCGAATGACGTCGCGTGGGCTCCCTTGATGCCGCGTTCATCGGCGGCATTCCGAATCGCGCGGGCGATCATGTGCTCGGAGTCGCCTTCGATCGCAGTCGCGACGCGGAAAGCCTGTTCTTCATCCCAGCCGCTGGCGGTTTCGGTGCCGACGACACCTTGCTCGCCTTTCGTGAGCGTTCCCGTCTTGTCGAAGATTATCGTATCGAGGTTGCGAGATTCCTCCATAGCGATGCGGTCGCGGATGAGCATCCCATTCTGGGCCGCTGTCGACGTGTTGATAGCGACAACCAGCGGAACAGCGAGCCCGAGC
Source organism: Halarchaeum sp. P4 (assembly GCF_051195175.1). Taxonomy (NCBI): domain Archaea; kingdom Methanobacteriati; phylum Methanobacteriota; class Halobacteria; order Halobacteriales; family Halobacteriaceae; genus Halarchaeum; species Halarchaeum sp. P4. The sequence continues at coordinate 170,334 of NZ_JBNTKC010000005.1, read as the reverse complement.
GCGTGCGGGCACGCGATGACGAGAACCGTGACGACGCGTTCGAGGACGGCGATGTTGTAGCCAGTCGCGATGACCCACGCAACCGCGGTGACCGCGGCGACGCCGAGGGAAACGTAGAACAGCCACCCCGCGGCTTTGTCGGCGAGTAGTTGGGTCTTCGACTTCGACTGCTGGGCCTCCGAAACGAGGCGCATGATCCCCGCGAGTGCGGTTTCCTCGCCGGTCTTGGTGACCGCGACACGGAGACTGCCGTCCTGGTTCACAGTACCGGCGATGACCTCTGCACCGGGATCCTTGTCGACAGGACGGGACTCACCAGTAATCATCGACTCGTCGACCGAAGACTCGCCTTCGACGACTTCCCCATCGGCAGGAACGCTCGCTCCCGGCCGAACGAGAACGACATCGCCTTCCTGCAGATTGGCAATCGGGACTTCCTCAATCTCGTCGGATTCGGTGACGAGTTCGGCGGTGTCGGGCATGAGCTTCGCGAGTTCGTCGAGTGCACCGGAGGCCTGGCGAACCGACCGCATCTCCACCCAGTGCCCGAGGAGCATGATGTCGATGAGGGTGACGAGTTCCCAGAAGAACGGCGTCGTCCCCTCGAGGAAGAGGCTCGCGAGCGAGTAGACGAACGCGACCGTAATCGCGAGCGAGATGAGCATCATCATCCCGGGCTCGCGGTTCCGGAGCTCGGTGCGCGCCATCGAGAGGAACGGGACACCGCCATACGCGAAGATGACTACCGCGAGGACTGGGGTGATCCACACGCTCCCTGGGAACGTGGGTGCAGTGTAGCCGACGACGTCCTGGATGAACTCACTGAAGACGATAACCGGGATGGAGAGGACGAGCGAGACCCAGAACCGCCGTCGGAACATTTGCTCGTGGCCGGTGTGGTCCGTGTGTGCGCTGTGGCCAGTGTGGTCGTGACCTTCGTGCCCCGTTGTTGGCGTCACGTGGCTCACAGACGGCTCATCAGCAGCTCGTTCGTGATGTGGCTGGGGCTCACGCATCTCGTGTTCCGCGAGATCATGGTCGGGATGCCCGTGCTCAACGTGCTCACCGGCGTGATGCTCGTGTTCAGAACGGTCTTCTTGGTTTTCGGATTCGACAGTATCGGATACCTCCTCGGTCGCATCCCCATCACAGAATCGACAGGAAGGATACGTGCCGATCGGGTGCTCTGGTTCTTTATCGTCCGTCATTACCCCACCTCACTGTGACGAAAGTCGTCATTACCAGGATGTACGCGGTGTCAACCAAAGAGATGGTGGGTGGTTTTCCCAGGTAGAAAGCCAGTCGCTACGAAGTGGCCTGCCAGTCTTGACGTCGATATATTACTGGATGGTTTGTGTTTGCCAGCAAGAGACTTCATTAATTCGCCACAGTGCAAATTCGGGATAATGGTTATATCGCGACCACACGGAGGTTCAAGTATGAGTTCAGAGCCACGCCGTTCCGGTGACCGAGACCTTTTCCGACTCGTTATTCTCGTCGTCGGCGTTATCGTCCTTGCACCACTCCTGATGATGGTGTTCATGATGCCGATGATGGGAATGATGGGCTGGTGGTGGAGCGACGGGATGATGGGTGGAATGTCCTCATTCTGGGGACTTGTTATGATGCTGTTTTGGCTCGTGATCTTAGCGGGAATTGGATATGTGCTCTACCGAGCCGTGGCCGGCAGCGATCGTGCAGCTGGGAGAGTTGACCCAGCCCTCGAAGAGCTGCGGTTGGCATACGCACGTGGCGAATTAACGCAGGAGGAGTTCGAAGAACGCAGAGAACAACTTAGACGAGAAGGCTAGACGTATCGAACGACCCGAGCCATCCCGGACTCGAGGTGATAGAGGTTGTGGCAGTGGAAGAGCCAGTTCCCGGGGTTGTCGGCACGGAAGTCGATACTGACCTGCCCCATGTGGCCGGGCACGCGGACGGTGTCCATGAGGGCGTCGCCGACGCGGAAGAAGTGGCCGTGGAGGTGCATCGGGTGGGTGACTGGACTGTGGTTGATCATCCGGAATCGGACGTGTTCACCTTCTTTGACGTCGAGTGGTTCTGCGTTCGGGTACGCCTGTCCGTCGATGAGCCAAGTGTACGAGTTCCCCGCACGGGAGAGAGTGAGGTCGTAGACTCGGTCCGGCGACCCGGAGACCGGCATCTCCTCACGTGCGTGCAGTGAGCCGTAGCGGAGGTGCTGTCCACTACCCCAGTCGGGGAGACGCGGTGGTCCATCTTGGCCTTCGTACTGGACGTCGACGCGAGCCGGCGACTCTTCGCCGTCGACGGGGTCGGCGAGCAGTTGCCACGCTCCGGCGTTCGTCATCTTGACGACGGCGTCGTAGCGCTCTCCGGGGCCGAAGACGAACTCGTCGACGGTCACGGGGTCGACTGGGCGGCCATCGACGTGCGAGATGGCCATACGGTGGCCGGCGAGTCGGGTTCGGAACTCGGTTGCACTCGCGGCGTTCACGAAGCGGAACCGAATGCGTTCACCCTCCTCAACGTCAAGGGTTGGCGCGTTCGTCGGGAGTCGGCCGTTCGCCGTCAACCCGGTGTAGGGTGGCCGCACGTCACCCATCATCCCGCCCATGCCGCCGCCCATTCCTCCACCCATTCCGCTCCCACCGTTGGAGAGTGGTTCGGGAGGTTGGTCGAGGTAGTCGTCGAAGACGACGGTGAACTCGCGGTCGTAGTCGACGTGTGGGTCCGCTTCTTCGACGACGAGTGGGCCAAGGAGGCCGCGGTCGAGTTGCAGCCCGACGTGACTGTGGTAGAAGTACGTCCCTGCAGGCTCCGCACGGAACGTGTAGGTGAACGGCGTTCCTTGGTCGACGGGGTCCTGCGTGACGTACGGAACACCGTCCATCGCGTTCTGGAGGGGAATGCCGTGCCAGTGTGTGGTCGTCACCGCCGGGAGGTCGTTCTGGAGCGTCACTTCGAGAACGTCACCCTCACTGACTCGGAGTTCGGGGCCGATGTATTGCCCGTCGTAGGTCCAGGTCCGTCGCGTGTCGCTTCCAGACGGGGAAATCGTCGCTTCAGTCGCCTGTAGCGTCCGGGTTACGTCGGGGGCAGGAAGCGGCTCGGGCTCGGGCGGCGTGTACGTCGGCGGTTCGAAGGAATCGCCCGGTTCCTGGTCGCCCTCGCCGATAGGCGGACTCGGTCCCCGTCCGTCTCGACCGGGGAGGAGTCCGGCACACCCCGCCAGTGACATGAGTCCCGTCCCAGCGAGGCCAGCTAGAAACTGGCGTCGACTCTCCTTGCTCATACTGTCGCGTCGTCCGAGAGTGACTTTTCTGTGGCGGGTGGCTCGAAATCGGTTCTGTGCTCTTCGAGCCACTCCTCGGCGTCGAGGGCGGCCATGCTTCCTGTTCCAGCGGCGGTGATCGCCTGTTGGTACTTGCGGTCCATCACGTCGCCAGCAGCGAACACGCCCTCGACGGCAGTCTCGGTGGTCATTCCCTCGCGAGTCTCGATATAGCCGTCCTCGTCGAGCGGGACCGTGGTTTCCTCGAGGAACGCAGTATTCGGCGTGTGACCGATTGCGTAGAAGACGCCCTGTACGTCGAGGACGCGCCGCTCTACGGACTCATCTGCCTCGAGTTTCTCTCGTGGATACCCCTCTGGGTGCGTGACGAGTTCCGCACCAGTGATGCCCTCCTCACGACTCCCCTGGAGTTCGAGGAGTTCGGTGTTCCAGAGGAACTCGACGTCGTCGTTGTCGAACGCACGTTGGCGCATGATCTCGGAGGCGCTAAGTTCGTCACGACGGTGAGCGACATAAACTGTGTCGGCGAACTTCGTCAGGAACGTGGCTTCCTCCATAGCGGAGTCACCACCACCGACGACGAGGACGTCGTGCTCGCGGTGGAACGCACCGTCGCAGGTGGCACACGTCGAGAGACCGTAGCCCATCAACTCGTCTTCGTTCTCGGCGCCGACCCAGCGTGCGCTCGCACCCGTCGCGACGACGAGTGCGCGAGTACGAACTGTCTCGTTGGACGCGAGCTCGAGGGCGAATGGGCGTGTCTCCAAGTCGGCCTCGACGACGCGGCCACGACGGTACTCGGCACCGAACTGTTCGGCCTGCTCGCGACCACGTTGGGCGAGTTCTGCGCCACCAACGCCCTCGGGGAAGCCGAGGAAGTTCTCAACGTCTGTCGTGAGCGTGAGCTGGCCCCCTGGTTCGGGACCAGTAAGGACTAGCGGATTAAGGTCCGCCCGTGCTGCGTAGATCGCGGCGGAGTGGCCAGCGATGCCCGACCCGACGATGACGAGGTCGTGAACCTTGCCCATCTAGTTCGCCACCTCCTCGACAAGATTCGCGTAGAACGTCTCGTCACGGACGCCGACGACTCGTTCGACCGGCTCACCGTCTGCAAACACGACAACGTTCGGGACACCTTGGACGCCGTACCGCGCCGCGAGTTGCTGGTTCTGGTCGACGTCGACCTTCGCGACGGCTGCGTCAGTCTCTGCGGCGAGGCTCTCGAGAATCGGCTCGAGCATCTGGCACGGTCCACACCAGTCCGCGTAGAAGTCGACGAGAACGACGTCGTACTCGCTGACTATCGCGTTGAGCTCTGACTCACCGTTTACGTAAACCGGCTCTTCGGAAGTTGACCGACCATCCGCTGCATCGAGCAACTCATCGCGGCGCCTCTCACGAATCTCCTCAATGTCGTTTGCCGTTCGTTCTGCCATTGTGTTTCGAGATAGGGGCCGGACTGGCTTAATAGTTTTGTACGTAGTGAACAATACTGACGTCGCATGAGATCTTCCTCCTTTTGCCGGATGAATCAATTTTCTCTCTACAGGGTGCTAATAGCCACAGACAATCAAACTCATAGAAACCATAAGCAACACAACCTCTAAGTCCTCTTAGTTAGAATTGTCTAATATGTCCTATACTCTGGACAAGCAGGTCGCGGGATCGTTCAACGATGTCGTCGCGCAGACCGAGGAGGCACTCGCTGAAGAAGGGTTCGGCGTCCTGTGTGACATCGACGTCGAGGCGACGTTCGCGAAGAAGCTCGACGTCGACTTCCGGAAGTACCGAATTCTCGGCGCGTGCAATCCGCCGCTGGCTCACGAGGGAATTGAGGCCGAGTTGGGTCTAGGCGCTCTCCTGCCGTGCAATGTCATCGTCTACGAGACCGACGACGGCGACGTCGCCGTGCGTGCCGTCGACCCCGAGGTCCTTCTCGACGCCGTCGACAATCCTGAACTTGACGAAATCGCCGCCGAGGTCCGTGAGCGTTTCGAGCGGGTACTCGACTCGCTTCCCGAAAGCGTCGAAGAGTAACGGTCGACTCTCGTTCCTATCGCTTTGGATCGTTAGCCGCAACCGCATTTAACGAGCCGACGGTATTGTGAACCGAGAGATCATCGACAACCAGCTGGGCGAAGGCAGTGTCCACTTCACACCATGATACTTGACCAACTCGTCTCGCGCCTCGAGCAGTTGTTCGAGCCGCTTCGATCTGTTCTCAGACCGATTCTGTCTGACCCACAAGTCGCACTCCTGTGGACGGTACTGGTCGCCGTTTCAGTCGGCACACTCGTCTGGGATATCCGGAAGCGAAATCAGGCAATTCCCTCGCTAATGAAGGGGGTTTGGGGCTTAGTTGTCCTCTATTCAGGACCGTTCGGACTCGCTCTCTACTGGTACGCCGGCCGGACGCAGATTAGCCACGACTCACTGTGGCGTCGTGGCGTCCGCTCGACAGCTCACTGTTACTCGGGATGTGGCGCCGGCGAAGTTGTCGGTGTGACGATTGCACAGGGTATTCTCGCACTGGCGGTCGGGTGGGTCGCTGCAATTACGTTCGGGTTTGCCTACGTCTTCGGCTACGCGCTCACCGTCGGACCACTCATGCAGGAGGGAGTCAGCTTCGGTGAGGCGGTGACGGACGCCTTCTACAGTGAGACTCCCTCGATCACAATTATGGAAATTGCCGCAATCGGCATCGACCTCCTCCTCGCAGCCGACGCACACATGGGCGACATTCTGTTCTGGATGGCGCTGGTCTTCTCGCTCTCGATTGGTTTCCTCGCGGCGTTCCCGATAAACGTCGCGCTTGTCAGACTCGGCGTGAAAGAAGGGATGAAGAATCCGGCCGAACTCAACGCTGGGAGCTAACTGGTGTCGCTCTCAGCGTGTTCCGTGCGTGCCGAAGTTTGGATGGGTCTCTTCGAGCCAGGCGAGCGTGACAAGACCTGAGAGGAGCATCGCGACGCCGACGCCGAGGATGGCTGCCTCGATCGAGACGAGGTCGGCGAGCAAGCCGACGAAAATCGCGCCGAATCCGTAGCCGGCGTCGCGCCACATACGGTACACACCGAGGCCCTGTGCCCGCCAGCGTGGATGTGCGGCATCCCCGACGACCGTGATGAGGTTTGGGTAGAGCAGCGCCATTCCTGCACCGGTGACAGTCGCGGCACCGATCCACAGCCAGTACCCGCTAACAACCGCTGTCAGTGCCGTCCCGACACCCGCGATAAACATCCCGACGACGATCGGCGGCCGGCGGCCGATGCGGTCGGCGAGCCGACCCGTGTAAAGTTGGCCGACACCCCAGACACCGCCGTAGACGCCCACAACCACACCGACTTCCGCAACTGAGAGCCCTCGTGTCGTGAAGTACAGCGGGAAGGCGATCCAGACGAGTGCGTCAACGAACTTCTCGACGCTCCCGGCCTGAGCCGCCGCGAACAGCGTCCGGTCACCATAGGTCGCCTGCTTCACTACCTCGGCAAACGGGAGGTCGCCATCGCTGTCACCGCTCTCGGCGGCGTCTGCTTCGGCGTCGGCATACGGCTTCGTCTCCTCGACGAGGAGTATCGAGGCGAGGAGACCAACGAGTACCACGCCGGCGAGGAGGAAGAACGGCTCGGGACGGAGCCCGTAGGCCGTGGCGACGACCCCGGAGATCCATCCACCGACAGCGACGCCAACGTAGCCGAATGTCTCGTCGAGACCGACCGCAAGACCGCGCTGCGTGTCACCTGCGAGGTCGATCTTCGCGTTTACGCTCATACTCCACGCCAGTCCCTGGTTAACGCCGAGGAGCACGTTCGCGAGCGTGACCCACCACCAGTTCGTCGCGAAGACGAGAACTACGGGGATGGGAAGTGCGACAACCCAACCGAGCGAAAGAATCGGCTTGCGGCCGTATGTGTCGGCCCATTTCCCGCCATAGAGGTTCAACAGCGCCTTCACGAACCCGAAGCTCAACACGAACGAGCCGATCACCAGGAGCGATTCAAGGCCGAATACCTCCCGACCGAGAACGGGAACGACCGTCCGCTCGCTCCCGATAGTGAGCCCGACGGCGAACACCATCAGCAACTGGAGGACGAACTGCTGCCAGTTCTCGCGAATCCCTTGGATAGCGCTCATCGGTCTGGATCACTCCCCGGAGTACCGGCTGTCTCCGACGGCGAAACCCCAACAGATGTGCTCATCATATACATTACTACACAATCCTGAATGTATATCCATTCCGAAGAAGGGGACTAATGCCACATATTCCCCATGTAATAAGTATCCTGCACCGATGTCTATTTCGTAGTATGGACACAACTACACAGTATGGGTTACCACACGTTCGACGCTGCGAAGGCATCGAAGCTCGAAGACGCAGCGCGTCGATACCGCTATATCTCCCGTGAAGAGCTACTCTGGGCGCTTGACGTGAACGGGACAGAAACTGTTGCGGATCTCGGGAGTGGGACGGGTTTCTACACAGACGACGTTGCACCCCAGGTTGAGTCCGTATACGGGGTCGACCTGCAGGCAGAAATGCACGAGCAGTATCGCGAAAAGGGCCTCCCGGAGAACGTCGAATTGGTTGAGTCTGACGTCGTCGACCTCCCGTTCGACGACGATACTCTCGATGCCGCATTCTCGACGATGACGTATCACGAGTTCGCGAGCGAACAAGCACTCGAAGAGATCGCGCGGGTGGTTCGTCCGAATGGACGACTCGTCGTCGCGGACTGGTCGGCAGATGGTGACGGCGAGGCAGGGCCACCGCTGGAGGAGCGCTACGACGGCGACGCGGTCGTAACCGAGCTTCGTGACGTCGGTTTCGAGATCGAGTTCTGGGCGACCAGGCGAGAGACGTTCCTCGTTGTCGGGGTGCTCAATGCGTAGCGTCTCTCCAGAACAACTGGATGAGTTACGTTCCGAGGAGGGCGTCTTCGTCCTCGACATTCGCCCCGAGGCGGATTTCCAGCGCAGTCACATCGACGGGAGCTACAACGCGCCGGTCTACCACGAACTTCGACGGGGTGAGAGCGACGTACTCATCGAGTATCTCGACGACATCCCAGAAGCCGCTACGGTCGTTACCGTCTGCAAGGCCGGTGTCGTCGCCAAGAAGGCGACGTCGACGCTCGCCGATCGAGGGTACGACGCGGCGACGCTCATCGGCGGGTACACGGGTTGGCGTCAGTACGAGGCAAACACACTCCTGTATCGGATCTTGGCCGCTATCCGGTCACTCCTTCCCTAAAAACGAAAGCCCGACGAAGGGGTCGGGAGCGTTAGTTAGCAGCGCAGTTGTTGGGGCCGAGTTCGAGCGCCTCGACGTCGCCACCGGGCTGGGTTTTCCCCCAGTTGATCTGCTTGATTTCGTTGTAGTTGGCGGGCTCGTCGGCGAGGCTCTCGACGATGGTCTCGACGAACGTCTCCTCGTCGTCGTCCTCGACGTAGCTGAGGAGTTCGTTGGTCGACTTCTCCTGGAGCGCGCCGAGTTCGGTCGCGAGCGGTCGAATCTCCTCGTCGCTGAAGTGGCCGGGGAGGACGACGGTCGCGTTGTCGAGGTCGGTGAGATAGTCGAGACTGTCGAACAGCTGGCTCGCGGCCTCGCGGACGGCTTCCTCGGAACTGTCCTCGAGGTCGGGGCGGCCGACGCTCCGGAGGAACAGCGTATCCCCTGAGAGGAGCGCGTCACCGAACCGGAAGGAGACGCTACCGGGCGTGTGACCGGGCGTGTGGAGCACATCGAGTTCGCGCTCGCCGACGTCGATGGCGTCACCGTCTTCGAGTTCGGTCACTTCGTCAAGTTCCGCCGCGTCGTCTTCGTGGAGGTAGTAGGGGATGTTGAGTTCGCCGGCGAGGCGTCGCGCACCCGAGACGTGGTCCGCGTGGGCGTGAGTGTCTGTGACACCGACGATGTCCAGCCCGTGCGAATCAGCAACGCTCAGGTACTGGTCGATGTACTGCGATGGGTCGACGACGACCGCCTCACCGCCGTCGTGGACGAGGTAGGAGACACACCCCGTACCCGGCCGGACGATCTGGACGACACCGTCAGTAGCCGTATCGTACTCGCGGTGAACGCGCCCCCAGCCGTTCATCCCGTTGTCCATAGACTTCGCGTCGAAGCCGTGCTCACGGAGGAATTCGGCGGCGCGAGCCGACGTCACACCACCGACACAGACAGTCGCGATTTCTTTATCTTCAGGGAGTTCCTCGAGGCGCTCCTCGAGCGTCGAGAAGTCGTACTCCAGTAGCTCGTCGTAGACTGGCAGGTTCGTGCTGCCCGGAATCTGCCATTCCTCGTAGTCGTCTTCGTTACGCACGTCGAGGATGAAGAGGTCCTCGGAGCCCTCTTCCTGCACGCGTCGTGCGACTTCCGATGGCGAGAGTTCAATATTGCCCATTACACCCAATACTAACCAACACTAGCGCATAAATGTATCGTCCAACCTGGTGGTTACTGCATCCGATAGTGATGAAGAAGGCTCGATAGATCAGTATCGGTGGGTATTTACACTTCTACACAATATTCGATTCTGGGGCGGTCTGGTAGAGTTCGAGCATTCTTCCCGCCGCCCCTTTCGCAGAGGCACAGCTAATTCCTTTGCAGTGGTAAGAAGAGTACGTGAGTTGGTCTGTTTGATTAACCCTCGACAGTCGCGGATTCGGGCTGATCGCCGTACTTCTCACCGAACTCGCCGATGAGTTGACCCATCTTCGCGTACCAGTCGTTGAGCGTGCGCTGCATCTCTTGTGCGATTTCTTCGCCGTCGCGGGGACGGTAGACGTGGTAATACCCACCCTGTTCGTAGTTCACCTGCTCTTTCTGGATGAAGCCAGTCTGGAGCAGTCGCTGGACCGACCGGTAGGCCGTCGAGCGCTCGCGGTCGACTTCGTCGGCGATCTCGTCGACTGTAAGCGGTTCCTCGTAATCACACAGCACTTCGAAGATCTCCTTGTCGAGTTCTTTCAGGTCGTGGAAGCACTCGAGCAGGCCCTCACACTCCATATCCTGCCGGAGCATCTCGTTCATCGAATTAGCCATTAGTTATCTAGAGTACGGTTTCAACACTCAAAAGTATTTGTATAGTGGGCACAATACTGCGCCTTTCTATGACGTCGTGAGCCGACACCACGTTCCAGTACTATCCCCTCGTAGTCGACAGATGGCCGCGAGGACGACAGCACTACTCACGAGCAGTGCTGCACCGAAGATCAGCACGGTACTCACAGTATTGAGAATCTCGATCCCGTAGACGTTGCCGAGCTTGTTCGCAGCGACAGCGACACTTCCTGCGAGGAGCATCGCAGCGAAGTAGCCCTTAATCGACTCCTCGTCGACAAGATTAGTCGCCCCGGCACCGATACGGGCACCGAGAGCGCTCCCCAGCAAGAGGAACCCAACAACGGATAGGGCGACCGAGCCGGACTGCGCGTAGGTGAACGCGCCGAATGCCCCCGAGATCGTGATCTGGAGGATGTCGGTCCCGACGGCGACCGCGGCGGGCACGCCGAGCCCGTACATCATCGCGGGCATCAGGAGGAATCCGCCGCCCACGCCGAGGAATCCCGAGAGGACACCGATGACCAACCCGACGGCGAAGATTATGAGCCCCGAGACACGAACGTCGCCTCGAAGCGTCACCATCGGCGGGAGTTCGATGGCCTGAACACGGTCGGCGAGATTGAGGCCCGGCTCGTCGGCCGTGTCCGAGCGGGCGTCGCGGAGCGTGAACAGCCCGACAGCGGCGAGCAGCCCCACGTACGCGACGTTGATGATGAGGTCGGCCATCCCTGTTGCCTCAAGGAAGAACACGACGTTTTTCCCGAGCTCGATACCGATAGTCATCGCGACAGTCATGATCGCCGCCAGCTTGTAGTCAACCTGTCCGTGGTCGCGATGTCTGAGCGCGCCGATGACACTCGTCCCGAAAACAAACGCGAGCCCGCTTCCGACAGCGACCGTCGACGGATACCCCAAGACGAGGAGGGCGGGAGTCACGAGGAATGATCCACCCATTCCGAAGAACCCGAACAGGGTTCCGATGAGGAGGCCGAAACCGACAAACACGCCAACCATCAGGAGGCTCATTCCGAGGATTTCCATCGTCACTCACCTCCGAGGCTGTTGAGAACAGTCGATGTGACGAGCCGACTCAACGCCCCGTACACCACGTAGAGCGCGAGTGATTCGGCGAAGACGACGCTAATGGCCGCAGCTGCCTGCAGCGGCTCGCTCAGGGTTTCGAGACCCATCATATTAGACCACCCTATTCTTGCTTGAAATTGGGTTCACTACACAATACTGCTGGCGTGTGGAGACTGTCTGTGTCTGTTGAAACATGGTGGTTAGTTCTCCGAGAGGCGAGTCCGGACGGCGCCCTGAATGTAGGCACCGAGGAACATCCCGGCGATGGCCCAGAAGATCGGGTAGTTTCCGATACCGACGCTCGCGTACGCGGCGCCGGGACAGATCCCCGAAATCCCCCAGCCGACGCCGAAGATTGCGCCGCCGAGGACGACGTTCCGGTCGAACTCCTTCACGCGACGCGTGTATTCGGTGCCGGTGAGTGGAGCACGGTTGAGGCCGGTAGTCGCGACGAAGAACGTCACGCCAGTGACGACGGCAGCCCCTCCCATGACGAAGAGGAGACCGAAGTCGTCGAACTGGAGGAAGTCCAGCACGACCTCAGGGCGTGCCATGCCACTGATAGCGAGACCGAGCCCGAAGACGAGCCCGCCGATAAAGATCGCGGGCATGAACAACGGGCTCTCGCGACTCTCGCTCATGGTGCCACCCCGAGCGCGGCGACGAGTTGGGCGGTGCCGATAGCGAACGCCATGAACGTCGCAACGTTCACTAACGACGTCTCAGAGAGCGAACCGACACCGCAGACACCGTGCCCGCTCGTACAGCCTTTCCCGAGACGAGTGCCAATTCCGACGAGTATCCCACCCCCGAGGAGGCGCCACCACTGAACGTCGGTCGTCCAGACACCGGGGTTCGGTGCGAGCGCCAGTCCCCAGACGGCAGCACCAGCGACGATACCGAGTGTGAAGACGACGCGCCAGTCGCGCGACTGGACGTACTTGAAGCGGTTGAATCGCTCAACGTCCGAGACGTAGCTCAGCGTCGACTCGAGGAACGTGCTCGCGCCCGCGATAATCCCTGTCGAGAGGTAGATGACCGTGGCGCCGAACCCCACGAGAATCCCGCCGATCAGATACGGCAAGATACCGCGTGGGAATAGTGTCTCGAGCCCGGACGCGGCTACTGGTGTGAGTAACCCCATCGTTAGTTCGTGAGGGCGTCCTCACTCGCCGCGCAGTTGTTCGGCCCGAGTTCGAGTTCAAACGCGCGTTCGTTATCGGGCGCTTCCTGTCCAAGATTCGTCGCGATTATCTCTTCGTAGTTCGCCGGCTGGGGCGGCATATCTGCGACGATGAAGTCGACGAACTCGTCTTCATCCATCGACAGCGCCTCCATACGCGCCTTCAAATCGCCGAGTTTAGCGGTGTAGGTGCCGTCGTCGTTCGGAGTTGCCGCGTCGCTAAAGTGTGCGGGTGCGATAACCGTTTCATCGGGGAGTGAGAGAATCTTTGCCTGCAGACTCTCGTAAAGGGTCCGCGCGGCGTCCTTAGCTGCTTCGGGGTCTTCGAGGTCAGGTCGTGCAACGCTCTCTGTGAAGAGGCCGTCGCCCGTGAAGAGCACGTCACCGACCTTGTAGGCGGTCATGCCCGTCGTATGGCCAGGTGTGGTGATGACCTCAATGTCGACATCGCCGACGGTCACCATCTCGCCGTCCGTGACCGTCATGTAGTCGACATCGTAGTCGACGCCACGCTCAACTGCACGCTCTGGGAGAACCGGCGTCGCGTCGGTCTCGGTCGTGAGGTCGCGGAGGCCTGAGATGTGGTCAGCGTGGATGTGTGTGTCGAGTGCATACGCTACGTCGGCGCCAAGTGTGCGCACGTCCTGCACGTACTCGGTCGTGAATGCGCGGAGCGGGTCGATGACTGCGGCCTCGTCCTCAGAAACGATGAGGTACGCCAGGCAGCCACTCGACGGCCGACGGTACTGTGCGACCGTCGCATCGACGTCCACGTCGAGTTCCGAATACTCGTAGATGCGCGCCCACCCCTTCATCCCACGCTCAAGGTGTTCAACCTCGTAGCCATCCGATTCGAGGTTCTCAGCGATCATCTCACTGGATCCACCCTTCGCACAGAGCACCGTGAGACGGCGGTCGTCGGGAAGCTCCTCGTGAAGGTCGTCGGGGATTTCGTCGATTAGCTGGAAGTACGGGTAGTTCACGATGTCGACGTTCTCACCGTCGATATGCCACTCTTCGAAGTCACCCTCCGACCGGACGTCAAGGACAAATACGTCTTCACCCCTGTCGATTCGCTCCTTCAGCTGCTCAGGCGTGACTTCGGCAATCTGTTCCTCCGCCGTCGTCGGGTCGGCGTCACTCATCTTCACTGCCCACTATCGGCCGTCGACAAATAAGGCTTTGCATAGAAACTCATTTTCTGCACAATACTACTCCGGCAATACACTCCTGAATGTCCTGTATACGCGCATTATAGTGATATAACGCCACCACAATAGTGTCTGTACCTGAATTACTACCGATGCGCTTTTCACGCTCAGTCCAATATTGGAGGGTGAAGTCAATATCATGACGGACTACGAAGTCACTGAGACGCTCGACGTGAAGGGTCAGAACTGTCCGATGCCGGTCGTCAAAACGAAGCAGACCATCGACAAGCTTGAGGAAGGTGCAGTGCTCGAAGTACTCGCGACCGATCCGGGGAGCATGAGCGACCTGGGTGGGTGGGCCGACACGACCGCCGGGGTCGAACTCGTCGATCAGCAGGAAGGCGACGAGGTGTACACACACTACGTGCGGAAGACGGAGTAAACTACTCATGAGTACCGACACCCCAACTCCCAGCGACGACGACCCCAGCCGCGCGGAACTGGCGGCACGTGTCGAGGAACTCGAAGCGCAAATCGCCGACATCGAAGCCCGAGCAGACGACGACCAGCCGAAGATGTCCATCATCGCGACGAAGGGGACACTTGATATGGCGTATCCGCCGCTCATCCTCGCGAGTACTGCAGCCGCCTTCGGCTACGAGGTCACGGTCTTCCACACGTTCTGGGGACTCGACATTCTCCATGAGGACCGCTCGAAGAACCTCCAACTGAGCTCTGTCGGCAACCCCAACATGCCGGTCCCGAACGCCATCGCCGCGCTCCCGGGGATGGATAAGATGACGACGAAGATGATGGAAAAGCGGATCGAGGACAATGATACGGCCACGATTGAGGAGCTGATCGACACGTCACTTGACATGGGCGTTGAGTTCCAGGCCTGTCAGATGACGATTGATCTCATGGACTACGACGAGGACGACTTCTACGATGGGGTCACCACCGGTGTCGGCGCTGCGACTGCCATACAGGACATGGCCGACGCTGACATCCAACTACTGGTCTAACCGGAGCGGCGAACCATTTATGTATTCTCTAGAATGTAGTATTGTATATAGTGAACAATACGATTCGGGCTGAAGCGGTTCGAGATCGTGCCGATGAGCTATTCGTTCTCGACGTGCGGCCGGCATACAGTTACCATGAGAACCACATCGTGGAGAGCCACAATCTCCCGATCTACGACCAACTCGCCGGCGAGAGCTTCATCGGTCTCGATGCGTCTCTCGACGAACTTCCCGACGACCAAGAAATCGCCGTCGTCTGCTTCAGCGGCTCGAAGGCCTCACTTGCTGCCGAACACCTCCGAAAGCGGGGCTACGATGCGAAAGCCCTCATTGGTGGGATGAGCGACTGGCCGTACGAGACGGTCGGTGAAGCACCTGCTGCTACCGTCCGCTCTATCCAAGCACGTGGGTAACTCGACGACTTCGGGCATAAGCACTAAGGAGCCCAGAATGACTGTGCATAGTATAGCGAATATTATGAACATCCATATATTACCCCCAAAGGTCGACGCGGCTTCGCGCCGGGTGTACGACGATGACTGATGATTCGGAGGGGCGTGGCGACCTAGCAGACCCTGAGCATCGCGACGTCGGGAAGGGGCTACTCGACGAGGAGATGGGACCGAGCGGAGCGATGGCGCACCTCTATCGGGGCGAAATCCATCGGATGAAGTACTGGCGCGAACGACTCGATAAGACCACGAACTGGGCGGTCATCGTCATGGCCGCCATCCTCACGTGGGCGTTCTCCAGTCCGGACAACCCCCACTACATCGTCCTCATCGGCGTTGCGACACTCACAGTTTTCCTCGTCATCGAGGCGCGACGCTACCGAGGGTACGACATCTGGCGCTCACGCGTCCGCATTCTTCAGGAGAACGTCTGGTCGGTCGGCCTTGATCCCACGAAAGACGTCGCTAACCCAGAGTGGCGAGAGAAACTCAGCGATGACTACCGTGCACCAGCGATCAAGATTACTGCTGAAGAAGCCATCGCACACCGCTTGCGACGCATCTACCTCCCGATGCTCAGTATCATGCTTGCTGCATGGGTCGTCCGCATTACCGCCTTCTCTCCAGAGTCGTGGATCCAGACCGCCGCCATCGGGATGATCTCCGGCCCACTCGTCGTCGCATTCGTTGCTGTCTTCTTCGTCGGCACACTCGCCGTCGCCTGCCGGCCACGGACGTGGCACGCGAAAGGCGAACTGCGCGACGAACGCCTCCGAAAAGAACGCTAACCAGGTCATAGCGCTTATCCGGGATTCGGACGAATCGAGACGCATGCAGGCTGTCTTCCACCATTCAAACGACGAGAACACCCTCCAGACACGTGTCGTCAACAATATCGCCAACCTCCTCAACGACGAGACGATTGACCTCGACGACGTCGTTCTCGTCACGAACAGCGGCGGCCTCCAACTCGTCCTTGAAGACTCGCCAGAGCGAGAACGTGTTGTAGAACTCCTCGAGCGCGGCGTCACCGTCAAGCAGTGCCAGAACACCATCGAAGGAACCGACGTCACAGCCGCAGACCTCATCGACGGCGTCGAACTCGTTCCGTCCGGCGTCGGAGAGCTAACGCGCCTGCAGAACGAGGGATACGCGTATCTCGTCCCGTAGCTTCAGAGGAGTGCCGGAACGGTGTTCCGGAAGATGTTGAGCGAGATGATGAACAGGAGTGTGATGACGAACCAGTTGAACTTCTGCTGATCCTCCTCGAGACGACGCAGGTACGTGCCGAGTAGAAGGCCGATGATGGTCACGACGGCGATTGTGGAGCCGAGCCAGATTCGGTACGTCGTCAAGAGATCGGTGAAGAGCGCCATCTGGACGAGGCGCACCGTGAAGATAATACCGAGTACCATCGAGAGTCCGCCGATATACCGTTCGGTGTCGCGCTCGAACGTGTGGAAATATGCCGGGAGGAGTGGGCCGAGGTTCGACGCTGCGAGAAGGAATCCCTCCAGAAAGCCTGCTGCACTGAGGGCGATTGGATGATGGGCTTCTTCGATCGTCACGAAGTTCCGAGCGACTTGGAAAATGACGTAGCCGAGGATGATGAGCCCGATGAGGAATGGGACGATCGGTCCGGTGCTGTAGTGTGACAGGAAGTAGACGCCGATGACTGACCCGATAACCGCCAGTGAAACGAGAAGCCACTCCTCACGGATGAACGTGACTCCGGTCTTCGTCTCGCCAATCTGGAACATATTGATCATCCATGGTGGAATCGCCAGAACGACGACGGCGAGCGTCGGGTCAATGACTGACGCGAAGATCGGTGTCGTGATGAGTGCGTGACATCCTCCCCGCCGTGAACGGCGGGGCTTCCCGTCCCGCAGTTTGGGATATTTGCCGGTCTACGATACGACCTGTTCTCTCGATTTGAACGTCCCGCTCTCGCGGTCGAACAGGTGTACCGATGGCTGTGCCACACAGCCGTTACTCCTATCCTCACCGTGAGGACTCGGAGTTATCTTTTGGCGCATATTCTCCGCCCCATTACAATCCGCGTTAGCTACCAATTCACACGACGAGCACACGTACAACCCACGCTCAACACGATTCGACTTCGTGTCGTCACCACACCGTGAACACGTCTTCGACGTATCCCACTCGTTCTCTTTCAACACCTCGATACCACGTATCTCGCCCTTGTATGCGAGATATCGGTAGATGCGGTCGAATGCCCACGAGTGCAGCTTCTTGTTCCCAGTCTTGCCCCAGTCGGACTCTCGCACGTCTTCGGGCCAACTCACCGCGAGCGTGCCAACACCACGTTCGACACACTCGGTGATGATGGTGTCCGTAAGCGTGTGGTAGAAGTGCGTTTCGCGCTCTGTGAGTTTCCTACGTACCCACATCGCCGTCTCCGAGGGGCCGTTCTCACCCTTGGTGTCGTACTCTGCTTGGGTGAAGTAGTGTTTGTCCTCTTTGAGCGAGTTGCCGGGATACAGGACGTATTCGTCGGGGAAGGCGACCGTGGCGATGTTCGTGATGCCGAGGTCGATGCCTGCCACTTCATCGCCTGCTGACTCTGCGGTTTCAAGGCTGATTTTGCAGACGAAGTGCAGTTCCCACTTGTCTGTGGAGCCGTTCCAGACCGCACGGACGTTCTGCACCCGGTTGACTTCCGAGAGGTCAACGTCGGGTCGCGTCTGGTACTCGCAGAGCAGGAAGTCCGAGAAGTGGTCTTTGAGGTTCGACCCCTTGCTGAGTCGGACGCGATTATTCTCGGGGTCGTGTGTGAAGCCATCGGCTTTGAACGTGACCGTACTGCGTGGTCGAGTATCGCCGTGTTTGCGGTAGCCGGGCGGATTCGCCTCATCAAACTTGTGTCGCAGGTCGAACCACGACTGGAAAGCGTCGGAAAGTTCTTCAATGACTTTCTGACTGGATTGGGCGTTCAAATCTTTCCAGCACGACTGGTTCTTCATATACGCTTTCAGTATACCTTCGTCTGGGATTTCGCCGGTTGCGTCCCAGATGCGGTCGGCTGTCCAGCGTGCGACATTCCAGATTTTCGAGGCAGAATCACCGAGCGAATTGAGGCCATCGCACACCTGTTGATGGTTCTGGATGGAACCAACGTAGGTACGTGTGACCTCAATCGCCATACATAGCCTATGTAAGTAGAATTACTTAGTAGTGTATATTGACGTAGAATATCCAGCCTTGCCATCGACAGTGGGTTGGGTAAGGCAGTGACGCGATTCACGCCCGCCGTAAACGGCGGGATTCTCTCGCTGCTAGAAGATAGCCGAAGCCGAGCATACCTTTGATCGCGCCGGCGACGACCGCGACGACAACAAAGAGAATCAGGAGATCCGTCGTTACGGACGACTGAATCCCTTTGGTAACGTTCGCCCATCCTGGGAAGAGGAAAATTGAGCCTGCCACGACAGCAAGTGTCGCGAGGGACATCATCACTTCTCGATACTGGAAGTTCCGGAGATTGTCGATGAACTGCTGGGAATCGACGGCCTTCTCTGGTGTACGCATAGATAGATCAGCAGGGGTTGAGTAGCGTGTCTTAGCTACCACCTATGTATTCCTCTGTCTAAACCGGCAGTACGGATACCGAGATACGACGGGCGATATAGTGTCGATTTACCTCTGAGGGCTCTCAAAACAACCTGAACGCGATTTCGGCCACGCACACTGTCATATATAGCGGCAAGTGTTCCGGAGACTTGATGCGAAGCCCTGTACGGCCGGGTCTCTCTTTCCACAGTTGACGACCGCATCCGGTGCGATTTCGCACTGCCGGACGACAAAGACAGCTACCAACACCAGTACCTCAACAGCGAGGACTGGGAACTCACCGAATCCACCCTTTCTCGGCGTGACGGTGATTACTACCTGCATCTCGGCTTCCGCGAACCGAAGCCCGAGAAACAGGTCGAACAACAGGGCGACGACGAGGACAGGACAGTTCTCGGCGTCGACCTCGACATCGTCAACATCGCCACCACTAGTACGGCGTACTTCGTGTCCGGTAGGAAACCCGGGCATCGCCATCGAGAGTTCGAGCGGATTCGCGTAACTCTCCAACAGACTGGCACGTAGTCCGCGCACCGCACCATCCAGCAGATGAGCGGCAAAGGGGTACGATACGTTCGGGATGTCCTCCACCGCGTGGCCAACGACATCATCGAGGAAGCGTTGACGCACGATCGCGAGTACATCGCGTTCGAGAACCTGCGACATATTTGGGAACGCGCGTCGCCGGTGAAGGAGTTCCACCAGTGGGCACACCGACAACTCGTTGACCTCGTTCCCGGACTGAGTGACGCCTTCCAACCGCTACGTGATTCGATGCTCTCGCGAGTCCTCCTCAAGCACTACTATCGACCGTACGTCGACGAGTTCACGCTCTACGTCATCAGCCGACCGCCCGATCTCGCGGAGGGGACGACAACACGAGAGATGGCGGACGGATACGTCTCGATTATCGACTCCTTGAACACACCCGTCTATATGAGAGCCACGCGAGCGACGTACTCGAAGCCATCAACATCCCGTTCCTCGTCATCGGTGGCGAACAAGATCCGATTTTCCCACCGGAGGCCCTCCGAGAGACGGCGACCGGGATCGACGACTCTCGGTTGGAGATCCTCGCCGACGCCTCTCACGGCGCGTTCGAACAACGAAAGAAGACCTTTGACAAGCTCGTGACGGCATTTCTCGATGGCAAAACTGTCGAGACATGATCGGATAGTGTCCTCGTTGACGAACTACTCTCGACTCAATACAAATACGCCGGCGCCCGCGAGAACCCCAATAATTGCGGCGGCCACGAGCGAAATCGTGTTCCCTACTCGAAGCACGACCCCCAGGACGAATACGACGAGGAGGACGACGCCAAACGTGCCAAGAGCCTTCGCGAGATTCCGTCGCGTCGGACTATCTTCTTGACCGATTTGGCTGAGTACGAATGCGGCCGCGAGGGCACCGGCGACCAGACCCGCAGGGATACCCACGAGGACTGAGAATTCGACGTATGGGAGGAGGACTTCTGAGACGGCGACAAATACGACGAGGAACGTTGCGATGCCGGCGGCAGTGGCATATCCGATCGTTCGAGTGCGCATAGCGACATGTCGACGGGTGAGCTCAAAGAATTATCGTCCGTTCACCGTCGCCGTAAGTCGTGACCTCCCCCTCTCCGTAAACGGCGAGGCTTCCCACGGCACTGCACCGCTGAGTTGGGATATTTGCTGGTTCGTAACCCGGTCGGCATGACCGGGCTACTGGCGGGGCCACACCGCCGTTACTCCTATCCCGGCATGGGGACTCGGAGTTATCTTGTACCGAGACACCACAGCGGTTTGAGATAAGTGTCTCGAACATTCTGGGTCTCGGAGTCCCGATATTGTCCGATTAGGAGGACGGTCGTGCCGCCTCGGTGTACGTCATGCGATGGTACGATGCAACTTAAATATCCGTATTGACAGCAGAAGATGGTTTGTGGGGAGGTTGTCGGATTCACTCCCGCCGTAAACGGCGGGATTCTCGTACAGCATCGACGGCCTTGGCGTCCGACACATCACCACGCCCGTTCTTCTGCGTGCCCCGCAACCACTTTCACCCTGTCATACTTCGTGATAATATGCTCACTCGGGCGCTTGACCGCGAGATAAGGTCCTCTGGAGCCTACTTGGCCGAAGTCATCTATGGGGCGAACGACGGCATCGTTACGACGTTTGCAGTCGTGGCCGGCGTCGCCGGCGCGGCCCTTGATCCCGGCATCGTCGTTATCCTCGGCGTCGCGAATCTCCTCGCCGACGGGTTCTCGATGGGGATGAGCAATTACCTGAGTCGCCGCTCCGACCTCGCGTATCAGGAGGCGGTGGGCGAGGAGACCGAAATAGATGCGAAGCCCCCATCGAAGACGGCCGTGGTCACGTTCCTCGCATTTGTCGTCACCGGCTGGACTCCATTATTCCCGTACCTTCTATCGGTACAACCGGTCTTCGAATTTTCCATCCTTGCGACAGCAATCGCCTTCTTCGTCGTCGGTGCGAGTCGGACTTTCGTCACGCGCCACGGCTGGCTTCGAAGCGGCAGCGAGATGCTCGCAATCGGGATGCTGGCAGCTGGCGTCGCGTACAGCGCCGGGGCGTTCTTGAGTGGGGTCGCATGAGTATGTCGTCCCGGTCGATCCGTTACCTCGCTGTCTCAGTCGCTGCCATGGTCCTCGTCCTTCTAATCCCGACTCCAGGGCTCTCAACGGCGGGTGCGTTTGCGCTCGCGACGATGGTATTCGCGGCAGTTCTGTGGGTTACAGAGGGGCTTCCGCTCCCGGCGACCGCTCTCTGCGTCCCCATTTTGCTAACGGTGTTTGGCGTATTCCCGACGATAGCCAGCGCGCTCCAGGGATTCGCGGATCCGATCATCTTCTTGCTCTTGGCTGGATTCGTGCTCGCAGAAGCCCTCCAGAAGCACGGGATCGACCGACGGATTGCATACTATCTCATTGCTCGTCTCGGGACGTCGCCGCGACGGCTTGTACTCGCGATCATGACCGCGACTGCGGTCCTCTCGATGGTGGTTTCGAACTCCGCGACGACCGCAATGATGATTCCGATCGCACTCGGCGTTGCCCGCGAGATCGGTGAACACCCGGAGAAGACGGATAGCTCGGTATCGAACCTAGAGGTCTCGCTCCTGCTGGGAACCGCGTACGCGGCCAGCCTCGGCGGCGTCGGAACGCTGATCGGCACGCCGGCGAACGCGATCGTGGTCTCACAGCTCGAAGCCCATCTCGGGTATCAGATCGGGTTTCTCGACTGGCTCGTGATCGGCCTCCCGCTCGTGGCCGTGAGCCTCCCGATCGCCTGGTACCTTCTCATCAAGCTCTTCCCGCCGGAGGTCACGGACGTCACGCACGCGCGTCAGCACGCTTCCCGCGCACTTGCGGAGATGGGGGCGTTGGACTCGGCAGGCCGCCGAACGCTCGCCATCACCGCACTCACCGCGGGACTGTGGATCCTCGGCGGCCTCGACTTCCTTTTCGAAGGTGTACTGCCGCCCGTGTGGTACGACACGCTGTTCGGGGGCGCGGGAAGTATCGTTGGGGTTCCACATCAGGGCGTGCTGTTCTACGTCCTCGTAGGGCTCGCGGCCGTCCCAACGCTTCTCGCCGGTGGGTGTATTGAGTGGGACGACGTCATGGAAATCGACTGGGGAACGCTCATCCTCCTCGGCGGTGGACTTGCGCTCGCAGACGGGCTGGCGGCGACCGACGCAACACAGTGGCTCGCCGACGTGACGTTCGGGTCCCTCGTCGGGATGTCGATCCTGATCGTGGTGCTTGCGGTGGTCGCGACGACCATACTCTTGAGTGAACTGGCGTCGAACACGGCAGTCGTCGCGATCTTCGCACCGATCCTCATCACGATTGGGCCGCGCTACGCCGACGCGCTGGGTTCGACGCCCGAGGCGGCCGCGGTCTTCCTTGCAGTTACTGGTGCCGTCGCCGCCAGCTTCGGGTTCGCCCTCCCGGTCGCGACACCTCCGAACGCCATCGCATTCGGGACCGGGAACGTCAGCCGGGAACACATGCTGCAGGCGGGCATCAGGCTCGACCTGCTGATGGTCCTAGTCTCGACTGCCATCATGCTTGGAGCGTTCCGATTGGTTTGGCCGCTCGTGTTCTGATCGTTGGCGGTCTGGTTAGTGTGCGGTCCAGCCGCCGTCAACGGGGATGTTCGCACCCGTAATGTAGGATGCTTCGTCGGACGCGAGGAACATCGCGATGCCGCTGATCTCCTCGGGTTCGGCGACCCGACCCATCGGCGTCTGACCGCGCACGAACTCGTAGAACTGCTCCTGATCAAGGTAGTCGTCGGTCATCGGCGTCTCGACGAATCCTGGACAGATACTGTTGACGCGGACGCCCTCGCTGGCGTAGTCGACGGCGAGTTCGCGAGTGAAGTTCACGACACCACCTTTCGACGCAGAGTACGCCGGTGCGCCGGGCCCACCGACGAGTCCGAAGATGGACGCGACGTTGATGATGCAGCCGTCGCTCTCCTTGAGATACGGGATGGCTGCACGGGAGCCGTACATGACGCCCGTGAGGTTGACCTGAATAACGTTATGCCAGTCATCGATCGACATCTCCTCAACGTTCCCGGCGCTCCCAATCCCAGCGTTGTTCACCATCACGTCAAGCTGACCGTGTTCCTCGACCGTCCTGTCGACGAGGCGCTCGACTTGGTCGTACTCCGAGACGTCACACTGGATGAATTGACAGCCGAGTTTCTCGGCCGTCTCCTGGCCTGTTTTCTCGGACCGGCCGGCGATCACGACGCTCGCGCCGTACTCAATGTACTTCTCGGCGATCGCTTTCCCGATTCCTGTCGAGCCACCGGTGATAATCGCAACTTTGTCGCCAATCATGTTGTACACTCATCAATTCATCGGACAACATGAAATACTCGCTGGTGAGGGCTTCATTTAGAGTCCTGATACTCGCAGCGAAGGTACGCACCGAGGTAGCCGCCCGCGGTGCTGAGCCTCGCCAGTCTCGGTGAGTGAGACTTGCTTTCGTCGGCCGACGCTCTCGATCGCGAGATAGCTATCCGCGACGAGTGGCTCGACGGCGTTTGCGAACCCAAGCACATCGACATCCCCGGCATCAACGTGGATACTTCGGTCGATCTCTCTGACCAGGAGGCTCAGGGCGTCCAGGGCCGGGTGCAACACCGTCTTGGTGATATCACGGAAGAAACCCTGTGACGCCATCAACCGCATTGCTCCCCACAGAAAAAGTGGGTAAGGTATAACCTCATACCATATACCTGAGGTGTCTGAATGGTGATGGTGATGTACTCCTTGACGATGAGTGGGTGGAAGACCCCAAGGAACCCGATGCGACGTCTTGGTTATCGAAAGCAGCGATCACCCGCCAGGCTATCGATACAGTTTCCAATACTTCCATCCCGGCGACGGCGATCCACTCATCCGATACGACAACTCCGTCGAAGGCGTCTGCGAGTCGGTCATTCATCTGCTCGCGGCGAAGGTTCCGACGTTGGGCGTCGGAGAGGTAGTTCCAGTAGACGACCTCGGGGCTCTCGGCACCCTGCTCTTTGACGACGTCCTCCAAGTCGTCGATGACGGCGTCGCGGGCGTCGGAGTACGTCGAGTACCAGAAGCGGCGGCCCATCTTCGCTGTAGGTGTCGACCCGGCGACGGTGAGACCGGCGTCGTCGGCGAGTCGCTTGAAGCGGCTGCTGATGGTTTCGCTGATAACGTGGCCGCTTGCAGACTGTGAGGACGGGAAGAGCCAGCCCGTCCACTCGTCGTCCTCGGCGAGGTCGTCGATGCGTGCCTGGAGGATGTCCTCGCCGTAGAGGATCATCACCCTCCCCGGGCCGTTCTTGCGCTCCTCGAACTCAAGGCGTGGGACGTCGTCGTCGGCGGGGTCGAGGTTGATGTTCGGGAGGCGGAGTGCAGCGACCTCGCTCGGGCGGAGCCCCCACGCGCAGAGCGCGACGACGAGTAGGCGTTCCGCGGTCGTGGAGGCGGCGTCGGCGATGCGGGAGACCTGCGCGACGTCGAGGGCCGCATCACGCGCGTCGAGACGGACGCGACGACGACTGCGTCGCTCGCGATGCCGGGAGACGACTGATCGCTCGGCGGCGCCACCGCGCTGTCACCGTTTGCTCGTGGTGCTGGGAACACGCGTAATCCGTCCGAGAGCGTCTGCTACTCGGGTGTAGTATTCAGGAAAACCGAGGTATTCAGGTGTCGCCTGACGGCGACGGGTAGAACTCGGGGTTAGTTGCGGACGACGTTGGTCGCGCGCGGGCCCTTGGGGGCGTCCTCGATGTCGAACTCCACGTCCTGTCCTTCTTCGAGATCGGGGCCGCCAACGTCCTCCATGTGGAAGAAAACGTCCTCGTCCGCGTCCTCAGTCGAAATGAAACCGTAGCCGCCAGTGTCGTTGAAGAAATCAACGTTTCCGTTTGCCATTGCAAACAATTGTACGCCGAGTGCAGGGATAACCCTTCCGCGACTCGCGGTACCACGACTCCCTCCATCGGTCGCCGTCGATGCCGCGCCGATATCGGATCAACGGGCGGTTGCTCTTCGTGCTCTCCGTCACTCGGGGTTCCCTCGCCGGCGACTTCCGACCGGTCCTCGAGTACGGCCTTCGGTGAAGCAGTCTGCCCCTTCGCGTACACTTATCCGGACGCTTCCGAGACCACACGGGTATGGAGCGACGCACACTCGGCAGCACGGGCATGGACTTGACGACGGTTGGGCTCGGCACGTGGAACGTCGGCCCGTCGTGGGGTGAGGTGACCGACGCGGAGGCGACGGCCGCCATCGAGGCGGCGCTCGAGGAGGGGTCGAACTTCATCGACACCGCGGAAGTGTATGGCGACGGGCGCGCCGAGCGCCTGATCAGTGACGTCCTCGCGGACCGGAGCGTGGACGACGAGCGCGTCTTCGTCGCGACGAAAGCGGCGCCGGACGCGGACGAACACCACTCCGAGCAGGGGCTCCGGGAGTCCGTCGCGGGCTCGCAGGAGCGCCTCGGCGTCGACACGCTCGATCTCGTCCAACTGCACTGCCCGACGACTGATGCCTTCTACGAGCCTGGGACGTTCCGCGTGCTCGAGGACCTCAAAGCGGAGGGCGAGATTGCGCACGCGGGCGTCAGCGTCGAGAAAGTCGAGGAGGCCGCGAAGGCCATCGAGTACGACGTCGTCGAGTCCGTCCAGATCATCTTCAACCCGCTCCGCCAGCGGCCCGCCGAGCGGTTCTTCGAGCGCGCGGCGAACAACGACGTCGGCATCATCGTGCGCGTCCCGCTTGCCTCCGGCCTGCTCGCGGACGCCTTCGAGAGCGTCGACGACCTCGCGGAGGGCGACCACCGCCGTGCCGCCGCGGAGAACGGCGTCGAGGCGGGCGTCGGCCGGAAGGGCGGCGAGACGTTCGCGGGCGTCCCCTTCGAGGACGGCCTCGCCGCCGTCGAGGACATGCGTCGCCTCGTCCCCGAGGACGCGACGATGGCACAATTCACCCTCCGCTGGGTGCTTGACCACGACGCCGTCACCACCGTTATCCCCGGCAGCACCTCCGCGGACCACGTTCGGCAGAACGTCGCGGCCGCCGACCTCGAGTCGCTCAGTCACGAGACGCACGGCGCCGTCCGCGACATCTACGAGGCGCACGTGAAGGACTACGTCCACCACCGCTGGTAACCTCGTCCTCGCGTCCGCTTAGACGGACGTCGTCGTGACGCCGCCGCTGGAGGTGCGACGGACGGCCGTGAGGTCGTCGCTCGTCTCGACGAGGACGCCCTCGCCGCCGGGTGAGCGATGGTTCATTCGGATGACGTTCCCGCAGACGACGTTCCCCTTGCGTGTGGCTTCGAACTGTTTCGTGTGCCCGACGACCTGCGGGGGCGCATTGGCGTCGAGGTACTCGAAGTCCATCCAGCAGAGGCCGGCGTCCGGCCCGCGGCCGCCGTGACTGTCGCCGATGCCGAAGACGTCCGCGTGGCGGTCGTGGAGGCGGCGTTGCACGTGCTCACTATCGGTTTCGAGGAGGTCGCGCGCGGCGTCGCGCACGCGCTCGTTCACGTCGGCGACCTGGAACGCTTCGTTCCGTCCCGCGTGACTGTACGTGTAGTTGTAGCCCTCGAAGGCGGCGGTGACGTCGCCGTTCGCGACGCGTTCGAGGAACGCACGGTGCTCCTCGGGTGTGAGGCTCACCGAGTATTCCGAGCGCCAGCCGACGAGCGCTGGGAGGAGAATCGCGAGTTCGTGGTTGCCGATGTGGTAGCGCACGCGGCCCGCGGGCGCTTCCCGGTGGAGTCGCCAGACGAGGTCGAGACACGCGTCGTTCGCGGGCCCGCGGTCGATGAGGTCGCCGTTCACGACGAGGACGTAGTCGTTGTCCGCCCAGTGGAGCGTCCCGTCGTCGTCCGCCGTCACGACCGGGTCGAAGCGGTCGGTCTCCCCGACTGCGCGCAGTGCACTCCGCGCGTCCGCGAGGTAGCCATGAATATCGCTAATTTGGACGACTGTCGGCTCGCCGTCGAACGCATCGACTGTCGGCTCGCCGTCGAACGCATCGACTGTCGCTCGCGTCTCGTCCATGTGCGCCTTCTGCTCGTGTCGCCCGATAGTCCTATCGCTGGACCACCAGTCGAGTGAGCGAACGCGTCCTCCGCGACTGAGAACGTGGACTCACGCCGTCGTCGCGTTCGTTCGAGAGTCCACACGTGAGCGGGGCGTGCTGTCGTCGCGCCACTGCACACTTCGGCCCTAGTTGCCGAGGACGTGGACGTTCCCGTCGTTCGTGGCGACGTGGACGAGACGGTCGCGAACGAACGGCGGCCCCGAGATTGGCGCGCCGAGACGCACGGTCGAGACGACGTCCTGCGTGCCGGTTTTGACGACGGCGACTCGCCCGTCGGTCGTCCCGGCGTAGACGAGTCGCTGTCGCCACCCCTCGTATTGGGCGTCCTCGTCGACTTTGTCGACGACTGCGAGACCGTCCCGAATCGGGCCGCCGACGTCGACGCGGTACGTGGGCTTCCCGGACGCCGCGTCCAGCGCGTAGACGTGGCCGTCAGTACTGCCGACGTAGACGACGCCGTTGACGACGGCCGGCGCGCTCGTCGCCGCGACCGGGAGTTCACTCGCCCACACCTGCTCGCCGTTCGCGGCATCGATCGCGTAGAGGTGGTCGTCGGCACAGGACACGTAAACCCGGCCGTCCGTGACCGCGGGAACGCTCACGTCGCCGCTGACACCGGTGAACGTCCACTCCTCCGAGCCATCGGCGGTCGAGACGGCGAACACGGACTGCGTGTCGTCGTCGGCCTCCGCACTCCTGCCGACGTCCGCCATCGTGCCGACGTAGGCCGTGCCGTTGACGGCTGTCGCCCCCGAGAGCGTCCCGACCTCGACCTCGTACCGCCAGTCCTCGCTCCCGTCCCGCATCCCGATGATGCTGCCGGCGCCACGACCCGCGTTACTGCCGACGATGACCGTGCCGTCCGCGTAGGCTGGCGCCCCCCAGACGCCACCGTCGATGTCGACCGTCCAGACGCGCTCGCCCGTCGCGGCGTTAAGCGCGCGGACGCCGCCGCTCCACCCGACGTATAGCGTGTTGTCGACCAGGATGGGTGCTTCGGACCCCCACGTTCCGACGGTCGTCTTCCACCGAATCGTCCCATCGAGCCGGTCGAGGGCGTAGAGCCGATGGCCGATGACGTGAAACACCGTCTCCGTGGCAATCGCCGCCGGGCCGACGTTTCGGAACGCGGTCTCGGACGTCCACAGCCGAACGAGCGTATCCGGCGGCGCGGTTTCGTCGCGCACGTAGCCCGTATTCTGCGCGTTATGGCCGAACGACGGCCACTCGCCGGCGACCGTCGCCGACGACCGATCGAGCAGTGACGTACAGCCAGCCAGTCCAGCGACACCGGCCGCGGCGCTCGCCGACAACACCCGACGTCGCGTTCGATGGAGGGGCGGGGACATACCACGCACATCTCGGAGAACGCGTATAGAGATAGGGGGACGCTACCGCGCTGGTGCAGCGCGCAGCGCCTCAACCAGAAACGGATACTCCGAGGCGGTGGATGACGATGACGAGCAGTTCGACCGTCACCACTCCGAGGGCAGCCCCGAATGTGAATGCGAGCCAGATTCCGAGTGTGAATACCGAGAGTCCCGTGAGCACGGGAGGCAGTCGGTCGTACTTTCCTGCCTCGGAGTAGACGAACGCCGAAACAGGTGCTTGTACGAGGGCGAATATCGCGGTGTCAATGCCAGGTACGGTCATCGAACTCAGTTTCGTCTCCCTCACCCCGCCACCCTAGCTCGCGAGGTTGTCAGCGATCCGCTCGACAGCGTGGGTGATGTTCTTCGGGTTGTTCGGCATCGCGGTTGCTTTCTTCGGCTACTACTGGCGGTAGTGAATGCAGAGGCAAACAGGCTCGTGATCCTCGGAGAAGGTTGATAGCTCGGTGCTTGCGTCCATCTTAGAATGGTAGTCATCCCGTACTGAATCGACTTGCCCGAAGGTCAGAAGAATTCTGCCTGCGAAATCTAGAGCTTGAACTTCGTAGATCGGTCTGTATGTAGTCTTATCGGCACCAAATCTCCGAAAGTTACATGACATCTACAGGAGACTATGATACTAATCATGGTTTCATTCGATACGACAGGTGGTGCGGACTTCTATAAGGCCGATCTCCACGTCCATACACCCGAATCACACGATTATGCGGACCCAGACGCTGACCCAGATGATTTAGTCGCGGCATTCGAGAGAGAAGATCTTGACCTGGTGGCAGTGACGGACCACAACACTGCGGAGTACTTCGAGAGGCTTCGAGAGGTGGCCGAGGACTCCAGCGTTACAGTTCTCCCGGGTGTTGAGATAACAACAGGGCAGAGTGGGGAGCACCAGATACACATGACTGCTGTTTTCCCGCCTGAAGAAGCCGATGTCCTTCCGACGTTTCTCCATGACATCGGCATCAGAGACGATCCGGAAGAGGCGATCGCTGGTGACACGATTCCGAAGATCTGCGAGAAAACTCGTGAATATGGTGGTCTTCCGATTCTAGCGCACATTGATGTGGCGGCCGGTGCCGATTACGAGTTAACTGATCGGAATACTCCGACCCGGCAGAAGGTATTTGACGGCGAAAAGGTCGCTGCATTGGAGATTGTTGCAGAGGAGACTGCTAACGCGTTTGAAGAGTTCGCTCACATTCGATCCTCAGATGCACATTCGCTAGCAGATATAGGAGAGCGGTATACCTACATCAAAATGAATTCGCCCTGCTTCGAAGGGCTTCGTACGGCGCTTGCGGATCCAGAATCCAGGATATCTCTAATTGATGAGCCAACCACTCACCCGAGTGTAGATGGGTTACTCGTTCACAACGGGTTCTTGCAGGACCGGCATCTCCAATTAAATAAGAATCTTAATTGTCTCATTGGAGGAAAAGGGACGGGGAAATCGACCGTAATTGAGCACATTCGGTACGCTCTGGACGTAGATCCGCGCTCGGATGACATCAAAGAGGATTACACCGCTCTCATCGAGAATACTCTTCGACCTGACGGAATAGTGGAGCTGTTAGTCACGGCATCGAACGGTGATCGGTACCGAATCAGGCGGGAATATGACGACGAACCAGAAGTCAAACGGCTACCGACTGCTGAAGGTGGTGAGCCACAGGAAGTAGACCTAACAATCGAGCAGTTTAGAACGGAATTCTTCGATATCGAAATCCACAGCCAGAGGGAGTTGATAGAGCTGGCGCGGAACGAAATCAACCAGCTGGACCTACTTGACTCCTACTTCGATATTACTGACAAAATCGAGGCACGTGAATCAGTAAAGCAAGCGATCAGAATGAAGAACCGTGAAATCGCCGATCTCCGAGAGAAGGTTGCATCACTTAAGGCCGAAGAAGAACGGTTTGAGGCGCTGAAGCAGCAGGTCGAGGTGATGGAGCAGAAGGGAGTAGGCGATTATGTTGAGGGGCAAGAAGAGTGGGAACAGGAGCGAGCCGCTCTCAGTAAGGTTATTGATGACATCGAAGCGGTAGAAGAAGAAGTCTCATCGCTCTCTCTCGCTAACCAGCTCTCGGTTACTGATGTAGACGGCGGCCCGAACGAAGATCTGCTCAAGTCAGTAGACGAGACGATTTCGGAACTGCGGGAGAAACTCGCTGAACACGAGGAAGAGTTAGAAAACATAGTTAGTGAAGGACGTGAGGATATTGAGGGTGTTCGAGAGGAGTGGAATGCGGAGAACGAGCAGCATGAGGCAGAGCACGAATCTCTGGCAGACGAAATCCAAGAGGAAATTGGAGTCGATATCGAGGAGTTCTTCGATAAAAAGGCCGAGCTGGAGGATCTGAGAGGTGTCTCCGAAGAATTGGAAGAAAAGCGTGAGGAACTACAGATTGCTCAGGATGAGAAGTCAGATCTCCTAGAAGAGCTCGAAGCGGCTCGACAAGAGGTCAGTGATGCTCGAAATGAAGGGATTGAAGAGCTAAATGCACACTTAGGGAATGTCAGAGTATCACTGCACAGCCAGTCTAACCGAAGCGAATATATCGACTGGATAAATCATGTTCTGGAAGGATCGGGGATCTGGACGGAACATAAAGAGCAAATCGCGGAGGCCATTGACCCATCGAAATTAGCCGAGATAGTTCGTAATGAGGATACTGAAACGCTGACCGATCTCGCCGATGTTACCCCGACAACTGCGGAGAATTTCGTGTCCCACGACGATCTCGTTGAGCAACTGACCAAGTTAGAGCTCTTTGAGATCCACGATCGTCCTGTCATTGAGCTCAATGACGGAGGCTGGAAAGAACTCAATGAGATGTCCGACGGGCAGCAATGTACGGCCCTGCTCTCTATCGCTATGATTGAGCGTGATGTGCCGCTAATTATCGACCAACCGGAGGATATGCTCGACAACAAGTTCATCTTCACCGATGTGGTAGAGATCCTTCGTTCGATCAAGCAGAATCGCCAAGTAATCACAGCAACGCACAATGCGAACATCCCGATAATCGGTGATGCTGAACAAATCGTTGTGATGAGATCTAACGGGCGTGCTGGTTTCTATCGGAACTGTGGTTCTATCGATGACGATGAAATCAAAGCCCTTGCACAAGAGATTCTTGAGGGTGGCCAGATGGCTTTCAAAAGACGCAGGGAGATGTATCACCGGCTCGTTTAGGAATTGTAAGGAGGCGCTTCGGAGGGGGATCGTTCACAGACACATTCACCTGAAAACTGTCGGCAGAAAGACATCTTGTTGTTTACTCGAACATATTAAATATTGAGATGATAGTAAGTCACTCCCGACTGTCAAAGCCACGTGAGGACGTTAATTACTACGGATGACCGCTCAGAAATCGCGGGTGTGATATTCTGCCTCTATTCCAACCAAGTTTGACAGGCTATCTTTGTAGGCTGTGATCGGAATGTGTGCCCTCATATAGCAGAATATCAGGAGCGAGGTCGACGCGGGGGTCGTTATCGACGAGTCACGAGAAACTGGCCGCGTCCGAGGCAGTCGATGACGCAGTTCTGTTCGAAGTCCTCTTCGATAATCCTGTCTCGCTGAAGTGTGTCTTTCGGGAGCACCACCTGACTGCTCCTGTTGTGGACTTGGACCGTCTGCATACACATCTATAGATGAACTACCCCTCCTCGGTCTCGTTTTTGAGTGCTTCCACCTGCTGTTCGAGCTCGGCGATTCGTTCGCCTTTCTCTGTCTCTGATCCCTGCATGTTAGCACCAATAACTAGTGGAATCACCAACCGGAGGTAGAACCCGAACAGGCCGAGGGTGAAGAAACCTGCAAGTCCTCCGATTGCGAGAATGATGATGACTTCCGATAGGAAACCATCATCATAAAATCTCATCAACTGCCTGCCCAATCATTTGGTCGCAAATTCCTTTCGGGAAATCGATACTGGAGCTAGTACCCCTTTTGCCGGAACTCGACGGCCATGTCTCCTCTGGATAACCAGCTGTCGGGGGTGAGAGTCCGCCGGAGGGTACTCGTCATAGGCCAGCGGCCTCCTCGACCGACCTCCGCTTAGCTCCCGCCGAGCACGCGTTTGAAGAGCGTGAACGTCAGGAGCGTGAAGAGGAGGCCGTTGAGCATCCCCTGGCTGGCGGC
This sequence comes from Halarchaeum sp. P4, assembly GCF_051195175.1. Taxonomy (NCBI): domain Archaea; kingdom Methanobacteriati; phylum Methanobacteriota; class Halobacteria; order Halobacteriales; family Halobacteriaceae; genus Halarchaeum; species Halarchaeum sp. P4. The sequence continues at coordinate 137,346 of NZ_JBNTKC010000005.1, read as the reverse complement.
GAGGAGTTTCGCGAGCGAGCCGATGGGGCCGATGCCCCCATAGCCGATGGTGGAGAAGGAGATATAGCTGTAGTAGAGGCCGTCGCCGAGCGTGTGGAGTGGGCTCGGGGACGTCCAGACGACGCCGGCGCCGGTTTCGAGGGGACCGCCGAGGACGTAGAGGACGCCGAAGAACGCGGGGAGGAGGAAGGTGAGTGCGGCGATGCGGGGGAGGCGGTTCCCGTAGCCGCAGGTGATCTGCATCATGTAGTTGAGCGCGACGGTGGAGGCTTTCTTCATGCGCGCGACGGAGCCGAGTGCGGACTGGCTGCGCAGCAGGTCGAAGTTCTTCTGTCGGTTGTAGTGGTAGCGTTTGAACTCGAACTCGCGTTTCGCGGGGGTGTCGCCGACGTCGGCGGCGCTCGCCATCGCGCTCCGATAGGTCTCCTCGATGACGGCGGGCGTCATCTCGACGTCGGCGGTGGTGTCGTCGCCGACGAACTCGTGGATGGTCCAGTCGTTGCGCTCTAGATAGGTGTGGTGGTCGGAGAAGTCGAAGCGGTCGAATTCGGTCTTGCAGAAGCGGAAGGCGTCGAGGAGGTCGCCGTCTCCGTCGCCGTTGCGTTCGAGGGTGATGTCGCCGACCGTCGCTTCGGTGAGGTCGTAGGGGAGGGTGCTGTCTGCGGGTTCGACGATGTGCCCACCGTGTACCGTCGCGTCCGAGAAGTCGACGTAGACGTCGTCGGTGGTGGCGCGTGCTCGGATGTGCAGGTCGCCGGTCACGTCGACGTCCGAGAAGTCGGCTTGGCCGCCGAAGGTGACGTCCCAGAGCGAGAGGTTGGTGAACGTCGAGTCGGCGAAGCGTGCGTCCGCCTCGAAGGCGGCGCCTTCGAAGGTGGCGTTGTCGTCGAGTGATTTCGCTTCGCCTTCGAAGAGCGCGCCGCGGAAGGAGACGACGTCGCGGAAGGACGCGCGCTCGAAGCTCACGTCCTCGTGGAAGCGGACTTCGTCGAAGGTCGCGGGCCCGCCGAAGACGGTGTCGGCGACGTCGGCGTCGCCGTAGAACTGCGTCTCGATGGCGCTCGTCTCGCCGTCGAAGCGCGCATCGGTGGCGTCGAAGCCGTCGTCGAAGCGCGCGTCGTCGAGTTCGAACGGTCCGGCCGCGTGGAGGCCGCTCATGTCGACGCGCGCGCCGAACCCGGCACGGACGAGATGGACGCTCCCCTCGAAGATGGCGTCGGCGAAGTTCGCCTCCCGGAAGCGTGCCTGTGTGAAGTCGGCGTCGTCGCGGAACGTCGCGCCGTCGAACGCCGCGTCGTCTTCGAGGGTGCGTGCGCCGCCGCGGAACTCGGCGCCGCGGAAGGACGCGACGCCGCCGAAGGTCGCGTCGCTGAACGTGACGTCGGCCTCGAAGCGCGCCTCGTCGAAGGACGCGGGGCCGTGGAACGTGGCGTCCGCGAAGACGGTGTCGTCGTGGAAGGTGACGTGCCCGAAGTATGCGTCCGCGTCGAACCTGGCGTTCGCGTAGGTGGCACATTCGACGGTCGCGCGGTCGAAGTTGACGTCGGCCTCGAAGTGCGTCCCGGCGAAGGAGACGTGGTCGTCGAGTTCGTGGCTGGTGCCGCGTGCGGTTGCGTTCCGGAAGGTCGTGGGCGCCGCGAACGTCGCGTTCGCGAACGTGGTGTCCTCGCCGAACGCGGTCTCGTCGCAGGTGACGCGCGCCTCGAAGTGCGCGTCGGCGAAGCGGGTGTCGTCGCCGAAGACGGCTTCCGTCGCGTCCACGGGGCCGGTGACGGTGACGTCGCTCGCCTCGACGGAGCCGTCGAGGCGTGCTTCGTCGAGTGCGAGGTGGCCGACGGTGGCGCCACGGAGGTCGATGCTCTGGTCGAGGCGGCCGTGCGTGAGGTCGAGGGACGCGATGTCGGCGTGCCGGAAGTCGAGTGGGTGGTTGGTCACGCCGCGCACGCGCTGATAGGTGAAGGTGAGCGCGGGGAGGTCGGCGCCGACGTACTCGTTGCTTCGTGGGTCGCGCGAGTCGAGGTTCTCGCGGAGCGTCTCGACGACGTCGTCGTCGGTGACGCCGCACGCGTGGCGCTCGGCGTCGTCCATGTGGAAGATGCAGCGCTCGCTCTCCGGGTGGGCGTCGTGCGGGCACGTCCACGTCCCCGTGATGTGGCTGGCGGTCTCTGCGGGGTCGAATTGGTAGGTGCAGTCAGTCATCGGCCGAAGATCTCCTCGCGTTCCGCGGCGCTCAGGCTGGCGTCGATACGCTCGGCGCAGTGCTCGCACTCCTGGGTTCGGCTCCCGGAGGCGAAGGTCTTGAGCGGGATGCCGAAGAGGAAGAAGGCGTCCTCCTGGTGGCGGCGGATGATGGTCTCGGCCTCCTTCCCGCAGCCGTTACACCACGTCTCATCGCGGGCGGGCGTCTGATAGGTGACTTTCGCGCGCCCAATCGTGATGCGCCCGTAGGCCTCGTCCTTCGTGGTCTCGATGAGGTCCTCGTAGGGCACCGGCTCGACGGTCACGTCGTTGTCGAAGCCGGTCTCGACGGCGCGGTCGATGTCGATGTAGGGTGCGAGGTCGACGGTGGTGTCCCGGCCGACGATGTGGAGTTCGACGCTCGCCTCGCCGTCGACGCTGACGCTGTGCTCGGTGCCGATGAGGTAGAGCGCGAGATGCCCGCTCGCGTCCGTGATGGTGACGTCGGCGCGGCTGCCGGCGACGAGCACGCCGACGTCCGGGTCCTCGACGGTGCGGGTCTGCTCCCAGCCGCTGACGCGGACGTCGTAGGTCGCGGGGTCGCGACTCGGCGGCTCCGTCGTGCCCGTATCGAACACTTGCTCGGGGCCGAGCGCCGCGCACGCGCCCGCGACGGCGTCGTGGCCGATGAAGACGTCCTCGGCGTTGACGATCTGGAGGTCGCCGTCGACGCCGTCCGGTTCGACGTAGCCGTCCTCGATGCTGCCCGTGACGTTCGTCTCGACGTCGTCGACGCTCGCGCCGCCCTTGATGGGGGTCGCGGTGAAGACGTACTCGACGTCGTGGAGTTCGAGGTCGCCGGCGATGCTGTCCGGGTGGACGTAGACGTCCTCGGGGTTGGCGAGACTGATCGGTGGCGTTGCGCTCCCGGTGAGCGTCACGTCGCCGCTATACGTCGTCATGTGTCGTGTGGCGTCCGCGCTCGGTCATCGTGGGATGGTGCATGTGTAGAGAGGTCGGTCTGGGTATACACGGTTCGGTCGTGCTCGGGATAGGTGTGGTAGGTTTCGTACGCGCGCTCGCCCACCCGGATGGCGGTGTGGGCGCGGGGCGCGAAGCGATACTGGAGGTCGTAGTCGGCGTCGGGGTCGAACGCGTCGAGCGGGCGTGTCTCGACGGTGAGCACGCCACCATCGGGGAGTGTCCGCTGGCGCGTAACGCGCGTGGTGAGCGGGATCGTCTCGTGTTCGCCCGCGAGTGGCTCGCACGAGCAGAGTTCGTGGAAGCCGAGTGTGGGTGCGCTGACGGCGTGCGAGGACCCGATCACGTAGAAGTCGACGGGTGCGCTACGGCACTCGAGGGTGGCGTGTGCTTTCACGTCCATCTCGGCGAGGGACGGCGCCGACTCCGGGTGGGCCGCGTAGAGCGTGGTCGTCTTGGTGTGTGTGGTGTCGCCCATGGTTACTCGATGAGGATGTCGTAGTTCGGGTGGAAGATGCTGTTCGTGCGCACGCCCGCGTACGTCGGCGTGTCGTGCCACGACACCGACTCGTAGCGTTCGGCGTAGCGCCGGACGTACGCGCTCCCGTTCGCCGGGTCGAGTGCGGGCCGCGGGCCGGGTGCGAGGAGGGTGAAGCGCTCGACGCGCTCCGTCTCGGGGTCGGCGTCGATGTCCTCCCACGCGAAGTAGGGCGCGGCCCGCGTGAAGCCCGCCGCGGCGATGGTGTTGTAGTGTGCGGCGCGATGCTGCGTGTAGGATTGGCGCGAGTACGTCCACGTCGCGACCACACCCCGCTCGGTGAGGTGCTCGCGGAGTTCGGTGTAGAACTCCGTCGAGTAGAGCGAGAGGAGGTCGTCGTCGGTCGCGCCCGGGACGTCGAGGAGGATGAGGTCGTAGCGCGTCTCGTGCTGCTGGAGGTAGTGGAAGGCGTCGGCGGTGTGCGTCGTCTTGTTCGGGTACGTGTAGGCGTCGTCGTGGTACTGCGCGAGATAACTATGGTTTTTCGCGCGCTGCATGAACTCGCCGTCGATGTCGACGTGGTCGACGGTGACGTTGTGGGCGCGCAAGTAATCCATCGCCACCCAGTCCCCGCCGCCGACGAGGAGGACGTTCGTCTCGCTCCCGTTCGCGTAGAGCGAGAGCGGGACGTCGACGAGGCCGTGGTGGTAGCTGTCCGCCCACGAGTCACAGAGCTGAATCGCTTCATCGAGGCGGAGACAGCGCTCGCTCGTCCCCTCGAAGAGCGGGTTCGACCCGGTTCCCGTCCACGTCCGGGTGTATTCGGTGACGCGCTGATAGCGTGTCGTCCACGTGTCCGTCACCGTGACGTCGAGCGCGCCCTCGGGATAGTCGAGTTCGTAGTCGCGGCCGAAGTAGTACTCCGAGACCTCCTCGTTGACGGTGTTCGCGCTCGCGACCGCACCCCCGGTGGTCGCGGTGAGCAGGAGGCAGACGACGAAGAGCGCGCGACTCGTCGAACTGACCGGCCGGGGCAGATAGCGGGTGAGGCCCGACCGGAGTGGTGGCGTGCCGACGGTGAACGCGAGCGCGGCGAGGCCGTTCAGGAACGCGAGGACGAACACGGACGCGATGAGGCCGAGCTCGGGATAGAGGACGAAGACGTAGACGAGCGACCCGGCGAGCCCGCCGATGTAGTCGACGCCGAGTACCGCCGCATACGCGCTCGTCCGTCCGCGCTCGTCGTCATCGTTCGTCGTCTCGACGTCGAACCCGAGCGCGAGCACGCGCGTGCAGGCCGCCTTCGTCGCCGCGACGACCCCCGTGAGGCCCGTCGCGAGCACCCCCGTAGGGACGTCGCGCTCCGCAGTCCGTGTCTCTTCGGCGAGCGCCGTCAACAACGGCAACTCGAACCCGGAGAGGAAGCCGATGGCGACGATGGGAATCCGGGCGACGACGCCGACCACGGGCGCGTACGCGGCCGGATAGCGCAGCGTCCCGAGGACGATGACGCCGAGGAAGCCCAGCGGCGCGACGAGCGCGAGATACGTCTCCACGCGGAAGAAGTTCGGCCCCGCCTCCCCCTCGAGACGCCCGGAGAGGAACGACCCGAGTCCGAGCGAGGAGAAGAACAACCCGATGGTGATACCGTACTGGGTGACGCTCCCGCCGAAGACGACGGTGTAGAGTTCGGCGAACACCAGCTCGTAGGCGAAGCTACAGAGCGCGACGACGAACGTCAGCGCGTGCAGGAGCGACAGCGGATACGACTGGCGGGACTCGCGGGCGGCCATCGGGCGCGACGCTCAGATGCGCGGGGAGACCTTCCAGCGCTGCTCGATGGTGTAGGAGTCCCCGGCGTCCTCGACGAGGACGTCGACGCACTCCCAGCCGAGGTCCGTCCCGCCCGGCGTCTCGAGATGCGTCCCGACCCGGTACCAGCCCGGCTCGGAGACCGTGATCTCGACCGTGTCGTCGGGGTTCGACCACGTCTCGTCCCACGGCACCGGCCCGGCATCGGGCAGACTGCTCTCCTCCTCGTGCGTCTCGCCGATTCGCGCCACCGCAATCGCGGCGATGACCGTCTCGGCGCGCGTCACGTCGTCCTCGTGGTTGTTGTACCACGACCCGACGTACGCGCCACCATGGTACTTCGCGCGGCCGTGATGCGTGCGGGGCGCGTCCGAATAGCCGGTCGCACTCCCGCGCCCGGTCGCACCGCGGGCACCGCCACCGCGGCCTTTCGCCGCGCGCGCACCGCCAACCGGCGAGAGCGACGCGAGGAGCGAGTCGCCGTCGACGCTCGCCGTCGAGTTTGCGGACGTCGTCGAGTTTGACGCCGTCGAGTTCGTTTCCGGTTCGTTCACGGGGACCTCTTCCCGACGCGTCGTGACCCACGGGTCTTGTGCGAGGTCGGCGACCAGCGCGCCGTCCTGGAGGGCGACGTCTTCGATCACGTTCGAGCGGCGGGGAGGAGGGCTGCTCCCGGACCCCGTACAGCCGGCGAGGGATCCGGTCGCGAGCGCAGCGAGAGCCGCGCTCTTGCGGAGGACTGCTCGGCGCTTCATGTTACCGTGCTTGTGCTTCTCCGTGAAGAGAGTACCGCTGCGCTCGTCCGCGACATCGCCCAGGTCACCAACCGCTACCAGAAACAAATCGAAGCCACGGGCCTCTAGTCTCCGCCCCGGACGACGTGACCATATTTCAATAGGGCAACGAACACGACTCCGCCGACTGCGTTCCCCATCGTGGCGAGCGCGAGGAACGATACGTAGTCCATCACCGAGATGTGGGGTGAGAGAAAGACGCCGAATAGCACCTCGACGTTCCCCGCAATCGAGTGCGGGAGATGGAGGATACCGATGACAGCCGTCACGATCAAGATGATCAGGAGACGGCTTGTCGTCTCTCGAGCGGCGGTAACTAGCCATGCTAGCAGTCCCATCAGCCACCCTGCAAGCACGCCGGCACCGAAGATCCACGCGAAGTCGTGGTGAACGAGTGAGAGCGCGATTGTCTCGAATGCCGATTGTGAGGCGACACCGAGGTCGGGTAGCAGCGTAACGATGAGCGCGACGAACGCCGCACCACCGATGATGTTACTGATGTAGACCAACCCCCAAAGGCGGCCTAGTTTCGCGAGTGATGCGCGGCCGTCAAGGACCGGCATTACGGCCACAGTCGTATGTTCGGTGAACAGTTCCAACCGCCCTAAGATGACGAACATAAATCCGACAGAGTAGGTGCTCGCGAGTAGCAACTCCGTTCCGAGATCACCATACCCACCCGGTGAGAGGGTGAGCATTACCGCCATCAGTAATGGACCAAACCCGATATCGAGACCGGCTGAGAATCCAGACAGTACCAACCCGTTCGTCTCACGGTTGATTTCATGGAGGCCACTTTCAATCAACGAGTTGAGTACTTCTGTCACTCCCATCGGATTGACCGTGTTCTCGCTTTCCGGTCCTAGCTTCTTCACGTACTTCCTCCGTCGACGGCGCTCCAAAAGTATATTGACCGAGAGAAATCACACATCACGCCGTATATACGACTGACGCAGCAAGTACGTGCATGGTCGAATTTTTGGTTGCAGTTGGGTTAGCTGTAGCCGTCTTCGTCGGGTTCAATATTGGTGGGTCTTCGACAGGTGTTGCGTTCGGTCCGGGAGTCGGCAGTCGCATTGTCAGAAAAGGGACTGCCGCCGCCCTCTTCACCCTCTTCGCGCTCCTTGGTGCCTGGACAGTTGGGCGGAATGTAATCGACACGATGAGCAGCGAAATCGTCGCTGCCGCTGCGTTCTCGCCAGAAGCGAGCGTCGGTGTCCTCTTTTTCACTGGCACAGCACTCCTCATCTCCAATCTCTATGGTGTCCCAGCATCCACCTCCATGACTGCTGTCGGGTCGATCGTCGGGCTCGGGCTCGCAACAGGCACACTCAATAGCGCGTTGATGTTCACCGTCCTCTCCGCGTGGATCATCTCCCCGCTGATCTCCCTCTTTGCCGGCGCGCTCTTTGGCCGCTATCTGTATCCGCACCTCAACGCGAAACTCGCGTTCGGCCGACTCCAGAGCCCGCTCGTCAAAGTAGACCAAGGCAAACTACTCCCCCGGCTCAAAATCAACAAGAACGCGGCATCTCGAGACCTCATCGGCTCCACACTCGTCATCACAATCGCCTGCTACATGGGCTTCAGTGCCGGCGCATCGAACGCCGCCAACGCAGTCGCACCACTAGTCGGGAACGGTGCTCTCGATGCCAGTCCAGCAATTCTGCTCGCAGTTGGCGCAATGAGCCTCGGCGCGTTCACAATCGCACGCCGAACACTCGACACCGTCGGAAGCGACATCACCGATATGCCGATATTGGCCTCACTTATCGTCTCAACCGTCGGCGCGACGATCATCACACTCCTCTCCTGGCTCGGGATTCCAGCGAGTCTCGCAGTGAGCACGACCAGCTGTATCATCGGTCTCGGTTGGGGTCGACTCAGCCGCGCTCGCACACTCGTCGAAATCATCACCCCAACGACTGAGGGCACGTCCGCTCCGGCCGCTTCTGCCAGCGGGATTGCCGCCGCGGACGCTGATAGCGATACTGAAACCCCTGTCAACCCGACGGTCGGGGAGCTTGCAGAAGGCGAAATCCCCGACCCCGAGGAGCAACAAGCACCTGAAGATGCGATTCCGGCAATCGGTGAGGAAACACCGATGGCAGCCGGCAGTCTCTTCGATTCCGCAGCGACAGCCCGCATTGTCGTTCTGTGGGTTCTCACACCTTCGATGGCAGTCGCTGGGTCCTACCTCCTGTTCTCGTTCCTCATTTAGGGAGGGTGCGTCCCGTATCCCCACCCGAATTCGAGTGCTAGACCTCGAACACTGGGCATTTCCGTGATTTCGGGCCTTCAGCGTAATTGCAAACTTTAATCGGGCTGTCGACAACATAGCTGAAGAAATGGAGGAGAGCATCTCGGGGTTCCGCGAGCGCGGGTCGTGGGGCGACCTCGTCGAGCACGGCGAACGCATCACGGCTGCACTCAGGGAAGCCGACAGTGACGACCCGTACCGAGAGGCCTACAAGGAGTGGGACGACTGGCGTCCCAAGACCCACGAGCGCCTCACCACCGACGTCAACGAGAAGACTGCCGAGCAGGCCAGCGTCGGCGAGGGCGAAGGCGAGAAGGAAGGAAAGGACGCCGACGACGACCTCCAGACCGCCGGCGAGCGTCTCTCGGAGTCCTACGAGAAACTCGGGGACGACACCGAGGGCGCCGTCGAGAAGTGGAACGAGTCCATCGGCCACGTCGCCCGCGCCGCCGATACCGCCGGCCGCAAGGCCCTCCGCAAGGTCGAAAACACCGTCTACAAGAACGTCATGACCCAGGTCGCTCCCTACTACTTCGACAACGACCTGATTTCGGCGAACGTCCAGCGTGTCCGCGGTGCGGACGACGCGTACGTCTTCGAGGTGCAGGTGAACGATGACGACCTCCGTGACGACGTTCGAGAGGTCCTCCACGAGTACGAGGCCGACGTCGAACGCTGGCACGTCGACACCGAGAAGGAGACCGACGCCGCCACCGCCGCCGAGGGCGTCGAAGCACCCGACGAGCCCGACGAGGCGAAACACACCACGAACTGACCCGACAGCCCTCCCTCTTCCGAATATCGGTTTCCTGTCAGTCGCTCCGTGAGGAGGGAGCAGTCGTGTCCACTGTCAGCTAACGCTCCGTTTGACGAACAAACTCGTGGAGTTTCTCTTCGATGCGTGTTGCGACGCGCTCGCTATATTGCCAGAGTGCGGCGTTGAGTCGTTCCTCAGTCTCGTCGTCGAGCTCGTCGGCGCCGCGGAGGACGGAATCTTTGGTGATCTGTGGGTGGTACACACAGACAACTCCAAGTGAGGTGTCTGAACTCGAGGTTCCTGCCGTGTGGATTCCGTACTGGTCGGTTCCCCAGACACCATCGCCGCCCTCTCGCTCCAGTTCGGAGTCGAGCGCATCGAGCAATCGTACCTCTTCGGGGGAGAGAAGGGGATCGTCACCGTCGAACAGTTCAGCATACGCCTCCATGCGAGCACGCTTCGTCCACTGATCTAACCGGGACCGCGCCTGTAGTACGAGTTGTCGTTCATCTGGAAATTCGGCCATGGTTCTGTGTGGACGGCCGGGACCATCAACGTTCGGCCGTTCACCCTGGTTGCTGGGTCTGATTGACTCTCAGCCGTCGTGTCGAGTCGCTGCTTTTTCGCCAACAGCCCACCGCATTCTGGACAGTGGTGTGTCCGCGAGGGTCCTGCCGTCTCGTGGAACACGGCAGTTCCCCTTCTTTATGGAACTCGCTCGCCTCTGGCCCTCCTATGGGAGTGCTCTCGTATTTTGGCTCGGCGTTTCACGTCTTGCTCCAGTCTCGGCCTCCGTTCACTGACTCGCTGACGATTATCGCGGTTGCAGTTGTCCTCGGGGGCGCAATCTGGTATCTCGGAAAGCATCTTCAGTCCCGTGTTCGAACCGAGATAGCCGAACTCACGCGAGCGGGGCTGCTCCTCATACTGGCCACTGCCGTCTCTCTCATCTTGTTGTATCGGTGGAATGCGACGATTGACGCGCTCAAGATTGCGGGCGTCGTTCAGGTCGGTGTCGATACGGGTGTCCGCGCACTGCTCTCAGTCGTCCTCTTCGTCACCGCATACACCCTCACTCGTGTTCTGAAAGAGCTTCTTCTGGGTGGCACGCGTTCGGGAGATCAAACGATATCGGAGCATCAGCGTCGTGTGAGCTTCTACGTCGGGCAGATTTCACTCTACGTCGCGGCGGTGGCTGGAACGTTCTCACTCTGGGGCGTCCAGCTGAGCGATCTCCTGTTGGGGGCTGGCGTTCTCGGGATTATACAGAGTAGGCGAGAAAACCCACGAGTTCAGTCGTGGGATGAATCGCCGCACAGTTTGCAACCACTGAAACCGCAACGTTTGAGTTCCAACGTTGTGTTTCTGTAATTGTCGTTGCGATGGTTTCCCATCGTGACTGACTGTCCGAGAACTGGCAGTTGACTTGGTGTTTGCCGCATCAAAACGTAAGCCTTCGGACACACAGACCGACGGTAAACAACCAGATACCTCCGAGTCCCCCACGGGATAGGAGTAACGGGGGCGTGGCACTCCCATCGGCGTGTCGGGTCGTACACGTAAGTTCCCAAACCAGCGCACACGGGCGTGGGAAGCCCACGACGTTAGTCGTGGGAGGATGTCACTCTTGGGTTGGCGTTTCAAAGTACGCTCGCGTCGGTTCTCGCGGGATTCGTCCTGATGCTTTCGCGACCGTTCGACGTCGGCCACTGGGTTCGCATCGGTGAACATGAAGGCTTCATCACCGAAATCACCGTGAATCACGTTCGCCTCCGCAACCTCGACGGCGAGCACGTCGTCCTCCCGAACGAGGCCGTCGGGAGTCGCACGATCATCAATCGGAGTGTGGAAGGGAAACTACGACACCGCGTCGAAATGGGGATTGACTACGACGCGGACCCCGAGCACGCGCGGACTATCGCCCTTGGAGCAATGGCGAACCTTGACGAGATCATGTCTCAGCCCGAACCACAGGTCTTCCCGATCCGGTTCGATGACTCGTCGATCGTACTCGAACTCCGGTTCTGGATCGACAATCCAACACCACAGCGGAAGTGGCGGGCAGTCCAGACCGTCATTCAGAGCGTCAAATCTGCGTTCAAACGCGAAGGAATCAAAATCCCATTCCCGCAGCGCGAACTCACGGAGCGCAGCGCGAGCGGTCCCTTTGGCACTACCAATGCTGATCAACCTAACCCCGACCAGCGGGAGTGAATAGTTGTCGGAAGTGGTGGGGCAATTGATGTTGCTGTGCCTCCTTGTGTCTTAGAGTGGTTGCCCTGATTACTGAATACGACGGCTACGACGCGTTCGTCCGCGAGTGGCATTCGGAGACGCTCACTGACGATGATGGTTCTCTCGAAGACGCCCGGAGCCGAGGACTGCTCAACGAACAGAAATCCCGGCACATCTGGCAATTACTGGGGCTTCTTGACCCGGATGAACTGCTCATCCAACTGCCGGAATGGCTGGCTGACGAAAAGGGTGAACCCACGGAGAGAACAACCCCGATAATGTTCGTTGGCACCATCACCCGCGAAACGGACGACGCGATTCTGTTCGAGAATGCCGCGGCCGCACAACCGCTCATGCAACTCGCACACAAAATACACTCACTCGAAAAAGGGATCGCAAACAAAGGGGGCGATACCGATTCCCATGAGCGGTTAACAACGCAGCTGGAAGACCACCGACAGCAGTTTGGCGACCGGGATTCGCTTCCAGGCCTCTCCGATGAGTGGCTTCCAAAAAGCCAGCTCGTAACCGCTGTTCGGCGGGTTTGAGGAGTACCTGTTGTCGTCCCTAGAGCTATCCGGCTGGAGACCCATCAGTATAGGATGGGAGACGATAAGCGCGCTCGAGACAAGCAAGCCCACGACGCCGAAAGACGCCAGCAAGAGCGTGAGATTGCTACCGAACTGGAGCGTGGAGACGAACCAGAGCCACCGATGGACGGAGCGGAGCTCACTAGTTTTGAGTCGGAGCTCGAAGAGCAACCATTCCCGGTGACGGGGAGTGAGCTCGTCGCGGCGATCGGCGATCACGAGCTCGAGTCGGTTGAGGGGAGCTACAGTATCGCGGAGCTAATACCGGAGACAGACGAGGAGACATTCGACTCACCCGCCGCTGTCCGGGTACAGGTACGGCGACCGACAGTCGCGGCAGCCATGAAACGAGTGGTGGAGGCCAGCACGTCGCTTCAAAATACGGAGTTCAGTTGGTCACAGCGCGAGGCGTACGAGACGACCTTCCAGGAACTCAAAGCGATCGACGGCGACGACGACGATGAAGGAATCCAAGCCATCAGCGACTGGATCGTTGCGCGAATCCACGACGAGGAACTGCTCCCGACGTCCCGGGCGGTACGCCGAGAAGCGGCGAAGTTCTGCCGAGCGAACGGCTATCAGGTCCGGAACGACGAGTGGCTCGGCATCTAGACCACCGAGCCCCAATTGAACGGCACGGCCACTCGCCGACGACGGCTGTACGATACGCCTTGGGTGCGTCCTCCGCGACTGCCATCAGTCGATTCGATGCGCGCGATCGTCCGGGTTTGTGTGGTTTCGCGCCCGATAGCGGCCGTTTGATGGGCTGATACGGCCGCTAGTCGTGGCTCGTCACGAGTGCGTGGAGACGCGTGGCGTAGTCGTGGTGCAGGCCGTCCGCGCTGAGGTGGCTGAGGAACCCGAGGAGGAACGTCGCGCTCGCCGCGAGGGACACGGCGCGAACCGACGTTCTGATCGGTCCGTCAGCGCCGAGGAGGAGGCTTACACTCGCGCCGATGCAGAGCGCGACGACGATTCCGGTGGAGAGGCGGTGTGTGACCGTTCGATGACTCGGTCGTAGTATCGGGAAGAGCCGCCACGTGCCGAGCCACGTCGCCCACGCCAGCGACGCGACGAGGCCGCCACCGAGGAACGCGCTCGGCTGGCCGGTGACACGTCCGAGTGTCTCGATGACGGCCGGCTGATAGCGGAGGCTGATGGCGAGCGCGAGTGCGCCAGCGAGGACCGGGCAGCCGTGTGCACCGTAGCGGTGTGGAATCGACGACGGATGGTCGAGGTCGGGGAAGAGCGCACCGGCGAGCGTGATGGGGAGGGTCGCCATGGCGAGTGCGAGCGCGCCGAGCGGGCTGACGCCGACGAGGTACGTGGTCACCACTATGGCGACGAGCACGCTGTGGGTGGCGATTCCCCAGCGGAGGTGTGTTTCGAAATCGCTCATCGGTTGGTGTGGTCGTCGCGGGTGTGGTCTCGTGGCGCGTACATGGGTGGATGGTGGTGCACGCGTCGTTCAGTCCTCGAAGTCGAATGCGGCGTCATCGGACTCCGTGTCGCGCGTCGTCCCGATCGACGGCGCGTCGCTGGTGGTCGGGTCGTCCTGTGTCGTGCCGCCGAGGCTCTCGATGGCGTCCGTGACGGTGCGTTCGGCGCTGGTGGGCAACGGCTGGTTCGCGACCGAGCGGAGGGTGTCGCGTGCAGACGACCGGAGGCGGCGTCGGTAGACGAGGCCGACACCGCAGGCGACGATGGCTGCACCGCCCGCGCCGAGCGCGCCGCTGACTATCGGTGGGAGGCCGGGGGTGTTGGCGTACGCCGCTTGGTCCGGGGAGACCGTGGGTGCCACGGGTGTCTCGGTTGTGACGACGCGCTGCGTGCGGACGAACTGTGTTTCGACGTCGACGGTGGCGAGCGTCTCGCCGCTCGGGAGTACGGCTTTCGGGTAGACGCGGAAGCTGATGGAGGCGGTTTCGCCTGGGTCCATTCGGTCGATGTCGAACGTCGGGGGGCGGTCGGCGCTTCGCGTGATGACTTGGTCGCCGCCGGTGGTCTCACTCGTCGTGATGGATGACGGCGCGATGAACGCCGCGCGTTCGGCGTCGAGGGTGAGCACGGTGTTGTTGATCGGGCCGCTGCGCTCGGTTGGTGCGACAGTCACGGTCACCTCGACTGCGTGGTCGGCGTCGGCGCTCGTCCCGACGAAGGTCTGGTTGACGTGGACGGGCGGGGTCGGGGCGTTGCTATTCGCGGTCACGGGGCCGGCGGCGACGCCGAGCGCCAGGACGACTGCGACGACGAGGATGAGTGCGCCGGCGCTGTGGCGCTCAGTCATCGCCCTCACCCCACTCGGGCAGGGCGGTGTCCTCGATCTGACTCCGCATCGACACTGGGTGGTGGTCGGGTAGCAGTTCCGGGTAAGCGTAGGAGTCTTCGAGCGGAATCGGGGTGCCCCAGAGGGTGGGTCGGCCGCGTTCGAGGGAGTCCCGGAGGTCGCCGTGGTCGAAGTTGTCGAGCGCGAGGTCGCCGTGGTAGGCGAGCAGGCCGATGCGCTGGTCGTCGGTACAGACGACCGTCTGCGGTTGCTTGTTGAATTCGTCGGTGGCGACGGTCTTCGGCGCGGTGCCGTTCGCGTCGTTCTGCCAGATCCGTTCGCGGACCTCCTGCGTGCAGAAGACGACGGGCCGGCTCCGACTCGGCCTCCGAACCTCATTTCGTGTCTCGAGGGTTGCGCCGAGCGCGCCGTCCTCGTGGGTGTCGAGCGTCTGCTTGAGGAGGTCGACGATGCGGTCGGTCTGCATCACGCCGCTGTCGATGAGCGAGGTGATCCCCGACTCACCTGAGAGGCGGTCGTCACTCAGCTCGACGCCGCTCGTGATGGGGAGGGTGATGAACCGGCCGAGCGGTGCTTTCCGGACGTCTTCGATGTACCGATCTAGTTGGTTTTTGGCGGTGTCGCGTTTCTGTCTGGCTGTCGTCCGATTGCTCGACGCCGTTTCGCGGGCGTCTGTGAGCGTGGTGTGGCGCGCCTCGAGCGACGCGATCGCGTCGTCGCGCTCGCTCTTGATGTCTTCGGCGAGTCCGGCGAGTCGGTCGTGTTCGTCGCGGGCGTCGCGGAGCTGCTGGAGGTGGCGGCGTTTGCGTTCGAGCCGCTCCTTCACGTTCGTGTATTCCTCGCTTCCGGTGAGGCGTGCGCGGAGGCCGAAGTCGTCGAGCTCGTTCGAGAGGGACTGAACCTGCGATTCGAGCATCGGCTCGATGGTCTGCACGAACTGGGTTTTCGGGGAGTCCGTGGCATCGAACGCGGGGTCGTAGCGCTTGATTTCCTCGTCGTGCTTCTCGACGAACGTGTCGACGAGTGAGCTGAAGCGGTGGTTTCGGAGCGCCGTGGTGGCCTCCGCGTGCATCGCGGCCATGAAGACCGCGCGCTGTATCTGGTCGCCGTCGACGCGGTCATGGAAGGAGTGTGTTCGGCGGTCCTGGTGCTCGCCGAGCTCGGCCTTGATGCTGTCGAGGCGAGTGTACTGTGGGTCGATGTTCCCCGCGATTTGCTGGGCGCGCTCGAACTCGGTTGCCATTGCGGCCGGGACTGGAATGTCGTCCTCATCGTCGCTGGCTTCCGTGGCGGGCACGGGGTCGCCGTCGCCTCGAAGCACGTCGTCGGCGTCGATTGCGGCATCGAGTTGCGCGAGGGCCGCGTCGTAGGCCTCGATCTCGTCCGTCAGTGATTCGACGGTGTCGGCGTGGTTCTGATACGTGGTCTTCTTCTCGAACAGGGTCTCGATCTGCTCGGTCGGGACTTCGAAGTCGAGACCGCGCGCCTCGTAGAAGGTGTGCTCGAGGACGTTCGCTTCGTTCTCGATGTCGTCGAATTGGGGTTGGTCCTTGCGCATCCATTCGATGATGACGCGTGCTGCTGTCCGGTCGACGCCGTCCCGGTACTGGTCGTCGTCGCTGCGGTCCTCGTCGTAGCGCAGGAGGAAGACGCCCGAGAAGGGGTTTTCGGTGATGGTGTACGCCGTTCGCCTGGTGCTCGTCTGGTCGCGTGAGGCGAGCAGCGGGATGCGCAGCGGGTAGTCGGTGTCGCCGTCGTAGTTGGTGATGGCGCGCAGTTCGTCGAGGAACGCGAGCGAGTTCGCGATGTAGCGCCAGTCGATGTCGGGGACGTCGCCGCCGCCGTTGAAGTTGGTGGCGCTGGCGATGCTGCAGACTGTCCAGTGCTCGAAGCCGGGAGAGACCTCCTCGTCGAGGTCTTTGATCACCTCGTGGAGTAACCCGGTGATGAGGGGTGCGATGCCGGAGCCGGTTCCGCCGCCTGCACCGACCATCTGGAAGACGTTGACGGCGCTCGGCCCGCTGACATCGGGGTCGTTCTCGAAGTGGGTGACGAACTGTTTGATCGTGCGACGAATCTGGTCCTCGTAGCTGCCGACGCGCTCGGGGTTGTCGAAGTGGTAGCGGCCGATGCCGGGTTGGCGAATGGAGCCGTCGCCGCCGCCGAGGGTGGCGTCCTCGGTGAGGTAGTGCCGGTCGTGCTTGTCGTGGTCGTGGAACCGCCGTTTGGGTGTCTTCAGTGTGACCGTCTCGACGGTGTCGCCGAGTTCGTGGGAGTCCTCGGAGCCGGCGTTGATGGCGATCATCTTGATGCGCTTGCGGACGCCTTCACGCTCGGCGAGCTCGAGCACTGCTTTCCCCATTTCGATGCCGCCGTCGCCCTCACAGACGAGTACGGTCGGCGTTTCGGTCAGGATTTGGTCGTCGTCGTCGGCGATGGTGACTGTGGTGTTTTCGGCCATGGGTGGGTGTGAGGTTGACGCGGTCCGTGTCGCGCCGTCCTCACTTCCCACAAGAACCCACTATATCACAACACTAACACTTTTCCCGAATGGGGTATGCGACCGCTGCGCGGAAGGCGTTCCACGCGTGGAATCGGGACGACCGACCAGTTCTAGAACGGCGACGACGGCATGAATCCCGGGTTCCGAGACACCAGCTCGCCGAGATCCTCGTCCGGGCCACCGTCGTCGATCTCGGGGAACATCCGCATGAACTGCGTCCACGAGAGCACCCACGCGGACGGGTTCTCGTCACTCAGCATCTCCGCGCTCGCGAGGAACACGACGTGCGTCCCTTCGACCTCGAAGCGCTCGACGGCGGCATCCGGGAGCTTCCCGGGTGCGCGAATCCGCGCGTTCTCCCCGGGATAGCCGTCGACGATGTTCCAGTCCGCGTACCGGTAGTCGGACTTGTGCGCCGGCGCGTTCGAGATGAAGACGAAATTGGAGCCCGCGTCGTAGTTCCAGTGCACGATCGGGTCCTCGCCGTCATCGACGATCCACTCCTGTGCGAGCTCGGGTAACTGGACACGGCGGTTGCTCTGCACGGGCCGGGGTTCCTGAAGCGGCCACGCGTCGTCGAACGCCGCGCCGTCTTCGTGACTCGCTCCGCCGCTCCCCCCGTCGGTGGCCGCTCGTCCGGCCTCGTCACGTCGCACGTGCTCTCACCTGTCAGCGCGTACTCAGTCCCCCGGTATAATCCCACCGCCGCCTGCGTGCGAACGCTTTAGTCCTCATCTCCGATAGCACGCGGTGTGCTTTCGCTGTCCGTGCTTGACCGCCTCACTGCACGCCTTCGCGATCCGTTCGACGCGTACGAGATACGGTGGACTGTGGACGGGCCACGCGCCGTCCTCGAACCGCGTCTCGACGACGCCTTCGAGCGAGTTCCGGGTGACGAATCGGCCGCGTGGCGAGACGACCATCCATTCATCTACACCGACCACCTCTCGTTCACGGACGACGGCGAGATCCGTGTCGTCCGCCGCTGGCCCGCGTCCGTCCGCCTCGCCCTCCTCAGCATCCTCCTCCTCGCTCCGCTCATCACCGCCTCCATCTGGTCCGTCCCCCTCTATCTCGGCGTCGCGGCCCTCGTGCAGGGGAGTCCGAACACCGACCCGCCCATCTTCAAACAGCGAGGGAACCCCGGCCTTTAGGCCGGGTGGGGAATCGCGTCACTTGACTACGCTGTCCGCCGTTCAATCGGCATTCCCGGAATCCAACTCCCGTTGCGCGTGGAGTAGCATCCCCCGCCACGTCAGGCCGTGACGCTTCTTTGTCTCTTTCAGTGATTCGTACTGTTCCTCGTCTACTTCGATGTTGATGTTCTTCACGTCTCATGATTTGTGACCGGCGATGTTAAGTATGACTAACACTATTGTATCATTGTGTCCGAGACGGTGACAAAGACGCTACAGGCCACGCTCGCCACGCCCACCACGGGCAAAGAGCAACGCCTCCAGCGCCTCTTGGACACCTACCGCGACGCACTCCACGACGCCTTCGACAACAGGGCGGACACAATGTCTGCCGTCAACGACGTTGTGACGCCCTACGACCTGCCGTATCAAGCCAAAGACGCGCTCAAGTCCTACGTCCCGAAACTCCGTTCGACGTACAACGCCGAGGAGTTGGACGACGAGCATCCGATTCGACTCGTCAATCGAGCCGCAAAGTTCGACTACTCCGAGGAGCGCGAACACGGTTTCGTGTGGCAGGCCCCGCAACCCGGTCGCGGGACGAACTTTTGGATTCCGCTTCGGATTAACCCCGAGCAGGAATCCCTGTGGTTCGACCTGCTCTCCGAAGACGCGACGGCAGGCGAGTTGCGGCTACAGAGACACCGCACGTCGTGGGAGTTACACGTCACCGTTGAATACTCGGTCGAAGAACCGACCGACTCGGACGACGAGACGCACATCGGCTTCGACGTAGGCGAGAGCGCGTTGATTACGGGCTGTGCCCTCAAACGCGATGTCCCACGGAAACCAATGCTCGTCAGCGGCAGTCGAGCGCGACACCTCCGCAAAGAGATGCATACAACGCTCAAGCGACTCCAAGAGCGTGATGCCGCCGAGTGGCGGATTAATGAACGATTCGACCACTACCAGAATGCCCTAACTGATATTGTCGAGAAAGCGTCTCGGCAGGCCGTCGAATACGCCCAACAGTTCGAGAATCCGGTTATCGTTCTCGAAGACCTGTCGTACATCCGCGAGCGGCTGGACTACGGCAAGTTCATGAATCGGCGGCTTCATGCGTGGGCGTTTGCTCGGCTACAGGGCCGAATCGAAGACAAAGCGACCGAGGTAGGTATTCGAGTTGAGTACGTCCACGCGGCGTACACAAGCCAGACGTGCCACGCGTGCGGTCGCCTCGGTCGCCGTAGTGAGCAAGCGGAGTTTGTGTGTCCGCACGACGACTGCCACGTATCGGAGTTCCAAGCAGATATTAACGCGGCGGCGAACATCGTCCGTCGCGCTAACCCGTGGGGAGAGAGCGTCCGTTGGGAACCCGGACGCAATGACTCGCCTCGGGATGGGAGCGCCTGTGACAGCGCCACAGTCCACCGTGAGACAAGCGAGAAATCCTCGCAGATGACGCTCTCGGCGTACTCGGACTGAAACCTGCCTGACGGATTCCTACCGTGTGGGAAGCCCCGCCGTTCACGGCGGGGAGGATGTCACCCAGGGCTGCGTCGAGACGACGCGCGAAACGGCGAACGGTCTCCTCGGCGTCACGATGATCGTCTCAGTCGTCGGGGTGTTCCGCCAACTCACCACCACGGTCGATTCGTGGCTCGTCACGCCGCTCTGTATCGCCGTCTTCCTCCTCGTCCTCGTGAACGTCTATCTCGAGGATGCACTCCCCTTCGTCACACCCGACCTCAGCAAGCGCGCCCTCCTCATCCCGTATAACTTCCTCACGCTCACCGCGCCCATCCTGATGATTTTCTTCCCGATTCTCGTGCTATCAGCGTGGGTTTCTCGGACGGGCGACCAACTCGCCACGTACGCCTCGAACAACCTCAATCGCGCGTCACGCTCGGTGCTCTCCGACATGCTCGGCACCCGCCTCCCCGAGACCGGGCAGATCGACCCGGCGATGGTTCGCCAACTCGTCTTGGAACTGTTCGCTCCATACGCAAGACTCGCCGTGCTCGGCGCCGGCGTCGTCTTCCTCCTCTGGCTGCATAACTCTCACACGACCCTCCGCTCCCTCCACCGCCAACGCCTCGGTCGCTTTACCTCCGACGTGCGGCGCGCGTTCGTCTTCCTCCTCTACGCCACGTTCACCGTCCTCCTCTACACCGCCACCGCCGTCGCCGTCGCCATCCTCGCCTTCGGGGTTACCGGTGTCTATCCGCTCCCGGACGCTACACTCCGGCCGCTTCTCACGTTCTTCCCCGCGGATACGCAGCCGACACCGACCGGCTTCCTCGTTGATCTCTATCGCACCCTCGACTACACCTTCGGCTACACCGGTCTCCCCGCTCGCGCTGTCGCCGTCACCTATCTCTGCGTCCTCCTCTGGCCGTTCGTCTTCGTCGCGCTCGGCACCGTCACCGAACTGCTCGCCCGCCCCGTCCGCATCGTGACCGTCCTCTATCGCTCACACCCACTCACCGAGGCTGACGGACAGGACCTCCTCCCCGATTCCGTCGAGGTGCGCCGCATCGACCGCGACGGCTACCCCGACCTCCGCCCGCTCTCCCTCCCGTTCGGCCTCGCACACTACGTCATCGTCAGCGACGCCGTCGTCGAGGACTTCCCGCGCGAGGAACTGCATGCACTCCTCGAGCACGAGCACTACCACATCCGCGAACGCAGTCTCGGCCCCGGAGCGACCATCATCTCCTCTCTACTCGGCGGTACCACCCTCCTCCCGGCCTTCTACGACTATCGTGAGAGCGAACGCGACGCCGACGCCGCCGCCGCGGACGCAGTCGGCGCACGCACCGTTCGAGTCGCCATCCAGCGCATCTACGACCAACGCGTCCGTGCCATCCAGCATCCGATCTCCCTCACACACCCCAGCATCGCCAGTCCGGACACCCTGACCACGCACACCGTTCATGCCGCGGACACACTCCGCGACGCCCTCGCGCGTCTCGGTGAAACCATCCACGCGTACGGAACCGCACCCTACCAGCTCTACTTCGGGAACGTGCTCGTCGACACAGCCCACCTCCGAAAGACCGAGCGCCTCGACGCACTCCGCGAGTTGGAGGACTAGTTACTCCTCGCGGTCGAGTCGGCGTACCGCCCGAATTCGCTCCTCGCTTGAGGGATGGACTCCGCCGGCGAAATAGCCGAAGAGGAAGTCGAAGACCCGACGCACACCCGTGACCGTCCGCTCGACAGCACCCACCTGCATCGTCGGGAGGAACGTCACCGCGGACTCCTCGAGCATCTCCCACTCCTCGCGCGTGAACCGATTGAGTACCCCGACGAGGACGTCCGCCCCGTCAGCATCCGGGACGTCCTCGTCGACGCGGCGCACCGCACGTTCGTCCGCCGTCAACTCGCGCGCGTGGAAGTCGTAGATACTGTACACGACGTTCTTCCCCAGCAACGCGAACGTCGGCAGGCACGCGAGGACGAACTGGAGGTACGCCCCACGATGCTCGAAGTGGCTCTCCTCGTGGGCGATCACCGCCGCTCGCTCCGCGGGATCGAGCGCGGCCAGCGCCCCCTCCGAGAGCACGATTGCGCGGTCGAACGGGTCCCAGTACGCTCCCGCGTGGAACTCGTCGCGCGGCAAAACCCACACCGGATATGCGGGCTCGAACGGCACGGCATCCGCCGACAGTCCACTCCGGTCACAGCGGTGCCGCACCGCCCACACCATGCTGGCCAGCCGGACGAGCTGATAGCCCGCCCCGCAGACCAGATACGCGCTCGGAAGCGCGAGCGCGACACCCAGCATCCAGACGCTCGGTGGTGTCGCCGCCGTCGCGAGCCGCCACCCCACCACGACTGCCCCGAGCAACACCGCGAGGAGCGTCCCCGCCGACGTGATCAGCGCGTACGCCGACACCGCCGCGACGCGCGTCGACACCGCCCGCCCCTCGGCCGTGAACCGACGTCGCGCCGCGTCAGCCGACCCGAACAACCAGACCCACATGGCGACCCAGACACCCAGCATCGCCACCGCGCTCG
This sequence comes from Halarchaeum sp. P4, assembly GCF_051195175.1. NCBI lineage: Archaea > Methanobacteriati > Methanobacteriota > Halobacteria > Halobacteriales > Halobacteriaceae > Halarchaeum > Halarchaeum sp. P4. The sequence continues at coordinate 115,312 of NZ_JBNTKC010000005.1, read as the reverse complement.
CGACAACTGCCGCCGCATCACCGAGTGACGCGACGTGAAGCGGGCGAATCCTGACCGCAAGGTGCCACGGGAGCGAGAGCACGAGCACTCCCGAGAGCGCCGCCGCGACGACGACCCGTATCGGCACCCACCGTCGTGACCCCTGGCGGCCCAGCAGGACCGCGACGGCCGCGCCGACACCAACGACCATGCCGAGCGAGACAGTCGGGCGACGCACCACGACGACAGCGTTCAACACCGCGAACGACACCAGGCCAACGCTCGCCGCCGCCGCTACCGCCGTGTACCGACTCGCCACCGGGGGGAGCTCGCGCAACCACGCCGTACTCACGTCCGACACGCCGGCGAACAGCGACTCCACCCACTGTGTCCAGCCGTGAACCACCCACACTCCACAGCCCACACCCGCACACACCACACCCGGCCATCCACCGACACCCACTGCTCCCGCGACACACAGCCACACCACGGCCAGCGGTCCCGCCTGCGAATACCGCGTCCTCGACACCGACACCTGGCCGTTCGGCACCTGACTCGGCGCCACCGCCGTGTTCGTCCCGGCGGCCACACCGAGAACACCCACCGCCCACAGCCACAGTACACCCACCCCGCCGCCCAGCCACGACGCCACCACCCCCACCACTAACGCGGCGACACCCGCCAACACCACCAGATACCACGCACGCGACACCGACACCGTCTCCGTCACTCGCGTCTCCTCCACGCCCCGATCGACTGTCCACGTCGTCCGACGCACCAGCCACCCCCAGAGCGCCTCCGTTACGTGCTCGTTCGCGACGTCACCCTCCTCGTCATCGAGATTCCGGGAGAACACGACGTACGGCACCCGGAGCGTCCCCGAACGCTCGGCAACCACAAATGACTCCCGCATACCTCGCGCTGACACACTCAACACCCAAAGCCGTTCGCCGACCAACGCACTGCAGCCTCCACGGCGGTCCGAACGCCAGCAGTCACCGTCACCACAATCGCGACTCACAGACAGCCTTCGGGCATCACCCCAGCATCGGCCCCCGCTCATAGCAGACACAGATGAGAGCCCAGGAGGCTCGCTACTCATTCATTATGGGAGTGCCGTTTCCAGTGCCTTCGACAGAGAGTCCACGATTTCCAGTGCTTTCCCGCCCCACAGAGAGGCCAGTAGTTCAACACCCCCGATTGCCGCAGAAAGAATGATCATAGTAGATACGAGCTCGTCCGAATGGTTGCTTGAACAGCGCTAATTCGGCGTAAACCAAGACACTAGCACTGCCTGTCCGGGCACTTCTCGATTCGAGCACTGGAAACAGTGGTGTGTCTCTCCACGTGGTTACTTCCCCGATCGCGTCTACGTCACACCAAGAACGATTCCTTCCGTGTCCCTTCCCCACAGACGTCTATCGCCACGGGACGCACACGTTCTCAATCTACACGACGTCAATCCCGTTCGGGATACCCCAAATTGGATGCGAGTCGAGTAAGGAACACACCCACCCCACTACTTCCGCTGTTAACACACAAGGATGAGAGGGGAGCAGACGGGACGTATCGTGGAGGACTGAGACTAACAGCGGAACCAGCGGGGTGGATATGTCGAGTATCTACTAGCGCCGATCAGTACTGCTCCCAGAGCGTTTCAACCCGTTCTTCGATCTGATCGAGAACGAGACGGCCCACCACCCGATGGTCAGGAGGCCATTCAGCATCCTCCGCGTCGGGACGGCTCGCTGCCGGTGGTGGATGGAAGTGGTCTCTGGAATTGTGGGTGTTTGGATGTCGATCCCACCGGCATTTCCACGTCTGATTCGGGTGTTTTTCCTGGTAGTGGACGTTGAAATCGTCGTTGCGATACCACCGAATCTCGAGTTGAGCAGATACCTCACCCGGATCATACTCGCTCGACGGTTCGACGCGGAGATGCAGATTCCCTTCTTCGAGAATTTCGGCGAGGTCGAACATTCGACTGCCGACGAATCGGGAGCGCATCTGCTCTAATACCGACCGGTCGATCGGCGCGGGACTCGCACCGTCGTCTACGGGCACCATCGTCAGCTGTGTGACGGAACCGTAGAGCCCGCAACCTTCCGTCGAGCGCGCTCGTGAAGAGCACGCTCCTCGATGGCGGTGGCCCACTCACCGAGTTCGACGTAGACGTCATCGATTCGGTCCGCGTCGAATTCGAGGACGTCGACTTCGGCGGGTGACTCAGCGCTGTATTCACGTCGATACTCCTCAATGCGGTCAGTCAGCTCCGATACCTTCGATTGTAACTCGTCAACAGTATGCTCTCGTGCCAACTCGTTCACGCGTCGCCACTCGAAGTAGTCGTCGTTGCGTTCGTACCTGACTGGCCGCCCCTCGTGCGTGATGACGATCCCGAGATCGGCGTAGAAGGACAGGTGCGTCCGCGCTGACTCCGTCGAGCAGTCCGCTCGGTCAGCAATCTCGGCGGCTGTCATCGGCTCGCGGGCGTGTAGCACCGCGTCGTACACGCGCTGCTTCGTGTCCTCGTCCTCGAATGGCCTGTCAAATGGTGGCGGACCAGTTCCACCACTGTCGTCAGTCATATCTCGATTAACACGTCTAGACAATATATTTCTTCTCCCAGTCAAAATATGCTGTTCTAGCCTTCGATCCACGCCTCACGACACCGCAACCGACCCTCATCAACGGCCCCCCATCACGAGACATCGACGTCGCCAGAAAACCACCCACGGAGCAGTACAGCCACCTACCACTCGCCGTCAACGGCCGTCCGAGACGCCCCGAGTGCCTCCTCAGCAATCCGGTCCCAGTCGAAGCGCTGCGCACACGATACCGAATCTGTCGGTAGTTGCTCGCCCGCTACTGCTTCTTCGAGCACGCCTGCGGCGCCGTCAACAGTCGGACAGCCACTTCTGGAGCATCATCCCCGCCCCTACTGGGGGCGACAATCCCGACCAGTGACGACGCAACTGAACAGCAACCGGTACGCGGCTACTCGCCGTGGAGTCGGTCCGCAAGTTCCTCGAGGACCTCCCAGAGCACGCCGACCGGTGAGGTTGCTTCGAGCGTCGCTTCGGCGTAGTCGTACTCGATGTCGGACGACAGCCGCTCCTGATAGTGGAGGTGGCCCTCGACGTGTGGGTTCGGTTCGAGATGCACGCCGCAATCGAACCCTGATGACTCCTGATAGTGGATTTTGAAGTTCGACGTCAACGACGTTCGCCGGCGGTCTTCAAGACTGGTCCCGGGTGGGAAGCGCGGATCTGGTTGCCAGGTCACTCGGAGCGACGCCGACGCGGCGTCGCGGCCGAAGTGCGCTGGATCGATGTCGGCTGTGACCTCGGCATAGTGTCCGTCCGGACTCTCACGAGCGGCGACGATGGCGGGATGTCGCTCAAGCTGCTCCCGCACCGATCGCAGAATCCGATGGCGTTTCTCGACGTCGACCTGCGAAGTATCACGACCACCATCCGGTCGTCGCCTCCGACGAGTGAACGCCCCGTCGGATTCAGTCTCCGTGACGCATTCAACCCGCTCCCGCTCCCCGACAGTCATACGGAGGCGGAGGGGCGTGCCGTGTAGGTGTCGTAGTGGTCGATCGCGTCCCGAAGCAGAGAGAGCTGATACCGAGCCGACTCCCAGTTCGACGCAGCCTCCAGACGCACTTTCGCCTCCGTGAGGGCGATCTCGTCTGTCACTGATGCGCGGAGCTCACGTGGTGTCTCAACGTCGTACTCGTCCTGCCACGCCGCGATATCTGCCTGAATCTCGGCCGCCTGCTCGCTGAGTGCCGTCTCCGAGTTCTCCGCGACAAGCTCCTGAATCGCAGTTAGGCGCGTGTAGACTGGATCCGGATAGTACGTCTTCCCCTGTCCCGTCTCGTCGACTACGAGGACACCGAGGTCGACGAGCCGCTCAAGATGGTTACGCGCCGTCGGCTCCGAGACGTACGCTTCCCCGGCGATCCACCCTGCTGTCCGCGGCTCCTCGAGCGACGACGCGACTGACCGCACACGGTCGAATCCCGTCGTCGCCTCCTTCCACCGAGACACATACGCCGGTTCATCCTTCCCCTCCCGTGAGTCCGCCATACCTCACACTTCACCCTGTAGGAAGATAATCTTTCCTACAGAGAAAATAATCCACTCATCACGACGATACAACCACTGCTCGTCGACCCACTCCAGTCTCCCACTGTTGCCAAGAACCAGTCACGAGCAGTGTCGTCATTCACCACTCACCGTCGCGTCCCGCCCGAGACGCCTCGAGTGCGTCCACCATCACCCGCCCCAATCGAAGCGTTGCGCACGCCCAACCGGATCTGTCGGCAGCTGCTCACCAGTCATCGCCCGTTCGAGTACCTCTACAATGCCATCAACAGTCGGTTCCGCGAGGAAGCGCGCGTCGTCGACCACCGCAGATTGAGAGATGTACGGACCACACCCACCCCACTGGTTCCGCTGTTAGCAGACAAGAACCCGGAGGAGGAGTGGCTGAAACGCCTCGTGGAGGACCGAGACTAACAGCGGAAGCAGTGGGGTGGGTGTGTTGAGTCTCTCCCAAATGAGACCTTCGTAGACAATCCCGTCGCGCCGATTGATGGCGTAGTGGCCGTCGAGACCGACAGATATCTTCATTCGGCCGAACCCCTCGCTGAGGGTGGTAATCTCCCTCAGCCAATAAATATTCCAGATTATGATACTCTCAAATATCATATTCTGAAATATCATTCTGTGCTAACAGCGGAAGCGGTGGAGTGGGTGTATTGAGTCTTTAAACTACATCAGCAGATGGACCTCCACCTGCTCTGTTGAAACCCTCAGAACGCACGTCGACATCACGACTGTACACGACACCATGGCCGTCCCCACGGAGTGCTGAGCCATACTCCTCAGGAACGGTCACGTCGACGAGAATACGGAACACCGTCTAGTCCGCCTGTTCGATTGAGTGCGACTCCCCACCCTGCACCTGCTCAAGCAACTCGCGCGTCTGTCGCTCGCCATCACGGCGTCGCGTCTCTGCCTCACGCTCCTCGACGGACTCACGCTGCTCATAGTAGTACGCGAGCGCACCGAAGAACTCCACCAGCGAAATCCCGTACTCCCCAGCGACGACATGTGGGTCCTCATCCTCGCCGATGACGCGATGCTTCACGTCACGAACCGTGATTCGCGTCCCCTCAAGACGCGGCTCGCCCGACCGAACCGCATCATCACACACAATCGAACCCACACCAGACACTACACCAGTTCACCCCTTACTCCCTCGGACGAACCCACCCACTCACTACACGACCCTGCTCACTACACGCCGTCGCGTACCGCCCGAGACGCCCCACGTGCATCTTCGGCACCCTCCCCCAGTCGAAACATCGCGCATGCACCGCCCGATCAGTCGGCGGCCACTCACCAGCCATCGCCCGCTCGAGTACCGCTGCAACACCATCAACAGTCGACGTCGCTCGGAAGTCTGCGTCGTCGAGTACCGCATCCACAGCCGACGCCGACTACCCGGCGCCGATACACCCCACCGCCGTAAGCGCCAGTCCAGCAATACGAATTACGTGTGTGGGACTGACGTCTCGTCCTCCGCCGAACGATCACCCACTCAGAATAGCGGAGTCCGACCCGGAACAGTCCCAGACCGCCCGCAGCGCGTGAGAACACCAGAATTCTCGGGGGCCGTCAGTCCGTTTATTCGTGGCCAGCGTTCGGCGGCGTCCCCGACGCCTCCTCGCGTTGCTGGTAGAGATAGTACGAGTAGACGACCGTCGTCAGAGCCGTGAGAAGCACGGGGACGAGGAGGAAGTACACCGCGTACTCGCCGAAGAAAAGCCCAAGGAGCGCAATCACTGCAGTTACCTTGAGGAGTTTGCCACCGAGTTCGTGCGTGCGCGTCCAGACTTCCTCATCGCTCAGCGTCCACGGGGTCCGAATCCCGACAAACCAGTTCTGTTCCGCGTGCGTGAGAAGCACGCCGAGGTAGTAGAGTAGTACCGCAACCGCGGCCAGGACGAGCAGCGTGAAGTCGAACGCGTAGCCGAGGTTGAACGCAATAATCCCCGCATGGAGGACGAACATGAACGCGGTGAAGATCACGATGAACCACTCGTAGTATCGGCGGAACTCCTCGATATTCTCACCGAGCGGATCGAGTCGAGGAACGAAGACGAGGAGAGCCACTAAACCGGCGGTCAGTGCGGGGAAGAGCGCGAGCGCGAGCGGCTTCGACATCGTCGCGTCGGGTTCGCCGGCCGCGTTCCAATGCGTGACCAGCTGCTCGGGGAGGGCGGGCGCAGCGAGTATACTCGCAACTGCAGACAGGACGACGAACCCTGCTGCCAGCGAGAGTCGTTGGCGGGAGTTCATGTTCGCTCGAAGACGCGCGACGTAGAAGAAAGTACTCGCGGAGCGCCCTCACGCAATCACGATGCCGCCGCCCGAACCGACCACGAACACGGCCTCCTGCTCGTGGCCGTGAGCCCCCCGGCCGCCTGGTGCTTTCTCCTCAGGCCCTTCCCACCAGAGATCACTCGAGTCGCTACGTGCGAGTGTCCATGAGTATTCCCGCTCGACGGAAAGCCTATATCCACGAAGTGATACCGATCCTGTATGTCTCGCTATCCCCGTGCTGCCCGCGGTGCCGCTGTCAAATGTATCGGCTGTAACGCGCCGACGACACAGACCACCGAGGGCGACTACGTCTGTGTCTCCTGTGGGGAGACACTCATCCCCGCTGCGTCGTCTCGCTCTCTGGCGTCGCTCGACTAACTGCTTACGCGAGAACTAATTGTCCGAAGTAACGGAACGCCGAGGCGCTACTCGACGGTGACGCTCTTCGCGAGGTTCCGCGGCTTGTCGATCGACCGGCCCTTCTCGTTCGCGACGTGGTAGGCGAACAACTGGAGTGCGACGTTCGCGACGACCGGCTCCATCGGGCCGATGTCGGCGACGTCGAACTGCTCGTCGACGAGGCTCGTCGTCTCGATGTCCGACGACACGCCGATGACGGGCGCGCCGCGCGACTTCACTTCCTTGACGCTGTTCACGGTCTCACTCGACGCCGCGTGGTCGGTGAGAAGCGCGATGACCGGCGTGTCCTCATCGACGAGCGCGAGCGGGCCGTGCTTCAGTTCGCCCGCTGCGAACCCCTCCGCGTGGTCGTAGCTGATCTCCTTGAGCTTGAGCGCGCTCTCCAGTGCGACCGAATACCCGCTCGCACGGCCGATGTAGAAGAACGACCGACTGTCCGCGTACTCGTTCGCGACGGCCTCGATGTGGTCGTTATTGTCGAGGACCTGCTGGACGGCGCCCGGGAGGGCGTTCAGACTCTCCAGAATCTCGGAGGCCTGCGAGACCGACATCGCACCGCGGACGCGCGCGAGGTAGACGGTGAAGAGCGTCGCCGTCGCGACCTGCGAGACGAACGTCTTCGTCGCCGCGACACCGATTTCGGGACCGGCACGAATGTAGAGCGTCGCGTCCGCGTCCCGCGTCACCGTACTCCCGACCGTGTTCGTCAGCGCGAGCGTCCGTGCCCCCGACCGATTCGCCTCCCGGAGCGCGGAGAGCGTGTCCGCCGTCTCGCCGGACTGCGTAATCGCGACGACGAGCGTCCGCCACGGATCACGCCCCCCACGGAAGTCGTACTCGCTCGCCAACTCCACACTCACGCGGATGTCCGCGTACTGCTCGAGGAGGTCCCGGACATAGAGACCAGCGTGATAGGACGTCCCGCACGCCACAATCTGGATCTCCTCCAGCGACTGCAGGTAGGGCTCGGGCAGGTCGATGTCGAGCGTCACATCACCAGACAGGTCATCGATACGCCCGGAGAGCGTCTGGCGGAGCGCCTGCGGTTGCTCGTGAATCTCCTTGAGCATGTAGTGCTCGTAGCCACCCTTCTCGGCCGCCGTCGCGTCCCACTCCACCGTCTCAACCGGGCGCTCGACCACGCTGCCGTCGTTGTGGATGGTCACCGAATCGTTCGTGATGAGCGCGATGTCGCCGTTCTCGAGGAAGGAGACCTCACGCGTGTGTTCGGCGAACGCCGTCACGTCACTCGCGACGAAATGTTCGTTCTCACCATAGCCGATGACGAGCGGGCTGTCCTCGCGTGCGACGACGATACCGTCGTGGCCCGCCGCCGTGACCGCGAGCGCGAAACTCCCCTCCAGACGCTGGACGACACGATGGACGGCCGCACGTAGCGAGACGTCGTCGTCGAGTTCGTCCTCGAGCAGATGCGGAACGACCTCGGTGTCCGTCTCGCTCTCGAAGAAATGCGCCGCCTGCAACTCCTCCTTCAGCTCCTCGTAGTTCTCGATGATGCCGTTGTGAACGACCGCGATCTCGTCTCGGCAGTCCGTGTGCGGGTGGGCGTTTTCCTGCGTCGGCTCGCCGTGCGTCGACCAGCGCGTATGCCCGATACCGACAGTATGGCCGGACGTTTCCGGGAACTCCAGCTCACTCACCTCGCCCTCACGCTTGTGCACCTGAATCGTCTCGCCCCCAAGCGCGACGCCCGCGGAATCATACCCACGATACTCGAGGTTCTTCAGTCCCTCATGGACGATTTCGCCACTGTCCTCCCCGCCGACGTAGCCGGTTATCCCACACATATCCTGGTTATCCTCGTGTGACGTGAGTCCCGCTCTCGATACGGCCCGAGACGACTGACCCACTGTCGACCGTCGTCTCGTTCCCGATCACGGCGCCCGGTCGAACGACGACGTTCCCGCCGAACTCGGCGTTGTCGCCGACGATCCCGCCAAACCTCACATCGCGATAAACCTCGTCGTCGATAACGACGTCCGCATCGCCACCTTCGACTGTCGAATTGGGACCAATGACCGTGTTTGCGCCGACAATACAGTCCTTCAACACTGCTCCACCCTTTATCGTCACGTCAGATAAGATTATTGTATTTTCCAATATGACGTGGGGCCCGACACTAACGTGATCGCCAAGCGTCGACCCACGCAGTATCGTCGCCTGCGGATGGACGATTGTTCCCTCGCCAAGGACTGAGACGTCGGAGACCACTGCGGTGTCGTCGACCGACGCCGCGCTTGAGGCGTACTCGCCGTACTCGATGACGGCGTCGTTCACCTCGATCAAGTCCCACGGATGCGAGACGTCAAGCCAGAGGCCACGATGCGGCACGGCCTCGACCGTATGGTCGTCGAGTAACGAGGCGAGCGTCGTCGTCAACCCCTGCTCGCCGTGGCGCTCGGTCTCTCGAAGTGCCGCGAAGATTCCCGGACCGAACGCATAGACGCCCGCGTTGATCATGTTCGACTTCGCCAACGGGGGCAGTGGCTGCTCCTGAATCCCGACAACCTCACGGCCACTCACCTCGACGACGCCGTAGTTACTCGGCTCCTCGGCCTCCGTAATCGCCATCGCCATGTGTCCAGTCTCTCGACGTCGCTCCCAGACGCGCTCGACGAGCTCGGCGTCGATAATCCGGTCACCGTTGAGCGCGATGAACTCCCCTCCGACGTTCGACGCCGCCTGCAACAGGGCATGCCCTGTCCCAAGCTGCTGCTCCTGCACGACGTACTCGATATCGACGTCCCACTGCGCACCGTCGCCGAAGTGGTTCTGAATCCGCTCACGTCGATACCCGACTACGAGGACGATCTCGTCAACACCTGCCTCGACGAGCGCCTCGACCACGTGTTCGAGGAGCGGCTTGTTCGCGACCGGGAGCATCACCTTCGGCCGCGTTTCTGTAAGTGGACGGAGACGGCGCCCTTCACCGGCGGCGAGCACGACGGCCTTCATACCCCCTATCGATTTTCAGGCCATACAACCCTTGTCACTCGATATTTCTCGTTACGGATACGGAGCCCGATTTGGCCGACAGACATAAGGGACAATCTTTTATCCTCCGCCGTCAATACTTCTTCTGAGACCCGATATCTTGGCCGCCCTACCATTTCCAAATGGAAATGGATGAAATTAACCGAATGATGACTAATCAAATCCGCGACCACAGAGGGGGGTAGTACCGTGGTACAAGACACACGAAACCCACTCGGAGAGTCGCAGACAGACCGGCCGGCGGTCTGTATAGCGACCGACAGTTTGAGTGGGGAGCTTCTCGAGACCGTCATTCGCGCACAACGGGACGGCTATCCCGTCCTCGTTGCTGCCGCTGATGAGTCATCGGAAACCGTCGAAACTGCAGAAGAACTCGGAGCGACGGTCGTTCCGGTTGCGGAGGACGAACAGGACGCCGATGACCGACTCGACGCGCTCGCTCGCGCGGCTCGCGACCGAGGATATCCCGGCGCCATCCTTCACGACGCCGAGAAACCGATCGACCTCCAGGGCACGCACACTCGCCTCCGTGAGTCGAACGAGTACGCCATCCGATCCCGTGAGGAAGTCGACTACGACATCATCGTCGGCATCCCCGCCTACAACGAAGAAATCGGCATCGGAAGCACCATCCACGCAGCACACGAGTACGCTGACAAGGTCATCGTCGTCGACGACGGCAGTACCGACAACACCGTCCCCATTGCGACAGATGCAGGCGCCGAGGTCATCGAACACGAGGAGAACAAAGGGAAGGGCGGCGCCGTCCAGACGCTCTTCGAGCGCGTTCAGGACGTGTCGTTCGACGCCTTCGTCCTCATCGACGGCGACGGCCAGCACCTCCCCCAGGAGATCACGCAAGTCGCCGACCCCGTCCGCGAGGGCGATGCCGACATGGTCATCGGCAGTCGCTACCTCGAGCAGGACGAAGAAGACGAAACCCCTGCATACCGCCGCTTCGGCCAGCAAGTCCTCGACACACTCACCCTCGGCTCGTCCAGCCAGGAACTCACCGACACACAGAGCGGCTTCCGGGCGTTCTCTCCGAGAGCCGTAGAGGAGTTAGAGCTGACCACCGACGGCATCGGCGTCGAGAGCGAGATGATCGACTCCGCCGCCCAGAACGACCTGGTTATGGAAGAAGTCCCCATCCACGTCCGCTACGAAGGGATTGACGGCCAGACCTACCACCCCCTTCATCACGGGCTCACCGTCGTGTCGTTCGTTCTCCAGCTCGTTCGGGATCGCCACCCGTTACTCTTCTTCGGTGTCCCCGGGGTATTGCTGATGGTCGCCGGCGCGCTCTACGGCGTTGACGGCATCCTCATCTATCGGGCGACCGGGCAGTTCTACCCCGCGAAGGCGCTCGTGAGTGGATTCGTCACGATTGTTGGGACACTGGGGATGTTCACTGGATTAGTGCTTAACCGGGTTGGAAATATGGTCTCAGACTAACTTGGTTACTGGTTTCCTACAATTTCGCAGATATTGACTATTGACCTAGCGCACTCATCCCAACTATATTCTGCTGCCTTCTTAACCCCCTTCTCGATCAACGACTCTCTCACACTCTGATCATTGACAGATTTTGATATTTGGTTTGATATCTTTACATGGTCATCCGGGGAGCTATAAAGTGCTGCTTCTCCAAGTATTTCTGGAAGTGCAGATGTATTTGACGCTACTACCGGTGTTTTACAAGCCATCGCTTCGAGCGGTGGAATCCCGAATCCTTCATAGTAGGATGGGAAAAGGAAAGTGTCAGCATTTTCATATGCTGTTTTGAGCTGCCCTTTAGACACATATCCGGGAACTACCAATTTCTCATCCTCAGAAATTGAATATCCTTCAAATACCTTCTTATTCCGTGGTCCGATGAGGACTAGTTTATACTCCGGAAAATCCTCCTGAAATTCCATAAATGATTTGATCACACCCTCAATATTTTTTCTCGGGTTTAGTGCACCCACGTACAGAATATATTTGTCTGGTAGATCAATTGGCTCTCCTGTTGTCTCCCTTTTGAAGTACTCATCCACTCCGTTGTGAACGACCTTCACCTTCTCAGGGCTAACATTAAGGAAATTAACTATCTCTCCCTTTGAAAACTCAGAGACAGTTATTATGCAATCTGCTTTCTCCGAGACTCTTGGAAGTATCGTGCGCTCATATTGGCTATACAGTTTGCTTGAATACCCATGATAGGAATTCATATCATGTATGCATACAATATTCTTCGTTGACGAATTTGTTATAAATCCGTTCGCGTTAGGGCAGAATAAAACATCAACCCCATGGTTCTTTGTCAACCTCGGGAGGAGTGTTTTTTCCCACAGAATACCATAAAATTGGCCAATGTCTGGATAGTATGTGGAGACAACGGTTGATTCTAGGTCAAGACTAGAGGGGCCAAAAGATATAATCTCATGATCAGACTCAGAAACCAACTGGTCATGGGCTTTCTTACCAAATTTTACTGCTCCCCCCGGTTCATCAACGGTAAATGTCCGAGCAGCGATGCCGATCTTCATGTGTTGAGAACCGATTGGTACTCCATAAGGTATTGCTCTATCGTCTCTTCCCAAGAAAATGTTTTATTTGGTGAGACAACAAATTCTTCTTGAGTAGCCTTTTCTAATGCCTGAGCAAGTGCAGTGGCACTTTGTGGCTCCACTATAATGTGCTCCCCATTCACCACCTCTGGGAGAGATCCGGCGTTTGTTGTTATTACTGGAGTGCCTACAGAGCAGGCTTCGGCAGCTGTGAATCCAAATCCTTCCGACAGAGACGGTACAACAACTGTATCTGCATAATCAATATACTGCGGTAAATTCTCTCTGGAGACCGGATCTTGAACTATAATATCTTCTGACACAGGTGATGACTTGATCTGTTGAAGTAGGGTTTCATAGCGCTGCTGAGGCTCATCTGACAGAATCATATATAGATATGCATTATCAGACTCTCCTTTCTCCTTCATCCGTTCAAATCCTTTTATTAGATAGTCTACTCCCTTGCTGAAACCAGGGCGGCCGTAATACAAGAATATATGTCCGTTTAGATGCCTTGGGTATGGATTCACATCAGATGATGTGAATAACTCTTCATTTATGCCGTTATATATGACAGAAACGTCCGTCCCCAACCCTCTCTCTTCGATCTCTTTCTTAGTACTGTTTGAAACCGCTGTGTAGCTATCAAATGGAAGCACAGAAATTACATTTTCCAATATGCTTGCACCAATTCGACTAAGAAGTGGCTTATTCGACTGATCATATGCATTAGTCAGAGATTCGTGATACGTCATCACCGCTGGCGTTCCGGTTATGGTACGTGCTACTGCTGAGGCGATCGGTGCAAACCACGTAGTGGTGTGTATTATGTCCGACTCCCGCGCGAGTGATATTGTTTTAGGGATTGCAGAAGCAGCGAAAGATACTCTATCTGCTCTTGTGGTGACTGGGACTCGATGGACGGTAACCCCATTTCGAACCTCATATTTGTCATATTCAGGTAATCTAGAGGTCACTACATGCACATTATGCCCTCTTTTATTCAATCTCTCTGCGACATTTTTGAATACGACTTCTACACCACCAATATATGGTGGGTAATACTCACAGACAATTAACACATCCATGGACAGTACTATTACTTCTATGAGATTAGGCTTATTGTTTTTCTGTTCACTTCCGCTATTGGATACTCCCGGTCATAACTTGGCTAATTACTTCTTCTGTTCTAGCAGCCACCTTCTTCCACGAATATTGCTCTGCTTTTGACACGCACGCATCTTGCTTAATCTCCGCTATTCGCGCTAATGATGATTTGATATCTGTGGATATTACTCCGCATGAGTTATCAACGATCTCGGATGCCCCACACTTTTTGCTAACAATTACAGGCGTCCCGCATGCAAGCGACTCTAGGATGACATTGCCAAAGGCTTCAAACTTCGCGGGATGTACTGTTGCAAACGCGTTCGTGTAATACTCTGCTAATTCCGGTTGTGAAATCTTTCCGAGCCCTTTCATATTCTTTTGATCTATGGTACTCTCGCCGGCCACATAGATCGGGTATTCGAGCTCTTGGGCAAGCGAAGCTACTTTTGACATCCCCTTACGTTCCTCTCCCCCAACGAATAACAAGTATCTCTCGTTAGTCTTGCTATTCTCGCGAGGATAGAATACTGAAAGGTCAACCCCATTATATATAACGCTCGATTCTGAGGAGAGGGTGTAGTTTTTCTCCCACATCCTTCGTGTTAATTCACTATTGAATATATAGTGGTCCGCATATGTTAGTGATCGTTGTTCAACCCAGCGTCGAGAGGGGTTAATCACAACATCAAAAAACTCTTCAATTTTATTGAAGTCATTCTGCATGAACTCTCGCTCTTCTTGGACACAATCATGATATTTTGCAATTGTGGGGATACCTATTGAGAATGGGACTGGGGTATGAGTTAATGCAACATCAAATGTTGATGTATCTATGTTTCTGAGTGCTTTCTTCGCCGCGATCGGAAATTGTAGGTGGTTCCCAGTTTGTGACGCGTACGTTGCCCACTGGATATCAATATCCGCGTTAACAGTCACGTCACCATCTGGATCAGCAGTTGTACATTTCCCGGCAACTACTGTGATCTCATGTCCTCGAGAGGCAAGCTTTTCATATAAATATTTGAGATGGTATGATATCCCACCTAAAACATGCGGTGGAAACTCACGGGTTATGACTAGGAGCTCCATGATTTACTCAACTTACCCTTTCCGAGTTCATATAGTCTGGTATATTAATGCTCCCCTATCTGGTCACTACTAAAGCCAGAAGACGAATCAGAGTTGTTATGGAGTAGTAGAATATTTATGTACAGATAGATGTCTAACTACCAATGGTACAAAAGAGAATCACGCTAATACTCTTTTTTATTACGGTGTCTTTTGTAACCGCTGAAGCTTTCTATGGTTCTTCTGTGATCGACTCATCTATGATTCTCATCGCCCTTGCGGCATTATATCTATTTTCGATATACCTCACAGTTATTGAGTATTATAGAGCATCTCTGACTACTTTGGTTTTGACTGCCGCACTTGGACTCTTTATTGTAATTGACCCTCTTGAATCCGGACTCTATGGATATGATCCATATTATTCTGTCCTCGAAACAAGCAGGCTGGCATCTGGTATGAGTTCCATTGATTTGTTGACTAAATATGGTGACCGACCGCTCATATTCTCTCTGATAACGATCGTCTCAAGTATATCAGCGGTACCAATTCCTTCAGCTGGGAAATACTATCCTCTTGTTAATGCTCTCTTGCCAGTCATTGGGTATGTAGCATTCAGGACTGTCTCTTCAAAGGAGGTGGCCCTTCTCAGCGCACACGCGATTGTTGGAACTAGAACATTTTTGACGTTTGAGTCTAAATTTGTCCCTGAATCACTTGGGATATTTCTGTTTTTCGCTCTGATATTCTCTTTATTGATGGAATTCTCTCAGTCAGACACCGACTGGCGATATCTATCGATCTTCTTTGGCATATCAATCATATTAACACATAACGTGACTTCTTTGATAGCTATCTTCTTTCTCCTAACAGTGTGCACAGTGTGTCTCTTGATCCCCCATATACCGCTTCCAACCACTCCATTTAATAAATCATCATATCCTTCCCCATCTTTGCAACTAGCTACTCTCATCCTCATAATAGGGTTCATGTCGTTATTTATATATGGAGATTGGATCACTCTCCGAAATATGATAATTAATATAGCAGTTGGTACCAAATCAGTTGGTCACACAACTAGCTCAACCCTCTCTATAATACAGCTGGTTAACGAATTTGGACAGTTGATCGTGGTCTTTTTCATGTGCATCTTAAATTTACTAATATTACATCCCAAATATGAATCTGATCACTGGGAGCTCGGAATTGCGGTCTTTAACGCGAGTTTGATATCGCTATTTATGATACAGTCGATTATGGGTAAGATAACTGATTTAGACCAGATTCGTCTAATAATATTTGTGTACCCACTTCTAGCATTTATATCATTAAGAACCATTTACGGAATCAATCTTCACAAACTTGATCAATATCGTGACCACCTTGCGGTTATTCTTCTTGTGGCATTTCTAATACCCCAACTCATTGCAATCCCTACACCTGTTCTAGAGACTACATACGGCCCCACGTTGGAAGAAGACCATTTTTCTGATTCACAGTTTGCTGCAGCGAATTGGGCTTCTCGATCAGAGATACAGTCAATCTCGGGATACGAGCGGGATGTGTGGCTCTTCGTTGGTAGGATGGACTATACTCCAATCTATGATGGGCGCTGTGAATCTGAGGTTTACGCTGGGAGGGGGTTACAAAATACCGTCTTAGATAACCGGATATACTCAAATGGTGCTATATCCATCAATAAATGTGGATTATGAGGCGGTGTTCTCAGATAAGGATGAAGACTGAGGCGAGACTATCTTTGAGTGTTCTATACTCGAAATCGCCGGTCTCGACAGTAGTATTGACTGCTTCGAGCTAGATTTACTGGAGCGAGAGGTGACACCCGAGCTCGCGATGAATCTCGGTATCCGACTCCATCTGGCTAGACGATCAGTTTCGGATACCGTAACAATTCTCGATAAGCTGGGTGTCGGCCGCTGTCGAACCGCCGTCCATAACTGGGTACAGAAGGCGGATTTACAGCCGCTTGGTGGCGCTGATTCGGATCACGTCGCGGTTGACGTGACCGTGATCCAACTGAGTGACGAAAAGTTCTGGGTGTACGCCGCTGTCGATCCCGCAACGAATCGCTTGCTGCATATCAGGCTCTATCTGACGAGAAATCAAGCAGTTACCGAGATGTTTCTCAGCGAACTCCGCGAGAAACATCCCGGTTGATTCTGCACCATGACTCCAAGCAGCACTCCACCGAATGGCCTCAATTACAGATACAAAAAGCACGGTAATAGGAACAGCGTTGAACGTGTTTTAGAGAAATAAAACGGCGAACAACCCAGTTCTCAAACTGCTTCAGTCACGCCGAAGCCGAAACTGTCGAAAATTGACTCCAAGCGTTCGCCTTCGTATGGAATTAACTAATCTGAACACTACCTCGATGGGTTTTATTTATATCCGAGGTTCTCAAGTCTATCTTTAACAATATTACTTGTATGCCCGACTTCTTCGGCTCCATCCCACTCGTCCGGTAACGAGCGCTCGAGTGATGTAACTGTCTCCTCTGACATGTCCTCAAACGTTTCACCGCAGTCAGAAACCTTAGCGGTGAGTGTTACGCCATCTGCTACCGATTTTATGAGCTTGAGGTTATCTCTATAAATTGCTTTCCGTTCCGGACCGTAGCGGGTGGACTCACAGATGACTGAGCGCTCTCGGGGTATTTCTCTGTGCCAATCACGTCCCGGGTGTTCTATTTGTGCTTTGACGTTTGAATTCACAATCGTTGAAGCAAGATCGCGTGTAGAGGGCCATCCACCGTTCGGAGTTGGAGCTAGCTCAGAAGTCCCGATTGGAACCCTTGCCAGTGAATCAAAGGGGGTACCGCCGTGACCTAGACAATAATTTGGGCGGGAATCACTCATTGCTTGATCAAGTTCAGCATATTCCCAGAGTGACTCACCGTGATCACCGACCAAGAATATTTGTGTATTCTCACTTATATCTTGAATTAGGGGTCGTAGCTGGTCAGAGACATAATCTAATGCTGCCTGGTACAGCTGTAATTTGTTCTCTCGATAGTCTATGCAGTCACTGTTCTCAGGGCTGTAGTTATTATTGTAATATCCTATATTTGGCAAGTCAGGAAGAGACAAATCAACATCATATTTTTGAATGTATTCATTTGGAGGGTCAACTGGTGCATGCAGGTCGCCTAAATGAAGATAGCTAAAGGTTGTGCTACGAGAACGTCTCCACTGTCGATAGTCATTAATAACAACTTCTGCGGGTGCGTCATCATAGACTCTATGCGACTGGTACCAGCCTCGGAGAGCTAGGAACGGAGTCGGAAATGCGCAGCCAGCATAGGTGTGAAACCCAGAAGCGTCTAAATATTTTGTGAGGATGCTATCTGAATCTGTCTGCTGAGGCATAGCATATACGTCATCACCGGGCATTGTATGGGCAGTCGCCTTATGTGTACTAGGTCTTTCACCAGTGTGCATACTTGTGACCGAAGGGAATGTCCAGGTTCCCGCTGCAACACCCGTCGTAAAATCTAATGGGAGGTCAGGTATGTGATCGCCTCGTAGTGCGTCAACAACAATTAAAAGAATATGGTCATGGTCCGTCTCCCTTCTATCCATGGAAATATCTGGGTCGTTATACTCTCGGTCAGCACGATATGACTGATATACCCAGTAGTACGGTGCGATATATTTTTTCGCCCGATTTGGTATAATATCTGCCAAATTGACATTCATGCTATACCGATTTATATACAGTCACCACCAATAAACACACCGCACAAGTCATTAGATTCACTTGATTCAGACATATCCGATTCTAAATTGTCTTTCCTGTGGGCGGACACCTCTCGTAGAGTGGTATTCGAAATGTCCAGTTATCTCCCCAATTCCAAGAGGTCATATACCCTGGTTGACCAGAATATGGTATGCAGAACCAGCGTATTCTCGTCACTGGCGGCGCCGGCTTCATCGGCTCCAACCTCGCCAACCACCTCGCGAAAGAGAATGACGTCGTCGCGCTCGACGACGGCTACCTTGGCACCGAGGAGAACCTCGAGGACGCCGTCGAGTATGTCGAAGCGAGCGTCCTTGAGGACGATCTCCCCACGGACGTCGACGTCGTCTTCCACCTCGCCGCACTCTCCTCCTACGCGATGCATGAGGAGAACCCCCAGCAGGGCGCACGCGTCAACGTCGAGGGGTTCGTCAACGTCGTCGAGCAAGCCATCCAAGACGGCTGCGAGACCGTCGTGTACGCCTCGACGTCCTCCATTTACGGCAACCGCACCGAACCCAGCCCCGAAGACATGCCGGTCCACGTCAACACCGGCTATGAAGCCTCGAAACTCGCACGCGAAAAATACGCCGAGTACTACTCCAACTTCCACGACATCACGTGTGCGGGTATGCGGTTCTTCTCCGTCTACCAGGGCTACGGGGGCTCCGAAGAACACAAGGGCGAATACGCCAACGTCATCGCCCAATTCGCCGACGACCTCGCCAACGGCGACGCACCTGCCCTCTACGGCGACGGCACCCAAACCCGCGACTTCACCCACGTCGACGATATCGTTCGTGGGTTGGAGCTCGCCGCCGAGGAACGCCTTGACGGCATCTACAACCTCGGCACCGGAGAAAGCTACACCTTCAACACCGTCGTCGAGATGCTCAACGAGGAGTTAGGGACGGCGATTGAGCCTGAGTACGTCGAGAACCCGATTCCTGAGGATGTGTATGTGCACGACACCATGGCCGACATCACGAAAATGACTGAGGAAACTGGGTGGGAACCCCAGATCTCGTTCGAAGAAGGGATCAAGGAGGTGTGTGCGCAGTATCAGTAGTTCAACAAAGTTCCATCTCCAGCTGCCTCACCACGTAAGACCCTCATAGGTGATGCCGTCACGTCGTCCAATGATGCGGCGGCCATCAACGACGACGGGATTCTCCATCGTGTCGAAGGCCTCGTCAAGGGCGGCAAACTCGTCCCAGTCAGTGACGACGAGCGCACCAGTCGCGCCCTGAAGCGTGTCGACCGCCGAGTCCGTATAGTCGATATCGGGGAAGTGTTCACGCATATTGTCGGTGGCAACCGGGTCGTAGGCGACGACCTCGGCGCCACGCTCCCGGAGGCCGGCAATCACGTCGATAGCGCGTGAGTTCCGGACATCGTCAGTACCGGGCTTGAACGCGAGGCCGAGCACGGCGACACGCTCACCCTCAATATCGACGTGCTTCTCGAGGAGGTCGAGCATGCGCTGTGGTTGTTTGTCGTTGACCTCGACGGCGGCCTCAAGGAGTGATGGCTCGTAGCCCTGCGCTTTGGCGGCGGCGATGATGGCCGCGACGTCCTTCGGGAAACACGACCCACCCCAGCCGACACCCGAGCGGAGGAACCGCTCGCCGATGCGGTCATCAAGCCCGATGGCGTCCGCGACCTCGTAGGCGTCGACGCCGAACTCCTTGCAGATGTTCCCCAACTCGTTAATCAGGGAGACCTTCGTCGCGAGGAATGCATTGTTCGCGTACTTGATCATCTCTGCCTCCGAGAGTCCCGTCTCAACAACTGGGGCATCCGTTTCCTCAAGGAGGGGCGCGTAGAGGTCGTAGAGGACGTCGAGTGCCGCGTCGTCGTTCTCGGTTCCGAAGACGAGTTTGTCGGGCTGCTGGAAGTCCGCGACGGCGCTCCCCTCGCGGAGGAACTCCGGGTTCATCGCGACGTGCAGGTCTTCCCCACGTGTCTTCCCCGATGCCTC
The DNA here is from genome assembly GCF_051195175.1 of Halarchaeum sp. P4. NCBI lineage: Archaea > Methanobacteriati > Methanobacteriota > Halobacteria > Halobacteriales > Halobacteriaceae > Halarchaeum > Halarchaeum sp. P4. The sequence goes on along the minus strand of NZ_JBNTKC010000005.1, from coordinate 95,027 downwards.
CGCGACGATCGGTGCCAGGACGTCGCGCGTCGTCGTCGGTACCACCGTACTCTTCGTCACCACCACATGCTCAGACTCCTTCTCGCGAAGCGTCTCACCAAGTGTCTCTGCTGCCGTCTCGATAATCGACGTGTCGATACTCCCGTCCGCACGCGACGGCGTCGGCAACGCCAGGAACGTCACGTCCGTCTCCAGAATATCCGTATAGTCCGTCGTCGCTTGCAGCTCCTCACCACCATATTTCGCGAGCAAGTCGTCAAGGCCCGGCTCGTGGATCGGCGCCTCTCCCGAATTAATCGCCTCAACGATTTCCTCATCAATATCCACGTTCACGACATCGTGGCCAAGATCAGCGAAACACGCCGCGACCGTCGTTCCCACGTATCCGCTCCCGAGAATGCTGACGTCCATTACCTACTGATTCGTGTCCGTGAGTATCAGGATTTGGTTGTCCGAGTGAAAAGACATATCTCCCCGTATTTCCTCCCATCAGTATACATGAAAGCCGTCGTGCTGGCCGCGGGCGAGGGGACCCGACTCCGGCCGCTTACTGAGGACAAACCGAAGGGAATGGTCGAAGTCAACGACAAACCACTCCTGACGCACTGCTTCGAGCAGATGGTCGACCTCGGCGCCGACGAACTCGTCGTCGTCGTCGGCTACCTCAAGGAGAAAATCATCGAGTACTACGGCGACGAATTCGACGGCGTCCCCATCACCTACGCCCACCAGCGTGAGCAGAAGGGTCTCGCACACGCGCTCTTGACCGTCGAGGAGCATATCGACGACGACTTCATGCTCATCCTCGGCGACAACATCTTCCAAGCGAACCTTGAGGACGTTGTCCGTCGACAGAAAGAGGACCGCGCCGACGCCGCATTCCTTGTCGAGGAAGTCGACTGGGAGGAGGCTAGTCGTTACGGTGTCTGCGACACCAACCAGTACGGCGAAGTCACCGACGTTGTCGAGAAACCTGACGACCCGCCGTCGAATCTCGTCATGACCGGCTTCTACACGTTCTCGCCAGCGATCTTCTACGCGTGTCACCTCGTTCAGCCATCGAACCGCGGCGAGTACGAAATTAGCGAGGCTATCGACCTACTGATTCAGAGTGGACGCACCATCGACGCCATCGGAATTGACGGCTGGCGTATTGACGTCGGATATCCCGAGGACCGGGATGAGGCGGAAGCGCGCTTGTCCACGTAGCTAATAAGTGATGAGTATATACGTGAGCGACACCTCTCGGAGGATACATGGATACATTAATTGAATTAATAAAGAAGGGAGTATCGAATCCTTATAGAATACCTGGATATATCAAATGGAAAACTGGTGTTGACCCTTGGGGAAAGCGAGGACCTATTATAAAAGCTAGAGAGATGCGGTATAAGTACGCAAATTATCCACATCAAACTACGCCAATATGGGAAGAAGAGTGGGACCTTTTAATAATACTTGACGCTTGTCGTCCAGACTGGATGAAAGAAATTGAAGAGGAGTATAACTTCATTAGCGACATAAATACAAAACACTCCGTTGGAAGTCATTCCTCAGAGTGGATCTCAGAAACTTTCTCGGATGAATACTCTCAATTGCTTAAGGACACCTTGTATGTAACTGGAAATCACTATGCAAGCCAGATAGATGAGTCTAATTTGAGGAAATTAGTAATGGCACAGGATTATGGTGAGTGGGCATATGACTCAGCATCTCCCCCAGCAAATGTTGTAACTGACCTAGCGGTGCAAGCTGCAAGAAGTACTGATTGGGAGCGTTGTATCGTTCATTATATGCAGCCCCATAAACCATTCATAAAAAGAAAGGAGAGCAGGGAGGAGTTCTTAGTTAAGCAGGACTCTCTGGGGTACGAACCATATATTAGGCATTTTAATGGGGAGATATCTGAAGAGGAGCTCAGGTTGGAGTTTATATCCAATCTGAAATACGTTCTTGAAGAAGTTAAGCTACTCTTAGAAAATATTGATGCACCAAAAGTAGTCATATCCAGCGACCATGGCCAGGCTCTGGGTGAAGATGGTTTATGGGATCATACTATGAGAGTGAAGCACCCTTCGATGAAGCAAGTTCCGTGGATTGAGACGTCCGCTGTAGATGAGCAGACATTATCCCCGGATGAATACTCGTTAGCAGAGTATGATGAGGAGACAGTAAAAGAGAACTTAGAGATGCTGGGGTATAGATAGTCTAGTAATCTACCGTCTCGCTACTAGGCTCCTCACTTGGGATAAAGGAATATATCCTGCGGATATATTGAATATCATGAATATAGCCAGCCCGACCGGTGGGAATACCGCTATACTTAATGCCGGCGATAATGATACTGAGGAAACTATAAAATAGAATGTCATAAAATACGCGAGTTGTACGGAGAATATTCTACTCCACCACCACCCAGATAGAACATCAAATGTAGATATTCTCCACAGATAAATCTTCACTACAAACATGAAGATATATGACAGACTCGTACCAACTGCTGCACCCATAATTCCATACCTTGGTATCAGGAGCAAATTAAATATTATATTTGACCCTAATATGATTGCGGCGGCGATCTCAGTATGTCTAACCCACCCTGTTGCTTGTAGCACCGCATTTATAGGGCGAGTTATACCCATAACGAATGTCCCCAGAATAAGAATCTGGAGTGCTGTAGCCGAATCTGCGTATTCAGGGCCGAAATAGAGCGTGACAAATGAGGGAGAGAGTGTGAATAGTCCGAAACCGAAAAGTGACAGAGATAAAATGCAATATTTTGTCCCGGCCTTTATACTATTATTTATTGATTTGATGTTATCCGCTGCCCAATCACTTGCAGCACTTTGTAAGAATGCAGCCTGAATAGCTGCTGGCACAACCCAGATCATCTCAGCCGGGATAATCGCACTTTGATACAGGGCAGTGGCACCCTGTCCTCGAAAGAACTGCACAAGCAATATATCTGTCTTATACAATAGGAGGGCGCTCAATCCACCAATTAACTGGTACCCTCCATATGTTGAAATAGTTGATATGTCCTCTAATGACGGTCTGGTACTTCGTAGGGACTCCCTCCTATAGGAGATTAATAGTAGAATCCCAACAACGCAGGATACTATGAATGAAAGTGTATATCCCGCGAAAACACCCATGAGGCCAAATCCAAGTACAGCTAGGATAATTGCTGATACAGAATAAGTACCGATCCGGAGAACGTTCAGTAGCTCACCGATGTGCTCTTTCTGTCTACCATAGAAATATCCCTTAGACACGGAGAATAAATTCCCCGATATTATAGACAAAATCAATACTGGTATATAGTCAATATATATGTCTGGTATGATACCAATTAGTAATGATATAATAATGAGCGCAGAAGCCATGATTCCATATAGGATTGAAAGCGTGAACGAGCCCGTAACCGCCCCCAATACATTATTCTCGTCATACTGAGCAACTGTCTTCCTCGTCGCGTCAAATAACCCTCCCTTGGAGATAGTAGCGTAGATCGTAACACCTGCCATTATGCCAGCGAATAAGCCATATTCCTGCTGAGATAATAGCCGGACAAGAATTGGTGTAAAAACTGCCCCAATTAACGTCGTGGTGAATCTACCAGAAAAGATCGAGAAAACCGACCGTAGGAGTGAAGCCATCTTATATCGGGAATCTGTCGCACAGTAATTTAACTTCACGATATAGCTATCTGTTGTATTTTCAGTAGCTCGAAAAAGGGCAAGAGCTACTGAATTAGATTCTGGCTCAACTACTTTCCACCAGAGGTGATCGGCTCCAAAGTAGGTCTCTTCGTATCATTTTATATATCACATAAGACAGAGCTTATATATACAGTATAGAGGGCCGTCTGTTACAACCCTACCACTATTTTACAATATGGTTATTGGAGGTCGTTGTATTTTTTGTGATGTTGTTGTGCGACGGTTGCTAGGCTAAAGTCTTCAATACGCTCTCTGATGGCTAGGTAACAACGCTCTCGCAACCCCTCGTTAACTAACATCTTTTCTAGTTTCTCGGAAATGATTGTGGGGTTTTGTGGCTCGTTTACAAGACAACCAGCATCCCCTACTGCAGATGGTATACCTCCAGTCCCTGAGCCAAGAACAGGTGTACCATTAGCCTGTGCTTCTATGTATACGATGCCAAACCCTTCAACGTCAAACCCATCTTGTATTGGCGTTAAAGCAAATATAGAGGATCGGCGAAGCAGCTTGGACTTCCGGTCATCGCTAATACGCCCAAGAACGCTAATCGTCTTGTTCCCTTCAGATAATAATTCAATTTCTTCACGCTCTGGCCCATCTCCTGCAATAATTAACCCATGCCTTCTCTGAATATCATCCGGAATCATATTCCAAGCATCTATCAGGGTATTAATGTTCTTCCGAGAAACAAGGCGGGATATCGTGAACACTGGTCCATCAGAAATCAATGGCGGAATTTTTTCCGGTACATCGATCGATGGTGGCACAACATACGAGTTAATATCATTAATGTCCGATGATTTTTGTGTTAACTCCTCTGTAAATGGACTCACTGCATGAACTTGAGTGGATTTTGAAAGTGCGTCCCTAGCGAGTCGCGTGGAAGATAGCTCCAGGGCATGAGCTGAGACAACTGATGGAATATTGTGATTATTGGCAGCGTGAAGCGCGGGCCAGCAGACAATATGGGTTGCATGAACTACGTCCGGATCAAACTCTTGAATGGCCGCTTGAGTCTCTGAATATACCCTATTAAAATAGGGCCACTGTGGGACGTCACGTAGATTCCTAATCAATACTCTTGGGACAAAGTGACTGGGAGACAGTCCGCTATCTGGATCGCAGTGAACCACCTTCACATCGTCTCCGATCGCTCGTAATCCGCGTTCTAAGTTACGGGTTAGCGTCTGTATCCCACCTGGCGGTGGTGGGTAGTCAGGGGTAACGATCAAAGTCCTCATCTACCATGCCATTGGTGTCTTGGTTACAAATACTCTGTTACTACGACTCTGTACATATGGAGAATTGACTGGGTATATTCTCTGGCAACGAGCGCCGTGCCCCCGTCTTTCAGCCATTCGGGCGTCGCGCGACCGGTGCCGGACCAGCTCGCGCTGGACAGTCACGACGTCCGCACCATCCTTGAGGAAGACGCGGACGTTGAGGACGTGAACGCGAACACGGTGCGGGGAGTGCTGGCTCATGCGGCGAAGCTGACGAGTCGACTCCCTCGGGAAGAGCGTGTTGCCGTGCCGAGAACGGCGAAATGGAAACGAACTCTAGTCGGGTTGAGGTGCGTACTAAGACTAATGACATTTCCGAACGTAATCTGCCGCGCGTGATGGTCTATTCCGCGAATTCTGAGGCGTCGAATTCTGCCTCGAAATCTGCTTCGCTTTACTCACTGAGCAGGTAGTAGCCGTCGTTGTGGCCTCAAGAAGGCCGTATTCGCGAGCGTACGGCAGCACTTGCCGGCGTCGCGGACGTGCTCGAGGATCGCGTCATTGATGGGGGTTATTCGTCTCTGCAGACGACTTCGCGGAGCTCGTCGAGTAATTCGGGATCGTGCTCAGCTAAAACGTCAATGTCGTCCTCAAGTTCATCAAGTCGGTCACGGAAGTAAGAGCGTGTTTTGAGACGGTATGAGTCCGATGCTTCACCGGCAATAGCTTCGCGTTCGCGTTCGGTCAATAGTGCGCGACCGTGGGACATAGCGTGTCCTTCAGCCTCCGATGTGTTACTTTATACGGTAGTACGGACGTATCTCACCTACGCTATTACTAAATATGGTAAGTTTATATAGTAGTGAAGTGTATGTCTCATTGAGTGCGGGACGCCTCAGAGAAGGTGAGGCCGGTGCTGGCACACCGACCCCGTGCTCCGGCAACCAACCGAAGCATGAAGCAATCAGACCGTACACAGCAAGAGTCTGTCGAACAGCGTGATGAACGAACGAGCCTGGGTCCACAGTTAGCGGAATGCCCTGTCTGTAGGGCTGTGGGACTTCCGGAGCGGATTGAGGTGCATGATTGCCGGGTATTCTTAGCTCAGAGGGATGTCTGATGACGGATGATGTGTTCTCTGAGTTGGACTTCCGTGACGTGTACGTCCGAATCGAGACGGACTTACTCGTCATCGGCGACAGTATCTTGACCGACCGACACCACGCGTCAAGCGGGAACTACGAGGCAGACGATCCACAGAATCAGATTGGTGGCATCATTCCCGCTTTCCCGCTTTCCGGCTGGCTCCGGCACGGGATGGAGAACGTCATTCACGAACTCAACGGAACTGCTTGCCATCCCGGCGAGGCCAACGCGAACTTCATGAAGGACGAGATCTACGGGCGCGACCTCGACAACGGCTACCACAAGAAGGGGTCGTGTACTGAGGTACCGAAAGAAGACGACGGCTGTGTAATCTTCGAGCTCTTTGGTGGCTTCGGTGGCATCCCCGGTAAAGTGATGCGCCGCCCAGTTAAGTTCAGTCCCGTCCGCTCCAGTGTTGACTACACGCGTGGGCAGGCTGAGGGACACTATCGTCGCCTCACTCGGACCATTGTCTCCCGTAATCGCGAAGACAACAGGGAGCCCCTTCGTAATACAGAACTTGACGCTGTCGCCAACCTTGATGGCGCGTGGCATCTCTCCTTCCGTGAGACGAAGCCCGAATTCATTGGCCTTCTAACTGAGAGTATTGATTTCCTTGATGCACACAAGACTGATTTCATGCACCAACTTGGCGGGGCACGGAATTTCGGCGCGGGCATCGTCGATTGTGCGCTTATCAATCCACTCTACGATGAGCGGGAACTGACTCGCGTCTTTGATCGTGGGAAGAAGAGTACGGAGAAGATGGCCGAGAAGGACGAACAGTGGAGCGGCGAGTATCTCCCGGCGTTCGTGGCAGCACTAGAAGAGCGCATTGAGAGGGAGCAGTAGATGACCGCGTCACGCGAGCGCATGCTCATCGACTGCTATCGGCACGATGCCCACAAGATGAACGGCCAGCCCCACAAAGCTGCCACAGAAACGTTCGCCGGAGTTCCCGTGAACCAGACAGTCCCCCATGGGGCAGACGGGGATGCATCAGCGCTGAGTCGTCCCGATGGGAAGCCCTCTCAGACTGTCGAGACTCATGAAACGCCCTATCGTCTCTCGCTTATTGAAGGCAAAAGTCGGTACGACCCCGACACGTTCACGAGACGCGGAGTTGAGAACGGGATCCGTAACCTCCTGACCGAAGACGACCCGGTGGCTATGCATCGGGAGTGGCTGGAGAGCGACGTCGTCTCAGCGTTCAACGAGAGCGTCTACTACCCGTACACGAGTCTGAAGTACCACACGCTACTCGTGGTGGCCCTACTCGACAACTACCGTGACGGCCACGAGTTCGCCGATCTTCTCTTGGTGGTGGACCGCGCTGGGGAGACCGTGCCCCATCGGACGGTCTACGCGGGAGAGAACTTCGCGCTTCGCATCGACGAGAGCGCGGACGGGCAACCGTCTTCCCACCTCGGGAGTCGGCCGTGGCGGTCGTGGGCTTCGGCGTGGAACCGGCTGACTGCACACCCGCTCGATGCCGTTCACGACAAGTACGACATGGTTCTCGACGCGAATCTTCGCCGGATTGGCGCGTGGTCCACCGCGCTCCAGTACATCGAGGACTTCCGGGAGGCGTTCGACCGATGACGCGCATCCAGCAAGTCCATTGGGAACTGGAGATGGACTACATCGGGCACCCGTACTACGTCTCGGGGAACGCCATCATGCACGCGCTCGGTCAGCAGCTCCCACACGACGTCCACCGCCACCTGAACGCGAGTCACGGCGTCTTCGTGCCCGGCCAGTTCGGGACGTTCCCGGAGGAGCACTCGCAGAGCGGCATCCGGCCGTACCTCGGAAGCGGCCTCCCGGACGTGGAGAGCTACGACGACCTGTTCTTGATGCGGCAGGCGTCGCACTCGTGGCTTCTCGACTCCCGGCCGCGAGACGCGCTGAACACGCACGACATCCGCGTCCAGAGCGGCCACCCGGCACTCTCCCACGAGACGATCATGGGCAGGCCCGACGGCGCACGGAAACAGCAGCAGACGACGAAGTGGTACATCAACGCGTACCTCCACGCCGACCGGGACGACGTCCTCCCGCTCGACGAGAGCGCCCTGAACGGTCTCCAGTTCGGCGGCAAGCGCAACTACGGCTACGGCATCACGCGGCTGAAAGACACGCAGATCGTAGACCTGGAGGCACTGGACTACTCGCGCCTCGAAGACGGTGAGGCGTTCATCCTCGAACTCGTGACGCCGTTCGTTCTGGAGTCGGAGTACCCGAACGCTCACGACCAAGACGTCCCGTGGTGGTGGAAGGAGGACCGCCGCGAGCTCCGTGAACGCGAGGAGAAGGTACTGGAACAGCGGGAGGTGTACAAGCTCCAGACCGTAGACCACGGGCAAGTGGTCGCCTACGAGGGTGACCGCCCAGTGGAGACCGCGAAGAGCGGCATCCTCCGGGTCGGTAGTCACTCGAAGTACGGCTTCGGTGAACTGCGAGTGAAGCCCGTCGAACCTCCGGTCGGACCAGTATCAGAAATCAGAGGTAAAGACGGAGGTCTCCGGGTGAGATAACTCATTCGAGACGAAGGAATCGGCACGGAAAAATCACGTCGACGACTGAATAAAGAAATCGTATTTGCAACAACTGACAACCGCCTGCAGTTGCGTGCGGATAAGGAGGAGTGGGCGGCGTATCTCGACGGCGTCGAGGAACGCAGCGTTACGCCGTCGTAATGCGCCCACAAGGAATGCCGTAACCACAGGACGCGACGACGTCTCTTGACGTCGACGAATCGCGGTGTCTGCCCGGGTCGGCTACTGGTGGGTGCGTTCAGTCTCGGCGGTCGTCTCGGCGGTCTCTGCCGGTTTTGTGGCGGCGTCGTGGTTACGCTGTGGCTTCGTGGGGTATTACGACGGTGTAAGCACCCGGTGTCGTTTTCGTTCCAGACGTCGAGGAAGGCGTACTCGATGACGCCTACCGCGAGGTCGAGCCAGACGCGCGCGTCGAAGCCGGCGCGAGTGAAGCACGTCTCCGCTTCGTCGTCGTCGCGTTCATCGGTCTCCTCATTCTGGCGCTCGGCGCCGCGCTCCTCCTGTTGGTCGGACCGGAGTCCACCGTCGTTCGCTCCCGACATAGGGGGGTCTGCCTGTCCGAGGCGACGGACCACCGTGAGGAAGCGGACGGCCACCTCGGAACGTTCCGCGATGACCTCAATATCGGTGACGGAAGCATGATCGACGTCGAGATGGACGAGACGACACTGGGTAGGCGGCATAGCCTCGACTTGTGCGACTCGCTAGCCGCGGTTTTTGCGTAGACTGGCGGGCCTGCTTCCGCCGGAGGTCGGCGAGGTCCGCTGCGCTCCACGTCTCGACTGTTTCTGGCGAGTTGTCGAACGGTACGCCGAGGACACGGGTCCAGAGCCTTGACGAACCGCTCGTACGAGTGCAGTTCGTCGTCGACCCCCGGGGGGTACGACGACTATTGAGGGTCGACGGAAACCTTGATGGGTGAACTGTGAGAAGCGCCTCTGTGGCCCCCAAATTGGCCATGGTTACAGACGAACCCTAGTCGGGTTGAAGCACGCTTGTCCGACGGCGAGCGGGAGGCCTTCGAGTCGTTACAGACGAACCCTAGTCGGGTTGAAGCCGAACCCCGGATTGCCGTCAATGACGACTGCACTGTTGGTTACAGACGAACCCTAGTCGGGTTGAAGCTCGGAGTGGTCGTCCCACGCGACCGTCAGCGACCGAGTTACAGACGAACCCTAGTCGGGTTGAAGCAAGGACTTCCCGAAGGGAAACACAGTCCCTTTTGAGGGTTACAGACGAACCCTAGTCGGGTTGAAGCGTGTGGCGCGGTTGACCATCGAGATGAGTATAGTTGTTACAGACGAACCCTAGTCGGGTTGAAGCGGGCTGGAGGCGTTCGCGGGCTCCTGGTCGTAGACGTGTTACAGACGAACCCTAGTCGGGTTGAAGCGAGACCTTCAGATTGGCCGAGACGGAGTCAGTCCACGTTACAGACGAACCCTAGTCGGGTTGAAGCATCGAGGGTCTCCTCGGTAAGCTCCTCGGAGGCGTGTTACAGACGAACCCTAGTCGGGTTGAAGCCCAGCTCCCACTCGGCGCGGCGTCGGCGAGCACGATGGTTACAGACGAACCCTAGTCGGGTTGAAGCCGGTCGGGGACGGCGCTCTCGAAGGTCGGCCTCAGTTACAGACGAACCCTAGTCGGGTTGAAGCGAGGTCAGCGACGACGCGCTGCTGGCGTCCGGTCTGGTTACAGACGAACCCTAGTCGGGTTGAAGCACGACGTCTCCTGGAGCCCGTCGGCCGTCCACGAAGGTTACAGACGAACCCTAGTCGAGTTGAAGCCAGACGAGAATCACGGTGCCGCCGAATTGGCCGACAGTTACAGACGAACCCTAGTCGGGTTGAAGCGTCCGGTGCCGTCACTATCAACGCCGTCGAGACTCAGTCGGCGTCGTCACTGGCACGCCCGAATCGTTCTCGGTGGGTGACGAGTCAAGCGGCCCGATTCTCCAGAGATCTACGCCGTCACTCGGTTGCACCCCATCCATGGAACAGACAGTCGGCGGAGAAATCGCGTGTGTGCGTGGACGTCGACGGCCAGACGACGCCGAACACGACAGATCTGGCGCGCCAGCACGTCATCCCTTGCTTCGAGGAGTCCCCCTGTCCACACACCCCGCTCTCGACACGGATTCTTCCGGACGATCAAGGGATCTATCTTTTTTCAAGGCGAGAATCCCGCCGTTCATGGCGGGCGTGAAGCCGACAACTCCCTCACGTTCCACCGTCGGTTGCAGGCCGAATACCCCACGACTGCAAACCCTTATTAGAATTGGGTATATAGAAATTGGTACGGCCAAATGAAGTACAACCTCGAAACCGGGTCGAACACGGTCTACGCGCTCCAATATCACTTTGTGACCGTTACAAAGTACCGCGCGGACCTCCTCACCGACGAGATGGCCAAACGTATCGGTGAGATTGCCAGCGACATCTCCGAGGACTTCGGCGTGACCATCCAGAACGTCAACGGCGGAAGCGACCACGTTCACATCCTCTTCACGGCGAAGCCAACGACCGACCTCACCAAGTTCATCAACTCACTCAAAGGCGTCACGTCCCGCAAAATCCGTGACGAGAACCCCGAGGTTCGGCAGGCGCTTGACGAGGCGTTCTGGCAACCGGGGTACTTCCTCGCCACCACCGGCCAAGTGAGCATCGACGTGCTGATGGAGTACGTGGAGGACCAGTAGCGTGTCTACGACCGTCACGAAGACGTTGCAGGCGACGTTCGCCCCGCCGACGACTCACAAGCAGGCGAAACTCAACGACCTGCTTGAAACGTACCGTGACGGTCTGAAAGAGGCGTTCGACTCCGGGGCAAGTACGATGTCGGCGGTCAGCGACATCGTGACACCCTACGACCTGCCGTATCAGGCGAAGGCTGCGCTCTGCAACTACGTCCCGAAACTCCGCAAGACGTACAACGCCAAGGAGTTGGACGACGAACACCCGATACGGCTCACAAACCAAGCCGCGAAGTTTGACCACTCGGAGGAACGCGAGTACGAGTTTACGTGGTGGGTTCCTCGCCCCGGTAGGGGGACAAACTTCTGGATACCGCTCCGCATCAACCCCGAACAGGAAGACCTCTGGCACGACCTCGTCTCGGAGGACGCGAAGGCGGGCGAGATACGGCTTCAACAGCACCGGAAGAACTGGGTACTACACGTCACCGTCGAGTACCCGGTCGAAGACCCAGCGACGGACGGTGACGCCACGCACATCGGCTTAGACATCGGAGAAACCGCCCTCATCACGGGCTGTGCCCTCAAGGACGGTTCTCCGACTGACCCGTTCGTGTGTAGCGGACGCAGAGCGAAGCATCTCCGCAAAGAGATGCATACGACCCTGAAACGCCTCCAAGAGCGTGACGCATCTGAGTGGCGGATTGAAGACCGCTTCTCGCACTACCAGAACGTACTCACCGACATCGTGGAGAAGGCGTCTCGACAGGCCGTCGAGTACGCCAAGCAGTTTGAGAACCCGGTGTTGGTGATGGAGAATCTGACGTACATTCGGGAACATCTCGACTACGGGAAGTACATGAACCGTCGGCTTCACTCGTGGGCGTTCGCCCAACTGCAAGGGCGCATCAAGGACAAGGCGACGGAGGCAGGAATCCCGGTTGAGTACGTGAATCCGGCGTACACCTCGCAGACGTGCCACTCGTGTCAGCGTATCGGTCGGCGGGACTCGCAGGCAGAGTTCCGGTGTCCGCACGAGGACTGCCACGTTTCGACGTTTCAGGCCGACATCAATGCTTCCGCGAATATTGCACGACGGGTTGACCCGTGGGGAGAGAGCGTCCCGCTTGACAAGGCCGGACGCGATGACTCACCTCGGGATGGGAGCGGTAGTGACACCGCCACGACTCCGACCGAGACGAGCGTCCCAGCGCAGATGGCGCTCACGGCCTACGAAGAGTCGGAACCCTCTACCAGCGTTCACGAGACCGACGGTCTCGTGCAGCCAACCAGAACCTCCGGTTCTGGTGACGACGACTGACTGGTATTCCCCATGTGTGGGAAGCCTCGCCGTTTACGGCGAGGAGGATGTCACACGATATCTGCGGGTGTGAACAGTGAGACGTCATCACGCTCATCGGCGGTCTGGCGCAACCCGTCGGAGAAGCCGGAGCGACAGAAGCAACAGTAGTGGTAGTTAGGCTCGCCGCCTCCGGGTGGCGTCCAGTCGACCTGTGTGGCGCTCCGTTCGAGGTCTGCGAGGTCGCCTTCGTGCATCTCGCGCGCGGTATATTTGCATTCGCCGGCGACGAGCGTGCCGTCGCTCGCGAGGCCGACGACGTCGAGCTCGTGTTGCCTGTACCACCAGTAGCCGATTCCGCGATACGTCTTCGGGACGAGGTCGGGGAGGGCGTTCTGGCAGACGAGTTCGAACATCGGGCCCATGTAGTCCGTGAACGAGGGAGCGACGAGTTCGTCGTAGGCGGCGTCGCCGAGCTGTACGATTTCCCCCTCGTTCCCGTAGACGTACCGGAACCAGAACCGGAAGAGCGGCTCCTTCAGCCGATAGCGACTCTTTCGCGTCGAGTTCGGGTTCGCTGTCACGGGGATGTCTCGTTCGACGAGACGGAGGCGACGGAGCTTCGAAAGGTACGTGCCGAGGGCGTTCGAGTCGACGCCCGCGAAGTCCGCGATTTCGTTCGCCGCGCGTCGTCCTGTTGCGATCGCCCGGAGAATGGTGTAGTAGGTCTGTGGTTCGTGAATTCCGAACTCAGTCCGGAGGAGGAACTCGGGCTCGTTGTGGAGGACACCGTGTTCCGAGAGGACGTGACGCTGGATGTTCTCCGCGAATGCTGCATCATCGTCGAGTGCGCGGAGGTAGTACGGCGTCCCTCCGAAGACGCCCCAGGACTGAATGATACCATCGGGGTCCTCGGTTGGATAGAGTTCTTGGGCGTCGTCGAGAGCGAGCGGCGGGAGGTCGATTGTCGCTGTCCGACGTCCGTAGAGGGGGCTCCCACCGGACAACACCTTCTCCTCCATGATACTGATCGACGATCCGACGAGGACGAGCGTCGCGCCAGTCTCCTTGAGGTGGAGGTCCCACACGCGCTGGATTTTCGACGGAAGCGCGTCGTCCGACTCCACGAGGTAGGGGAATTCGTCGAGAATGATGACGGCGTCTTCGCGTCCCAGCGCACGGAGTAGGGCTTCCCAGTCCCGCTGAATATCTTCGAGTAGTGGATAGGTCTCACTCGCGGTGTCGACGAAGTTCTCGAGTTGGGCGTCGGATGTTTCCTCGGTGGCTTGCCAGTAGACGTCGTCGTCACGGTCCGCGATTGCCTCGCGGACGAGGGCGCTCTTCCCGAGGCGTCGGCGCCCGTAGATGACGACGAGGTCGGCGTCGTCTTGGTCGAAGCGTGAGCGCAGTAGGTCGAGTTCGTCGTTCCGGTTGACGAACTGTGTCGAAGGCATATTCGTCCTATACGGGACACCACCAAAAGCACTCCGGCTATCTAAATCTAGATTTTACTAATTCTGATTTTACTAATCAACACTGCCTGTCGCTTATACAGAACCAAGGAGAATACCCGCGCCTTTAGGCGTCCTCGGAACGCGGAGTGTTCTGATGTGCGAACGAGACGCGAAGCGTCTCGTCAACGCGGGATGAATCCGACAACTCATCCACATTCTACCGTCAATGACTAGCCGAGATCAGCTATTGAAGGCTAAAATTCACTTGAAATGGTGGTGTGTCTCTGGGCGCAGTTCTCCAGATTACGGCCAGCTAACACACGAGACTCAGAAATTCGTGTTCGTGGACCCTTCGATTGCGACCTCTCCCTTGACTCGTCAATTCACTTGAAATAGTAGTGTGTCTGACTCCCCGTGTTCTGCTCGTGGCTACGAACAGAACCAACCAGTACTGTTGAATTCCGTAGGCACTAACAGAAATCGGGCTGTCCATTATGGTCGCCGCCACGAACCACCCATGCCGTTGAGCCGTAAGGTGGTGGTGTGGGTTTCTTGGACGTCGGTTCCTAGTCCCAGACGGTTTCAACGTCGGCGTCGCGGATGCCGCAATCAGTGGTAATCACGAACGGTCATTGCGAGCGACGCCACGACGGCGAACGCGGCGACGACGAGAATTTGTGGGCCGATCGCGATGCCGACGAATCCGAGGACGAGGAGGAGAAGCGTGGCAGGCCACGCCGCTACCCGACGTGCGCGCGTCTCGTCCCACGCACCGAGGGCGACGACGAGCGTAAGGAGACAGATTCCCACGCCGAGCACGATCGCGTTCGTCGAGGCCGGTCCGAGTACGAGGTAGCCCAAGAGAAGGGCGGCTGAAACCACAGTGGCCCCACTGAAGAACAGTTCCAGCTTCCTGAGCGGTGACTGCATGTCGGCCATATCTCTCGCATTCTCCCGGCATCCGGAAAGTATCCCGCTACCGAGACCCGCACCATTGGGCTGCTGGGTGACCCCCTTCTCGACGTAAACGGCGGGATTTCCCATACGGTGGAAATACCAGTCAGTCGTCGTCACCAGAACCGGAGGTTCTGGGTGGCTCATGAGACTGCGTCTCATGACCGCTGGCAGTGGGCTTCGACTCTCGAAACGCCGTAAGCGTCATCTACGCTGGTACGCTCGTCTCACGAAGATCTGGGTGACGAACGAGACGAGACCGGGTCGTCAAAACGACTACTCGCCGGCGGTGTTCAGGGCGCTGTTGAACTCGTATAGTTCGCGGACGACGTCGCTATCGGCGACGCGGTAGCGCTGGGGCGTTGTGTTCGGCACAGTTTCGAAGACCTCCATCTCGAGGAAGAGGTCGGTGTAGTTCGCGACAGTCTGGCGGGTGACGCCCGCGTGGTCCGCGAACTCGGACTTGTTGAACTCGCGTCCGGGCGGGAGGTCAAGGACGGCGTCGAGGAGTACGGGGACGGCGTCGTGCTGGGTGAGGCGAAGAATCCCGCTCGGATGGTCGAAGCGGAGGCTCTTCTTCGTCTCCCGGTCGGAGCGCGGTTCGGTCTGACTCATTCTCGTATATTTGTATACTCGTCCATGTACTTGACATCCTCCTCCGCCTGAAGGCGGAGGAATCCCAAGTGTTGGGATATTAGGGTTTGCAGACTCCCTGTGCTCTCGGTGTGACCCGTCCGCTTTCGCGGTTGAACAGGAAGACTCCGGGCTGTGCCAACCAGCCGTTACTCATATCCCCCGTCGGGGGACTCTGAGTTATCTTTCGCCGGATATTCACCGCACCGTTCACGTCCGCGTTCATCGTCGTCTCACACGACTCACAGACGTACAGACCGCGCTCCACGCGGTTTGCATCTCGAATCTGCCCGCAACACGAACACGTCTTGCTCGTGTTTTCCTCGTCCACACGGTCAACGAGAATCCCGTGTTCCTCGGCCTTGTATTCGAGAAGTCGAGTGAAGCGGTCGAACTCCCATCCGTGGAGTTTCTTGTTCCCCGACGCTCCCCAGTTCCGCGAGTCGCCGGTTTCATCCTCGCGGATGTCGCTGAGGTCGCCAACCGCAATCGTCTCCACGCCTTCTTCGACACACCGCTCAACGATGTGCTTGCTGAGGGTGTGGAGGAAGTGGTCTGTGCGTCGAGAGAGTCTCTGCCGAGCCTTCAGCGCACGCTTGGATGGCCCGTTCTTGCCTTCGGTCTGATACTCTGCGCGGGTGAAGTAGTGTTTGTCCTCTTTCAGCGTATTCCCTGGATACAACTCCGAGGGGCCGTCCTCGTAGTCGATGGCGAGATAGTTGCTGATGCCGAGGTCGATACCCGCCGTGTTGTCGCCGGGTGCGTCCTCGACAGGAATCTGCTTCTTGCAGACGAGATGGAGCTCCCACTCCTCACCGTTCCAGACGGCACGCACCTGCTGGATGTTCTCGACTTCTACGTCGGGGCGAGTTTCGTATTCAGCGAGGATGAAGTCAGACCGACTCTCTTTCAGGTTGAAGCCTTTCGAGAGGCGAAGGTGACCGTGCTTGTCGTCGTGCTTGATGGCGCGCTTCTTCCACGTCACGGTCGAGCGCGGGTGTCGGTCACCACGTTTCCGGTAGCCCGGTGGGTTGTTACCGTCATCGGAGTTGTACCAGCCGGTGAACGCCTCAGCAAGTTCTTCGAGAACTCGCTGACTTGACTGCGAATGGAGGTCACTATAGCGTTCATGGTCTTTCAACTCCGACTTCAGTTCGGCTTCGGCGGGGATCTCCCCGTCTTCATCCCACCGTTCTTGGATGTAGTAGCGGCCGACGTTCCACAGTTTGGATGCGGAGAACCCACACTGGTCGAGGTCGTCACGAACCTGCCTGTGGTTCGTGATACGTGCGACGTACGTGCGGGTTGTCTCCAGCATCGTACTGTGTTCATAACTAGTTATGGAAGAGAGACTATTAAAGGATGTGTTTGGGGGTGGAATATCCGGCCAATGCTGTAGGCGGTAGAACGTGGCATTAAGTGACGGCGCGTATCCACGGCCTGAAGGCCGTGGTATTGCGCCTGTTCAGCGTATAATACTTCTGAATAGACTAACTAAGAATAGGCTATTTCAAAATAGGCTATCTCCATTGAGGAGCGAATCCCGCCGTTCACGGCAGGTGTGAATCGGACGTGAGGCGACCCAACCGCCGGCGATGGCTGGCCGGGAACCCAAACACTTCGAACACGCCTCACCCGGACACAAAACACGGGTTCCACCACATCTCACCTCGGTGGCCACCGAGGGATGTGGACCGCACACACCACCTATGGAAGGCTGTCCTGCGTGTTCAGCAGTGTTTCGTCCCCTTTTTTACTGCGGCCCACCACGTTGCAAGGACGGCGCGAGTCACTCGTTCGGGTGGGTGATTGGGTGCGATACACGATTCCTCGTGTCTACGTAGATCGTTCGGCGGATGGAAGTGATATACTGGGTTGTCCGTGTTCTCGCAGCCGAATCGGAATTCCAATCCTCGTTCCTGGTAGTGATACTTGTAATCGCCGTTCGCCCACCACTGGATGTCGAAGTAGCCAGCCTGCTGGTGAATCCCCGGTCGTACTGTGATTCTTGCCCTTCGCGGTCTGAAGGGCTCCTCTTCGTATGTGCCGTGTCGGGTGTTCTTGTACCGTGCCCGTAGGAATCCGTTCCCGAGTTGGTCCGCAGCGGTATTCACGCTCGCCAGAATTGCGTCTGGGTCAAGCGCGGACCCGTTCCCCATCACCATTATTGAGTGGACGCGTGGCTTGAATCACTGTCTCGTGTGGGGACTCCGGACGAAGCGGTGTTCTCCTTCGCCTGCCGAATCCGGTACGCTGCTCGGAGGTACTCTAGATCGCGGACTGTCGTCCGCCAGTGTGACACATCTGTTAATTCCTCGTCGGTCAGACTCCGGTCTGAGACCAGCAGTTCTTCTGGCGAGTCAGTGTCGTACTGCTCTCGGTACTCGGCCACTTCAGCCTTCGCGGCCTGAATCCGATCAACAAGTCCGTCAGTCATTGACAACTCGTGAATCTGCTCGATCAAGTATCGGTCCGGGTCGCGCTGGTACGCCGCCCCGGATTCGGTCTGCTCAACTCGGGCAACTCCTTCCTCGACGAGGGATTTGAGTGCGTTCCGTGCCTTTGTCTCCGAAACAGCAGCGGTCTCTGCGATTTCACGCACCGTTTTCGGAGAGGCAGTTCGCTTCACTACGGTTCGCACTCGTTCATCCGCCGTCGTCGACTTCTTCCACTCCGTAGTAGCGAGGTCGTTGATGTCGTCGAACTCAGTAGTATCCGTGCTGAACGGAGTGATGTCCTCCGGTGAGAGATCTTCGTCCGGTAACTCGTCACCAGTCGGGTACTCGTCAGGGCCCTCCGGTTCGTCAGTCATTATAGTGCCGCACACCCCTAAGACACATATACGTTATTGGAACAGATATGTGTCCTATTCTGGGGGTTGTTTGCTAATCAGTCCGTCCTCTACATCGCGCTGGTGCGCGCGGCAGACGCAGGCGTCCTCCTCACGAGCGACCGTGACTTCGACGTGCTCTGCGACGACGAGGACGCCGAGTACCGTGCCGTGTGCACACCGGCTCACCTGTTCGCTCACCAATCCCTATACGCATATTTCCTGAGCGTGACTTACCGTGTACGAGCTTACTCTACGAGTTCTGGCGCGTCTAGCTCCTCCGCAAGGTACGCTTCCGCTGCTCGCTGAGTGAGTCGTCGTCGTGGCGCGCAAGGAGGCCGTATTGTGTGAGTGTCCGACAGCGTTCGCCGGCGTCGTTGTGGTGGATGTCGATGCGCCCCGATGACCGCGGCGGGACGTCGCCGGCGTCATGGATGGACTCGCGGATTGTGTCGGTGCTGGGCTGATGCTCGTTTTTGTGGTTGGCTTCGCGGAGTTCGGTGAGTGCTTGGGCTTACGTCCAGACGATTGGGATCCACCAGATTGCGATCGCCGAGATGACGAGGATTGCGGGGATGGTGAGGGCGGCCCCGACTTTCGCCATCTGGGGAATTGTCATGTAGCCGCTGCCGAACACGATTGCGTTGGGTGCGGTCGCGACCGGGAGCATGAAGGCGAACGTGGCGGCGAAGGCGGCGGTTGCCATCAGCGTTAGTGGTGTCACGCCGATGGCGAGCCCGATACTCAGCGTGATCGGCATGAAGAGGGAGGCGGTTGCGGTGTTGGACGTGACGTTCGTCAGCAGGATGACGACCGTTGCGACGAGGAGGATCATGCCCGTAAGGCCCGTAATTCCGAGGTTCGTGAGTGCGTCCGCGACGACGCTATCCAGCCCGCTTTCCTGGAATCCGCGGGCGATGGAGAACCCGGCGCCGAGGAGTAACAGGACGCCCCACGGGACACGCGTCGTGTACTCCCAGGTGAGCATGCGGTCGCCGTCCACTGGAATGAGGAACACGAGCACGGCGCCGATGACTGCGATTATCGCGTCGGTGAGCATCGGGAAGACGGGCTGCAGCACGAAGGGGCGGAGGATCCAGCCACCCGCGACGAGCGCGAAGACGGCTAGGACGCGGCGTTCACCGGTCGTCATCGGGCCGAGTGCAGCCAGTTGTCGCTCGATGACGTCGTCGCGTCCGGGTCGTGTCTCGATCGATGGCTGGAGCAGTCCGATGAGCATGATCCACGTGATGCCGAGGAAGAGTGCTGCGAGCGGCACCCCGACGAGCATCCACTCGAGGAAGCCGATTTCGACGCCGAGAGTTGCCTCGGCGACGCCGGCAAGAACTGCATTCGGTGGGCTTCCGATGAGTGTTGCCGCACCGCCGATTGAGGCGCCATAGGCGATGCCGAGCATGAGCGCCAGTCCGAAGGAGGTGTTCGGAAGGTCGGTCGGTTCGTCGTTGGGGTGGTGGAGGAGTTCGCCCTCGACGTCGAGTGGCTCGTTCGGCTCCTCGAGGTCCGCGTGGTCGAGCGGTGGTGTTCGCTGGCCGCCGATCGTGGTGAGTTCGACGATGACTGCCGCCCCGATTGGCACCATCATCATCGCGGTCGCTGTGTTCGAAATCCACATCGAGAGGACCGCCGTCGCGGCCATGAATCCGAGGACGAGACCGTTCGCGCTGGTGCCGACGAGGGAGATGATGAGGAGTGAGAGTCGATGATGGAGGTTCCAGCGTTCGATCGCGAGTGCGAGGAGGAAGCCCCCGAGGAGGAGGAAGACGATCGGGTCCGCATATGGCGCGGTCGCGGTACTCGCGGGCATCACACCGGTCACAGGGAAGAGGGCGATGGGGAGGAGTGACGTCACGGGAATTGGGACGGCTTCAGTCACCCACCAGATGACGACCCACGCGGTGCTTGCGAGGACACCGGTCGCTTCCGGGGCGAGCCCGAACGGGGTCGTGAGAAAGAGGCCGGCGAACACGACCGGGCCAAGAAGAAGGCCGACGGACGCTCTCGAGAGCCGAGGATGGGGAAGCATACCTCCACTATCACAGGAGTACGATATAAAACCGATTCTGGGTGGCACGCGACAATCTGTACACACGCAGTCGCCGGGCGACGGGAGCGTGCAGACGACGCCGAACGTTGCGAGCGTTCTCGACGGCCTGGCGCACCACGAACGCCCCATATATGGCGCGTACGCCGCCGTCGCGTCCGGCTTGGAGCGTCTCGACACCTGGGTGTGGGGCTGGAGGCACGTGTTCTCACGGCCGAGCAAGCACAGACGGAGCGCCGTGCGCCGCTCCAGCGTGCGGCCGCACTCGAGGGCGCATCACGCGGGTGTCCGAGGGGCACGTTGACGCGACGGTGCAGTCGTACGCGTCGTGGCTCGACGGGAGCCTGCACGGCGTCGGACAGCAGGTCGGGGCGAGATGACGAACCCTTGTCGGAACGCAGTTCGTCGTCGACCCCCCGGGGGAACGACGACTACTGAGGGTCGACGAAAACCTTGATGGATGAACTGTGAGAAGCGCCTCTGTGGCTCCCAAATTGGCCATGGTTACAGACGAACCCTAGTCGGGTTGAAGCGCACCGAGCAGGATGGAGACGTCGTTCGCGATAGCGAGTTACAGACGAACCCTAGTCGGGTTGAAGCGAAGTCCTCGGTCGCTTCGATGGCGTACTTGATGCGTTACAGACGAACCCTAGTCGGGTTGAAGCGCGTAGCGGAACCAGAACCAGACGACCGCCTCTTGTTACAGACGAACCCTAGTCGGGTTGAAGCGTCGTCGCCGACTGCTGGCCACTAAGCGACCCAGTTACAGACGAACCCTAGTCGGGTTGAAGCCCGCGGGAGCCAGCGTCTTCGAGATCGTCGTCGCGACCGTCGAAAGTTACAGACGAACCCTAGTCGGGTTGAAGCCACGAGACGTGGCCGCAGATTGCTGACCGGCTCGGCGGTTACAGACGAACCCTAGTCGGGTTGAAGCTACTCCGACGATGACCGACTCGACTACCCGCAGGCTGGTTACAGACGAACCCTAGTCGGGTTGAAGCCAGGGTGCCGGCGACGACGGCGACGACGGCGACGTGTTACAGACGAACCCTAGTCGGGTTGAAGCTCGTGCACCGAGTACTGCGGCCGTGGCACCAGCTGCGTTACAGACGAACCCTAGTCGGGTTGAAGCCGCCGTTCGCGCCGGCGAAGCACATCCTAAGCGCCGCGTTACAGACGAACCCTAGTCGGGTTGAAGCTCGCTGAGCTGCGACACATCGAGCGCGATGTGAGCAGTTACAGACGAACCCTAGTCGGGTTGAAGCCAGCCGGTCGTACACGCGCTCGGGCTCTATCTCGTCGTTACAGACGAACCCTAGTCGGGTTGAAGCGCGTAGCCGAGACAGCGGCGAATCGTCGGGTCGTCCTCGTTACAGACGAACCCTAGTCGGGTTGAAGCGGGGACCGCGAGGAGACCGCGACCGACCACCCCGCCGGTTACAGACGAACCCTAGTCGGGTTGAAGCGACGGGTGGGAGCCGTCGCGTGTAGGGGAGGATTACAGACGAACCCTAGTCGGGTTGAAGCATCTACCAGATGCGGCCGCGCGTGCAGACGCTCGCGGGGGTGTTACAGACGAACCCTAGTCGGGTTGAAGCCGTGTGGCGGCGAACTACGCGAACGAATACAGCCTGTTACAGACGAACCCTAGTCGGGTTGAAGCCGGGTGGAAGCCGCTGAACGCGACCAAGAGATGGTTACAGACGAACCCTAGTCGGGTTGAAGCTGGATGAAACGCCTCGGGTTCAGTCAGACGAAGGGCAGTTACAGCCGAACCCTAGTCGGGTTGAAGCGAGGCCCAGTTCTCGGGCGCGTTCCGACATATCGCCGTTACTGCCGAACCCTAGTCGGATTGAGGTGCGTACTAAGCCTAGAGGCATTCCCGGGCGCGATCTGCGAATGTGAGTTCCGACTTGACGGGTTCTGATGCGTTCAGTTCCTCCTCAAGATCTGCTTCGTCTTGCTCGCTGAGCGAGTCGTTGCCGTCGTGGCGCTCGAGACGGCCGTAGTTCGCGAGTGTGCGGCAGCGCTCGCCGGCGTCGTTGCGATGGGTGTCGATGGTCCGGCCGATACGGGATGTCGTCGACGTTGCAGACGGACTCGACGGCGTGTCGTCGATGGGAATCATCCAGTCCGCGTACTGGCGCAGATCGTGTATTGAGTCCTCATACGTCTTCTCCGTGGTCCTAGTCGCGCTCTCCGCGTGGAGGTATTCCTACTCGAGACACGCTGTAGGTGTTCGTTAGAGGACATCGTTCTGCTCGGCGATTGAGCGAATCGTCTCAATCTCGCCTTCGAGCCGGAGGACGTCGTCCATCGCGGTGAGTGCGCTCCCGACGGGAACGTCGAGTGAATAGCTGTAGTAGTTACCGGGACTTCCACTTCGGTTCTCACTGGTGGAGAGAATGCCGAGCATGCGGAGGTCGGAAAGATGATTGTGGAGTGAACGTTGTGTGAGCGGGTCGGTGTCCGTCGAGTCACAGAGGGTCTGGTAGGCCGAGTAAATGGATTTCGTCCGGGCGGGTGTGTCCTCTCTAGCCGTTTCGAGGACGACGGCGAGGAGCGCGAGGCGGCCGTGCTGTGTGAGCTGTCGCATCCCTTCTTCGACGCGCTCCTGTTCGAGTCTCGTCTGTGCGGCTTCGACGTGCTCGGTCCGGACTGCCTCGGCATCCTCACTGAGGGCGAGTTCGCCGGCGAGACGGAGGAGGTCGAGAGCTTGACGCGCACTGCCGCTGTCGCGTGCAGCGAGTGCTGCACAGAGATTCACGACGCCATCGCCGAGCGCGTCGTCGTTGATAGCGACGGTGGCCCGCGATTCGAGGATGTTCGTGAGTTCGGTCGCGTCGTATGGTGGGAACTGGAGTTCGCGCTCGCAGAGGGTGTCTTGGACGCGTGGGTCGAGCTGTTCGCGGAACTTGAAGTCGTTCGAGATGCCGATGACGCCGACTTTCGTCTCGTCGAGGTTGCCGTTGGAGCGTGCGCGTGGGAGCTCGTAGAGGATTTCGTCGCGTTCGCCGATCGAGTGACCCACCGTCCACGAACACACCATCGTTTCATGTGAATCTCCCTCTTGTGGGGAGCTGCCTCGACTGGAAGTGGGCGCGTACGCCAATGCATCACGAGTTCCTGTTAGATATTTAGATGAAATGGTGGTGTGTTCTCTCCTAGTTAACCCACTCCAGAGCTCTTACTAAGACTTCCATCTACAGGATCGTAATCGTATGGCTCTCTAGCTCGTGCCTTGGCGCTTCGCAGGTATCACAGATTCACGTGAAACAGTGGTGTGTCTCTGATCGTAGTTCTTCTCCTGACTCCCGTCGGCTGGTAAACTAACGGTCAGGCAATTCGTTCTGTGGAGCGCCTGCTCGCAACCGCTTTGATTCACGTGAAATGGTGGTGTGTCTGACTTCCCGTAGCTCGCTTGTGGCTGCGAATCTGAGCTCTGGCGATCGAGGGTGATCGAAACTGAGGATTGAGACGGGCTAGGCTCACTTTCAGGATACAGCAGACCTTCTTAGGGAAAGCTGGTGGCGCTCGCGCTTCTGAAGGCAGTGGTTTACAACTCGAAAAAGGGGTGTCCTGGACTCCACACGAACACCAATTCTACCACTCAACACCTCAGAGATTCCCGACAACGACCAAATACTAGACAGTATCAATCACTTAAATAATATCCAATTTGTATAATGATGCTGTCGGAAATGGTGGGATGTGTCTGGTCCCAGCCTCTACCTGATGACCGCCGAGAGTCGGATCCGCAGTCAGTAATTCGTCACTGTAGGATTTCTCACCGCTGTTGAGCCCGGCGGACTCACGAGCATCGAGTTAAGTATATTCCCCTGTTCAGAATCGAACAACGTCGGATTCGTCCGGTTTGAATACTGCAGACTCGTCATCGCCGCGTCGGCCAAGGAACACGATCGCGTCGAGGGCGCCGCGCGTGAAGCGGGCTTCGTATGACCAGAAGAGGCCATCGGCGATGTCGTCGCGTGAGCCGTGGAACTCGAAGGATCCGTGCATGTTGTGGTCTAGCCAGAACTCCTCGGCGACTGTCTGAGACTGCGGCGCGATTGGTGCAAGTCCGCGTTCCAGGAGGTCGCCGGGATCTGCATTCTCGCAAAACGCCTCGTACTCGGCCCAGGAGTCGAAGCCGTGCGATTCCGCTTCGGACTGTTTCTCCACAGGCGTCTTCTCCCGATACTCCTCCTCGTGGCGCAACAGCCGTCCGTCCACGGTCAGCTTGTACTGTTGGCCGATGGGGTGGCCGATATCTTTCGTCTGCCAGTCGATTTCGCTTGGCTGTCGCCCCGTGGGGAATTTTGGGAGAGTGAGTCCGTCTTCGACGACAAGCCGGTCGTACAGCCCCATTGTTGTCTCGTTGGTGACTGGACGCAAAGTCTTTCGGTCGGTAGAACTCTCTGTGCGGGGCTACGTGAACGCCACCCGCCGTACAAATATTTGGAGGAGCGAAGCTATATCTGTACGCTCTGCGTAGTGTGCCGTATGGATGGCTTCGACCCGGCACCAGATACGGACACACAATGGCGTGATGGTGCGGATACGTTCGACCGGATTTACGACGTCGTCCTCGGAATCACGGAGCCGACAGCGTATCCCGATATCGCCGACGTCGCGGACTGTTCGGCGACTGCCGCGAAGAAGCATCTCGATCGACTCGCCGAGATGGGTGTCGTTCGTGCTGACACGGAGAGTCGGCCGGCACGATACGTACGCGACGAGGGATATCTCGAGTGGCAAGAAGCACGCCGTCTCGCCCGCGACCTCACCGTTGAGGAGATCATTGAGCGGGTCGAGGAGCTTGAGGCGGAGCGTGCGACCTACGAGGAGCGCTTCGGGACGACCGATCCCGCCCGTGTCGACGTCTTCGAGCAAGACGCCCACGAGACAGTTCACGACGCGATGGCGACGGTGGGCGACTGGCAGGCGACGATTCGCGACCTCCGCCTCTACGACCTCGCTCGGCAGCTCGCACAGAATGACGGCCACCTGATCAACGCCTAGATGTCGGAGACGACCGGGCCGCCGGACCGCCACGTGCTCCGGCTTCTCGAACGCCATCTCGCCGACGCCACACTCGTCACTGAGACAGTTTTCGACCCGACGACACACGAGCCACGTCTCCTCCACGCCCACCTCGACGCTGATCGGTATCCCGAGTATGTGACTGCGGCTCGACTCGACGTCCGCTGGTTCACCACCGGCGATTTCTCGATGCACTACCGTGAAACTCACGCCACGTGCACCCCGTGGGCGTGTCGCTGGGACCGCCATCCGAACGCCCACAATACGCGACTCCACTTCCACGAGCCACCCGACGCCGAACGGACGAGCGACCTCACGCTCGCATCAACACATCCGCTCGATGTCTACGCGACCGTTCTCACGGCCGTCGAGCAGCGGCTGGATACACTGTGGAACGATGAGTAGGAGTAACGGGGGCGTGGCACTCCCATCGGCGTGTCGGGTCGTACACGTAAGTTCCCAAACCAGCGCACACGGGCGTGGGAAGCCCACGACTAACGTCGTGGGAGGATGTCACTGCGAGTATGACCTTCTACGATTGGGCCGACGAACTCGACGCCCTGGAGACGGCGTTCGAATCGGACGGCCACGACTTCTACGTGGTCTACAGGCGGAGCAGGGCAAGTGCCTCGGGGCTTGACCCCGAGGGTGAAGGCCGTACGCTCCGCTAAACGCGTTCCGTTCGCTCGATATACTGCTCAATCGTGTCGGTCGAAAATCGCCGGCTATCCCCACGTGATGGCGATTGCGGACCGCGTTCAGGCCGGGGAACTCGAATACTGTCGGGTGGGGAAAGTCCTTTGCTGGTCTGCATACAACTGTATGCATATGTCGAAGAGTATCCGGCTCTCGGATGACGCGTACGAGCGCCTCAAAGCCCACAAACGCGACGACGAGACGTTCTCCGAGGTCGTCCTCCGGCTGGCTGGCGAGCGGTCCCTCCTCGAAATCGCCGGCATCCTGAGCGACGAGGAAGCCGATGCACTCCGCGACGCGGTCGAAGAACGCCGCGCGCGTCGTCGTGACGAACTCGAAGGTATCGCCGACGATCTGGGTGAGGCGTAGAGTACTTCTCGACACGAACTTCCTCATCGACCTGATGAACGGTGACGAGGATGCCGTAGAGAAGGCAGAAGAGTTGGAAACGGACCTCGTTCAGCAGCGAATCTCCTCGATGACTCTATTCGAGCTCTATTACGGAATCGCGCGGTCCGACCAGTCTGAGGCGGAGAAGGCGAAGGTGAAGGAGGTCCTGACGTCGAAGCCAACACAGCCTGCCGACACGGCCGTCATGCGGAAGGCAGGACGGCTCTCCGGCGAACTGATGAACGAGGGGAACGCCGTCGATGACGGTGACGTCATCATCGGAGCGACCGCCGACATTGTTGATGAGCCGGTTCTCACGCGCAACGTCGAGGACTTCGAGCGCCTCGACGTCGAGATAGAGACATACTGACGCGAGGGTAGTAGAAGACGGTCTCCACGTGAGCTCCAGGGTTGTACGTCGACAAACCGGCTTCCCTGAATATGCATCCGAACTCCGCACCGGTCGCGACGTCCGTGTGCACGACACCCCGCGTCCCAAGTGTTTGCCGACTGCCGTCGACGTCGAGTGACGTCCACGAGGAGAACGCGGAGCTCCAGCGTGCGAACGCCCAGTTGCGTGCGGACAAGGCAGAGTGGGTGGCGTACGCGACGGCGTCCATCGACGTCGTTAGATTGACTTTCTACTCGTTATACTGCCGTTAGGAAGTTCTCCTGTACTCGACGTCGAAATCGGGGGACTGTCCCGATTGGGTGGGAGAGTACGTTTCGTCTGTCTCGGAGCAACCGACGTCGGCGCTGTACTCGCTCTCCTGTGCAGACTGTCGTGGGAGAGAGTACGTTTTGTCTGTCTTCGAGACGTGCCAGCCCGTCATATTAGCCGATTCAGTCGAGTCCGTCGACGATAGAGCGAAGGCGATAATAATCTCTGCTCAACTGGATGAGGATATTTCGTTTGTCTCGGCAAAGTGGACGCTAGCACTCCCTCAATATACGACCGGCTGGGCGAGTGAGAGAGTACGTTTCGTCTGTCTTCGAGACACGTCGACGCTACGCCCGCATGTCAGACTACGAGGTGGGGGTTTGTGTCTCCTCAATTTCGCGTCGGATATCGAGGATGACGCTCGGGTCGAGGTCGAGTTGGTATTCGTAGTATCGGCCACCGCCTTCTCCATGGTTTTGGCCTGTGCGGGTGAGGAAGACGAGCATATGGAGATCAGCGAGATGGTTTTGGACGCTTTTGAGGGTCGTGAGTGGATCTGCAGCGTGTGAACGGGCGATTTGGGTATAGCGCGTCTGGATTGCCTTTGATAGCGACCATTCTCTCTCGTCCAACACTCTTGCCAGTTCTCACCTTCCGCTACACGCGCTCTTTTTCGGGAAGCCGGTAGCGACAGTCTCCTCTGGGCGGGTGAGTAGATTTCGTCTGTCTTGACCGACTCTGTGAGACAGACGAAACGTACTCTCTCCACGTGCTCTCGACCACCGAGCGTTCCGAACAGATTCACGTGAAACGGTGGTGTGTCTGTCGTCCTGTGTTGCGTTCGTGACGGCTCTTCCTCACGTCCGGCGGAGTCGTCGCCACCACGGTTGGGTGTCGCGTTCGTGGATTGCGAGTTTGGTGGCGAGGCGGTTGCGCTTGGCGCGTTCGGTTTCGAGTTCGCTCTGGAGGTACTCGAGTTGGGTGGTGAGCGTGTGGACTCGACGCTCGATGTCGGCGACGGTCTCCTGCTCTGTGGTACGGCGTTCGAGGGTGCGTTCGAGTCGCGCGACGTCGCGTTGGAGACTCGCGACGTCTGTCGCCAGCCCGGGGTTCTGCTCATTCGCGGTCGTCTCGCGTGCGGGCGTGTAGGCGTCTGTCGTGATCTGGGCGGCGCGTTGGAGGGTGGCTTCGCCGTAGGTGGTGCCGTCGCTGTAGTGTGCGTCGTCCCATTTCGCGCGGTAGAGGGCGGATTTCCGGAAGAGGCGGTCCATTTGGGCGGTGTCTCTGCCGGTCCAGAAGGCGAGGTGGCAGGCGAGGGCCATGTCGGCTTCGGAGTGGCTGTCGTAGCCTGTCGTGTCGCCGTCCCAGAGGCGGGCGAACTTCTGGGCGTTCTTCGCTTTGCCGGCGCGTGCGAGCACGACGTCGTCGGGGAGACTGTGGGTCGTGTCCGACTGCGCGGTCGGCGTCGCTGCATCGTCTCCCGACACCGACTGTGCAGCCATACCGTCTGGTATTACTGAACAGTCAGACTGACCAGACGTATTGATGTAGTCGCGGTGGACGGCGTCGAGCGCGGCCTGTCGCGCCACAATCTCCCCGGGCGTCCCAGCGACGTGCTCGCCGGTGACGGTGAAGAAGCGTGCGTGGTCGTAGCACTCGACGCGCCCGGCGCGATTCCCACCCGCGGGCACCGCTCCCTCGAGGATGACGTGATAGCCCGTGCCGCTCGGACTCACCTCCGTGTAGGAGTCGAGGCGACCCACGATGGCTTTCGCGTCGACGTCAGGCTGCCCGGTCTCGGGGTCGCGCATCGCATCGAGGTCGACGCCGACGAACGAATCCGACTCCGTGAAGACGAACCCGATGCCCGAGAGCGTGCTCTCCGTCTCGACCGCCTCATATGCCGTCGCGAAGTCCGTCCACGTCGCCTCGTCCGCGACCGACGCCAGTCGGCCGGTCCGCGGATTGACGGGGAGTTTCGTCTCGGTGCCGTCGCGGTCGGCCGTCCGCCAGCACACCCACTGTGCGCACTCGCGGAGTGCCGTCGGCACGGCGTCGTACGGACTCATCGCCCACCTCGGCCGTCCGCTCGTGCTCGCGACGCCGCATCGACGTCGTCGACAGGCACGGAACGGTCCGAATCGAGGACGCGGCGTTCGTACTCGCTGGCGCGCACGCGAATGGGGAACCAGCCGTCGCCATCGACGCCGAGGAGGGCTTCCGAATACCCGTCCGCGTCGTTCCCGGCTTTCGCGGCGCGCACCCACTCGACTTCGCGGTCGCTGAGGTCGAACCATTGCTGGAGTTTCGCGGCGTCCTCGTGCACGCGGTGGATGAGGACGAGCGAGCAGAGATCGGCGATGGTGCGTGCCTCGGGCGTCAGCGCGAACTCGCCGCCCGTTTGGGTGATGAAGTGTAGGGAGAGGTCGTAGTGGCGACTGTGGCGCACGGCGGTTTCGAGGAACTCGAGGCTGGTGGCGTCACGCATGAGGTAGTGGGCTTCGTCGATGACGAAGACGACCTTCTTCGTGGTCTCCTTCGCGCGCTCGTAGACGGCGTTGAAGACGACCTGCATCGTGAGGCTCGTCTGGTGGCCGCGCACGCCCTCGTCCTGGTGGAGGTCGAGGTAGAGGACGTTCGCGTCGAGCGCGAGCTCGGTCGGCCGCGCGAGGTTCTGCAGGTCACCATCCGGCCCGAACGAGGGCCGCAGGTCCTTGAGGAGGGATTGTGCGTCGGCGCGCACGCTCTCGCGTTCGCCCGCCGTCGCGTAGCCATACCCCTCGGGGTCCTCGAGCAACCCCTCGAGGACGGCGATGAGGTCGGTGATGGTCGGCGACGGGTTCGTGTGTGTCTCCGGGTCGCTCGTGATGCCGGCGTCCTCGTAGGTGCGTTGGACGGCACGGCGTAGCGTCTGGCGGCGCTCGCCGAGCGGGTTCGTCGCGACCGTCTCGAAGAACGTCGTGAAGAAGGAGAGCACCCACGTGATCTGCTCGCTCCACGGGTCAACGTCGCGCGCGCTCGCCAACACCTCGGGTGGTGTCGGGCGAATGTCGAGGGGATTGAGGCCGCGCGTCCCGCCGACGATAACGCGCTCGCCGCCAAGGGCGTGGTTCACGGCCGCGAACCCCTCGAGGGGGTCGAGCATGACGATGAGCGTCTCCGGATCGTACATCGCACGGCGGAGCAACTGGAGTTTCGTCGAGAAGGACTTCCCCGCCCCGAGCGTCCCGATGACCATCGTGCACGAGCCGGTGTCGCGCGCGAACCGATCGAGGATGAGCGGGCTCTCGGTGGGAGCATACGTCCCGTATTCGATGCCAGGTTCGGCGAACGCACCCGCAACGAACGGGAACATCGCGCCGACGGCACCGCTCAACATCGGTGTCGTCGCATCCGTCGCCTCGCCGAACGCATCACTCCCGACGGGGCTCCCGGCGACGAAGGCGTCGCGTTGCGCCCAGCGCGGATGAATCGGCGTGAGGTTCGCAGGCGCACGGCGGACGGCACCCGCGATACGGTCGGTGTCCGGGTCGCCATCACGCGAGCGTGCCGTGAGGTACATCGAGACGTCGAACGGTTTGGTGGGGGTGTTCCGCAGCGTGTCGTAGATGCCCTGGTAGTCGTCGAGGTCTCTGGCGATGCCGCGCGCGCCGGCGCGACGGCGCTCGCTGAGGTAGTCGTAGTCCGCCTCCAAGGTCTCGATGTGGTTTTCGAGCGCGTGCAATGTCGCCTGCGTGTCGCGTGGCGTGAGGTGCACGCTGACGTCAGTGCTGCGGGTTTCGCGCGCCGAGTAGACGTCCTCGAGGAAGCCATCGACGGGGGCGTCCGGGAATTCGCCGATCCAGAGCGTGCGCGTGTACGAGTCCCCAAGGCGGAGGCCGCCCGCCGTCTCCTTGAGGTCGTCGGGCGCGAGCACCGAGCGATGCGTCTCGCCGACGTCGACGTCCACGGAGTCTGCGTTCCGCTTCGACCACGGCCAGTTCATGCTGCACCCCCGTCGATGAGCGGGCGCGTCCGGAACACGGCGTCGAGGTCGCCGTACTCGACTGGCTCGCCGTGCCAGTACTCGGCGACGACCCGCGCGGCCTCGACCGCGGTGACGCGCTCGGCGTGACAGCCATCGATCGCGCGCAGGCCGGCCTCGACGCGTCGGAGGCGCTCGTCGAGTAGTTCGACGCAGGCGGCGCGCTCGTCGGCGACACGTGGGGCGAGGAGTGCGTCGACGAACACGCCGATGACGGGTAGGCGAGCGAGCATGCCCTGTCCCGTGCCGGCCTCGAAGCGCACGTCGTGTGGGGCGACGCCGACGATAACGTAGTGGTCGCGAATCGTCATCTGGCGTGCGTCGAGTTCGGCCCCGTACCACGCGATGTACTCCTCGATGAGGCGCGCCAACTGCGGGTTCGCTCGGACGTCCGGGTCCGTGAGGCGGTCCTCGTAGTGTGCGAGATACGCATCGACGGGGAACGGCCGCGTCGTCGCGTACAGTTGAATCGGGAATTCGACGACGGTGTCGAGGAAGCCCCGGAAGGCCTGTGCTTTCTGCGTCCACTCGGCGTCGGTGGCGAGCGCCATCGATGGTGGGTCGACGCGCACCAGCCCGATGACCGTGCCGTCAGTGCGTTCGAGGGCGTCATGCTCCGGGTGGACGCGCTCGATCCGCGTCTCCATGCCGGCCTCGGTGTGTGTCTGGGTGCGTGGCCGCCGGTAGAAGCCGGCGAGCGTGCGCAGCCAGTCGAAACTCGAGGTGTAGGTCGGCGTGAGCGCCACCACGGCGCAGCCGAGGAGGACGCCGAGGCCGACGAGCGGGAGCGCGGCGTCGTGCACGCGATACCCCCAGACGGCGAGGTCCGACGGGACGACGAGCTGGAAGCAGAGCACGACGACCACCGCGGGGATGAGCGCGACCGCGGCGTCCGCGAGCGTGTAGTTGCCGACGAGCGTCGCCGTCGTGGCGAGCGATTTCGGGATGCGTTTCGATGGGTCCGGATCGTGTGTGTACATGATGAGGTTAGTCGTCCTCGTCGTCGCGCGTGCGCGTCGAGGTGTTCGTTGAATGGTCGGGACGGCGCGTGACACGACTGTGGAGCGTCGTGCCACTCGCGTTGAGGCGGCGGCCGGCGGTGTGGGCGCGCGACCCTTGGAGGACGGTCTGGCCGTCCGGGCGAGTCGGGGGTGCGCCCCGGACGCCACGCGTGAAGTCGCGGCCGCCCTGCACGGCCTGCTGGCCACTGCCGCGCACGGTCGTGAGGCGGGCCTGTCCGCGCGCCCGCGAGGTGTGGCGTGCGACGCGCTCGCCCGTCTGGAGGAGACTCCCGGCCTGCCAGACGAGGACGAACGGCGAGAGCACCGCGACGACGGGGATGACGAGCGCGACCACCCAGAGGAACAGTCCCTGCGTGTCGAGCGCGAACCCCTCGCCAAGGACCGCGGCGAGCCGCAGGAGCACCGCGACCGGAATCGGCATCAGGAGGAAGGGGACGTAGAAGCCCGCGAGACGCTGGACGAATCTCGAGACGTAGGCGAACGGCCCGAGGCCCGGCACCCAGAGCGCGATGAGGAGCGGCACCAGGAGCACGAAGAGGTAGAGGACGACGATGCGGCCGACGTAGACGAGCGCCAGCAGCAGGAAGAGCGCGAGGTCGACGGAGAGCGAGACGGCGAGCGTGATGGTCGCGACGCCGCCGAAGGAGAGCGTCTGGAAGAGCGAGACGGCCGAGAGGTCGGGGAGGATGGCGCCCGCGAGCGCGTTCGCGAAGCGCAGCGAGAGCGCGGCGAGCCACCACCACGAGAGAATCCCCACCAATCCGACGAACGCGCGGCGCTTCAGGCGCGACTGGTGGTAGCCGCTGAAGAGGTGGCTCGTCGACTCGAGGAAGATGACGATACCCACGGAGAGACTCCACAGGAGGAGGGCGAGCGGGACGATGTCGCTCCAGTAGTAGTCGTAGAGCGCGGGCCACGGGGCGACGCTCGGGCGGCCGATGACGACGTCCGGCATCGGCGTGCCCACGATCGTCCGGAGGAGCGTGTCCCCATGCGTCTCGATGAGTGTCTCGACGGGCGCGAGCAGCGTCCGCAGGAACTCCTCGAGCGCGTCGACGATGGCGTCGCTGAACGAACTCATCGCGCCCCCCGGAGGAAGCGCCAGCCGGTGATGCGCTCGACGAGGAACCCGGCGACGACGAGCAACCCCACGGGAATACCGATGCCCGCGAGTATACCCAGGAGGTCGAGTGGCGTGTCACGAACGTAGACGACGTCGTCACTCGCGGCGTAGACGGTGTCAGTGGTCGTGTTCCACCACGCGACGGGCGTGTAGCGTGCGGTGTGCGCACCGCCAGCGCGCGGGAGCGTCACCGTCGCGGTGCCGTTCGTGTCCGTCGCGATTGGCTCGCCGTCGAGCGTCAGCGTCCCGCCGACGACGCCCGTGTCGAGCGGGGCGCCCGTCTCGGTGTCCATGAGGCGCACTTGGAGCGTGACGGTCTCGCGCGTGCTCGCGACGCGCTCGAGCATGAGCGTGCTCGCTCGGCGCTCCACTACGGGCAGCGCGTCCGTGTCGAGTGTGGCCGTCTGCCCACGAACCAGACTGCGCACCGTCATGGTGGTCGTGGGCACGTCCTCGAGGACGAGCGTCGTGCTCGCCGTATATCGCTCGGGCGTATCGAGCGAGACGTTTGCAGGCAAACTCGGACTCGCTGTCTCGACGCCGACGCTCGCGTGCAGTGTGAGCCGCCCGTCCGCACTCGGGCCGCTCGCACGCGGATACGCCGACACCATGAGCGGGGTGAGTGGCGACGCGCGTGTCGTCTCACCGACTGCCGTGCTCGCGACGAGCGTATCCCACTCCGGGTCACGTGCCGAGTAGACCGCCCACACACCCTGCGCACGCCCCTCGCTCGTGGTGAGGCCCGCCCACGGCGTCACACTCGACACCGCGAGCGCCACACTCCCGTCCGCATCGACGAGTCGGACTGCAGTCGGCGCGAAATCCGGCCGCAGTACCGCAATCGAGTCCGAGACTGTCACCGTCTCGACGGCCGAGTCGAGCACGCGCGCTGTCGCACATGCGGCGTCCTCCCCGCAGGCGTATTCCTCGACACGCACCCGAATCGTCGCCACCACCGTCAACGTATGCGCGCCCACCGCGAGACCCTCAAAGGACAGACTGGGCGTCCGCGTCCCCGCCGTCGCGGCGGCCGTCGTGCCGTCGACCTGCAGGCGCACACGCTCGACGTCGTGCTCGACCACCGACCACGACGACTCGTTCGTGCCCGCCGGGAGCGCGACACGATAATCCAGCGTCGCGAGCACACGCCCCGATTCGCCGACGTAGCGCGGCGGCTCGTTTCGGGTGAGGCGCGCCACCGTCGAAGGGTTGATCGCAAACGTCTCGATATAGGCGTCCCTAACGAGCACGCCATCGACGAGCGTCGCGTGCGGTGGATGTATCGACGTCCAGACGTCCCCCGTCGGGAAGTCCGTGAGGTCCGCCGCGTTCCACGTCTCGACCGCGAGAGGTGGGTCGTCGAACGGGACGTCCAAGACGCGCGTCACGTTCCGGACGTCCCCGCTCGCGTTCGCGGGGAGTGTCGTGTCGGCGTCGCCCGACCAGAGCGGGTAGAACGTCGCCGCGTCGAAGCCGTGCTCCGGCTGTGGGTCGCGCGCCCCGGCCGTCGAACTCAGCGCGCCCACCGCGACGACCGCGACCACGAGGAGTGTCTGCACCCGGCGGCTCAGAAGCCGCAACTCGTCCCTCCGACGACCACGTTGTTCAGGAGGAAGCGCAGGATGACCGTTCCGAGCGGCGCGACGATCACACCCCAGATGAGCGCCTGATTCCGCATCTCCGTCAACTCCAGTTTCTTGTCCGCACGCCGCGCCATCGGCCGCGCCACCGTCGCGCCCAGCGCGATGACGCCGCCGAGCAACGGCCCGCCGAACTGGATGAGCGTGAAGACGTTCGTCACCGTCGCCGCGAGATCCGACTCGCAGAACGCCGTCCCAACCGACTGCGCGAGCGCCGGCTCGCTCGCCACCACGAGGAGTGCCCCCAGCGCCAACGTGAGCCGCCGACGCCGCGTCAGCACCGCACGCCACTCGTGTGTCGACACCGCAGTCTGTCCGGTCGGCTTCATCGTCATGGTTGACGGCACTCGCCACCAGCTGACGACACACGGTCGCCAGTCGTGGGTCAAGTTACCGAGACGCAATCAGGTTTCCAGTAACGATAAGGGTTGCTGCTGGCTCGATGCGTAGTTCGGTCTGCTCACAGAGATGCAAGGTGGGCGCCCACGACTGACGTCGTGAGTCGATGACCGACACGCCATCCGATATTCATATATCGAGATGAATTCATGCAACGACCAAAATACACCTCTGAGTATTCATATACAGACAATAGATTAATTCATGAGTGGGTCTTCTAGTTGAGCATGCATGGCGCAGTCTGAACTGGATGCTACCGCTCCCGGCGAACTCGTCTCGTACGGCCGGGAGTCGTACTACAAACCTGATCCACTGCCGCCATCTCGGAACCTCGATCTGGGGGACGACTTCTACGAAACGCTCTCAGACGCGACGTTCTGGCTCGGGAAACTGAGTGGGGTGAGCCTCGAACTCGATTTCCCACCAGTGCTCTACACGTCACTCCTCCGCAAGGAGGCGATGGAATCCGCTGAAATCGAAGGTGCGGACGTCGACTACGACGCGCTCTACAGCCTTGAGACACGCACATTCGACGCCGGCGAAGACGAGCGTAGCGTCGAACCCACAGCAGGCCGAACGAAGGACACGCAGGAAGTCCTCAACTACGAAGACGCTATCGAGGACGGGATTGAGGCACTCGATCGCGGCGAAGAGCTGACCGTCGAACGGCTGCACGAATTCCACGAGACACTTCTCACTGGCGTTCCAGACGATCGAGTCGATACCGATACTATCGGCGCGTACAAGACGAAACCGAACCACATCGGTGCCTTCCTCCCACCCGTTCCGAACCGAATCGAGGGTCTGATGGACGCGCTGTTCACCTACTACAGAACTGGTGGGAGCTACCACCCGCTCGTGGACATCGCGCTCTTCCACTACCAATTCGAAACTATCCACCCGTATGGTGACGGGAACGGTCGTCTCGGCCGGCTCCTCATCACACTCCAGTTGTACGACGCGGGGTATCTCGAACGCCCGAACCTCTATCTTAGCGAGTACTTTAACCGAAATAAGCCGACGTACGTCGACCGGTTGGAGAGCGTTCGATATGACGGTGAGTGGGAGGCGTGGCTCTCGTTCTTCATCGAGGGCGTCGCTCGGCAAGCCCGCGAATCAGTCGACAGAACCCTCTCGCTAGCCGACCTCAAGCGTCGATACGACGCCGAGTACGGCGGGAAGTCGTACACGAAGAATCAACTCGCGGTGAAGCTCTTCGAACAGCCCTACGTCACCAGTACGACTGTGCAACGGCTCTTCGACGTCGAACAACCGACAGCGTCGCGAGCGATCAACGACCTCGTCGACGAAGGAGTCCTCGAGGAAGTAACCGGGCAGGACCGGAACAAGGAATATCGTGCCCGCGAAATCTTCGAGATCCTCGAGCAGCCACCGCAGACCTACTGACAGGAAGTCGATAGCACGCAGCGAGACGAGTCACCTCATCCAAGCGGTTCTACCCTT
Source organism: Halarchaeum sp. P4 (assembly GCF_051195175.1). Taxonomy (NCBI): domain Archaea; kingdom Methanobacteriati; phylum Methanobacteriota; class Halobacteria; order Halobacteriales; family Halobacteriaceae; genus Halarchaeum; species Halarchaeum sp. P4. The sequence continues at coordinate 57,991 of NZ_JBNTKC010000005.1, read as the reverse complement.
CCGAGGCTAAAATCACGGTAGGCGAATACTCACCCTTCACATTCAGCGTGCGAGCGGCCGGTCTAGACGCCCCGCAACTCCTCGATCCGGTTTCGAACGGTCGCTGCAGCAACACCCGCTGCCGCGGCGACGTCGGCTTGGGTGACGGGATTGCCACACTCCTCACCGGCGAGGTAGAGGCACGCGGCAGCCACGCCCCCGGGATGGGTGCCGTTCGTCACGCCCGCGCGTTCCGCGGCGTCGAGATACGCGGCGGCGCACTCCCGGACTCGGCGACTGGCGCCGACCCGTGAGGCGACCCGGGAGAGATGGTCGCCGACGCGCACGACCTGGGCGTCGAGGCCGAGCTCGCGATTGAGCACGCCATACCCGAGCGACACGTCGCCTTTCGAGCAGTGTGCGACGACTGCAACCTCGTCGAGCGTCCGCGTATTACCACGGCATCGACACGCACCGTACACGGCACCGGCGCTCATCAGCTCGATGGAGCGCCCACGAATGAGGTTCGCCGTCTGGGCACGCCGATAGATGGTGCAGGCTTCCTCGACGACGTCCTTCGAGAGGTCGAGTGCGCCCGCGATGCGGTCGATCTCCCCGCAGGCGTGTGCGAGATTCCGCTCGGCCTTCGAGCGCCATTTCGCGCGCGTGTGCTCGCGGCGTAGCCGGCCGAGTTGCCGCCGTTTCCGCCCGGAAAGCGGCGTCCCGTTCGCGTCCCCACCATAGCTGATCTCGGTCGAGAGCCCGCGGTCGTGGCGCGCCGCCGTCAGCGGTGCGCCGGTCTGTCGCGTGTCGTCCTCGTCGTCGTACCACGGCGTCGCGCCGTGGTCGAAGCGTTCCTCCTCCAGAACGAGCCCACACGCCACACAGGCGAGTTCGCCGCCGTCCGCGAGCACCCGCCCCTCGCACTCCGGGCAGCGCCCACTGACTGTTCCATGGTCTTCGTCGAAGCCGTTCTCGTAGTTGGTACTGGTTGCCATCGGTATCAGCAGGGCACTCTCGCGCCCCGCACCCGTCAGGGGGCGATAAATCGTCGTCGGGAGCGGCTACTCTGTTTGGGCGAAGCGCTCGCGGAGACGGGCTTCGCGGGACTCGAAGCGCGCCACCTTCGCACCGAGGTCCTGCTCGACGCGTTCGACCTGGGCGAGCGCCGTCTGACTCCCGAGCCCGGTCTGCCCGTCCGCACTCGTCTCGGCGTCCGCCCGTCGCTTGTAGGCACGGACGAGACGCGCGAGGGTCACCTGCGGGTTGAACAGGATGTCGTTCGCGATCCGGACGTAGGTGTCGAGCGACGCCCCCTCCTTGCCCGTGTAGTGGTGGGTGAGGGCGTAGGTCGCGCCCGAGTGGAGCGTCCACATGTCCATCTCGAAGGGGTCGTCGGCCTCGCCGCGGGCGTCGCTCGCCGCCCGCTGGGCGAGATACTCCGGGAGGTCGAGGAGGGTGTAGAAGTCGACGAGGTCGAACGGCACCTCGCGAAGGTCGAGCGTCACGTCCTGGGCGTCGTGGATGAACGCCGCAAGGTCGTCCGCGACGACCGCGAGCCGCGCGAGGAGACACTCCCACCACGTCTCGAAGTTCGCGATGTCCCCCACATGTTTCACCGTCTGGCGTTCGGTGAGGCGCCGAATCGAGTTCGCGCAATAGGCGTCCTGCGCGTAGCCCTCGACGTAGACGGCGTGTCCGCCGAAGAAGTCGTACCCCGAGGAGAAGCCGACCGCGATCGGGTCGTCGCGACCGGGGAGCGTCACCGAGAGGCCGTCGAAGAGGACGTCCATATGCACCTCGCCGCCGCCGCGGTACTGCCGAATCTCCCCGAAGACGACATCACCGAGCGCCCGCCCGTCCACCGTCTCCTCGGCGACAGCCGTCTCCAAAGGCCCGTAGACGTCGAGGGGGGTGATGATCGAGTAGTGCGCCGTCGGGACGTGGAAGAGCGCATCCACGTCCTCGCCACGCGCGCGGGCGGCCACACGCTCCGGGTCCACGAGCGCCGTGAAGCGCTCGGTCGGCTCCCACGCACCCGTGTACGGGTTTCGGTACGCGACGTCGCTCGCCACCGCTCGCGGGAGACTGCGGACTGCCTCCGCGAACGACACCACCTCATCGTCGCCAACTCGCGTTGCGTACCACTCGGGGAGGACTGCGGCTGCTCGGTCGTCGATTCCTGCGAACACCTGTACGGTTTCCGGTCGGGACATAGTCGTCTCGCGGGCACGCCGTCTCACGCCCCCGCACCCGTCAGGGGGCGAAAAACGTCTCTCGAAGAGACTCCCTCACCGCACGAAGCGCCCGTCCGGTCGCGGCAGACGGCGCGCCAGAATCTCGAGCTCGACACGGCGCAGATGCTTGCAGCCCTGCGGGCCGAGCTCGGCGCCGCGTTTCGCCCAGTCCGGGCACGTGCAGGTGCGCTCGGCGATATCGACCTCGTAGGTGTGGCCGCTCTCGCTGTCGACGGCATAGCGCGCGCCGTCCTCCAGAAAGCGCGTCACCATGGTTTCGGTGAGCGCTCGACGCGTCCGTGGGTCGTCGATGTCGTACTCGCCGTCGCGGACCGCCGAACGCGGGTACGGCGTCGCGCACGCTCGGCCGAACTGCTCGGGCTCTGGACGTTCCTGACCACAGAACCGACAGCGGTAGTACACACGGTCCTCGGCGTCCGCGTTCGAGAGTGCCGTTTCAGTCACGGTGAGGAGGGCGTGGCCGTTCGGCGTCGCGTCGATACGCCGCTCGCCGGTTGGTTGCTGTGTCGAGTGCATGGTTCCGGAGGCGACTCAGTGCGCCCCCAGTCCGACTGGGGCGCGAGAAAACCCGGCGAGGGGGTGACGTCCCTCGCTCGGCGCTCGACCGACCGGCAGCGCACCGCATTGTGGCCGTCGTCGAACGCGACCGTACAGCTGAAGCTCGCGCCGTCCGGCGTGAGTGCGACCCGGTCGTCGACGTCGCCGTCTCTCGCACGCTCGACACCAGTCAGTTCCGTGTCTGCGGTGAGTCTGTCCATGCACGGCGCCGGTCGCCGCGCACGAAAAACGCCCGACGAGACCGTCACCACTCGACGACGACGTCTCCTGCTGTCGAAGCAGACAGGTCGAAGGCGGGGTGCTTGTAAAGGACGGCGTCACAGTCGAGACACTGCACGAAGAGTACTCCTTCACCGTCCCAGTACTCCGCACGCCGCAGTACGACACCGTCGACGCACTCGTACCGGCCGCCGGTCGTCGTGACGTGTCGAAATTCGCGTGCGCCACACTCGGGACACGGGTCGGTCATCCCCTGCCACGTCGGATGGCGCACGGCCGTAATCGTTCTCGTCCGCTCGCCGTCGTCGAGGCGCCACGTTCGCTCCATCGGGGAGTGCTGGTCCCGTCCTCGGTGAAGAACCCTCAGTGCCGACCGACCGGGTGTTCGAGGCGCCACGTGTCGTCGAGGACCTCCGACTTGTCGTCCGTCCCACGCTCGGTGACGAGGCCGACGTGGTAGAGTTGGGCCTTGTACTGGAAGTGGAGGCCGGTCTTGTAGACGCGGGGGTCGCGGAGTGCGTCCGTATCGAGGTCGCCGTCGCGGGTCAGCACGGCCTCGCGTGCGTCCTCGGTGATGCACACCTCGACGGCGAGCGGCTGGTTGATTTCGCACGCCCGCTCGACGAGGTCGGGGAGCGCGACCTCTTCGACGCCGTCCGCGTGGAGCGCTTCGAGCGCGTCGACGATGAGTTGTGTCGGCTCGTACTGCATCGTCACCGAGCGCGCGAGCTGCGCCCACCGCGGCGCGAGTTCGGTGAAGCGCGTCCGTCGACCAGCCCACGCGTCGAACGCCTCGAGGGCACGCTTGACGCTGCCGTGCTCGGCTCGGGCGAAGCGGACGACCTCGGCGCCGAGGTGCGTGAGTCGCTCCTCACCGCGGACGTCGACGAGTCCGAGGAGTGCAGCGCCGCGACGGCCGTCGTCGGGCATCCTGATGACGTGCTCGCTGTAGCGGGCGTCCGTCTCGCCGTCCGCGACGAACGCGAGCACGTAGCCGAGGTAGTTCTTCGGGTGGTTGACCGGGAAGCTCCCCGCAGTGTACTGGTTGGTGCGCGCCTGGAAGCGAATCGCCTCGACGCCGCGCGAGAACTCGCCCGCGCCCGTGATGCGCGCGGGTTCGAGCACCGACGCCGCGTGCGCGTCCTCGACGCCGACGATGCCGACGTTCAGCTCGCGGGCGAGCGCTCGGGCGGTCTCGCTCACGCTCGCCGCGGGTGCCGCGACATACCCGAGATTCACCTCGGGGAGTCGCGAATGCGCCTGTTCGATGCCGCGCGCGACGTCCACCGTCCCCGCGTTCTGCCGATACCCCTTCGCCTCGACGGCGACGACGGGCGTGCTCGCGACGTCGTCGTTCAGCACCTCCCCGTGGGGCATCCCGACGCCGAGCAAATCCGGCTCGCCCGACGTGAGACGCACCGAGTTGAACGGCCGCAGCCGCTCGTGAACCTCGGCCGGAATCGGCTCCGACCCCCACGTGGCCGTCGTGAACTGCGTCTCCGTCACTGCATACTGATCCGGCCGGTCCGCGACGTCCGGGTAGAGGGCGTCCTTCGCCGCCGCGAGGACAGTCGGCTCCGCGAGCGTCGTCATCGCTCGCTGGTTCGACGGACTCCGTCTTAGCTATCGGGGGTCGAGTCGGGCTTACAGTAGAGTACGAAGCAGCAGTGACTCGAAACGAAGCCGACGCCGGTGGGTCGCGCTAGATACGTCACCGTCTGCATGCGGTCTGACGGAGACCGTACACGAGCGTCGCACCTTCGGCTGGTTTCGAACCCGTTCCATCACCACGACTTATGGTGATTGAGTGAGTCAGTTTGTTGTGTGGTGATTCGATGAGCGCAGACACCGGGACGGACGAGAGCGAGGAAACGTACGGAGAAGCGGAACTCAACGACCGGGGCCGACTCACGATTCCGAAAGACCTCCGTGACACACTCAACCTAGAGGGTGGAACGACGTTTACCGTCATTCGAGAGGGCGGCGACATCCGTCTGGTTCGACAACTTCCGGACCTCCACACCCTGACCTCGGGTCGTGACCGTGAGGACTGGACGGACGACGCGTTCCGCGATGCCGGCGAAACGACCTTTGGAGGGCGATAGATGCGCATTCTCCCGGACATAAACGCGCTCGCGATCCAGCTCGTCGATGACCACCCCGGTCATCCATACGTCGCCGAGCATCTCGTCCCGGCCCTTCGCGGCGAGGACACACTCCTTCTCTTCGGCTATCTTCCGCTTCGCGTCCAGTGGGTCCTTGAGGATCTTGGCTTCTCAACTATCGAGGCTCGGAGAGCCGTTCAGTCCATCCTCGACTATCCCACAGAAGCGGTGTCCGTCGACGACGCAGTCATTCGCGACGCCTACGAGATTAGTGCCACGAAAAATCACGACGTCTACGACTGCTTCTACGTCGCGCTGGCGCGCGCGGCAGACGCAGACGTCCTCCTCACGACCGACCGCGACTTCGACGCGCTCTGTGACGACGAGGACGTCGAGTACACGAACCCCGTGCCAGCGGACATCCTTGAGGAGTTCCACGCGTACTCGGCGTCGCGTTCGTAGCGATTCCCACTCCGTTGGCGCGGCGGCGTGCGATGACTCGACGCCGCTCGCCGTCGAGAACGAGCGAGGACGACGGCTGGGGAGGGGCTGGCAGGCGAAAAAAGAGCGTTCGGTTACGGCTCCCACCACTTGCCACGCTCGGGGAAGACGAACTCGCTCCACCCGGTCACGGCGAGGGTCGGCCGGCCCTCGTACTCGCCGAGCGCGGCGCCGCGCACCCGAATACGCTCGCCCGCACGGACACGCGGCTGATTGCTCCGCTCCCACACGGTCAGCTTCACCGTGCCCGTCGCGTCCTCGAGGAGTCCGACCTGCACGATCGCGGGATGACTCGGCGTCCACAAGCGTTCGACCCGTCCCTCCACGCTCACCTCCTCCGTCTCGACCTGCCCGAGCGCCCCGATGGGCACCACTTGGCCCGCGCCGTACTGCAGCGCTTCCCCAAGTTCGATGACGGCATCCACGAGGTCCTGCCCACGCCGCACGCGCGCGGCGAGCATCCGCGCGATCGCCGCCCGCGAGTAGCCACGCGTCCGCCCCGCCAACCGCGCCGCCTGCTGGTTCACCGCCGCCAACATCGTTCGCTCCATGTCCGCCCGTGGGTCGCCCGTCCACGCCTGCCACGTCTTGCTCGGCGTCCGCCCAGCCACGAACTCGCGCGTTCGCACCTCCCTGTCTGAGTCCTGCCGTCGGTCAGCTCTCGACGCCGTCCGCTCGATCTCCCACGCACGCGCCTGCACCCGCTCCTCCGCCTCGAGCGTCAACCCCGCATACGGGTCGTCTTCGACGTCGATCTTCGCCACGATCTCCATCGAGACGGTGGGTCGCAGGTTCCGCTCGCGTTCCGCCGCCTCGTCCACCACCTCGAAGTCGCCCCATCGCTCGACCGCTCGTTCTTCGCTCGTGACACGCGCAGCGTCAGTACCGACTACGTTCCTACTACTCATTGGGGACGTCACCTGAAGGCGTCTTTTGCGACGCCGCCGACCGCGACCCGTATCGCGGTTTTTCCGAATACACCGTATCCAGAGACTCGACAGTACGCGCCGCTCGCGCCTTCGCGCCCCCGTGGGGCGCGAGCGGTGCGCGGAGATACCGACACATCCAGCAGGCACGTTTCTGAGTGGCGCGCGCGGCCCGGCCGGGTGGGTGCGGCCAGCTTCACGCCAGTGTCGCGTCCGCGAGGACCGACACTGCACGTGATGCTGGCGCGTCGACAGACCGAGCCCCCCGCCCGGCCGAGCGGGGCCGCGAGCGACGACGGCCATCCCCATCGGACCACGCCGTCGAGAAACGTCCACCCACTACAGAGAACAACACAAACCACGCGGGGTGGGAGTGAACGGGGCTCGCACGGCTCGCGGCCGGCAGGCCCGTGTGCGCTCGCGGACCCCTCTCGCCCCGTGGGCGAGATGTCCGTCGAGCGTGCGCGAGCCGTCGAGGGGCGTTCGAGACGACGCCAGACGGACCGCGCGTCGTCACTCTGCTCCCCCCCATCGTGTCTGCTTCATCGACGACGTGCTTCGAGAGCGACGCCGTTCCATCGCTGGCTTCTTCGGGCGAACACGGACGCTGTCGCCCTCGAGTTCTGTCCTGTCGCTGATCCCGAGGGTCTCGCGGATTCGCGTCGGGGTCGTCACTTGCCTCTTACACGTACGAACTCCTCACCGGTCGAGGTGCAGCCGTACTGAGGAGTGGGTGGTCGCACGGGTCTTCCTCCGAATCGGAGTCTGGAACAGCTGTGAGAGAGGACTGCTTATATTACGTTCCATCCGGAACCACCACACTGCGAGCAGAGACCGACACCGTAAGCACCGCTGCCGTTGCATGGGCGGCACCTCTCTAGTCGCTCCCCTTGCCGGAGTTTGAACTTGTGGCGGCCGCTTCCATTACATGCCGGGCACTCACCGATCCCTTCCCTCCCCGTACCCCCACAGTAGCCACAATCAACGGCCTCTATCGTCGGCTGCTTCCAGGTCATAGAGCGTCAATCTCATGCAAGAGTTGAAAGGGTTATGACCAACTCACCTGCCTGAAGCCTTCGACGTAGACTACTTAGTGTGGTTGCTGTACCGAACGTCTACGCTCGCAATCCGACGCTAGCCTTATGCTTGCTGTGCGCCTGCTAGGGTGGGCATGGCCGCGACAGACGACCTTCCCGTTCTGGCGGACGACGCGCGGACGTACGTTCGGATTCGGCCATCGCGCGACGGCATCACCCCCGGGGCGTTCGCGACGCAGGTACGCCGCCTGCACGACCTCCTGACACCACCCTCGAAACGCGTCAGGCACACACCCCCACAGCTCCTCGAGGTCCTCATCGTCGTCGACGCCGCGGGCGAATGCTCGTACGTGCTGGGCGCGACCGGCGACGTGGACACGACCATACTCGAGCGGACGCTGCGCGCGCTCTTCCCCCCGTCCTACGAGCTTGAACACCTCACACGGGCGCCACGCTGGCTCACCACGCTCGACGACGGGACCGACGATATCGCGGCCGTCGAGTATCGCGGGACGGGACGCCGCCCGAACGACTGGCAGTTGCGCCTCACACCCGCCGAGGCGTTCGTCGAGGACGAGCACGCGACCGTCCCGCTCGCGACCGTCGTCGACGTACTCGCGACGCGCGAGTCACCGTCGGTCTTCCAGGTGCTCGTCCGGCCGAAGCCCGACTGGACGCACGCCGCCGCGGAGCGCGAGGGACGCCTCGAGCGGCTGCAGGACACGATGCGCGACCAAGTCCTCGAGGCGGTCTGGCCACGCGACCCCGAGACAGAGCGCACGCTGCCCGCACGTGAACGAACACGCCTCGACGAGTTGCGGGCACGCGATACGCACACCTCCTTCGAGGTGGCGGCGCGCGCCGTCGCGCTCGGGCCAGGGGCGGAATCGACCGCGGAGGCACTCCAGAGCGCACTGGCCGCGGTGAGCGGCACCCACCACCGTATCACGGGCCGCATCACCACCGACAGACGGGCACGCCGCGTCTTCGACGAGATCGTCGCGCGCTCCTTCCCGACACGCCGCCTCCACGAGCACCTCCCGGGCTTCCGAACGACGTGGCCGCACGTCGTCGCGGACGCACACGAACTCGCGAGTTTCGTCGCGCTCGACGGCACCGGCCTCACCACCACCGGCGCGCGCACCCTCGCCCCCACACCGGACGAGCGGCGCAAACGCACCCGGCCACCCACCAGCTATCTCGAGCGCTACCACACACCCGGCCTCACACTCGGCCACCCGCTCGACGAGGACGGCCACCCCGACGTCGACCCCGTGAGCCTCCCACCCGCCCTCCAGCGCATGCACTGCGTCTGGATCGGCAAGTCCGGCGCCGGCAAAACAACCGCGCTCACGTCCGCCGCACTCGCCAACGCGGGAGCGACACGCGGCGCGAACATCGTTATCGAACCGAAGGGCGACGGCATGGCCACCGACTACCTCCGCGCCCACTACGCGACGCACGGCACCCTCGACGACGTCCACTACTTCGACTGCCAGACCCTCCTCCCCGCGCTCTCCATTCTGGACATTCGCCCGGACCTCGCGGTGGGCCGCGAGCGCGCCGACGCCGTCACCGACCGCGTCGATCACGTCATGGACCTCCTCCGCCAACTCATGGGCGCCGAGCGCTTCGACGCCGCCGTGCGCTCCCCGACCGTCATCCGGTACGGCCTCCGCGCGGCGTTCGACCCCGTGCACGGCGACGACGTAATCGGCCTCGACGACCTCCACGCCCTCCTCCAGCAGATGCACGCCAGCACGACGCCCCCACCCACAGTCGACGCGACCGTCCAGCGGAGCCTCGACGAACTCGTCGAGACGACCCCACAGACGTTCGACCAGATCATGGGCGGGGCCGCCACCCGAATCGAACACCTGAGCGCAAGCCCACGCCTCAACCAACTCTTCACCCACACGCCCGACGAGGACGACCCCGTCTTCCGCTTCGACGACTACCTCGACACACAGGCAACACTCGTCTTCGACCTCGGCGGACTGCGCGAGCAGACGAAACGCGGGCTCAGCCTCGTCCTCGTCAGCCTCCTCTGGAGCGCCTTGAAGCGCCGCACACACCGCGCCGTCGAGACAGGCGAGAACGAACGACTCCCCCTCGTCAACCTCTACATCGAGGAAGCCGCGTCCATCGCGGGCTCGACCACGCTCGCGAGCGTCCTCCGCGAGGGCCGCGCGTTCGACGTCTCCGTCACGCTCGCCACCCAATACCCGGGCCAACTCCGAAGCAGGGACCCCGACCTCTATCGCGAACTCCTGAACGACGTCTCCACGCTCGTCGTCGGGAACGTCGGCCTCGACCCCGACCTCGCCGCCCGCCTCGCCACCAGCGACGAGGACCCCGCGGCCGTCGCGACCCGCCTCCGCGCGCTCCGCCGCGGCGAATGGCTCTGCAGCCTCCCCGCCGACTTCGACCAGACCGAACCACACCCCTTCGTCGTCCGCTCCACCCCCCTCCCACTCGGCCATCCCGACGGCGACCACCCGCTCACAACACGCCAGCGCACGGCGTTCGAGCGGACGCTCGCCCGCCGCACCACCCAGGTCGAAGCCCGCGTCGGCCGCCGCTTCATCGGCGACTACGCGACCGACCCCGTCCCGGCGGCCCCCTCCGACGACGACGCGCAAGCATCGAGCGAGCCCGAAACCACACCACGCCTCGACAGCCTCCTCCCCTACACCCGCCGACTCCCCGCCGGCATCGCGTACGACACCGAACGCCACGCCGTCCGCTGTCGCACCTGCGACGCCACGCACGCCCCGACGCTTACAGGTGTTCGCGACGCCATCACCTGCTGTGGCTCCCTCGAGGACACAGACCGTGACGACATCCCCGTCACCGAGTGCCACCTCAAACTCACACCAGCCGAGCTCGCCGAGAGCGAGTACTCCCACGCCCAACTCCGCTTCCTCCAAGTCGTCTGGAACGCGCAAGCACGCCGCCTCCACCCCCTCGAGTACGACGTTCGACGCGACAGCATGATCCGCCTCCGCGAATACACGGGCATCGACACCGACGACGTCAACGCCCTCGTCGACGCCGACCTCCTCACCGACCACGGCCGCTACCCCCACCAACTCTACAGCCTCACGCCCGCGGGCCGCGACGCCATCGGCGAACACAATCGCACGGGTCTCGTCCACGGCGACCGCCAAGGCGACCTCGGCGAAACCACCCAGCACGTCATGCTCGTCGACCTCGCCCGCGACTACCTCCACCAAGCATCCGTCCAGAACCCCGACTCACCAGTCACCCGCATCGAACCCTACTACGAACTCGCTGACGGGCATCGCCTCGACATCGCCGGCCTCGACGACGAAGACAACATCGTCCTCACCGTTGAGGCCGAACGCATCAACCACGACCTCGCCACCGCCGTCCTCGACGACTACGACAAAATGGCCGCACTCAACCCCACAGACGCCATCTGGGTCGCCGTCACCCAACCCGCCGCCGCCCGCATCCTCGACGCCCTCCACGACCCCGCCGACGACGAACCGCGCATCCCCCACACCTACGGCCAAACGACGTCCACCCGCAGCTACCGCTACAACACCCCCGGCCTCACCGACGTCTACACCGCACACGACCTCCAAAAACACCTCTTCGCCAACAACTGACCAGCACGCTCGCCGACCCCCACCCACGAGACGCCGCCAACCTTCCTGAGCCGCACAGACGCGAACAGAGCGTCGAGCGGCGCCGATGAACCGTCTCGCCGACTCTCCAAGGCCGCATACCCTACCAGAACCCCCCGGGAAGAACACCCCCAGATAGACAACACGAGTGCCAGTGCGTGGAGTGGCGACGCCGCGCACGCTCAGCACGGCCACCCCACCGAAAGTCCAGCATACGCACTCGACACCGCTCACCGACGCCGAATCCGCGACGCCGAGAGTGGCCCGAAAGCTCTCGGACGACAGGGACATCTCCCCCCCACCAACTCTGCATATGGTGCTGCAGTCGCTCAGTTTGCTCAGCGTATGCAACCAGACAAATACTGGAGGTGTCTCGTAGTCGACACCGCCAGTCCTCGCCACACGCACGCCTCGACACCCCCATCCGCGAAAGAACGCGCCGACACCACCCCACCCCCACAACCACCCGCTCTCGCTCATCACGACGGGGTGATCTTCCGGACGTCTCGACAGGCTATGTGTGGGCGTAGGCTCGTCTATATGTTGTCTCGGCGGCGAGCGTGTCTCCGTTCTACCACCCCGATGCTGCGAGCGACAGCGCGGACACGCATTCCGCTGCCGTGTACCCCCTAGCCGGGGTGGGAGGCGTCTGCGGTCGTGACGTCCTCAGCGTAGAGAGCAGGTCACTCTTCGGTGTCGGGTTTGACGAGGAGGTTGTAGAGTTCGGAGATCGCGAGGAGGGATGCCGGGATGACGACGAGTGCGACCATGCCGAGTGGGGTGTTCGCGAATTGGGTGACGTAGCCGATGAGGGGGATGTGGAACCAGACGACGCCGACGACGTTCGAGGCAGGGACGAGTGCGCTGTCTGTTTCCTCGTTGGCGTCGCCTTTGGTTTCGAAGTAGAGGCTGCCGTCTTGGTGGACGACGTCGACGATGCGGTGGGTGACGCGGTCAACGCCGGCGAGTTGGTGGCCAGCGGGTGGCTGGAACGTGATGACGTCGCCCTCGCTGAGTGTTTGGGGGTCGACGGAGTTCACGACGATGATGTCCCCAGCATCGATCGTGGGTGACATGCTTGAGGAGAGGACGGTGTAGCTGTGCTCGGCGCCGATAACCTGCGGCGCCGCGGTGATGACGAAGGGCGCGACGGCGCCGACGAGGATGAGGATGCCGAGTGCGTTGAGGGCGGTACGACGGTCGATGTCGGAGAGGTGTGCCATAATCAGGTCGCGGTGGAGGTGGTGCTGGTTGTTTGCGTCGTAGTCGTGGTTGATTCAGCGGTCGTCGTAGACGTCTGTGTCGTCGACTCAGTCGTGGTGGTGGTGGTCCCGTTCGCTGTCGTGGTCGTCGTCGACTCTGCCGTGGTCGTTGTCTGCGTCGTGGTCGTCGTCGGCTCTGCCGTGGTCGTTGTCTGCGTCGTGGTCGTCGTCGGCTCGGTCGTGGTGGGTTCGGCTGTGGTAGTGGTCGTAGTCGTCGCCGACTCAGTCGTGGTTGTCTCGTTCGTTGCGGACGTCGTCGACTCTGCCGTGGTCGTTGTCTGATTCGCTGTGGTCGTCTCGTTCGTGGTGGTCGTCGTGGTGTCGGTAGTCGCGGAGATCGGCGCCGTGCGCTGCGTCGGCTGTCTCGGTATCGAGAGGTTGGCTGCGAGGAAGTCTCGGCCGTCTGACCACGTGCCGGTGACTGAGAAGACGTACGCGTCATCTGTCTTGTTCGCGGCCTGCTTCACGGTTGCTTCACTGAACCAGACGACGAATCCGTCCTCACAGCGGCCGCGAGCGTCGGCGTTCACGCCAGTTGTCGTGAGTGAGACGTTCACTACCGATTTCTGCCGTGGGAGGGTGGGGAACGTCACGCGGACGTCGCGCTTGCCGTCGGTGCTGTTGCAGACGTTCGTGTTCGAGCGTTTTGCGCGGTCGACGCGTACGTTCGTCGCGGTGTGTGTGAAGTCGGCGGCGGCCTGCACGCTCACGGTCTGTGATTCGGTGTCGTGGAGGAGGGTGTGCGTACTCACGCCGGCGCCGGCGGTGACGAGCGATGCGACGACGGCGAATGCGACGGCTGTCTGCGTCCGTGTCACCCCCATCGCCCCACCCTCATGTGTGAGTACACAGACATTACACGAGTATTATACCTTTCTGTCAGTTCCACTGCCTGGGGTACTGAGTAGAACCGGCGCTACTGGTCGCCGGACACTCGCCGTCGCAGACGTGGTGTTGGACAGCGCGTACGAGAACGACACACCTGCCGCGTCACTCTGCACGACATTCCCGGCGTCGCGCGGAAGACGCCACTGAGTGACGAGCGTCACGTTCTCGCCCGGTGCGAGCGTCCGTTCGAACTCGAAATCGGACCCCGTCGTCGAGTCGGCCGCCACGAACGCGGATGCACTCCCGGCGAGATACGTCACCCCATCATTCTCGACGACGGCGACACGAACCGCAAGCCCCTCGTAGAGCTCGCCGTCGCTCGCCGTCGCGTCACCGGCGTCTCGCTCGGGCTCGATGCGGTCGTTCTCCGCGTCCGTCCAGTTCGACGCCGCGACGACAAGCCGGCCGCTCGCATTCCCTCGGTTCTCGAGTGTGACACGCGACTCTCCATTCATCCCGGGCGCGACACCAGTCGCCCCGAACCCCGACACGTTGTTCGCGTTCCCCACGATGACGAGTCGCGGCCGTCCCGAGTCGTTCGTGCTCGTCGAGTTCGCAGTGTCGTAGTGCACACCCACTGGTGTCATCGACGCCGACGACGACCCGTCCGCGTCGTTCGTCACCGAGAGCGTGTACGCGCGCGTCCGCGCCGTCGTCCCGACGCGCTCGCCGTCAGCGAACACCTGCACCGAGACGGCCACGTAGCCCCGCCGCTCGACCGTCGTCTCGTCCGCCGGGTTCGAGAACTCGCTCGCGTTCGCCACCTGAATGGACTTCCCCACGACAGACGCCACGTCGAGCGAGCCACCCGTCGGCGTCGCCGTCGCGTTCGCCACCGGCTGCCACTCGCTCTGCGGCGTCCACGACCAGACCGTCACGCGCGCACGCTCGACCGACCCGGCCCACGAGGCCGACCCCGAGAGCGGGAGCGAGACGGTCTCGACAGTACCGTTCGCGTTCGTCACTGACGACGGTGCCGCGATCGAGACCGACACCGACGCGTTCTGCGGGTTCGGACCCGACTCCACGGGTGGCGTCGGCGGCGCCGTAGTCGTCACTGGCGCGGCGTCCTGCGTGTCCGTCGGCACCACGAATCCCGCGCCCGCGCCGAGCACCACCGCCCCCGACACGACGAGAAGGGCGAGATACCGGCCGTCAAGCCACTCGATGAAGCGTGCGAGTCGCGTCACGGATATCGCTGTGAGCGTGTCTGTCGGTCCATCCGGAGGACCCACCGGCGGAGTCGAACCGCCGTACACCGAGTGGGTCGAGAGTGGTTGGCGAGCGGTGCTACAGGACGGTCTGGCCGGACTCTTGGGCGAGCGCGAAGTGAACCTCTACGTCGATGGAGTCGCCCTGGAAGTCGTTGTTTGTAAGGGCGCCCTCATAGGCGTCGGACTCGGTGTCGACGAACTCGAAACCGACGAAGAGCCCCTTCGACCCGCCGTTGTTCGCCGGCGGCGGCTGGATGCCGTCGAGAATGCCGTGAGTGACGATGTCGTCGAGATCGGTGATGCCGTTCTCGTTTGCGTCAGTAATCTCCGCAGTGAGGTCGAAACCGTCCTCAGTGTCGGGATACACCAGCGAGCGGACTTTTATCAACTCTGCCAGTCCAGCGGCGGAGTCTGGAGCCGTGTCGGCTTCGTCGCTTCCCGTCGGTCCGTCACCATCGGTTGCGTCCGCGATCTCGAACTTGATTTCGACGTGGTCGGCTTCGAGCGACCCCGCGTTCTCGAGCGAGATATTTCCTGAGGACGACTGTCCGGGTTTCGCGTTCTCGAGCGTGAACGAACCGGAGACGCCGTTCTGGTCCGTCCCACCACCGTCGCTCAGCGTCAAGTCAATACTCCCAGCCTGAACGGTGTTACCCGTGCTCGCCTCGCTATCGCTGAACAGCGCGAACGACCCCGCTCCGGAGGCGGCGCCGGTCGCGCCGATCGCGCCGAGGCCACCCAGCAGTTTCCGGCGCGAGAGGCGAACACGAGACGACTGTTCGTCTGTCATGGGTGAATCACCTCAGAGGACGTTCTGACCGGACTCCTGTGCGAGACCGAAGTCGAAGGTGATATCAGCACCTTCGCCCTGGAAATCGTTGCCGACGTCGGGATCGAGACGGAAGCTGAACGAGAAGTCGGTCCCCGAACCGGGTGCGGCGAGGCTGTCGACAACAGTGTTTGAGAGGTTAGAGACCGTTGCAGGCGTGCTCGGGAACGAATGCGTCTGGCTCCCGACCTGTAAGTTACCGTAATACAGGTCAGCCTGCACGTCCACGCTTCCGTTCGTGTTTGCGGCACCGACACCAACGAGCAGGACGGTCGCGTCGCCGTACTCCGGAATCGGACTGTCGCCGAGCGACGATGTCGAGCCAGTCGTCATGTCAACCTCTCCCCAGGAGTTCGCGTTCGACGCGCGGCCTCCCTTATTGAGGTCCGAGGAGACGTCACGAGTTTTCCACTCCGTGCTCGTCATATCTGCCTCGTCTCCGCGGTGCTGATAGAGGAAGTGAACGGAGCCGTCAGTGTCCTCAACGACGATCTTCACTTCGTCAGGTGCCTTGACCGTGTTCGCCTCCGTGGCGAAGTAGTCGTACTTGAACGTCCCGGTGTTGAGGTCGTTGAGGGTGAGCTCCTGACTGGAGACATCGACCATCGAATGCGCGTATTTCCCAGTGTCTCCGTCGGAGGCGACGTGCAGGATGTCGCCGCTTGGTGCGCTATCGGAGTTCGGAGCGTCGGAGGCACTGACCGTCTCGAAGGTGATGTCCGAACCGCCGCCGAAGTCGTACGTGTACGCACCCGGAATCTGGACAGTCGGCAACATGGCCATCAGCGCGCCAGACCCGTAGGCGAGTTCGTCCACGTAGAGATGGTCAGCGACGTCGCTTGCGGACTTGTCCGCGGACCCTTCGCCGTCGGGGCTCGTCGTATCCCCGTCAGCGTTAGCAATCGACGCGATGCCGATCTCGAGGTGGTCCGCACTGACCGACCCACCGTTCGTCAGCGTGACCGAGCCACTAGTCGATTGGCCGGGTGCGAGACCGCCAGCGGGGGCCGTGAACGACGTACTCTCCGTCAGATCGAGCGTCCCGGCCTGAATGGTGTTGTTGCTACTCGTCTCGGAGTCGCTGAACAGCGCGAACGTCCCGGCACCGGAGGCCGCGCCGGCCGCGCCGAGCGTCGCGAGCCCGCCGAGGACTTTCCGCCGTGAGAGATTGATTTTATCGTCGCTCATTTATGCGCCCTTCTGCTCAATGGTCGCGCTGACGTTGTACGCGATGGAGTCACTCTGGATGTCGTTAGTCGCGCCCTCGTCGACCGTGTAGTCGATGACGAGGTACTTCGTCTCGCTCGCGTTCAGCGAGAACGTACCGAGGGCCTGATTATCGATGGAGGAGAGGTTCCCGTTCGCGAGTGCCACGTCGATCGCGCCGTCAGCGTTCGAGTCGACGCCGATGGTGTATGTGACGTTCTTGCTCAGCTCACCGGTATCAGTAGTGTCAGACCCCTCGGGCTCCTTGACACTATTCTCGTAGTCCCGCGTTTCGTTGAGTGCGACTGTCACGGTCCCGTCGAGCGAGCCGGAGTTCGTCAGGGTCAGGTTCTGCGTCCCGCTGTCAGTCGGCTTCACGTCACTCAGACCAAGGGAGACGCTCCCCTGATTTGCGGAGAGCGCGTTGAGATTGAGCGTGCCCGCCTGAATGGTGTTCGAGTCACTAGTCTCCTGATCGCTGAACAGCGCCATCGTCCCGGCGCCGGCGCCGGCGGCGACGAGGCCGACGGCGACGACGGCCGCGAGGACGGTGCGTCGCGTGAGTTGGATGTCTGCCATTGGTGGTCTCCGGCGGGGTGACCCGCCGTCGACTCCACGTCACGACTATACCCCCGTATGTATGCACCGCCCCCCGCTGTGGCAGGGAGACCCATGTGTCACGACAAGCAGTTCCCTGTCGGGTCGCAACCCCCTCCTATTGTCTCTCTAGGCCACCCCAGAAGAGCCGGTAATCGAAGCCTACAGCCGGTATGCGGACCCTAATCTCACCCGCCGGATTTGTTTCTGCGATCGTGACTGTCAACCTATCCAACACTATTATGTTGGTATATTGCAATCTTCTGCCCGTCCGAGGGGGACACAGCGTGCCACTATCGACAACACAACAGACGACGACGGTGCCTCGTGGCGAGATCTTCGACCTGCTCAGTAACCAACGACGACGACACACCCTCCACTACCTGCGGCGTGAGGAACGCCCAGTCGAACTCCGCGAACTCTCCGAACAGCTCTCCGCGTGGGAGAACGACGTCAGTCGAGACGCAGTGACGCACAAACAACGCAAGCGCGTCTACACCGCACTCCGACAAACCCACCTTCCGAAACTCGACGACGCCGACATCGTCAACTTCGACAAAAACCGCGGCGTCGTCGAACCAGGCAACCTCGAGGACGTCGAGCTCTACCTCGACGTCGTCCCAGAACACGAGATCAAACGCAGCGAATTCTACCTCGGCTTGAGCGCGATCAGTGCCGCCCTCCTCACGGTCGTCCACCTCAATATCGTCCCCTTCGACGCCCTCCCGATGGGGGTATGGGCAGCCATCATCGTCACTGCATTCGCCCTCGCAGCGGCTGTCGACGTCTACTACGACCGGGTTCGCCGTCTCGGCCACGACGGCCCACCCCGCGACGTCGCCGACCCACACGAGTAAGAGCGGCCAATTCTCCTCACGCGTCCATATCTTCTTACAGTGTGTTGACGACGAGGAAGTATGCGCGCGCTCACCGCCTTTCCCCGCGAGTTCGCGGACGTCGATGAGTTCTACTGGCTCTGGATTTTCGCGACGAGCGCGTACGGCGTCGGCGACGTTCTCACGACACTCACCCTCACGTGGTACGTACCCCACGTCGCCGAAGGAAATCCACTGATGGCGGCCGCCATCGAAACCTTCGGCGTCTCAGGACTTATCGCGTGGAAACTCCTCGCGTTCGCAGGCTGTCTCGCGATCAGTCTCCGTGCAGCACGGACGTGGAACGACCGCTTCACCTACTACCTCCCGCCCGTCGTCCTCACACTCGTCGGCACCTTCTTCACCGTCTACAACCTCCGCCTGCTCCTCGGGTGACCCCGACTAGAAACAAGTCCCGTCCGTGCAGAACCGACGAGCCATAACCCACCGAATACCGCGGACCGAGGGTGTGATACGTTGGTAGTCTCGTCGTTCACGGCGCGGCGGCGGTCACGCGCGGGCTACTGTGTCGGTGAGACACGACACGGGAGGTCTCGGAGGCCGTAGAGGCTGGTGAGCGGCTGCAGGTCGGAGAGGTCGGCGTCGAGTCGGTCGAAGCGCGAGAGGAGTCGCTCGATCGCGATGTCCGCCTCGAGACGTGCGAGCGGCGCGCCCAGACAGTAGTGGATTCCCGTCCCGAACGCGATGTGTGGGTTCGGGCTGCGCTCGGGGCGGAACGCCTCGGGGTCGTCGAAGACGTCGGGGTCGCGGTTCGCGGAGCCGAGCCAGAGTGTCACGACGTCGCCGGCCGCGATCTGCCGGCCGTTCAGTTCGGTGTCTGTGGTGGCGATTCGCTTCAGTGATTGGATGGGGGAGCGATACCGGAGCACTTCCTGGATGGCGTCCGTACGATCGACGTCACCCGTCCGGACGGCGTCCGTAATGCCCTGTTCCTCGAAGGTCCAGATGGCGTTCGTGAGGAGGTTCGTCGTCGTGATGTTCCCCGCGAGGAGGAGGAGGATGCAGAAGCCGACCTTCTCCTGTCGGTCGAGTTCGTCCGCCGTCGCGGCGAGCGTGATGAGGTCGTCGCCGTCACCGTCCTGGCGGTCGGCGAGCAGTGTGGCGAAGTAGCGCCCCATCTCCTCCTGTGCGGTCTGGCGTTCGCGTTCCACCCGTTCGATGGCCGCTGGCGTGTTCTCGGTGGGGCGTGCGACGAGTGCGTCCGACCACTCCTTGAACTGGTCGCGACGCTCGGTAGGAATTCCCAGAAGCTCGGCGATGACCGTCACGGGGAGGGGGACGGCGAACTCCTCGACGAAGTCGAACTCGCCGTCAGTCTCGATGTCGTCGAGCAACTGGTCCGTGAGTTCCTCGAGTCGCGGCCGATAGTCGCGGAGGGCGCCCGGCTGGAAGCGCTCGGTGACGAAGCCTCGCAGCCGACCGTGATCCGGCGGGTCCGAGCTGATCATCGTCTGCAGGACGGACCCGCCGTCGGAATCGCTGGCGGCGTCCTCTTCGAGCGACCGGTTCGCGGTGAACGTGTCGTGGTCGCGGAGGACGCGCTCGACGTCGTCGTAGCGGAAGACGTCCCACGTCTGCCGCTGCTCGTCGTAGTGGACGGGGGCGTCGCGTCGCATCTCCGCGTACCACTCGAACGGGTCGAGTTGGCGCTCGTCGCTCTGGAGTGCTTCGGGGGGCTGTCCGATGCCGACGACCGAGTCAGATGACTGCACGAGTTAATTGACCAATTAATCAGTTGTAGGTCTTGTGGTCAGGGCCACGAGTTTCACGACAGAAGCAACGAGAAAGGCGCTCTCACCGTGTTGAGCGCAGTACAGAAGGCATCAGGTCTCGCGAAGTAGATCGTCGATGACGTCATCGACGATCGTCTCTACACGCTCGCTCACGGCGTCCCGGTTCGTCGTCGCACGCGTGTGAATCGCCTGCTTCAACAGGAAGAACACGTGGTCGGCCTCAAGCTCGGGGTCGACAGAACGGAACTCCCCTCGCTCGATCCCGACTCGGATGATTCGAGCGAGCGTCTCGCAGACTCGTTCTTCGACCGCCGTCGTCTCCTGGCGGAAGTCGTCGTCCCAGATTGCGTGCGCCCATAGCTCGACGAACACCCGAGACAGCGCCGTCTCGATGTCGTCCGGTGGTGATTCCAGTACCTCCGCAACCTGTTCCGAATCCGGGTGGACGAGCTGGGTCGTAACACGCCGAAGCTCCGCTTCCGCATCAGTAATCGGCTCGTCGGCCTCTGCCCCGGTGAAAAGCCCGACGAAGACATCAAGCATCGAAAGCAACAGGTCGTCCTTGCTCTCGAAGTAATGGTAGATCAACGATGGGTTCTGTCCCAGTTCATCACCGATATCCGAAATCGAGAGGTCCGCATATCCGTGCGTCGCGAGTGCCCGGAACGCTGCCTCCCGAATTCGCTGCTCAGTTCCCGCAGTACGATCCATTCGTTCGACAACGATGGAGCGGCTGACTAAAAGGCTGCTTCAACTATGGACGGTGGGTCTGGTTCCTGATTCTTCAGGAGGACTGTCGCTGATTCCATCCGCACAACAATTGCACTATTTGATAGGAGACACATAGGATAGAGGCACTGTCTAGTTAAGCCAGCAAATCTCACGGAGTTGTAGCCAGATTCCTCTTCTGAGGAAGACTTAGGGTTGCGAGGCTTTACCATAGAGGCCACCGTAGGTGGTGTAGTGTCCCGAGAACACGACTACGAGTCCGAACTAACCACTACCCGTGATGACATAGCAGCAATCCTAAGCGGGGTAGCGGATGGAATTCTCTCTGGTTCCATTCGTTTAGGGGATGGCGCTGACGCTGTCGTCGTCGAAACCCCCGACGAAATCACGCTTGAAATCGAACTTGAAACTGAGGACGATGAAGTGAGCCTGGAACTCGAATTGGAATGGCCTCACACAGAGGGTGACGAACCCGCCGTAATCGACACTGAAAATCTGTCCGACGAGAACGGCGACACATCTGTGCCAGTCGGAGCGGCCGACGCATCGCAGATGCTTGCTCGGTTTGAACTCTTCCGCGACCGAGGCGACGAATGGCGCTGGCGGCTCCGACACCGTAATGGAAACATCATCGCTACGAGCGGCGAAGGCTATACGCGAAAACATAACGCGCAGAAGGGCCTCCGGAGCGTCATGCAGAATGCGCCAGAAGCAGAGATTATCGAAGACTCCGAGTAGCGGCCATGGTGAAATTCACGGTCGGTGTTATAGAGTAGCGAGGCGAAAGCCCGCTCCCTCAGGGGTGGGATGAAGCCGGCAACAGAGAGGCAAAGCACTCATTTGTGACGTCATACGACCACGGGCAGACAAAGCTTTCTGCGGGTGAGACAAGCAAGCCGGTATTCTAGTCGTGTTTCACTACTCTTCCAGTCTAGCGAGGATGTCACCCATATCCTTCACAGTGGATCTGCTGTTCAGGGACGCCGAGACGCTGGACTGCTGTTTCAAGGCTGTACACCATCGCATTGATCCCACAGGCGTAGACTTCTAGCTCGTGCGGATCGATACGCGCATCGACCGTGGTGGCCGGCGAGTTTGCAAGCATGGTAGCCATGTGGCGGCCGAATGCGGCATCTTCGAGCGCACGTTCATCGACGTACTTGAGTAATGCGTCCTGGATGTACTCGGTTTCGCCGTTCCACTCGGTGAGCCATGGTTCTCGGGACAGACACGGGACGTAATGGAAGTTCTCGTGTTTCGCCGCTAACTCGCTGAACGCAGCGTGGTATGGGAGGTCGTCCTTCCAGGCTGCACCGAGAAAGAGCCATACGTCGCGTTTCTCACCACGGTATTCGTCACGTCCTTGCTCGAAGATGTAGTCGATCATGCTCTTCATCGGCGCAACGCCAGTTCCGGTGGCTAAAAACGCCATATCCCGCTTCGAGACGTCTTCGAGGAGGAGATGGCCGTTGGGCCCCCGAACCGTTAGTTGATCGCCGACGGAAAGCTCTTCGCAGAGTCGTGTCGAGAGCCGTCCATCCGGAACACGACGGATGCAGAGCTCCGTGTCGTCCCGATTCGGTGAGCTCGCAACCGAGTACGCGCGTGTCCGCTTCCCGTACCGAATCGAGAGATATTGGCCAGCGGCGTGTCCGATCGGCTCGTCGGTTTCGAAGGCGATTCGGACCAACGCCGGATGCGTCCGTTCGTATCGCTCTCGAAGAGACCCGATCTGTGGCGCGAGCATCCGGTTTCTCCGTGTCGCCGCCTCGAATATCGAATCCCAGTCGAGCCGATCTCGGAGATCAACCACGTCGGCGAACTCGTGTTTCTTGGCTACCTGGCGTAGCTTCCTCCGGATCTCATCCGTTCGGGGATGGTCCATTGGTTCTACTTCGGTAACCGTTGCTGTCTTCGAAATTAACGGAAGAGAGTGGGCGTGATCGTGTTGTGACTTGTATTCTCGAATAGAATTTGGCGGCCACAGTTGAGTTTGCTTGGACGATGATGTCCGCATCGAGTCAAAGCTGCTCTCGAAGTCGATGTCTACAGCCGAACAGGACACTACTAAACCGTCATCGACCAAATCAAATGCTAGATGGCCTCACCCCTGTCGAGGAGATGTTCAATTCGACCGTGCCAGCAAAGAGAGAACCGACCTCGAGGAGAATATTTGACCTAATGTCGGTCGAACTGGTCGGAGTTGGGTTGGCCGTATTCGCAGCAGTAGCTCTCGCAGTGCAGAGCCTTACGGTCCGGATGAGTACGAAGGATCAGCCAGTCACCGGCGTAATTACCATCATGTTTGTCGTCAACGCACTGGTTTTGGTGCCGGTGACCTTGATACGATATTACCCGGACTTCGGACTCACCCGTGTCTCGATCGCTGCGTTCGCTGTTGCAGGAGTCCTTGGATCTTTCTTGGCTCGGTTCGCCCTCTTTGTCGGAATCGCTCGGCTTGGTGCGAGCCGAGCGGAACCGTTGAAGTCGACTTTCCCCCTTGTGGCCCTCGTTACGGCCGTGCTGGTATTAGGTGAAGAGCTAACAGTCCCGATCCTTGTTGGTGTGGTTCTCTTGGTTGGCGGGGCTGTCGCAGTCTCGTGGGACGCTCGTGCCAGTCCCGCGACGCCCACTGGACGAAATCTCGTCGTTGACATTAGTTTCCCGTTAGCAGCAGCACTGTTGTTAGGAATCGACCCCGTTTTCGTGAAGCAGGGGCTCGCTGAGGGCACTCCGGCACTTGTCGGCGTGACTGTTCGCGTCCTCGCTGCAGCCGCTGGTTTTGGCTTGTATCTTCTCTGGTATCGGATACGGTCCGGGAAGCACCAGCTAGTGAGACCGACCCGCTGGATTCTCCTCGCGAGCGTCGCCAATACGATATATCTCGTCGCATATTTAGCTGCGCTGGCCCGAGCTCCAGTCTCAGTAATCGCACCGATACTCGGGGCAAGCCCCCTGTTCGTCCTCCTGGGTTCGGCTGTTTTCATACAGAGTGAGGAGAAAGTGACAAGTCGGCTGGTGGTGTCGGTGCTAGTGCTCGTCGCTGGTGTCGTGCTCATTCTGAGCGGGTAGAGTACAAACAGCCGGTATCCAGCAGAACCAACCTCGACTCCATGCTGATTCTCGATGTCGCGTTGTTCGGGTCGCATGACACCGATCCGGCAACTGCGTTTCTGCATCGACTCACCGAGAAACGTAAGCACCACCAATGTCAATAATACCCAATATCTCAAGAATCGATGATATATTATCTATCCACACACAATCAGTTGCCGTGATTTCCCCACAGTTGGTTCAATCGCTTTCCTATGCGATGCTGGCAGTCATCGCGGCACTCATCGGCGGTGTCGTAGCAATCTACTACCGACCCGGACCTGTCACCGAAAGCAATCTCCAACACCTCTCTGCGGGTATTATTTTTGCCGCTGTGGCGGCGAATCTCCTTCCGGACGTCCACGCGCAAGCGCCAGTGTTCGTCGTCGTCGGGTTCGGACTCGGTGTCGCAACAATGCTTGCTGTCCACCAGCTCAGTCGTCGCATCGAGAATGCAGGCGTCGGCGGAGGGTTCGCTGGCGCAACGAGTTTCATAATCGCTGTCAGCCTGAATACACTCATCGACGGGATTCTCATTGGAGTCGCATTCCTGAACGCCCCCAAGACAGGGGTTATCATCTCTCTGGCACTCGCCTTCGAGACACTGTTCATCGCCGCGACCGCGGTTACGATGCTCCCGAAATCACTCTCGACAGTGCGAAAACTCAGCGTGCCGCTCCTCTTCGGGGGCTTGATGCTTTTCGGTGTCACTGCGGGGACACTGGTGTTCGGCGGACTAAGCGGTGCCCCTATCGCCATCGTCATCGCGTTCGGTGCTGCCAATCTGATCTATCTGGTCACGGAAGAACTGCTGGTTAAGGCAGCAAAGGTTCCCGAAACACCGACCAGTACGACGCTGTTTTTCGCCGGATTCCTTCTGATATTCATCTTCGATATGGTGTACACTCTTGCGTAGCACATCGTCGATTTCAGGTCAGGAATCCACCGCTAAAGGGGTGGGTTTCCGCGCTGTATGTGCCAGGGCCGAGCGTCTTCCTCGCCTTTGAACGGACCAGCACCGTCGACGACGTCGCCACCCTCGAAGAGTAGGACCTCTTCGTCGATCACTGTTCGCTCTCGACGCTCGGGTGGGATTTCTCGGGTGCGTGCTCGCGCCATCTGTCTACAAGCAGGGAATCCCGGCCGTCAGAGTGGCCGTCCCGCTCGGCGTCGAGTCACGAGAATCGCGAGTACCGAGAGACGGACCGGAAATCGTGTGCCCTCGCGTTCGTTACAGCGATAGTCGGGTCTGTCCTCGCCGCTAGGTCGCTCGCTCGACGAGACGGTCGACGAGCGTTGCGGCGACGCCGACGGCGGCGAGGAGCACGCCGAGGAGCGGGACGAGCGAGACGACGCCGGTGGTCTCGATGCCGTAGCCGGCGACGAGAACGCCGAGCGCGACGACGGCCGGCCCGATGGCGGCGACGGTGTCGCGACGCCGGCGGTCGTTCCGGAATCGGAGGGCGGCGCCGGCGTATCCACAGAGGATGCCGATGGCGTAGATGAGGCTGGCGACGCCGAGTGAGAGGGCGCCACAGAGGACGCCGAGGAGTGCGAGGCCGATGCCGCCGCCGATTGCGATGCGGCTCGCGCGGTCCACCGTCTCTTGGTCGAGGCCTGTCTCCTCGAATACTGGGTCGAGGACGTCGCCACTGTCGGTGGCGGCGTAGGCGTCTGGGTGGCGTCGGCGGGCGACACCGCGTATCGCGAGGAGGCCGCCGAGTGCGACGAGCCACCAGTACCAGCAGACGACGAAGCGTCCGAGGTCGATGCCGAGGAGTGTGCAGTCGGCGCCGACTGCGATGTCGACGTCGGCGCTCACCTGCCGGACGGATTCGGGGTCTTCGCCGGCGCCGTCAGTGCGGGCGAGCGTCGCGCGGACGGTGTGGCGGCCGCGCGTCTCGAAGATGAGCGTGAAGTCGACGGCGCGTTCTGCGCCGTCGGGGACGGTAACGGTCTTCGCCTGCGCGAGCTCGCCGTTCTTGTAGATGCGGACGCGACCGGTCGTGTTCGTGCCGGCCTGCGCGATGCCGCCGGTGCCGACGGACGCGAAGACGCCGTCGGGCGCGACTGCACGCGGTGCGTCGAGGGCTGCGGTGGTGGTCGGCGCACCGGGTGGGTTGCGCACGGTGACGGTGAACGCGACGGCACCGGGCGAGCGGAGGCGCGACCGGTTCGCGGTGATGTCGGCGATGCGGAGGTCGGCCGGTGCTGGCGTCGTCGTGGTTGTCGTGGTCGTCGTGGGCGGTGTCTCAGTCGTCGTGGGTGGTGGCGTTTCGGTCGTGGTCGTCGGTGGTGTCGTGGTCACGGGGCCGCCACCGCCGCCACCGTCAGTTCCGCCGCCAGTGCTCGGTGTGGTGGTCTGTGCGCCGGTCGTAACGGTCAGCGTGAACTGTGTCGTGGCGCGTGCGCCAGTGGCGTCCGTCGTAGTGATGGAGACGGTGTAGGTCCCGCTGGTGGTGGGTGTGCCCGAGATCCGGCCGGTGGTCGGGTCGATGCTGAGTCCGTCGGGGAGTCCGGTGGCGTTCCACGTGCGGGGCGTGAGACCGCCGGTCGCTACGAGGTTGGCACTGTAGGCGGTGTCGGCGGTCGCGTTCGGGAGACGCGCCGTCGTGATGGCCGGGGGCTGTGCGACGGTGAGTGTGAGCGTTCGTGTCGCAGTCGACTGATCGGCGTCAGTCACGGCGACGGAGACGGTGTAGGTGCCGGCCGTCGTGGGTGTGCCCGTTATTCGGCCCGTCGTGGTGTCGATGCTGAGGCCGGACGGGAGGCCGGACGCGTGCCATTCGTACGCGGGTGTGCCGCCGGACGCGGCGAGCGATGCGCTGTAGCCGGCGCTGCCGGCGGTCCATGCGGGCAGGCGCGTCGTCGAGACGGTGAGCCCGGCGGTGACGTGGAGGGTGTATTGCTTGGTGGTGGTCGCGCCTGTCGCGTCGGTGACACGCACGGTGAACGTGTACGTGCCGGTGGTGGTGGGTGTGCCGGTGATGCGGCCGGTGTCGGCGTCGAGGCTGAGGCCGGCGGGGAGTGCGCCGTCGACGACCGCCCACGAGTAGGGTGCGGTGCCGTCAGCCGTCGTCAGCGACTGGGTGTAGGCGACGCCGTCGATGCCGCTCGGCAGGGTGTCGGTGGCCAGCGTCGGCGGTGCGTTCACGACGAGGTCGTACTGTTTGCTGGTGGTGGTGCCGTCGGCGTCGGTGACGGTGACGGTGAACGTGTAGGTCCCGGGCGTGGTGGGTGCGCCGCTGAGAACGCCAGTCGTCGAGTCGAGTGAGAGTCCCGGTGGGAGACTGCCCGCCGAGACGGTCCACGCGTAGGGTGCGGTGCCGCCCGCCGCCTCGACAGTCTCGGTGTAGTCGGCTTGGCCGGCGGTCCACGCGGGGAGCGTCGGCGTCGTGAGCGTGAGGCCGTCGCCGACGGTAATCGTGACCTGCTTGCTGGTGGTCGCGCCAGTCGCGTCGGTCGCGGTGACGGTGACCGTGTAGGTGCCGGCGGCCGTCGGCGTCCCGGCGAGCTCGCCCGTCGTCGCGTTCAGCGTGAGACCGGGTGGGAGACTGCCGTTCGTCACCGCCCACGTCACGGGCGCGCTCCCGCCGTTGACGGTGAGTGCCTCGTGATACGGCACGCTCTGGACGGCGCCGGGGAGCGTCGCCGGCGTCGTCACACTGGGTGCGTCGTTGACGACGAGCGCGAGCGACTGGAGGGCCGTGGTGCCGTCGGCGTCGGTCACGGCGACGGTGACCGTGTAGGTGCCGGCAGCCGTCGGCGTGCCAGTAATCGCACCCGTCGTCGCGTTCAGCGTGAGACCGTCCGGCAGGTGGCCAGACGCGACACGCCACGTGTAGGGTTCGCTGCCACCTGCGGCCGTCAGCGTCGCGGTATATCCAGTCTGTCCCGCGGTCCATGCGGGGAGTGCAGCTGTCGTCGCCGTCAGGCCGTCGCGGACGGTGACGGTGTACTGCTGGCTGTCTGTCGCGCCGGTCGCGTCGGTCGCGGTGACGGTGAACGTGTAGGTGCCGGCGGTGGTCGGTGTGCCGGCGACGATGCCGGTGAGTCGGCCGTCGTCGGTAATCGAGAGACCGGGTGGGAGCGTGCCGTTCGTCACCGCCCACGTGGTGGGTTCGGTGCCGCCGGTCAACTCGAGGCGCTCGCTGTAGGCGACGCGTTCGGTGGCGTTCGGGAGGCTGGCCGTCGTGATGCTCGGCGCGGCGTTCACGACGAGCGTGTACGTTTCGGTGACCTGTGTGCCGTCGGCGTCCGTGACTGTCGCCTCGACGGTGTACGTTCCGGCAGTCGTCGGTGTGCCGCTGATGACGCCGGTCGTCGGGTCGAGCGAGAGGCCGGCGGGGAGCCCGGTGGCGTTCCACGTGTAGGGGCCGGTGCCGCCCGCGGCCGTCAGCGTCGCGCTGTAGGGTTGGCTGGCCGTCCACGCGGGCAGACTGCCGGTCGTCGTGGTGAGGCCGTCGCCGACGACGAGTGTGTACTGCTGGCTGGTGGTCGCGCCCGACGCGTCGGTCGCGGTGACGGTGACCGTGTAGGTGCCGGCGGTGGTCGGGACGCCGCTGAGGCTTCCGTCGGCGTTGAGCGTGAGGCCGGGCGGGAGGCCGGTGGCGTTCCACTCGTAGGGGCTAGTGCCGCCGGCCGCCGTGAGCGACTCACCGTAGAGGACGCCCGCGACACCGTTCGGGAGCGCCGTCGGCGTGGTGAGCGCGGGTCGCGGGTTCACGGTGAGCGCGAACGTCTGGGAGACGGTGGTGCCGTCCGCGTCGACGACGGTGACGGTCACGTCGAAGGTGCCTTGCTGGGTCGGCGTGCCGGTGATGACTCCCGTTGCGGAGTCGATGCTGAGGCCGTCGGGGAGGCCGGTGGCGCTCCATGTGTAGGGTTCGGTGCCGCCTGCGACGGCGACGCTGGCACTGTAGCCGCTCTGCTCGAGTGTCCATGCCGGCAGGCGCGCCGTCGAGACGGACAGGCCATCTCGGACGGTGAGCGTGTACTGCTGGCTCGCCGTCGCGCCCGCGGCGTCAGTCGCGGTGACGGTGAACGTGTACGTTCCCTGCTGGGTCGGCGTGCCGGAGAGCGTGCCGTCGCTCGCAAGCGTGAGACCGTCGGGGAGCGTGCCGTTCGTCACCGTCCACGTGTATGGTGCGGTGCCGCCGCTCGCCGCGAGCTGCTGACTGTAGGCGACGCGCTCCGTCGCTGCGGGGAGCGTCGTCGTCACGGCCGTCGGGCGCTCCGCGACGACGAGCGTGAGCGTCTGGGAATCAGTGGAGCCGTCGGCGTCCGTCACGGTGACCGTGACGGTGTACGTCCCGGCCGTCGTCGGCGTGCCGGTGATGGCTCCAGTCGTGGTGTTCAGCGACAGACCGGGCGGGAGACTGCCGTTCGCGACCGTCCACGAATACGGTGCGGTGCCACCAGCGGCCGCCAGCGTCGCGCTGTAGCCGCTTTGGTTGACCGTCCAGCCGTCGAGCGTCGTCGTCGTGGCGGTGAGGCCGTCACCGACGACGAGCGTGTACTGCTGGCTGACGGTCGCACCCGTCGCGTCAGTCGCGGTGACGGTGACCGTGTAGGTGCCGGCGCTCGTCGGTGTGCCGGCGAGTTCGCCTGTCGTCGCGTTCAGCGTGACGCCGTCCGGGAGGCTGCCCGCGGAGACGCGCCACGTATAGGGGTCCGTTCCGCCTGTCATCGCGAGCGTCTCCGTGTAGGCGACGTTCTGCACGGCGCTCGAGAGCGACGACGGCGTGGTGAGCGTCGGCGCGGCGTTGACGGTGAGCGTGAACTCCCGGGTGACCTGTGTGCCGTCGGCGTCCGTCACCGTCACCGAGACGGGGAACGTGCCCTGCTGGGTGGGTGTGCCGGTGATGGTGCCCGTCGAGGCGTCGATGACGAGGCCGTCGGGGAGGCCACTCGCGCGCCACGTGTAGGTGGGTGTGCCGCCGCTGGCGTTCAGCGTCGCGTCGTAGCCGGTCTGCCCGGCCGTCCAGTCGGGGAGGCGAGTCGTGTCGAGCGTCAGGCCGCCGCCGACGGTGAGCGTGTACTGCTGGCTCGCCGTCGCGCCCGACGCGTCAGTCGCGGTGACGGTAAAGGTGTAGGTGCCGGCGCTCGTCGGCGTGCCAGTGATGCGGCCGGTGTCGGTGTCGAGACTGAGCCCGGGCGGGAGCGTGCCCGAGGTCAGCGACCACGAGAGCGGTGCGGTGCCGCCCGTCGCGCCGAGCGTCTGCGTGTAGGCGACGCGCTCCGTCGCGTTCGCGAGCGTCCCCGTCGCGATCGTCGGCGCGGGGTTGACGGTGAGCGTGAGCGTCTGCGTGTCGGTGGTGCCGTCCGCATCCCGCACCGTGACGGTCACCGAGTACGACCCGGCGTCCGTCGGCGTGCCGGTGATGGCGCCCGTCGAGCTGTTGAGCGAGAGCCCGGCGGGGAGCCCGGTGGCGTTCCACTCGTAAGGTGCGGTGCCGCCCGCGGCGGTCAGCGTCTCGTTATACGACTGGCCGGCCGTCCACGCGGGCAGACTGGTCGTGGTGGCGGTGAGGCCGTCGCCGACGGTGAGCGTGAGCGTCGCCGTCGTCGTTGCGCCGGCAGCGTCAGTCGCGGTGACGGTGACCGTGTAGGTGCCCGGCGTCGTGGGCGTCCCCGAGATCGTGCCGTCGTCGGCGAGCGAGAGCCCGGGCGGGAGACTGCCCGAAGCGAGACTCCACGTGTAGGGACCCGTGCCGCCCGCGGTCTCGAGCGTCGTGCTGTAGGGGACACCGGTGACGCCGCTCGGGAGCGTGCTCGGCGTCGTGACGGTCGGCGCAGGATTCACGTCGAGCGTGAGTTCGCGGGTGACCGTCGTGCCGTCGGCGTCTGTCACCGTGACGGTGAACGCGTAGGTGCCGGCGCTCGTGGGCGTCCCGGTGAGCTCGCCGGTGTCCGCGTTGAGCGTGAGGCCGGGCGGGAGGCCAGTCGCGCTCCACTCGTAGGGGCCGGTGCCGCCGGCTGCCGTGAGGAGCGCCGAGTAGCCGGACTCGCCGACCGTCCATCCGGGGACTGTCGCGGTGGCGACGGTGAGACCCGCACCGACATCGACGGTGTACTGCTGGCTGGTGGTGGCGCCCGATGCGTCAGTCGCGGTGACGGTGACCGTGTAACTCCCGGCGGTGGTCGGCGTGCCGGTGATGGCGCCCGTCGTGCTGTTGAGCGAGAGGCCGTCCGGGAGACTGCCGTTCGTCACCGTCCACGAGACGGGGTCGGTGCCGCCCGTCGTCGTGAGTGTCGTGCTGTAGGTGACGCCTGCGACGCCGCTCGGGAGCGTGGACGGCGTGGTGCTCGTGAGCGCGGGGTTGACGACGAGCGTGTACGTCTCGGTGAGCTGTGTGCCGTCGGCGTCCGTCACCGTGACGCTGAAGGTGTAGGTGCCCTGTTCGGTGGGTGTGCCAGAGACGGTGCCGTCCGCGGTGAGCGTGAGGCCCTCGGGGAGCGCGCCGTTCGAGACAGTCCACGTGTAGGGTGCGGTGCCACCGGAGACAGCGAGCGGCTGCGAGTAGCCGGCCTGATCGACGGTCCACGCGGGGAGCGTCGCCGTGTCGAGTGAGAGGCCGGCGCCGACGTCGATGGTGTACTGCTGGCTGACCGTCGCACCCGTCGCGTCAGTCGCGGTGACGGTGACCGTGTAGGTGCCGGCCGTCGTCGGCGTGCCCGAGAGGGTGCCGTCACTACTGAGCGAGAGGCCGGGCGGGAGACTCCCGTTCGACACCGTCCACGTGTAGGGTGCGGTGCCGCCAGCCGTCGTGAGTGTCTGGTTGTAGGCGACGCGCGCGGTGGCGTTCGCGAGCGTGCCGGTCGCGATTGTCGGCCGTGCGTCGACGACGAGTGGCAGCGACACGGTGGTCGTCGTGTTGTCGGCGTCCGTGACGGTGAGGGAGACGCTGAACGTCCCGACGTCAGCTGGCGTGCCGGTTATCGCGCCGGTGTCCGGGTCGATGCTGAGGCCGGGCGGGAGGCCGGTGGCGTTCCACGTGTAGGGTGCGGTGCCGCCCGCCGCCTCGACGACCGCCCGATAGTTGGACTGGTTGACGGTCCACGTCGGGAGCGTCGTCGTGGTGACGGTGAGGCCGGCGCCGACGTCGAGCGTGACCTGCTGACTGGTGGTGGCGCCCGTCGCGTCGGTTGCGGTGACGGTGACCGTGTAGCTCCCGGACTCGCTCGGTGTCCCGGAGAGGGTGCCGTCCGCGGTGAGTGTGAGGCCGGGCGGGAGGCTGCCGTTCGTCACCGCCCACGTCACGGTGCCGGTGCCACCCGATGTCTGGAGTGTCTGGCTGTAGGTGACGCCGACGACGCCGCTCGGGAGCGTGCTCGGCGTCGTGACGGTCGGCGGGTCGTTCACGGTGAGCGCGTACTGGCGCGTGACCTGCGTGCCGTCGGCGTCGGTCACGGTGAGTGAGACGCTGAATGTGCCCTGCTGGGTGGGCGTGCCGGTGATGGTGCCCGTCGAGGCGTTCAGTGAGAGGCCGTCAGGAAGGCCGGTGGCGCTCCACGTGTAGGGTGCGGTGCCACCGGACGCGACCATCGACGCGTCGTACCCGGCTTGCCCGACGGTCCACGCGGGCAGTCCCGCCGTCGAGACGGCGAGCGCGTCGCCGATGGTGACGCCGAGCGTCTTCGTCGTCGTCGCGCCCGTCGCGTCGGTCGCGGCGACGGTGAACGTGTAGGTGCCACCCTGACTCGGCGTGCCGGAGAGGGTGCCGTCGCTGGTGAGCGTCAGCCCACTCGGAAGGTTCCCGCTGGCGAGATGCCACGAGACGGGGGCCGTGCCACCCGTCGTCTCGAGCGTCTGACTGTAGGTGACACCCGCGACACCATCAGGAAGCGTCGCTGTCGTCGAAATGCTCGGCGCGGCGTTCACGACGAGCGTGAACTCGCGAGTGACTGTGGTGCCGTCGGCGTCCGTCACCGACACCGCGAACGTGTAGGTGCCGGCGGTGGTCGGCGTGCCGGCGATGGTGCCGGTCGCGGTGTCGAGCGTCAGGCCGTCCGGGAGCGTGCCCGACGACACGGACCACGAGTAGGGGCCGGTGCCGCCCGCGGCCGTCAGCGTCGCGCTGTAGCCGGACTGGCCGGCCGTCCACGAATCGAGCGTCGCCGTCGTGACGGTGAGGCCGTCGCCGACGGCGAGCGTGACCTGCTCGCTGGTGGTCGCGCCCGCGGCGTCGGTGGCCTGTACGGTGACCGTGTAACTCCCCGCGGTCGTCGGCGTCCCGCTGATGACACCCGTGGTGGCGTTCAGCGAGAGCCCGTCCGGGAGGTGTCCGCCAATAACCTGCCACGAGACGGGGTGGGTACCGCCCGTCGTCTCGAGCGTCGTGTAGTAGTCGACGCCCGCGACACCACCGGGCAGTGTCTGCTCAGTCGTGAGTGTCGGCGGCGTGTGAACGGTGAGCGTGTACGATTTCGTGACCTGTGTGCCGTCAGCGTCTGTCACCGTCACGGCGAACGAGTAGGTGCCCGACGTCGTCGGTGTGCCGGAAAGCGTCCCGTCCGCGTTGAGTGTGAGGCCGGGCGGGAGACTGCCCGTGGTGACGTCCCACGAATAGGGTGCGGTGCCGCCCGCGGCGGTCAGCGTCTGGGTATAGGGCTGGCCGCTCGTCCACGCGGGCAGACTCGCCGTCTCGACGGTGAGACCGGCGCTCACGTTGATCGTGTACTGGTGGCTGGTGGTCGCGCCCGTCGCGTCGGTCGCGGTGATGGTGAAGGTGTAACTCCCGGCAGTCGTCGGTGTGCCGGCGACGATGCCGGTGAGCTGACCGTCGTCAGTGAGGGAGAGGCCGGGCGGGAGACTGCCCGACGTGACACGCCACGTCACGGGCTCGGTGCCGCCGCTCACGGAGAGCGAGTGACTGTAGGCGACGCGCTCGGTGGCGTCGGGGAGGCTCGCCGTCGTGAGTGTCGGCGGGTCGTTGACGGTGAGCGTGTACGTCTCGGTGACCTGTGTGCCGTCCGCGTCCGTGACTGTCGCTTCGACGGTGTACGTCCCGGCAGTCGTCGGTGTGCCGCTGATGACGCCCGTCGCCGCGTCGAGTGAGAGACCGGCGGGGAGGCCGGTGACGTTCCACGTGTAGGGGGCGGTGCCGCCGCTCGCCGCGAGGAGTTCGGCGTAGCCGGACTGGCCGGCCGTCCACGAATCGAGCGTCGCCGTCGTGACGGTGAGGCCCGTGCCGACCTCGATGGTGTACTGCTGGCTGGTCGTCGCGCCGACTTCGTCCGTCGCGGTGACAGTGACCGTGTAGGTGCCGGCGGTGGTCGGCGTGCCGCTGATGGTACCGCTCGTGGCGTTCAGCGTGAGCCCGTCCGGAAGGCTGCCCGCGGAGACGTGCCACGAGAGGTCGCCCGTGCCGCCCACCGCGGTGAGCGGGGTACTGTAGGAGACGTTCGCCACGCCGCGCGGGAGCGCCGCCGGCGTGGTGAGTGCGGGCCGCGTGTGCACGGTGAGCGCGTACTGGCGTGTGACCTGCGTACCGTCACCGTCCGTTACCGTCACCGAGACCGTGTACGGGCCCGGCTCGGCGGGCGTGCCGGTAATGCGGCCGGTCTCGGCGTCGAGACTGAGGCCGTCAGGGAGGCCGGCGACACTCCACGTGTAGGGGCCGGTGCCGCCGCTGGCGTTCAGCGTCGCGTCGTAGCCGGCCTGGCCGGTCGTCCAGTCGGGGAGGCGAGTCGTGTCGAGCGCGAGGCCGTCGTGGACGGTGAGTGTGAGCGTCTTCGCCGTCGTCGCGCCCGTCGCGTCAGTCGCGGTGACGGTAAAGGTGTAGGTGCCGGCGCTCGTCGGCGTGCCCGTGATGACGCCGTCCTCGTCGAGGGTGAGCCCGGGCGGGAGACTGCCCGAGGCAACCGTCCACGAGAGTGGTGCGGTGCCGCCCGCCGCGTCGAGCGTCTGCGTGTAGGCGACGCGCTCCGTGGCGTTCGGGAGCATTGTGGCGGCCGTAATCTGCGGGCGGTCAGCGACAGTGAGCGTGAACTGCCGTGTGACCGTCGAGCCGTCGGCGTCCGTGACTGTCGCCTCGACGGTGTACGTTCCGGCAGTCGTCGGTGTGCCGCTGATGACGCCGGTCGTCGGGTCGAGCGAGAGGCCAGCGGGGAGCCCGGTCACGTTCCACGTGTAGGGTGCGGTGCCGCCCGCTGCCGTGAGGAGCGCCGAGTAGCCGGCCTGTCCGACTGTCCACCCCGCAAGCGACCCCGTCGTGAGCGAGAGGCCGTCACCGACGGTGAGCGAGTACTGCTTCGTCGCGGTCGCGCCGTTCGCGTCCGTCGCCTGGACCGTGAACGTGTAGCTCCCGGACTCGCTCGGTGTCCCGGAGAGGGTGCCGGTCGAGCTATCGAGTGTGACACCAGGCGGGAGAGCTCCCGACGTGACGCGCCACGTCACGGGCCCAGTGCCGCCATCGACCGGGAGGTCGGCGCTGTACGTGACGGTCTCGACGCCGAGCGGGAGCGTACTCGGCGCCGTCAGCGTGGGACGGTCGTTGACGGTGAGCGTGTAGTCGCGCGTGACGGTCGTGCCGTCCGCGTCGCGGACGGTAAGCGCGAACTGAAAGGTGCCCTGCTGGGTGGGCGTGCCGGAGAGCGTGCCGTCGCTCGCGAGCGACAGACCACTCGGGAGGGTCCCCGAGGCGACGCTCCACGTATAGGGGCCGGTGCCGCCGCTCGCAGTCAGCGACGTCGAGGTGGCTTGCCCGGCGGTCAGCGTCGGGAGGCTCGCTGTTTCGACGGCGAGCCCCTCACGGACGGTGAGCGTGTACTGCTGGCTCGCCGTCGCGCCCGACGCGTCAGTCGCGGTGACAGTGACCGTGTACGTGCCGGCAGTCGTCGGTGTGCCCGAGAGCGTCCCGTCCCTCGCGAGCGTCAGGCCGTCGGGGAGACTGCCGTTCGTCACCGACCAGAAGACCGGCGCGGTACCGTCCGACGCGGCGAGCGGCTGACTGTAGGCGACGCGCTCGGTGGCGTTGCGGAGCGTCGTCGTGGTGATGCTCGGCGCGCCGGCAATCGTGATGCTGAACGCCTTCGTGACGGTGGTGTTGTCGGCGTCCGTCACCGAGACAGTCACGTCGAAGGTCCCCTGTTGGGTCGGCGTCCCGCTGACGACGCCGGTCGAGGCGTTGAGCGAGAGACCGGCAGGGAGCCCGGTGGCGTTCCACGTGTAGGGGGCGGTGCCGCCTGCCGCATCGAGACGGCCCGTGTACGGTTGGCCGGCCGACCAGTCCGGGAGCGACGAGGTGGCGATGGTGAGGCCATCGCGGACGGTGAGCGTGAACGTTCGAGACGCAGTCGCGCCCGCGGCGTCCGTCACAGTCGCTTCAAACTGGTAGGTGCCGGCGGCCGTCGGCGTGCCTGAGAGGGTGCCGTCACTCCCGAGCGAGAGACCGGGCGGGAGACTGCCCGCCGTGACGCGCCACGAGGTGGGGTCGGTGCCGCCCGTCGCCGTGAGCGTCTCCGTGTAGGCGACGCCAGCGACGCCCGCGCGGAGCGGACTCGTCGTCGCGACGGTCGGCTCGCCGCTGACGACGAGCGTGTACTGTGCAGTGGCGGTGGTTCCGTCCGCGTCACGCACGGTGACGGAGACGGGGAACGTCCCGGTCTGTGTCGGTGTGCCGGTGATTCGGCCAGTCGCCGGGTCGAGCGTGAGGCCGGTGGGGAGGCCCGTGGCGCTCCACGTGTAGGGTGCGGTGCCGCCCGTCGCCGCCAGCGTTCCCGTGTAGCCGGATTGGCTGACGGTCCACTGTGGGAGATTCGTCGTCGAGACGGCGAGCGCGGGCGTCACCGAGAGCGAGTATTGCTTCGTCGCGGTCGCGCCGTTCGCGTCCGTCGCCCGGACCGTGAACGTATAGGTGCCCTGCTGGGTGGGTGCGCCGCTGAGGACGCCGCTCGACGTGAGCGCCAGCCCGGGTGGGAGACTCCCCGACGACACGTTCCACGAGACGGGGGTCGTGCCGCCGTTCGCGAGCAGCGTCTGCGTGTACGTCACGCCCACCGGTGTCGCGGGGAGCGTGTCCGGTGACGCCACCGACAGCGGCGGGGTGACCTGCACGGTGAACTGGCGGGAGACCTGCGTACCGTCCGCGTCACGCACCGTCGCCGTGAACGTGTAGGTGCCGGCGGCCGTCGGCGTCCCCGAGAGGATGCCGTCACTTCCGAGCGAGAGGCCGGGCGGGAGACTGCCCGCGGTGAGTGACCACGAGTAGGGCGTGGTCCCACCGGCCGCCGCGAGACTCGTGCTGTACGACTGCCCGGCCGTCGCCGCCGGGACGCTCGTCGACGTCAGCGACAGCCCGTCACTGACGGTGAGCGTGAACGTTCGAGACGCCGTCGCACCCGCGGCGTCCGTCACGCGCGCCGTGAACGTGTACGACCCGGTCGCGCTCGGCGTCCCAGTGACAGTGCCGCCCGCGGTGAGCGAGAGGCCGGGCGGCAGACTCCCCGAGGCGACCGTCCACGAGAGTGGTGCGGTACCACCGGAGACGGCGAGCGTCTGCGAGTAGCTGACGCCCTGTACCCCGCCGGAGAGCGGGCTCGTCGAGGTAATCGTCGGCGCGGCGTTCACCGTGAGCATGAATGTCTTCGTGGACGTCCGCCCCTTGCTGTCCGTCACGCGCGCCGTGAACGTGTAGGTGCCTGCGGCCGTCGGCGTGCCCGTGATGGTGCCGCCCGACGAGAGCGTCATGCCGGGCGGGAGCGTTCCCGAGGCGACGCTCCACGTGTAGGGGCCGGTGCCACCAGAGGCGGCGAGCGACTGACTGTAGCCAGCCTGCCCGAGCGTCCACGACTGCACGCTCGCCGTCGTAATCGTCGGCGGCGCCACCGTATCGACGGTGAACGTCCGCGTCGTCGTCGTCGCGAGGTTCCCGTCTCTCGTCAGCTCCGCCCGAACCGTGTGTGTGCCGTCCGCGAGCGCCTGCGCGCTCGTAAGCGTATAGGACCACGACTCGCCGACGTTCTCGATCGTGCCGACGAGCACGCCATCGACGTAGACGCGGAGCGTCCCGCCACCAGCGGACGTCGTCCCCGTAATGGTCGGCGTGCTCGTTGTGACCGTCGTGCCCTCACTGGGCGTGCTGAGGCGGACGTTCTGCACGAGCGGGCCCGTGAGGTCGCGCATCGTCACCGTGTTCACCGAATCGAACGTGATCGACCCGACGTTCCCCATCGTGTCGAAGTTGATCGTGTTCGGCTGTGTCGCCGTCCCGAAGAAGAGCCGAATCGGCGTGTCCGAGGAGATGCCGGTCGCCGACTGAATCGCCGAAATCGGCACCTGCACGTCCGTCCAGTACGCACCGTCGTTCCCGTTCGTCGCCCGCGTCACGCGCACCCCCTGTGCTTGCGAGATGTCCTGATTGCCTGCGTAGACAGTGGTCATCGTGCCGTCCGGTTTCGCGATGAAGACGCGACCCCGGTCGTTGATGTGCATCCCGACGTACGCCTGCACGACCCACTGGCCGCTACTGGACTGTGTCGCGATGGCCATCTGGTAGTAGCCCTGATTCTGCCACTGGTTCGTGTCGAACCGATAGGGGCTCCCGAGCGTCCGCAGCCGATAGAAGAGGTTGCTGCCGTCGGAGGCCACCTGCACCGTCGGGAGCGACCCGCGCGCGCCCGTCGCCGACTCGCCACTCGACATCCGGAGCCAGTTGAGGTTCTGTCCCGTGACGAAGTTCCGTATCGTGTAGCCGTTCTGATCGGTGAGCGGCACCCACTCCGGTGGGCCGCCGCTTCCCGGCCACGCCGCCATCGGCATCGTCCGCCCGATCGCGGCGTGCGTTTGCTCCGGTGTGGCGTTCACGTGCGCCGTGCCCGTGCCGTTTTCCGCCCGTAACGCGGCGAGCGTCGTCGTCACGTTCGGGCCGGTGAGTGTCGACTGGTTCGTGCTCGCGTTCGTGCGTGCGCCGTCGTCGTGGGTGCCGCCCTCGATCCCACTCGCGGCGCCGAGCGCGACGTGCGGCACGACGAGTGAGAGAACGACGATAGCGACGACGAGCGAGGTGCGTAGACGAGTCATAGTGCAGGGTGGCTGACTAGTTGACCGACGGCGAACTAGTCAACTGTCTATCCACACAGGCCGAGGCAGTAAGCAAAAATCATTCGGCGACTCGGTCGTCACGACGGTTCTCTCACCGAGAAACATGATCCCTCAGAGGCTGAGTTTCTCGTCGATGCCTACGGCTACCTGACTGCCCCCTCTCGATTAGGGTTGAGCGGTCATCTCGACGATACTGATCGGAACCACGTCGAAAAGTGGTTCTATACCCTCAAAATGCGGATCGACCGCTTCCGTCACTCGTGGGTGGGCAGTAGGTCAAGCGCACGCGAGTGACTTGAACAGTTCGTGCATTACTACAACTATTACAGACCACACCAATCTCTCGATGGAAGAGCAGCAGCTGAAAAGGTGCTAAACTAGACAGTATCCATGGGGTATTCTCTTAATTCTATGAATACCCATAATATCACTCTACATTACACCATGAATGCATATCTCATCATGAATTTTTATAATGTTATGGTATCCGATTGTTCACCGCACTACGGTCAACCGTGCAGACGTATTCCTTGATGGGGTCTGCAAACTCTTCTCGGAGAAGTTCCCGCATGGCGTCAGCACGAGCTTGGTGGCGAGTGCGCTCGTCGAGATAGGTGCGTTCGGAGACGAAGGCGTCACGACTGCCCTAGGAGGCCGCGACGGCAGCCGTTC
This sequence comes from Halarchaeum sp. P4, assembly GCF_051195175.1. Lineage (NCBI taxonomy): Archaea > Methanobacteriati > Methanobacteriota > Halobacteria > Halobacteriales > Halobacteriaceae > Halarchaeum > Halarchaeum sp. P4. The sequence continues at coordinate 18,590 of NZ_JBNTKC010000005.1, read as the reverse complement.
CGGCCTCGATGCTTGGGCGTTGCTGGCGGTAGAGGCGGTACCACGTCCGGCGTCCCATTTTCGGGAGGGGGTGTTTGCCGTCGAGATCGGGCTCACGGCGGATACGGGCGGGAATGTTCGCCTGATTCCCCGACACCGTGCTTTCCGAATCGACGCTCTCACTTATGTTCTACACGAGGAGGGCGACGCCCGTAATCCTAGTGTGACGGCACTATTAGATGGAGCGCTGTCCAGCACGGCCTCAGGCCGGTGTTTCGAGACTTTTCTTGGTATCTCAGCTGTGCGCTAATCTCCCGAATCTATAAAGAAACAGACGTGATTGGATGGGTTAGGATTTGTCGGCCTCGAATAGTCGGTCGTAGTCGTCCGGGAGCTGGTCCCGAACTCGGGAGAGTTCTTGACCGGGAACGAGGTCCGCGAGTGCGGAGCAGACGGCCGCAGTCTTCACCTCGCGGCCGCCGTGGTCGACGTCGGCGCGCTGTTCGACGTGGTCGAGGAACTCTGCGAGTGTGTACTCTTGAGGATGCCGAGGTGCGGGGCCACGCAGAGTGTCGGCGTGCGGGTCGTCGAGTAGTGCGGCGAGATCGTCGGCCTCCCCTTCAGAGAGGCGTTCGCTGAGCGTCTCAAGGACGGCATCAACGACCTGCGCAGTCTGCTCGTCGGACCGGAACGTCTCATACTTCTGGACCTGTGTGATGAGATCAGTTGTCATGATTCATCTGGGAACATCGCCCACCGGATAGTTTACTCTGGTGCCCGTCCCCGGCCACCACTTCTTTTCGTGGACCGTGAGTCCACCCCAGCGGAGGCAGTACCACTATGCCCCGAAGCCCATTCAAGGAGTTTGAAGAGTTGCTCGAAGAGATGGACGAGCGCTTCTCTCGCGCCCGCGTCGGTCTGGGCGGCGAAATCGCGACCGCGGCGGTCGATGTTTCGGAATGGGACGGCGACATCGTCGTCACCGCCGACCTGCCCGGTTTCGAGAAGGAAGACATCGATATCCGTGTCACGGACAACACCCTCCACATCGACGCCGAACACACAGCCGAAGAGGAGCGCGAGGAAGAGCACTATATCCATAGTGAGCGCGTGAAGACTGACGTGTCGCGGACGATCCCGCTTCCTGAGGAGGTCGAGGAGAGCGAGGCGTCGGCGACCTACGAGAACGGCGTCCTCACCGTCACACTCCCGAAGAAACACGCCGAATCGGAGGACAGCGGCCATCACGTCCCCCTCTCCTAACGCGCCCACGTTCGTTGATTCTTTCGTGAGTAGTCTCAATTTCGACAAGCTCGGATTTTCGGCGTCGAGAACGTTGCCCGCTTCCCCGACAACAAAACCCACTCCCCAGACGGCCGGAATAGCGCGCTCTTTCAAACCCTAGCCACAACCTACGAGAAGGGTCGGGCCGATGTTCTGTCCGCAATGCCCCTAGCAGATAGGCTGGCCGATGCTGACCAGTTGTCCGACGACCGGCGCGAGTGCATTGAGACCTGTATCGAGGCCGCCGAGGTCTGTGAGTGGTGCGCCGACGAGTGCCTCGGGAGTGAGGAAATGGAGGAATGCGCACGCCTCTGCCGGGATGTCGCCGATATCGCATCACTGCACGCTCGACTCACGGCCCGCAACTCGCCCTACAGCGAGCAGCTAGCCGAAGTCTGTATTGACGTCTGTGAGGCATGTGCCGAAGAATGTGCTCGCCACGACGCCGACCACTGTCAGGCCTGTGTCGACGTCCTCGAAGCATGTGTTGAGGACTGCCGAAAGATGCGATCCTCCTGATTACCCTCGTTCCACACAATATCTGGTAAGTCGAGTGAACACGGCAGGGCGTGAGGACGCCTGTACTGCGTCAGAAGCGTGGAGATCGAGCGTCGAGGACGTCTTCGTCGGTGTCGAACTCTTCCTCGATGACGTAGAGAAGTCAAGAATCACTCGGTGGTTGCTGGGATGGCGACGATTGGGATCGTCGTCCGTCGAATGAGCGTCGCGCAGACGCCACTGGCTGATCCGTCTGGGCAGTCGACTGGAACGATGATGGCATCGATCGGTTCCTCGTCGACATATGCGACGGCAAGGTCGTCGAGGTTGCCCTGTCGCCTGTCGTGGTTGACGACGTTGACGCCGTCGGTATTGAGTCGCGACACGACGGCTGTAACAGGAGGCTCATCCTCTGGGTCACGTCGTGGGGGGTCGCTGAGGTAGCCGGTTTCGGTCGCTCGGATGGGAAGGACCGCTGAGAGTACGTGGACTGCTGCGTTCGTTCGGTCGGCGATGTCGGTAGTCGTGGTGGCGAGTGTGTCGACGTCGGCGTCTTCGGTCACGAGGAGTAGGAGTGCGTCGTGCATAGCGACGTTTTGGGGATGTCGGGACGTCGAAATGGTGGTCCAGGTGGGTGATGGGGGAGCACATCAGCTTGGAACCATCACGGTGGCGCGTCAGTGCTGAATGGGGTGTGATACCCCATAACACACCTAGCTCCATGGTAGTTTAACAATAACGGCCGTAGAAAGCAACCGACAGTTCGACGCGGGCGAGTACACCCGTGGCACTTTCCTCATCGAATGCGTACGTATCCATCCAGATGGTTGAACTCTCGGCGACGACACTTGAGCAGTTTGTCGAGTGCTCACGCTGTTTCTGGCTCAACGTCGTCGCTGGGATCGACCGACCGCGACGAGGATTCCCGTCGGCGATGGGTTCGTTCGACCGGGCGATCAAAGCGCACGCCGACGCATACCGTGATTGGGGACGGACGCCACCGATGCTGCGCGACGCCAGCGTCGAGGTGTCGCTGTACCCGGACAGCGTGCTTGTTGATGCGTGTCGGTCGTGGCAGACAGCCCCGCAGTACGTCGACGAAGAACGGGATGCGACACTCGTCGGCGCGATGGACGACTTGCTCGAAGCACCAAACGGCGATCTCGTCGTCTTTGACTACAAGACGAGAGCATCGCTCCCATCAGTCCCGCACGGCCACTATCGCCGTCAACTCGCCATCTATACGCTCCTGTTGCGAGAGGCCGACTATAATACCGCCGACTACGGCGTCCTCTGCTACCTCATTCCCGCGGGCGTTGATGCGGCCGGCAGCCTACGTGTCGAGACTGCCCTCCGCCGTGTCCCGGTGGCCGTCGAGGCTGTCCGCGGCCTCTTTGAGCGTGCGGCAACTGTCGCGCATGGCCCAATTCCACCGCCTGACCCGGATTGCGCGTTCTGCGACTGGGCGCGGCAGAACGCAGACCGCGAGACATTCGATCCGTAGCGGCCACAGTCACTTTCTGTGCCGCGTCCGCTTGCCCGAATATGGCACGAGACCACTGGCGTGTACTACTCGCGCTGCGCGAACTCGATCGCGAACACGCAGAATCGTCTTTCGACGCGTCGGAAGTGGCGACCCGCGCCGGCCTCGACCTTGGTGTGACCGAGCGCGAACTCGAATATCTCGAACGCCTCGGCGCTGCCACCTCCGAGGGCGACGGTGAACTCGAATTTACGCCGACCGACCTTCCGGTCGAGGATACGGGACGGCGTCACGACACGCTCCGTGAACTCGACGCCGAGGAGCGTGAGGCACTCCTCGACGCAATCAACCGCGGCGATGTCGACCCGGCGGACGCGCTCTACGATGTCGACGACGCTGTCGACGCGGCCGAACGCGCGCTCGGCGCGTCATAGCGTTCGGACATCGTCAAGCGACCCCTCGTCCTCACTCCGTCGTCACTATAGTCATGCGCCCCGAATCGAGAGGGTGACGCGTGACACTGGCTTTTCGCCCTTGACGACTCGCCTTACTCAAACAGCGGGTCGTATGTTTCCGGTAACTGTGCACGCATCCGCTCGAACTCGTCCTCGCCAACCGTCTCTGCAAGGACATCCGTCACTGTCTCCAGATGAGTAAGGGCGCGCTCTCGTGAGACGCTCTCTCGGTCAGCGACCCGCCCAACGAGGTCGTCGAAGTCGTAATCGCGCGCAGGTGTCGCTTCAGGGGGCGTGAGCCACGCCGCTGCCTCTGCAGGGAGGTATTCCGCGACGTCTTCTGCCTCCCCCGCGGAGAGTCGCTCGCCGAATACGCCTAATACTGCGCGACTCGCGCGCCGTGCCGTCTCACGATCGATTTCGCCTCGTGATTCCACGGCCTCAACGAACGAGAGTGCGCCCAGCGCCTCACCAGGTGCGAACACCACCTCGTACTCTGGCGGGAACTGCGCCGCTGCGTCCTCAACCTCGTCCGCACCTACGATATCCGCAAGCGCCGCGACCACCGCCTGCGTCCGACTCTCGGCTTCTGACTCCTCAACGTCCAAACGCTTTGCAACGGTTCTGAAGAAAACGGGAAGTGACATTGGTGCGTCCTCACCTTGGTCGGTCTCGAGGAGGACGCGGCCGAAGCGATCGGGGAGCGGCTGAGCGAGGTCGGCGGCCTCGCCATGTGAGAGGTTCTCCGAGAGCGTTCGGAGGACCGCCTCTGCAGTCTCCTCGGCCTCACTTGGCGTGTTTAGTCCTCCACGTCGCTCGACGATGTCGACGAATACAGTCATCGTGACGTCTCGTCCAACGACTCGGCGCACGAACAGTTGAACCTGTGGGCCGGTCATCGCTTCGAGAGACAAGGCAGGGTGTGTGGACGAAGAGGCGATTAGCGGCCTCGACGCAAGCGTATAGCGACGACAACCAGAGCGCGTCGTAGACTGTCACCACAGCAACAGTCCGGAGGGTGTCGCCGGCGAGATAGAACAGGGACAACGCGAGTGCGAAGTCGTGGTCGTCGTGCTCCTCAGCTGGCGTTTTGCCACCGAGAGCGTGATGCGGTCTCTGATGGGTGTAATAATGAATGGACTGTTCAAGCCACTCGCGTGCACTCGATCGACTACCCACCCACGAGTGATGGAAGCGGTCGATTCCCATTTTATGGGTGTGAAACTACTTTTCGATGAGGGTTCGCTCAATAGAGTTGACCCGACTGCTCACTCCTGCTCGAGCAAGGGCAGTCCGATCGCCGGATTGACCGGCGAGAAACTCAGCCTCTGAAAGATCGTGTTTCTCGGTGAGTCGATGCTGAAACACAGCTGCCGGATCGGTGTCACGCGATCCGAACAACGCGACGTTAAGGATCAGTTTCGTCTCGGTGTCTATTGTAGCAGACATCCAAGACCGCTCGCCGTTACTCTCGTTGACCGCGACCCGCTTCGGCTGCGCCTCAGGCGAGTTGCGAGTGATGTTAGCCAGCCGAAATACTCACTTCCATACCCCTCCATGCGAGCGTTCAACATCTAATTCCACCAAAGCCGTTGTCGTCTCTAATTGAACAACTAGTCTGATGGAGGCGGATGGCGAACGCCCTGACGGGCGTCGCCGTCGCTCATCCTCTCAAGAGTTTTCTACATTCGCGTTATAGCGCTCGCTGGACAGGTCTGTGAGTGTATTTGGACAGGAAACTCAGCGACCTGCTCACTTCTCAAACTGACTCAACTAGATAGTGCCACGGAGCAGAGTAATGTTTATTTAGTACATATCTATGTCTGTCCCAGAACAATAATAATTTATGTAATATAATTAAACTGGAGGTGCCGACAGCATGGCCTACCACTCAGTCAATGCGTCCCGCCCGTGATCACGCATGAGGACGAGGAGGAACGTGAGCACACCCGAGACGGCAGCGGCCCCACCGATGTAGAACACCCAGTCCATCCCGACCGAACCCATGAGCCAGCCGCCAAAGACGGGTGCAAGGAGACTACCGGGCCGCCAGACGAGGTCGCGGATACCGAAGCTAGCGGCGACGCCGCTCGACTCGTCACTGCTCCCTTCGTCGGCGAACAGCGCCATACTCGCCGGCTCACGGAACGCTTCTGTAACGCCTAAGAACCCGTTCAGTACGAGCAGCGGGACGAATGCGGTCGAAACGTATCCAATGTGGGGGATCGCCTCTGGAAGGCCGAAGAACGACCCGATCGCTGGCGTGAACGGCACGACGAGTGCGACGAGACCGTACGCGCCGCCACCGATGAAGACGAAGAGCGCACGACCGTAGCGGTCGGAGAGCGAGCCGAGGGTGGGTTGGAGGAGGAGGTTGGCGAGTTTCTCGGCGGTGACGACGAGGGTGACGGCGATTGGGACCATTTCGAGGCCGCCACGCGCGGCGACGACGCCGGCGAACAGCGGCACCCACGTTCGGACGAGCGTGACGGCGACCGAATACTGCGCACGGAAGATGCTCAGCGTGCGAATACGGCGGTTGAAGGCGAGTCCGGAGAACGGGAAGCCCCGAATGACCGTCTCGTCGGGCCGGAGGAAGAACGCGACGGCGAGGAACGTGGCCACGTAGAGGGCGACGAGCACCCAGAACACCGGTTCAAAGCCGACCCAGGGGTAGAGGATGCCGGCAGTGAAACTGCCAGCGATTGCGGCAGCGAATCGAGCCGAGTTCGACTTCCCGATCTTGTTCGCGCGGGTCTCCGGCGTGGCGAGTTCGCCGACGTACGCGAGCGTGATGAGGCCGAGTGCGACGACGATGACGCCCTGGAGGGCGCGAATACCGACGAGTGTCACCGGCGAGGTGACGAACGTGAACAGCGCGTAGACGACCGCACCGAGTCCGAGTGCGCCGAGGAGAACGAGGCGTTTGTCGTAGCGGTCACCCGCCCAGGCGATCGGGACGACCGCGACGAGCTGTGCGGCAGTAAAGCCCGTGTAGAACAGGCCCGTCATCAACCCCGACGCGTGGAGTTGATTGACGTAGTACGGAAGGAGGATGATGAGCGCCGAGAAGCCGAATCGAGCCGCGAACCGGACGAGGTAGAGCGCGACGAATTGGCTGCGGCGCTCCGTATCGGGATCGGTCACATCAGTTCTCACTAGGGGTGTGAAAAAACGAGTTTCGTTTCAGATAGGGAGATATATCCGGGAACGTAGGACACATGAGGGGATACCTCCTCAGAAACAGATAGAATTAAGTATTGGGCGGATATTCGTCCAGGTAGTTGGATACACAGGGAGCTCCCTAGCCCCGCCCGATGACGTCACTGTACAGAGGGTGTGCCCATCTCGTCCGAAGCCGTTAGCCCCGGTTTGGCACGAGCGGCACCGGTTTGAGGTCCCGGCTGGAGAGCGAGTGGACTTCCATCGCTCATCGCCATCTCTTCAGCCTCATAGGTCGTCAGCATGTCCGAATAGACGGTTGGCGCCTCTCCAGCCCCATCCTTTCATCACATGCAAGACGGACAAACACATACCGATAAAGCGGAGTCGCAGTCGTCGAGTAAGGGCCAACAGAACCTCACGCGCCACACTCGACGCGCGCTCCGCGACGCGCAGTATATCGAGCGAGAGCTGGACGAACCAGCCGACCAAATCGTCATCGCGACTGACGACCTCGACTATGCATGGGCCGTCGCGCTCGCGTTCCTCGCGCATCACGAAGTGCGCGATCGCGCGGGTAGCAGCGTCGTCACAACCGAGCGTGACGCAGATCTGATCGAGGCGGATTTCGAGGAGTTCCTGCCGGACCACCAGCTTGGCGTTCTCGACATCGACTCCGGTCAGCAGGCACAGCCCTACCGGACACCACCAGTCTATACGCTCTCGAACGTCGGGGACTTCACGTCTCTCTTCCTCACGATCGACAAGATACACAACGGCTTCGACGGTGACGCCTCACTTATCGTCCACTCACTCGACGATCTCCTCGCGGAGACGTCAGTCCAGACGGTGACGCGACTCCTCAAGCTGTTCGAGTGGCGGCTGTCGGCCACCCCACAACTGTTCACACTTGATCTCGAGCGGTGTTCGGAGCAGTCCTTGGAGAACGTTCAATCGATGGTTGATACACTGGTTCGAATCGAAGGTGCACCCGACGAGACGTGGGTTACCGTCGAGTAGAGTCCGCTAGCACGCCTCAAGTACTCGCCGTACAAGTGCGCTAGCTTGACGGGGAGAAATGTGTTCCCGTGGAGTGCGTACGCTGACGCGAGACAAGCCGTCCGTTTTTCCAGATGGAGACGTGGCTATCGCATATGGGGTTCGGAAGTTACGACGAATCCGAACAGCAGAAACAGGAGATGGATACTGACGACGATGGCGAGGGCGTCAGCGTTCACGAGAACGATTACGAGGGAGAGGTGAACTTCGAGACGGACGCGTCGGCTGACGAACTCATCGGGCGGCTTGAGGAGATCAAGGAGTCCGCGGACGACTGAACGGTTCGGAGGGCCGGTATCGGCCCGTGTTTTCTGAAAGAGGGGATTTTCGCCAGCTGTATTGTCGACAAGCTAATAGAATAGACAACGTTGTACATTGGCTCGGTACGGTGAGGGTGGAGAGTACCGATCTGTTCTCGAATGGCGTCGAAAATATAGGAGTGTCCAATCTGGGTGGCAGGGTTATGTGCTGACAAGAAGATAGTGCGGATATATAGTTGATGTACACGCCTGTCCATCATAGAGTGGTCAAATTTTAATACTCGCGGGATCATAGTGGCATGTGTTCGCCTAGTGGCATTGCTATACAGCCAATTACATCTATACCAGCGTAAAGCACAACCAGAGCAGAGACAGTTGCATTCGGCGGATGTCCTACAAGATACTTACTCAGTCAATCTGCCATGTATTTACGTCATTCTCCACAATACCAATCATATTCCGTGGTTCTTAGTTATCGGAGGTACTCGAGTCTGTGTGGTCGCGGGCAACGCGAGTTTTATGACGACTTGGTCGAGTGAACGGACGGCGATGGAGCGAGGGCTCGCGTGGTCAGTGCCTACGGTGCAGACTGAACCACCGACGACGATCGGAATGAGACAAATGTCACTTGAGACAGACACAGCGACGACCGACGCACACTCACAGTACGAGCAGCTCTACATCGATGGAGAATGGGTCGACGCAGCCGATACGATGGCCGTCACCGACCTCGCTAGCGGCGGAACGTTTGCTGACGCAGCAGCAGCGGACGAAGAAGCGGCTGAGCGAGCGCTTGAGGCCGCACAACGTGTGAAACCCACCCTCCGGGAGACCACGATTCCGCAGCGCGTGGACTGGCTCAACGCCATCGCCGACGGCCTCGAGGAGCGACAGGATGCGCTCGCGGAAGTGATTACTCGCGAGGCCGGCAAGCCGATTACGTCCGCTCGTGGCGAAGTCGAGAGTGCCGCCGAGCGCTTCCGGCGTGCTGGCGAGGAGCTTCGTGCGCTGAAGGGCGAATATCGTGAAGGAACGACGGAAGGCCACGAAGGCTGGCGCGCGCTCGTCACGCACGAACCGATCGGAGCCGTCCTCTGCGTGACGCCGTACAACTACCCGCTCGCGACGACCGCGCTCCAGGTCGCGCCGGCGCTCGCTGCGGGGAACGCGGTCATTCTGAAGCCCGCGTCCAAGACGCCGGTTTCGGCGTCAATCCTCGCCGACGTCATCGCCGATGTCGACCTCCCCGATGGAGCGTTCAACTTCGTCCCGGGTCGCGGCTCAGTCATCGGAGACACGCTCGCCGGCGACGACCGGATCAACGCCATCGCGATGACCGGGTCGTCGAGCGCCGGCGAGCACATCGCGAAGGAGTCCGGGATGGTGACCCTCCATATGGAACTCGGCGGAAACGCGCCCGCCGTCGTCTTCGAGGACGCTGACCTCGATGCGGCTGTGAGCGCCGCTGCGAAGGGGTCGCTCAAGTACGCCGGCCAGCGGTGTTCTGCCGTCTCACGAATCGTCGTCCAGGAATCCGTCCACGACGACGTCGTCGCGAAACTCGACGACGAACTCGACGCGTGGACGGTCGGCGACCTCTTCGACGAGGAGACGGACCTCGGACCGGTCATCTCCGAAGCGCAGGCAGAGTGGATTCAGGAACTCGTCGACGACGCCGTCGAACGAGGTGCGGATCTCCGGCGTGGTGGTGCCTACGCGGAGACTGCGGACGGCGTATTTACCTACGAGCCGACGCTGCTCGCGGACGTCCCGCAGAATGCACGGATCGTTCACGAAGAGCAGTTCGGCCCCGTTGCGGCCGTGACGACGTTCGAAGACGAGGCTGATGCCCTTCAGGTGGTCAACGAATCCGACCTCGCACTCGACGGCGCCGTCTTCACGTCCGATTACGACCGCGCACTCCGCGTCGCCGAGCGTCTCGATGCCGGTGCGGTCCGCATCAACGGTGCGCCATCGCACGGTCTTGGTGATATCCCCTTCGGTGGGAACGGGGCCTCCGGTATCGGCCGTGAGGGGCTGCACGAGACGATTGAGGAGTTCACTCGGAAGAAATCAATTATCCTCTGAGGGATCGATAGCGTCGTCGCCAGTCTCCAACGAGGTGTTTACCGCGGACAGATTTAACAGATGCGCAGCCCATATACCCAGTCGCGGTACGGGGTACACAGCGCACTCATTTTTTGGCTGGTCGAATCGGGACGCCCAGCCCCGATTGGCTAGAGCCATCTACGGCCGAAGCAGCCCTAACTCTGGGCTGGATTCTTGATGTGATCGAGGCGACACGCGACAGCGATTCGCACACGTTGCCTCTCGGCGTCGTGACCGGGTCGGAGCGTAGCGCACAGAATTCCGGTTCTGTTTCTACAGGGGGAACAAGGCGAGTACCTCGGGGCTTGACCTCGAGGTGGTTCACCGTACGGTTGAGGGTGAAACCGCCGAAAGAAGTCGACGAGGAATAGCGGGAGGTGGATTTGAACCACCGATCTCCGGGATATGAGCCCAGCGGAATCTCCGAGCTATCCTATCCCGCTACTACTGTCCAGTCTCGCCGGACGAAAGTACCTGTCGTTCTCCACCGACGAGAGGGCCGGCAGTCGTCTCAGACGTCACGTCGCGCTCGTGTCCGCACGGCAGTCGAGTGGAAGCGCCAGCGTGCCGTTGTCACGGGGAAAGTTGCGCAGCGATGGTTCGGACGGTCTCGTATTCGGCGTCCGAATACGCGATGACGCGAACGTCGGACAGTGAGTCCGGGTCGTAGTCCCGGATCGCCTCACAGACTTCGCGTGCACCGGCTTCGAAGTCGAATCCGGCAGCGCCAGTCCCGAGAATCGGGATGACGAGCGACTCGCAGCCGAGTTCGTCGGCCGTCCCGAGCGCGTTCTGCGTCGCCGTATGGATGCTGGCGGCGGTCGCCCGCCCGTCACCGTAGTGGGGCATCGCCGCCGCGTGGATGACGTAGTCCGCATCGAGGTCGTACGCGTCGGTGACGGCGACTTCACCGAGGTCGACCGGCCCCTTCGACGTCGCCTCGTCGTTTATTGGGCCGTTCGCCCCACAGCGGAGCGCGCCGGCGACGCCGCTCCCCATCCGGAGGCTCGTTCCGGCGGCGTTCACGAGGGCGTCCGCCTGTGCTTCGGCGATGTCTCCCTGAACGACGCGGAACTCCATGCACGTCCGTCCGACCGCGAGACACGAAAATCCCGGGGCCGCGTCGCGTCCTGCTCGGCTCTAGGGAATCGCCATCGTCGGAAACCGACCAGCGGAACGGACCGAGAGAGGCCGCTGAATACCTGACGCTGCAGGTATCTTTTTGGGTAGAGAGTCGCTGGTCGAAGACGTTGATGCTCGTCGTACACGCAAGTTTTCCGATCAAGCCGGATCGATTCGATGACGCACTCGACTTAGCCGAAGAACTCGTCGAGCAGTCACAGGCCGAGAGCGGGATGCTCGACTATCGAGCGGCGACCGACGTGCAGGACCCGAACACGATCCGGTTCTTCGAACGCTACGAGGACGAGGCGGCGTTCGAGTCGCACACGCAGACGACGCACTTCCAGGAGTTCGAGGAGGCACTCCCCGACCTTCTCGCGGGAGAACCCGAGGTGACGCGGTTCGACGTCGGTCGCGCTCTCGACGTCGAACTGTAGCCGTCTCTCTCCTTCTCCGCTCGTCGGGTGAGCAGAGTGGGTCTTTAGTCGTCGAGTCGGAACGTCTCCGTGTTCCGCGGCGTGTACGTCCGCATCCCGAACTCCTGGTAGAGCCCGGAGGAGAGCTGGTCCGTCGACGTCTCATCCCCGTGCACACAGAGGGCTTCTTCGGGGCGTGGGTTCATCGTCCGGACGAAGTTCTCGAGGCCACGCCGATCGGCGTGCCCGGAGAACCCGCTCACGGTCGACACGCCGAACCGGAGCGTCAACTGCTCGCTGCGGCTGCCACGGTCGCTGAACGGGATTTCGCGGCGGCCGCTCTGAATGCTCCGCCCGAGCGTCCCCTGCGCCTGATAGCCGACGAAGATGAGTTCGTTCTCCGGGTCACTGCCGAGGCGTTCGAGCCACGACATGATGGGGCCACCGGTGACCATCCCGGACGTCGAGAGGATGATGCACTCGTCGCCGCCCGCGATGTCCTCGCGCATCTCCTCGCCGCCGTCGACCTGCTGGAACTGCTCGGCGAGGAAGGGGTTCTCGCCCTCGTGGAGGATGCGGTCGCGGAGGCCGTCGCGGAGGAACTCGGGATAGGCCGTGTGAATCGCCGTCGCCTCGCGAATCATCCCGTCGAGGTAGATCGGCATCGTCGGGAGCTTCCCCTCGCGCATCGCCTCCTCGAGGACGAGCATCAACTCCTGGGAGCGCCCGACGGCGAACGCCGGAATGACCACCTTCCCGCCGTCCTCGTACGTCTCGTTGATGAGCTCGATGAGCTTGCGCTCCGAGTCCTCCTGATCCGTCTGATAGTCGTTGTTCCCGCCGTACGTCGACTCCATCACGAGCGTCTCGACGCGCGGGAAGTCGTTGACCGCGCCGTTGAACAGTCGGGTGTTTTCGTAGTGGATGTCGCCGCTGAAGACGACGTTGTGGAAACCGTCACCGATGTGGAAGTGCGTCACCGCACTCCCGAGAATGTGGCCGGCGTTGTGGAAGGTGAGCTTGATGTCCGGTGCGATGTCCGTCACGTCACCGTACTCAACCGGAATCGTATGCTTCAGCTCCTTCCGAACCATCTCGGAGTCGTACGGCGGTGTGCGCCCCTCCTTTGCGGCGACGTCGAGATAGTCGAGCTGGAGGAGTCCCATCAGGTCACGCGTCGGCTGTGTCGTGTAGACCGGTCCATCGTAGCCGTACTTGAAGAGGAGTGGGAGCAGCGCGGAGTGATCGAGGTGCGCGTGCGTCAGCACGACCGCATCGAGATCCATAATCGGATTCGCCTCCGGCAACTGCAGGTATGGGACCTCACCCTCCGCGCCAGGTTTGTCGCCACAGTCGATGAGCACGCGCGTCTCCGGCGTCGAGAGAATGAAACTCGCCCGCCCAACCTCGCGACAGCACCCCAGCGTCGTAATCCGGACCCACTCCGTCTCGTGCATCTGCTCGCGATGAATCTCCTTGCCCGTCTCCTCGAGGAACTCGCGGCGTTCGTCGCGCTCCTGCAGAAGGAAATTCCGGACGTTATCGACGGTCGAGGACTCCATCGGCGGCGTCCGAAGCACCTCCGGCGTCCATCCGATCGCCTGCTGAATCTCCCTGAGCGTGCTCCCGTGACTCCCGATGACGAGCCCAGGCTTCTCAGCCTCGATGAGCACCTCGCCGGTTTCCGGATAGAACCGAACGTTCGTGATGCCCGCGTCCTCCGGGACCATCTCGAGAACTTGACTGCGGGCGTCGTCCGGACTCGTTTGCGCCCCACCGGTGGGCCGAATGGTGATACGCGTCCGGAGCGTGCTCGCTAACCGACCGACGAGCCCCTCTCGTTCCGCGAACTCTCGTGGCATCTCAGTATACACGACGAGCTGCGGCCCTTCGAACGTCACTCGAGAAATCGAGAGGTCCTCCGGGAGTTCAGCTTCGAGCTCAGCGCGAACGTCGTCAATCGGCGTCGAATCGTCAGTGGACATGGTGAGTGGTCGACAGAGGCGCGCTTCGGACGGTAGCACGTCGGTCTGACCGTCGGTGAGCGCGCCGGATGAATCGATCCGAACGGACAACGGGTGGGGAGACGTCAACGCGAGCGGCGAGAACTGCTCGACGTCGAGAGAATCCTGACGACCAGGGCCACAGTGTACGGTCGGATGATTCGACTGACTGCAACTAGTGGTGGAGACCTATAAAAAATCCCCGACGCTAGTCGTTGTGGAAATACTCCCCTCGAAGGTCACGCCCGAGGAGATAATAACTCGTGTACGCGCGAGCGTACGTCGCGAACAGGGACAAATATCCCTCCTCCACCTCGCGACGCGGCGAGGTCGCAACCTCCGTCGCCGGGTCGTAGACGATTTCGCCGCGCTCCTTCATCCGCAGCGAGAGTTCGGTGTCCTCCATGAACGGAATCTCCTCGTCGAAACCACCGACCTCGCGGAAGTCCGAATACCGGAAACTACAGTTGAATCCCGGCTGCTGGACGAACCCGAGCGGCCACGAAACGCGATACCAGTAGTCCGAAAGGAGTTTGAACAGGATGTCGTCCTTGAGACTTCCTTCGAGCGCCGTCGCGGGCCCGCCGACGCCGACGACGTCCGGGTCCGTGTAGTGCCGTCGATGCGTCTCGACCCAGTCGTCCGGGACGCGGGTGTCCGCGTCTGTGAACAGGACGATGTCGCCGAGGGCGCGCTCGGCACCACGATTCCGGGCCGCCCCTGTGCCGTTGCCGCTGCCCGAAACGACGACGTCGACGACGTCGTGGTCGGCGGCGATACGGCGTGTCTCAGCCGTCCCGGTGACGACGATGACTTCCGTCGACTGGCCGCGTAGCGAGTCAAGCGTCGCCCCAATCGTCTCCACCTCATCGTATGCGGGCACGACGACGGAAGTAGTAGTCATGACGGTCGAGTATTGGACGGACGGGACTATCAAACCACGCGACACCGGACGAGTCGCTCAGAGGTCGGTGTTCTCCCCGGCTACGTCGGCGATTCGCCACGTGATCGTGCTTTCCGCGACGTAGTTCACGACGAACCCGACGCCGATCCCGGCGACGTTCGCGGCGACGTACCACACGCCGAACCAGCCGTTGAGAACGGTGAGCACGCAGAGCGCGATCCCGGCACCGACCCAGCGGACGAGGTTCGAGCGTCCGAAGCGGCGGAGGAGCGACCCCCGGCCGGGGGTGCGTGCCTGCCGGAACGTCCAGTACTCGTTCAGCACGAACATCACGCAGATCGACAGCTCCGCACTCCCGACCTTCGCCAGTGTCGGGTCGGCGCCGGTCGCCTCGACCAGGACGAGCAGTCCGACCGTATCGATCACCGCGCCGAGCACGCCGACCGAGAGGAACTGGCCGACGCGCCGCCCCGAGAGCAGCGCGCGGAGCAGCCGTCTCATCGCCCCTCGCGGCCGTGACGATGAACGAGCGGTTCGCTCGACGGGAGTTGGCGGCGAACGGTCCGATACGTCGATGCCGAGACGCCCCTGCGTGCCCGGAGGGTGACGAGCGCACGCAACAACTGCGCAGCAGTCGGGAGCGTGTCGACCGTCGAATCCGGGTCGTCGTCCCAGGTCACCGGGACTTCGACCACGTCGTAGCCGGCGGTGTCGACTGTCGCGATGAGCTCGACGTCCCACGCGAAGCCGGGTTCGAAGAGCGACTCCCGAACTGCCATCCAGACGTCCTGCGGGAGCGCCTTCGCGCCACACTGGAAGTCGTGAAGCGGAATGTCGAGCAGGACACGCGCCAGCGACGCGAAGACGTCACCGAATCCCCGACGAACGACCGACTGGTGCTGTTCGACCTCGGCGGCCGGGTGGCGACGCGACCCGACGGCGAGCGTGTCGTCCGCTCGGTCGATGACCGCTGCGAGTGACGACACCGGAACGCTCCCGTCCGCGTCCGCGAACGCGAGAACGTCGGTGTCGAGCGCGTCGAATCCGTCCGTAATCGCCGTGCCCTTGCCGCGCCGGTCGTCGCTCGCGGCGACGACTGCGGGAGTGTCGGCGAGCGCATCGAGCGTCCGCTCCGACGGCTGATCGACCTCGATTCGTACCGTCGCCGGCTGGAGTTCGTCGTGGAGGGCGTCGACGTACGAGGTGAGGGTCTGTGTGTCGGGCCGGTAGGCGGGGACGACGATCCCGACTGTAGTCACACGAAAAACTCGTTCTCGGAGATATTATAAGGATTGTGTGTTCGAGGACAGGTCGTGGATGTGAGAAGGCACTTATTCGGGACCCGTCATGGGGACGTATGGAGTACACGCTCGCCCTCGCGTGGCTCTGTTTCGTCCTCGTCCTGGGATTTCTCGGTCTCCCGATCAGCGCGATGCTGTTCGCGCGATTCCCGGATCGAGGCGCAACATTCGCCCTCCCATGTTCGCTCACGCTCGTCACGATAGCCGCATACTGGGTCGGCCACGTCCGATTCGGCTTCGTCGCGGCAGTCGTCGCCGTCGCGGCCCTGACCATCGTCGCGGTCACGATTATCGCCCGGGGTGTGACCCTTCCGTTCCGCCCATACGCCCGCGCCGCGACCGTGTTCACCATCGCGTTCGGCCTGCTCGTCGCCGTTCGAGCCGTCACACCCGGTATCGTCCCGGCCGGTGGCGAGAAATTCCTCGACTACAGCCTGATACAGGCCGTCCTTCGCGCGGGAGTTCTCCCACCCGAAGACCCCTGGTTCGCCGGCGAAGCCGTGCGCTACTACTACGGCGGCCAACTTCGCGCCGCCCTTCTCGTCCGACTCACCGGCGTGAGCGCGAGCATCGGGTACAACCTCGCGCTCGCGACGGCGTTCGGGACGCTCGTCACGGCAGCCTATGGTCTCGCCGGCGCGCTCGCGGACGCACGCGGCCACAGTGCACGAATCGGCGGCGTGCTCGGGGCGTTCTTCGTCGGGTTCGCTGGGAACCTCGCGACGCCCGTCCGCGCGCTCTTCGGGCTACTCCCGGCCGACCTCGCGCGCCAGTACGGACACGAGGTGTTCGGTGCGATTCGCGTACCGTACACCGAGGCGGTCAGCGCCGGATCATCGATTGACCCCTACACGTACTGGTACGCGCGCTACGTCATCGAGGGAACGCTGACGCCGTTCCCGCTCTGGGCGTTCTACAACGGCGACCTCAACGCGTACATGCTGGCGACACCACTCCTCCTCCTCGTCGCCGCGCTCTGCTTCGCCTACTACCAAACGCCAGCCGAGGCAGTCGGCCGCCGCCGCCTCCTCGTATTCGGTGCAGTCCCGGTCGTCGGCAGCGTCATCGGCATCACGAGCACGTGGAGCGTCCCCACCACTGGTGGGCTCCTCTGGCTCGCGCTCGTCTTCGCCGCCGCAGACCCCGTCACGCTCCTCCCGAAACGCGTCGCCGCGTCGCTGCCCGGTGACGACGATGGGACGCTCCGACTCACGCACGAACTCCGGCGCGCCGTCGTCTCGCTGGCGATTGCCGCCGTCAGCCTGACCACCGCCCTCGCGCTCGTCTCGCCGTTCTACCTCTTCCACACGCCGATCAACCGCGGTCTCGGTCTGCTCCCGCCGCGGAGCGACCTCGTTCCGCTCCTCCTCGTCTGGGGGGTCTTCGTCGCGCTGTTCGTGGGCTATCTCTACCCGCGGCTTCGCGAGGGCGTCCCACGGCGGACACGCCGGCTCGCGGCCGTCGGGTATCTCGTACTCTCGGTCGCGCTGCTCGCCGCCGACCTCGCGGCAGTCGCACTCTTCGTTCCGCTTCTCCTCGGGGGCTGGATCCTCCTGCGGCGCGACGCCGACGTCGGCTACGAGGCCGTGCTCGTGGTCGCCGGTATCGGCCTCCTCCTCGCCGTCGAGTTCGCCTACGCACGCGTCTACCCGTTCAACCCGGCAACGCCGCGTTGGAACACAGTCTACAAGGTCTCGATGCAGATCTGGGTACTCTGGGGCGTCGCCGCCGGTGCCATCGCCGTGAGCCTCATCAGCCGTCTCCGGTCGTCCACGACCGACGAGACCACATTCATCGGGCGACGGGTCTTGCACGCGGGCCACTGGAAAGTCGCGCTCGTCGTACTACTGCTCGGAAGCGCCTCGTTCGGAGCGCTCACGCTTGGTGGCCATTTCGAGGGGTCGCTCGACGATCAGCACACGCTCGACGGCACCGCGTACGTCGAAACGTGGCACCCACACGAGGCCGACGCCATCGCATGGCTCGACGCGCGCAACGGAACGCCGACGCTCGTGAGCAAGCCGGGTACGACGACGTACACCTGGGTGAATGCGCCGTCGAGTCTCACCGGCGTCCCAACCGTCCTCGGGTGGGACCACCAAATCGGATACCGCGGTTCGGACGCGTATACCGACCGACAACACGACGTCCAACTCATCTTCACGGCGAACGAGACGTACACCGTCCGCCTCCTCCTCGAAAAATACGACGTGACCTACATCTACGTCGGCCCGAACGAACGACAGGCGTACGACCTCCGGAATTTCTCGGCTATTCCGGGCGTCGAACCAGCCTATCAGAATCAGGCAGTGACGATCTATCGCGTGTCGAGTCGCACGTATCCGACCGCCAATCGAAGTCGCGACGTGTATCGCCTCCGGTAGGACACACTCCCCGACCGAGTGTCTCGAGGAGAGCAGTCGCTAGCGACGATCTCGTCCGTATTGCGTTGTCGACACTAACGACTCATCAGAAATACGAAAAGCCCCCGAGCGATACCGCTATCGCTCGGAGGCTTATAACCGGGGTTCAATCGAACCCCACTATGAATGGAG
>NZ_JBNTKC010000004.1:0-285425 GCF_051195175.1 Halarchaeum sp. P4 | reverse complement strand
CCGGCCACTATCACCGACGAGGAGGAACTGTTCGCGGAACTCGAACGCACCCGCGAGCGTGGCTACGCCATCGACGACGAGGAGCGCCTCCCGGGCCTGCGCTGTGTCGCCGCCCCGGTCCTCGGCGACGCCGGCGGCGTCCTCGGCGCGGTCAGCATCGCCGGCCCGACCAACCGGTTTCGCGGTGAGCGCTTCGAGGTCGACCTTCCCGAGCGCCTCCTCGAGACCGTCAACATAATCGAGCTGAGCGGCGCTAGTCTCCAACGTGCACCCTGAACGCGACGTGAGCGACGACCCGACGAACCGGACGGCCATCGCGGTGAACCAGGTCGGCTACTCGCCGGCGGCAACGAAGCACGCTATCGTGGTAGCGGACGCGACGGACGCCTCGACGTTCGCAGTCGTCGATACCGACGGCGGCGACGTCGTCTACGAGGGGGCGCTCTCGGCTCCCATCGTGGACCCGGACGCCGGCGAGACGGTACGGCACGCCGACTTCTCCGACCTCGACGAGGTGGGCACGTACGTCGTGCGTGCCGGCGGCGCAGAGTCCCACCCGTTCGGCATCAACCCAGACGTCTACGCGCCCGTCCTTCGTGACGTGGGGCGGCTCTATACGCTCAAACGTTCGAACACGCGTATCGACGACCACCGGACGGGGCTCGATATTGCACCCGGCCACCCGCAGGACGCCGCGGCGTCGCTGGCGGCCGGCGACGACTACCACGACGCGGGCGCGACGCTCGACGTCGTCGGCGGGTGGTACGACGCGGGCGACTACGGGAAGTACGTCCCGCCCGCCGCCGTCACCGTCGCCCAGCACCTCCTCGCCTACGACCTCTACCCCGAGGCGTTCGACAGCGGCCAGTACGACGCCCCCGAGGGCGTCGAGATGGGTGCCGGGGACGTGCCGGACGTCCTCGCCGAGGCGCGCGTCGAGCTAGAGTGGCTGGAGTCGATGCAGCGCCCGGACGGCGCGTGCTACCACAAGGTCGCGGGCGCGTCGTGGCCGGCGATGGACGTCCGGCCCGCCGAGGACGACCAGCCGCGCTACGTCTTCGGGCACTCGACCTTCGGAACGGCGCAGTACGCGGGTGCGATGGCGCTCGCGGCGCGCGTCTACGCCGACGTTGACCCCGCCTTCGCCGACCGGGCGCTCGCGAACGCCCGCGAGGCCTTCGACTACCTCGCTGACACGCCCGACTCGGTGTTCCGATTCGACGAGGGACAGGACGACGGCTCCGGGCCGTACCGGAAGGAGACGGACGACGCGGAGCGCTTCTGGGCGGCCGCCGAACTCCTGCGGACGACGGGCGACATGCGCTATCGCGACCCCCTCCACGACGAACACGCGGACGGCTTCGACGTCCCGGTGACGCCCGTGACGTGGAGAAACACACGCGCGCTCGGTCAGTGGGCGTACCGCTCGGCGGACGCCGCGGACCCCGAGCGTGCCGTCGCGCTTGACGACGCCTTCCGCGCGTACGCGGACGACCTCGTCGCGTCCGTCGCGGCGGACGGCTATCGGGTCGCCCTCGACACCGACGACTACCACTGGGCGTCGACGAAACTCGCGCTCGCGAAGGGCTGTCTCCTCCTATTCGCGGACGAAATCGACGGCGACGAGCGCTACGTCGAGGCCGCGTTCGACCAACTGCACTACGCGCTCGGGCGGACGCCCACTGGCTATAGTTACGTCACGGGCGCGGGCGCGAACCCGCCGTGGAACCCGCACGACCGACACGTCGTGAGCACGGGGACGTCCCTCCCCGGGATGCTCGTGACAGGCGCGAACGCGAACGGGGACGACGACGCCCTCGCCGCCTACATCGAGCGCGAGTCGCCGCCGCCCGCGAAAGCCTACGTGGACGAGACAGCGTCCTACGCGGCCAACGAATGGGCAATCGACTACACCGCGCCACTCCTCCTCGTCCTCGCGCGCTCGAGACAGTAGTCGTGTCGCGGGGCGGGCCGAACGCCTATCAGGGAGCGGCCCGTCCCTCCGTGCATGACCGACCGACCACACGTCGTCGTGCTGGGGGCGTACGGGAGCGCGGGCGCGGCAGCGGCGCGCGAACTCGCGGACGCGGACGTTCGCCTGACGCTCGTCGACGACGGCGACCCCGGCGGCGGGCTCTGCATCCTGCGCGGGTGTATGCCCTCGAAGGCGGTGCTTTCCGCGACCGCGCACCGCTATCAGGCGCGCCACGACCCACGCCTCGAGGGCGACGCGCCCGAGGTGGACCTCGAACGCACCGTCCGGCACAAGGACGACCACGTGCTCGACTGGGCGGCCTCGCGCCGCGACTCCGTTCGCAACCTCGCCGAGCGCGAGGACGTTGAGTTCGTCCACGACACCGCCCGCATCGTCGACGACCACACCGTCCGCGTCGGCGAGCGCGACCTCGAGGCGGACTACGTCGTCGTCGCCACCGGGTCGTCGCTGCACGTCCCTGACCTCCCCGGCATCGAGGACGTCGACTGGATGGGGAGCGCGGACGTCCTTGACGCCACCGACTTCCCGGACTCGGGCGTCGTCATGGGCTTTGGCTACGTCGGCCTCGAACTCGTCCCCTACCTCGGCGAGGCCGCCGGGATGGACCTCACGGTCATCGAGCACGACGAGCGGCCGCTGGACCGTGCCGCCGACCGCTTCGGCGACGAACTGCTCGCGCTCTACCGGGAGGACTTCGACGTCGAGATACGCACCGAGGTCTACGAGGAGTCCGTCGAGCCCACCGACGACGGCGGCGTGCGCCTCCACCTCGACGACGGCAGCGCCGTCGAGGCCGACCAGCTCTTCTGCTTCACGGGGCGCTCGCCGAACCTCGACGTCGGCCTCGCAAACGCCGGCGTCGACGTCGACTCGGAGGGCTGGGTGGACACCGCGACGATGCAGTGTCGCGACGCCCCACACGTCTTCGTCGCCGGGGACGCCCTCGGTGAACGGATGCTCCTCCACACCGCGAAGGAGGAGGCGCTCACCGTCGCGGAGAACGTTACGCGCGCCATCGCGGGCGAGGACCTCGCCGAGTACGACCCGCTCCACCACGAGGTGACGTTCGCGGGCGCGAGCGTCTACCCCTACGCGTCGCTCGGGCTGACTGCTGAGGAAGCCCGTGACGCGGGCCACGACGTCGTGGTCGCCGAGCGTGACGCCACCGACGACGGCATCTTCAAACTGAAGGACGCCCGCTGGGGCCACGCCCGCCTCGTCGTCGACGCCGACGACGGCGCCGTCCTCGGCTACCACGGCCTCCACTACGAGGCCGACGTGATGGCGAAGACGATGCAGGTCGTCCTCGAGAACGGGTTGGACGTCCGAGACGTCCCGGACCGCGCCTACCACCCGACGACGCCCGAGATCATCGACGGCCTCGTCCGGGACGCGCGCGCCGCGCTCGACTGACGCGTCAGTCCGAACGACCGACAGTTTTTTGCTGGGGTGTGTGGTGATACCTAGCGAGATACGTCTCAACCCGTCGCCACGAAGAACCGTCCGGGGATTACCGTTGCCTGTTGTATTACGGCAGTATCTGTGTAATTCGGGGCGAGTATCGCCCAGTTCGGTCGGGTGGGTGTGTCGCGGTTTCGCTGCTCTCGCACCAGAACTCCGCTCCCACCGCGGAGTTTCGGAGGCACGGCGCACGGTGAGCCGACTATCCGCGAGCGCCGGACAGACGCGTCGCTATCCGCTCGCCCCAGAGTCAGGGGCGAGCGCCGCCGGCGAGCGGCACGGGGTGTTCCGGTGTGCCGTCTCGCCTCAGAGCTGTTCGACGGTGTTCTCGAGCGTGCCGACGTTCTCGATCTCGATGCTGATGAGGTCGTCCTCCTCGAGGGTGAAGTCGTCCGGCGGGATGATGGACGTGCCGGTGAGGAGCGCCGCCGACTCCGGGATGTAGTTGTAGCGCCGGAAGAATTCCGCGAGCTCGTCGACGGTCCGAACCATTTCGCTCGTGGACGTCGACTCCGTGAACGCGACGTCGCCGTCGCGCTCGATGGTGAGCGTCATCTCGACGTCGTGGGGGTCGCCGATGGTTTCCTCGGTGACGACGCAGGGGCCGATGGCGCAGCTCTTGTCGTAGATTTTGCTCTGCGGGAGATAGAGGAGATTCTCGCGCTCGATGTCGCGGCTGCACATGTCGTTCCCGACGGTGTAGCCGACGATGTCGCCGTCGTGGAGGATCATCGTGAACTCCGGCTCGGGGACGTCCCAGTCGGAGTCGCCGCGGATACCGACGGAGTCGCCCGGCCCGACGGTGCGCGTCGGCGTCGCCTTGAAGTAGACCTCGGGGCGCTCGCCCTCGTAGGCACCGATGTAGGCCTCTTCGAGGCCGCCTTCGCCCTCGCGGGACTCCTGGCTGATGGCGTACGTCACGCCCGCGCCCCAGACCTCGTCGGGGTCGACAGGGCGGATGAGGTGTTCGCGGACCTCCTCGAGGTCGACGGTCGGCGCTTCCTCGGTGAGCGGGCGCGCGACGTCGTCGACGCTCTGGTCGGTGAGCGAGGCGGCGGCCGCGAGGTCCATGAAGGAGTCAGGGGCCTTCTCGGTCTCCGTCAGATTGTAGGCTGTTCTACCGTCCTGTGCGATTAGCGAGACGGCATTGTCCCGCTCCGTGCGGTAATATCGCATGTACCTACGTGAACCATCGACCGATAAATATCTTTGTGTGTCGGATTATCATAGACTCTTCCGCTCCTGCCGGACAATTTTAGCCCAGAATATGACGATAATATTGCTGTAAAGTGTGGGCGGTACGACGGAGACACCGTCAGAACCGGGCGTTCAGATAATCCGGTGACGCCGGAATCGATGCTCGCCGGGATGGCGCGTCCCGTTACCCGCGATGGCCCCCGACCCGCGCTGATTGTCCGCGGCGTACCCGTACCGCGGTGTCTCTTCGGGGTACTACACCGCGCCCGCGACGTGCGTGTCTCCGCCGTCCGGTCTCGGAGCGCCACGAGCGCGACAGACCGGCCGAGGTGTTGCAAAGAATGGACAGAGACGACCACGCCCGTGACGGGCGCGCGGACGCGTTGGGCAATACGACTGTAGCCTCGGGCGCCGCTACCGACTCGCACCACGGCGGCGCGATGGGAGCAGGTACTGATTGACGAACGCGCGCTGGTCCGGACATCTGGCTCACGAGACTGCGGCGGCGAGCGCCGGCGAGACGGTGGCCGCCGCCACCGCGCGAAAGCCGGGCCGGCGTTACCGAGACAGCCGCAGGGGAACGCGTGGCTGGTGTGTGGTCGACGTCGGTCGACTGGGTCCGAGACGGAGAATTACGAGACGTGCCACGTAACCGGCAGTGGCGACGTGATTAGCGAGTGCGCTCGGCGACGTGGTGTCGCCGCGCTTTACGGGGGCTCAGTGCGCGGCGGCACGGACGAAAAGGGAGGTGTCAGAGGTGGACCGACAGAGACGGGGTCGGTCCGGCAGGGGACAACGCGACGGGAGTGGCGTCTAGCGCTTGTCCTGCGCGCGGTCTTCCCAGCCCGACTCCCAGAGGTCGATGGTGTGGACCCGGTCTTCCTCGTACTTGTGCTCCTCGACGACGTCGTGGTCGAGTTCGATGCCGTAGCCGGGGCCGTCGGGGATCTGCATGTAGCCGTCCTCGACGACGAGCGGCTTGTCCATGAGGTTGTTGACCCAGTCGACGTCGAACGTCTGGAACATCTCCTGAATGCGGAAGTTCGGGATGGACGTGCAGAAGTGCCCGTAGATGGCGCCCGCGACGGGACCCTGCGGGTTGTGCGGCGCGACGTCCACGTGGTCGGCCTCCGCGAGGCCGGCGATCTTCTTGCCTTCCGTGATGCCGCCCGTGTTCATCAGGTCAGGCTGGAAGACGTCGACGTCCGTCCGAGTGACCAGCTCGTAGAAGTCGTGCTTCGTCATGTGGCGCTCGCCAGTCGCGACCGGGATCGGCGACTTGCGGGCCACCTCCGCGAGACTGTTGATGGAGTCCGGGGGGCACGGCTCTTCGAACCAGGTCGGCTCGAACTCGGCCAGCTCGCGAGCGATTTCGACGGCCTGCCCGGCGGAGAAGCGGCCGTGGCACTCGATCATGAGGTCGACGTCCGGGCCGACGGCCTCGCGGACGGCACCGACGATGTCGACCGCCTTGTTCTGCTCCTTGCGCGACATGGACTGCCACGCGGTGCCGAACGGGTCGAACTTCATCGCGTCGTAGCCGTGGTCGACGACTTCCTTCGCGGCCTCGGCGAACCCTTCGGGGGTGCCGCCGGTGTTCTGGTACCAGCCGTTCGCGTACGTGCGAAGCTCGGTACCGTGGACCGGACCGCCGAGGAGGTCGTAGACCGGCTTGTCGAGGATCTTGCCCTTGATGTCCCAGCACGCCATGTCGATGGCGGAGACAACGGTGGTGTTGATGACGTTCTTGGAGAACCACTCGTTGCGGTACATCTCCAGCCACATGTCCTCGGTGTCGAACGGGTCCCGCCCGATGAAGAAGTTCGACATCTCGTCGATGGCCGCGGCGACCGTGCGCGGCTTGTCGTGGGTCGTGGCTTCCGCGAGACCCGTGACGCCGGCGTCCGTCTCGAGCTCGACGAACACCCATGGCTTCCACGGGTTCGCTACCAGATATGTTTCTACGCCAGTGATTTCTACGTCCGACATTGCATTTCCGTCGTCGTGGACCGGGATATTAAATATATCTATCTCCAATTCGTCACTTCGTTCCGCCAGTGGCGGAAGGCCTATACACGTTCGCGCTAACAGGCACGTATGACCACACAGGACGCACCCATCGGGTCGGTACAAACGACCATCGACATCGTGGAAGCGCTCCGGGACCTGGGGGGAGCCGGCGTCTCCCAACTCGCCGACCACCTCGACCTCCCGACGAGCACCGTCTTCGACCACCTGCGGACGCTCGAGCAGAACGAGTTCGTAACGAACGACGGCGACGGCTACCGCGTCGGCGCGCGCTTCCTCGAAATCGGCGGCTTCGCGCGCAAGCAGGACCCGCTCTATCAGGTCGCCGAGCCCGAGATTCAGAAGATCGCCCACCAGACGGGTGAGCACGCGAACCTCGTCGTCGAGGAGTTCGGGAAGGCCGTCTTCTACGCGAAGGCCGAGGGCGAGGATGCCTTCCAGTTGGACACGCACGTCGGGAAGCAGGTCCATCTCTCGACGACCTCGGCGGGCAAGGCCATCCTCGCGGAGTTCGAGGACGAGAAGATCGACGCCATCCTCGACGAGCACGGCCTCCCGGCGGTCACCGAGCACACTGTTACGGACCGCGACCGGCTCTACGAGGAGATCGAGGAGTGTCGCGAGCGCGGGTTCGCCATCGACGACGAGGAGCGCATTCCCGGCGTCCGCTGCGTCGGCGCGGCCATCACGGGCGAGGACGGCGTCCTCGGCGCAGTCAGTGTCTCCGGCCCCAAGAGCGGGATGCAGGACGACCGGTTCCTCGAGGACATCCCGGACCTCGTGCTCCGCACGGCGAACGTCATCGAGGTCAACATGAAGTACCGCTAGGCGACCTCTGTCGCCGACTTCGAGTCGAACCGCGTCCACGACGGTCTCGGACTCCGTCGCCCTCTCGTTTCATTCACACACGCACGCGCCCGACGTGTCGGGTCCTCGTTCGGCCCTGAGTTCACCCCATCCGAATCTCCGTAACCCGATGATTTATAATCGCTGACTCCTGAATCTTGGAACTGTATGGCAAACGCTCGCGTTACCGTCCACCCAGAGGCGCGTATCGACAGTATCGAACCGGAAGTACACGGACACTTCTCCGAACACCTCGGCCGCTGTGTCTATGACGGCCTCTACACCGACGACACGGCCGACGAGAACGGGTTCCGTGACGACGTCGTCGACCTGCTCGCTGACCTCGAGATTCCCGTCCTCCGGTGGCCTGGCGGCTGTTTCGCCGACGACTACCACTGGGAGGACGGCGTCGGCCCCCAGGAGGAGCGCCCGCGACGGCGCAACCTCTTCTGGGCGCAGGGCCGCGACGACGTCCCTGAGGAGTCGAACGCCTTCGGCACCGACGAGTTCCTCCAGCTCTGTGAGGAAGTCGGTACCAAGCCCTATCTCGCCGCGAACGTGGGCTCCGGCGACCCGCAGGAGGCCGCCGACTGGATGGAGTACTGTGGCTACGACGGCGACACCGAGCTCGCCGACCGCCGCCGCGAGAACGGCCACGAGGAACCCTACGAGGTGCCCTACTGGGGCGTCGGGAACGAGAACTGGGGCTGTGGCGGCCAGATGTCGCCCGAGCAGTACGCCCGCGAGTTCCGTCGCTTCGCGACCTACATGGGGTCGATGGACAACCTGATGCTCGACTACGACGTCGACCTCATCGCCTGTGGCTTCGAGGGCCACGACTGGAACCACCGCTTCCTCGAAGAACTCGCCAGCGGCCGCTGGGGCGTCGACTTCCCGCTCGATCACCTCACGCTCCACCACTACTACGGCCGCGCGATGACGGTCTCCGAGTCCGACGAGGACGATTATGACGAGCTGCTCGTCGAGGCCCTCGAGATGGATTACCACATCGAGCGCATGGCCGCCGCCATCGACGCCGTCGCGACGACGCGCGACATCGGCGTCATCATCGACGAGTGGGGGACGTGGCACCCCGAAGCTGTCCCGGAGAACGGCCTCGAGCAGCCCGGTACCGTCCTCGACGCGCTCTCCGCCGCGGCCGTCCTCGACATCTTCAACCACCACGCGGACGTGATGACGATGAGCAACATCGCGCAGACCGTCAACGTCCTCCAGTGTCTCATCGAGACGGACGGCGACGACGCGTGGGCCCGTCCCACCTACCGCGTCTTTGACCTCTACGCGCCCCACAAGGCCAACGAGGCCGTCACGACCACCGTCGACACGCCGACGCGCGACGTCGAGCGCAAGGACAACGACCTGCCGCTGGTCGGTGCGTCCGCTTCCGTGGACGACGACGGCGAGACGTACATCACCGTCACGAACCTCGACTGCCGCGACGCCCACTCCGTCGAAATCGAGGTCGACGGCGGCGTGAGCGCCGACGACGTCGCGGACGCGCAGGTCCTCTTCGAGGGCCAGGACGCGGACCTCGAAGTCGATGCGTCGAACGCGGACTCCTTCGCCGCCGAGGAGCTCGACGTCGACGTCGACAACGGCGTCCTCAGCGTCGACCTCGAACCGTCCACGGTCGCCGCCGTCACCCTCGAATAGACGCGGGACTGCCACTCCGGCCACCTCTCTCGTAGCTCTCATCGCGGCCCGGCCGGGCCGCATCCCTTCCGCGAGACGTTCGTCTCGCGCTGTCGTACTTTCTGCCTGATGACCGCCGAGCGCGTCGCTTCGCGCCGTCGCAGAACAGTGGTATGACCGACGGCGAACGAGGCCGGCGGCCGTCGCGTCCTCTCAGTCGGTGGGGAGCCAGACGCGCATCCGGCCCTCCTCGCGGTTGTCCCAGCCGTAGTAGGGAATCGCTGTCACGGTCGCCTCCGTCTCCTCGCCCGCCGTCTCACCGTACTCCCGGTAGAGGTCGTCGCCCCATTCGTCGTTGGTGACCGCGCGCGCATCACCCTCGATGGTGTGGACGCCGTCGAGCAGGTCGGCCGCAGCACGCGTCTCGACGTCCGCCTCGGGGTCGATGCGGAGGTGGGAGGGTGCGACGTCGAGGTCGGTCTCCTCGACGCAGTAGACGAGCGGGCCGCGCTGGAAGGCGACCCGGTCGGCGTCGTCCGGGACGTTCGGGTGCGCGACCATCCGTTTGACCGGGAGGGCGAAGTCGAGCGTCAGCGAATCGCCGCCCGTCCACTCGCGGTCGACGCTGACGTAGCCCGCGTCGGGGTCGACGTCGAGCGCCTCGCCGTTCAGGCTGACCGCGACGTCCTCGCACCACTCGGGGACGCGGACGTGGAGCGTCGTCTCGATGGGTGCGTCCGTCTCGACGCCGACGGTGGTCGACTCGCCCCACGGGTAGTCGGTCTCCTGGGTCAGCGTCACGTCCTCGCCGTCGACGTCGATGTCGGCCTCGCCCCCGACGTAGAGGTTGACGTAGACGTCGTCTTCGGGGCCCTGCGCGTAGACGTACTCGCCGAGCGAGGCGAAGAGGCGCGCGACGTTCGGCGGACAGCACGCACACTGGAACCAGCCCTTCCGGTGGTGGTGGCCGAGGCTCTCGAGGGGGTTCTCGTAGAAGAACTCCGTGCCATCGAGCGAGACGCCGGCGAGCACGCCGTTGTAGAGCGCGCGCTCGAGGACGTCGTAGAAGCGTGCCTCGCCGGTGAGCTGGAACATGCGGTGGTTCCAGAAGACGCTCCCGATGGCCGCACACGTCTCGGCGTAGGCGGTGCGGTTGCGCAGGTCGTAGTCGACCGTGAAGCCCTCATGGGCGGACTCGGGGCCGATGCCGCCGGTGAGGTACATCCGCTTGGTGGTCATGTTCGACCAGAGCGTTTCGAGGGTCTCGTAGAGTTCCCCCTCGCCGGTTTCGGCGACGAGGTCCGCGACTCCACTATAGAGGTACATCGCGCGCACGGAGTGGCCCTCGACAGTCTCCTGCTCGCGGATCGGCTTGTGGGCTTGCGCGTAGGAGCCGTCCCACTCGCCGTCCTCGAGGAAGATGTCGGGTGGGACGTCGCCGCCGGTCTCGTCGGGGTGGGTCGTCTCCCACTCGAGGCGGGAATTCTCGCGACCGCGGCGGTCCACGAAGTACTGCGCGAGGTCGCGGTAGCGTTCCTCGCTGGTGACCCGATAGAGCTTCACGAGCGCGAGCTCGATGCCTTCGTGTCCGGGGACGCCGTCGAGGTCGTCTTCGCCGGTGCCGAAGACGTCGTCGATGTGGTCTGCGAACGCGGTCGCGACGTCGAGGAGGGAGTCCTCGCCGGTCGCGCGGTGGTGTGCGACGGCGGCCTCGAAGAGGTGGCCGGCGCAGTAGAGCTCGTGCATCATGTTGAGGTTCGTCCACCGGTTTTCCGGCTCCTCCAGGGTGAAGTAGGTGTTCAGGTAGCCGTTCTCCTCCTGGGCGGCGGCGACGAGGTCGATGACCTCGTCGACGCGTTCCTTCAACTCGGGATCGTCGTGCGTCGCGAGGACGTAGCTCGCGGCCTCGAGCCACTTGTACGTGTCCGAGTCCTCGAACCACATCCCCTGGAAGCCGCTGGTCTCGCCGTCGCGGACGCGACGGAAGTTCTCGAGACTGCGCTCCCCGAGTTGGTCGTACTGGTGTTCGAGTGTCACCTCCCGGTTCGTCTCCAGTCGATCGTTCCAGAACGCGTCGTCGATGGCGACGTCCGCGAGTGGTACAGGCTCCAGTCGGTCGGCGAGCGGTGTGCGCGTCACAGTTCAGCCTCCATAGCAACAGTATTAATTGTAGTGGATTAGCCACTTTTCCGGTCGATGACGCGGCCCGTTTATACCTCTTCGATCGCCCCGAACGGGTCCCAGTCGAGGTAGAGCGCGACAGCCATTAGGAGAACGAAGGTCACCTGGATGACCAGCGTGATGACGGTTATGACGTAACCCTTGGTACCTGGTTCCTGAAACGGGAACAGGAACAGGGTGACGAGTGCGAGGAACGAGATGATAACGAGGAGAAAACGGAAGATGGTCTTACTCAATTGCATTGTGTACTGGTAACACGGTGGAGATGAAATACGTACCGATATGCGGAACTCGATGACCCGTCTGACGTCTCGTCACTCCCCCTCGGCCCGTTCCGTACCGCCCCACCCGCCGTGAGTCAGTATTTCTGGACAGCAACGAGAATAGCTTGCTAACATTTATTATGAATGAATCGGCATGGACATGTGTGACATCGAGCAACCACCCGAGTGGGGATAACGGTCGGTCCAGCGGTGAGGTCCGACGTCGAGAGCTCCTTCGACGAACCGGTATGGCCGGTGCGGGCGCCGGGATGATGGCGCTTGCAGGATGTGGCGGACAGAGCAACGACTCCACGACCACCACCTCCTCCAACGGCGGGTCCGGGGGGTCCGGCGTCGCGGACAACTCCTTCGCCAACTACACCACGGACAACCCGACGAACTGGCAGTTCAACCACTTCAACTTCACACAGCCGTTCAGCCACCCGCTGCAGACGGACATGCTCCAGCGGTGGAACATCCGAACGAACGAGTTCTCGGACTACGCGGTCTCCATCGACGAGTACAACGGCAAGGACGAGACCGCCGTCCTCTCGGTCCGCGAGGGACTTACCTGGCACAACGGCGACCCCGGCGACCCAGTCACCGGCGAGGACCTGAAGGCGTGGCTCGTTTGCCACGCTGCGGTCAACTCGACGGTCTCCGGCCTCTACAAGGCCAGTGAGATTCAGGTCACCGGCGACCGCACGGTTCAGGTCCCGCTCGACGGGACGGTCAACGAGACAATCTTCCGCCAGTCGCTCAACAACTTCTGGCTCAACGTCCCGCACCACCGCTACGGCGACTACGTCGAGCGGTTCGTCGATGCCACGAGCAAGGAGGAGCGCAACAGCGTCCGTACCGACCTCCGGAGTGCGAAGTTCGACGAACCGTTCGGGAACGGCCCGTTCAAGTTCAAGTCTCGCTCCTCCAGCCGGTACCGGATGGAGCTCTACGAGCACCACCCGGACGCGGACAAGATCAACTTCGACTACTGGGACGTCATCCGTGCCTCCACGGACACCGCCAGTGTCATCCTCGGGATGGTTCCGGAGGGGGACATCGACATGGTGCGCAACTTCACGCCACCGCAGTCCGTTCTCAACCAGGCCAAGAACAAGGACGGCATCCTGAACAACCAGCTTCCGGCGCTCTGGGGGCAGTCGCTCCCCTTCAACTGCGGGCACGAGGACTTCGGCAACATCCGCGTCCGCCAGGCGATCGCCGAGTTCATCGACCGCGACCTCGTCTCGCGCAACTACGGTCAGTTCGGTGTTCCGGTGCAGGCCCCGAGCGGTCTCGTCGGCAACATCAACAGCAACAACGAGCAGACGGACCGCTGGACGCGCTGGGTCACCGACGAGGGTGCGAACCAGCTGTATCGCTACCAGAACCCCGAGCGCGGCCGGCGTCTGCTCCGCGAACAGGGTTACACGAAGCAGAACGGCAAGTGGATGCGCCCCGACGGCACGCAGCTCGAGATGCCGATCAAGGTCCCGGCGGGCTACACCGACTGGCACCCGATCTACAAGACGATCTCCAGCCTGCTCACCGATGAGGGCATCAAATCCAGCGTGAAGATGATCGACGCGACGTCCTACTACCCCAACCACTACCTGGAGGGGAACTACGTCACCGCCGCGACCGGGTGGACGCTCGGCCGTGACAACCCGTGGTACACCTTCGGTCAGTGGTTCCGCCCGCTCTCGGACAAGGTGTACAAGATGAACTTCAAGCCGACGGAGGTGAAGGTGCCGCCGCTCGGTGAGCCCGACGGTGAACTGCAGAGCGTCGACGTCCTGCAACTCTTCGAGAACGTCCGGAACGCGTCGGAGGAGAACCTCCAGCAGGCCGTCACCGAGTTCGCGTGGGTCGCCAACCAGTTCATCCCGATGCTCCCGATCCTCGAGATTAACGACACCGCGTGGATGACCAACGACGACTGGAACTGGCAGCCGTCGAAGGACGCCGACGAGTGGCAGGCGAAGTGGCCGCAGTGGTGGTTCCCGCGGATGGGCCTCATGAACGCGAAGTCTAACTGAGACGAACCGACGGGCCACGTCGTCTTCCGCTTTTTCACCCTCGTCGTGCCGGTGTTTTCCCGCCGCTTGCTGGCGGTTCTGTTCCTCGACCGTCGCGGCGTTCTGCATGAAAGACCACAACCTATATGACATCCCAATAATGATGTTAGACAGTAATCCATGCGATACATAGTCAGGCGAGTCGGCCAATCGATTCTCACGGTACTTTCCGTGGTCGTACTCACCTTCCTCCTCGTCCGGGCGATGCCCGGTGGCCCGGTCGACTACCTCCGTGCGAAGCTGATGCAGTCCCGCACGGGGAATCAGATAAGTATGAGCGAGCTTCGCTCGCTTGCGGCGGACTACATGAACATCCATCCGGGAGAACCGATATGGATGCAGCTGTGGTACTACGTCTCAAGCCTCGCACAGGGCGATCTGGGACGCTCGATTTGGTACGGTGAGCCGGTCGCGGACATCATCCTCCAGTCCGCGCCGTGGACACTCTTCCTGCTCACCACGTCGATTATCCTCACGTTCGCCATCGGTATCGTCCTGGGAGCCGCGATGGCGTACAAGGAGGGCTCGTGGTTCGACACTACCTCGACCGTGGTCTCGATGTTCCTCAACTCGGTCCCGTACTTCATTGCCGCACTCCTGTTCGTCTACGTCATCTCGATCCAGTTCTCCCTCCTTCCGGCGTCGGGCAACGTCGCGTCCGGACTGGAGGCGTCGTTCTCCGTGGCGTACATCGGGAGCATCATCAAGCACGCGACCCTCCCCATTCTCTCGCTCGTCATCACCGGATTCGGCGGGATTTCACTCGGGATGCGTGGTAACGCGATTAAGGAGATCGGTGAGGAGTACATCCGCGTCGCACACCTTCGGGGTGTCTCTGGACGGCGCATCGCGACCCGTTACGTCGGCCGCAACGCCGTCCTTCCGCTGTACACGCAGTTCATGATCTCCATCGGGTTCATGTTCGGTGGCTCCGTCGTCCTCGAGCAGATTTTCGCCTACCCAGGACTCGGGTACTACCTGCTCACTGCCATCAACGCGCGTGACTACCCGCTCATGATGGGGATCTTCATCACCATCACGGTGGCCGTCGTCCTCTGTATCCTGTTCGCTGACCTGACCTACAGCAAAGTCGACCCCCGCGTCTCTACGGGGTCGGGTGAGTCATACTAAAGAGAACCATGTCAGAAGCAAACGAGACGTTCACGGGCGGTTCGAGCACCGAGCCAGAGAGAGCACGATCCAGGTCGGATCTCTACCGAGAGCGACTGGATCGCTACGTCATGACTCCGTTCCGAGTCGTCTGGAGCGACTGGCGGACGCAACTCGGGACAATCATCATCCTGTTCTACATCTTCGTCGGCACCGTCGGCGTCCACCTCGTCGAGCCGCCGTCCGTCGGCGGGCCGCGCCTCGCCGGCATCTTCGAGGCGCCGGGCTATCCGCTGGGGACGAACAACCTCGGCGAAGGGCTCATGGCCAGCCTCGTCCACGCCACGCCGCCGATGCTGAAGATGATCGCAGCGGGTGCAGTCTTCGCCACCGTCATCGCCGTCGTGCTCGGCACCGTCTCCGGCTACAAGGGCGGGACGGTCGACACCGTCATCTCGACCGTCGTCGACATCGCGATGACGATTCCGGGATTGCCGCTCATCATCCTGCTCGTCGTCACGTTCAACCCGAGCGACCCGTACCTCATCGGGATCGTCCTCTCGATTAACGCCTGGGCGGGCCTCGCACGGAACATCCGCTCACAGGTGCTTGAGCTCCGCGACAACTCCTACGTCGAGGCGTCGCGGATCATGGGACGCTCGACCGGCGGGATCATCTACGACGACATCCTGCCGAACATCATGCCGTTCGTCCTGATTAGCTTCGTGAACACCGCGCGTGCCGTCATCTTCGGGTCCGTCGGTCTCTACTACCTCGGTATTCTCCCAGTCGCGTTCAACAACTGGGGGATCATGCTGAACCGCGCGTACTCGACGGGCGGTGCGATCTACTCGTGGGATTCCGTCTACTGGGTCGTCCTCCCGATGGCGACCATCGTGTTGCTGTCGTTCGGTCTCGTCCTGTTCTCACAGGGAACCGAACGGCTCTTCAACCCGCGTATCAGAGCACGTCACGCCGAGACAATCGACGAGACCTCGCCGATGGAGAAGTAACTCATGCAAGCCGAAACTACGCACAAGTTCGACGTCACAGACCCAATCTTCGAAGTCCGAAACGCCTCGGTCACGTTCGACATGGAGCGTGGCGAATCCAAGGTGATGGACTCGGTCGACATGGACATCGACCGGGGTGAAATCCTCGGTGTCGTCGGGGAATCCGGCTCGGGGAAGTCGATGTTCGCGTCCGCGCTCCTCGACGCCGTCCCCGAACCCGGCGTCCTCATGGGGGAAATCATGTTCCACCCCGAGGACGGCGAACCGATCGACCTCCTCAATCAGTCCGAGTCCGAAATCAAGGAAATCCGCTGGGAGCAAATCGCGATGGTCTTCCAGGGTGCGATGAGCTCGTTCAACCCGACAATGACCATCGGCGACCACTTCGAGGAGACGCTGAAGACGCACGGTCGCGACGTTGACGAGGGGATGGCGCACGCGGACGAACTCCTCTCCCAGCTCTACCTTGAGTCGGAGCAGGTGTTTGAGTCGTATCCACACGAACTCTCGGGCGGGATGAAGCAGCGTGCGCTCCTCGCGCTGAGCCTGCTCCTCGAACCGGAAGTGCTGGTGATGGACGAGCCGACGGCGGCGCTCGACCTCCTGATGCAACGTTCCATCATCGAGCTGATCCGGAAAATCGGTCGAGAGCGTGACCTCACCATCGTCTTCATCACGCACGACCTGCCGCTGGTCGCCAACCTCGCGGACCGTATCGGTGTCCTCTACGCCTTCGAGTTCATCGAGGTCGGACCGGCGTACGACGTCCTCACGGACTCGAAGCACCCATACACGCGTGCGCTGCTTAACTCGACACCGAACCTCGACACGCCGCGCGAGGAGATGCGGCCAATCGAAGGCAAGAGCCCGGACCCGGTGAACGTGCCCGTCGGCTGTACGTACAATCCGCGCTGTCCGCTCGCCGACGAGAACTGCGTGCAGAACGATCCTCCCTTCCAATCCAACGACGACAGCGCCGACCACCAAGCGAAATGTCACTATATAGACCGGACGCGCGACGAGATCCCGCTGAACCTGCAGGAGGTAGAGTACCATGACTGAGGAGGAGCACGTCGTCTCGCTGGAGGACGTTCACGTCCACTTCGAGTCGGAGTCCGGCATCTTCTCCCGGGAGAAGGACGTCGTGAAGGCTGTCGACGGCGTCTCGATCGATATCGAGGAGAACGACGTCGTCGCGCTCGTTGGCGAGTCTGGCTGTGGGAAGACGACGCTCGGGAAGACGGCAATCGGCACACAGCGCCCGACCGAGGGAGCGGTCGAGTACCGTGGGCAGGACATCTGGGAGGCCCGTGACGGGGACGGTGACGTCGAAATCCCCTTCGAACGCATCCGTCGCGCGCTCCAGATCATCCACCAGGATCCCGGCGCGTCGCTCAACCCGAATAAGACGGTCCTCCACTCGCTCATGGTCCCGCTGAAGCTCACACAGCCCGATATGGACACGTTCGACCGTCGTGAGCGTGTCCACGAGATGCTCTCGCGTGTCGGGATGGAGCCCCCCGAGGACTACGCGAACCGGTATCCGCACCAGCTCTCGGGTGGGGAGCGCCAGCGTGTCGCACTCATCCGTGCGCTGCTGATGAACCCGGACCTCATCCTCGCGGACGAGGCCGTGAGTGCGCTCGACGTCTCACTGCGTATCGACATGATGGACCTGATGCTGGAGCTCCAGGACCAGTTCAACACGTCCTACCTCTTCATCAGCCACAACCTCTCGAATGCGAGCTATGTCACGGGGAAGGCGGACGGCCGCATCGGCGTCATGTATCTCGGCGAGCTGGTCGAGATCGGTCCGATCGACGAGGTCGTCGAGAACCCTCAGCACCCGTACACGAAAGTGTTGATGTGGGCGGCGCCGAGCCTGAATCCCGACGCCGACGAGGAAGAACTGGAGTCTCCGCTCCGCAAGATCGACATTCCCGATCCGCGGAATCCACCCGAGGGGTGTCGCTTCCACACGCGCTGTCCGGAGGCCCGCGAGGTCTGCAAGGAGAAACCGCCGGGTACGGACGTGGATGAGGACGGGGACCACCGCGTCGCCTGCTATCGCGCGATCGACGACCACGAGTACTGGGACAGCCCGGAACTGGTTGACTGATCGTCGGTCGCTTCTCCTTCTCGACGTCTCTTTCCGCTCGTGTCGTTGTCAGTCTGCGCCGTGATTAGGAGTGTAGCCACACTGCTCGCAGACGAGCGTGCCGCCTCGTCGTTCGACGGTACCGGTACATCGCGCACAGTTCGAGCGCATACTCCCCATCTAGTTCGACGACCACATAATACTTTATACGACGAACGTCGAAAACTCGGCTATTCGACGTCGAGCGGGTCGTGGAAGGCCACGCTCGCGTCGTAGCCGACCGCGTCGTACGTCGTCGTCGGCCACTCGCCGGTGGCCGTCGCCACCTCGACGTCGTCCGCGGTGACGAGCAGGGTGTCCTCGCACTTCGCGCCCTGTACGGTCGGGTTCCACGCGAACGGCATCGGCACCGCGAGTGCCGTCTCGGCACCCGGCGTCGCCGTCCACTCGCGCGTCTCGCTCGCGATGGCGCCGCCCTGGTGGTGTTCGCGCCACTCGCCCTCGTGGCCGAGTTCCGCGTAGGCTGACTCGATAGCGTCGAAAACGTCGCCCGCCGTGCCGTCCGCGTCGCCGTGCTCGCGGGTCGCCGCGGCCGCCGTCGCCGCGACGCGGCAGGCGACGTCGTGGCGCTCGCGGAGCCACTCCGGCGGGTCGAACGCCACTGTCCGGGTCACCGCGACGTCGTGCCCGCCGCGCTCCGAGACGACGGTGAGGTGTGCGAACCCGCCGAGTTCGGCGTCTGTCGGCGTGAAGTGCCGATGTCGCTGTGAGCGCTCCGCGCCGCCGACGAGGACGACGGGCGCGCGGAAGCCACGCTGGAGGAGTGCTTGTGCGAGCGCGCCGGCCGCTTCGTTCTCCGTCGTTTCGGGTGTGATGTCGCGCGCGACGGCTTCGACGGCTTCGGCCGTCTCGACGCACGCACTCCGGTAGCGTTCGCGCTCCGCCGCCGGCATCGGCGCGCGCAGCGGCGTCGCATTGACCGTATCGAGACCGGGCACGGGGACGTCGGCGGCCGCCTCGCCGCGGTGGGTGGCGGCGACGGCCTCCCGGAGCGAGTGCTCCGCCCAGCCGTACTCGGTGACGTCGGGCGTGACGCCGGCGGCCTCGAGTGCCGGCAGTTCCTCGTCGATGATGCGTTCGCGTTCGTTATTCGGCGCGAGGACGCGGACGCCGTCGTCGCCGACGCCGAGGGCGGCGACGCCGACGTCGCTCGTCGCGTCCACGACGGGGTCGCCGCCGCTCAGCCACCCGTAGTTCGCGGGGGTGAGGAACCAGAGCTCGTCGAGGTCGCGGCGTTCGCGGAGCGCGTCGATTCTGTCGAGTTTCGTCTCGATGGCGTACGCCATACGCTCACAGTCGCACCGCGGAGTAAAAATCCCCCTTTCTGCCGGCCGTCAGTCGGCGGTGACGCGCACGACGCCATACTGCGGGAGGGTCAGCGAGACGGTTCCGTCCTCGACGGCTGCCGTCGACTCGGTCGGCGTGACGTTCTCGGGGTCCTCGTAGGTGTTCTCGGCGGTCATCTCGTCCGCGGTGAGCGTCGTCACCGTGACGTCGTCGTGGTCGGTGAACAGGCCGCCGCCGTCGAGTTCGACGGCGATGTCGTCGCGGCCGGCGTCGCGGTGGACGAGGAGGGCGGCGGCGTCGTGGTCGTCGGGGTCTTCGACGGCGGTGACGTCGACGGCGGGCGCGTCCTCGACAGGGTCGAGTTGGCCGAACCACTTCGCGGTGTCCGCGCCGAACGTCGTCTCGGTGGAGAACGTCCCGCAGGTGACGTCGACGCCGACGGGCGTGCCGCCAGCGAGGGAGAGGCCGAGGCGCTGGCCGTAGTAGGCGGGTTCGGCGTGCGTTCGCTCGCGGACCTTCCGGACGCCCGCGCCGTGGTTCCCGACGCCGGAGTGGGTCACCATCCGCACGAAGTCGTCGCGAATGCAGGCGTTGACGATGGACGTGTCGAAGACGGCCTCCGTGATGGAGGAGTTACGCGGCAGGTCGGCCTCGGTCATCGCGTCGCCCTCGGCGCCCTCGTCGAAGCGCGTGAACAACTGTAGTTCGGTGATGGCGAGTCGGGTGTCACCGAGCCCGGCGGCTTCGCAGTCCTCGCGGACGGCGTCGTACTCCTCGCGGAGCTGGTGGGCGATGCCGGAGTGGGCGTTGTACACCTCGACGGGGTCGGTGCTCGCGTCGGCGTGACACTCGAGGAGGACGTGGTCGGTGAGCCAGTCGAGCTCGTCGCGGGACGCGAGGAACGGGTCGTTCCAGTCGGTGAGGCGGTTGCCACAGGCGAACACTTCGATGTCGTCGTCGACGGCGGTCATCGCGTCCGTGAAGCGCTCGAGGCGGTCGGCATAGCCGTCGGGCGTCGTCCACGTCACCTGCCACGGGCCGTATACTTCGTTCCCGACCTCCCAGTAGGTAACGTCGTAGGGCTCGGGGTGGCCGTGTTCGGCCCGTAAGGCGCCCATCTCGGTGGTCTCCGGGTCGCCGTTGCAGTACTCGACCCAGCGCGCCGCCTCGCCCGTGGAGCCGTCCCCGGCGTTCAGGCAGATCATCGGCTCACAGCCGACGGCCTCGCAGAACTCGAGGAACTCGTGGGTGCCGAAGAGGTTCGGTTCGATGCCGTCCCACGCGGGGTTCGGCTTCGTCGGGCGCTCCTCGATCGGGCCGATGCCGTCCTCCCAGTGGTAGCCGGAGACGAAGTTCCCGCCCGGCCACCGGAGGACGGGTAACTCGGCGTCGCGGAGCAACTCGACGATTTCGGGGTCGGCGGTGTTGACGTGGTCGTCCGGGTAGCACCGGACGTGGTCGACGACGAGGTTCGCCTCCTCGGCGGTCGTCACGCTGAAGCCGAAGACGGCGTCGTCCGCGCAGTCGTAGTCCTCGACGGCGAACTCGAATTCGTGGGTATCGTAGGTTTCGCCGGCCGTCACCGTCGTCGTCGCGACCGGGTCGCCGAGGTCCCCCTCGTCGTCCGTCTCGTGGAGCGCGAGGCGCACCGTCGTCTCGTCGGTGGCGCGGAGGGCGACGTCGCCCTCGAAGGTGTCGGTGCGATGGAGCGGCAGGAAACACCACTGCGCGATGCCGGCCCGACCGTTATTCCCGACCTCGATGCGCTGGGCGCGGTCGCCGGCGACGCCGACGTCGGGACTGGTGCGGACGCCGTCGCCGTGGTGGAACCACCAGAACGCACAGCCGCCGTGGTAGGCGTCCTCGAGGCGCTCGGCGCCAGGGAGGTCGTGGGTTTCGACGTAGGTCTCGACCCGCTCGGCGATTTCGTCGTGGTCGTGGATCGCGCCGCGGCCGCCGTCGGCGTCGTAGGTCTCGTGCTGGAACTTCCACGACCCGAGCGTCGGGTTGAACAGCGTCTGGGCTTCGAGGGCGTTCTTCACGCGCCACGGGGAGTAGAGGTGTTCGATGAACTTCCCGAACAGCTCGGCGGGGACGTCGTAGTCGGCGCGCCGCGACGGGTCGAGCGTGACGCTCGCCGTCTCGCCGTCGCCGCCGGTGTGGCTGTAGAGTTCCGTCATCGACTCGGAGCCTCACGGCCGACCCGTAAATAGCTACGCCGACCGGCCGACTCTACCGGCTCTCGGCGCCGGACTGACGGCGGTTTCCGTCACGCGCAGCAGTCATACATCATAACATAACAAACGTTAACGATAATAATTTATAGGTATGTTACAAAGTGGCGTTCGCATGGATTCCGATCCATCAACTGACGAGAGCGAATCGACCGACCGGAACGGCCTCTCCCGCCGCCAATACCTCGCGACCCAGTCGATGCTGGTCGCGGGCGCGGCGGTCGGCGCGGGGAGCGGCACCGCGTCCGCCGAGACGAGCGACCCCATCCAGAGCACCGTCACCGTCGACACCGACGACGCTTCCGAGATGGATGTCCCGGACACGCTGTTCGGCCGCCTGAACGAACACTACGGCGACGCCACCATCTATCCCGGCGTCTACTCGCTGCACGTCATGAACCCGACGTTCTGGCGAGTACCCGACTCCTGGTTCGACGCCGGCAACATCGACACCTTCTACGAGGTCGAGCGGGACGCCGACCTCCCCTATCCGTGGGAGCGCATCGCCGGCGACGGCGTGACCGTCTCCCACCGCACCGACGGCGAGCGCGTCGCCGGCGGCGAGACGCCGCACGGCTCGGTCGGCTACCCCCGCATCTCGCTCGACGGCGCGGGCACCACCGGCGGCCTGAAACAGCGCATCGTCCTCCCCGACCAGCGCACCCTCGGCTACGACCTCGGCGTCTCCGTCCGCGGGAGCGTCGACAGCGTCACCGTCGCGCTCACGACCCTCGAGGGCGACGTCCTCGCCGAATCCTCGCTCGGCGTCTCCGAGGAGTGGACGCGCCACGAGCCGACGCTCGAACTCGAGGAGCGGAGCGGCGACCAGTACGTCGGGGGCGCCGTCGCGAACGTCGAGACGCCCTACGGCCAGTACACCCTCACCTTCACCGCGGAGGGCGACGGCCACTTCGACATCGACTTCGTCGAGCTCGCCGCCGACGACGCCGTCAACGGCAAGTTCAACCCCTACACCGTCGAGCTGCTCGAGGAGCAGAACGGCACGTGGCTGAAGTGGCCGGGCGGAAACGTCACCAGTCAATACAACTGGCGCGACGGCATCGGGCCGCTGGAGGAGCGGACGCCGCGCTTCAACCACGCGTGGCAGGGCATGCAGCCGAACTTCTTTGGCACCGCCGAATACCTCGAACTCTGCGAGGTGGCGGACCTCGTCCCCGAAATCACTGTCGGGTGGTGGGACAACCCGCCGAAATGGGCGGCCGAACGCCAGATTCTCCCCGAGGACGCCGCCGACTGGGTGGCGTACGCGAACGGTAGCACGGACACCGAGATGGGCGCGCTCCGCGCCGAACACGGCCACGAGGAACCGTGGAACGTCGAACACTGGGGCGTCGGCAACGAAGTCTGGGGGTCGTGGCAGTGGGGACATACCCCGGACCCCTCGATGTACGCCGTCGGAAACGACTCGGCGGTCGCGGGCGACCAGACTCCGGAGGGCAAGTCCGACAAAGACGAACGGGCCGGCCTCAACGACGACGAGCGGGTCGGATTCGACGAGTACTCGAAGGCGATGCGCGAGGTGGACGACTCCATCACCGTCATCGCGAGCGGCTGGGACCCCGCGGAGGCCGAGCACAACGACAACCCGTGGAACGAGACGCTCCTCGAGGAACTCGACCCCGAGATTCTCGACGGCCTGAACATCCACCGCTACCAGTGGGGCCTCTCGGACGCGAGCGCCGTCGAGGATTGGAAGACCGAGAACAACGCGGACGACTGGGACTACAACGAGGTGCTGGTGATGGCGGCGACGCAGCTCGGCGAGCAGCTCGCCGGGCTCGGCGACCTCGCCGAGGAGAAGGGGTACGAGGACTTCTACGTCAACCTCAGCGAGCTCGGCATCTTCCCGACCGTCGCGTCGGGCGCGCCCTACCCCGGCCCGGGGACGATGCCGGGCGCGGCATACGTCGCGGGCGCGCTGAACGCGGCCATCCGCGAGAACGACACCGTGCGGTGGCTCTCCCAGACGTGGGTGCCGACGAAGTCGTGGGTGCCGGTGAAGACGAACGACTACCCGCCGGACCCGAACCCGCTGCGGCCGGACGGGTCCGTCACGGGCCTCTACTCGGCGGTCTTCGAGGGGAAGGCCGAGTGGCACTCGGTGGGCGTGACGGCCTCGGGTGCGAGTCGTGACCTCCCCAACACCGGCCCGCGCATCAACCCGATGGAGGACGTGCCGTACGTCGATGCGGCCGCGATGCAGGACCGTCGTGGGAAGGACCTTGCAGTCTTCCTGACGAACCGCAACCTTCGCACGAAGGGTGAGGTGACGGTCGAACTCGGGAAGCGCTACGCCGGGAGCGCGGTCGAAATCGTCACGCTCGAACCGTCGGCGTCGGAGCGCCCGCTGCCCCACGACATCGCGACGTCGTGGGAGGAGCCGTCGAACTACACGGTCGGGCACGTCGTTCGCGAGGTGTCCGCGGACGGCACGCTCTCGCTCACGCTCGGGCCGGCGTCCATCGCGCGACTCTTCGTCAACAACGACAAGGGCCGCGCCGACGTCGTCGGCGACAACGGCGTTTGGCCGGGACTCGACGGCGAGGAGGCCATCCCGATCGAGGACGACAGCGACCCGGGTCGCCGACGCGGCCACGAGGAGGGCGAGTCCTCACGCCGGGGTAACCCGACGCGCTGAGGCCGCGCCCACTCTCTCCGAACACCAGTATATGTGTAAAGACCATCTGTTCCACAGGTAGGAACGACTGTTGGGTGTCCGTGCTGGCGCAGCCTGACGGTCCCTCGCCGCCGTTTCGTCCAATCAGTCCGTGAGAAACGTTTATGAGGGATAGGTCAGTACCTGGTGGTGTGATGCAAGATAACACACCTACGGGTACGGACCCGAGTAGCGCACGTGGGGACACCTCGGATACCTCTCTCGGCCGTCGTCGCTTCCTGCAGGCGTCGGGCGTCGCCGGCGCCGTCGGTCTCGCGGGATGTGGTGGGATAATGGGCGGCGGTGGGGGTGGGGGTGGCGGGGGTGGTGGAAACGGAAGCATCACCCTCGACTATTGGACGCTGTTCGGCGGCGGTGACGGGGAGGTGATGAAGGCCATCATCGACAAGTTCAACGAGGAGAAGCCGCTGGGCGAGAACGTCACGATCAACCGCCAGCGGACGCCGTGGGACGAGCACTACAACCGCCTCTACACCGCGATGACTGGTGGGAACCCGCCGGACATCGCCATCTCCCACGCCTCCTACCTGCGGCGGTTCAAACCGACGCTCACCGACATCAGCGGGATGCTCTCCTCGAACGACTACGTCGAGTCGATCCTGTCCGCCTGCAAGATCGACGGCGGGCAGTACGCCGTCCCGCTCGACTCCCACCCGTTCGGCCTCTACTACAACGTCGACCTCCTTAACGAGGCGGGCGTCGAGCCACCCATCGAGAACTTCCAGCAGTTCAAGGAGGCCTGTAACGCCGTCCGCGAGAACACCGACGCGAAACCGTTCAGCCCGGACGTCGTGTGGGGCGGTGGTGGCGGGATGCGCGCGTGGTTCATGGGCCTCCACCAGTACGGCGGGCAGATGTTCAACGACGACCGCTCGGAAGCAGTCTTCGGCGGCGACGCCGGCACGCGCTCGCTGGAGTTCATGGCGAGCGTCTCCGGGGAGCGCAACTGGGACATCCCCGACATCTCGGAGAACCGCGTGACGCAGAGCTTCCAGAACGGGAACGTCGCGATGACGCTCAACGGAACGTGGTACGTCAACGTCATGCGTGACGTGGACTTCGAGTGGGGCTTCGACAAGCCCCACGTCTTCCCCGAGGCCCAGCAACTCCGGGCCTCGACGGACAGCCACACGCTCGTCGTCCCGAAGAAGTCGGACGCGAGCGAGGAGCGCGTGCAGGCCGCCGTCGATGCGGCGGCGTGGATCACCCAGCAGAACCCGTCGTGGGGGGCGAAGGCCGGTCATCTCCCGGCATACAACCCCATCCTGAACGGCGACCAGCTCCGCAACGCCGACATTTGGAACAGGACCCTGCAGCCCTACATGGAGATGGCGCAAAACGACCAACTCGCGTACTTCCCGCAGCTCCCGAGCGCGGACTTCTACGGCAGCTCCAACTGGA
Organism: Halarchaeum sp. P4; assembly: GCF_051195175.1. Lineage (NCBI taxonomy): Archaea > Methanobacteriati > Methanobacteriota > Halobacteria > Halobacteriales > Halobacteriaceae > Halarchaeum > Halarchaeum sp. P4. The sequence goes on along the minus strand of NZ_JBNTKC010000004.1, from coordinate 259,821 downwards.
CGTGGATCTCCGACACGTACGCGCACAACCTCTCGGTCGAGAAGGCGATTCAGCAGGGCGTCCAGACCTGGAACTCGAACGTCCAGTAGACGGCGAGCGCGTCCACACTATCCGTGCGTGGGTGGGCGCCTCTGGCAACCGATAGCGCGCTCTGCCCCGTCTCTCCTCGTCGACACCTCATTCTATAGTGCACTATTATTGCATAAAGAACAGGAACATTTATCATGATATAGTGTCGTAGCACAAGTGTGATGCCGGATACCAAGGAGGAGATGGCGGACTCGAACGCCGAGAGTCGACAGACGTCTGGACAATCCAACCGACGCCGATTCCTGCAAGCGACCGGGGTGGCCGGTGCGGTCGGCCTCGCCGGCTGTACGGGACTTATGGGCGGCGGTGGCGGCGGTGGCGGCGGTGGTGGTAACGGATCGATAGAGCTCAGTTACTGGACGCTGTTCAGTGGTGGCGACGGGGAGGTGATGAAGGCCATCATTGACAAGTTCAACGAGGAGAAGCCGCTGGGCGACAACATCTCGATTAATCGCCAGCGGACGCCGTGGGAGGAGCACTACAACCGCCTCTACACGTCGATGACTGGCGGCTCGCCGCCGGACCTCGCGATTTCGCACGCCTCGTACCTCCGGCGGTTCAAGCCGACGCTCACCGACATCAGCGGGATGATGTCGTCCACCGACTACGTGGACCAGATTCTGAATGCCTGTAAGATCGACGGCGGCACGTACGCAGTGCCGATGGACTCCCACCCGGTCGGCCTCTACTACAACGTGGACATCCTCAGAGAGGCCGGCGTCGAGCCACCCATCGAGAACTTCACGCAGTTCAAGGAGGCGTGTAACGCCATCCTGGAGAACACCGACGCGAAGCCGTTCAGCCCTGACCCGTACTGGGGTGGTGGCGGTGGCTTCCGACAGTGGTTCATGGGCCTCCACCAGTACGGCGGCAAGATGTTCAACGACGACCAGTCCGAGGCCGTCTTCGGCGGCGACGCCGGAACGAACTCCCTGGACTTCCTCGCGAGCGTCTCCGGGGAGCGCAACTGGGACGTCCCCGACATCTCCGCGGACCGCGTCGCCCAGAGTTTCCGGAACGGGAACGTCGCCATGACCGTCAACGGAACGTGGTACGTCAACGTCATGCGCGAGCAGAGCTTCGAGTGGGGCTTCGACAAGCCGCGCGTCTTCCCGGACGCCCAGCAACTCCGTTCCACTGCCGACAGCCACACGGTCATCGTTCCGAAGAAGTCGGGCGCGAGCGAGGAGCGCGTGCAGGCGGCGGTGAGCGCGGCGGAGTGGATTACCCAGCAGAACCCGTCGTGGGGGGCGCAAGCCGGCCACCTCCCCGCGTACAACCCCATCCTGAACGGCGACCAGCTCCGCAACTCCGACCTCTGGAACAAGACGCTGAAGTCCTACATGGAGATGGCACAGGACGGTCAGCTCTCGTACTGGCCGCAGCTTGAGAGTTCGGACCTCTACGCGACCAGTAACTGGACATGGATCACCGACGCGTACTCGCAGAACACCACCGTCGAGAAGGCGATCCAGAACGGCGTCCAGTCGTGGACGAAGAACGTGCAATAGACTGAAGTATCTACTACCATACTGAAAAATCATGTCCGCTATCGACCGTCTGAGAGGAGGTGACGGGATGTTCTCCCTCTCCCGCTCGCGCAAAGAGCTCGTTGAGGGGATCCTCTTCTCGCTCCCATACCTCCTCATCTTCGGCGTGTTCCTGCTCTACCCGCTCGTGATGGGTGGCTACATGAGCCTTTTCGAGTGGAACGCGATCTTCCCCTCGCGCTCCGAGTTCATCGGCCTCGGGAACTACAGCCACCTCCTCTCAGACCCACAGTTCTGGAACGCACTGTTCAACACGCTGTACTTCACCCTGCTCACTGTGCCCTCGATCGTCGTCGTCGGTCTGGGGCTCGCGCTCGGCGTCAACCGGGACATCAGGGGGCGGGGCGTGCTACGGGCGATTTTCTTCAGCCCGTACATCCTGACGGTCTCCGTCGCGGCGGTCGTCTGGACGAACCTGTACTCGACGCAGTACGGCGTGATCAACCACTACCTCGGGATGATCATGTCCAACCCGCCCCAGTGGCTCCAGTCGTATTTCTGGGCGATGCCGTCGATCGCGATTACGACGGTCTGGTGGCTAGTCGGGTTCAGCTTCGTCATCCTGCTTGCGGCGCGACAGAGCGTCCCCGAGTACCTCTACGAGGCCGCACGCCTCGACGGCGCGGGGTCGTGGCGGATGTTCCGGGACGTCACCGTCCCGCAGATGCGTCACGCCATCTTCTTCGTCGTCGTCATTAACGTCATCTGGGCGTTCCAGGTGTACGGTCAGCCGTACGTCATGACGTCCGGTGGGCCCGGGCAGACGACGGAGACGCTCGTCATGTACCTCTACCAGGCGGCGTTCAACCAGCGGAACTTCGGGTACGCGGCGACGATCGGATACGTCCTGACGGCGATCCTCGTCGTCGTGTCCATCCTGAACTACTACCTCCTCGGAGGCGACAATGAGTAACGCAACTACCAACCGGATCGAATCGCGCCTGCCAGGGAACATAGACGTGCGTAGCGTGCTCGTGCACGCCGTCATGTACGGCGCGGCATTCCTGTTCTTGGTGCCGTACCTGTACATGATCTCGACGTCGCTTAAGACGCAGGAGGGAGCGGTTGCCGCGGGGATGAACTGGATCCCGAACCCGGTCACGATCAGCCAGTACGTCGAGCTGCTCACCGGCTCCGGCATCATTCAGTGGACGGTCAACACGATCCTCATCGCGTCGGCGACGACGCTGCTCGTGTTGGTCGTGGACTCGATGATCGCGTTCGCGCTTACGCGCCTCGACTGGCCGGGTCAGCGGTACGTCCTCGGTCTGATCGTCGCGAGCTTCATGGTTCCCGGGTTCGTGAACATCATCCCGCTGTACATGCTCATCTCCGACCTCGGGCTCATCAACAGCTACCTCGCCGTCATCCTGCCGTTCGCGGCGGGTCCGATCGGCGTGTTCCTCCTCGCGCAGTTCTTCCGGGACATCCCCTACGAGATCCAGGAAGCGGCTCAACTCGACGGGTTCTCGAACTTCCGGATCTACACGCGGATGATTCTCCCGCTCTCGCGGTCGATCCTCTCCGCGCTCGCGCTGTTCATGTTCGTCTGGAGCTGGAACCAGTTCCTCTGGCCACTCATCGTTCTCCAGAACGAGGCGATGTACACGCTCCCGATCGGTATCGTCGTCCTTCGCGACACGTTCACCTATCAGCCAGCGCTCACGATGGCGTCCGCGGTCATCGCGTCCGGGCCGCTGTTCATCCTGTTCCTGCTACTCCAGGAGCAGTTGATGTCCGCAGTCGAGATGCAGGGCGTCACGTAGTCCTGCCCGGCCTCCTTTCTCCGCGACCGGTGCCTGCTCGAAGGATAACCTAATTACTGCCGCGGGTGCACACTCGTAGTAATGAGATCAGTCGACACGAAGGCCGTCTATAAATCGTTCTTCGGCGCCGCTCGGTTCTTCTACGAGAACGGCCCGCGTTTCATCGCCGTGAGTGCCCTCTGGTTCGTCTGCTCGCTCCCCGTTATCACGATCGGGCCGGCGACGCTCGGGGCGTACGCCGCGATCGCGTCGCTGCGCGAACAGTACAGCTTCGACCGGGGGCACGTCGTCACGACGCTCAAGCGCCACGGAGTCTCCTCCGTCCTGCTGGCTGCGCTCCCGGTCGTGTTCCTCACGCTCTCCGTCCTCTACACGCGCCAGTACTTCGTGTCGAGCTCTGCCTTCACCCTCGCGCTCGGCGTCGTCACGGCCTACGCCGCCGCGTACACGTGGCTCCTCTCGATACCGACGTTCGTGGGACTCGCGACCGGGAACGACCTCGAGTCGTCGGTCCGTCAGGCGGTTCGCTGGACCGGGCAGAACGCGCTCTCAGCGACGATGATGGGTCTCGGGACGGTTCTCATCGCCGTCGTCGCGGGTCTGATGACGATCGGGTTCGTGCTCGTCTTCGGTGGGATCGCGTTCGCCTTCCACCTCGAAACGCTTCTCGGGCCGCCACAGCGTGAGACGGCGGCCGACGACAGCTGGTCGCCGTACACGGCGTCCCGGCGGGAGTAACTGCTCACCGGCGAGGCCACACTCGGCCATCGTCGACGTCGCGACTGGGCGGGTACTCACTTCGACAGCGCAAAAAGTGGACGAAAGAGTGCGCGAACGCGGTGTTAGGACTGTTGGGCGGCCGGTGTGCTGTCCGATTTCGGGTTGGCCGTGGTGTCCTCGATCATGATGTTCTCCCCCGTCTTCCGGTCGAAGATGTGCATCTTCTCCTCGTTGAAGGTGACCGTGAGGTCGTCGCCCTCGTCGTAGATGTGGTCGCCCATGATCCGCATCGTGAACTCGACGTCGTTCGCGCGGAGGTAGAAGTAGTTGTCGTCACCGACGGGTTCGTGGACGTCGAGCGTCGCCTCGATGGCGTTGACCGAGTTGGAGTCAGCGAACTGGATGTGCTCCGGTCGGATCCCGAGGACGAGTTCGTCGGAGGTCTTCCGGTCGCGGACGCGGTCTGCGACTTTCGAGGAGACTTCGTAGGAGAACGCCTCGCCTTCGAGGCGGTCGCCGACGAGTTCGACGTCGAAGAAGTTCATCGCGGGCGAGCCGATGAAGTCGGCGACGAAGAGGTTCGCGGGCTTGTCGAAGACTTCCGCGGGCGTCCCGACCTGCTGGAGTTCGCCCTGGTCGAGGATGACGACTCGGTCGCTCATCGTGAGCGCCTCCTCCTGGTCGTGGGTGACGTAGACCGTCGTCGTTTCGAGGTCGTCCTGGATGCGCTGCAGCTCGATACGCATGTGTGCGCGGAGCTTCGCGTCGAGGTTCGACAGCGGCTCGTCCATCAGGAAGACTGCGGGGTCGCGGACGATTGCGCGACCGGTCGCGACGCGCTGTTGCTGGCCGCCGGAGAGGGAGGCGGGTTTCTTGTCGAGCTGGTCCTCGATGCCCATCATCTCGGCTGCCTCCTCGACGCGCTTGTTGATCTCCTCCTCGGAGAGGTCGGAGGTGAGTCGGAGCCCGTAGGACATGTTCTTCCGCACGGTCATGTGCGGGTAGAGGGCGTAGTTCTGGAACACCATCGCGACGTCGCGGTCCTGAGCGGGGACGTCGTTTACGGCCTTGTCACCGATGGTCACCTCTCCGCCAGAGATGTCTTCGAGGCCGGCGAGCATGCGGAGTAGCGTCGATTTACCAGACCCAGAAGGTCCGACGATGGTGACGAACTCCCCGTCTTCGATATCGAGGTTGAAGTTGTCGACGGCGACGATGTCGTCGTCGTATACCTTCTTCACGCTCTTGAATCGGACTTCGCTCATGAGTTTCTACCGTATACTTCGCCGGATACTACATAATTGTTCCCCCTAGAAATGCGCGCCCGTGGTCGGAGTCCGTGCCGACGTGGTCGTCCGACCTCCGGCACCCACGCGAGGATTTAAATACATCAATAATGAAGAATACGGTATGCGATTGACGCGCCGCGATGCAGTCGCCGTCCTCGCCGCGAGCGGACTCGCCGTCGGCGGTGCTGCCGTCTACACCACCCAGACCGACTCCGGCGACACCGGGTCCACACGGGACGAACCGCTCGGCACGCTCGTCGCGCTCGCCGAAGTCCTCTATCCCTCCGACGTCAGTGGCGTCGCGGAGTTCGTCGAGACGTACGCCGACGGCCGCCTCGATGCGGACGGCGAGTTCCGCCAGCACGTCACCGACGCGATAGCCGTCGTGAACGCCCGTGCCCGCGAGCGCCATGACGCCGCGTTCCGTCACCTCTCCGAGGACGAGCGAGACGACGTCCTCCGCAGTCTCGGGCAGGAGTACGCCGACCCTGACCCTGGGGGGAGCGAGCGAGAGCGCGTCCGCTACTACCTCGTCAACGACCTCCTCTACGCCCTCTTCTCCAGTCCGACGGGCGGCCGACTCGTCGGGACGGAGAACCCCGCGGGCTATCCCGGTGGGATACAGGCGTATCAGGGAGCGCCGGGACAATGAGTAGCAGCGACACCGCCATCGACCGGACGCCGTCCGAGCGCGCGGACGTCTGCGTCATCGGCGCGGGGCCCGCCGGCGGCCTCGTTTCGCACGACCTCGCGCGCCGCGGCCACGACGTCGTCGTGCTCGAGGCGGGCCCACGGTTCGACCTCGAAAGTCGTATCCAGCGAATGGAGCGCTCCCTCCGCCCGTCGTACGACCGGCAGGACGTCTGGGAGATGGGCGGCGAGCGCGACGCCTACACGTCCTCCGGGAGCGTCCCCTACCCGCTCAACGAGACGCGCGTCAAGGGCGTCGGCGGGACGACGCTCCACTGGATCGGCTACACCCCGCGGTTCCACCCGAAGGACTTCGAGATGCAGTCGCGCTACGGCGTCGGCGTCGACTGGCCGCTCAGCTACGAGGACCTCCGCCCGTACTACGCTGCTGTCGAGTCGGAGATGGGGGTGTCGGGCGGGAGCGACAACCCGTTCGCGCCGCCGCGCGAGGAGTCGTTCCCGATGGACGCGTTCCCGCCGAGCTACTCGGACTCGCTGTTCGCGGACGCCTGCGAGGAACTCGACATCCGCCTGCATTCGGTGCCACAGGCGCGGAACAGCGAGTCCTTCGACGGTCGGAGCCAGTGCGTCGGCTACGGCACGTGCATGCCCGTCTGTCCGTCGGGCGCGAAATACAGCGGGGACGTCCACATCCGGAAAGCCGAGACGGAGGGCGCGCGCGTCATCGACCGCGTGCCGGTCCAACGCCTCGAACACGACGCAGACTCGGTCACGTCGGCGGTCTACGCGACGCCCGACGGGACGGAGCACCGACAGGAGGCGCGCCAGTTCGTCATCGCCCGTGGGGCGGTGGAGACGCCGCGGCTCCTGTTGCTCTCCGAGTCCGAGCAGTATCCGGACGGGCTGGCGAACTCCTCGGGCGCGGTCGGGCGGTACTTCATGGACCACGCGCTCGTCGGGGTCGGCGGCCGCCTCGACCGGCCGACGGGCCAGCACCGCGTCGGGTTCACGACGTCGGTCACACACCAGTTCTACGACCACGAGGAGCAGACGCCGGGGAGTTTCTTCGTCGGCCTGCTCAACTACGCGGGCCCGACGGCCGTCGAGGCTGCGCTCTCCGACGGGTCGTGGGGCGACGAGTTGGCGTCCGCGCTCGAGGGCGCGGTCGGCGGGCACGTCGGGACTGAGGCGCTCGTCGAGCAACTCCCGCGGAAGGACAGCACGGTGACGCTGGACACGTCGCGGACCGACGACCACGGCAACCCGGTGCCGGACGTCTCGTGGACCATCGGGGAGCATGCGGTCAAGACGGCGGAGAAGGCCCTGTCGGTGCAGCGCGACATCATGGACGAACTCGGGGCGACTATCACCTACGAGGCCAACCCGCGCCGGCCGTGGGCTGGGAGCCACCCGATGGGGACCACGCGGATGGGGTCGGACCCCTCGGAGAGTGTCGTCGACGCCCGGTTGCGAACGCACGACCTGACGAACCTCTCCATCGCCTCGAGCAGCGTCTTCCCGACCGGTGGCGCGATGAACCCGACGCTCACCATCGGCGCGCTCTCGCTCAAGGCGGCCGAGCACATCGATGCTGACCTCTGAGCGTCGCGCCGCCGTCTCGCCCCACGGTGTCGCCCCCTCCGAAAGATAGAATAGCACTGCTCGAATCTACACGATAGATAATGCATTGGACGTCTACACACGCACGCGACCCGACGGCCTCTCTGTCCGGGCAGTGGGAGTTCGCCACAGACCCGGCTGACGTCGGCGAGCGCGAGGAGTGGTACGATGAAGACGCAGTCTGGCCGGACGCGCGCGACGTCACCGTCCCCCACTCATGGCAGGAGGCGGACGACTTGCGCGAGTACACCGGCGTCGGATGGTATCGACGCACCGTCGACGTCGACGACGCGGTACGTGAAGCCGACCGCGTCCTCCTGCGCTTCGGCGCCGTCGACTACGAGGCGACCGTCTGGGTGAACGGCGAGCGCGTCGGCAAACATACCGGGGGCTACCTCCCCTTCGCCGTTGACGCCACCGACGCCATCGAGGACGGCGAGAACACCGTCGTCCTCCGCGTCTTCGACCCCGAGGACATCACCGAGATACCGCACGGCAAGCAGGGCGCGCCGTGGTACACGTGCGTCAGCGGCCCGTGGCAGGACGTCGACCTCCTCACGCTCCCCGAGACGCACGTCGCGTCCCTACGCGTCACCCCCGACCTCTCCGACGACAGCGCGACCGTGGACGTCGACGTCGCGGGCGGCGAGGCCGACCACGTCCACGTCACGGTCTCGGACGACGCGGGCGAGCCCGTCGTCAGCACGAGCGCGTCCCTCGCGGGCGAGTCGGCGTCGCTCGAGGTCGCGATTCCCGACGCCGACTACTGGACGCCGGACGACCCCGTGCTCTACGAGGTGGAGGCGCGCCTCAGTTCGGACGGCGAGGTCGTCGACGTCCACACGGACACCTTCGGGATGCGCAGCGTCTCCCACGAGGACGGCGACCTCTACCTGAACGGCGAGCCGTTCACGATGCGGGGCGCGCTCGACCAGGCCTTCTACCCCGACACCTACTACCGGCCCGCGGACCTCGACACCTTCGAGGACGAGATTCGGACCGCGAAGGAACTCGGGTTCAACCTCCTGCGAAAGCACATCAAGCCCGCACACCCCGAATTCCTCGAGCTCGCCGACCGCCTCGGCATCCTCGTCTGGGAGGAGCCCGCGAACCCCACCGTCTACTCGGAGCGCTCCAAGCGCGAGGTGCGCGAGCAGTTCGAGGCGATGGTCGCACGCGACTACAACCGGCCGAGCGTCGTCGCGTGGAGTCTCTACAACGAGGAATGGGGTATCGGCCACCACGAGGACGAGGAACCGCTCTGGACGGACGTCGAGAAACAGGACTACCTCGAGTCCTTCTACGAGGACGCCCGCGCCCTCGACCCGACGCGCCTCGTCTGCGACAACTCGGGGTGGGCGCACGTCGCGACCGACCTGAACGACTACCACGAGTACTTCGTCGCGCCCGACCGGGTCGACGCGTGGCGCGAGAAACTCGAGCACGTCACGGCGAACCCCGAGGAGAACTACGGCGACGTCCGCACCGACCCGGACGTCCCCCTGCTCGTCTCCGAGTTCGGCACGTGGGGCTTCCCCGACCTCTCGCGACTCGACGCCCACTACGGCGGGGACCCACACTGGTTCGCACACGACTTCCTCGAAGGCATGAAGCGCCCCGAGGGTGTTCGGGAGCGCTTCGCCGAGAGCCCCGCCGCGGACGTCTTCGACTCCATCGAGGCGTTCGCGGAGGCGTGGCAGCGCCGCGAGTTCGACTCCCTCGAACCCATCATCGCGGACATGCGCGAACACGACGGCGTCGCCGGCTACGTTCTCACCGAACTCACCGACATCGAGTGGGAGTTCAACGGCGTCCTCGACTACGTCCGCGAGGAGAAGGCCTTCCACGAGGAGTTCGCGCGGCTCAACGGCCCCGTGATGCTCCACCTCTCCCCGTCCGAGCACGCCCGCGCGCCCGGGGAGCGCCTCGCCGCGGACGCCGTCGTCGTGAACGACACGGCCGAGCGCTACGAGGCGATGCTGGAGTGGTCGGCGTTCGGGGAGACGGGTCACGTCGAGGTCAGCGTCCCGCCGCACGACCACGTCCGCCTCGAGGACGCCGTCGACGTCGCCGTTCCCGCGTCGGCGGCCGACGGGACGGAGACGGTGACGCTCTCGGACGGCGAGCGGACGGCGGCACGCGACGTCGCGGTCTTCGACTCCGACCCCGCGGACGTCTCGGTGTTCGTCGAGGACGGCGGGCTCGGCGACACGCTCGCCGACCATGGCTACACCGTGGTCGACACGCCTGGGGACGCGGATGTCACCGTCGTCGCCGCGGTCGACGCGACGCTTCGGGAGTTCGTCGAGCACGGCGGGCACGTCGTCGTCCTCCCGGACGCGGACGGCGAGATGGCGGCCGTCGAGGGCGTCGACTACACCGCGCTCCCCGAGGAGGAGAGCTGGAACCTCTGCGCGGGCGTCCTCTTCCAGGAGTTGCTCCCGGAACTCGAGGCCGTTCCCGGATGGGCGTTCGCGGACCTCTACCCCTACGCGTACGTCTCGAGCCTCGACGCGGACGACGAGGTACCGGTCGGCTACGTCGAAGGGTGGGTGGAGAACGCGGGTGGCGCCGTCGTCTCCCGCTCTCTCGGTGAGGGGCGCCTCGACGTCTGCACGCTCCGGGTGACCGACAGCTACGGTGAGAACGCGGTCGCACGCGCCGTCGTCGACCGACTGCTCGGCGCGGCGTAGCTCGTCGGTATTCCACAAATATTTATTGCGTACTCCGCCCAGTTGCCCGTATGGATTTCGAGCGCGTCTTCGACTCGTTCACGGAGCGGGACTGGCAGACAACCACGGAGGGTACCGTCCGGTTCGCCCTCGTCGGCCTCGGTTGGTGGACCGTTGATGAGGCCATCCCGGCGATTCGCGACACCGACCTCTGTGAGGTCTCCGTCCTCGTGAGTCGCTCCGAGGAGAAGGCACAGCGCTACGCCGACGAGGCGGACGTCCCGCACGCCATCTCGGGCGCGGACTTCCACGACGGCGCGGCCACCGAGCACTACGACGCCGTCTACATCGCGACGCCGAACGCCTACCACCTCCAGTACGTCGAGACGGCGGCGGAGTTCGACAAGGCGGTGCTCTGCGAGAAGCCGATGGCGGAGAGCGTCGAGACCGCCGAGGAGATGGTCGAGACGGCGAACGCCGGTGACATCCCGCTGATGGTCGCCTACCGGATGCACACCGAGCCCGCGGTCCGCCGGGCGCGCGACCTCGTGGAGATGGGCGCCATCGGCGAGCCAGTGCAGGTGTACGGGAACAACTCCCAGCCGCTGCTCTCGATCATCGACGACCCGGACCAGTGGCGGCTCGACCCGGACGCGAGCGGCTACGGGACGTCGATGATGGACCTCGGCGTCTATCCGATCAACACCGCGCGCTTCATCCTCGGGGCTGACCCGGTGAGCGTGCAGGCTCAGATGCACTCCGAGCACGAGGCGTTCGGCGACGTGCCGGACGAGCGCTCGTCGGCGACGGCGCTCTACGAGGGCGGCATCCACGCGGCCATCACGGCGACGCAGAACGCCTACGACGACACCGAACTGACCATCACGGGCACCGAGGGTCAACTGACGCTCTCGCCGGCGTTCCACATGGAGTGTCGCCTCACGCTCGAACGTGAGGACTACGAAGTGACGGCGGAAGCCGAGGAGATAAACGAGATGACCGAGGAGTTCGACTACTTCGCCGACCGCGTGCTCTCCGAGGAGCCCATCTATGCGGACGGCGAGCACGGCCTCTACGATATGCGCGTGCTCGAGGCGCTCCACGAGTCCGCCGACGCCGGGGAGACGGTTCGCCTCGACTAGGTACTCGCGTCCCAGTCCCTTTTTCACGAACCCGCGCTCGTTGCCGGTATTGTCGGACGGACGACGGCGTCACGCGAATATATTACACGAATATGGCCGTCAAGCACTGGTGTGCTAGTCCGACACACCCGGACGAGGTGGCACGGACACGTGTCCGTCCGTCGTCGGCGCGCGCGACCGTGGGAATGCGGCAATGGCCGCCGATACGCCCGGTTTCGCGCCACCCCCTCTCGTTATGTGGTGCCAAAAGCCGGTCTGTTTGCCAATATAGACCACGAATCTGGACGAACCTTTCCGCCAGTGTCGGAACAGAGGTTGGTGTGACAAGAACAGCCGGTTTACGCGGCGCTGACGCGCTCTACTCCGAAATAATGGAACGAAAAAGGGGACCGCGAGTGGCCGTTGGAGCCAGTCGCGTTAGGCGAGCGGGAAGAGCGTCGAGTAAATCAGGATGATGATCAGCGCGGCCACCGAGAGGATGGACGTGACCGCCGTCCAGACCTTCAGCGTCTCGGCTTGCGTGAGGCCACCGATCTCCTTCACGATCCAGAAGCCGGAGTCGTTGTACCACGACGTTGTGATACCGCCAGCGCCGATGGCCATGACGAGGTAGGCCGGGTGGACGGCGAGCTCGGGAACGAGCGGCGCCATGATGCCACCCGTCGTAATCATCGCGACGGTTGCGGACCCCTGCGCGATGCGGATAATCGCGGCGATGAGCCACGCCGTGATGAGGAGGCCGATACCGATACCCTGGAGGGCGTTCGCAATGACCATGCCGATGCCGGAGGCGGCGAGCATCGCACCGAACGCGCCACCAGCGGCGGTAATCGCGGCGATGTTACCACCGTTCTGTAGGGCTTCGGTGAGCTCGTCCTGCCAGACCTGCCGCGGGAAGTCGTCCATCCGCAGGTAGGTGAGCGCGGCGACGACGGCGGCGACCGTCAGCGCGAAGTTCGCGTCACCGATGAAGTTCGTAATCGGCTGGAGGGACGCGAGTGCCGGGTAAACGTCCTTGAACGTCGTGACGACGGTGCCGGCCGCGATGAACGCGACGGCGACGAGCACGGGCAGTAGGGACTCGAAGAAGCCCGGGAGGCTCTCCGTGGACTTCTTCGCCTGCTCTTCGAGGTCCTCGGCGGAGGTGCCCATCGTCTCCCGGAGCGGGATGTCGATGCGGGCGTTGATGAACCGCCCGTAGGCGACGCCGGCGATGAGCGCGGCCGGAATCGCAGTGGCGAGACCGACGACGATGGTCATGCCGAGGATGGACTCGCCGCTCGCACCGAGTTCCTGTGCGACGGCGAGGGGGCCGGGCGTCGGCGGCACGAACGCGTGTGCGGCCGTACCACCGCCACCGACGACGGCGATGTAGAGCGCGTAGTTCTTCCCGATGCGCGCCCGCATCGAGCGGGCGAGCGGCGCCATCAGGTAGAACACGTTGTCGAAGAACACCGGAATCGCGAGGATGGTACTGCTACCCCAGAGCGCGAAGTCGGCGTTGTCGTCCGAGACGAGCGACTGGAACGACCGAACGATGCGGTTGGCCGCACCGGACTCGGTCATCGACTTCCCGATGATGGCGGCCATCAGGATGGGAATACCGATGCCGGTCATCTCCGACCCGAAGTTCGACGCGACGGAGCTCGGTATGGACCCGAACGTGATGTCGGGGATGAGCGCGGCGTTGACGACGCCGACGACCATCGCCGAAATGATGAGGCCGACGAACGCCGGGAGGTCCCACACCACGAGGAGCAGGACGACCACGGAAACCCCGATTAGTAACGCTGCTAGTGCTGGCAGTGTTGCTGGCATACTCTATATCGTGAACGATAATGCATCCCCATAAAAATTATGCAGTATGTATACTACTGTTAGCATTAGTGAATAATGGTTTTTCGTTACTGTCGATAGGTTTAACGGGACGGGCGTTCTCACGCCGACCATGCACAGAGGACTTGTCGTCGTCGAAGAATCGGAAGCGCACAGCGACCTCCTCCGCGAAGCCGCGGAACACGCACGCGGGGCTGACGCTCCACTCACCGTTCTGACGTTCGCCACCGAACGCCACCTCGGCGGAGACGCCGAGAAGTTCGAGGCACTCGGCGGCGTCGAGGGCGTCACCTACGACAACGAGGCGGACTTCATCGACGCGGCCGAAGACGCCCTCGCGGACTACGTCGCGGACGTCCTCGACGGCGTGGACGTCGAGTACGACGTCGCGGTCCGCGTCATCGACGGCGGGTACGGCACGGCGACGCTCGCCGCCGCCGACGACTACGGCTGTGACCACGTCTTCGTTACGGGCCGCCGCCGGTCGCCCGCCGGGAAAGCCATCTTCGGAGACTGGATCCAGCGCGTCCTCCTCGACTTCGACGGCTACGTCACCGTCCACACCGAGTCCGAGGAGTAACCGAACGCGTCCGTTTTTCGCGCCGCGCGTCAGCGCCGTCGCAGTATCGTGTCGTCGCGAAGACCTCCTACTATTTGAATAAAGAAGTAGCTATCGAGTACTACTTCTCGAGTGCCCTTAACGGCATCGGTCCGGCGAATGGCTAGTCTGCGGGCCGCCGTTCAGAGGTCGCCGCGCTCGAAGGCGAGGTAGCCGAGCGCCAGCGGGGCGACGGCCCACGCGACGAGCACCGCGAGCGCGAACCCGGGCGTGGTATAGGCGGCGGTCGTCGGTGGCGACGGGCCGCCGACGACTGCCGTCGTGAGCACCGAGTAGGCCCGCTCGGGGTTGCAGTAGGTGAACGCCGTCGCCCACGTCGGCGTCGGCCCCGTCGGGAAGCGGAAGCCGGCGGCGACGTAGCGGACGAGCGACGGAATCCAGTTCCACGCGGCGACGAACAGGACGTAGGCGAACGCGACGCCCGCGACGGCGCGTCCGGTCGTCCGCGCGGCCGCCGAAATACCGACGCCGACGCCGACGACGGTGACGGCGAACAGGCAGGCGAGCGCCCACGTACCGAGGAACGCCGACGGGTCGAACCCGCTCCCGCCCGCGGCGACGAAGACGAGGAGGGCGAGGAGGAACCCGACGGTGACGGCGAGTGCGAGGACGACGGCACGGCCGATGGCGCTCCCGAGAACGACGTCGCGCCGGGAATGCGGGAGCGAGAGAAAGACCCGGAGCGAGCCGTCCTGGCGTTTGCCTGCGACGACGCCGTAGCAGATTCCGTAGCCGGCGAGCGGGACGATGGCGCTCGCGACGGACGCGAGCAGCGGCGCGACGCCACCACCGCCGCTCGACCCGAGGTAGCCGGCGGCGGCGAACAGCAGACCGAACAGCCCGAAGAGGACGAGCGCGCTCAGCGACCGGAACGGGTCCCGGACGTCGCGCTCGGCGACGACACGCCAGCTCATGCCTCCACCTCCCCTTCGACGCCGCCGGTGTAGGTGGCGAAGAGGTCCTCCAGCGAAGTCTGACGGGACTCGATGTCGAGGAGCGCCGCGCCGCCCTCGCGAGCCGCGTCCACGACGGCGGCTTTGCGTTCGTCCGGGCAGGCGACGGTGACGACGTTCTCGTGGACGTCCACGCCGGAGACGCCCTCGACGTCCCGGACCGCGGCGAGCGCGGCCTCGGGGGGTTCGCGGTCGAGCGTGAGGACGAGCGTCCCGCCGGCGTCGCCGACGGCGTCCCGCAGGTCGGAGATGTGGTCTTCGGCGACGACTTCGCCGTCCACGAGGATGCCGACGCGGTCCGCGACGGCCTCGACCTGTCCGAGGATGTGGCTGGAGAAGAAGACGGTCGCGCCGCGCTCGGCCTCCTCGCGGACGATGTCGCGCATCCGGCGCGCGCCGTTCGGGTCGAGGCCAGTCGAGGGCTCGTCGAGGATGAGGAGGTCGGGCGACCCCGCGAGCGCCGTCGCGAGGAGGAGGCGCTGTTTCATCCCCTTCGAGTATCCCTCGACGTTCCGGTCGGCGGCCTCCGCGATGCCCACCCGGTCGAGGAGTTCGAGCGGGTGGTCGTCGGCGTCCTTCGAGTCGATGGCGAACTGGACGTGCTGGCGCGCGGTCAGGTGACCGGTGAGGCCGTAGGCGTCCGGGAGGACGCCGAGGCGTTCGTGGACGCGTTTCGTCTCCTGCTGGGCGTCGAGTCCGAACACCGACACCGACCCGTCGGTGGGACGGAGGTAGTCGAGGATGACGTCGATGGTCGTGGACTTCCCGGCGCCGTTCGGCCCCAGGAAGCCGAACACCTCGCCTTCCTCGACGGTCAGGTCGATGCCCCGAAGGGCGGTGACGTCGCCGAATCGCTTGTGGAGGGACTGTATTTCGATGGCGGCCATACGGGTACGTCCGGGAGGTGACGCATAGGTCTTGTCGTGGGGCGGGCGGGCGTCAGCGCAGGGTCAGGACGATGTAGCCGAAGACGAGCGCGGTGAGGGCGACGGAGCCCCAGACGACGAGCGCGAAGCCGAGCGGCGGAATCACCGCTCGCTCACCTCCTCGAAACGCGCGCCCGCCCGGGCGAGCGCACGAAAGTCGTAGGCCGTCCCGGAGACGGCGGCACCGAGGGCGGTGAGGGCGACCGAGACGCCGGTCGAGCCGACGAACACCCAGAAGAAGTCGGGCGAAACGGGGAGACCGAGCGCCGCGAGCGGGCCGGCGACGCCGGGGAAGAAGGCGAGGCCGACCGCCAGCCCGCCGAGTGAGGCGGCGAGCGCGCCGCGTTCGTCGAGCGCGGTGAGGTACAGTCCCAGGACGAACGGCGCGAACGTCGCGGCGCCGAGCAGGTCGGCGAGGAAGAAGAGCGTGAGGACGTCGTAGCCCTGCGCGCCGACGACGACGGCGGCGAGCGCGACGAGGACGGTACAGGCGCGGGCGACGTGCGTGAGCGTCGCTTCGTCGGCGTCGGTGAACTCGGCGAGATCGACGGTGACGACGCTCGCGACGGCGTTCAACACGGTATCGGCGGTGCTGGCGACGAGCAGGACGGCGAGGACGACGACGCAGAGCGCGAGCCACGGCGGGAAGACGTCGTTGACGACGAGGAAGAAGGAGATGCCCGCGTTCCCGTCGACGAGGCCGCGCGCGGCGGCGATGACGCCGAAGACGCCGGCGAGCAGAATCATCGGGACGACGGCGACGGCGCTGACGCCGAACGCGCGCTGGACGGACGTCGTGCTCTCGGCGGCCCAGACGCGCTGCCAGATGCCTTGATGGAGGACGTTCGCGCCGAGGACGGCGAAGACGACGTAGAAGCCGAACGCGACGGCGGCGGGGTTGGTGAGGGTGATGAGGTCAGGGGTCGCGCTCGCGGCGGTCGCGTAGACGGCGTCCGTTCCCCCTAATTGCCAGAGTGCGCCGACGGCGGCGACGATGAGAAGTGGGAGTGCGACGGCGGTCTGGACGGTGTCGGTGACGAGGCTGGCGACGAGGCCACCATACGCGGTGTAGGCGAGGACGAACCCGCCGATGACGACGGCGGTGGCCCACGGCGGGACGCCGGCGACGATGGCGAGCGCGGCGGTGACGCCGGTCATCTCGGCGGCGAGGAAGATGAACATGTAGAAGACGGAGACGACGAGGACGAAGCAGTAGAAGGCCGTCCCGAAGCGTTCGCGGACGTACTCGGTGAGCGAGTGGCCGTCGGGCATGACGTCACGGACGCGCTTGGCGACGGGGACGAAGAGGAGGAGCGGGACGGCGCTCCCGAGCGCGTAGCCGAGAATTGCGGTGAGCCCACCGTAGGCGGCGCCGGCTTCGGCGGGGCTGAGGAGTATCCACGCGCCCATGACGGAGCCGACGACGGAGGCGGCGGTGGTGCCCTCGCTCGCGCTCCCGCGGGCGGTGAGGAGCGCGTCGAGCGAGCGCTCGCGCCGGCGCGCGTACCAGAATCCGACGGCGCTCGTGGCGGCGAGCGCGACGACGACGGCGACGAGTGTGAGCGTCACGTCGAGCATCGCGTCACCCCCGCTCGCGCATCGCTGGCGCGGCACGGCGCGCCTGTGTCGCCGTGCGGTTCCCGCGGGCGTCGCCCGCGGCGTGCCTGTCGTCTCGGTTCCGCGTCGGTCTGCGTGTCCTGGTGGGTCACGTCCGACGGTGGCCGCTACCTCGTATACAACGTTGTGGTATAACTACGTTATATCGCCACCGGTGTCGGATGTCGGTCGCTCAGGCGTCGAGGACACCCCGGTAGAGTTCCTCGTAGGAGAGGTAGTACTGCTCGACCTGCTCGCGGATGCGGTCGTACTTCTCGTCCTCGGCTTGCCGGACGCGCTCGTCCACCGAGACGTCCGTCTCCTCATAGAACGCCGACGTCACGCCCAGTCCGCGCATGAGCTCGTAGAAGTCGGGCGGCGGGAACACCCGCAATTCCGCGAGGTCCGCCGCGTCCGCCGTCTCCACGTTCCAGTCGAAGCCGTAGGTGTCGAAGCGCTCGGCGATGCGCTCGACGCGCTCGCTCACTTCCATCGAGGAGACGGCGTCCCAGAACGGCGTGTCGCCGTCCGCGTAGCGGTAGTGGACGGCGACGAAGTCGGAGATGGACTCCCACATCCGCTCGACAGCCGTGTTGTAGGCGTCGCGCAGCGAGCCGTCCGCGACGCGGGCGTGCGACGCGAGGAGGTTCGCGAAGTCCACGGCGTTCGAGGCGTTGGCGGTGAGCGCCGTCGACTGCAGCGGCTCGACGAACCCCTCGGCGTTCCCGATCGCGAGGCAGTTTTCCACCCATGCGCGCTCGTAGTACCCCGAGTCGAACGAGAACTGCTCGGCGTCCGCCGCGCCGGGGTCGGCGTCCGCGGGCGCCACCGACTCGAGGAAGTCGTAGAACTCCGCGAGTGCAGCGTCGTCGTCCACGTACTCCGAGGCGTAGACGTAGCCCACGTCGCGTTCGTCGTAGGTGTCTATCTGCCAGAACCAGCCGTGCTCGCCCGACTCCACGACGGTCGCCGGTACCACGTCCGCGAGGTCACGCTCGACGCGCGCGTTGTATGCCGAGTCCAGTGGGAAGGCGAACTCCCGGAAGTCGACGTCCTGCTCGCTCCGGAGGACGCGGCTGAACCCCGTCGCGTCCACGTAGAGGTCCGCCTCGTAGACCGTCTCCTCGCCGTAAACAGCGTCGATGCGTGCGCCCGTCGTCTCAACCTCGGTGACGCGCTCGTCCACGAGGCCGACGCCGCGCCCCTCGCAGACGTCGCGCAGGAGGCCGTTGAAGCGCTCACTGTCGAGGTGGTAGGCGACGTAGTCGTACGTCTCCAACTCGCCACCCTGTCCGTAGTACCACGGCGTGACGCCCTCCTCGACGATGCGCTCGCCGGTCGTCAGGTGGTCGGAGCTACGGTAGAGTTCGTCGTAGTAGTAATAGTAGTGGTCGACGGCCTTCGGCGTGTCGTCGCTCGGGTACTTCTGCTGGGGGTCGAAGGGGTAGTGGAAGGGCGGGCAGTCACACCAGTCGCGGAAGTAGACGGAACCCTTCCAGACGGGTTTGACCTCCTCGATGAAGCGGCGCTGCGGGATGTCGAGCGTCCCGTGGAGGATTTTCTGAATCTCCATGAAGGTGCTCTTGCCGACCTGGGGAACCGGCGTCTCGAAGTCGTCCACGACGGTAACGGTCACACCCGGGTTCAGCTTCCGGACGGCGAGCGCCGTCAGTAACCCGACGTCCCCGCCGCCGACGACGAGCACGTCGTCCACCTGCTCTGTCATTGTTGTTCGTCATCTATTGGCACCCGACATAACGACTTCGGACGGCGAACTCCGCGGCGTGACCGGGCGCGTCCGGGACGCCGGCGTTACCGTCCCTCGGCGCCCATCGCGGCGTCGAAGAACGCGACTTCGAGCTCGACGGCGCGCGTGAAGAGGTGCTCGACGCGTGCCTCGCGGCGCGCGGACACCTGCGCCACTTCCCGCTCGAGCTCGTCGCGGAGCCACGTCACGAACGTGCGGAACGCCTCGGTGGCGTGGATGTCCACCCACTCGCGGTAGTAGAACGGCTCCGGCGGGTTCTCGATACCGTTCGCCCAGTCGAGGTAGACCCACTCGACGGGGACGAGGACGGCGAGCGTCTCCGCGTAGCCGCCGACGGTCGCCGCGTGCGCGAAGAGGTCCGCGAACGCCGCGCCGACCGCGCCCGCGTCGGGGTCCGCGTCCGCGAGTGACGGCCCGGGGAGGGTCTCGAAGGCGCGCTCGAAGTAGTCGTCCTCGGGGCCGGTGAGCGTCGCGAGGAACTCCGAGAACCGGCGTTTCTCGGCCATCGACGGTGCGTCCGCGACGGCGTGCCCGACGTGGCCGGCGAGCGTCTCGACGAAGGCGTAGTCGCGCTCGAGGTAGTCCCGGAAGACTGCCTCCGCGAGGGTGCCGTCCGCGAGGCCGGCGACGAACTCGTGCTCGACGGCGGCGTCCCACGCGCTCGCCGCGCGAAGCTCCTCGACGGCGCTCACGACTCCACCGCCCACCCCTCGCGGGTGTAGGCCATCTCCCAGAACTGGTGTTCGAGGCGCGCGCTCGTCAGGAACGCCTCGCGCATCGCGTCGTGCTCGCCCGGGTACTGCTCGCCACACCGATCGACGAACTCGCGGATGCGCCCGACGACGTCGCGGAACTCCTCGCTCGTGTAGTTCTCTATCCACGGCGTGTAGCGGTGCTCGCCGTCCGCGCGCTCGGCGGCGTGCGCCGCGATGTCGAGGTAGCCCTGCGCGCACGGGTAGAGCGCCGCGGCGATTTCGGCGAGCGACCCCTCGTAGGCGGTGCGAATCAGGAAGCCGGTGTAGGCCTCGCAGGTCGGGGCTTTCTGCACGGTCTCGAGCTCCTCGGGCGCGATGCCGTAGTCGGCGGCGAACTCGCGGTGGAGGTCCATCTCCTCGGCAAGCGTGCTGTGCGCGATACTCACGAGGTCGGTCATCGTCCGCTCGTCGCGCGCTCGCGCGCCGGCGACGGAGAACAGTCGGGCGTAGTCGAGGAGGTAGCGGTAGTCCTGTTCGACCCAGTGGCGAAACGCCGCCTCGTCCAGCGTCCCGTCTGCCAACTCCGTGACGAACGGGTGGGTCTTCTGTGCGTGCCAGAGCTCCTCTCCCTCCTCGAGCAACTGGTCGCTGATGGGCATACCCGTGCGAGCGAGCCGACACTGTTAATAGTTTGTTGTATAACTGGGTTATTACAGATGGGTCAACGAAACGGACTCCACCTGCCGGCCGAAATCGTCGCCGAGTCGTTCGTCCCCGCCGTCCGCGTCTCGCTCGCGCACGCCCTCGCCGAGCGCGGGTGCGCCCAGCGCGAAATCGGCGACTTCCTCGGCGTCACGCAGGCTGCCGTGAGCAAGTACCTCGCCGGGCAGGCGTCCGTCGACGACCGACTCGTCGAGGACGAGCGCCTCCAGCGGACCGTCGAGCGCGTTGCCGACGGCTGGGTCGCCGGCGACCTCGACGCCTACGACGCCATGGTCGAACTGCAGGACCTCCTCCGGACGTTCGTCGACCGCGGCCCCGTCTGCGCGCTCCACGAGGAGGCGATGCCCGCCCTCGACGGCCTCGAGTGTGACCTCTGTGTGCGCGGCCCCGACGCTGCTGCCGCGCGCGAACGCGAGACCCTCCGCGACGTCCGGGTCGCCGTCCGCACCTTCGCCGCCGCCGACGACGCCGCCGCACACGTCCCGAACGTCGGCACGAACGTCGCGAGCGCCCTCCCGAACCCGACGAGCGATGCGGACGTCGCCGCCGTCCCCGGCCGTCTTCACGCCGTCCGCGGGCGCGTCGACGTCCCCTCCGACCCCGCCTTCGGCGCCTCCCAGCACGTCGCCGGCGCCGTCCTCGTCGCCAACGACGCCGACTCGACGATACGCGGCGCCCTCGACCTCGCGACGAGCGACGCCCTCCTCGACGCCGCCCGCGAACAGGGCTACGACCCCGTCGAGTTCGACGCCGCCTACGAGGGCCGCGCCGACGAACTCCGCGCCACGTTCGCCGACGGCGTCCCCGCGTTCGCCTATCACCGCGGCGCCTACGGCATCGAACCCGTCTGCTACGTCTTCGGGACGGACGCCCGCGACGCCGTGACGCGCGCCCTCGACGCCATCGCCGCCGTCGAGTGAGGGTCATCCCCCCTCGACGTCCGACTTCAGCGTCCGCGCGACCAGCGTCTGGAGACCCCGGCGCATCCGCTCGTTCGCGGACTGGTCGGAGATGCCGAGGTCGTCGGCGAGTTCGGCGAGCGTCACCTTGCGCGGCACCTCGAAGTAGCCCGCCTCGAAGGCGTGCTCGATGAGCTCGCGCTGCGCGTCCGTCAGGCCACCCGTGTCCGTGACGACGTCGACGGGGTGGTAGATGCGCTCGACGGTCACGTCCACGTCGCTCTCCTGACAGTCCGTGTGGAAGGAGGAGAGTTCCTCCGAATCGGGGAAGCGAATCTGGAACGTCCACGTCTCCGCGTCGCCGCCCGCCTCCTGCAGGACGGCGTCATGCTCGACGATCGCCTGTACGAACGCGTCCGCCGCGGGCTCCCACTCCACCCGGTAGAGGCGGCGCCCGTTGAGCCTGTCGACGACGTCGAACGTCGCTATCTCCGGGGCGTTCGCGAGCACGTCGTCAAACGCCACGTGGTCCTCGCCGACCACCCAGAAATAGGGGATGGCCGCGCCGCGCGTCGGAATCATCTTCTCCAACTCGACGGAGAGTTCCGGCGCCTGCCGGAGCGCTCGCCCGAGGATGAACGCCTCGGCCGGCACCGAGAACTCGGCGATGACGCTCACGTGTCTCCCCCCTCGGCCGTCCGTACCGGCTCACCCAGTCGCGAGCCCGGCGTGCCGCGATCGCCCGCCCCGGCGGTCGGTTCCTCTCTTTTCTGAGACATCTGGCAGCATACCTCGTTCGCGACCCGAGTAATCGTTGTGGCCGTCGCCCGCGGATGAACGGAACCACTATCTCTCCCCAGTCTGTCAGGTCGCCCATGTCCGACTCGCCCTCCCTCCTCGTCCCGGCGCTGCTCTCCGTCGGCCTGTCGGTGGTCGCCGGACTCCTCGCGTTCGCCCTCTACACCACCGTCCGCGGCACGCTCGGCGTCCTCCTCGCCGGCCTCGGCTTCGCCGTGGCGTTCTCCCTCGTCCAACTCCTCACGACGAACGCGCTCGTCCAACGGTGGCTCGCCACCCTCGATAGCGAGGAGTGACCGCGTTCAGCGCCCGCCGCGCGGCCCCTGCGTCGGTAACTCCGCGCCCGGCGCCTGCTCCTCCTCCTCGTCTTCGACCTCACCCCAAATCGGCTTCGTCGACGTCACGACGACGTACTGGCCCACGGACGTGAGGAAGAACGCGGCGATGCCCGCGTACATCTCTTGCATGAACGGCGCGGCGAGGACGAACCCGACGACGAAGAGGCCGATGGTGAGCACGCCGCCGACGAGCACCCACCCGAGGGCGAACGTGCGCGTGTACTCCTCCGGCGAGTGGAGTTCGAAGAGGTTCAACAGCGTCCCGACGAGTGCGAGGCCGAGGAGCAGTCGGACGCGAACGGTACCGATGGGGAGCGCCAACAGCGCGACGACCGCGAGGACCACCGCCGTCGCCGTCGCGGTCACGTCCTCCGCGTAGATGCCGATGAACCGGCGATACGAGCTTTGTTCCGTCATGGCATGACACATCGACCACAGGCCTATATTTCTGTCTCCCCGTCCCCGGACGACACTCGACCCTATTCAGATAGGCTCCCGGCGATTACGTGTAAATGCATAGACCGCGACCTTTCGGGTGGGAGTCCACTCTGTACAGTTGTTATGCGACTTAAACTCGCTGCAATCGCACTCGGATTCGTCGTCGTCGCGTCAGCGTTCGGCGCGAGCGCGTTCACCACCGCCTCCGTCGACCGCACCACGAGCATCTCCGTCGCCTCCGACACCAACGGCCTGATCGGCTTCGCAGCCGGCAACGCCAGCACCGGCGTCGTCTCCACGACGTCCAGCGGCGAACTCGTCATCGACTTCTCCGGTGACTCCGCGAACGCCGCGGGCGTGAACGACAACGCGACGTTCACCGTCGGTGAGAACGTGAGCACGGCGTCGAACTCCAACGCGTTCGTCATCACGAACAACGACGACGCCCAGCACGACTTCAACGTCCAGTACAACCCGAACGACGCCGCGATCGTCGGTGACAGCACTCAGAACGTCCAGTTCGCCATCTACAAGGGTACGAAGCTCGTCGGCGTCGCCAGCGAGGAGAGCGCCTCCGGTCAGATCCTGGTCAACTCCACCGAGAGCGTCTACGTCGACGTCACCGTCAACACCCGCGGAACCAGTGTTAGTGACCTCTCGGGCAACCTCAACGTCACGGCCTAAACTCCCTCTCTCCTCTTGTTTCGCACCGTCGCCGTCGTCGTCCTGCTCGTCCTGACCGTCCTCGTCGCCGCGCCAGCGGACGCACCCGTCGGCGTGTCGTACGTCTACTCGGACAGCATGGAACCCACCATCGACGTCGGCGACGGCTACGTCGTCGTCCCCGCGGGCGACGTCGACCGCGGCGATATCATCACCTTCTGGAGCGACCAGCGCGGCGACTACACCACCCACCGCGTCGTCGCCATCACGCCGGAGGGCTATCACACGAAGGGCGACAACAACCCCGTGAGCGACCAGCAGGCGGGCTATCCGCCGGTCGAGGACGCGGCCGTCGCCGGGAAGGTGTTGACCGTGGGCGGCGACCCGGTCCTCCTCCCATACCTCGGGGGTGCCGTCCGGTTCGCCCGCGCGAACACGGCACTCCTCCTCGGTGCGCTCGCCGCCGTCGCGCTCCTCGGACTGCGGCGGACCGGCACGCCCGACACGCGGCCGGCGCGCGTCGGGTCGGTCGTCTATCCGCTGCTCGTCGCCGCCCTCCTCGGGACGGCGGCCGTCGTTGCCTTCGGTGGTGCGACGCACACGGAGACGCTACTCGCCGTCGCAGACGCGAGCGCGCCGGGGTCCGAACGGACCATCGCGCTCGGCACGAGCCGGAACGTCACCTACACGGTCGGCATCCCCGACCGCCTCTGGACGGAACGCGTCGTCCACACGAGCGGCCTGCATGCCGCCGAAACGGCGCGCAACGCCACCGCGATGACCGTCACAGGCACCGTTCGTGCACCGTCGACGCCCGGCCCCGTTGCGGTCGAAGTCACCGCACGGAGCTATCCGGCGGTCCTCCCGTACGCGACCATCGTTCGGCTGGACGCGATTCATCCGTTCCTCGCCGCACTCGTCAGCACACTCCTCGCGTTCGCGCCGCTCCTCGCGCTCGTCCTCCTCACGGTCGACGGTGGCGAGCGACTCCAGCCGAGTCGCGCGCGCCTCTCACGCCTGCTCACGGAGGGGTTCCGATGAGCCGTCGCCGGACGCGCGCTCGATCGCACGGCGGCGGGCGCACCACGCTCGCCACCGCCGTCGTCGCCGTCGCCCTCGTCGTGGCGCTGGCCTACGGTGCCGCCGGCACCGGGGCGTTCACCACCGGCATGGTTGATCGCGGCTCGTCGGTGCCGGTCGCGTCCGACGCGAACGGTCTGCTCGCACTCGACGTCGCCTCGTCGGTCACGGCGAACACGACGAGCCGCCTCGTCACCGTCACGAACAACCTCGGTCAGCAGGCCGACGTGACCGTCACGCTCCGCGGTGACGCGCGCGCCAACGCGACCCTCGTCGTCGACGGGACGTCCGTCGGTGACAGCGCGTCCGTCACGGTCGCCGACGGTGCGAACCGAACTATCGACGTCGCCGTGGACGCCGACGCGCCCGACGGCTCCACCGTCCGCTTCGACGTTGACGCGGACGCCGACGGCGTCACCGTCTCCGCGCCGGACCGCACGACCACCGTCACGACCTAATCCCCCCATGCTCCGCCTCACCTACCTCCTCGCGAAACGCGGCCCGCAGGTCGCACTCGTCCTCGCCGTCCTCGCAGTCGCGGCGTTCGGCGCCGCCGGCTGGACGGCGACGCACCCGCCGACGACCGACGTCACCGACCGGCAGAACGTTCAGGGGGCGTCGCTCGAGTTCGCGTCGAACGCCACCGTCACCGAGAACACGTCGCTCTACGAGACTGGTACGGTCCTCACCGACCCCGCCGTCTTCCCGCGCGACGCGCCCGTACTCCGGGTGACGCCACGGGTACACAGCGCGAACGCCTCGTTCGCGTCGGTGACGCAGTCCGTCTCGCTCGTCTACACCGCCTCGCGGCGCGAGGAGACGTTCTGGACGCACACCGTCCCGCTCGCCACCCGGAGCGCCGACGACGCCAAGTCGCTCGCGACGCCGGTCACCGTCGACACCGAACGCGTCCGTGAGGACCTCGCGACCTACCGGAGCGACGTCGGCGACGCCGGCACCGTCTCCGTCGCCGTCCGCACCAACGCGACCTACCGGGTCGGCGGCTACACCGGCCAGCTCACCGGGAGCGCGCCGCTCACGTTCGGCGAGGACTGGTACGACGCCGGCGCGTCGGGTGACTCCCGGACTCACGACACGCCGTACACCCGCACCGTCACGGTGCCGTCCGCGCACCTCGTCCCGCCGAGCGCGCTCGGCGGTGCCGGCGTCGCGTTCCTCCTCGGCGCCGTCGCCGTCCTCGCGTGGTATCGCGCCTACCGGCCGTCGCTCGCGGCGGTCACGGAGGAACTCCACCGCCACCGCTACGACGAGTGGATTTCCGCGGGGTTCGTCCCGTCGGTGGGAGACGAGCACGTCGTCGACGTCGCGACGCTCGAAGCCCTCGTGGACGTCGCCATCGACACCGACAGCCGCGTCATCTACGACCCAAGCACTGGTCGATATACCGTCCTCACCGAGGCCGCGCGCTACCGGTACTCCGCTTCGCGGGAAACGTCGGAAAACTAAGGATTCAGGCGCTCGTAGCTCGATACGCGGGCAAGACATACGTGTCGCGCCCCACTAGTCGACTACCGAATGCTGGTCTCCTCGCCGCTCCGTCTTCTCCTCGTCGACGACGACCCGGCGTTCCTCGAGTTGCTCGAGGCGCACCTCGAGCGCGCCGACCGCGACGACGTCGACGTCACGACGACGACGGACCCTGACCGAGCGCTCGACGCCGTCGACGCCGACGCCGTGGACTGCGTCGTCAGCGACTACTCGATGCCCGGGCGGAGCGGCCTCGAACTCCTCGCCGCCGTCCGCGAGCGCGACGAGCGCCTGCCGTTCGTCCTCCTCACCGGCGCCGGGAGCGAGCGCGTCGCCAGCGACGCCATCGACGCCTCCGTCACGAGCTACCTCCGGAAGGACGACGCCGACTCCGTCGCCGGACTCGCCGAGCGCCTCCTCGACACCGCCACCGACGCCGTCCGCACCTACCACCGGGAGGCCGCGCTCGAGGAACACCTCACGTTCGTCGAGTCCGTCCTCGGCGCGCTCGACGACGTCATCTACGTCATCGACACGGACGGCACCCCGCTTTACTGGAGCGACGTCCTCCGCGACGTCACCGGCTACCAGGAGACCGACCTCTCCGACCTCACCGTCTACGACGTCTTCCCGCCGACCTACCACGACGCGCTCGACACCACCATCGCTGCCGTCCTCGACGGCGAGTCCGTCACCGTCCAACTCCCGCTCGAACAGGCGGACGGCTCGCTCGTCCCCTACGAGTTCAGCTCCGCGCCGCTCTACGGCGACGACGGTTCGGTCGTCGGTATCGCCGGCATCGGCCGCGACCTCACCGAGCGCAAGCGCTACGAGACGGCACTCGAAGGCCTCCAACGGACGACCTCACGCCTCCTCGAGGCGGACAGCCGCGACGTCGTCGTGGACGCCGTCACGGACACCGTCGAGTACGTCGTCCCCGTCTCCTACAGCGTCGTCTACCTCGTCGACGACGCGGGCGACTCGCTCGTCCCCGCCGCCACGACTGCCGCCGTCGACGCGGACTGCAGGCCGTTCCGCTTCGACCTCGCCGAGGAGACGCCCGCCGCGCGCGTCTACCGCACCGGGTCGCCCGAGCAACACGACGTCGCCGACATCGACGACGGCCGCGCGCGACCGCACGCCGACGCCGTTCTCTACGTGCCGCTCGGCGACCACGGCGTCCTCGTCTTCGGGCTCACCGAGGCGGACACGCCCGGGCGCGCGTGGACGCTCACCGAAATCCTCGCCGCGAACGCCACCGCCGCGCTCGACCGACTCGAACGCACCGCCACGCTCCGCGACCGCGAGCGCGTGCTCGCGACGCTCCACGAGCGGACGGACGACCTCGCGCGCGCCACCGACCCCGACGACGTCGCCGCGACTGTCGTCGACGCCGCGCGCGACGTCCTCGATGCGCCGTGGCTCGCCGTCTATCGCTGGGACGACGAGGTGGGACGGCTCAATCCCGCCGCCGTCGCCGGCGACGTCGACGCCGAACCGGTGGACGCGACCCACGGCGGCCGCATCGTCTGGGAGGCCTTCGTCGAGCGCCAGACCGTCGTCGCTGACGACCCCGACGACGAGCGCGCGCCGTGGCCGGACGCCCGGAGCGCGCTCGCCTACCCGCTCGGCGACCACGGCGTCTTCGTCGCCGCCGCACCCACTCCCGCCGCGTTCGACGAACGCGACGTCGAGTTCGCCGACCTCCTCGTCACGAACGCGACGAGCGCGCTCGAACGCGCCGCCCGCGAGACGCGACTCCGCGAGGCCGAGTCCGAGCTCCGCGAGCGCAACGACGACCTCCAGCGACTCAACCGCCTGAACCGCGTCATCCGCGACATCACGGGTGCGCTCGTGCAGGCCGAGTCGCGCGGCAGCGTCGTCCGCGCCGTCTGCGAGAACCTCGCCGCCGACGAACGCTACCCGCTCGCGTGGGTCGGCACGCTCGCGGACGGCCTCGACGTCGAGGGCTGGGCCGGCGAGGGCGAGTCGTTCCTCGACCACGTCCTCGAGCGCGACGCGCACGACCTCGCGAAGCAGGCCCTCGATTCCGGCGAGCCCGTCGTCGTCGAGGACGTCCTCCGCGACCCCGCGGTCGCCGACCTGCGCCGTGAGGCGATGGACCGTGGCTTCCGCAGCGCCGTCTGCCTGCCGCTGCGCTACAACGAGACGGACTACGGCTTCCTCGAACTCTACGCGCGCGTCCCCGGCGCGTTCACCGGCGAGGAGGGCGCGGTCCTCGCGGAACTCGCCGCGCACATCGCGAACGCGCTCGACGCCGTCGAGCGCTCCGAGACGCTGCTCTCCGGGCGCTCGCTCGAACTCCAGTTCGCCCTCGCGGACGTCGACGACCCGCTGTTCGCGCTCGCGCGCCGCTCCGACCGCGCGCTCGACGTGGACGCCGTCTCGCCCCACGACGACGCGTGGCTGGTCTACGCCACCGTCGAGTCCGACGCCGCGGACGTCCTCGACGTCGCCGAGCGGAGCGTCGCCGTCACGGACGCCGAGGTAGTTCGGTCCGGGGCGGACTCGACGCTCCTCGCGCTCGTCGTCTCGAACACGCCGGTGGTGGAGGCGTTCGCCGACCGCGGCGCGACCATCCGGCGGATTCACGCGACGCCCGACGGTGGCTCCGTCTCGGTCTCGGTCCGGCCGTCGACGGACGTCCGCGCGTTCACCGGCGCGGTCCGCGAGCGCCTCCCGTCGGCCGACCTCACCCGCCGCGCGGTGGCGTCGGCGTCCGGGTCCGCGAGCGGGTTCCGCGGCGACCTCGGCGAACTCCTGACCGAGCGCCAACTGCAGGCGCTCCGGGCCGCCTACGTGAACGGCTACTTCGAGTGGCCGCGCGAGAAGACCGGCGAGGAGGTCGCGACGGACCTCGGCGTCTCCGGGCCGACCTTTCACCAGCATCTCCGCAAGGCGCTCGCCCACCTGCTCGCCGACGCGTTCGGCGAGCCTACGTGAATAGGCGGGCGCGCCGACGGACTAACGCGATAGGCCGAAGCGTTAGCCTGCGACCGCCACAAGATGGAGGCGTCGCCGTCACTCGCGCATGTGGCGGTGACGGACACGAGACGCACAGCCGGACAGCGCTTGACTCCCGGCGGCCACTTCGACGCCGCGTCGCGCGCACTCGGGGTACACGCGACGCGGTCCGCCGCTGGCGCCGACGCCGCCCACCGCATCCATCGGGCCACCCTGCGTCGGTGGGCGCATCGGAACTCGGCAAACCGTGATGAGAGAGCCGGTCCGTTCTCTGCACAACTGGCAGTATGCTTAGACAGTATTCCCAGTCAGTATTACTACACGGTCTGCGTGAAGAGCGTGGTCGGACGGGATGGCACCGCCACACGGCGTGGGGCGCCGCGTCGCCCCGTTCAGTTCACCTGCTTGTAGAGGTCGACGACGTCGTCGTAGTCGAGCTTGCCGTTCGCGTTGAAGTCGTAGGCGTTCTTGTTGAGTCGGACGCTCTCGGAGTCGAAGTTCTCGAAGAGCGCGTTGATGTCGTCGTAGTCCATCCGGCCGTTGCCGTTGACGTCCTCGTAGTGGCCGTCGCCGTTCAGGTCCTGCGGGGCGTTCGAGCCCGTGACCGTCGGCGGACCGACCACCACGACGCCCATGCTCGTGCGCGTCTCGACGTGGTTCCCGGCGTCGTCGTCGAGTTGGTTCACCTGTACCTCGACGTCCGTCGTGCCCGTCGCGTCACCGCGGACGTCGAGCGACGCGAGCGTCACGTCCGTCCCGCCGGGCACCGCGCCGAGTTTCTCCTCGACGTCGACGAGGCGGAGCGTCGCCGTCGTTCCGTCGTTCGAGACGGACGTTTCGGTCATCCCGAACGCGTCCGGCGTCGAGACGCCCGTGAAGGACGCGACCTCGGGGTCCGTGATGGTGAGCGTCACCGACGCGCCCGAGAGGCCCTCGTCGAGCCAGCGCGCCGTCAGGTCCGTCGTGGCCGCCGTCCCGTTCCCGACGGCGAGCGACTCGACGCCGACGGTCGTCGGGGGTTGCTGGAGGCCGGGCGACCCCGCCTCGACGGTGAGCGTGGCGTCCGTCCGCACGGGCGCGCCGGGCTTCGTCACGTAATCCACGGTGCGGAACTCCGTCGTCCACTCCTCGGGCGTGAGCGTACACCGGACGTAGCCGCGTTTGTTGTTGTAGTAGTGGACGTTCTCGTTGTCCCGGATGACGCGCCGGCCGAAGTCGTCCATGTCGGTGCCGTCGCCGCTGGAGGTAATGGAGGTGCCGATGAACTCCGTGCCGACGGGCTCGTCGGGGTTTTCGACGCCCATCAGGTCGTTCGCCCAGCTGCTGTGGAAGTCGCCCGTGACGACGACGGGATTCTCGACCTCCGTCTCGAAGGCACTCAGGACCGTCTCCTGGTCGGCGACGTAGCCGTCCCACTGGTCCATCCGATAGCCCTCCTTCTTCCCCTTCTCGAAGTCCATGCGCGCGAGCGGGAGCTGGTTCGCGAGCACGTCCCACGTCGCCGTCGACTCCGAGAGGTTCTCGAGGAGCCACTGCTCCTGGTCGTCGCCGAGGATGGTGCGATCCTCCTCGAGGCGCTTCTCGCAGTCGATGAGGCTGAAACCACCCCCGCAGGCTTGGTCGTCACGGTACTGGCGGGTGTCGAGGACGTTGACCTCCGCGAGGTCGCCGAACGTGAAGTTCCGATAGAGGCGCTGGTGTTCGTCCTCGGGCTTCTGCGCCTGGCGGAACGGCATGTGCTCGTAGTAGGCCTGGAACGCGGCGGCGCGGCGCGCGAGCAACTCCTCCTCGGTCTGCTTCTTCGGGTCCTGGGGGTTCTCGTCCGCCCAGTTGTTGTCGACTTCGTGGTCGTCGCGCGTGATGAGCCACGGCGCGTTCGCGTGCGCCGCCTGCAGGTCCGGGTCGGACTTGTAGAGGCCGTACTGGAGCCGATAGCGTTTGAGCGACTTCGGCTCGTCGCGGTAGGCCTGCGGGACGGAGGTGTTGCGGACGCCGCCGTTCGGCCCGATGCCGTACTCGTAGATGTAGTCGCCGAGGTGGACGACGAAGTCGAGGTCGTCACGGGCCATGTAGTCGTAGGCCGTGTAGAAGCCGTCGTACCACGCCTGACAGGAGGCGAACGCGAAGCGCAGTTCGTCGACGGACGCGCCGGGCTTCGGCGCCGTCTTCGTCCGGCCGACCGGGCTCCGTTTCCCGCCGGCCTCGAAGCGGTAGTAGTACTCGGTGTTCGGCTCGAGGCCCTGCACGTCGACGTGGACGGTGTGGGCGTGGGCGCGCTCGGCGGTCGCCGTCCCCGTCTTGACGACGTCGGTCATCGCCTCGTCGGTGGCGACGGTCCACGCGACGTCGACGCTCTCCTCGGGCATCCCGCCACCCGCGGTGAGCGGGTCGGGTGCGAGGCGCGTCCAGATGACGACGGCGTTCGGGAGGGGGTCGCCCGACGCGATGCCGAGCGTGAAGGGGTCGCGCTGGAACTGGCCGCTCTCGTCCATCGCGGCCGTGGCGTTGCCGGAGACGCCGACCGCGGCGATTAGTCCTGCGGCACCGGTGCGCTGCAGGAACTGTCGGCGGTTCTGTGCGGTCGGGTCGGGGTTCGGTGGACGTTCGAGGTCCATGGGCGGCGATTCGATGCTGCCCCCGACTAGCTTTATATTTCCCCTATGTATTGGTGACAGTATATATGTTACAGTACTAACACCCACGGAACCGTTCGTACCGCCGGCGCGCCCTGTGGGGCCGTGACGCCTTTCGGCGCGACGCGCGACGCACCAGTCGTGTCCCTCTCCGCGAGTTCCGTCTACGCGCTCGCCGTCCTCGCGGCGGTGCTCTGGGGGGCGAGCCCGGTCCTCATCAAACACGGACTCAACCGCGGCGCCGATGCGCGCCAAGCGGTCCTCGTCGCCCTCGCCGTCGACGCCGCCGTCGTCTGGACGGTGTTGGTCGCGATGAACGGCGTCAGCGTGCTCGACACCCTCGCCACCGTCGACCCGGCGACGCTCGCGCTGTTCGCCGTGACGGGCGCGCTCGGCACCGGTCTCGGGCGGTTCGTCGGTCTCGTCGGTCTCGACCGCCTCGGTGCCAGCGTCTATAGCGCCGCCATCAGCGTCCGCCCGCTCTTCGCCACCGCACTCGGCGTCGCCGCCCTCGGCGAGCACCTCACGCCCACGAGCGCCCTCGGCGTGGCTGTCCTCGTCTGCGGCCTCATCGTCCTCGAACGTGCCCGGAGCCACGGCGGCGGCGAGCGCGGCGGCTGGCAGCGCCGTGACCTCGCGCTCCCGCTGGTCGCCGCGGCGACGTTCGCGGCGAGTCGCGTCCTCCGACGCTCCGGGTTGCAGACCGCAGACGTGAGCGTCCTGCTGGCGGTGGCGACGAACGAACTCGTCGGCCTCCTCACGCTCGCTGTCGTCCTCGGCGCGACGGGCGGCCGGTCGGTGTTCGCGCCGCCGCGTGCGAGCCTGCCGCCGTTCCTCGCCAGCGGCGTCTGCCTCGCCGGCGGGATGGTGGCGGTGTTCAGCGCGCTCGCCGCGCCCGCGGGCCGAGTGGTCGTCGTCGACCCACTGGTCGCGACGGTGCCGCTGTTCACGCTCGCGTTCGCCAGTGCCTTCCTCGACACCGAGCGCGTCACGCGGCACGTCGCGCTCGGCACCGTTGGCGTCGTCGTCGGCGCAGTGCTCGTCGTCTGGTGAGCAGTACGGCACTCGTCGCATGCGAGACGACGCGTCAGTCGACACCGGTCCGGCAGTCGCGACGCCCTGCGCGATGCCCGATGTCTGCCCTCCTCTGCCTGTCGTCGGTGCGGAGATATATCGGCAGGCTGAACAGTTACCCGAGGCTTTATCATAATTCCTACTGAAGTACCGTGCGGGGATATACCAATGTCCATCAAAGGAGTCGTGTACAAGGGACCGCACGAGGTCGCCGTCGAGGACGTCGAAGACGCTGAAATCCAGCATCCGAACGACATCGTCATCGACGTCACGTCGACCTGTATCTGTGGGTCCGACCTACACATGTACGAGGGGCGGACCGCCGCGGAGGAAGGTATCGTCTTCGGCCACGAGGCGATGGGTGTCGTGGACGAAGTGGGGGAGGGCGTCGACTCGCTCGACGTCGGCGACCGCGTATCCATCCCGTTCAACGTCGCCTGCGGCCACTGTAAGAACTGTGAGGAAGGCAAGACCGGTTTCTGTCTGAACGTCAACCCGTCCGGCGGCGTCCCCGCCGGCGGGGCGTATGGCTACGTCGGCATGGGCCCCTTCCAGGGCGGCCAGGCCGAGCGCATGCGCGTCCCGTACGCGGACTTCAACGCACTCAAACTCCCGGACGAGGGCCACGAGGACGACTTCGCGATGCTCGCGGACATCTTCCCGACGGGCTGGCACGGCACCGAACTCGCCGACCTCCAGCCCGGCGAGTCCGTCGCCGTCTTCGGCGCCGGCCCCGTCGGCCTCATGGCCGCCTACAGCGCGAAAATCAAGGGCGCATCCGAGATCTACGTCGTCGACCGCGTCTCGAGTCGCCTCGAACTCGCCGAGGAGTACTGTGACGCCACGCCCATCAACTTCGAGGAGGGCAACCCCGTCGAGCAGATCATCGACGCGAACGGCGGCGAAGTGAACAAGGGCGTCGACGCCGTCGGCTACCAGTCCGTCGAACCCGACGAGGCCCGCGACGACGACGAGCCCTACGACCCGACGAAGGAGAACCCGGGCGTCCTCATCAACCAGCTCATCCGCGTCGTCGAGCCGAAGGGCAAACTCGGCATCATCGGCCTCTACGTCCCCGAGGACCCCGGGGCGCCCGAGACCATCAGCGAGATGGAGGCCGCGGGCCGCCTCGGCATCGACTTCGGGAAGCTCTTCGAGAAGGGCCAGGCGCTCGCCACCGGCCAGTGTGACGTGAAGGCCTACAACCGCTATCTGCGCGACCTCATCGTCGCCGGCCGCGCTGAACCGAGCTTCGTCGTCTCGCACCGCGAGGCCCTCGAGAACGCCCCCGAGATGTACCAGAAGTTCGACGAGCGCGAGGAAGGCGTCACGAAGGTCATCCTCGAGCCGTAACCCGATCCACTCCGTTTTTTCGCACGACTCCTCACCCTCGACTTGAGCGACGCGTCGTGTCGTCGCCGACGTGCCGCCCGACGGGACAACAGGTATGGTTCCGTACCGCGTACGCCCGCGTATGTGTATCTACTGTGGCGCAGTCTACGACAACGGGTGGGGGCAACTCATCGAGTACGACGACCTCTATCAGGACGCCTACGCGGAGGTCGAATCGACGTCGACGCACGGCTTCCAGGAGTCGTGGGACGACCTGCAGGACGAACTCGACCTCTAGAGCGGGAACGGGTTGCGCTCGGCGGTTTCGCCTTCCTCGATGAGTAACTCGTCGAGTTCCGCGCGCAGACGGTCCTCCTCGAGGTCCTGCCCGATGAAGACGAGACGCGTCTGCCGGTCGTCGCCCTCGTCCCACTCGCCGATGGGGCCGGCCTGGACGGCGGTGCCGGCCTGACTGAACCCGATGACGTCCTCGACGCCGGCGACGTGGCAGAAGCCCTTCGCGCGGATGACCGTCGGGTCCGGGTCCTCGAGCCACGCCGCGAGGCGCTCGGGGTGGAAGGCGCGCTCGCTGCGGTAGACGAACGAGGCGACGTCGTGCTGTTCGGCGGCGCTCTCCCCGTCGTGTGCGTGACCGTGGTCGCCGTCGTCGGCGATGTGGCGCTTCCAGCCCTGCGAGCGCGACACCTCGGCGTAGTCGAAGCGGCCGGTGTCGAGGATTCTCCCGGGGTCGATTTCGGAGTGCGTGGTGCGCACGACGTCGGCACGCGGTTGGAGTTCGCGTACGACGGCTTCGACGTCCTCGAGGACGTCCGCGGGCACCATGTCGCACTTGTTGAGCAGGAGGACGTCGCAGAACTCAATGCCCTCGACGAGTACCTCGCTGAGGGGCCGGTCGTCGTCCGCGTCGGCACCCGTGGGGAGGCTCTCGCCGGCGTCGAACTCCTTCCAGAAGCCGTAGGTGTCGAGGACGGTGACCATCGTGTCGAGGCGGAAGTGCTCGGTGGGGTCGACGTCGCTCGCCTCGGACCCTTCTAGGAACACCTGTGCGACCGGGACGGGCTCGCTGATGCCCGAGGACTCGACGAGCAGGTAGTCGAAGTCGCGTTCCTCGGCAAGCCGTCGCGCCTCGGTGAGCAGGTCGTCCTGGAGGCGACAGCAGATACAGCCGTTCGAGAGGTCGACGACGCCCGTCTCCTCGTTTCGGTCGGCGACGAGTTCGGCGTCGACGTTGACGTCGCCCATGTCGTTGACGATGACCGCCACCTCGTACCCCTGCTGGTTCGCGAGGACGTGGTTGACCAGCGTCGTCTTCCCCGCGCCGAGGGTGCCGCTCACGACCGTCACCGGAATGGGCTCCGTCATCACGACTCGTGATTCGGCGCGGACCGCTAAAAGGTTCGCCCTCCGGTACGTCGGTCGGCCTGTACGCATGTCGCACTGGGCGGGCAGCCATACGCCACGCACCCCGTCGTCGCAGCAACCTGTGGCGGCACGTGCCCCGCTCGGGCGGCCGACTCACGTGGTTCTTTATATCCCTCGGCCGATTTGCGAGCCATGCAGACAGTCGTGCTCGCCGCGGGCCGCGGAACGCGGATGCGGCCGCTGACGGACCGCCAGTTGAAGCCGATGCTCCCCGTCGCGGGGCGGCCGCTCGTCGCGCACACCGTCGAGGCCGCCGCCGAAGCGGGGGCGTCCCGCGTCGTCCTCGTCGTGCAACCGGACGACGATTCGGTGAGCGAGTTCTTCGGCGAGGAGTACGCGGGCGTCGACCTCGACTACGCGACGCAGACCGAACAGCGCGGCACCGCGGACGCCGTCCGCGCGGCCGCGCCGAAACTCGCCGACGAGCCGTTCGTCGTGCTGAACGGCGACGCGCTCTACGACCACGACTCGCTGTCGGCGCTCTACGACGGCGCGCCTGCGGTCGGCGCCTACCGGGTCGCGGACCCGACGCAGTACGGCGTCCTCATCACGGACGACGCCGACAAGCGCGTCACCGGCGTCGTCGAGAAGCCCGCCGACCCGCCCTCGGACCTCGTGAACACGGGCGCGTACGCCCTCCCGGCGGCGGCGAAGGGATGGCTGGACGTCGGCGAGTCCGAGCGCGGCGAACTCGAGTTCACGGACGTGCTCGCGCGGGCCTGCGAGGAGTATTCGGTCGCGCCCGTCGCCTTCGAGCGCTGGCTGGACGTCGGGCGACCGTGGGAACTCCTCGAGGCGAACGAGTGGAAGCTCGGCGAACTCGACGGCCGAATCGACGGCGACGTCCACGACGACGCCGAACTCTCGGGAACGGTCGTGGTCGAGGAGGGCGCGACGGTGCGCTCGGGCGTCGTCATCAAGGGCCCGGCGTACATCGACGCGGGCGCGACAGTCGGGCCGAACGCCTACGTCCGGGGTGCGACCTACCTCGGGCCGGGCGGCAAAATCGGCCACGGCGTCGAGGTGAAGAACAGCGTGCTGATGGCGGACGCGCACGCGCCCCACCTGAACTACGTCGGGGACAGCGTGCTCGGCCGGGAGACGAACCTCGGCGCGGGCACGAAGGTCGCGAACCTCCGCCACGACGGCGCGGACGTGAAGATGCTCGTGAAGGGCGAGGTGACCGAGACGGGCCGGCGCAAACTCGGCGTGGTGCTGGGCGACGGCGCGAAGACGGGCATCAACACGAGCCTGAACGCCGGCGTGAAACTCCCGACGGAGGGCGCGACGCGTCCCGGCGAGACGGTCATGTTCGACCCGGACAGCGAGACGGGCAACTAGGCCCGCGACGCGCGGCACGGTCGTGCGGTGTCGTCATCGGCGGGCCGATGTGCCTCTCGACGGCGCTATAGGCCCATCGGGTAGAGGTCGGGCACTTTCTCGCGCTCGGGATGGACGTCGACGGGGTGGAGCGCGTCCGTCTCCTCGACGTGGAGGACGGCGTCGTAGCGTTCGCGGAGGTCGGTCGGAACGTAGTTCCCGGACTCGAGCGACGGCCGGTAGACGACGCCGATGGCGCGATGCCCCCGTGGGTCGGCGAGCGCGTCGCCCTCGTCGATGCGGTCCGTGAAGAGCAGCCGGTTCTCGCCGCCCGCGCGGTGGAAGACGTCCTCGTAGCTTCCCTCCTGAGCCTCGGGGACCGGCATCGTCTCGAGTTTCCGGCCCCATTCGTCGGCGGCGACGACTTCGCCGCGGTGGGTGCTGAAGCCGACGGCGGCGACGTCCTCGGCCGGGTTGCGTTCGCGGACGAGTTGGCCGATGTTGTGGCGGCCCCGTCGCTCCATGTCGGTGGCGCGCGCGTCGCCGACGTGGGTGTTGTGCGCCCAGACGACGGCGTTCGCGTCGTCGCCGTGGTGCTCGAGGAGGCGCTCGAGCGTGTCCGTCATGTGGCTGTCCCGGACGTTCCACGAGTTGCCGCTCCCGGCGAGCGAGCGGTAGTAGCTCTCGGCGTTCTTCGCGACGAGCGCGTTCTGCTCGGCGCTGAAGCGCTCGTCCGGGTGGTCGGCCTCGCCGTCGTGCAGTCGCTCCTCGCGGAGGTCAGTCAGCACCTCGACGACTTCGTCCTCGCAGGACTCGGGGGCGAGGCGGGTGGAGCGGCCGTACTCGCGCGCGTCGTCCCAGTAGGGCTCGAAGCACCGGTAGGCCTCGCGGGCGTGCTCAGCGGCGTCGGGGTCGACGTCCTCGAGGTAGTCGACGACGGCCTCCATCGACTCGTAGAGGCTGTAGACGTCGAGGCCGTAGAAGCCGACGTCGTCGTCCTCGAACTCGCGGTTGTGGAGGCGGAGCCACTCGAAGAACTCGACGGCCTCCCAGTTCGCCCACATCCACGTCGGCCACCGCGAGAACGCGTCGACGGCCGCCCGGACTGTCTCGGGGCCGTCGGGACGGCCCTTCACGAAGCGGTTGACGGTCTGGCAGCTCGGCCAGTCGCCCTCGACGGCGACGAAGTCGAAGTCGTGGTCGGCGATGAGGCGCGCGGTGAGGTGGGCGCGCCAGCGGTAGAACTCGGAGGTGCCGTGGGAGGCCTCGCCGAGCAGGACGACGCGACGGTCGCCGAGGTAGGTGAGGAGGTCCTCGAGGTCCGTCGGGCCGTCCACGGGCCGGGCGTACTCGCGGAACTCGTCGGCGGCGCGCTCGATTGCCCCGGGTTCCTGCCACCGGGTGCGACTCGTGAGCGGGGGCATACGGGAGTCGTCCGCCGGGAACGGAAAAGGGATGATGGCCGGAGGAGAACGGCCGACCCCCCTGCCGGTCGACGACGGCCGCGACGCGCCCTAGGCGATGGGGAGGCGGACGACGAACGCCGCGCCGCCGAGTGACGACTCGCCGATGTGCATCTCGCCGCCGTAGGAGGAGACGACGCGCTCACAAATGTTGAGGCCGACGCCCGTCCCGCCGCTCTCGTCCCCCTTCTCGCCGAGCTCGAAGACGGCGTCGCGGCGCTCCGGCTCGATACCGGGGCCGTTGTCGCCGACGGTCACGATGACGGCGTCACCGTCGCGTTCGGCGGAGACCCGGACGTGCGGGGCGTCCGCGTCGTTGTGCTCGACGGCGTTCGTCAGAAGGTTCTCGAAGACGTCCTCGAGCAGGTCGTCCGCGTAGACGGCGACGTCCGGCACCGGCGTCTCGACCTCGAAGGCGGCGCTCGGGTAGGCGTCGCGTGCCTCGCCCACCTGGCCCTTCAGCGTCGTCGCGAGCGGGACCGGCGCGAGGTCGTGGTCGTCGTCCTCGACGGCCTGCATCAGCGAGCGCATCGTCTGGATGCGCTCCTCCATGTCGGTGACGCGCTCGTGGACGGTGTCGAGGTAGCGGGCGCCGTCGTCGGTGACGTAGTCGTCGAGCAGGGTGGTGCGCGCGGTGATGACGTTCACGTCGTTCAGCAGGTCGTGGCGGAACGTCCGGTTGAGCAACTCGAGGCGCTCGCGCTGGTCGCGCAGTCGGTCTTCGCGTGCGAGGCGGCGTCGCGTCTC
Source organism: Halarchaeum sp. P4 (assembly GCF_051195175.1). Taxonomy (NCBI): domain Archaea; kingdom Methanobacteriati; phylum Methanobacteriota; class Halobacteria; order Halobacteriales; family Halobacteriaceae; genus Halarchaeum; species Halarchaeum sp. P4. Next base: position 220,504 of record NZ_JBNTKC010000004.1, on the reverse strand, counting down.
GCGCAGGTGCATGCCGAGCAGTTCGGCGGCGGTCACCTGCGACTCGCGGAACGACCCGGTCGCGAGACCGGCCTGCAGGACGGCGTCCTCGCCGATGGGGACGGTGAGGACGCGCCGGCCGTCCTCGGTCGTTCGCGTGAGCGCGCCGCCGTCCGTCGGGGCGGCGTCTGGTTGGACGCGCTCGATGGCGTCGGGGTCGACGGCACCGTGGGTGCCGCGACTCGCGACGACGTCACCGGCGACGACGACGCACGCCTCGTCGAACTCGACGGTCGAACGTAGGGCGTTCAGCGTCCGCTCGTAGGCGTCGCCCTCCTCGTCGACGGACGCGAGGTCGGAGGTGACCCGATGGAGGTGTTCGAGGCGCTCGCGCGCCGCCTGCTCGCGGGCGAGTTCCTTCTGCTCGGTGATGTCGGCGATGCGGACGTGGGCGCGCGTCTGCCGGTCGGAGTCGGCGTCGCTGTCGCGAATCGGCGTGACGCTCACGAGGTAGTCGTGGTCGCCGTCGGGGCCGCCCCACTCGTACTCGAGCGTCTCGATGGCGCTGGCGTTGATGCCGACGCCGCCGTCCGCGATTGCGCGCGGCGCGGCCTCGAGTACCTCCGCGATTCCGCCGTCGAAGCGTTCGAGGAACGCCTCGTTCGCCGTCTCGACGACTGGGTCGTCGGCGAGTCGGACGGTCGCGATGGGGTCGTCGGTGTTCTCGTAGAGTGCGGCGAGGCGGTCGCGTTCGCGTTCGAGCGCGTCGCGGGCGCGCCTGCTCCGGGCGCTGTAGACGCCGACGGCGAGCGCGACGTCCGCACTCAACACGACGCTGTCCATCGCGATGACGTAGGGCTTGATGTCGTTCTGGAGGACGACCTGGACGTAGAGAATCCACCCCATGACGGCGGCGTGGCCGACGACGACGACGAGCACCCAGCGCGCGGCGGCGGAGACGTACTCGTCCTCCCAGTCGCGCTGGTAGAGCCAGAGGCTCCCGACGAGGAGGCCGCCCGCGAGCGCGACGCCCACGCCGTTCTCGATGAGCGTCGTCCACAGCGGCTTGAACGGGCGATAGAGCCAGTCATCGAGGATGTCGAAGACCGGCGGCCCGAGGAGGACGAGGCCGAGGACGGCGACGACGAGGACGGACGCGCGTCGACGTATCGAAGATGTCAATATATGAGGTTGTGTCGCTCGCCGGAAAAAACTGATGGATAACCCTATTGTGGGTCCCGTGCGGTTCCAGCGGTATGGAACGACGGGAGTACTTCGGGACGAGCGGGATTCGCGAGCGCGTCGGCGAGGGCCTCACGGCCGACCTCGCGCTGAACGTCGGGCGCGCGCTCGCCGACGACGCCGACCGCGTGGTCGTCGGGCGCGACCCACGAGAGAGTGGGACGTTCCTGCTGGACGCGCTCGCCGCCGGCCTCGCGGAGTGCGGTTGTGAGGTCGTCGACCTCGGGCCGGCCGCGACGCCGACCGTCGCTCGCAGCGTCGCGTGGCGGGACGCGGACGCCGGCGTCTCCGTGACGGCCTCCCACAACCCCTCCGAGTACAACGGCCTCAAACTCTGGCAGCCCTCCGGGCAGGCGTTCGACACGCCGATGCAGGAGGAAATCGTCGAGCGCCTCGTCACCGAGGAGTTCGACTACGCGGCCTGGGACGAGACGGGCGGGCGCCGCGAGTGGCCGGGCGCGCGCGAGCGTCACGTCGCGGCCGTCGTGGACGCCGTCGACGTCGACCCCGCGGACGCCCCGTCGGTCGTCGTGGACCTCGGGAACGGCGCGGGCACCGCGTCCGTGGACGCCCTCGTCGAGTTGGGGTGTGATGTCGAGACGCTGAACGCCCAGCCGGACGGGCGCTTCCCCGGCCGGCCGAGCGAGCCGACGGCGGCGAACTGCGAGTCGCTCTGCGACCTCGTCGCGTCCTCGGACGCGGACCTCGGCCTCGCGCACGACGGCGACGCCGACCGCATGATGGCGGTGACGGGCGACGGCGCGTTCGTCGCCGGCGACGCCCTCCTCGCGGTGTTCGCGCAGGCGTTCGCCGGCGAGGGCGACACGGTGGCCGCGCCCGTCGACACCAGCCTCCTCGTGGACGACGCGCTCGCCGACGTCGGCGCGGACCTCGTTCACACCCGCGTCGGCGACGTCTACGTCGCCGAGCGCGCCGCCGAGGACGACGTCGTCTTCGGCGGCGAACCCAGTGGCGCGTGGATTTTCCCGGGCGAGACGCTCTGCCCGGACGGCCCGCTCGCCGCCGCGAAACTCGTCGAACTCGTCGCGAACGGCCCGGCCCTCGGCGAGCGTCTCGCCGCGCTCGACCGGTATCCGATTCGCCGCGACAGCCGCGAGGTCGCGGACAAGAGCGCGGTCATGGACCGCGTGCGCGACGCCGTCCACGACGCCTACGACGACGTGGACACGCTCGATGGCGTCCGCGTCGACCTCGGGGACGCGTGGTTCCTCCTCCGACCGAGCGGCACCGAACCCATCGTCCGGGTCACCGCCGAGGCGCGGAGTGAGGAGCGCGCCGACGAGGTGTTCGCGGAGGCGGAACAGCTACTCGACGAGGCGGTCTGACTAGGGCCGTTCGGCGACGCTCGCCGTCGGGTCGGTGGGTTGTGCGGTCGTCTCACTGCCGGCGTACATCCCGAAGAGCACGGCGTCCGAGGTGGCGATGAGCGGCCCGGAGACGAGCGTGCCGGCGGCGGCGCCGACGGAAAGCGCGCCTTGCAGCGCTTGGAGGGCTGCCTGCGAGTCGAGCGACGGGACGCCGCCGAGGAGCGCGAGGACGACGACGCTCGCGACGAGGACGTTGAGGAGCGTCGTGGCGGCCCAGACGCCGAAGACGGTCAGCGTGTGGCCCTTCGTCAACTCGAAACTCCGGCTGAGCGCCTCGAGCGGGCCGCTGTCCTCGAGCATCACGGACGCGGCGACGAGGCGGAGGCGGATCGCGAGGTAGAGTCCCGGGAGGACGAGGAAGACGATGCCGATGAGGATGACGAAGCCGGCGACGATGGCGGCGATGACGGCGAGCAGGAGGCGGACGCCGAGCGAGTTCGACGGCTCACCCTCGGTGTCCAACTGGAGCACGCCGGCGGCGAGGGTGATGGCGAACCCGAGGACAGCAGCGGAAAGCAGGTTGCCGATGGTGGTCGAGAGGCCGGTCACGAACGCGAGCACGACGTAGACGACGACGATACCGGGCGCGTCCGGGAGCACCGAGAGCGCGGTGCGGAGGACGCGGAGGGCGCCGGCGCTACGTCCGGGGAGGGGGTGTTTGTCTGGGGACACGCGTCGGCTATCGGACGCGACCGTGAAACGTCTAGGGGAGCGGAGAGACCGGCAGGGGGCTGGGGCAGCGGGGACGAGACGCGCGCCTCAGGCGTCTGCCTCGTCGATGCCGCGGTCGGCGATGCCGCGCCGGATTTCGGCGCCGCGCTCCCGAACTTGGTCGACGTGCCGTCGAATGACCTCGGGTTCGCGGCCGTAGTAGGACGCGACCCAGTGGATGTCCGTTCCGGGCTGGGTGAGGAGGTAGGCGGCGAGGGTGTCCCGACCCGCCTGAATGACGATGGGCGGGACGCCGCGCTCGCCGGTGCCGGCCTCCTGGAAGCCGTTGACGTCGAAGTAGACGTCGGCGTAGAGGCGCGCGAGGTCGGCGTCCTCGAAGGTGATGCCCTCGTGTTCGGGTGCCTCGAAGCGGTAGCGCGGGCCGTCCGCGCCCTCGCATTCGACGATGCGGACGCCGAGGACGTACTCTTCGACGACGCTGTGCTCGCTCGGTGAGTCAGTAGATAGCGACATAGTGGTGTGGTGGAGGGGTGGGGTGGTTAGGAGCCGATGCGGCGGCCGACGAGCACGCCGACGACGAGGAGCACGAGGCCGCCGAGCGCGGCGGGCACGAGGGCGCCGCCGAGTACGCCGTCGGACGAGGAGACGGCGTTCTGCGCGACGGACTGCTGTGCGTCGCTCTCGGTCGTGGTCGGCGCGGTGGCGTCGGCGCTCGTACTGCCGGCGTCCGTCGTGGCGTCCCCGGCTGGCGTGCTCGTTCGGAGCGACGGCTGGAACACGCTGCCGTTGTCGGTGTCGAACTGGACGGGTTCGACGGTGAGCGTGGTGTTCTCGGTCGCGCCGACGAGCGCGAGGCGCGCGAGCGTCACGTTCGTCGCGCCCGGCTGGACCTTCCCGTCGAGGTCGGCAGCCTCGAGGACGACGGTGCGGCCGTCCTCGCCGACGCGCGGGTCGGTCGTCAACCCGAACCGGTCCGGGTAGCTGGCGTTCGCGATGCGGGCGTTCGCCGACCCCTCGACGCTCACGCGGAGGTAGTAGCCGGCGAGCCCCTTCGGTGCGGCCGTCAGGACGACCGGGGCCGTCGTCTGGTTCGCCTGCGTCGACGCTGCGGTGTCGTCGAGCGCGACGTCCTGTTGGGCGGGCTGTGCGCCGACGGTGCCGACGGCGAACGCCGTCCCGACGACGGCGAGCGTCGCGAGCGCGACGGCGACGCGTCGGCCGGGGCGGTCAGTGGAGTCTGGGAGCATGGCGGTGTGTGGTCGTTCTGACGGCGGGTGGCTGGTGTGTCAGTTGACGCCTCGGTAGAGGTCGACGATGTCGTCGTAGTCGAGTTCGCCGTTCTCGTTGAAGTCGTAGGCGCCCTTGTTGAGCCGGACGCTCTCGGAGTCGAAGCTCTCGAAGAGCGCGTTGACGTCCTCGTAGTCCATCCGGCCGTTCCCGTTGACGTCCTCGTAGAGGCCGTCGCCGTCGTGGTCCTTGGGGGCGTTCGAGCCCGTGACGGCCGTTGGGCCGGTGACGAGGAGGCCGGCGCGTGCCTCCGTCTGGAGGGCCGAGCCGTTCTCGTCGTCGAAGCCGTGGACGGTCACCTCGAGGTCGGTGGTGCCGAAGCCGTCGCCGCGGACGGTGAGCGTCGCGAGCGTGACGTCGTGGCCGCCGCCCTGCACCTTCTCCTCGACGTCGGCGACCCGAATCGTCGCGCTGGAGCCGTCGTCGCTGACGCTGCGCTTGGTGAGGCCGAGCTCGTCCGGGAACTCGACGCCGGTGATGGTGCCGACGCTGCTGTTCGCGAGTTCGACGGTGATTTCGCCACCGGAGAAGCCGGTGGGGAGCGAGGACGCCGTCAGTTCGACGGTGCCCGTCGCGCCGCTGCGGACGGCGAGCGCCCCGGCGTCCACCACGACGTTCGGCTGGTAGACGTACATGCAGTCGTTCGGGTAGGAGCGCCCGAGCTGGTCGGCGTCCTCACAGCAGAGGACGCGGCCGTCGTCCATCACGTAGACGTTGTCAACGTTCACGACGGCGTCGTCGGAGACGGCTGCAGAGTCCGTGCTGTCCGGGCCGGTGACGACCGGTTCGAGCCGCGAGACGTTGAAGTTGCGTTCGAGTTCGGCGCGGTAGACGACGCCGCCGTCGACGCGCGCCATTCGGACGTCGCCCGTCTCGTTGGCGAGGTCGTCGTTGAACTCGGAGATGCCGAAGTAGACGAAGTCGCCGGGCTGGGCACCCTCGATGCTGTCGACCCCCTCGGCCTTGTTGAACTCGAGCGAGGCGCCGATTTCCTTCGCGGCGGCGCGCAGCTCGAGGAAGGGGACCTTGCGGAGGTCCTCGTCGACGCCGTCGGGGCCGCGCTTCTCGAACTGCTCGGCCCATTTGACGATTTCCTCGTCGGTGATGTAGTTCTGGTTCCCGTTCTCGATGACTTCCTTGTCGGCCTCCTCGATGGCGGCGTCGAGGTCTTCCTGCCAGTCGGTGTCGGCGTGAGTTTCGAGGTAGTCGACCTGGGTGACGTCGTCGTACTCGGCGATCCACGACGCGACCTCGCGGTTGGTGGCGTGACCGAGTTCGATCCACTCGACCTCGAGCGGGGTGGTCGCGGGGGAGTTGCGCTGGCCGGCCTCGGCGGCGTTCGCGGCGTCGTTCGTGATCTTCGGCGCGTAGATGGTGCCCGCGATGTCCATCGGGTCGTCGTAACTGTCGATGGGCCGGTCGGCGACGAACTTGTAGATGCCCTTGCTGTCCCCGTCGGAGCAGCCGTAGACGGTCTTGCGGTCGCTCTGGATGTCCGGGGACTCCCAGGCGGCACGCCCCATCACGTAGTACTTGATAGGCTGGGGGGTGTCGGCCTCGGGCTCACGGATGTCGACGTGGTAGCCGTAGCGGTACGGGTTCGGGTAGACGTCGCCGATCGGCTCGAGCGTGTTGCTGCCGGCGGCCTCGCTCCCACCGATGGAGTTGTCAGTGCTCGCGTCGAAGTCGCGCTGGTCGACCGGGTCGGCGCCGAGGTAGTAGGCGAGGAGTTCGAGCCCGGCGAGCGCCCAGTAGCCCTGGAGCGACCACCCCTCGACGTCGCTGTACTCGTTGTCGACGGCGTTCTGGATGCCCGTCGGGTCGGGACGGTTCCAGAACTCGCGGCCGCCGCGCAGGCCCTCGCCGGTGCCCTTCTCAACGATGTCGCCGACGGTGGCGGTGTAGGAGACGCGCGTGTGGCCGTACTCCTCCTCGGAGGAAATCATCGTCCCCCACGGACTGCGGTCGCCGTAGCAGTTGATGCGGGTGCCGCCGATGTCGCGGTAGGGCTGGGTGTTGGAGAGGTTGATGGCGTTCTCGAGGTCCGCGTTCCACTCGCCGCCCTCCTTGCTGATGGGGATGCGCGTGACGTTACCGGGGCTGGCCTCGAAGTTCGTGAAGAGGTAGCCCTCGGTGCCCTCCTCGTTCGTCGGGACGAACTGGTTGCAGTCCGGCGTGTGGCCCGCCTCGCTGTAGCGACTGCCGGCGAACTTGTCGATGTCCGTGCCGTCGGGCGTCGTCGGGACGCCGAGTTGCTCGCTCCCGCCGTTGATGGCGTCCTCCTGCGTCGCGAGGAACGTGTACTCGCCCTCGCCGACGCGGACGCGCCCCCGCTCGTCTTCCGTCTGCGGCGTCGACACCTCGCTGAAGTCGTCGTTGCTCCCGTCGAACGTGAAGTTGAAGCCCTTCACGTAGCCGATGCCGGCCTTCCCGTAGACGCCGGGGTTGTCCGTGCTCGGGTGCTGGTGGCTGAAGAGGAGCGTGCCGTCCTCGAAGACGAACGGGCCCGTCACCTCGGCGCCGAGCGACGTGGTCGCGAACCGCTTCAGCTCGCCTTCGACGCTCGGTGCGCCGGGGGTGTTCGTCTCGGAGACGTCCGCGCTCGCGACGCCACTCGCGCCAACGCTCGCGCCGAGCGCAGCCGCGACTGACGATGCCATGAGTTTGCGTCGGGTCAGGTCGACCATGCACGTGGAGGTTTCTCTTCCCCACTTAGTCTCTTTATATGAGGTGTACGAGAGGCGACCTATTGGACGGGAGACGAGAGTTTGAGTATGTCTCTCACACTAGTTCGTTCCGACACGACCGCTCGCATGCCGACGACGCCCTCAGGCGAGCTCGTCCGCGTCGAGCGGCGCCGCACTCCGCCAGTAGTGGTCGAAGGTGTCGTTCGCCCACGAGCGGACGGCGTCGTCGTCGGTGTCGAGCGACGCCTGCAGGACGCCGTTCTCGTCGCGCAACAGGAGGTGGACCGTCTCATCGGCGGTGGTGACGGCGAGCGGGATGCCCTCGCCGTGGACGCGCACCGCCGCGTCGTCGTGCGCCAGCAGGTCCTCAAGGAGCGCGCGGAGGTCCGGGGCGTCCGCGAGGGCGTCGATGGCGTGCTCGGAGAACACCCCGCGGAACGTCGCCGCCCCCGCGGTGACGCGCTCGTGGACCGCGCTGAGGCTGCGCTCGTTGAAGGCGTGGGAGAACACCGCCACCTCGGAGGCGTCCCCGATGAGGTCGACGACGCGCTTCACCGGGGCGTCCGGGCGCGTCTCGCTCGGGAAGGTGACCGTGGCGTCCGCGAGATGCCCGAGGTCGAAGTCCATCGCGTGCGTCGGCAGGTACTCCACGACGTCGCGCAACTCGCGCTCGGTCTCGATGATGTCGAGCAAGTCCGTAAAGCCGCTCGCGACGAGGCGACCGGTCGCCGTCGCGACGTACTCACTGCCGGCGCGACGCACCCACGCGCGCTCCTGGAAGTCGGTGAGGATGCGCCCGAGCGTCGCCTGCGAGGCACCCGTCGCCTCCGCGAGCTCGGTGCGCGTGTGCCGGTCTTCCGCGAGGAGTCGGAGCACCTCGACGCGGTTCGGCGAGCGGGCGAGGAACTCCACTTCCTCTAGTGCGGACTCCATACGTACAGGCGCGACGGCTCGCCCTAAATCGTTTTCGCACCGTGAAAGAGTTTCACGCCGTGAAAGAGACGCGGTCCGCGCGGGAGTTTCTTGCCGCACAACGTTTTCTAAACGAAACTATCCCCGTCGGGTTCCTTCGTACAGGTATGACTCACTCTACGCGCACGCTCGCCGCGTTCGGTGCCGCGAGCCTCCTCTTCGGCGGGACGTTCGTCGCCGCCAAGTCCGGCCTCGAGTTCTTCCCGCCCCTCCTCTTCGTCGCGTTCCGCTTCGACGTCGCCGCCGTCGCCCTCATCGCCTACGTCGTCTACGCCCACCGCGGCGCGCTCCGCCCGCGCACCCGCGGCGACGTCCTCGGCATTCTCGCCACCGGCGCGCTCTCCATCGGCCTCACGAACGCCCTCCTCTTCGTCGGCCAGCAGTACGCTTCGAGTGCTGTCGCGTCCATCGTCTTCAGCCTCAACCCCATCCTCACGCCCGTCTTCGCCGGCGTCCTCCTCGCCGAGGAACGCCTCTCGCGGCGCGGCGCCATCGGCCTCCTCGTCGGTCTCCTGGGTGTCGGCCTCGTCGTCAACCCCGACCCCGCGAGTTTCCTCGCCGGCGGTCCCGGGAAACTCATCCTCTTCGCGGGCGCCGTCGCCGGCGCGCTCGGGAGCGTCCTCATCCGCTGGGCCGACAGCGACCTCTCCAGTTCCGTGCGCACCGCGTGGGGGCTCCCGGTCGGCGCGCTCCTCTGTCACGGCCTCAGCCTCGCGAGCGGCGAATCGGTCGCCGCCGTCTCGTGGACGCCGCACGCGCTCCTCGCGCTCGCCTACGTCGGCGTCTTCGCCGGTGCCATCGCCTACATCGCCTACTTCGGTCTCCTCGACGAGACGGGCGCCATCAAAGCCAACCTCGTCTTCTACCTCGTCCCCGTCGTCGCGACGCTCGGCGGCTGGGCGCTCCTCGGCGAGCGCGTCACCGCGCTCACGGTTGCGGGCTTCCTCGTCGTCTTCGCCGGGTTCGCCGTCCTCGGCAGCGAATCCATGGACGTCGGGGCCACCGTCGCGGCGCTCCGGCGGCGCCTCCCCGTCGGCGGCGTCGGGCGCGACGACCCGGCCCCCGTCGACTTCGAGGACGCCCCGCGCGGCTTCGAGTCCGACTAGTCCTCCGTCTCCGTCTTCACGACGACGGCCGGCCGCGTGCTCAGCCGCAGGACGCGGTCCGTCGTGCTCCCGATGAGCGTGCGGTACTCCTCCGGGCGGCGCTTCGTCCCGAGGACGAGCAGGTCGACGTCCGCCTCCTCCGCGTAGTTCACGATGGTTTCGGCGGGCTTGCCGTGTCTGAGCGCGTCCACAACCTCGACGCCGGCGTCTGACGCCTGCTCGCGCACCGCCGTAATGGCTTCCTCCCCGACCTCCTCCATGCCGTGTTCGGGGCCTTCGGCCTCGTCGACGTACTCGTCGCCGCTGTAGGCCTGATAGACGTCCTCGTCGACGACGTAGAGGACGTGGAGGGTCGCGTCGTGGGTGTCCGCGAGGTCGATGGCGTGCGATTCGGCGTTCTCGGAGGCGACGGTGCCGTCGGTGGCAAGCAGGATGCGGTCGTACATCTCGTCGGCACTTCACACCCCGCCCAAATAACGATAGGTGGCCCCTCGGAGTGCCGGCCGCGTATCGAGTCGCGTGTCGGGCACAGCCCCTTTACCTATCACGGGAGATACACCTCCTGATGGTCTCCGACCTCGTCGTCGTTCCGGTACTGGCCGCGACGCTCGGTGTCGTCCTCCTCTACACGGGGTGGAAGCGCCGGCGCATCCACGGCCAGCTCAGCGACGTCGACCCGACGCCGATTCGCGAACTCGCCACGCCGGGCGTCGTCGAAGTCGAGGGTACCGCGACGCCGCGAGACCACCCGTTCGTCGCGCCGATCACCGGTCGGGACGCCGTCCTCGCCGCGTGGAAAGTCGAGGAGTGGGACGAGCGCGGCGACACCTCGACGTGGCGCGAAGTCGCGCGTGGCATCGAAGCGCCCGCCTTCGACGTCGAGGACGAGACCGGGACGCTCGCCGTCGAGGCCGTCTCGAAGCGCAACACCGCCGGGAAGTGGACCCAAACCACCGGCGTCAGCGCCGCGGACGGCGTCCGAATCGAGGACGTCCTCGCGGAGTTCGAGGCCTTCCCCGTCGAGGCGGAGTTCGACCCGGACGAGGAACTTCCCGACGGTATCCGGCGCCTCCACGAGGACCACGGCCTCTACGAGGACACCGGGTCGATAACGAACGCCGTCGATGTCGGCGCGAAACACGGCCGGCGCCGCTATAGCGAGCAGGTCGTCGCGCCCGGCGACGACGTCTACCTCCACGGGCGCATCGAGGCGAGCGACGGCGCGAGCGAGCGCTTCCGACCCGACGAGGCCCATCTCACTGAACCCGCTGACGGCCTCCTCGTCGTCTCCGACCAGGACGAGGCGAGCCTCGAAGCCGAGTTCGCGGGGAGCGCCCGCGTCCGCATCGTCGCCGGCGTCGTCGCCACCGTGGCTGGTGTCGCCGGCGTCGCCTACATGCTCGGCCTTCTCTGAACGCCCGGCCGAAGCTTCAAGTCACCGCGCGAAAATATGATGGTTGACTGGCTAGACTGGCTCGATTCCGGTACTACTCCGGGCCGTCACGACGCCCGAATGTCCCGGTGTTGTCGCCTCAGAGGCCGCTCTTGCGGATGATGCGGCGGCCGGACTGCGTGAGGCGGTCGAGGTTGTTCTTCGCTGTCGGGTTGTGCATCAGGCCGTTGCGCTTGACGACGTTGCCGTCGACGAGCACGGTGTCGATGTTCTCGATGCCGGCTTGGAAGACGACCGTCTCGACGGGCTTGTGGACCGGCGCGGTGTTCAGGTCGTCCGCGTCGATGATGGTGATGTCGGCGCGCTTGCCCGGCGTGAGCGACCCGATCTGGTCCTCGAGGCCGAGGGCGCGCGCGCCCTCGATGGTCGCGAGTTCGAGCGCGCGGTGCGCCGTCGGCGTGACGTTCTGAATCTGCTTGCCCGCATCGACTTCGGGCTGGTTGCGCAGGCCGCGCTCGACCTGCAGCGCCATCCGGAGCTGGGTGAAGATGTCGTCGCTGACGTTCGAGACGATGTCGACACCGACGGACGGCACCGCGCCGGCCTCGAGCGCGTCGCCGAGCGCCGGCATCCCCATCCCCATCTGGAGTTCGACTTCCGGCGTCGTGGAGACGGAGCCGCCGGACTGCCCGATGAGCTCGAACTCCTCCTTCGTGAGGCGGTTCCCGTGGACGTAGTTCAGGTCGTCGCCGAGCAGGCCGAGCTCCTCGAGCTTCTTCACGCCGCCCCCGCCGAGCGACCCGATGTGCATCGACACCGGGATGTCGAGTTCGCGCGCAAGCTCGATGTCCTTCCGGGTGACCTCGTCCGTCGAGTAGTCCGGGCCGCGCGCACCCATCGCGAGCGTGAGGCGGCCGTCAGCGCTCGGGAAGCGCTCCCGCGCGAGGCGCTTGATGTCGTCGGGGTGAGTCGTCGAACTGTTGCTCCACCACTTCGCGCTGTCGTCGCCGGGCGGGCCGTGCGTGAACAGCGCGCGGATGCCGGCGTCCTCAAGGCCGTCGATGGCGCGGTCGGAGTGCTCGGGCGTGTTCGCGATGTGGAACCAGTCGAGCACCGTCGTCGTCCCGGCGTTGAGCTGCATGACCGCGCCGAAGAGGTTGCCGAGGTAGGCGTCCTCCGGTCGGTAGTGGCTGCTGATGTTGCCGAGCATCTTCTCGAGGTACTCCATGAACGTCCAGTCGCCGGCGATGCCGCGCACGCCGGCCTCCCACGTGTGGAGGTGGGCGTTCACGAACCCGGGGACGACGATGCTGTCGCTCGCGTCGATGACGTCCGCCGCCGGCACCTGCAGGTCGTCGCCGATGTGGCGAATCTCGCCGTTCTCGACGTAGACGTCGGTGTCGCGCTGGACGCCGTAGTCCTCGTCGACGGTGACGACCGTCCCGCCCTTGATGAGGACGGAGTTCCGGTTGCCGCGACCGTTCCCGTTGCCCTTGCCCTTCGCCTTCCCCTCCTTGGCGGTCGCCGAGGAGGAGAACGCGACGGCGGCGAGGCCGGCGGCGCCCGCCTGAAGGTAGTTCCGTCGTGAGACGTTCGAACTGGACTGCGCCGTGTCGTCTGTCATGGACACCTCCTGCTTGTGCCGTCGGCGAGTTAGGAATTCGTTCGGCATATCGCAAGACGGTGCGAACCCCGCCGCGAGCGCCGACCCGTCCCGCGCTCGGCCCGCCGCCACCAACTCACTGGGTCGGCGCCGCCGCACGCGCCTCCGTCGCGTCCTCGTCCGCGGCGTCGCCGAAGAACGACTGGATGAGCGCGCTCTCCGCGCGGTTCACCCGATATTGGAGGGTGGACGTCGGGATGTCCTCCATGCGCGCGATTTCCTGGATGGAGTTGCGACGCGGCTGCTCGTAGTAGCCGTGCTCGACGGCGAGTTCGAGCGCCTCGCGCTGGGTCGGCGTGAGCGTCTCGTCGGGCGTCTGGCGCTCCGCCCAGTTCGGCGCGCGCTCGACGTGGTCGAACGAGACGCTGAGGCCGTCGCGGAGGTGCTCGCTGAGTTCGTCGTAGACGCCGCTCATCGCGACGTCGTCCTCCGCGAGGATGCGCCAGACGTACTCGTTGCCGCGCTGTTCGGCCTGCAGGAGGACGCCGTCGCCGAGGCGGGAGGCGACGAGGTAGGGAATCGAGCGACAGCCCGGCCCCTCGGTCTGCTGGGAGTAGATGACGCGACTCGTCGCGTCCGCGTCGAGCAGTTCGTAGCGCCAATCGATCTCGCACCCGCCCATTCCGCGGAGGCTCGAACACCGCGTCAGGTTCTCGATGACGCGGTCGTACGCCGCGAGCGCGTCCTCGGGTCCGGTCACTTCGTCGACGCGCCACATCGTGTTCTCGGTCGCGTGACAGGAGATGGTGTGTGAGGAGAGGCCCGGGTGCTCGATGAAGACGTCCATCAACTCGTCGACGCCCGGCTCGTAGGTGACGGTGAAGGCGAACTCGCGCATCGCCACTATGTGGGTCGCGGAGACACAAGAAGACCGTGTTGGGATATGCCGAACCCCCGGAACGACTGCGTTATCGGCCGCCGTCCTCGGGTTCGAGTGTCGGGAGGACGAACTCGTCGACGGCGCGCAGCGCCTGCTCGGGGGCGTCGTCGTGGCCGAGCGAGATTTTGCGCGCCCGCGCGGCGTGGATGACGTCCGTGATGAGTTGGGCGACGTCCTCGACGTCGACGTCGCGGAACGCGCCCTGCTCGATGCCCTCCTGGAGGACTTCGCTGATGTTCCCGCGGAGCACCTCGTAGTGCTCGTTGAAGACGTCGCGGTGGCGCTCGTTGTGCTGGGCCTGCGAGAAGAGCTCGTGGTAGACGGTCATGCGCTCCCAGTGGTCGAACTCCGTGCCGAGGTCCGGGCCGAGGAGACACTGCTCGATGCGCACTTCGAGGGCGTCCCACGGGTCGGTCACCTCGACAGCCGGTTGGTCCTCGTACTGCTCGACGAGATACTCGAGGAACGCCGAGATGAGATCGTGCTTTCCGTCGAAGTGGTAGTGAATGAGCGTTCGACTCTTCTCGAACTCCTCGCCGATGTCGCGCACGCGCAGGTCCGTGTAGCCGTGTTTGCTGAGCGCGCGGAACGTCGCCTCCATGATGGCTTCGCGCGTGTCAGGAGACGACGCGGTCTCGTTCGCGGGGGGCATACTCGCCCGTACGAGAGTCCGCCTTATGAGCGTCTCGGAGACACGTCAGAAGGAGAGGTGGGAGGTCGAGCCCGGCCCCACGTCCTCCTCGGCGGGACCGGCGTGGAGGTAGGTGTAGTCGTCGTCGGTGAGGTAGACGGCGCCGTCCTCGACGGCGATTTCGACGTCCGGGAGCGTCGTCCCGGCGGCCTCACCGTTGTCGCACTCGCCCGTGCAGGCGTCGAAGAGCGACCCGTGTTTCGGGCAGATGATTTCGCCGTCGCGCATCGGCGCGCCCTCACCCCGGTCGAAGCGCTGACTCTCGTGGGGGCAGTTGTTCACCCACGCCTCGACGCCCGGGTCGTCGTCGCAGCGCACGAGGATGACCTCCTCCTCGTTCGTGAACATGTCCTCGGCGGTGAAGAGGTACGACCCGCGGAGCGGGACCTCCTCGAGGTCGGTGATTTTGGTGCCGTCGACCATGCTGTCAGGTACGGTAACGGTCGGCAAAAGTGTGGTGTCCGAGGCGGACGGCGCGGCGTGGTGGCAGCGCCCTGTGGAGTGCCGTCGCGACGTGCCCATGTCACGCCGCCCCGAACACCGACGGCATCGGCGTGATGCCGGTTCGGATTCGGGGCCCGACGGACAAAAGTGTTGACCATCTGGTCAACACCGCCGCTTCCGTCTCCCGATAGGCTTTACCACTCGGTTAACGATAGGCCGGGTATGAGTCAGTTCGACCGGACGGCCGACGCGGGCGCGGACGCCGAGGCGGACAGCGACCGCGCCGAGACGCCGGTCCCGCGGACCGAATCACGGATGCTTCCCTCAGAGGTGTTCTCCGTCCTCGGCAACGACACGCGCGTCGACATCCTCCGCGCGCTCCTCGAACTCGGTGCCGACGACGAGCCAGTCAGCTTCACCGACCTCTTCGAGCACGTCGACATCGACGACAGCGCGAACTTCAGCTACCACCTCCGCCAGCTCACCGGTCACTTCGTCAAGCAGGGCGACGACGGCTACGAGTTCCGCTCCCCCGGCCGGAAGGTCGTCAGCGCCATCTTCACCGGGACGCTCACCGAGCGCGCGCAACTCGGCTTCTTCCCCGCCAGCGGGGCCTGCTACAACTGCGAGAGCGACCTCCACGGCTGGTACGTCGACGACACCCTCACCATCGGCTGTACCGACTGCGGGGCCATCCAGGTCAGCTATCCCTTCCCCTCCGGCGGCCTCGACGACCGTTCCACCGACGACCTCCTGCAGGCCTTCCACCACTACGTCCGCCACCACTACTGTCTCGCCGCCGACGGCGTCTGCCCCGAATGCACCGGCACCGTCGAGACGAGCGTCCTCCGCGACCCCGAGGACGACGACCTCGACGTCGCCGTCGAACACGTCTGTCAGCGCTGCAACTACCGTCTCCAGTCCACGCTCGGCGTCACTCTCCTCGATGCCGCGCCCGTCCTCGTCTTCTTCGCTGACCGCGACGTCGACCTCAGCACCGAACCGTTCTGGCACTTCGACTGGTGCGTCAGCGACACCCGGACGACCGTCGTCTCCGAGGACCCACTCCGCGTCGAACTCGCGCTCCCTTGTGACGGCGACGAACTCCAGGTGCTCGTCGACGACGACGGCACCGTCGTCGACACCGCCGTCGTTGAGGGCCTCGCGCAGTAACTACTTCTCCCGTGGTTCGCCGGTCCATCGAGCGGCGCCGCTGCTCCTCGAACGTGAAAACGGGGCCGGACGGCCCCGAAAAGAATGCCAACCGTCGAACGTGAAGTGGGCCGACTCGCGAGCGTCGACGGGCGCTCGCGTTCTCGCGGCGCCCTCGCTGGCGCTCGGTTGCCGCGTTACTCGAATCGCTCGACGGCCTGCTCGTAGCGCGCGGCGGGCTCCTCCCAGTCGACGACGTCGAAGAAGGCGTCGATGAAGTCGCCGCGGGCGGGACCGTAGTCGTAGTAGTAGGAGTGCTCCCAGACGTCGAGCGCGAGGATGGGCTGTGCGCCCCAGAGTGCGCCCTGGTCGTGCTTGTCCACGACGAGGTTGCGCAGGCGGTTCGCGTGCGTGTCGTAGACGAGGAGCGCCCAGCCACCGGCGGCCTTCGCGGCGGCCTCGAACTCGCCCTGCCACGCCTCGTAGCTACCGAAGTCCTCCTCGATGCGGTCCGCGAGGGCGCCCTCGGGCTCGTCGCCGCCCTCGGGGCTCATGGACTGCCAGAAGAGCGTGTGGAGGATGTGGCCGGAGCCGTTGTGCGTGACGTTGCGGATGGCGCTCGCGGAGCCGGAGAAGTCGCCCTCCTCGCGGGCCTCGGCGAGCGTCTCCTCGGCGGAGTTCCAGCCGTTCACGTAGCCCTGGTGGTGCGTGTCGTGATGCCAGTTGAGCACCTGTTCGCTGATGGACGGTTCGAGCGCGTCGTAGTCGTACGGAAGCGGCGGAAGTTCGTAGTCGCTCATGTGCACTTCCGTCTATACACGGGACGGATATGAACGTTCTCTGTAGCGCGTTTGAGTAGGTAGAGTGATAAATACTCAAGATCTCGAAATCAGAGAATAGAGCCGTTTAAATCCGACTTCAAGAAACATACTATCCGGATATTGTCTGTTCACGACTTCCGAATACGAGATGCTTATCAGTAGTGAGTACGTCAGGTCGTGTATGGCTACAGACGAGACAGCGCGCAGTCCCGACGACCCGGTCGCGGGGCAGACCGTCCGCCACGGGACGGGCGTGAACTCGAACCGGGCGTTCCCGACCGACAACTACCCGGCGAACCTCGACCCGTTCGTCCTCTTCGAGCGCTTCTACATCGACCCCGACAAGGGATTCCCGATGCACCCGCACAAGGGGTTCGAAATCGTCTCCTACATGATCGAGGGCGGGATGGACCACGAGGACTCCCTCGGCGTCGAGCACACCGCCTACGAGGACGAGGTCATGCGCATCACGACCGGGAGCGGCATCCGGCACTCCGAGTTCCCTGCGGACGGGCAGGCCTGCAACGGCCTCCAGCTCTGGGTGAACCTCCCGCGCTCCGAGAAGGAGGCCGACCCGGACTACGTCGACGCCACCAGCGAGGACCTCCCCACGGAGGAACGCGAGGGCGCGACCGTCACCACCGTCATCGGCGAGGGCTCGCCCATCGAGCTCTACACCGAGATGGAGTACCTCGACGTCCACGTCACGGACTCGTGGACGTGGACGCGCCCCGAGGGCTGGTCGGGCTTCCTCTACGGCGTCGAAGGCGAGGGTACCGTCGACGGGAGCGAGTTCGGCGTCGGCGACGTCCTCCCCGTCACGGAGGACCGCGACGTCGAGGTGGCGAGCGACGAGGGGACGCTCCGCCTCGTCGCCGTCGCCGGCGAACCTCACGACGAGCCGATTCGCCAGCAGGGCCCGTTCGTCTTCTAACTCTCTTCCTACTCGCAGCGGCGTCTGAGCTCTACGACGACGCCGTGCGTCACCCAGTCGCCCGCGTTCTGGGTCTCGAAGCGCGTCGCCCGCCAGCCGTCGCTGGTGCGGGGGACGCGGAGCCGCCAGCGCGTCCCGGCCGGACTCACGCCCGCGGGGACGAGGACGACGCGGACGCCCGCCGGGCCGCGCTCCGTGGCGACGACGTCGGCGTCGAACGTCGCGCCATCACTGAGACGGCCGCGCACGCAGTCCCCGGGACGCAAGCGCCCGACGACGCGGGCGTGGCCCGCCATTGACACGTCGGACACGTCACTCACCGTGCGTCCCGTGGTCGTTCACGTCCGGAAGGACTCGCCACAGCCGCACTCCCGGGCGACGTTCGGGTTCTCGACGTCGAAGCCCGCGCTCTCGAGGCCGGTCTCGTAGGTGAGGACGGAGCCGGCGATGTACTCCTCGCTCGCCGGGTCGACGAAGACGCGGAGGCCGTGCGCTTCCACGACGTCGTCGTCGTCCTCGGGCGCGTCGTCGAAACGCATCCCGTAGGAGAGGCCGGCACAGCCGCCCTGCTGGACGAAGAGGCGCAGGCCTGCCACGTCCGTGTCCATGTCCTCACCGTCGAGAAGCGAGAGCGCCTGCGCGGCGGCGTCTTCGGTGACTTCGACCGTCGGGGTGGTGGCTGCCGTAGACATACACGGCTCTAGCGGGTACACGCCTAAGAAGGATTCCTGTAGGCGCCTACAGTCAGGTCACGCACGCTCGTCGAGGACTCGTTCGACGATGGCACTCGTCGCGTGGAGTTCGCGCTCGTCCGTCGGGTCCTCAAGCGCGGAGATGCGGACGACGCTCGCGTCGAAGCCGTGGTCGGCGAGGCTGGCTTCGAGGCCGGCGACGTCGAACGGCTGGTCGTGGCCGATGGCGACGACGTCCGGATCGATGTCTTCGAGCGGGGCGTAGATGTCCGTCGGGTGGCCGAGGTGGGCGTCGTCCACGACGTCGAGGGCGGCGACGACGTCGCGGCGCTGGTGCGCGGGGAGGAGCGGCTGCTTCTCGCTCTCCGCGCCGGCGTGACGGCCGATGACGACGTGGAGTTCGTCGCCGTGGGTCGCGGCCTCCCGCAGGTAGTGGAGGTGGCCGGGGTGGAGCAGGTCGAACGTCCCCTGCGCGAGGACGCGCGTCCCAGTGGTGGTCATGTCCTCGAGTTCGCTCCGGGCGTACCAATACGCTGTGTCCTGCGCGCGACTCGCCGCGACCCCGGGCTATTTGACCATCTGGTACATCTCGGAATTACAACTGTATCCGTGTACAGCGAGGGACTATGTGGGTCGCGCCTGTCTCGAGGGACAGGGACGACTCTACGACCTTTGACCAGATGGTAAACTTCTTTACGTCGGCGCTACCACTGGCACGTATGGTAGACGTAGCAGTCGTCGGCGGAGGTCCCGCCGGTCTGAGCGCCGCACAGTTCGCCGCGAAGAACGACCTCGAGACCGTCGTCTTCGACACCGACGAGACGTGGATGCACAAGGCGCACCTCTTCAACTACCCGGGCGTGCGCTCCATCGACGGGATGACGTTCATCGACATCGCGCAGAAGCAGGCGACGGCCCGCGGCGCTGACCTCCACGAGAACGAGGAAGTCACGAGCGTCGAGCAGACCGACGACGGCTTCGCCCTCACCACGGAGGAGGGCGAGTACGAGGCCGACTACGTCGTCCTCGCGACCGGTGGTAACCGCGACCTCGCCGAGGACCTCGGCTGTGAGTTCACCGACGAGGAGGTCGTCGACGTGAACGTCGACATGCAGACGTCCATCGAGGGCGTCTACGCGACCGGTGCGATGGGTCGGGACACGAAGTGGCAGGCCGCCATCGCCGTCGGCGACGGCGCGGCCGCCGTCCTCGACATCCTCTCCAAGGAGAAGGGCGAGTACTATCACGACTTCGATATGCCGTCGGACGTCCCCGAACTCTGATAGGACGACCCGACGGTCGTCGGCGACAGAACTGCGTCGGCGCACGCGCGCCGAAACCATCCGTATATTCCCCTGTTTCAGAGTATGGCAGCACTACCGGACGAGCAGAGACGAGAACGAGCAATACGCACGTTCGCGGAGACGATCGGTTCGGAGTGGCACCTCCGGATTCTCCACGCCCTCCGCGACGACGAACTGCGCTTCAGTGAACTCGAGGAGCGCACTGAGAGCAGTCCGTCCACGCTCTCGCGCGTCCTCGGCGACCTCGGCGACGACGGCCTCGTCGCGCGGCGCGTCGAGGACCGCCCCATCGCGACGTACTACCAGTTGACGGACCGTGGACGCGCGCTCGCGCCGGTCTTCGACGCAATTGAAACGTGGGCCGACGAGCACCTCGACGCGTAACGTCACGGTCGTTTCGCTGGCTGTCCGCTCCGACCTCTCATCTCAATATATAGTTTGTCGGACTGAGCTGTCGCCGCCTCCGTCGGTGGAGCGGGTGCTCGACGGCACGCGACACACACGACTCGGCACCTGACTCGAGTCGCGACGAGAACGGCGGACATCCCGGTGTCGGCGGCCGGGCGCTAGAGGCCGAGGCGTTCCGTGAGGTCCTCGTCGAGGCGACTACGCACTTCGTAGTCGTACTCCTCCGGCGGGTAGTCGTCGGCGTAACGCTCCGTCATCCAGTTGCCGCGCTCGCGCTCGAACACACCGGACGCGTACTCGTCCACGTCGCGCACCGGCTCGATGTCGACGACGCGCTCCCCGGCGTCGAAGCGGTTGGCTTGCTCGACGGTCCCGTGGGCGTCGAGGACGATAACGTAATCCCCGTCCGTGACGGGTTGGCCGTCCGGCGTCTCGAAGAGCGTCATGTCCGTGGCGTCGCGCGGCAGTCGGACAAACCTTGGGGGCGGTGCGCCCCGAAGGCCTTTGCGGCTGCCGGGCGTCGCCCCGCTCATGATTCGGCGACTCGAGCGGAGCGGCGGCGACGTCCTCGGGTACGAGGTCGGCGACGAACTCAGCGAGGCAGAGCTCGAGGCGATTCTGGAGGACATCGAGACGACCATCGCCGAGGAGGGGGCGGTGCAGATACTCGTCCACATGCCCGACGTCCCGCGCCCGGACCTCGACGCGCTCGACGAGGACATCGGTTTCTGGTTGGAGCACGGCGACGACATCGGGCGCTACGCCGTCGTCGGCGACAGTCGCCTCCTCGAGTGGGTGACCGACGTCGAGGACCACCTCACGAGCATTGACCTGCGCTACTTCGACGAGGACGAGATGGACGAGGCGTGGGATTGGTTGGAGTCGGCCTGACGCCTCACCGGTAGTCGGCGAGCGAGACGTACGCCCCCTCGTGGGCCGACATCCACGTCGTCGTGAGCGCCGCGTTCGGGACGTCCGGCGGGTAGAGCGTGAACACCTCGCCGTCGTCGGCCTCCTCGACGACGCCGCGGACAGGCGGCGGCGTCGGTTCAGCGGTGACCTCGACGTCGCGACGCGGGCCGTCCGCCGCGTCGACCGTCCCGGCACCAGCCCCTACTCCGCAATCGTCCGTTTTCTCCGCCGAATTAATGGGACTTTCTTCGCTCATACTTTTGATTGTCCTTCGTATGTACTTATATCTCCCGAATCACGGCAATATCGTCTATTCATGGGTGGTGGAACCATCCATTTGTACCGCCTCGCCCTACTGGTACCCATGGACGCGCCCGACGTGCCGGTGGCCGACGTGCGACTCCGGGCGATGGAGGCGGCGCCGGTCGGTATCACCATCACGGACCCGACGCGACCCGACAACCCGCTCGTCTACGTCAACGACGCCTTCGAGCGCGTCACCGGCTACGCCCGCGAGGACGTCCTCGGGCGGAACTGCCGGTTCCTCCAGGGTCCCGAGACGGACCCGGACGCCGTCGCCGACCTCCGCGAGGGCATCGCCGCCGCCGAACCGACCACCGTCGTCCTCCGCAACTACCGCGCGGACGGCGAGGCGTTCTGGAACGAAGTGACAGTCGCGCCGTTGCGCGACGACGACGGGCAGGTGACGCACTTCGTCGGGTTCCAGACGGACGTCACCGCCCGCGTCGAGGCCGAGGCTGCTCTCGAGAGCGAGCGCGCGCACCTCGCGCGCTTCCTCGACCGACTGGAGGGCGTCGTCGGCGACGTGACGCAGGCCGTGGTGAGCGCGGACGGCCGCGCGAGCGTCGAGGAGGCCGTCTGCGAGCGCCTCGCCGCCGTCGACACCTACTCGTTCGTCTGGATCGGCGACGTCGACCACGCGACCGGCGTCGTCCGCCCCCACGCGTGGCAGGGCGACGCGGACGTCGCGGCCGACGCGCTCGCCGTCGACCGTGACGACCCCGACAGCCCGGTGGCAAACGCCGTCGAGACGGGGACGGTCCAGCACGTCACCGGCCCGCGGGCGAACGACTATCTCCCGGCCCTCGACGTCGGCGGCGTCGCCGCGATACCGCTGCGCTATCGGGAGACGACCTACGGCGTGCTCGTCGTCGCCACGCCGACGTCGGCGGCACTCGACGAGTCGGAGCTGACCGTGCTCGAAGCCCTCGGGCGCACCGTTGCGACGGCGCTGAGCGCGCGCGAGTCCCGCCGGCTCATCGCCGACGACGGGCAGGTCGCCGTCGAGTTCGCGGTGTCGGACGACTCGCTGTTCGTCGTCGACCTCTCCGCGCGCGTCGACGGGACGTTCGACTACCGCGGGATGGTCGAGGAGTCGGACGCGCCCCTGCTCTTCTTCGACGTGGACGCCGACCCCGAGGCGGTGTTGGCGGCGGCCGCCGATGTCCCGGCCGTCGCATCCGCGGGCGTCGTCGGCGACGCGGGTGAGACCGGCCTCTTCGAGTTCCGCCTCCGCGGCGACTCGTTCGTCCGCGAGCTCGCCGAACGCGGCGCGCGCGTCAGGGAGATGCACGCCGCTGGCGGCGAGGGCCGCATCCACGTCGATTTCTCCGCGAGTGCGGACGTCCGCGCGGCCGTCGAGCGGGTGCGCGAGCGCTACCCCGGCGTCGAGGTGGTCGCGTACCGGGAGGACGAACGCCCGCCGACGGCGGAGCGCGACGCCTTCGCTGGCCTCGAGGACCTGCTCACCACGCGGCAGTTCACCGCGCTCCAGAAGGCCTACCTCTCGGGCTACTACGACGCGAACCGCTCGGTGACCGGCGAGGCGCTCGCGGAGTCGATGGGCATCTCGCGCTCGACGTTCCACCAGCACCTCCGGGCCGCCGAGCAGAAGGTGTTCGCCGCGGCCTTCGAACGGTGATACCTTACTAGTCGGGTAGTGGTCTCTTACAACCGCCCTGAGTAGGTGTACGGTACGCCACGCCCACACGACGCCGCGCGCCGAGTGTGATGGCCGTGCTCGAATCATGGTATCTCCCGACGACGTCGCCGAGAGCAAGGCGATACAGCAGCGAACTGGCCCCACCTTCCACCTCGCGACGCGCCTCCTCCCCCGGCGCGTCCGTCGCGCCACCTACGTCCTCTACGGGTTCTTCCGCGTGGCGGACGACGTGGTCGACGACCCCGACGGTGACCCGGAGCGCCAGCGCCGCGAACTCGCCGAGATACGCGCGGCCGTCCTCGACGGCGCGGACACCGACGACCCGGTCCTCGAGGCCTTCCGCGACCTCACCGCCCGCTACGACATTCCCGACGAGGAAGTCGAGACGTTCCTCGACGCGATGGCGATGGACCTCGAGACGCGGCGCTACGAGACCCACGACGACCTCGCCGAGTACCTGCGCGGATCGTCCGTCGCCGTGGGCTACATGCTGATGGACGTCATGGCGGCCGACGGCGGGATGGACGAGGCCGACGTCGCGGCGGCGCGCCCACACGCGCGAGCGCTCGGCGAGGCGTTCCAACTCACGAACTTCCTGCGCGACGTCCGCGAGGACGTCCGGGACTACGGTCGGGTCTACGTCCCGACGGCGCGCCTCGAAGAGCACGGCGTCACCGTCGCGGAGATCGAGGACTGCGCGTTCTCCGAGCGCTTCGCGGCACTGATGCGCGCGGAACTCCGGCGCACCGAACGCCTCTATCGGGAGGGCGTCGCCGGCATCGAGTTCCTCCCCGACGACTGCCAGTTCGCCGTCCTGCTCTCGGCGGTGCTCTACGCCGACCACCACCGCGTCATCCGCGAGCACGGCTACGACACGCTCTCCGAACGGCGGACGCTATCGAAATCTCGACGCCTCCGCCTCGTCGCCGCGACGGCCTACCACTGGTGGCGGACGGGCGACCCCGTCGAGACGTTCTACGCCGCGAGCGCGGTTCCGCAAGTCGATGGGAGCGGGCCCGGCCGCCGCACGCGGCGCGCCGCCCGTTCGGTTCGGACGCGGGCGCGGAACGCCGTCGCGACGCTCCGGGGGGTCTGGGAGTGAGCGACCGCACGGCCACCGTCGTCGGCGGCGGGTTCGGCGGCCTCGCGACGGCGTGCTTCCTCGCGGACGCCGGCTGGGACGTCACCGTCGTCGAGCGGAACGACCAGCTCGGCGGGCGCGCGAGCGTCCTCGAACGCGACGGCTTCCGCTTCGACATGGGGCCGTCGTGGTACCTGATGCCGGACGTCTTCGAGCGCTTCTTCGCCCACTTCGACCGCGAACCCGCGGACTACTACGACCTCGAACGCCTCGACCCGCACTACCGGGTCTACTTCAAGGATACCGAGGCGCGTCGCGCCTCGAACGATTCGAGCGGCGACGAGCCGCGAGAACACGGTGATCCCGTCGATGTCACTGGCGACGTCGACGAGATGCAGGACGTGTTCGAGTCCTACGAGGCTGGCGCGGGCGACGCCCTGCGCGACTACCTCGCGCAGTCCGAGGAGGCCTACGAGGTGGGGATGGAGCACTTCGTCTACACGGACCGGCCGCGCTTCCGGGACTACGTCGACTGGGACGTGATTCGGAACGCCCACGGCCTCGGGTTGCTCTCCTCGATGCAGGAGCACGTCGCGGAGTACTTCGAGCACCCGAAACTCCAGCAGCTTGTCCAGTACTCGCTCGTCTTCCTCGGTGGGTCGCCGACGAACACACCCGCGCTCTACACGCTGATGAGCCACGTCGACCTGAACCTCGGCGTCTACTACCCCGAGGGCGGCCTCGGCGCCGTCGTGGACGCGGTCGCCGACCTCGGGCGCGAGCGCGGCGTGACCTACCGAACTGGTGAGGAAGTGACGGCCGTCCGGGGGACGCGCGGCGCGATGCGCACTGAACTCGCGGGCGGCGAACTCCTCACGAGTGACGTCGTCGTTTCCGATGCCGACTACGCCCACACCGAGCAGGACCTCCTCGCGCCCGAGAACCGCCAGTACGACGCCGACTACTGGGAGTCGCGGACGTATGCGCCGTCCGCGTTCCTCGTCTACCTCGGCGTCGAGGGTGACGTCGAGGAACTCGCCCATCACACCCTCGTCTTCCCCGAGGACTGGGACCCGCACTTCGAGGCCATCTTCGACGAGCCGGCGTGGCCCGACGACCCCGCCTACTACCTCTGTGCGCCCTCGAAGACGGACGACACCGTCGCGCCCGACGGCCACAGCAACCTCTTCGCGCTCGTCCCCATCGCGCCCGGCCTCGACGACGACGAGGAGACCCGCGCGGCCTACCGCGACCGACTGCTGGACGACATCGCCACGAACACCGGTGTCGACCTGCGCGACCGCATCGTCGTCGAGGAACAGTTCTCGGTCTCCGACTTCGCGTCGCGCTACAACGCCACCGAGGGGTCGGCGCTCGGCCTCGCGCACACCCTCCGGCAGACCGGCCCGCTGCGTCCCGACCATCGCTCGGACGCCCTCGACGGCCTCTACTACACTGGCGGGTTCACGCGGCCCGGCATCGGCGTCCCGATGTGCCTCATCAGCGGCGAGCACGCCGCGACCGCCGTCCTCGACGACGCCCGATGAATCGGGTTCGTCGCCTCCTCGCCCAGTCGCGCCCGCGCTTCTGGCTCTACCTCGCTGGGCCCGCGCTCGTCGGCGTCGCGTACGGGGCGAACACGGTCGGGAACCTCCTTGCACCGGCGTCGCTCGCGCTCCTCGCGTACTTCCTCCTGCCGGCGAACGTCTACCTCTACGGCGTCAACGACGTCTTCGACGCGGACGTCGACCGAGAGAACCCGAAGAAGGAGGACAAGGAAGTGCGCTATCGCGGCGACTCCCTATTGCTGGGGGCCGTCGCCGTCAGCGCGCTTCTCGGGGTGGCGCTCGCCGTCGCCCTTCCGCCCGCCGCGCCGTGGCTACTGGCGTTCCTCGCCCTCGGATGGGCGTACAGCGCGCCGCCGCGCCTGAAGACCCGGCCGCCGCTCGACTCGCTCTCGAACGGCCTCTACGTCCTCCCCGGCGTCGCCGCCTACGCCGCGCTCACCGGCCACCTGCCGCCCGTGCTCGCCGTCGTCGGTGGGTGGCTGTGGACGATGGCGATGCACACCTTCTCGGCCATCCCGGACATCGGCCCGGACCGCCGCGCCGGCATCCGCACGACAGCCACCGTCCTTGGCGAGACGGGCGCAATCGCCTACTGCGGGGCGTGTTGGCTCCTCGCCGCCGCCGTCTTCGGCATGCTCGACGTGCGGGCCGGCCTCCTCCTCGGCGTCTACCCGCTCCTCGCGCTCGGCCTCCGGGTCGGTGACGTGGCCATCGACCGGGCGTACTGGTGGTTCCCTGCCATCAACGCCGCCGTCGGCGCGATACTGACACTGGGCGGCCTGTGGGGTGTCGTCAATGCGTGAGCGACGACTCGCGCGCCACCTGCCCGCACGCGGTGCGGTTGAGCGCCGCCTCGAAGCGTTCGTCGAGGCGAACCGCCTCACGCTCGCCGTCGTCGCGCCCGTCATGGGGGCGCTGTCGCTCCTCGCGGGTGCGTACGGCTTTCTCCCGCCCGAAATCGCGTTCAGTCCCGTCGCGCTCGTCGCCGGGACGCTCATGTTGCGCCTCCCGCTCGTCGCCGGCCTCGCGCCGCTCCTCGACCGGCGCGCCGTCGGCGCACTCGCCGGCCTCTGCGCGTACAGTTACGGCATCGAGTACGTCGGCACCACGACCGGCTGGCCGTACGGCGCGTTCGCCTACGGCGTCGAACTCGGGCCGATGGTCGCGGGCGTCCCGCTCGCGCTCCCGCTGTTCTTCGTGCCGCTCGTCGTCAACGCCTTCCTCCTCACCGTGCTGGTGCTCGGCGACGCGGCCGCCGACTGGCGGCTTCGCGTCCCCGCCGTCGTCCTCGTTGTCGTCGGCATCGACGCCGTCCTCGACCCGGGCGCGGTGGCGCTCGGCTTCTGGGCGTACGGCGGCGGTGGCGTCTACTACGGCGTCCCGCTCTCGAACTACGCCGGCTGGGTGCTCTCCGCGACAGTCGCGGCGCTCGCCCTTGAGGCCGCGTTCGACGTCGCCCCGCTTCGCCGGCGCCTCGAAACCTGCGCGTTCGTTCTCGATGACCTCGTGAGCTTCGTCCTCCTCTGGGGCCTCGTCAACCTCGCGTTCGCCAACTGGCTCCCCGTGCTCGGCGCGCTCCTGCTCGTCGCCGCGCTCTGGCGGGCCGAGCGTTTCGACGTCGCGCTCCGGCGGCCCGTTCGCGGCCGCTCGTGGCGCTGACGAGCGTGAAAAAGGTAGACGGCGTTCGGGTGGCGAATTCCCCGCCACACGCGTCGTGCGTCAGTTCTCGTCGAGGAAGGACTCGATGGCGTCGCCGCCCTGGAACCCCTCGGCGAGTTTCGCGACGACCTCGCCGTCCTCGAAGAGCACGAGCGTCGGGACGCTGCGGACGTCGTAGCGCTCGACGAAGTCGAGGTCGTCGCCGGCGTTCGCCATCGCGACGGTGACGTCGTCGCGGGCGCGGGCGACGTTGCCGAGGACGGGCTCGATGGCGTTGCAGAGCGAGCATCCCGAGGTGTAGAGGTCGAGGAGGACGCGGTCCTCGCGCTCGAGGAGGTCGTCGAGGTCGTCAGTGTCGTCGAGTCGGACGACTGCCGGCGTCGTTTCTTGCATGGTATTGTGTTCGGCCTGCACGACCAAGAACCCTCCTCGGGGTGCGCTACCAGACGACGTGAAGGAGGACGTAGACGACGACGCCGAGGCCGAAGGAGACCAGCCAGAGCGCCGCCGCGACGCGGCCGACGCGCGCGTGGTTCGTGCGCGGGATTTCGGCGACGTCGCGCGTGAGTCCGAGCAG
The DNA here is from genome assembly GCF_051195175.1 of Halarchaeum sp. P4. Taxonomy (NCBI): domain Archaea; kingdom Methanobacteriati; phylum Methanobacteriota; class Halobacteria; order Halobacteriales; family Halobacteriaceae; genus Halarchaeum; species Halarchaeum sp. P4. The sequence continues at coordinate 193,029 of NZ_JBNTKC010000004.1, read as the reverse complement.
GACGACGTAGTAGAGCAGCGGGATGCAGACGATGGCGAGGAAGATGTGAATCGCGAGCACGGGCAGATAGACGTACTGCTCGACGACTGCGGGCCCGGTGAACGACGTCGGCCCGCGCAGGCTCACCCGGTAGAGGTAGAGCACGAGGAAGAGCGCGAAGAGGCCGAGGCCGGCGAGCATCGCGCGCCGGTGGCGTGCGACGTCCCCGCGACGGATGTGGCGCCATCCGAGCGCGACGACGGCGAACGCGACGAGACAGACGGCGGCGTTCAGCGTCGGTATCAGCGAGAGGAACCAGTCGGGCGCGCCCGGGAGGACGGCGCTCGGAATCACCTCGAAGACGGCGCCGAAGACGAGCGCGAGCGAGGCGACGCTCAACACGGCGGTCGCGGCGGGCACGTGGTCGGCGAGTGCGGAGTCAGACATCGCGAGTACGTCCCGGTCTTTCCTCGCCTCCGCAATCAACCCTTCCGTCGGCGCGCGCGACGCGTCACTCCGCCGTCGTGTTCGCCGGGTTCGGCGTCACGAGGACGGGGACGTCCGAGAGGCGGACGAGGCGCTCGGTGACGCTCCCGACGAGGTGGCGTTCGAGGCCCGTGCGGCCGTGTGTCCCCATGACGATGCAGTCCACGTCGTGCTCGTGCGCGTAGTCGACGACGGTGCGGGCGGGGGTCCCGTTCAGCACCGCCGTCTCAACCTCCCGGACGTCGTTCGTCTCCGCGATGTCGGCGAGCGACACGACCGCGCGCACGCCCGCTTCCTCGATAGCGTCGAGCGCGCTCTCGGAGAGTTCGGCGCCGAACGCCCCGGGGTCGACGGCGTGGACGACGTGGAGCGTCGCCCACGTCGCCCGCGCGAGGTCGATTGCGTCCCGTGCGGCGGCCTCGGCGCAGTCGCTCCCGTCCGTCGGCACCAACAGGGTCTCGATGTCGGGGTTCAGCGTCGTCTCCGCGTGGACCGTCAACACGGGAACGGACGACTCGCGCAGCACCATCTCGGTGACGCTCCCGAGGACGAACCGCTGGAGGCCCGAGCGGGCGTGCGTCCCCATGACGATGCAGTCGGCCTCGATTTCGCGGGCGTAGCGCAGAATCGCCTCGTGAATCGGGCCGTCCGCGTCGATTGTCGCCGTCGTGACGTCGACGCCAACGCTCTCGGCGTGCTCCGCGGCGGCCGTCGGAACCATCGCCGACTCGTCGAGCGCGGTGCCGTCGCCGGTCCGGACGTTCACGATGGTGACGTCAGCCTCGACTTGCGCGGCGAACGTCACCGCGGCCTCGACGGCCGCCGATGAGGCGTCGCTCCCGTCGGTCGGACAGAGCAGTTGCGTGTACATAGTTGTCACTACACACCCTATGCACGTCAGTTTACGCCCTGATTCTCACGCCGCGGGAGACTACACGGGGACGAGCATGACGGGGACGGCGCGCGTCTCCAGTACCGCCTTCGTCATGCTCGGGTGTGTGATGCCTTCGACGGCCGTGCGCTCGACGGCCCCCATCACGACGTACTCGTACTCCTCGTTGGACTCCAGAATCGCGTCGATGAGGCGTTTGTTCGGCGAGACGTTCGTGTCGTCCGAGAACTCGCGCTCCTCGACGACGACCTCCGCCGAGACGTCCGGCGCGACGCGCTCGAGCGTTTCCTCGGCCTCTTCGCGCACTGCGTCGATGCTCGCGTCCTCGGTTTCCTGGACGTGGTAGACGAACAGGTCGTGGCCGCTCGCCGACGCCTGTCGCGCCGCGAACTCCAGCACTGCCGTCCGTCGCTCGGGTTCCCCGTAGGCGACGAATATGGTCCCCATGGCGCCCCGTTCGACCGGCCGGCCCTTTAGCGATTCGGCGACGCGGCCGGTGATGGCGTCCGCCGCAATCGGGACTCATCCCCGCCGCTTGACCGTCTCCCGGAGCGCGACGACTTCCTCGCGTATCGCCCGCCACTGCTCGACGTCGCCCGGTACGCCGTCGTCCGTCGCGTCGCCCGCGATGCCGTCACTCTTGGTGGTCTGGTCGACGAGCGCGCGCACCTCGCGGGGGTCCGGGACGCCGCGGAAGACGAGGCTCCCGCCGCCCGCGAGTTCGAACTCGACGGAGCCGTAGCCGAACAGCGACCCCGTGAGTGACTGGGCGTACGCGCTGTTTTGGACGGTTTCGAGCGCCGCCTGCGTCACCGCCCGTGAGAGCACGCCCGTCTTCTTGTAGAGCGCGTCCTCGCTCACGACGTACTGGGTGTTCCGGTTGGCGAGGTAGCGCCAGCCCGCCCCCGCAACTCCGAGCGGGACCAGCAGGAGGGCGAGTGCCGTCTCCGCGACGACCCAGCCGACGACGCCGGCGAGGACGAGCGCGAGTCCGGTGACGACCGCGGGGAGTACGCGCGTGACGCGCGGGTGTGCCGTCCACACCACCGACTCGTCCGACTCCAGCGGGATTGCCGGGTCGATGTCGTCGTGGGTCGGCGCCTCCTGCGACGTCATTGGCCCGTTGACTCGGTCCCGTCCGCGCCCTCATCGGGCGTCGCGTCGCCCGATTCGTTGCTCGTGGGCGCCGACTCCTCCGTCTCCACGCCCGCCGTCTCGACTCCCTCGCGCGCCTCGAGCGTCTGCCGAATCGCGCGGAGTTCGTCGCGGATGTCTTCGAGGACGTCCGCCGGCGACTCCTCGCCCTCTCGGGTTCGCTCGCCGCGCGCGGCCTTCACGCGCTCGTTGATGCGCTCCTGGACCGAACGAGGGTCGGGCACCGACTGGAACTGCATCTCGACGCCCGACCCGCCCGCCGTCGAGACGTCGACGGTGCCGTAGCCGAACTGCGAGCCGAAGAACCCCTGACTGTAGGAGGTGTTCTGGACCTTCCCGAAGTCGATGCGCTGGACGTCCCGCGAGAGCACGCCCGTCTTCTTGTAGAGCGCCTCCGTCGTGACGACATACTGGGTGTTCTCGCGGTGGAAGTACGCGCCGGCGATGACGAGCAGGCCGACGAGCACGATCGCGAGTGGAATCCCGACGACGAGCGCCGGAATCAGGCTGCTCTTGTGGGGTTTCCCCGCCCACACGACTGATTCGTCCGCATCGAGCGTCAACCAGTCGAGCGTCGACGGGTCGATGTCTTCGGCTCCGGACATGGTCTGAATTCTCTACCCGCCGACAAGAAAGTTCGCCCGGACTCACTCGCCCCTTCCTCAGGGCGCGTAGGTGCCTTCGAGCGTCGCCCGTGCGACGACATGGCCCTCGACTGCGTCCTCGACGTCGGCCTTCGTTGCGCCCGGCGGCAGATCGAGCGTGTCGTCGAGCGCGAACAGGCGGAAGCGATAGGTGTGCTCGCGGTCCGGCGGGTTCGGGCCACCGTAGCCGCGCTCGTCGTAGTCGTTCGTCCCCTCGGTGGCGCTCGCGGCGTCCCAGTCCTCGGGGATTCGCTCGCGGTCGGGGTCGACGTCCCAGACGACCCAATGCGCCCACACCTTCCCGGCGGGCTCGACGGCGTCCGGGTCGTCGAGGACGAGCACGAGCGACTCGGCCGCCTCGGGGACGCCCTCGATCTCGAGTGGTGGGTTCACGTCCGCCTCGGTGTAGCCGTACTCCCGGGGTATCGGCGCGCCGTCGTCGAACGCGGGACTCGCGAGTTCGAGGTCGCTCATCGTTCGGGGGAACCGTCGAACGGGCCGCCCGTAAGCGTCGTGGCCACCATGGTGACGAGGCGATGGGTGGATACCCCACCGGGACGAACGCCACCGTATGACCGAGACGATACGCGGAACCGTCCTCCACGTCGTCCCGCCGGACGAACACGACGACCACGACTTCGACCCTGACCTCGAAGCGCTCGCGGCGGGCCACACCGTCGTTGTCTGTCGGCGCGGCGGCGACCCCTCGCCGCTCCGGCGCGTCTGGTCGTTCCTCACCGGCGGGTCGATTACGGCCGTCACCGTCGTCCTCGACGAGACCCCCGAGGAGGGCGACGAGATATCGGTGACGGCCCACGAGACGGCCATCGACGGCGTCTACGACGCGACGTCGTAGTACGCCGTCGCCGAATCGCCTCTGTTTCAGGGAAACGCGACTGCCGTCAGCTATCGGCGGTACTCCTACCGTTCAGCGTCGGTTATACAGAGTAGGCGAGAAAACCCACGAGTTCAGCCGTGGGATGAATCGCCGCACAGTTTGCAACCACTGAAACCGCAACGTTTGAGCTCTCACGCTGCGTTTCTGTAATTGTCGTTGCGATGGTTTCCCATCGTGAATGACTGTCCGAGAACTGGCAGTTGACTTGGTGTTTACCCCATCAAAAAGTAAGCCTTCGGACACACAGACCGACGGTAAACAACCAGATACCTCCGAATCCCCCACGGGATAGTCGTGGGAGGATGTCACAGCCACAGCGATGAGCCGTGCGTATTTTGTCAAATCAGCTGAAAATGGGCGTATGGTCCCCCTCCAGGCTGGACTCCCCGGTGGTCCCGAACTCCTACTCATCGGCCTGCTGTTCCTCATCATCCCCTTCGTGTTGGCGTACTGGGTGTACAGTGACGCTCAGAAACGCGACAACAGCAATGCCGCGCTGTGGGCCGTCGCCGTCGGCGCACTCACGTACTTGACGTTCTTCGGCGGGATACTCGCGCTCGTCGTCTACCTCTGGGACCGCGAGTGACGGTGTTGCGGCCTCGGTCGAAGAAGCGGAATCCTGCTCTCTAGTCCTCGCGCTCGTGTCGGACCGTCACGACGGGGACGGGCGAGGTGCGGACGGTCTGTTCGGCGACGCTCCCGAGGAGGACGCGCGCGACGCCGCGCCGCCCCGTCGTTCCCATCACGACGGCCTGAGCGTCCGTCTCCTCGACCGTGTCGCGTATCGCGTCCGCGGGCGCGCCGTGCTCGACGTGGCCGACGGCCTCCAGCCCCCGCGCCTCCGCGTCCGCGAGGACGTCGTCCACGGCGGACTGTGCGGCCGACTCCAGTTCCTCGCTCATCGTCACCGAGCGGACGTCGATGCCGAGCGAGTAGTCGTCGACGACGGAGAGGACGTGGACGGTGGCGTCGAGCGCGTCCGCGAGCGCGAGGCCGTGCTCGGCGGCGCGCGTCGCGGCCGTGCTCCCGTCGGTCGGAATCAGGACGCGCTCGTAGGGGAACGCGATTCGGCCCTCTTCCGGCAGTCGCGCGGTGAGCACCGGCACGTCGGTGAGGCGGACGACTTTCTCGGTGACGCTCCCGAGAAGGTGGCGCTTGAGGCCCGTGCGGCCGTGCGTCGGCATCACGACGAGGTCGAAGCCCTCCGCGTCGGCGTACTCGACGACGGTCTCCGCGGGCCCGCCCTGTACGACGACCGTGTCGTGCTCGACGCCGAGCGTCTCGAACGTCTCCGCGGCCTCGGCGACGATTTCCTCGCCCTGTTGGACGAGCGCGTCCACGACGGTCTTGCCGACCGTCGTGACGCTGTCGCGCGTCGTGTCCGCGACGTGGAGCACGCGGACGGTGGCGTCGGCCCACTGGGCGAGCTCGGCGGCGTGATGCAGTACCGGACTCGCGCCCTCGCTGCCGTCGACGGGAAGGAGGATGTCGTCGTACATGATTGGCCGCTACGGCGGAGCGCGTGTAAGGTGTTTCCCCGCTCGCGCCCGTGTCCCCGCTCAGCGCGAGAAGCGTGCCGCGACGGCGGCCGCACGCTCCCGCGTCAGCGTCGTCGCCGTCCCCATCGTCTTCGGGAGCGAGAGCGTGACCACCGTCCCCTCGGGGTCGCGCTCGGTCTTCGAGAGGCGGCCGCCGGAGCGCGCCGCCGCCCACTGCATCACCCAGAGGCCGAGGCCCGACCCGTGACTCAGCGGTTCCTCCTCGCCGGCGACGATGGGGTCCCACTCCGTGCTCGGGATGCCCGGCCCGTAGTCCGCGACGGAGACGTGGATGCTGTCCGTCTCCGCGTCGCGCGTGACGCGGATCGAGACGTCCGGGTCGGGGTCGTCCGCGTGGACGACGGCGTTCTCGATGGCTTCCTCGATGGCGTCCCGTATCGCGGGAACGGTCTGTGCCCACGCGACCTCGGGTGTTTCGACGTCGATGGTCGCCTCGGGGTGGCGCGTGCGCATCTGCTCGGCGACTTCGACGACGATGGCGGCGACGTCGCGGGACGCGACGGTGTCGTCGAGGCGGCGGAGGCGATCGACGTGTTCGGAGAGCGAGGCGAGGCGGTCGGCGGCGTCCCGAATCGCGTCGAGCGCGCGGGCGTCCGCCTCGTCGTCGGCCTCGAGTTCGCCGGCGTACCCACGGATGACGGTCAACTCGTTGCGGAGGTTGTGCCGGAGGACGCGCTCGAGCACCGCGTGCTCCTGTTCGAGCAGGAGCGAGCGCGTCAAATCGCGGAGGACGAAGACGGCGGCGTTGTTCCCCGTTTCGGGGTCCGTGATGGGTGACGCCCACAACTCGACATCGAGGAGCGTGCCGTCGCAGTGGCGGCGTTGTGTGCGCACGCCCTCGATGCTGTTGCCGGCCTCGAGGCGTGCGAAAAACTCGTCGCGCTCGGACTCGTGGGAGGGCGGAATCAGCGGGATGCGCTCGCCGAGGACGTCCTCGGCGGCGTAGCCGAAGGTGTCTTCGGCGGCATCGTTCCACAGCGAGATAGTGCGGTCGGCGTCCGCGACGACGACGGGGAGCGGGACGTTGCGGACGACGGTCTCGAAGCGCTCGCGGTGGGAGGCCGCGCGCGACATCTCGCGGTGCATTCGGGTGTGATAGCCGCCGACGACGCTCCCGCCGAGGCAGCCGAAGACGGTGAACTGGAGGACGAAGAAGCCCGGGTTCGTCATTGGCCCGTTCGTCGTCACGCGCCCGAGGAGGCTGAGGAAGGTGAGGACGGCGAGGAAGCCTCCGCCGAGGAGCGTCCAACTGAGAACGCGGCGCTGTTCGTCCGCGTTCCACCCGGTGTAGATGAGCCAGCCGCCGCCGGCGGCGACGAAGAGCGCCGCCGACCCGACGTAGGCCGCGTGGAGGACGCCGACCGGGTCCGCTCCGGAGTGGACGGACAGCACCATCGCCACGCCGAAGAGCGACATCCCGAGGAGCGCAAGCGCTACGCCCGCGTCGAACTGGCAGCGAGCGCTAGTCACGGCTCCCCTTCCGTCGTTCGCTCCCACTCACTCGTAGCCACACCTGTAGTCCACCCTGACACGCCTTGTAGTCGCTCCCCGTATATGTCTCCTCCGCGTGGATTCATCGGCCGAGTCGAACGCTGAGCCGTAGGTGTGTGATGCGTGACCAAGACTTTTCCACTCGACTCGTGTAGGCCGCGACATGGCCGGAGAATCCGTTCGCAAACTCGAACGTGGCGACCAAGCACCGTCGTTCGAACTGCGGGGCGTCGACGGCGAGACGCACGCGCTCGATGACTTCGCGGACAATGAGGCGCTCCTCGTCGTCTTCACCTGCAACCACTGTCCGTACGCGAAGGCGAAACACCCCGCTCTGAACGCCATCGCGGACGACTACGACGACGTGGCGGTCGTCGGAATCAACGCGAACGACGCCGACGCCTACCCCGACGACTCCTTCGAGCGGATGCGGGCGGAGGTCGAGGACGGCCGCATCGACTACGACGCCTACCTCCGCGACGAGTCCCAAGACGTCGCGGCGGCCTATGGAGCCGTCTGCACGCCCGACCCGTTCCTCTTCGCGCGCCGCGACGGCGAGTTCGTCCTCGCCTACCACGGCCGACTCGACGACGCGCTCACGCCGGACGCGGAGCCGTCGGGCGAACCGGGCTTCGAGATGCGTGACGCCATCGAGACGGTGCTCGCAGGCGAGACGGTCGAACGCGACTTCGAGCCGTCGCGCGGCTGCACCATCAAGTGGAAGCCCGGGAACGAACCCGACTACTGGAGTGACCTCTAGGCCGCGACGGCCTCCCGCTTTTATCAGCTAGCCGAGCGACGCGTCGCGTATGTACAGCGACGCCACCGGGGGTGGACGATGAGCGACTGGCCCGACTCCGAGGCGGAGTCCGAGCGTCCGGTCGACGCGTATCCGCCGTGTCGCCTCTGTGAGGACGGCGCGGGCGACGCCGCGGAGGCGGCCGCTCCGTCGGGCGACCACGGCGACCATGGAGTGCACGACGAACACGACCACGGCGGCCATGCGGCGCACGACGGGCACGGTGCCGGCGGTGAGCACGCCGGGCACGGCGGCGGTGGCGGGCACGAGGACCACGGCGCGCACACGGACCATTCGGGCCACGAGGAGATGTTCCGACGGCGCTTCTGGGTCTGTCTCGCCCTCTCGGTTCCCGTCATCGTCTTCAGCGAGTTCGTGCAGGCGACGCTCGGCTACGCGGCACCGACGTTCCCGGGGAGCGCGTGGATAACGCCGGTCCTCGCCGTCGTCGTCTTCGCCTACGGCGGCGTGCCGTTCCTCTCGATGGCGCGCACCGAAGTCGAGAACCGCGAGCCCGGGATGATGCTCCTGATTTCGCTCGCGATTACGGTGGCGTTCGGCTACTCGCTCGCGAGCCTCCTCATCCCGGGGACGACGCCGTTCTTCTGGGAGCTCGTCACGCTCGTCGACGTGATGTTGCTCGGCCACTGGATCGAGATGCGCTCGGTGCGCCGGGCGTCGGGCGCGCTCGACGAGCTCGCGTCGCTCGTCCCGGACACCGCCGAGCGCGTCACCGAGTCCGGTGAGACCGAGGAGGTGCCGGCCTCGGACCTCCGGGTGGGCGACGTCGTGCTCGTTCGCCCGGGCGCGAGCGTCCCGGCGGACGGCGAGGTCGTCGAGGGTGCCTCGAGCGTGGACGAGTCGATGATTACGGGCGAGTCCCGGCCCGTCGAGAAGGAACCCGGGAGCGAGGTAGTCGCGGGCACGGTGAATCAGGACGGGAGCCTGCGCGTGCAGGTGACGAAGACGGGCGACGAGACGGCGCTCGCCGGCATCGTGCGCCTCGTCGAGGAAGCCCAGCAGTCGAAGTCGCGCACGCAGGTGCTCGCGGACCGCGCCGCGGGCTGGTTGTTCTACGCGGCGCTCGGCGTCGCCGCCGTGACGGCTGTCGCGTGGGTGGCCGTGGAAGGCCTCCAGATTTCGGTTCTGGAGCGCGTGGTGACGGTGCTCGTTATCGCGTGCCCGCACGCGCTCGGACTCGCGGTGCCGCTCGTCGTCGCCATCAACACCTCGACGGCGGCGACGAACGGCATCCTCGTTCGGGACCGCATCGCGATGGAGGACGCCCGGAACCTCGACACGGTGGTCTTCGACAAGACGGGTACGCTGACGACGGGCGAGCAGGGCGTCGTCGACGTCTGCGTCGCGTCTGGCTGGGACGAGGAGCGTGCGTTCGCCGTCGCGAGCGCCGTCGAGGCGGACTCGGAGCACATGATTGCGCGCGCGATTCGGGAGGCTGCGGCGGAGCGCGACGTGACGCGCGCGAACGCGACGGGCTTCGAGAACCTCCGCGGGCTCGGCGTGCGGGCCGAAGTGGCGGTGCCGGACTCGTCGTCCGACGGCGACTCGGGGGCAGCGACCGTCCACGTCGGCGGGCCGAACCTCCTCGAGAAACTCGACGTCGACCCGCCCGGGGACGTCGCGACGTTCGCGGCGGAGGCGGGCGCGAACGCCCAGACGGTCGTCTACCTCGTGCACGAGGAGTCGTCGGTCGTGGCGGCGTTCGCGCTCGCGGACGTGGTGCGCGACGAGTCACGGCGCGCCGTCGACGCACTCCACGAGCGCGGCATCGAGGTGGCGATGCTCACCGGGGACTCCGAGGACGTGGCGAAAGCCGTCTCCGAGCAGCTCGGCATCGACCAGTACTTCGCGGAGGTGCTCCCCGAGGAGAAGGACGCGAAGATTTCGGCGCTCCAGGACGAGGGGAACCTCGTCGCGATGGTCGGGGACGGCGTGAACGACGCGCCGGCGCTCACGCGCGCGGACGTCGGCATCGCCATCGGCTCCGGGACCGACGTCGCGGTCGAGGCGGGCGACGTCGTCCTCGTGGAGAACGACCCGCTGGACGTGGTTCGCCTCGTGACGCTCTCGCGGGCGTCCTACCGGAAGATGCAGGAGAACATCGTCTGGGCGAGCGGCTACAACGTCGTGGCGCTCCCGCTGGCGGCGGGCGTGCTCGCGCCCGTCGGCGTTCTGCTCTCGCCGGCGGTGGGCGCGGTGTTCATGTCGCTCTCGACGGTGGTCGTCGCCGTCAACGCGCGACGGCTTCGCGGCGTCGACCTCTCGGTCGCGTAGCGCCGCGGCACGGTTTTCCTTCAGTCTTCTCGGCCATAATCTATTTCGTTAGGACTGAAACTTTAGTTGCTACGTTATGTCATAACCCATACAGTGTCCAGATCGGCTGCCGCCGTCGCCATGACCGTCCTCCTCGTCGTGAGTAGCGTCGGGGTCGGGGTCGGGTCGGCGACGGTTACGTCCCCCGGGAGTACAGTCGCACAGACTACCACGAGCACGCAGGAGACGGTGAACGTCTCCTATACGGTCCAGTCGAGTTATACGAAAGTCGGGAAGGTCGTCAAGCTGAAGACAAAGACCGAGAACGGCAACAACCCAACGGCGAACTGGACGGTGACCGCGCCGAACGGCACCGTAGTCGCGAACGCCACCGTGACGACGGTGTCGTGGACGCCCCAGCAGGCCGGCAACTACTCGGTCGACTTCACGGTGCCGGACACGAACTCGACGGACTACGTCGAGGAGAGTCCGCCCGTCGAAGTGACGAAACAGCAGCGCTACGTCAAACTGCAGGCGAACACGACGAGCGTCACCGCGCCCGAGGCCGTCCAGTTCACGGCGACGGACAGCAACGGCGCGGCCGTGAACGGCACGCTCGAGTTCGCGAACCAGTCCGTCGTCATCAACCACACGGCGGTCTACACGTTCGAGACGGCAGGCACCTACAACGTCACGCTCGTCCCGGACGACACGGCGACGTACAACTACACGCAGGACGCGAGCAACGCCGACTACGTGAAGACGGTCACCGTCGAGAACGGCACGTCGAGTGGCGACTCGACGACGACGGTCGACCTCGCGGTGAAGACCACCGACACGAACGGGAACACGCAGTCGACGTTCCAGCCGGACGAGACCATTGAGTTCACCGTGACGGCCGCGGGGAGCGGGAACACCGTCGCGAACGCCACCGTCAGTGTCGCCGGCGCGACGCTCGAAACCGATAGTTCGGGCGTCGCGACGACGACCATCGCCGAGACCGGCGAGTACACGGCGACGGTCACGAAGGAGAACACGAGTAGCACCGAGTACGCGCCGGCGAACACGAACGTCACCGTCGCGTACGACCGGACGCAACTCGACCTCACGGGGACGGACGCCGACGGGAACACGCTCACGAGCGCGAACCCCGGCGAAACCATCTCTTTCACCGTGACGGACGCGAACGGGAACACCGTCCCGAACGCCACTGTCTCCGTCGCTGGCACGACCCTCCAGACGGGGAGTGACGCGAAAGTCTCGACGAGCATCAGCGAGACGGGCGAGTACACCGCCGTCGCCGCGAAGGAGACCACCGACGGCGTCTCCTACGTCAACGACACGCTGAACTTCACCGTCGCGCGCACCGTTGTCGACCTCTCCGTCACCGTCGACAACGGCGAGGGCAGCAACAACGGCCAGTATCAGGTCGGGAACACCGTCCGCTTCATCGTGAAGGGTGACGGCAACCCCATCGAGAACGCCACCGTCAGCGTCGCGGACAAGACCCTCACGACAGACAGTCAGGGCTACGCGACGACGACGTTCGACAGCGCCGGCACCTACGAGGCCGTCATTTCGAAGGAAGACACACAGAACGTCACCTACCGGAACACGACGACGAACGTCAGCATCTACTACAAGCAGGACACGCTGAAGGTCGGCGTCAACGGCCCGAACGGCAACAGCCCGCCCTACGAGCCCGGTGAGGCGTTCACCTTCACCGTGACGAGCGCGAACAACGGTGGCGCGATCGCGAACGCCACCGTCGCCATCGCCGGCAAGACCCTGACGACGGACGCGAACGGCGAGGCGACGACGAGCATCGCCGAGGTCGGCGAGTACGTCGCGAACGTCACGAAGGAGCCGACTGACGGCGTCAAGTACGAGAACACGAGCGTGAACGTCACGATTCGGCGCCACACCACCCAGCTCGAACTCCTCGTAAAGGACTCGGGCGGGAACACCAAACACGAGTTCGTCCCCGGCGCCGACATCACGTTCAAGGCGAAGAACCCCGGCAGCGGGAGCATCATCGAGAACGTCACGGTGTCCGTCGCCGGCAAGACGCTGAACACCGGCGCTGACGGCGCCGTGACGACCAGCATCAGCGAGGAAGGCGACTACACGGCCGTCGCCTCGAAGCAGAACATGAGCGGCACCTACTACGTCAACGACTCGGAGAACGTCACGGTCGCCCGGCAGGTCACGGACCTCGCCGTGAAAGTGACTGACGCCGGCCAGAACACGCAGACGACGTTCCGGCCGACGCAGACGATTCGCTTCAAGGTCACTGACGACGACTCCGGCGTAGGCATCTCGAACGCCACCGTCGCCATCGCCGGCCAGAGGCTGACGACGGACGCGTCGGGCGTCGCGACGACGAGCATCGACGACACCGGTGAGTACACGGCGAACGTCTTCAAGGACGAGACGCAGACGACGGCGTACACGAGCACGTCCGCGAACGTCACCGTCGTCCGCGAGGAGCGCTCGCTCGAGCTCTCGCTCGCTGACGGCACCGGCGACACGCAGGGGCCGTTCGCGCCCGGCTCCACGCTGACGTTCACCGTCACGAAGAAGAGCTCGGGTAACCCGGTCGCGAACGCCACCGTCGCGGTGGCCGGCGAGACGCTCGAAACGAACGCGAGCGGCACGGTCGCGCGCACCTTCGACGACACGGGTGACTACACGGCCGTCGCCACGAAGGAGAACGCGAGCGGCTACACGTACGCGAACGACACGCGGAACTTCACCATCTCGAAGCGGATGGAGGACGTCGTCCTCAGCGTCAACGAGACGAACGTCCGGCCGAACGAACCCATCAAGCTCGGCGCGGACGACACCGACGGCCACGACGCGAACGGCATCGTGAACTTCGCGAACGGCACGAACTTCACCGCCGTCAACGGCACCGAGGTCGTCACCATCGGTGAACCCGGCGTCTACAACCTCACGCTCGTCCCGTACGACACGAAGACGACGAACTACACGCAGGGGCCGAACTCGAACGCGACGGTCCGGGTCGCCTACGAGCACGTGAACCTCTCGCTGAGCGCGAACCGGAGTAGCCCAGTGCGGCCGAACCGGACGGTCGAGTACCGCGTGACGGACCCGAACAGCGCGCCCATCGAGAACGCGACGGTCGTCGTCGCGAACGAGACGTATCCGACGGGCGCTGACAACGCGGCGAACGTCACCTTCAGCGAGGAGGGGACGTACAACGTCACCGCGGTGAAGAACACGACGAACGGCTACGTCTACTACAACGCGACGACGAACGTCACGGTTGACCGGCCGGGCGCGCCGCTCAACATCACGGCGAACGAGAGCGAGCCGCGCCGTGGCGAGAACGTCACGTTCACCGTCACCTCCGAGGGCTCCCCGCTCGCGGACGCGACGGTGACGCTCCCGAACCGGACGCTCACCACTGATTCCGACGGCACCGTCGTCGCGTCCTTCGCGGAGGAGGGCGAGGTGACGGCCACCGCGACGAAGGACGGCTACGAGTCCGACTCGACGTCCGTCACCGTCGGCCAGGACGCCGTGGTGAACCTCACCTTCGACGGCGTCGCGTCCGTCGCGGAGAACGACACGCGGACGGCGAACCTCACGCTCTCCTACGCCTACGAGGGCCTCGCCGGCTACGACGTGGTCGTCTCCCTGCCGGACAACGAGACGGCGCGCTTCGCCGCGAACGCGAGCTATGGCCCGCAGTTTGCGCTCGGGAACGCGACGGTGGCCGCGAACAACACCACCGTCGAGTTCGACGCCGTGGACCTGAACGGCTCCGTGCAGGCCGAGGCGAGCAACGTCACGCTCGGGACGCTCGGCCTCGTCGGCGTCGACAACGGGACGGTGAACGTCACCGTCTCCGTGCAGGCCATGGAGAGCGACAACGAGACGGCGCTCGACGTCCGCACCCGGAACGCGACGTTCACGGTGCGCGACATCCCGACGCTCGTCGGGAACGAGACGCCGAACGACCTCGACAACGACGGCACCTACGAGGACATCAACGCGAACGGTGAGACGGACTACGCGGACGTCATCGCGCTCTTCTCCGAGCGCGAGTCCGACGCCGTCCAGAACCACACCGCGGCCTTCGACTTCACCGGCTCCGGCGACGTCGGCTACAACGACATCATCGAACTCTACGAGATGAGTCAGGCTGCGAGCACTGCTAGCTAACCACAGGCCGGTACCTTCTTTGTTTCCTGTTTTCCAAGTGTTGAGTAGATGCAATTATCGGACGCGTACCGTCGGTGTGGTGTCGCGCTCGTCGTCCTCGCCCTTCTCAGCGCTCCGCTCGCCGGTGCTGCCGTCGGCGGAGTCGCCGGCGCGAGCGACGCACCGACGCTGACCGTCGCGGATGCGGAGACGTCCGTCGACTCATCGACGACGGTCACTCTCCGGCTCTCGAACGCACCGAACGGCGTCGCCGGCTTCGACCTCCGGGTCGCCCTCACGAACGCCTCCGTCGCCACCATCACCGGCGTCTCCTACGGCGGCAACTATCCCGTCACGAACAGCACCGTCACGGACGACGGCGCGCGGGCCTACGCCTCCGGCATCGACCTCAACAAGGTCTACGAGGACGGCGCGAGCGACGTCCCGCTCGTCACCGTCACAGTCCGCGGCGCCGCCGCGGGCACGACCCAACTCGAGGTCACCGGCGCGAACGTCGACAACGACGACGGCAACGACGTCAACCCGACGCTCACCGCCGGCACGATTCGCGTCACCGGCGACTCCGGTGGCTCCTCGGGCGGCAACACCGGGACGGGCGGCGCGGGTACCGGCGGGGGCGTCGGCGGCGGCAGCATCGGCGGCACCGGCGGGTCCGGCGGCGCCACCGAGCCCGTGGAGCCGTCCAGCACCGTGACGGTCACGGACACGACGAGCGGCGCGACGGCGCACGTCCGGAACGTCACGGGCGCGCCCGACGTCACCGCGAACTTCTCCGCGGCGGCCGTCGCGAACGGCACCGGCGTCAAAGCAGTCGACTTCGACCTCTCACAGGCGCCCGGTGACTTCACTGTCAACGCGAGCGAGCCGTCCCCGACGCCGGCCGACGCGCCGCCGCTCGCGGGTGCGACGACCTACTTCGCCGTGTCGACGAGCGGCCTGAACGAGTCGGTGGTGGCGTCCGCGTCGCTCACCGTCACCGTCGCGCCGAACGCCACGCCCGCCGGCGGCGTCCAGCTCTACCACTACGCGAACGGCAGCTGGCACGCCCTGTCGACGATGCAGACCGGCGAGCACGAGTACACGGCGCAGACGGACGGCTTCTCGCCGTTCGCCGTCGGCCCGCCCGCGAACGAGAGCGACCAGACGACGCAGACGACCACACAGGACACGACGACCACGACCCAGAGCGATGGGACGACGAGCGCGAACACAACGGCCGACTCCACCACTACGACGAGTGGGACGATTCCCGGCTTCGGGCCGCTCACGGTACTCGCCGCGCTCGGCGCCCTGTTCGTCGCGTACGCCCGTCGCTGACTCCCGGCTGAGTCCGCGGGGCATTTAGCCCGCGACGCCCTCTCATCGGTATGGACGCAGACCCGGACCCCGAGGACGTACGGCGCGATTGGGCCGAACGTGAAGGCCAGTTCTCGCCGCGCTACTACGCCCACCTCGGCCCGAACGAGGTGAGCGAGACGCTCGGCGACGTCCTCTCACACTACGTCGGCGACGACGCCGCGGTCCTCGAACTCGGCTGTAGTTCGGGACGGCACCTCGAATACCTCCGCCAGCAGGGGTTCGAGAACCTCACCGGCATCGACCTGAACGACGAGTCCTTCGAGGTGATGGCTGAGGAGTTCCCGCGCCTCCACGAGACGGGGACGTTCCACGTCGGCGCCATCGAGGACTACCTCCCGGACGTCGCGGACGGCGCGTTCGACGTCGTCTACACGGTGGAGACGCTCCAGCACGTCCCGCCCGAGGACGAGTGGGTGTTCGAGGAGGTCGCGCGCGTCACCGACGACCTGCTCGTCACCGCGGAGAACGAGGGGAACGGCCCGACGCGCGGCCGCGACGAGGTCGACGTCAGCTACGTGAACGACGACTTCCCGCTCTTCCACCGGAACTGGAAGGACGTCTTCTCACAGCACGGCCTCGCGCAACTGATGCGTGAACCGACGAAGCGCGACACCATCCGGGTCTTCAGGAAGATATGACCAGACAGACTGCCCAGTAATACTGGACAGTCTGTCTGTGTGGGGCGACCACAGTGGCCGACTCGTCACACCTTCTCGCCGGTAGCCCGCTATATACCTGAACGGCGCTCGAACGCTTCGAGTATGTCGGAGATGACCGCCTACGTCATCGAGGAGTACGGCGACCCGGACGTCTTCACCGAGCGGACCGTCGAGGTCCCCGAGCCGGGGCCGGACGAGATTCGGGTCGAAGTCGTCGCCTCCAGCCTCAACCCCGTCGACTACAAGATTCGCCAGGGCGCCCTGCCGCCGTTCGCGCCCGACTTCCCCGCGACCCTCCACTGCGACGTCGCGGGCGTCGTCGACGCCGTCGGCGAGGACGTCGAGGCCTTCGAGGAGGGCGAGGAAGTCTACGGGATGCCGGGCGGTGCCGGCCGGCAGGGCACGCTCGCGGACTACGTCGTCGGGCACGCCGGGACGTTCGCGCACGCCCCCGAGTCCATCCCGCTCGAGGACGCCGCCGCGCTCCCCGTCGTCGCGCTCACCGCCTACGAGATGCTCGCCGACAAGACCACCGTTGACATCGACGAGGACGTCCTCGTCTACGGCGCAAGCGGCGGCGTCGGCCACATCGGCGTCCAGCTCGCTGACTGGTTCGGCGCCGAGGTGACGGCGACCGGCTCCACGGAAGCAAAGCGCGACCTCGCCGCCGACCTCGGTGCGGACCACACCGTCGACTACACGACGACGGACGTCGCCGAGTACGCCGACGGCGACGGCTTCGACACCGTCTTCGACCCCATCGGCGACGACCATCTCCAGACCGCCTTCGAGGCCGTGCGGCCCTTCGGTACCGTCGTCACCACCGAGTCCTCCTCGACGCAGGACCTCTCCGCGATGCACGCCAACTCGCTCGAGCTCGGCGTCGTCCTCGTCATCCTCCCCGTGATTCTCGGCGACCGGCAGGAGCGCATCGGCGAGGAACTCGCGGACATCGCCGCACTCGTCGACGACGGCGTCGTCGAACCGGTCATCGACGAGCGCTTCGCGTTCTCCGAGGTGGCCGACGCCCACCGCCTCGGCGAATCCGGCGACTTCGTCGGCAAAATCCTGCTCGTCAACGAATAGCCCCGGCAGGCCTGATAGGGGACTGAGCGGGTCCTCCGGTCCGTCTCTCGCTATTCCTCGTTCTCGCGAGCGCAGGCTCTGACGTCCGCGGCGGCGTCGCGTAGCGTCGTCACCCGAATCCCGAGGTTCTCGGCGAGTCGGAGGGCGTCCGCGACTCGCGCGGCGTCCACGTGCGCATGGCTGTGCCCGCCGAAGAGCGCGAGCGCATCCCGCTCGCGCACCGTCTCCATGAAGCGCTCGAGTTGTGCGTCGCTCAGGGCATCCCGCCCGAGATACTGCCGTCGCAACTCGTGGGGGTTCTCGGGGTTCGTGTTGAGGCCACCGACGGCGGCGTTCGCGACGGCGTCATATGTCTCGGAAACGACGGCACGCGCGGTTGGCCCGTAGCGACTGTAGGGGAGGGCGACGCTCGTGACGTCGAACCCCCGTGCGTCGAGCGCGCGCTTCGCGCCGGCGAGTTCCTCGCGCACCACCGACTTGGCGTATCGGACCGTTGACCCCGCTGGAACCGGCTGTGTGAGGGGGTCGCGGAGGACGAGCGCGGTCTGTCTCGGGTGGCGAGTCGGGCGCGCGACGCTCGCGCGCACCTCGCCGTCAGCGGGCGTGTCGATGCGGAGCGTGTCGCCCGCGACGCGGCCGTGGAGCGCCGTCTCGACCGGGAGGACGCGATCGCCCGCCGGGACCGGGGCCGTCGTCCGCGTCGCGTCGAGCGGTCGGTGGGCGACGCCGTGCGCGCACACCTCCCAGCCGTCCGCGACGAACTCGCGCAGGTGCGACTCGTCGAGGTGGGTCGTCCCACGCCCTACGAGGCGCGCGGGGAGGCGCGGCGTCTCGCCGAGCCACTCGGTGACGACGGCGACGCACGCGGGCGCGTCGAAGCGCCGATGCACGGGATAGACGTCCTCGTAGTCCGCGAGCGGGCCATCGTCGTAGACGAACACGACGGTCGGGTCCATCGACGGTGCGGAGGGACGCGAGGCCCATAGGTAGCGACGGCCTAACGGCCTGCTTCCCGCTCACTCGAGCGCTGCGACCTCCCGGTAGAGATCGTGGAGGCGGGGGCCGACGACGTCCCAGTCGTAGGTGTCCTCGACGTACCGGCGACTCGCCGCGCCCAGCCCGCGGGTTCGTTCGGGTGCGTCGATGAGCGTCGCGAGCGCGTCTGCGAGCGCGTCGGCGTCGCCCGCGGGGACGCGCACGCCGTTCGCGTCGGTGACGACGCTCGGTATCGCGCCGACCGGCGTGGAGACGACGGCGTTCGCGCCCGCCATCGCCTCCAAGACGGCGATGGGGAGGTTCTCCGCGCGCGTCGGGAGGACGTAGACGGACGCGTCGGTGAGCAGCGCGCGCTTTCGCGACTCGGAGACGTAGCCGTGGTAGGTGACGGCGTTGTGCCGGTCGGCGACGCCGTGCGTGCGGTCGGCGCGCGGGCCGTCGCCCGCGATATCGACGCGGAACTCCGGGACTGCGTCGTCCGCGAGCAGGGTTTCGACGGCGTCGAGGAACTCGTCAATGCCCTTGCGCTCGGTGTGCCCGGAGACGAACGCGAGTCGTGGTGGTGTGGCACCCGCGTCCGGGTCGTAGGCGGCGGCATCGACGGCGTTCGGGAGGACGACGATTCTTCCGGGATCGGCGCGTGCGCCCACGACGTCCGCCCACCCCTCTGAGAGGACGACGACGCGCGCGGCAGCGTCGAAGACGAGCGCCTGGTAGCGCCGGAGGAGTGGGCCGGCGTCGGCGAGGAAGTCATCGAACGACGACCCGTGGACGTGCACGACGACGGGTGTGCCCCGAACGAGCGTGCAGTAGAGGACGTAGCCGGACGCCCGGTAGAAGGAGCGCCGATGTGACGTGTGGACGTGCGCGACGTCTACGTCGGCGTCCGTCGCGAGGGGGAAGCGGAGCGCGTCGAAGACGGCGGCGAGGACGACGCGGAGGAACCACCGGAGGCCCGACCCGGAGGCGACGGCGACATCGTAAACGTCGAAATCGACGGTGTCGCCGAGGTGGGTGCGCTGGGCGGCGATGTACTGCGCGATGCCGCCCCGGTCGTGGCCGGCGGGGCCGACGAGGCGCACGCGCAGGGGGTCGGCGGCGTCTCCGGCGTTCGTGTTTCGCTCGTGGTCGGCGCTCATCGCCTCACCTCCGTGTCGTTCTCGGAGGTGCGAGTGCCCGAGCGGCCGGTTGACGCCGTCCGCGTGGACGCGTTCAGCACCGATGGCGGTTGCTCGACGTAGTAGTAGGTGAGGCCGCCGTTCGCGTAGACGCGGCTGAGTCCCGGCCGGCCCGAAACCGAGTCGAGGAGGCGTTCCGGGACGCGCATCCCGCGGTAGGCGGCGACTTCGCGGCCGTAGTCGGCGCGGCTGACGCCGAGGTAGTAGAAACTCCGGTTGTAGTAGTCGCCCTGGTGGTAGGTGGTGAGGGTGCCGGCGAGGTCGTCGGCTTCGAGCGACCACGCGAGTTCGGGGTCGAGGCGTTCGTGGTGGGCGTCCGCGAAGCGACTCGGGCCGCTGGCGATGCCGGCGACGCCCGCGCCGGCGACGCGTGCGTCGAACATCGTCCCGTATCCCGTCATCTGCTGGTCGCTCACGCCCTGTCCGGGCTGATAGATGTAGGGCGACGGGAAGACGGTGGCCGCGGAGAGCGCGACGGCGACGACGGCGAGGACGACGCCGAGCGTGTGGAGCGTCCCGCGCACGTGTCGTCGTTCGATACGGGCGTCGAGACGGCGCGAGAGCGCGACGACGCCCCCGGCGGCGAGAATCGTGACGAGGAGCATCACGAAGCCGGCGTGCCGGAAGAAGTACGAGGTGAGGCCGCCCAGAATGTGGACGACGAGGTAGCCCGCGAGGGCGACACCGACGATGCTGAAGTAGTGCGCGACGCCGTCGCGCGGCGGGATGCGCGACGACCAGGGGGTGTGTGCGACCGACCGGACGGCGACGTAGCCGGTGGCGACGACGAACGCGACGACGCTGACGCCGATGAGCCTGACGAACAGCGCCGCGGGGAGGTCGTACCCGCCGCCACCGGTCTGCTGTGGGGCGCTCCGCGCGGGGACGTCGCCGACGAGCATGCGGAGCTGTTGGACGACGTCGTGAAGTAGGTCGAGCGTCGCGCCGTAGCGTGACACCCAAAGGAGGAAGACGACGCCGAGGAGGACGAACTGGGCGTGCAGCCAGCGCGTGTCCGGCGGCGATTCGACGTAGTGGCGCTCGAGGAGCTGTGTCGTGGCGATGGCACCGAGGACGACGAGGAGGTCGGTCACCAACTGGGGGTGGAGGAGGACGAGGCCGAAGCCGAGGACGGGCAGGGCGAGACTCGACGCCGCGAGCGAGTCGGGGAGCGTCCGGTCCTCGTGACGGCGTCTGAGGTGTGCGAGGAGGACGTAGAGGAAGACGGGCGCGACGAGCGTCGCGAGCGAGAACGGGTGGAAATGGAGGTAGGTGCTGAGGGTGTTGACGGGGAGGACGGCGAGGGCGGCGACGGCGCCGACGGCGAGCGCGCGCCGGTCGTCCGTGAGCAGGTGGACGCAGAGCGGGACGAAACAGAGGAAGCAGAGCGCGCAGAGCCAGACGACGACGAGCATGGCGCGGGTGAGCGGCGCGCCGCCGACGGCGGCGAGACTGACGGCGAGCGTGTGCGCCGCGGGGTAGAGCAACTGGCCGGGGTCGAGCGCGCCGGAGGCGACGCCCTTCACCCAGCCGAGGTGGGTGAGCGGGTCGTAGCGGCCGTGGAAGCGATAGCTCCGCAGGAGTGGGAGCGCGGCGAACGCGGCGGCGGCGAGACCCGTGAGGCCGAGTGCGGCCCGTCGCTCGAACGACCGGGTGGCGACGCTGAGGACGAGACATGCGAGGAGGACGGCGGCGACGACGCCGCCCCAGAACGCCGTCGGCGTTCCCGCGTAGACGGAGACTTCGTAGCCGTGAGTGGGCGCGCGGTGCGCGGTGAGGACGCCGCCGGCGAGCGCGAGGAAGCCGACGAGGAGGGAGATATCGACGGTGCGACGGCGAGCGGCGCTCGCGACCGTGGTGGCTTGCTCGTCCGCCGCCGTGCGCGCGTTCGCGTCACGCTCTGCTGACCGACTCGGGGGCATCTGGCTGTGTGGTCTCGCGAGAGGGGAATTGTTACACGGCCGCTAACCGCGCTACCACGCGCGCTCGCCGGCGTGCCACGGGGCGTCGCGACCATCGTCGCCGCCGAAGACGACGTGCTCGGAGAGCGCGTACGCCATCCACGCCTGACACCAGCGCATGAATGTCTGGCGCTTCGTGTAGTAGCGGCGCTGCTCGTGGTAGAAGCGGCCCTCGCCGTTCGAGAGGTTCGCGATCGCCCACTCGAGGACGTCGCCGGCGCGCTCGTGGTCGCCGAGCGCCGTGAAGACGAGCCCCCCCTGCGCGGACGCGTGGACGTCACGCGGATAGGCGGTCGCCTCGTCCTGGTTCGGCGCGCCGGCCGCGGTGAACAGCGCGTCGCGGTAGAACTCGACGGCGTCCTCGACGACGCCGGCGTAGCGCGCGGGACCGCAGACGGCGGCATGGCGGAGGAACGCCTCGATGACGAAGCCGTTGTGGAAGTTGTCCATCGAGAGGTGCGAGGCGCTCGGCGGGTCGCGGTAGTACCACCCACCCTGGGGCGTCTGCTGGGCGGCGACGTAGTCGAGGACGCCTTCGGCGGCGCGCCGATACCGGTCGTCGCCGAACGCCGCGTAGAGGTCGAGAAGGAGGCGCGCGCCGAGCGCGTTCGCGTTGATGGTGTAGTGCCTGCCGCTGTCGGTGGGTTTGTAGTCGATGCGCGCGCCGTCTTCGTGGCGGTGGTAGTCGAGGTCTTCGAGGACGAAGTCGGCGGCGGTGCGCGCGCGAGCGCCGTAGTCGCCCGCGCAGTGCTCGTCGGCGGCGAGCAGGGCCTTCACGGCGTAGGAGGTGCCGACGACGCCGGGCGTGTTCGGGTGGGTGCGGCCGTCGAGGCCCTGCAGAGGGTGTTTGTGGCCGCCGCAGAAGCCGCTATAGCCGACGCTGCGGTTCTCGACGAGCCAGTCCGCGAGTGACGCCGCCTCCTCGCGGTAGCGGTCCTCGCCGGTCGCCTCGTAGGCGTTCAGGTTCGCGAGCGTGAACAGCGCGATGCCCATGAAGTTACGGCGCTGTTCGACGCGGAGGAGCGGCCGGAGGTTGACGGGCGAGCGCCGCACGACCTGCTGGACGCCGAGGTTCAGCCACTTGCTCTCAACGGGGAGCGCACGCAGGAGGCGACTGCTCTCGCCGTCGTAGAGGTCCCAGCCGCGGTAGTCGCGTTCGCGGGCGTACGTCAGGGTGTCGCGGAGTGTCTCGAGCATCAGGCGAGATACCCGAGGTCTTCGAGGCGGTCTTCGAGGCCGTCGCGGTCTGTCGCGGTCCGCTCGCCGGCCGGTGGGAGCGGGTCGCGCGTGCCAGGTTCGGGCAGGCGGTCGAACGCGGCGGCGATGGCGTCGCCGTCCACGTCCGTCGGCACCGGGCAGTCCATGTAGCGCAGGACGGTTGGCATCACGTCCACGAGGTCGCGCTCCCCGAGGTCCGTCGCGGCAACGTCGGGGCCGTCGCAGAGGACGACGCCCGCCGGGTCGTTCCCGGACGTCCAGCCGGTCACCTGCTCCTCGACGAGCGAGGGCGTGACGCCGCCGTAGAGCTCCCAGCCGTCGGTCGGCGAGAGCAGGAGGTCGGGCGCGGCGTCGAGGTGCGCGCCGTCGTAGACGTCCTCCGCGGATCGGACGGACGAAAGCGGCGTGCGCCCCTTGACGGTGAGCGAGTCGAGTTCCGCCCGGAGCTCCGCGCGCACCCGCTCGTAGTCGTCGCCGAGGCGCTCGCGGTTGAGGTAGAGCGGCCCTTGACTGAGCGCGACGGCGTCCGAGCGCTCCCAGTCGACGCGCTCGGCGAGTTCGACGGTCGGAATCGGATAGCCCGACGTGAGGAGGCGCTCGGCGAGCGAGTCCGGGAGGACGCGGCGCGCCGCGCTCGCCACCCGCTGTGGGGAGACGGGGCCGCGCTTCAGGAGTTCGTAGGCGGCCGCCGTCGCGTCGTCCGCCGCGCGCTCCTTGAGGTGGAGATAGCCCTCATCGAGCAGGTAGCGGTTCACGACGAACGTCCGCTCGACGTCCGAGTGCCCGTGGTCGGAGTAGGCGAGCACCGTGAGGCCGTCGGGGAGGCGTCCGAGGTAGTCGTCGACGATCTGCCACGCGCGTTCGGTCTCCTCGCCGCCGCCGAAGTAGTGCTGTAGGACGTTCAGGTAGAAGACCGTCAGGTGGACGTAGTCGTAGTCGTCGGACTCGACGAGGTCGAGGAGGAGTTCGAGGCGGGACTCGATGAGGGTGAGGGCGTCGTCGACGCCGCCGGGCGCGGTGACGTCGTCCACGCCGACCGACCAGTCGTACTCCTCGCGAAGGCGCTCCTCGGCGGCCGGCGGGTGTGTGAGCGGGTCGTCCATCGAGAGCTCGAACGGCGCGCCGAACCCGGAGACGAGCAGGCCGTCCACCGGCGCGGGCGGGTACGACATCGGGACGTTCACCACCGCCGGGTGCTCGCCCGCCGCGTCGAGGTAGTCCCAGACGTCCGCAGTGTCGAAGTCGCGGGCGTCCGGCGCCGTGATTTCGCCGCGCTCGCGGTCGAGGCCGAGCCACCAGTAGACGCCGAGTTTCCCGGGATTCTTCCCGGACGTCGAGCACCGCCACGCCGGGCACGTCACCGGCGGCGTCACCGAGGTGAGCGTCCCGCGCGCGCCCGATTCGACCATCGCATTGAGGTTCGGGAGGAGGCCGTCGTCCATCATCCGTTCGAGCGTCGGCCACGCCGCGCCGTCCAAGCCGAGTGTGAGGAGTCGTGTCATCGGAATTTTCGGTAGAGGTCGCTCGCCACGCGCATCGCCGTCCCGCCGCGTTCGAGTTCGCAGTACGTCGCGGGCGTCGGGTTGTACTTCGCCTTATATCGGGCGACGCGGCGGGTATTCGCACCGGTCAAATCGGCTATTTCGAGGCCGTCGTCGGCGGCGTCGCGGATGACCGTCCAGTTCAGCAGGTCGTTCACGGGCGCCTCGACGTCCCGCTCGGGTTTCGGCGACCCCTGCCAGAAGCGGAGGGTGTCGCCGTCGCGGAACTGGAGGCGGCCCGAGACGCGCTCGCCGTCCACGCGAACGACGTGCGCTCGGGCGTGCTCGCCGAGGGCGTCGAAGACGTCTCGGACGTAGTCGGGCGAGAGGTGGAGGCCGCCGTCGTTGGCGTCGTAGCGCGCGTTTACTCGCTCGACGACGTAGTCGAGGGCGTCGTCGGACTCGACGCGCTCGACCTCGCAGTCGGGATAGTCGCCTTCGATGGAGGTGCGCGCGTCACGCGAGAGGCGTTCGCGGACCGCCTCGACGCCCCCGGAGAGGTCGAGTTCGTAGGTGTAGCGCGGCGTCACGTCGAAGTCGTTCCACTGGAACGCGCGCGCGTCGCCGTAGTCCGCGCTCGTGACGCCGTGGACGAACGACGGGTCGACCGTCGTGTCCACCCAGTCGAGGCAGGCTTCGACGAAGCGCGCGTCGAGGCGCTCGCGCTTGCGTTGTTTGCGTCCCCCCGGGAGGAGTGCTGGTCCGAGGTGCGGGACGCCGAGGCCGGGTGGGGGCGACACCGCCGTCGTCACCGGGCCCTTCTGGAGCTCGAAGACCGGGAAGACGCCGATGGGCGTCTCGCCCTTGGAGCCGACGAGCGCGTGGAGCGTCCCGCCACCGTGGCGTTCGAGCGCGCGCAGGAAGCCGTGTCGGTGGAACACCGTCACCTGCGGCGAGCGCTCGACGAGGCGGTCCCAGCGCTCGGCGGCGTCGCTCGACTCCTCGAGCGCGCGGACGTCGACGCTCACCCGACACCACCCGCACGGGGCGTGGGGGCCGTTCGGACGCGAGAGTGCATCACCTCGTAGCGGGACCGTCGAGGGGTTTGTTATAGTGGACGTAACGCCGGCGAGCGCGGTGCGCGAGCCGTCGCCGCCGGGGCCGTCCGCGCGGGCTGTCCGTCGACCGTCTGCTCGCTGTGGCTCGTCGTCCCCTGGTGGCATGTCTGCCCGCCGCTCGTCGGCGGCGCGCGCGTGATTACTCCGCGAACTCGCCGAGCGGGTCCTCGGCGAAGTAGTCGCGGGGTGCGCCGACCCACGCCCCTTTTTCGAGCGCGCGTTCGACGAGGTGCCGGTAGAGGCGGCGATAGCCCGGGAACTCCGCGTCGCTGAAGAGCCGGGGGTGCCAGAGCGCGCTACAGACGGCGCGTTCGCGTTCGGCCTCGGTCAGGAGGCGTTCGACGGCGGCGACGGCGGCCGGCCAGGACTCGCCGGGGTCGGGGAAGGCGACGTCCATCGCGGTGAGCGGGAGGACGCGGAAACCCGGGAGTGGCTCCTGCGTGCGGTGGCCGTAGGCGAACCCGACGTCGTCGGTGCGCCCGAGACTGGCGTCGTAGTCGAAGCCGAGGCCGTCGTGGTGACGCCACGTTTCCGGGGCGAGCCGAAGGTGGTGCTGGCGGACGCCCGTGACGGCGTGACCGAGCATGCCTTCGAGTGTCTCCTTCTCGGCGGCGAGGCGCCCGGGCTTCCGGGCGGAGGCGTAGGAGCCGTGGAGGCCGACCTCCCAGTCGCCGGCGTCGAGGCGCCGTATCGTGTCCGCGACCTCGCCCGCCGTGACGTCGTAGCGCCCCGCGTGCTCGACCCAGCGCCGTGGCGACGCGAGCGCGCGCGGCGCGTCCCGGAGGATGCTCGGCTCGTTGAGGAAGTAGAACGCCGAGCGCACGCCGTGGTCGGCCTCGATGTCGCACACCCGGTCGAACTGCCAGTAGGGGTTCTCGTCGCGGACGAGCGTCCGCAAGTGATAGCCGGTCTTCCCGGTGAGCGCGCCGGAGAGCGCCTGATAGGTCTTGTAGGGCCGGTCCACGTCGTGGGTCAGACAGAGCGCGAACGGCGGGCTACGCGACACGCTCGAGCGCCTCCGCGATGTGATCGGCGGCGTCGCCGTCGCCGTAGAGCGAGGGCTTCGCGGGTCGGTCGTGTCCGCCCGTGAGCGCGGCCCGGATGGCGGCCGGGTCGGTGCCGACGAGGGTGTTCCACCCGGCCTCGACGGTCTCCGTCCACTCCGTCTCCTCGCGGAGGGTGACGCAGGGCGTGTCGAGGTAGAACGCCTCCTTCTGGACGCCGCCGGAGTCCGTCGCGACGGCGCGCGCCCCGTCGAGCAGGCGGAGGAAGTCGAGGTAGCCCAGCGGCGCCACGACGTCGAGGTCGGCGCGTGCGCGCTCGGCGAGGCCGTACGCCTCCAGCGCGGCGTCGGTGCGCGGGTGGAGCGGCAGCACGACCGGCCCTGGGAGACTCGCGAGCCCGTCGAGAATGCCGGCGAGCCGGTCGGGGTCGTCGGTGTTCGCGGCGCGATGGACGGTCGCGAGGACGAACTCGTCGGCGGTGACGCCGTGGTCGGCGAGCGCCGACGACCCGCCGAAATCGCGCTCCTCGACGGCGAGGACGGCGTCGTACATCACGTCGCCCGTCACGACGGTCTCGGCGTAGGCGCCCTCCGCGCGCAGTCGGTCGGCGGCGCGCTCGGCGGGCGCGTAGTTATGGTCGGCGGCGTGGTCGGTGAACAGCCGGTTCACCTCCTCGGGCATCGAGCGGTCGCCGCTGCGCAGGCCGGCCTCCACGTGTGCGAGCGCGACGTCGCGTTTCGCGGCGACGAGCGCGGCGCCGAGCGTCGAGTTCGTGTCACCGTAGACGAGCACGGCGTCCGGGTCCTCGGAGTCGAGTACGTCGTCGAGGCGGCGCATCACCGCCGCCGTCTGCGCGCCGTGGTCGTCGGAGCCGACGCCGAGGTTGTAGTCAGGTTCGGGGATGGCGAGTTCGTCGAAGAAGACGTCGGAGAGTTCGGCGTCGTAATGCTGGCCGGTGTGGACGAGCACCTCCTCGTGGCCGGCGTCGCGGAGCGCGCCCGAGACGGGGAACGCCTTCACGAACTGGGGGCGCGCGCCGACGACGGAGACGACGCGACTCATGGCTCCACCCCCAGATGGGCGTTCTCGCGGACGTCGAACGCCATCCCGAGCGTCAGCGCGACGGCGCCGACGAGGAAGAGCAGGAGCGCGAGCAACCCGCCGATGAGTGCACGCTCGCCGTCGAGCGGGCCGAGGGCGGCGCCGACGGCGCCGACGCTGGACGTGAGGCCGACGCCGCCGAGGAGGTAGCAGAGGACGAGCGGGTGGAAGTCGTGGACGACGTACTGGGACGTGATGCGCCGACAGAAGGTCCGTCCGAGGAGCGCGAACACCGACGGGACGAAGCGCACGGAGTCGATGCTGCTCTGTTCGTCGCCGTAGACGGCGGCGTGTGGGACGTCGACGACGCGGGCGTCGCAGTCGTTCAGCGCGGCGAGGAAGTCGTTGAGGAAGCCGTAGTCCTCGTAGCAGTCGTCGAACGCCACGGCGTCGAGTGTGTCGCCCGCGATGGCGGTATAGCCGTTTTGCGAGTCCGTGAGGTGCCAGTAGCCGGTCGCGCCGCGCGTCGTCGCGGTGAGGAGGGCGTTCCCGAACAGCCGAAAGCGCGACATCCCCTCGACGGCGGCCTGCGAGTGGAGGCGGTCGCCCTTCGCGTAATCCGCGCGGCCCTCGACGATGGGGTCGAGGAGGCGCGAGAGGACGTCCGGGTCCATCTGGCCGTCGCCGTTCATCACCGCGACGACGTCGACGTCGTCCGCGAGCGCTCGCCGATAGCCGGTCTTGATGGCGGCGCCGACGCCGTGGTTCGTCTCGTGGCGCAGCGGGACGACGCAGCTGCCGCCGCCGTCCGTGACGGGGACGTGGTCGGCGTCCGTGCTCGCCTGCGCACCCGTGTCGCCGTCCGGGCGGGCGGCGCCCGGCGCAGTGACGTACTCCCGTATCTCCGCCCACGTACCGTCGCTGGACCCGTCGTCGACGGGATAGATGCGGTCGACGAACGCCGGCATCGTGGCGATGACGTCGCCGACGAACCCCTCCTCGTTGTACGCGGGGACGACGACGCCGACGGTGTGGTCGCGGTACATCAGACGGCACCTCCGAGCGTGTATGTCGGGTGTGGTGCCCCGTCGAGTGCGTCCCGGCCGTCGAGAATCACGACGTCGTCGAAGCGTGACCAGTCGGCGTCGTGGAACTCGCGGTGGGGCGTGACGAGCACGGCGGCGTCCGGGTCGCGGCGCGCCGCCTCGGCGAGCGAGACGACGGGCGCGGCGAACGACTCGGCCGCCGCGTCGTCGACGAGCGGGTCGACGCCGACCGGGTCCGCACCTGCCTCGGTGAGCGCTGCGATGAGCGGGCGCGCCGGCGTCGCGCGGGTCTCCGCGACGTCCGCGCGGTAGGTCAATCCGAGGACGGCGACGCGCGCGCCGTCGAGTGACACTCCCTCGGCGGCGAGGGCGTCACGGAGGCGTTCGACCGTGTAGGCCGGCATCCCGTCGTTCACGTCGCGCGCCGTCGCGAGCAGCGGCGTCGCGCGCTCGGTGCGACTCATCAGGAAGTAGGGATACCACGGGATGCAGTGGCCGCCGACGCCCGGGCCGGGGTCGTGTATCTCGCAGTAGGGCTGGGTGTTCGCGGCGGCGATGGCGTCGCGTGCGGCCACGCCGAGGTCGGCGCTCGCGCGGGCGAGTTCGTTCGCCACCGCGATGTTCACGTCTCGGTAGACGCCCTCGAAGACCTTCGAGGCGGCCGCCGTCGCCGCATCGCGAACCGTCTGAACGTCGTTCTCGCTCAGAGTGTCGTAGACGAGTTCGGCGACGCGCCCCGCCTCCATATCGACACCGCCGACAACGCGCGGGTGGGCGCCACGGACGTCCTTGAGTGCGCGCCCGCTCGACACGCGCTCCGGGCACGCCGCGACGCCGAACTCCTCGACACCGAGGCCGCTCGCGTCCGCGAGTCGTGGCTGGACGCGTGCGGCGCAGACGCCCGGCGGCACCGTGCACTCGACGAACACCGCGTCGCCCGCGTCCAATCCCGCGCCGACGGCGTCGACGGCGGCGTCGAGGAATGAGAGGTCGGGTTCGTCGCTCACCTCGTCGAGGGGCGTCGGCACCACGATTACGTGGAGGGCGGCGGTCTCGGCGGCAGCGCTCGCGTCCGTCGTCGCGCGCAGGCGGCCCCGTTCGACCTGCTTCTCGACGAGGGCGTCGAGGCCGGGTTCGCGCCCGACGGACGACTCGCCGGCGTTCACGCGCTCGACCACCGACGGGTCGACGTCGACGCCGACGACACTCCCGGTGCGCTCGGCGTACACCGCCGCGACGGGGAGGCCGAGTTTCCCGAGGCCGTAGACAGTGACCGGTACGTCGCCGTCGAGCAGCGCGTCGCGCTGGGCGTCGGGGGCGGTGTCGGTCCCGTAGAGCGTCGTCATTCGCCCACCTCCATGCGGACGTCGTCGACGCGAATCGGCGCACTGTCGCCGGCCGCTGAGCGCGCGCACTCCGAGATGCGGGTCGCGAGACGCACCGCGCGCAGGGCGTCCCGGCCGTTCACTCGTGGCCGCGTCCCGTTCTGCACGGTCTCCACGAACGACGCCAGTTCGCGCTTCAGCGGTTCCTCCGTCGCGATGAGCGGGCGCTCGGTGACGCTCTCGTGGCGATATCGGACGTCACCGTCGCTCGCGTCGTACGCGGGCAGCGAGTGGCTGTGCGCGCAGAGCGACTGGTCGAGGTAGTCCACCTCGTAGAGGTGGTCGTCGGTCGTCACGTCGAGCGAGCGGACCTTCCGTTGGGTGACGCGACTCGCCGTGAGCGTCGCGACGAGCCCGTCCTCGAAGGCGAGTTGGGCGGTGGCGTAGTCGCCGTCCGCCGTCCCGGACGCGGCGGCGGCGGCGAGCGGCTCCTCCGCGAGTGCGAGCACCACGTCGATGTCGTGAATCATCAAATCGAGGACGACATCGTCGCCGACCTCCCGGTCGAGCGGGGGGCCGAGGCGGTTGGCGTCCACCGCGACGGGCTCCGCCTCGCCCACGAGGTCGAAGAGCGCGCCGACGGCGGGGTTGAAGCGCTCGACGTGCCCGACCTGGAGGGTGACGTCGCGGGCGTCCGCGGCGGCGACGAGGTCCGCGCCGACGGCGGGGTCGGCGACGAACGGCTTCTCGACGAGGACGTCCACGCCCGCCTCGATACAGGTCCGCGCGAGCTCGGCATGGGCGTGCGTCGGCGCCGCGACGGAGACGGCATCCGAGGCGTCGAGGAGGCCGTCGAGCGAGCGCGTCACCGTCCCGTGTTCGCGCGCGACGTCGCGTGCGCGCCCGTCGTCCGCGTCCGTGACGCCGACGAGCGTCGTGCCGTCGATGGCGTCGTAGACGCGGGCATGGTTGCGCCCCATCGACCCGACGCCGACGACGCCGACGTCGAGGCTGTCGTCGCTCACGAACGACCACCCCTCGGGTCGGCGACCCGCCGACCGTCCGCCGGGCCGACGTAGTCGCGGACGGTGCTCACGATGTGGTCGAGGTCCTCGCGCGTCAGGCCGGGATGAACGGGGAGCGAGAGCACCTCGTCGGCGAGGCGTTCCGCAACCGGGCAGTCCGCGTCGACGTCCGCGTACGCGGGTTCCTCGTGTATCGGCGTCCCGTAGTAGACACCGGTCTCGACGCCGGCGTCCGCGAGGTGTGCGCGCAGGCCGTCCCGGTCCGGGTGCCGAACGGTGTACTGGTGGTAGACGTGTCGTCGGCCGTCGGGGGCGTTCGGCGTCGTGAGCGCGAGGTCGTCGAGCGTGTCGGTCAGGTGGTCGGCGTGGCGCCGGCGTGCGTCCGTGAACGCGGGCAGGCGCGACACCTGCTCGCGCCCGATGGCCGCTGCGATACTCGTCATGCGGAAGTTGTGCCCGAGCGTCGCGTGCGCGCCGTCCTCGCGTTCGCCGTGGTCAACGAACGCGGCCGCGCGCTCGGCGACGGCCGCGTCGTCGCTGACGACCAGTCCGCCCTCGCCGGCGGTGACGTTCTTCGTCGGGTAGAAGCTGAAACAGCCGACGTCGCCGACCGTCCCGACGTGCTCGCCGCGGTAGGTGGCGCCGTGGGCCTGACAGGCGTCCTCGACGAGCGCGAAGTCGTGGTCGTCCGCGAGCGCCGTGAGCGCGTCGAGGTCCGCGGGAAGGCCGTAGAGGTGGACGGCGATGACGGCGTCGACCGACTCGCCGGCGTCGAGGCGTGTGGCGAGTCGCTCCGGGTCGAGCGCGTACGTCTCGGGGTCGATATCGACGAAGCCGACGTCCGCACCGCAGTGGCGCGCGGCGTTCGCCGTCGCGACGAACGAGAACGGCGTCGTGAGCACGCGGTCCCCCTCGCCGATACCGAGCGCGCGGAGCGCCGCGTGGAGCGCCGTCGTCCCGTTCGAGGTGGCGACAGCGTGGTCGGCACCACAGACGTCGGCGAACGACTCCTCGAACGCGCGGACTTCGGGGCCGTCCGCGAGGTGGCCGTCCTCGATGACGGCGGCGACGCGCTCGCGCTCCGCCGCGCCGAGCTGTGGCTCCGCGAGCGGAATCATAGCTCGTTCCTCCCCCGGAGTTCGTCCGGGAGCGGGCGATGCGTCGCCGGTGCGCCGACGGCGAGCGTCCGCGCGGGGACGTCCCCGGTGACGACGGCGCCCGCGGCGACGAAGGCGTCCGCACCGACCGTCACGTCCGGGAGCACGGTCGCGTTCGCGCCGACGGACGCGCCGTCTTCGAGTGTCGGGCCCGCGAGGTCGACGTTCTCCCGGACGGGATACGGGTCGTTCGTGAGGACGGCGTTCGGCCCGACGAAGACGTCGTCGCCGACGGTGGTCTCGCGGGGGACGTAGGCGTTCGTCTGGAGGCTGACGCGCGAGCCGAGCGTGGACGCGCCGTCGATGACGGCGTTCGTCCCGACGAGCACGTCGTCGCCGAACGTGGTGTCCTCGCGAACGAGCGCGTTGTGGCCGGTCGTGAAGTCGGCCCCTCCGGTGACGTCCGCGTAGAGGACCGACCCGGAGCGCACGACGGCACGCGGCCCGAGGTCCGTCGGCGTCCCCTCGCCGCAGTCGAGGCGGGCGTCCGGCGCGATTGCGGCGTCCGGCCCGACCTGTGCCCCGTGGTCGCGTTCGTTCATCGACTCCCCCCGGGCCCCGGCCGCCCACGCGGGCCCACCCGTTCGTCGTGCTGTGGAAACGGCGCCATCACCCGGGGTGAGTGGTGGAACGGGTTTTGTTATAGAGTGCCTTTCCGCGCTACCGTGGCGCCGTCGCGCTCGTATTCGCCGTCGCGTTCGGCGTTCGCACCCAGAGCGTCAGCGTCCGGTAGTCGTCGGCGAGCGCGGCGTCCCCGCTCGCCCGGTCCCGGTAGACGGAGACGACGTGGCGGACGCGCTCGCCGGCGAGCGCGCACGTCGAGAGGTTCTCGATGGTCGCCGTCCCGCCCGCCCGGAGGTGCGCGTCGTGGCGTGCGAGGACACGCGACGCGTGGACGGTGCCGTTCGCGCCGACGCGCTGGCAGCGCTCGACGACGCCGTAGTCGAGCGTCTCCCCTTCGTGGTTCTGGAGGCGGAGGACGAGCGGGTCGGTCCCCCCGGCGTCCCCCTCGATTGGGTAATCGCCCGCCGAGAGGTCGCCCGACGCGTCCGCGGTGAGGAGCGCCGCTTCCGTGAACTGGGTCCCGTCGTGTGGGGCGACGACACCGACGAGGAGCGCCGACACGGCGAGTCCGGCGGCGGCGACGACGGCCACTCGGAACGCCGTATCGGCGCGCGAGCCGGCGCCGAGACGGTCACGAGCGTTCGCGAGACGGCCTGTGTCCGCGGACGGGTCGGGACGGCGAGACGCGCCGGCGGCGAGGAGGCCGAGCGTGAGCGAGACGACGGCGGCGAGTATCGGCACCCGGTCGAGCGCGAGCCCGAGCGTGGAAACGCCGAGCACGCAGAGCGGCACGAGGACGAGGCTGAACGCGAGCGACAGCGCCACCCGGCGTGCCGGCGTGAGCGCGGCGGCGTCGGCGTCCCGTCTCGACGCCGGGTAGAGGAGCGTCGTGAGCGCGTACCCGGGGAGGACACAGAGGAGTGGGAGAGCGAGCGCGAGCCTGAGCGCCCCGTCCGGCGCGAGGACGCCGGCGGATGCGAGTGTGAGCGAGACGGCGGCGACTGTCGGAGCGCGAGCGCGACTCACGGCGCGCTCCCCTGGGTCGGTGCGTCGCACATGTCCCTCATTCGGCGGGTCGCGGATTTCGTTATGGACGCGATAACGGCCATGCGAGCGGCGGCGCCGGCCACTCACCGTGTCGAACGTTCGCAGTGTGTGCGAGCATATTTCATTCAATGCGAGTGAGAGAAAGCTTCTATCGGCGTCGGCTCGGGGACTGATATGGCCGGGGGGAACTGCCGTTGCCGGCACCGTCGTCGCGTGAGCGAGGGGGGCCCGCCTGCTCACGTCAACACTCCACTGCAATGATGAGCGAAGACCACCCGACCCACGACGAACCATCGAGGGCGTCCGTGCTCGATGCGCACGCACCGCCGTCCGACGAGGCGCCGTCCACGCTTTCGAAGGACGAGATGTTCGAGCTGCTGAAGAACCAGCGCCGCCGCGACGCGCTGCGCTACCTGCGCGAGGACGGCGAGTCCACGCTGAGCGACCTCGCCGAGCGCATCGCCGCGAAGGAGAACGACATCGAGGTCGTCGAACTCTCCTCCGCGCAGCGAAAGCGCGTCTACATCGGCCTCTACCAGTGTCACCTGCCGAAGCTCGACGACGCCGGCGTCGTTGACTTCGAGAAACACCGCGGCGACGTCGAACGCCTCGACGCCGCCGCGCAACTCGACTCCTACCTCGACCCGCCGGCCGGCGACGCGGAGTCGGCGGCCACGGACCAGGACGACGAGGCAGTCCTGGACGGCCGTACGGCCGTTCACGCCGACCGCGGGAGCGAGAGCGCCAGCGACGACGCGGTGTCGCCGGCGTCACTCCCGGGATCGTTCGAGCCGCGGCACGACGACGGCCTCGACGCCCGCCGACTCGCGGGTGCCGTGCTCGCCGTCGGCCTCGTGAGCCTCTCGGACGCGCCCGGGCTCCGCCGAGTGCCGACACCCGTGTTGGCGCTCGTCGCCACCGCCGTCGCCGCCGTCGCCGGTGATACGCCCCGCTAGTCGGTTCGGCACGCCCTCCTCGATGCGTTTCCGCAGCACCGGTTCGGATTTCGCCGCCCGAACGGCCATGTATTCACCATCTGGCAGATATATTTTTAATCCAGACGCTCGATATCGAGCTGTATGTCTTCCGAACCTAGCCAACAAGGGGGTGGCGACTCGGCCGCGGAGGACGCCAACACGGTCGCGGTACTGGACGCGCTCGGCGACGAGACGTGTCGCGAAATCCTCCGCTCGGCCGACGGTGAGACGCCGACTGTCGGGGAACTCGCGGCGACCTGCGACGTCTCCGAGTCCACCGTCTACCGGCGCCTCTCCGAACTCCGCGACCTCGGACTCATCGAGCCCGCGAACTGGCCGGTCGCCACCGACGGCACCGAATATCGCACGACCTTCGACACCGTCTCCGTCGCCCTCGAGGACGGCGAGTTCGCCCTCTCGCTGAACGACGCCGACGGCGTCGGCTCGACCCTCCAGTCGATCGAATCCCGCGTCGACGTCGAGTACGCGACGTTCGAACGCGAAACCCAGCGCGTCGAGCTCGAGCTCACCGTCGATGAGGAGTTCTTCGAGTTCCTCACCGCCAGCGACGGTTTCTAGGTTTCTAGTTCGCCGCCCTCGATGTCCGCGTCGGCCGTCCCGTCGAGCGTGCTCCGGAGCGCTGCGACCCCACGGCGCGCCCGCACCGCCGCCGCGAACACCGGCGGCCCGCCGAGGCCGAGCGCGAACGCCGCCGCGTTCGCCACCCGCGGGTCGTGGCGGAGCGCCTCGCCGCCCGCGCGCAGCGCTGTCCCCCACTCGCCCGCCGAGAGCGCGCTGTACGTCCGGTTGCGCGCCCAGTTCCCGCGGAAGCGCCGCGCAACCTCGGGGTGGTCGCGCATCGCGTCACCGTGTTTCTCCCACAGCAGCCGGTTCACCGTCACCTGCTCGGGTTCCGCGGAGACGTTGTCGCCGTGGCGCGTCCGCTCCACGAGCGGGTCGGCGACGTAGTCGAACTCGTACTCGCGGGCGAGCCGGACGCACATCTCCCAGTCGACGCCGCGCGGGAACGACGTGTCGAAGCCCTCCACGGCCTCGAACGCCTCGCGCCGAATCATGTGGCCGGAGTGCGGGTGGAGGGTGAACGCCGCGAGTATCTCCGGGTAGATGTCGCCGCGCTGCGTGGGCGTGTAGCGCCGCGTCACCCGCCCGTTCGCGGTGATGACGCCGCCCGTGTAGACGACGCCGACATCGTCGGGGCGCTCGCGCATTCGGGCGAGTTGGCGTTCGACCTTCTCCGGGTGCCACCGGTCGTCGTCGCCGAGGATGCAATAGAACTCGCCGGACGCGAGGTCGGCGGCGCGGTTGAAACTGTAGGCGATGCCGCGATTCCGGTCGTTCGAGCGGACGGTGACGCGCTCGTCGTCCGCGTAGGGTGCGAGCGCCTCGCGCGTCCCGTCCGTCGACCCGTCGTCGACGACCACGGCCTCGACGTCGTCGTGGGTCTGCGCGAGTACCGTCTCGACGGCTCCCGTGACGAACGACGCGCGATTGTACGTCGGAATGAGTGCGCTCACCAGCGCCATTCTTGGAGGCGACGGCGCCGACGTCGATAGTAAACGGCGGGCTAACCCGTGCGCCCACGCCGAAGGCGGCGCATACTAAACCCTCGCGTGGGCGAAGCGACGCGCGATGACGACTCCCGCCGACGCGCCGGTGTCCGACGCCGAAGTCCTGTTCGTGCTCGGCACCCGCCCCGAGATAATCAAGACGGCGCCGGTGGTGCGCGCCGTCGCGGCGACACCTGGTCTGACGCCCGCCGTCCTCCACACCGGCCAGCACTACGACGCGGAGCTGAGCGGCGAGTTCTTCCGCACGCTCGACCTCCCGGAACCGGACGTGCGCCTCGATGTCGGGAGCGCGAGCCACGCCGTCCAGACCGGCGACGCCCTCGTCGGCATCGAGGACGCCATCGCACGCCGCGACCCCGCCGCCGTCCTCGCGCAGGGCGACACGAACGCCGTCCTCTCGGCGGCCGTCGCGACCAGCAAGTGCGACGCCGTCTTCGGGCACGTCGAGGCCGGCCTACGCAGCGGCGAGCGCTCGATGCCGGAGGAAATCAATCGCGTCCTCGCGGACCGCGTCGCCGACTACGCGTTCGCCCCAACTCCCGATGCCGCTGCGAACCTCGCAGCCGAAGGCATCGACGAGCGCGTCCACGTCGTCGGGAACACCGTCGTGGACGCCTGCCGCGACCACCGCCCCATCGCCGCGCGCGAATCCACCGTCCTCGACGACTACGACCTGACCGCCGGCGAGTACGCCGTCGCCACCGCCCACCGCCCCCGGAACACCGACGACCCGGAGCGCCTCCGCACGCTCCTCGACGCCCTCGACTCGCGCGACTACCCCGTCCTGTTCCCGCTCCACCCACGCACCGAGAACGCCGTCGCCGCCCTCGACGTCGAACTCTCGGGGTCGCTCGTCCCCTGCGACCCGCTCGACTACCTCGACTTCCTCGACGCGCTCGCGAACGCGCGGGCCGTCGCGACGGACTCCGGCGGCGTCCAGGAGGAGGCGTCCGTCCTCTCGACGCCCTGTCTCACCGTCCGCCCGAGCACGGAGCGCCCGGAGACGGTCGAGGCGGGCGTGAACCGCCTCGTCGAACCGGACGAGGTGGCCACACAGCTCGACGCCATCGTCGCCGACGACGCGCGCCACGACGCGATGTGCGGCGCGCGCGACCTCTACGGTGACGGCGACGCCGGCGAGCGCATCGCGGCCGTCGTCGCGTCGGCGCTATGAGCCAGCACGTCTGCATGGTCCTCCCGGACTCCTTCCCGCCGGACGTCCGCGTGGAGAAGGAGGTCCGAGCGCTCGCCGCCGACGGGCACGACGTCACAGTGCTCTGCCGGGGCGACGGGAGCGCGCCGACACGCGAGACGGTCGCCATCGACGGGGTGGCCGTCGATGTGGAGCGCGTGCGTCGCGAGACACCCGTCAAGCGCGCCGCGAACGTCGCGAGCGCCGCTATCGATGTCGCCGTCGGCGTGCATCCGCGCTGGCTGGCCGCCGTCGAGCACGTCGTCTCGCGCACCGACGCCGACGCGCTGCACGTCCACGACCTGCCGCTCGTCCGCACCGCGACGTTCGCCGCGCGCCGCCACGAGATTCCCGTCGTCGCGGACCTCCACGAGAACTACCCGGAGGCCGTCCGGCAGTGGCGCCGCGAGGCGCCCGCGGTCATGGACGCGCCGCTCGTCGCGCTGAAGCGCGCGCTCGTCCCGATTTCGCGCTGGAAGCGCCGGGAACGCCGCGCGCTCGCCGGCGTCGACCACGTCCTCACCGTCGTCGAGGAGGCCCGCGAGCACTACGTCGCGGACTGCGGCCTCGACGCGGCCGACGTGTCCGTCGTGAGCAACACCGTCGCGCGCGACGACTTCGACCCCGAGCGCGCCGCCGCCCGCGACTCGGTCACGTCGGACGACGCGTTCACCGCGACGTACGTCGGTGGCTTCGGCCCGCACCGCGGACTCGAGACGGCGATACGGGCGCTCACGCACAGCGACGATGTCGAGTTACTCCTCGTCGGCGACGGCCCGCTCGCCGAGGCGTTGCGCGCGCTCGCCGCCGACTGCGGCGTCACGGAGCGCGTGACCTTCACGGGCTGGGTCGAACGGGACGCCGTCCCCGGCTATCTCGCGGCGAGCGACGCCTGCCTCGTCCCGCACGCCGCGACGCCGCACACGGAGACGACGATACCGCACAAGCTCTTCCAGTACATGGCGATGGAGGTCCCGGTCGTCGTCTCCGACCTCGCGCCGCTGCGCCGGGTCGTCATGGACGCCGATGCTGGGGCGGTGACGCCGCCGGGCGACGACGCGGCGCTCGCGGACACGCTCGCGACGCTTGCCCACAATCCCGAGCGTGCCGCCCGCCACGGCGCGAACGCGCGCGCCGCCGTGGAGGAGGAGTACCGCTGGGCGCGCGACGCCGCCGTCCTGCGCGATGTCTACTCGGTCTAGTCGCTCGTCGCCGAGCGGGCGTCGATGTCGACGCGCCCGTCGTGCGTCACGGTCACGCGGTAGCCCGCGTACTCGAAGGACGCACGGCCGGTGTTCGCCCGGAAGAGCGCGTCGAGCGCTTCGGGGTCGACGACCTCGTAGAGCGGCTGGCTCAGTTCCTCGACCGGTACGCCTTCACGTTCGGCGACGGCCCGCACGACAGCCCGACCGATGGCTCCGTCGTCGTTCACAACAGTAGATACACCCTCCGGGCGTATTCCTGTACTACCTCACTATTTAGCACCGAACCGACTCGCCGCTCGAAACGCGGCCTCACATACTGGGGTCGCTCGTGCCGTCGCCGAGCGTGCGGACGGTGAAGCCGGCGTCGCGCCACCGCTCGGCGTCCACGACGTTGCGCGTGTCGAGCAGGCGGGGCGTGGCCATCCGCTCGGCGAGCGCGTCCGGGTCGAGCGACTCGTAGGCGTCGTGGTCGGTGACGACCGCGAGACAGTCGCTCCCCGCGGCGGCGTCGGCCAGTGGCTCGGGGTCGACGGCGAACGACTCGACGTGCGGGTCGTGGACGCGGACGTCGTAGCCGGCGTTCTGTGCGCGCCGGAGCAGCGGGAGCGCGGGCGTCCGCCGGGTGTCCGCGACGCCGCCCTTGTAGGCGACGCCGAGCACGGTGAGCGTCGCCGGCGGCTCCCCGAGTAGGGTTGTCGCCGAGCGGACGGCGTGGCCGACCATCGACTCGTTCACGTCGCGCGCGAGCGAGATGAGGCGGTCGCTCCCGACGCGCTGGGCGAGGAACTGCGGGTCGACGGTGATACAGTGGCCCCCAACGCCCGGGCCCGGCCGGAGGACGTCGACGCGCGGGTGTTCGTTCGCGAGGTCGCGCGCCTTGTGGACGTCCACGCCGAGCTCCTCGGCCATCCGCGCGAACTCGTTCGCGAGCGCGATGTTCACGTCGCGATGCGTGTTCTCCATCAGCTTCACGAACTCCGCAGACGCGACGCCGGTCGCGTGAACCTCGCCCTCGACGAAACTGTAGAGCGCGAGCGTCCGGTCGAGCGAGTTGTCGTCGAGCACGCCGACGACACGGTGGTTCTCCACCATCTCGACGAGCGTCCGGCCCGGAATCGCACGCTCCGGGCAGTGCGCGTAGGAGAACTCGCCGGCGTCGAGGCCGCTCGACTCCAGGATGGGAATGACGAGGCCCTCGCCCGTCCCGGGTGGGACCGTCGACTCCAGCACCACGAGGTCGTCCGCGCGCAGGACGTCCGCGACGGACTCGGCGGCCGACCGGACGGCGCGCAGGTCCGGGACGTCCGTCGCCTCCTCCAGCGGCGTCGGCGTGACGATGACGTGCGCGTCCGCGGGTTCGGGCTCGGTGGTGACGCGGAAACTCCCCTGCACGTCCGCGTAGAGGTCGTCGACGCCGGGTTCGTCGATGGGCAGGTCGCCCGCGCGGACGTTCGCGACGCGCTCCGGGTCGACATCGACGCCGACGACGTCGTGGTCCTGCGCGAGCAGGAGCGCCGTCGGGAGGCCGATGTGCCCGAGGCCGTAGACGGCGACGGTCATCGCTCCCCCCCGTCCGGGCGCACGCTCGCCGGCTGTCGCGTCTCACTGCTGTTCGTCTTCCCCTCGCTCGTGCGCGCTCGCTCGCCCGTCCGTCCACGGTGGCCGGCGAGTGCGCCCCGCTCGCGGCGCTCGCCCAGCGGCTCGAACGGCCCGTCGAGAAGGTTCGTGAGCGCCATCAGGTAGGAGCCGACCTCGTAGGCGCCCTTGTAGGTCTGATCCGCGACGTCGATGCGGCCATCGACCGTACACTGGCGCATCGGGACGCCGAGGCCGCTGAACTCCACGAGGTCTGCGTCGAGTTCGTTGGCCCCGTATATCCACTCCATCGCCCGGCGGACCTCCTCGTCGTAGTCGTTCTCGCCGCCCGCGGCGTAGTAGGTGGCGACGGCGTTCACGAAGAACGTCTGGTGGCAGGCGTAGAGGAAGTCCCAGTGTGGCGGCCGGAAGCCCGCGCGCTTGGCGGCCTCGCGCTTCAGTTCGCGAGTGCGCGAGACGTCTTCCCAGACGAACGCGCCGTTCTCCCGCATCCGGTGTTCGACCGTGTAGTCGAGCACCTGCTCGGCGCTGGAGAGGTAGCCCGGCCGGTCGGTGGCCTCGATGGCGCGACAGAGTCCCCAGAGGGCGTACATCTGGTTCTGGTGGCGCCGCGTCGTCCCGCCGTCGAAGGCGAACAGCCCTTCCGCGGAGATGCGGTCGTTTATCGCCCAGAGCGCGTCGTCGAGCGCGCCCTCGAGTTCGTCGTAGTGGTCGTCGTCAGCCGTCACGTCGGCGAGTGTCGCCCAGCCGTAGGCGAGCAGGGCGTCCTCGGCTTCCGTGAACGCCTCGGGGTCCGGCGAGTCCTCGTAGAGCGTGTACGCGACGTCCTCGTACGCCTCGTCGTAGACGTCGGCGGCGAGCGCGAACGACTCGGTGAGTGGGCCGACGCCATAACTCGGCATCTCGCGCTCGATGGTGCCGTCCTCGACGAGGCCGCGGAAGTGCTCGAGTTCCGCGCGGAGTTTCGCGTCGTAGGCGTCGCTCGCCTCTCCGGACGCCCGCCACTGCATCGCGCCCATCAGCGCGAACGGCGCGTAGCGCCACTCGTTGTGGTGCTCGCGCGACCACGAGAACGACGGTTCGTCTCGACTCTCCACGTCGTACTCGAGCGCGCGGATGATTTTCCCCTCGTCCGTACTCCAGAAACCGTTCTCCGACACGGGCCGGAAGAGGCAGTCGAGCGCGTCGTCGAGATACTCGGCGTACCCCATCGGCTGCGCGCCGAGGACGAGGTAGGCGGCGTCGTCCCAGCGGTCGTACTCGGTGAGGTAGTCGGTGAGCGTCCACGCCGCGGAGACGAACGGCTCCTGCAGTCGGTCGGGGACGCAGTTCAGCCCGTAATGCGTGTAGAAGGGATACTGGAAGACGAGGTCGTAGTCCACGAGCGCCCAGTCGGGTGAGAGGAGGCCGCGCGCCTCCGACGGCTCGAAGTAGCGGAACTCGTTGCCGTTCCGGACCGAGTAGGGCGATCGCGGCGTCGGCACCGAGAAGACGAACTTGCCGTCGCTCGCCGTGACGCGCCGGAGTTCGGCGGTCATCGCCTCGATGTCGAGGAACTTCCAGTCGTAGGGCCCGATAGAGACGACGGCGTCGAAGGCGTCGTCCTCGAAGGGGAGCGCGGGCTCGCCGGGCTCCACCCACTCGTAGCGCTCGACGGTGTCGCCGAGGATGTCGCGGGCGTGGTCGATGGACGCCGCCGAGAAGTCGAGGCGCGTCACGGAGTCGGCCTCAAGGCCCTTCGTCACGTTCGCCTCCGAGGCGACATCGAGCACCGCGTCGCGCTCGCCGAGTTGCTCCCACGCGTGAATCCGCTCGGCGTCGCGGAGATACTGGACGTTCGGCTCGGCGGGTGGCTGTTGCACCCAGCGTTCGAGGACGTTGTTCCGCACAGTTGCCCGAACTGTCGGCGCACGCGGGGTTAGTTATGGAGCGAGTAAGGGCCGCTCAGCGGTAGCCGAGGTCGTCGAGGCGCTCGGCGACGGCCGCCGACACCTCACGCTCGCCGCCCGCGCGCATCGCTCGCTCGCGGTAGTCCTCGAGCGGGCCGTCGAAGCGCCGCGCGCTCGCCGGCGGCCGGTCGGCGTCGCCGGGGACGCGGCGCTGCCAGCACGGCCGGTCCGGGTCGATGTCGTAGGCGCTCACGTCGCCGGTGTCGTCCCAGACGACCTTCCGGTCGCCGTCGTAGGTGGCGCGCAGGCCGCGGTCCCAGCGCTCGGGCGCGTCCTCGATCAACTCGTCGTTGCCGGGCGTCGGCCCGACGACTTCCGCGACGACCCGGTCGTCGCTCTCGAACTCGGGTGTCTCGTCGCGTGCGAACCCGCGGACGAGACGGCGGAGCGAGCAGTGCGAGAGTCGTCCGCGTCCCGCGTCGGCCGCGTAGCCCGTCGGCGGGTTGATGACGAGGAACGGGACGTTCAGAATCCCCTCGGAGAGACTCGTGACGTGCCCGAGCGCGCCCCCGTCGGTGGCCGACCCGAGGTTCTCGCCGTGGTCGGCGGTGACGATGACCGTCGTCTCGCGCTCCGTCCGTGCGCGCACGTCGTCGACGAACGCGGCGACCCGCCGGTCGAGGTACTCGATGGCCGCGCCGTACGTCGAGCGATAGCGCTCGAGGCG
The DNA here is from genome assembly GCF_051195175.1 of Halarchaeum sp. P4. Taxonomy (NCBI): domain Archaea; kingdom Methanobacteriati; phylum Methanobacteriota; class Halobacteria; order Halobacteriales; family Halobacteriaceae; genus Halarchaeum; species Halarchaeum sp. P4. Next base: position 150,221 of record NZ_JBNTKC010000004.1, on the reverse strand, counting down.
TGCCTCGACGTCGCCGTCAGCGGTGGCGACCGTACCGGGGTCGAGCGTCGAGCGCCACCCGCGCGGGACGTCGTAGCGCTCGTCGTCGTAGCCGAGCGTGTCGCGGTGGGGCTCGTGGGCCTCCATGAAGTTGCAGAAGCCGACGAACGGTTCGTCCGATGCGTCGGCGAGGTCGCCGAACGCCCGCGTGAGCGTGGCGGCCCCGTCGTCGAACGGCGTCGGCACGCCCGCGAGGAGGCCGGTTTCGACGGACTGGTCGAGCGCGAGACACACGGCGTTCGCGAGACTCGGCAGGGGATTTTCGTGGCTCGCGGCGGCGACGAGCAGGTCGCGATAGCGTCCGAGGCCGGGTTCGGGGTGGTCGTCCACGAACGCGCTCGCGTTGAGGCCGTCGACGAAGCGGTGGTCGCGCGAGACGTCCACGAAGTCGTCGAAGAGCGCGCCGAAGCCGAACGCCGACCCCGCGTAGACGTTCGCGCTCGCGCCGATGGCGCGGTGGTCGGGGAGGTCACCGAAGACGGTGTCCGCGACGTCGAGCGTGTCGAAGCGCGGCGCGTACGTGTGGACGTCGTGTTCGTGGGGGAGGCGGCCGGTGAGCATGGAGGCGTGACTGGGGACGCTCCAGCCGCTCGCGGCGCGACACCCGGGGACGCTGAGGGCCGCGCGCTCGCGGAGGCGGGGCGCAAAGCGCGCGAAGTAGTCCTGCCGGACGGTGTCGAGACAGCAGACGACGACGTTGCGGGACATGGGGGCGGAACGCTCGATGCTGGTCGCGGACGGGCCATTAGTATGGAGTCCCTTACAGGTCCTCAGGCGGTGGCGACGACGACGCGATAGGTGGTGTTCCGATAGCGGACGTGCCCCTCCCGGAGCCCCATCGTCTCGACGGCGTCGTGCGTGACCTCGACGTAGCCGCCCGGAAGCGCGTACTCGAAGACGCGTTGCTGGGCGGGCGTCAGGGCGGCGAAGGCGGTCGTCTCGTCGGCCGGCACCGCCGTCTGGACGGGGACGACGCTGAGACGGACCGCGTCGCCCCCGGTGTTTTCGGGCACCGTCTCCTCGACGTGGAGGGTGGCGGCGCCGGCGCCGAACGCGACGGTGAGAAGAACGAGAAGGACGACGAGCGTCTGACGCTTCACGGGACGACGTCACAGATGCACAGTAAATAGTTGTCCATATGAATTGTCACTTGTGCTGCCATCTCACCCCCACGGCGTCGCGCCGAGGAGCCGGGCCCGCATCCCGCCGTGGACGAGGACGCCCGCACCGTAGACGGCGATGGCGAGGCCGGCGAGCGCGAAGACGCCCGCCGTCGTCGCCTCGACGTGGGGGCGCGCGAGGAGGAGGACGCCCGCGACGGCGCCCGCGACGACGACCTGCCAGCTGACCGCGCGCGCGTCCACGGAGAGCGGGATGGACGAGCGGAGCGCGTGGAGTTGGGCGACGGCGGCGACGGTGGCGGTGGCGAGCGTCGCGACCGCCGCGCCGATGGCGCCGAACTGCGGGACGAGCGCGAGGTTCAGGAGGACGTTCGCGCCGACCGTCACGGCGTTCGTCCAGAACACCGCCTCCGGGCGGTTCACGCCGAAAAGGACGTTCTGCGAGACGTTCTTCACGGCCTGCGCGAGCTGTCCGACGAGCAGGACGAGCAGGACGGCGGCGCCCGCGGAGAAGCCGTAGAGCGCGTGCAGCACCTCGTCCCCGAGGACGGCGGCGCCCGCGACGGCGGGGATGACGAACAGCAGCGAGTAGGTGACGCCGTGGCGGAACGCCGCCGCGACCTTCTCCGTCTCGCCGGCCTCGTGCCAGTTCGTCACGTTCGGCGCGAGCGCGATGCCGATGACGTTCGCGGCGAGCAGCGAGACGAAACTGAGCTTCCACGCCGTCTCGTACGTCCCGACGACGGCCTTACTCGCGAACGCCGCGAGGACGAGCGTGTCCGCCCAGTTGTACGCGAGGTCGCTCGCCTCCATGCCCGCGGTGTACTTCGAGAAGTCGAAGAGGCTGCGGACGGTGGCGAGCGAGGGGAGCGCCGGCGTCGTGTCGAGCAGGCCGAACGCCGTCGCCGAGCGCGTGATGCTCGCGGCGGCGATGCCGTAGACGAGCGCGACGGGCCCGAAGCCCGCGAGGAGGAGGCCGACGCTGACAGCGACGCGGACGAGCTGGCCGGCGAGGCCGACCCACGCGGTGACGGCGACGCGGCGCTCCCCGCGGAGCGCGGAGATGAGCACTTGCGCGCCGAGGTTGACCGCGAGCACGAGCACGAGGAGCGGGACGACCTCGGGCAGGCCGACGTAGTTCACGAGGCGCCGGCCGAAGGCGACGACGCCGACGGTGACGACGCCGAACGGGACGCACGCGAGGGCGAACGCGCCCGTGAGGTAGCGCCCGCGCTCGACGCCGCTCGTCGCCTGACTCATCCGCTTCGTCACCGCGCCGGAGACGCCGAACTCGGAGGTGATGCCGAGGACGGCGACCACCGTCTCGAAGGTGAAGAAGACGCCGAGCGCCGCCGCGCCGAGTTCGCGCGCGTAGTAGACGAGCGCCGCGAAGCCGATGGCTTGCGTGACGATTCGCGAGGCGAACAGCGCGAGACTCGCACCCCCGACGTCGTCGCCGTCGCCGCCGTCACCCATCGCGGCCACCGTCTCCGTCCGCGGCGCTTCCCAGTCCCACGTCCGCGCCGACGAGTCCGTCCATCGTCTCTCGATGTGTTCGGCGTGTAGTTCGTTATATCCGGGATAACGCGCCGAGCGCCCTATCCACTCCATAACTATCCCCGTCGCACTGTTCTTCACCGCCACGATGCGTGTCTGCATGCTCCTCTGGAAGGAGTTCCCCTCGGACGTCCGCGTGGAGAAGGAGGCGCGCGCGCTCCGCGCCGGCGGCCACGACGTCCGCCTGCTCTGCCGGGCGGAACCCGACCGGCCACGTCGCGAGACCGTCGAGGGAATCGACGTCGTGCGCGTCCCGCACGACCCCGACCCGCGGACGCGCTACCCGAAGACGCTGCGCCACCTCCTCACGAACGTCCACCCGACATGGGCGGCCGCCCTCCGCGAGACGGTCACCGACTGGGATCCGGATGCCCTCCACATTCACGACCTGCCGATGGTCCACACGGGCGTCCGGGTGGGCCGCGAGCGTGACGTCCCGGTGGTTGCGGACCTCCACGAGAACTACCCGGAGGCCGTCCGCCAGTGGCGCCGGATGGACACGACGCGGGACGTCCTGACGTCGCTCCCGCGCCTCGGCGAGTACGCCCTCCAGCCGATTCGGCGCTGGAAGCGCATCGAGCGCCGCGCCGTCCACGGCGTCGATGCGGTGTTGACGCCCGCCGTGGAGGGCCGCGAGCACTACGTGGCGGACTGTCGCGCCCCGCCGGGCCGCGTCCACGTCGTCGGGAACACCGTTGACCGCTCGGCGTTCGACGCGCGCGGCTACCGCGAGACGGTCGCTCGTGGCGAGACGCCCGAGCCGCTCGTCGTGAACGGCCTCGACCCCGGCGAGGAGTTCCTCGTCACCTATACGGGGAAGTGGGCGCCCCACCGCGGCCTCGAAGCCGTCGTGGACGCCTTCCCCGCCCTGCTCGAGGAGGTGCCCGAGGCCCGCCTCGTCCTCGTCGGCGCGCCCGGTACCGAGCGCTACGGCGAGCGCTTCCGCGAGCGCATCGAGCGACGCGGCATCGCGGACGCCGTGACGGTCACGGGCTGGGTGGACTTCGAGGACGTCCCTGCATTCGCCGCCGCGAGCGACGTCTGCCTCGTCCCGCACGCCGACACGCCGCACACCGCGACGACGCTCCCGCACAAGCTCTTCCAGTACATGGCGATGGGCGTGCCCGTCCTCGCCTCGGACGTCCCGCCGCTCCAGCGTATCGTCGGCGGCGCGAACGCCGGTGAAGTCGTCGCGGCGGGCGACGCCGCGGACACCGCCGACGCACTGCTCCGGCTCGCCGACGACCCCGAACGCGCCGCCCGCCTCGGGGCGAACGGCCGGGACGCCGTCGACGCCGTCCACAACTGGTCGCGGGACGCCGAGCGCCTGCGCTCGGTCTATGCGGGCCTTTAACTGACGGATAACAAAGCCGGTCTCCGCCGACTCACCGGGTATGCCAGACCAGATTCCGGTCGCACAACCGGCCGTCGACGACGCGATGGTCGAGGCCGCGACGGCGGCGCTGCGCTCCGGACGGCACGTGAAAGGGCCGCGTGCGGAGGCGTTCGAGGCGGCGTTCGCGGAGTTCTGTGGCACCGAGCACGCCGTCGCGGTGAGCAGCGGGACGGCGGCGCTCCTGCTCGCGCTCCGCTCGGCGGGCGTCGGCGCAGGCGACACCGTCCTCGTTCCCGGTCACACCTTCTTCGCCACCGTCAGCCCCGTCCTCAGTCTCGACGCCGAGCCGCAGTTCGTGGACGTCGACCCCGAGACGTACACGATGGACCCGGACGCGCTCGCCATCGCCGCGGCCGACTGCGACCCGGACGCGATTCTCCCCGTCCACCTCTACGGCCAGCCGGCCGCGATGGACACCATCCACACCGTCGCGGACGCCCACGACGCCGTCGTCGTCGAGGACGCCTGCCAGGCCCACGGCGCCACCTACCGCGGTGAGCGTGCCGGCAGCCTCGGCGACGTCGGCTGTTTTAGCTTCTACCCGACGAAGAACATGACCGTCGGCGGCGACGGTGGAATGCTTGTCACCGACGACGGGGATATCGCCGAGTGCGCGCGCCACCTCCGCAACCACGGCCGCGACGCGTCCGGCGAGCACGTCGCGCTCGGGCTGAACTATCGCCTCGACGAGATGGGTGCCGCGGTCGGCCGCGAGCAACTCGCACACCTCCCCGCGTGGAACGCCCGTCGCCGGGAAGTCGCCGCCCACTACCGCGAGCGCCTCGGCGACGTCGAGGCCGTCTCGCTCCCCACGGAGCGCGCGGACGCCGAGCACGTCTACCACCTCTACGTCGCGCAGGTCGATGACCGGCCGGCGTTTCGCGACGCGCTCGACGACCACGGCGTCGACACCGGCGTCCACTACCCGACGCCCGCACACCGCCACGAGGCAGTCCGCGAGCACCTCGACGCGACCCCGGACCTCCCCGCGACGGAGCGTCTCGTCGAGCGCATCGTCTCGCTCCCGATGCATCCCGGCCTCGGCGACGCCGAGGTCGAGCGAGTCTGCGCGGCGGTCCGCGAGCACTACGGGGTGGCACGGTGAAGTACGCCGTCGTCGGGACGGGCTACTGGGGCGAGAACCACGTCCGCGTCGCCACCGAACTCCGCGACGACCCGGACAGTCCCGTGGACGGCGTCGTCGTCTGCGACGTCGACGAGCGCCGCGCCGCGTCCATCGCCGACCAGTTCGGCCTCGACTACGTGACGGACACTGCCGACCTCGCGGCTATGGGCGTCGATGCCGCCACCGTCGCCACGCCGTCGCCGACGCACGAGCCCGTCGCGACCGACCTCCTCGCGGACGGCCTCGACCTCCTCGTGGAGAAACCGCTCGCGCTCGACGGCGAGACCGCGTGGCGCATCGTCGATGCTGCCGACCGCCACGACCGGACGCTCGGCGTCGGGCACATCTTCCGCTTCCACCCCGCGCTCCGCGAACTGAAGCATCGCATCGAGCGCGGCGACCTCGGGGACTTGCGCTACCTCTCCTCGAACCGCTTCGCCTTCCGCGTCCCCCGACAGACCGCTGGCGCGCTCCACTCGCTCGCCGTCCACGACGTCGACGTCTACCGCTACCTCCTCGGCCGCGACCCCACCGAGGTGAGCGCGCGCCTCGACTCCTTCGTCCGCGACGACGTGGACGAGACGGCAACGCTCCTCCTCGGGTACGGCGACGTCACCGGCCACGTCAGCGTCTCCTGGCACGTCCCCGTCTTCGGGAAGGAACGCCACCTCGTCGCCGTCGGCTCCGAGCGCACCGCGTACGTCGACTACCTCCAGGACACCACCCTCGAAATCTACGACTCGCGTTTCTACCGCGACGACGGCGCCGTCCGCCGGCGTGACGAGGGCGAGCAGGTCCACGAACTCCCGCAGCGCGAACCGCTGAAGGCCGAAGTCGCGGAGTTCGTCGATGCCGCGCGCGGCGACGCGACGTTCAGCGCGCCCGGCGAAGTGGGTGCGCGCGCCGTCGATCTGCTGGACGCCGCGCAAGCCGCCGACAAACGCGGTGCCGGTATCGACCTCTGAGGGGCGACCCCCGCCCCAGCGCAACGCGACGTTTATCCTTCCGGACGCGCTACTGAAAGTATGACTTACGATACCGTCGTCTTCGACAACGACGGTGTCCTCGTCGGTCGCACGCGATTCGACGTCCTCCACGACGCCGCCGCGGAGACGTTCGCGCAGTTCGGCGTGACCGACCCGGACCCCGACCACGTCGAGGACATGGCCGTCGGCGCGACCCCCGAACGGGTCGACGCCGTCTGCACCGCCTACGACCTCGACCCGGAGACCTTCTGGCGCACGCGCGACCGGACGCTCTCCGGCGCCCAGCAGGAGGAGGCGCGCGCGGGCCGCAAGACGCCCTACGACGACGTGGAGACGCTCGCGGACCTCGAGGCCGACATCGGCATCGTCAGCTCGAACCAGCAGGAGACGGTGGACTTCCTCGTTGAGCACTTCGACCTCTCGGACCTCTTCGACACCGCCTACGGCCGCGAGGAGACCATCGAGAGCCTCGACCTCCGCAAGCCGAACCCCCACTACATCGAGCGCGCGCTCGCCGACCTCGACGCGGAGTCCGCGCTCTTCGTCGGCGACAACGAGTCGGACATCAAGGCCGCCGAGAACGCCGGTATCGACTCGGCGTTCATCCGCCGGCCCCATCGCGACAGCTGGGACCTGAACGTCTGGCCGACCTGGGACATCGACTCGCTCGACGACCTCCACGACATCGTTACGCCCTGACACGCCGTCTCGGTGCGTCGTTGCACGCCGCCGCGGAGACGCGTCGCCCAGTCGCGACGCCGTTCGCTCAGTCGCCGTGACGCCCGGTCGTGAGATGGACCTTCCGCCCGTCGAGACGCGTGTAGGCGGGTTCGTGTGGGGGGAAGTCGAGCGCGCGAATCCGGTCGTAGACGGCGTCGGCGTGCGCGGGGTCGCCGAGGCGCTCGGCCGGAATCTCCTTCGTGCCGTCGAGGCTGTCCTTGCTGTAGAAGTAGCGTGGACCGTCGAAGGCCGTCTGCGGGGTGCGCGCGTCCGCGACGCGGCGCTCGACGAGGAGTGGGAGGGCGTCCTCGAACAGTTCGATGGAGGCTTCGGTCGTCTTCTCGTAGAGCGAGCGCGAGGTGTCGTCCTCGGTGATGTCCACGAAGCTCCGCGCGACGACGTCGCCGGCGTCGACGTCCTCCGCCATCACGTGGAAGGTCGTCCCGTACTGCCAGTAGTCGTCCTCGCGGGCGTTCATGATGGCGTGGCTGAAGACGTTGCTCCCGCGATACCGGGGCAGTTCGGCCTGATGGAGGTTGAGCGCCGCCTCGTCGGGATGGTCGAGGAGTTCGGGACCGAGGACGTTCGTGTGGTAGACGCTGAGGAGGTAGTCGATGTCGTAGTCGAGGACCTCAGCCTCGCGGGCGAGTGGGAGGACGGGACAGTCGAGGTGGGATTCGGCGTACTCGCGAACGGAGGCGTCCCACCACGTGTCGGCGTCGGCCGCGTAGGTGACGACGAGGTCGACCGAGACGTCCTCGTGGGCGCGGAGTCGGTCGAGGCAGGCGACGCCGAGGTCGTGGCTTCCGAAGAACGCGATGCGAATCATACCTCCGAGAACCAGCGAGACGCCCGTTGTTATGCGCTCGCTAGGCGTCAAGGCCGGCGACGGTTTCGGCGTGCCCCCGGCGCTCGGCGAGCGCGACGATGACGTCCGTGAGGTTCACGAGGTCCGCGACGTAGTCGTCGCGACGCGCCGCCCAGCGCTCGGTGGTTTCGGGGTCGTTGAGGAGCGACACGGCGGTCTCGACGGCGCGCTCTGGGTCGGCGACGTTGCGGACGAGGCCGGCGTCCGCGAGTTCGTGGAAGTTCCCCATGTCGTCGTCGCCGACGAAGGAATTCGAACGGACCGCGGGCGTCCCGAGGAGTGCGGCCTCCGTGACGACGGTCTGGGTGTCCGCGACGAGCAGGTCGGCTTCCGCGAGCGCATCGTGGAGGCGTGCGGGCGCGACATCGAAGCGCCGCGCGGGGAGGTCGGCGAGGTCAAGATCGCCGCCCTCGTCCGAGACGAGCACGGTCGCGCGCTCGCCGAGGCGTCGGAGGAGGTCGCGACGGCGCTCGGCGGGAATGCCGGACTCGCCGACGTCGTGGTGGGCGCCGAAGCCGTTGAAGCGGACGATGGCGAAGCGCTCGTCCGATTCGAGGCCGAGGTCCTCGCGGACGGACGGGTCGGCCTCGAAGACCTCCGGGTGGAGGTAGGCACACTCCTTGAACCCCTGAAACCGGTAGTGGTTCGCGCCGAGGTCCTTCCGGAAGGCGCGCGGGGAGACGAGCGAGCGCGCGAGCCGCCCGGAGATGGCGTGGTCGATGGGGTCGGGTTCGGAGTCGACGACGATCGCCGACGGCGTCCCCGTGAGGCGTCCGGTGACGGTGGCGAACAGGCCCATCCCGAAGACGAGGTCGGGGTCGAACGCCGTCGCGGCGCGATACATCCGGAGGGCGTGCTTCGGGAGTTCGCGCGCGAGCGAGAACTGGGAGTGTGACACCTCGCCGTAGAGCTGGTAGGGGAGGTCGTGGTAGTCGAGGAGCGCGGTCGTACAGCCGTAGTCGCGCGCGAAGACGCGGACGTCGTGGCCGGCGTCGTCGAGGCGCTCGACGGCGTTCCGGTAGAGGTGGACGTGCGCCGGAGTGTTGGTGAAGAACGCGAGGCGCATGTGCGCTGAGCGAGGGACGCACACCCTATTGTAAGGCGTCACCTACCCGCTACGCCTTGCGTTCGCGCCACCATTCGACGGCGGCGTCGGCGTGCGCGGCGAGCGGCGCGGGGTCGTAGCCGAGGTCGCGGCGCGCCCGCGTGGAGTCGCAGAACAGCGTCTCGGTCGCGAGGCGGGCCATCCGCCGGTTTACGGGGAAGAAGCGCGTGCCGAGCGCGGCGTTGACGGCACCCGCAACGGGGCCGGCGGCGCGCACGAGTCGCGGTGGCAGGACGACGCTCGGCGGGTCGGCGTCGGCGGCGTCCGCGAGCACAGTGAGCGCCTCCTCATAGGTGAGGTTCTCGCCGCCGAGGAGGTAGTGTGCGCCGCGACGCCCGCCGCGCATCGCCGCGACGGTGCCCGCGACGACGTCCTCGACGCCGACGAAGCTCACGCCGCCCGGGAGCGAGAACGGTAGTGAGCCGGTGACGGCGCCGAGCAGGCGGCCGGTGAAGCGCTCGTCGCCCGGTCCGACCACCGACGAGGGATGGACGGTCACGGCGTCCCCGCCGGCCGCGACGTACTCGGCGACGAGGGTCTCCGCGGTGTGTTTCGCCTCCTGGTAGGCGCCGACGGGCCGGGCGAGGTCCGCCTCCGTCGCGGGCGTCCGTCCGGGTGCGCGTCGCGTTCCCGCCGTGCTCGCGAACACCACGCGCCCCGCGTCGTGCTCGCGACAGGCGTCGAGGGCGTTCCGGGTGCCCATCACGGTCACCGACCGCACGGTGTCGGGGTCGGCGTCGGCGAGGCCGACGCCGGCGAAGTGATAGACGTCCTCGTGTGCCGCGACGGCCTCCGCGACGGCGTCGGCGTCGCGCACGTCCCCCGTGTGCCAGTCGGCCACGACGCCCGCGAGCGCGTCTGGGGGATCGGCGCGACGGCTGAGGACGCCGACGCGACAGCCGTCCGCGGCGAGGCGCTCGCAGAGGTGCCGGCCGATGAATCCCGTTCCGCCCGTCACGAGGACGTCGTCGGTCATCGCTCGCCCTCCGTCGCGTCACGCTGGAACTGCGGCGGCACCGCATCGCCGACGAAACGCGCGTACGCCCGATAGCACGCCGCGAGCACGTCGCCCGTCGCGGCCGACGCGGGTGCCTCGTCCGTGACGGCCCGGTCGAGCGCGCCCGGCGCCATCCCCTCGACCGTCGGGGTCGCGGCGCCGTCGGGTGGCGTCGCGTTGAGAGCGTCCGCGGCGATGGCGTCGAGCGCCCGCCCGTCCGTGCTCGCGGCGACGACACCGGACTCGTGGGCGTCCGCGCCGAGCGTGTACGTCGCGTCGAGTATCGCGAGCGCGGGCGACACCGTCGTCCGTGCGAGCGCCCGCGAGTCGTGGCCGAGTGCGCGCGCACAGAGCGCGCCCACGCCGGCGATACCGCTCCCGTCGCCGCCGTCGTCCCGCCGGAGCGTCGGGAGTGCGACGACGCTGTCCTCGACGAGCGGTGCGGGCACGGCGACGCGCTCACTGGCGCCGTCCGGCGTGACCGTGTGCGTCGGGGCATCGGCGAGCGAGACGACGGGCATGTCGTGGCGCGCGGCGACGCGCTCGACGCCGACGAACCGGGCCGCGCGGGCGTCGGTGACGCCGACGCGGACGTCGTGGCCGGCGGCGTCGAGGTGGGTCAGCACGGCGTCGAGGACGACGGGGTTCGTCACCGCGCCCGTCGTCGGGTGGTAGGGATGGTGGGTGTCCGGGACGACGAGCACGCGCCCGCCGAGCGTCGGCGCCGTCGCGTCGAGGAGCGTCTCGATGGCTGTCTCGGGTGGGTCGTCAGCGTCCGCGACGCGCCGGGCGTGGACCGTCATCACGTTCACTCACCCCGTGGGCGCGTCGGTGTGCGCTCCCGCGTGCTCGGGTCCGGTGCGTGCGGCCAGTCGCCGTCGCCCGCGTCGTAGGCGGCCTCCACCAGTTCGACCGCGCGGAGACCGTCGATGCCGCTGACGGGTGGGTGCTCGCCGACCCGGACCGCGCGGACGAACGACCGGAGCGCCTCGAAGTGCGCCCGGTAGTAGTAGGTGGGCGTGAACGGCTCGGGGTCGCGACCGGTGAGGTGTCGCGCGACGTTCCCGACGGCTTCGCGCGCGGCGTGCCGTATCTGGTCGTCGGGCGCGTGGTCGGCGCGCCGGCCCGTCCCGGCGACGCCGTCGAGGCGGACGTCGAGCGTGACGTCCTCTGGGTCCTCGCGCTGGAAGAATCCGCAGTCGAGTGTTGCCGTCGTCCCCGCCTCGGTGCTGGTGACGACGGTGGCGGTGTCCTCGTAGGGGACGTCGAGTTGGCGGCTGAACGTCGCATGCTCCACCTCGACGTCGCCGAAGAACCACCGCAGGACGTCGAAGAGGTGGACGCCGAGGTCCATGAGCGCGCCGCCGCCCGTCGCGTCCGGGTCGAGTTTCCACGCGGACGGCTCGCTGCCGTCGGGCGGCGACCCGAACGGGCCGTCGTTGACGCGGGTGGCGCGACAGATGGGGACGTGGCCGAACGCGCCGTCGTCGTAGCGGCGCTTGAGCTCGCGCATCGCCGGCATGTAGCGCAGCGTGTGGTCGACGCCGACGGCGACGCCCGCATCGCGGGCGGCGTCGAGGATTCGCTCGCCGGCAGCGCTCGTCGGAGCGAGCGGTTTTTCGACGAAGACGTGGCAGTCGTGGTCGGCGGCGGCGATGGCGGCGTCCGCGTGCAAAAACGGCGGGAGTGCGACGACGGCGACATCGATCGCCTCCTCGGCGAGGAGCGCCTCGTAGTCGGCGTAGGTCGCACAGCCGCAGCATTCGCGGGCGCGCTCGCGGTTCCCCGCTATCTGGTCGGCCACTGCGCGGACGTGCGCTCCGGTCATCGCGTGCACGGACTCGACGTGGACCGTGCCGATGTGGCCGGCGCCGAGGACGGCGACCGCTGTCGGTTCGGGCATGCCACGTCGTACCTCTGTGCGACCCTTAGTTACGGACCGACAAACCCAGACACGGGCCGGACTGTCGAGAGTGACGGTGTCGCATGGCCCCCCATATATTTCTCCCTTCAAGTCGATATGTTCCGCTATGAGAGAATCCGTGGGGTGGAGACGGTACGCCGGGACCGGGGTGTTAGTGCTTATCGGCCTCCTCACGCTCGTTGTCCCGCTGTACGACATCTGGACGGACGTATTCACGCCGCCGCGGACGACGGTCGCGTCCACGCTCGCCGAGAACGCCCTCCCAGCGACGCTCGCACTCGTTCTGCTGGTTGGGACGGCGGAATTCGTCCGTCGCGACTGGGACGGCCTCGAAGTCTATCGCGTCGGCGGTTGGACCGCGCTCACCGCCGCCATCGCCACCGTCCTGATGGTGCTCATCGTCGGGATTCAGGTCGCCATTCAGGACCACCTGAAGTTGCACATCATCGCCGCGAATGCCGTCATCGTCGCGGCGCTCGCCGGGTTCGGAATCGGCGTCAACGACGTCAAGAAACACCGCGAGCGCGCGTCGCTGGAGACCGAGCGCGACCACCTCGCCGCGCTCTATGAGCACACGACGGACGCCATCGTCACGTTCGGCCTCGCCGGCGAGGACCCCAAGGTGACGGACACCAACCGCTCCTTCGAGGCGCTCGACGTCGGCGGCCCGCGACGCCTCCTCGACGCGCTCCGGCCCGTCGACGGGGCCGCACTCGACCGCACGATTCTCGACTACGTGCGCGCCGAGGACCGCCTCGACGTCGAGGCGATGCTGCCCGGCGAGGACGGCGACGACGCCCAGTACTTCCGGGTGCGCGTCGTCCCGACGAACAACCAGCACACCTACCTCCTCCTCACGGACATCACCGAGCAGAAGGAACGCGAACACCTGCTGGAGGAGCGCCGTGACCGGCTCGAACGCGAGAAGACGGCGCGCGAGACCGAACTCGAGGAGCGAACCGACCAACTCGAGTTCCTCCACAGCCTCCTGCGCCACGACGTCCAGAACGGCGTCCTCGTCATCCGCTCGCGCGCCGAGTTCATCGCCGAGCGCGTCGAGGACCCGCTCCGCGAGTACGCCGAGACGATTGCCTCGCGCAGCACCGACATCAGCGACCAGATCGACCGGATGCGCATCACGCTCGACACGCTGACGAGCGACTCGTGGCCGCGCGAGCCGGTTCCGCTCTCGATACTCCGGGAGCGCGTTGCGGCGCTCCACGACGCCTACACCGACGTCGACGTCGCAATCGAGGGCGACCTGCCCGAAACCGCGGTCGCCGCCGACGAGATGCTCACGGACGTCCTGGACAACCTCTTGCACAACGCTGTTGAGCACAACGACGACGGCGAGCCGACGGTGCGCGTCGGCGCCGCGACCGACGACGACCCCGACGTCCCCGAGGGTCGCGTCCGCATCACTATCGCCGACGACGGCCCTGGCATTCCCGCGGAGAAACACGATGAGGTGTTCCGCCGCGGCGTCTCCAGCGCGAACGAGGGCGGCGACAGCGGGTCGGGCTTCGGGCTGTTCTTCGTCGATTCGATGATAGACGCCTACGGCGGCGAAGTCTGGATCGAACCGAACGACCCCACCGGGACGCGCTTCGTCATCGAGCTCGACGAGGCGGACGCCGCGCGGTCGGACGACGACTGACGCCGGGCGACGGGACGATTTTTCCCGGCCGTCGCCGTACTGTCACGCGATATGGACATCGACGACATCCATCCGGACGCCCGCGCGGTCCTCGAACGCCGGCGGTCGCTCGGACTGGGGCCGCTGCACGAGCTGGGCGTTCGCCGCGTTCGCTTCCTCCAGCGTCTCACCGAGGCGATGGGCGGCACGTCCGGTCCCGCCGTCGCCGCGACGACCGACATGCGGGTGCCCGGCCCCGACGGCGACATCGACGTGCGCGCCTACCGGCCGGAGGGCGACGGCCCCTATCCGACCGTCGTCTTCTTCCACGGTGGGGGCTTCGTCTTCGGGAGCATCGAGACCCACGACGCGCTCTGTCGCGCGCTCGCGACCGAGAGCGACAGCGTCGTCCTCTCCGTCGACTACCGGCTCGCACCCGAGGACCCGTTCCCGGCGGCCGTCGAGGACGCCTACGCCGCCACTGCGTGGGCAGCCGACAACCCCGAGAAACTCCGCTCGACGGGCGAGTTGTCGGTCGTGGGTGACAGCGCCGGCGGGACGCTCGCCGCCGTCGTCGCGCTCATGGCCGCCGAACGCGAGGCGGGTATCGAGCGCGAGGGCGTCACCGTCGAGACGGACGTCGTCCCCGACATCGACCGGCAGGCACTCCTCTATCCGGGCGTCGGCGTCGCGGAGGGTCAGGAATCCGTCGAGGAGTTCGGGGGACTCGTGCTCACGCAGGACGACCTCGAGTGGTTCCGCGACTGCTACTACGGCGACGAGGCGACCCAGCGCCACCCCTACGCGGACCCGATTCACGCCGACGACTTCGCGGGCGTCGCGCCCGCGACGGTGCTCACCGCCGGCTTCGACCCGCTCCGGGACGGTGGACGCGCGTACGCGGCGAAACTCGTCGGCGACGGCGTCGACACGACCTTCGAGGAGTTCGACGACATGATTCACGGCTTCGCGACCGAAATCGGGCGTATCGAGCGCGCACAGGAGGCCGTCGAGTTCGTCGCCGCCGACCTGCCCTGACGCGGCGAACAGACTGAAGTGTCGGACAGCGGAAGGGTCCCGCGTGATGGTTCCTCCCACGCTGACTCCGAACTCCCCCCAGTCGGCTACCTCCTCCAGTCCGGCTCTCGCCCGCGAGGCGGCGACATGACCGCCACCCGGCGCGCCGTCTGTCTCGTCCTCCTCCTCGTCGCCGCGCCCGCCGTCGGCGGTGTCGGCGTCGCGGCGAACGAGACCGCGACGACGTCGGCGAACGGGACGACCAGCGAGACGACCAACGCGTCTTCCGACTCGGCCGCGCCCGTCGAGACGGACGCCGCACCGCCGCTGAACGGCTCGAATGGGACGACGCGCACGCCGCAGGTCGCGCCGGGACTCACGTCCCCGCTGGCGTCGGCGACGTCGGCGAGCGAGCGCGTCACCGTCGTTCTGGAGACGCGGACGGACGCTGCGCCGGCCGTCACGAGGGCGGTGCGGAACGCGGGCGGCGCGGTGTCGACGACGGTCACGGGCCGTGTGCAGGCCACTCTGCCGCGCGGCGCGCTCGCGGGGCTCGCGGCGCGCCCCGACGTGACGTACGTCCGGCGGCCGGTCTATCCCGAGGCGACGAGCGCGGCGGGCGGGCAGGGCCGCGTCGTCTCCGACGCGCTCGACAACATGAACGTGAGCGCGCTCCACCGGAACGGCATCACCGGGACGAACACCACCGTCGCGGTGGTCGGCCTCCGGTTCAACGCGAGCAACCCCGAAATCGCGGGACAGGTCGCGACGACGAAGTCCTTCGGGTCGGGCGAGTTCGACGCCACCGGGACCCACGGCACGGCCGTCGCTGAACTCGTCGTCGACACGGCGCCGAACGCCACCGTCCTGCTCGTGGACGTCGACACCGGGACGGACTTCGCGCGCGCCGCCGAGTGGATTGCGAGCGAGACGGACGCGGACGTCGCCGTCGCCTCGCTCGGCATCAAGTCCGGACCGTTCAACGGGCAGACGGCGCTCGGGCGCGGCATCCGCGCTGGCGTCCGGAACGGCACGCAGTGGGTTATTTCGGCGGGGAACGCCGGGAACTTCGGCCACCTGAACACGACGTGGCGGGACGGCGACGGCGACCGATGGCTCAACTTCACCGGCCAGGACGAGACGGCGACCATCCGGTCCGCGAGCGGGCGCGTCAGCGTCACGCTCAACTGGAACGACTGGCCGTATTCGAGCGACGACTACGACGCCTACCTGCAGGCGTGGAACGGGAGCGCGTGGACGACCGTCGCGTCCTCCACGCGCCTCCAGACCGGCTCACAGCCCCCGTACGAGACACTGCGCGCGTCCGGCTACTCGAAGTATCGCCTGTTCGTCCGCGATGCCGGCGCGTCCGGGAGCGACGCGTTCAACGTCTTCCTCAGTGACGGCTCCCGGTTCACGGAACACGGTGACCGCCTGCAGAGCATCACGCGGCCCGCCGTCGTCGACGCCGCGCTCTCCGTCGGCGCGGTGCGCGAGTCCACGAACGCCCTCGAGGCGTTCTCCTCGCGCGGCCCGACGGTGGACGGCGTGCTGAAACCAGAGTTGCTCGCGCCCGACCGCGTGGACACCACGGCCTACGACACCCACACGTTCCCGGGGACGTCCGCCGCCGCGCCGCACGCCGCGGGCGTCGTCGCCCTCCTCGTGGACGCGAGCGACGATCACCTCGGCCCGGCTGCCCTCCGCGAACGCCTGCTCACGTCGGCGTGGCAACTCCACGCGGCCGCGCCGAACAACCGCACCGGCTACGGCCTCGTCGACGCCGAGGGCGCGGTGGACGCGCTCTCGACGGTCTACCGCGAGCATTGCGCGGTCGTCGATGCGGGCGGGCGGACCGTCCTGACGGGTAACGCGACGGCGGCGAACGGCACCTGTATGCGCGTCACGGGCGACGACGTGGCGCTTCGGGGGAACGGCCACCGCGTCGCCACGACGGGCGGTGACGCGGTCCGCGTTGTCGGCGCGGGGAACGTCACCGTCACGAACGCCACGCTCGCCGGCGCGCTCGGTGTGAACGCGACGGGGAGCGTCGTCCGCGTCCGGAACGTCACGTTCGAGACGACGACGGCCGCCGTTCGCGTGGGCGATGGTGCACGCCTGAACGCGGGCGGCCTCGCTGTCGCGAACACCACCGTCGCGGCGGCCGGACAGGGCTTCCTGCTGGCGAACGCCACCGCGCCGAACGTGACGCTCCCCGGTGGGAGCGCACCCTATCTCCGGGTGGCGCCTGCCGGCAGCGACGCCGCTGACGGCAATCTCGGTCTCGGCGTCCGCTACGCCGAGGCCGACGTCGGGAACGAGTCGCGCCTGCGTCTCTGGCACTACGACGGCGCGCGCTGGCGCGTCCTCGACGGGACGGTGCATTCCGAGGCGAACGCGGTAACGGCGCGCCTCTCACCGCGCACGGGCGTTGTCACCGTCCACACGACGCCGACGGCGGCTGTCACGCCCGCGTCGCTCGACTTCGGCGACGTCGCCGTCGGCAAGAACGCGACGCGGAACGTGATGCTCACGAACACCGGGAACGCGCCGCTCTCTGTCGAGAACGTCACGGCGACGCAGCCGGCCTACACGGTGACGGCGACGCCGAACGGCACGCTCAGCCCGGGCGAGAACGCCACCATCGGCGTCCGCTTCGCGCCGACGGCCTCGGGGGCGGCGAACGCGACGCTCACCGTGGCGTACAACGGGCCGGGCGCGAACGCGACGGCGACGCTCACCGGAACGGGCGTCGGCCCCGAGGCGACGATTCGACCGACGAGCCACGACTTCGGGACGACGACGCACGACACGAGCGAACGCGCGACGGTCACGGTCGCGAACACCGGGAACCGGCCGCTGAACGTCTCGAACGCGACGCTCGTCCCTGCACGGCAGAACGCGACGGCGACGCCCGCCTACGCGCTCGCGAACGACTCGACACCAACGGTGCTCGCGCCCGGCGCGAACGCGACGCTTGCGGTACTGTTCACACCTGAGCGTGTCGGCCCGGCGAACGCGACCCTCCGCCTCGCGCACAACGCCACCGGGAGTCCGGCGCGCGTCGGCCTCTCGGGGCGGCTGCCGAACGTGACGGTCACGTCCGCGTCGCTCGACTTCGGACGAATCGGCGCGAACGAGACGTCGACGCGGACGGTGACGCTCGTGAACAACCGCGAGCGCGACCTGACGCTCGACGAACTCGCCACTGGTGGTGAGGGATTCGGTCTCGCCGCGCTCCCGAACCGCACGCTCGCGGCGGGCGAGCGCCTCACGCTGAACGTGACGTTCGATGCCGACGCGCTCGGCACCTACACAGGGACGCTTCGCCTCTCCGGCGCCGCCAACGGCCGTGACGTGCCCATTCGCGACGTCCGGCTGGTCGGCGAGCGCGTGGACGAGACGGCGCCCACGGTGTCGAACGTCACCGCGTGGGCGAACGCGAGCGACCTCACGGTCGGGCTGACGAGCACGGAGGCGCTCGCGACGCTCACCGTGACGCTCACCGGCCCGGAGAACGCGACCCTCACGCGTGACGACTTCACCGTCGCGGACGGACGCTACACTGCGACACACGCGAACGCGAGTGCCGGCACCTACACTGTGACGCTCCGGACGGCCGCCGACGCGGCCGGGAACGACGGCGTCGCGACCCGAACTCGGACCGTCACCGTCGAGCGCACCGACACGACCACCACGAGTGACGGGACCGAAAGCACGGGCGACACTGGCGGCACCGGCGGCGGTAGCGGGTTCGTCGGTGGCGCCGGCGGTGGTGGCCTCGGCGGTGGTGCCGTCGCGCCGAGTCCGTCCCCGTCCGAGGACCCGACCGTCTCGACGACGGACACCGCGGCGGGCGTGAACGCCACGGTGTACAACGCGACGGCCACGCAGCCGCTCGCACTGAACTTCAGCGCCGACGCGGCCGCCTCCGACGCCGTCGCGGTTCGGGCGCTCGTCCTCTCGCTCACGCCGAGCGCCGACGACACGGTTCGCGTCTCTGTGGGCGACCCGGCCGCGAGCGCGCCGGACTCGACGCCGGCCCTCGCGGGTGCACGGAGCTACTTCACGGTCACGACGCGCTCGCTCTCCGAGGAGGCCGTCGAGTCCGCCCGAATTCGCGTCCGCGCCGGTGACGCGCTCCGCGCGGCACCCGGGTCGGTGACGCTCTACCACTACCACGACGGCGCGTGGCGGCCGCTCGACACGGCGCGTCTCCGTGCGGGTGTCTACACGGCTGAAACGCCCGGCTTCTCGGCGTTCGCTGTTGCGTCGACGCGTCAGACGGCTGTTCGGAACGTCTCCGTCGCCCGAACGACGGTGCAGGCCGGCGACCCGCTCTCCGTGCGCGCCACCGTCGTGAACCGGGGGGCGTCGGCGGCGAACCGGACGCTCACCGTCACGGCGAACGGAAGCGTCGTCGCCGAGCGCCGCGTCTCGCTCGCCGCGAACGAGTCCCAGCGCGTCACACTCACCGTCTCCTTCCTCCAGTCCGGAACCTACGCCCTGTCCGTCGAGGGGACTGCGGCCGGAACCGTCCGCGTACGCGGGAACGCGACGACGAACGACACGTCGTCAGCGAGGCCGCCGAACGCGAGCGACGCCGGCGACACCGACCCGTCGACGACGAGCGGGGGGTCGCCGGGCTTCGGGCCGGCCGCGGCCCTTCTTGGGGTCGTGCTTGCGGCGCTCGCGGCCGTTCGGCGCCGACGCCGCTAACCCCTCCCGTCTCCCGCTACAGTCCCGTTCGCGCGCGGAGGCGGAGCATCGCCGCGATGCCGACGAGCGGGCCGACGGCGAGCGGGGCGAACGCCCACCGCCAGCCGACGGCGTCCTGAACGAGCGGGAGGAGTTGGATGGAGACGGTGGTGAGGAGGAAGCCGACGGCCGTCTGGAGCGTGAGCGCGGAGCCGACGTAGCTCTCCTCGGCGAGTTCGGAGACTGCGGCGGAGAACTGCGCGGAGTCCGCGACGATGACGAGCCCCCAGACGAGGACGAACGGGGCGACGACGGCGAGCGGCGCGGCGTAGACGAGGCCGGCGAGGACACAGGCCGCGCCGGAGACGGCCATCGAGACGCTCGTAATGAGCGAGCGCCCCCAGCGGTCGGCGGCCGACCCGGCGAGCCACGCGCCGACGCCGCCGACGGCGATGGTGGCGAAGGCGAGGTAGGCGGCGACGCGTGCGGCGTCCGGCGTCCCGCCCGCGGCGAGGCTCGCACCGAGGTAGACCGGAATCCACGTCCAGACGGCGTAGAGCTCCCACATGTGCCCGAAGTAGCCGAGGTTCGCGAACACGACGTCGCGGTCGGTGACGATGCGCCGTATCGCGCCGGGGTCGAACGGCGCGCTCGACGGCTGGTGTGGGCCGTCCTCGTAGGCGAGGACGAGCACGCCGCCGAGCGCGGCGAGCGCGGCCGTCCCGTAGAGCACCTGGTTCGGGTCGCCGAGGCCGCTGACCGCGCGGAGGAGGTGTGGGGACGCGGAGCCGACGGTGAGCGCGCCGACGAGGACGCCGATGGCGAGCCCGCGGCCCTCGTCGAACCACGCCGCCATCATCTTCATCCCAGTCGGGTAGACGCCGGCGAGCGCGACACCGGTGACGAAGCGGAGCGCGATGGCGGGCAGGCCGCTCGTGACGAACCCGGCGATGACGGCCGTCGCCGCGGCGCCGAGGAACGCTGAGGCCGAGAAGAGCACGCGCGGCCGGACGACGTCCGCGAGCGTGAGCGACGCGGAGACGAGCGCGCCGACGACGAAACCGACCTGTACGGCGTTCGTCAGCCACGCCGTCTCGACGGGGCTGAGCGCCCACGCCGCCGCGAGTTCTGGGGCGACGGCGCTCCCGCTGAACCAGAGCGTCATCGCGAACAGCTCGGCGACGCCGACGAGCGCGAGCGCGCGCCACTTGCTGTCGAACGACTGCATCGACTATGCCCCTGTCTCACACACGGATGCATGAGTGTTCGGGTCGTGACGCCGTCGCGCGCTTCTCGGTGACCAACGCTTATACTGTCGGGCTTTGAGTCGGCGGATATGGCACCGGAGATTACCAAGATAGAGAGCACCGAGTTCGCCTACGAGTTGGAGGACGTCGGGACGGACGAGCACGGCTTCAACCTCGTCTACGAGCCCGGCGAGACCACCGAGCGCAAGCTCTTCGCCGTGAAGATTCACACGGACGAAGGCATTACGGGCGAGTACGTCGGGGGGAACTCCCCGGGCGCCGCCCAGTACAACCTCGTCGCGAACTACCTTGTCGGGAAGAACCCCTTGGAGCGTGAGAAACACTGGTCGGAGCTGAAGCGCGCGCTCCGCAAGTACGACCGGATGGGTATCGGCCCGATGGACATCGCGCTCTGGGACTTCGCCGGGAAGTACTACGACGCGCCGATTCACGAACTGCTGGGCACGTATCGGACGAAAATCCCCGCCTATGCCTCGACCTATCACGGCGACGAGAACGGCGGCCTCGATTCGCCCGAGGCGTTCGCCGAGTTCGCCGAGGAGTGTGCGGACATGGGCTACGAGGGCTTCAAGATTCACGGCTGGGGCGGCGGCGACCACGCCCGCGACCTCCAGCGCGAAATCGACGCCGTGCACGCCGTCGGTGAGGCCGTCGGCGATCGGATGGACCTGATGCACGACCCCGCCTGCGAACTCGAGACGTTCGCGGACGCGCTCAAACTCGGGCGCGCGCTCGACGAGCAGAACTTCTACTGGTACGAGGACCCGTTCCGCGACGCCGGCATCAGCCAGCACGCCCACCGGAAGCTCCGCCAGAAACTCGACACGCCCATCCTGCAGACCGAGCACATCCGCGGCCTCGAAATCAAGTCCGACTTCGCGGCGAGCGAGTCCACGGACTTCCTGCGCGCCGACCCCGAGTACGACGGCGGCATCACGGGCGCGATGAAGGTCGCGAACGTCGCGGAGGGCTTCGGCATCGACGTCGAGTTCCACGCGCCCGGCCCCGCCCAGCGCCAGTGCATCGCCGCGACGCGGAACACGAACTACTACGAGATGGCGCTCGTCCACCCGGAGGCCGCGAACACCACGCCGCCGGTCTACGAGGAGTACGACGACCAGCTCGACTCCATCGACGATGACGGGATGGTCGAGATTCCGGACGGCCCCGGCCTCGGCGTCACCTACGACTGGGACTACATCGAGAACAACGCCACCGGCTCCGTCCACGTCTACGAGTAACCCCGGGGCCGTAACGCTAACCCGTCTCCACACCAACACTTCCTTTCGGAGGCTGACACATCGACAGGTCGGCGCTGTCCGCCGATCTCGTGACGGCCACTCGTTATCGCGTCGGACTACAACTACCGTCGTCGACTGTCCGCACAGTCACGACTCGTCCACATGACTGCACGTCAACGATACCCACGACGAATCGCGTACGCATGAGTGAGCGCGACGACACCACGGAGGACATTGAGGGCCTCCAGAGCGAGTTCTTCCACCCCGAATCGGAGCGCGAACCCGGCGACACGAACATCCAGAAGTGGGGCTTCGATGTCCACCCCGTCGTCTTCCCCGTCGCCCTCCTCCTCATCGGGGCGTTCGTCGCCGCGACGCTCCTCCTCGGCAGTCGAGCGAGCACCGCCTACATGGCCGTCCGCGAGTTCTTCGAGGGGAACTTCGGCTGGTTCTACCTCCTCGCCGTCAACGTCTTCATCGCCGCCCTGCTCTTCTTCGCGTTCAGCAAGTACGGGAAGATACGCATCGGCGGCGTTGAGGCCGAACCGGAGTTCAGCGACTTCTCCTGGATGTCGATGCTGTTCAGCGCCGGCATGGGTATCGGCCTGATGTTCTACAGCGTCTCCGAGCCGCTCTACTACTTCACGAACGTCCCCGGGTTCTTCGACGCCCAGGCGAAGACGGGTGCGGCCGGCGCGGCGGCGCTCGCACAGACGTTCTTCCACTGGGGGCTCCACCCGTGGGCCATCTACGGCCTCGTCGGCCTCGGCCTCGCGTTCTTCTCGTTCAACCGCGGCCTCCCGTTGACGTTCCGCTCGATTTTCTGGCCGCTCCTCGGTGAGCGCATCTACCGCTGGCCCGGCCACGTCATCGACCTCGTGACGGTGTTCGCGACGCTGTTCGGCCTCGCGACGTCGCTCGGCCTCGGCGTCGCCCAAATCAACACCGGCCTCTCCTACATCCTCGGGGACGTCCTCGGCGTCGTGAGCATCCCGACCGGCGTGGTGACACAGATACTCCTCATCGCCGCCATCACCGGCATCGCCACCGTCTCCGTCGCCGCCGGCCTCGAAGGCGGCGTGAAGCGCCTGAGCAACCTGAACGTCTACCTCATGTTCGCGCTGATGGGTTTCCTGTTGCTCGTCGGTCCCACCGTCTCCGTCCTCGGCGCGTGGGTGCAGGGCCTCGGCGCCTACCTCGGCAACCTCGCGTCGCTCGCGTTCTTCACGGGCGTCCTCGGCGCCGGCCAGGACACCGTCCACGCGTGGACGGTCTTCTACTGGGCGTGGTGGATCGCGTGGTCGCCGTTCGTCGGGATGTTCATCGCGCGCATCTCACGCGGCCGCACCGTCCGCGAGTTCGTTGTCGGCGTCCTCGTCATCCCGTCGCTCTTCTCGACCATCTGGCTCTCCGTCTTCGGTGGGAGCGCGTTGCTCAACGCGCTCCGTGGGAACGGCGCCGCCCTCCAGCTCTACCAGGAAGCCGGGCAGACAGTGGCGATGTTCGCCCTCCTCAACCAGTTCCCGCTCGGCGCCGTCTCGGGTCTGCTCGCCGTCACGCTCGTCGTGACGTTCTTCGTGACCTCCTCCGACTCGGGGTCGCTCGTCGTCGACCACCTCACCTCCGGCGGGAAGCACGACGTCCCGAAAGCCCAGCGCGTCTTCTGGGCCGTCATCGAGGGCACCGTCGCCGCGCTCCTTCTCTACGGCGGCGGCCTCAACGCCCTCCAGACCGCCGCCATCGCTACTGGCTTCCCGTTCGCCATCATCCTCGTCGTGATGTGTTACACGGTGTATCTCGGCCTCGACAACGAGTACGAGATTCTCCAGTCCGAGCGCTTCGCCGAGCGCGTCGAAGCGCTCACCGGCGAGGACGTCGACGTCGACACCACGCGCACCGAAGTCGTCACGGACATCAGCGAAACGCCGGAGAGCGCCGACGACTGATGGCCCGGAACGCCCTCGCGACGCTCGCCGCCGCCTGCATCGTCGCGCTGTTCGCCGTCGCACTCACCGCGATGACCGTGGGGCGCCTCCGCGTCGCCGGCCTCATCTTCCTCAGCGCGAGCGTCCTCATCTATTTCCGCGAAACCCATCTCGTCGCGGGGTGAGGGGCTACTCGCGGGCGTCGTCGGCCAGTGCGACGAACGACTCGACGGCCGTGTCCGGGTCGCCCGATGGTGTGAACTCCCCGGAGACGACGCCGTCGTAGCCCGCCTCGTCGAGCGCGCCGAGGACGTGCGCGTAGTCGAGTTCTCCCGTTCCAGGTTCGTGACGACACGGGACGTCCGCGACGTGAACATGGCCGACGAGGTCGAGGTGTTCGGTGAGCGTCTGCGTGACGTTCCCCTCCGTTATCTGCTGGTGGTAGACGTCGTAGAGGAGTTTGACGTGCGAGGAGTCGACGGCCTCGACGATGGTGAAGCCGCGCTCTGACGTCTCGACGAAATACCCCGGATGGTCGACGCGCGTGTTCAGCGGCTCAAGGACGACCGTCACGTCGTGTTCCTCCGCTGTGGGTGCGACCTCCCGGAGGACGCGGACGACGGCGTTCTGCTGGGCGGCCGCGGAGTGCGTGTCGATACGCTGGCCGACCGTCGTAATGAGCGTCGACGCGCCGAGCTCGGCAGCGGCGGTGATGGAACGCTCGAGGTCCGCGACCGCCTGTTCGCGGTCCGCGGGATAGCTGACCGCCGGGCGCTCGGCGCTGTCGATGTTCGCGCCCGCGCCGGCGCCGAGGACGCCGCTAATCGAGACGCCGTGTTCGTCCGCGGTTTCGCGGACGGCCTCGATGTCGACGGCCTCCCAGTCGAAGAACTCGACGGCGTCCGCGCCCGCCGCGGCCGCACGCTCGATGCCCTCGTGGAGGCCACAGTCGTAGACGAGCGGCACCGTGACGCCGACGTCGAAGCTCACAGCGACACCTCCAGTTTTCCCTCCTGGTCGACGGCCTCGGAGACGGCGAGCGTCGTCGCGAACGTCTGGACGGCGTCCCCGTAGGGCGACCGGCAGCGTGAGGCGTCGCCCTCGTCGACGGCCGCGACGAACTCGTCGACCTCGGTGTGGTGGCCGTCGTTTTCGCCCTCGAAGTGGACGTCTTCGCCGTCAACGACACCCTCGCAGACGTTCTCGTGGACGCGCAGGTCGAGGTGGACGCCGTCGCCGACGAGTGTCACGCCGACGTCGCCCGACGGCGAGGCCGCGCTGGTCGTCACCTGACTCGGCAGGCCGTCATCGTGGTGGAGCGTCGCCGCGACGGCGTCCGGGAAGTCGAGGACGTCCTCGCGCACCCGCAGGTCGCCCTCGGCGGCGACGCGCTCGACGTCACCGCCGAAATACCGAACGAGGTCGAAGACGTGCGTGGACTGCTCGACGACCTGGCCGCCCGACTGCTCGCGGCTCCGCCACCAGTGGCCGTCGCCGCCCGGGACGCCGCCGACCCATTGGCCGTAGACGGTCGCGAGCGTCCGGTCGCCGACGAGTTCGCGGGCGTGCTCGACGCAGTCCAGATAGCGGAAGTGGTGGCCGACCTGCGTGATGACGTCCGAGCGCTCGAGGGCGTGCTCGACCTCGCGGGCGTAGTCTCGGTCGAGCGCGAGCGGCTTCTCCACGAAGAGGTCGACGCCCTCCTCGATGGCTCGCAACTCCTGGCCCTCGTGGGCGAACGGCGGGACGCAGACGAACACTGCGTCGAAGTCCGCCTCGTCGAAGAGCACCTCCCAGTCGTAGTAGGCGGTGGCGTCGTGCGTGCTCGCCCACTCGTCGGCGGCGTCCTCGTCGATGTCGCAGACGGCGGCGACGTTCGCCCGGTCGTTCCCCGTGAGGTGCTCGAGGTGTTTGCTCGCGATACCGCCTGCGCCGACGAACGCGATGTCGACTGTCATGAACGAACGCACACGACCGGCCGTGTTGTAGCTACTGGTGGCGGAAACCCGCGGTGACACCCGTGGGACCGATGGTTCCATTGTGGTGTCGCCAGAACCACGCCCACATGGTCCTCGGTGGGTTCCTCCCCGATACCCCGGTCGTCAGCGTCCTCCTCATCCTCGTCGCCACCGCCGTCATCTGGCTCGGAAGCGGCTGGCTCGAGGAGTCGGCAGAACATCTCTCCGCCTACTACGGCCTCCCCGCGGTCGTACAGGGCTCCATCGTCGTCGCCATCGGGTCGAGCTTCCCGGAACTCGCCAGCGTCGTCTTCACCGCGCTCGCGGGCACCTTCGACATGGGCGTCGGCGCAATCGTCGGCTCCGCCATTTTCAACATCCTCGTCATCCCCGCCGTCGCAGGTATCTTCGCCGAGGGCGAGATGGAGACGAATCGCACTATCGTCTACAAGGAAGCGCAGTTCTACATGGTCGCTGTCGCGACGCTCGTCCTCACGTTCGCGCTCGGCGTCATCTACGCGCCCGTCTCCGGCGCACACGCGCTCGTCGGCCAGCTCACCCGGCCGCTCGCCGCGCTCCCACTCCTGCTCTACGCGCTCTACGTCTTCATCCAGTGGCAGGACGTCAGCGACCACGCCGCCGAGCGCGTCGAGATTCCGGTGGGCCGCGAGTGGCTCCGCCTCCTTGCCGGCCTCGCGCTCATCCTCGTCGCCGTCGAGCAACTCGTCGGCGGCGTCGAGTCGCTCAGCCACACCTTCGGCATTCCCGCGTTCCTCGCCGGCGTCACCATCATCGCCGCCGCGACCAGCCTCCCCGACCTCCTCGTGAGCGTGCGCTCCGCGCGCGCCGGCAAGAGCGTCACCAGTCTCGGGAACGTCCTCGGCTCGAACACCTTCGACCTGCTCGTCGCCATCCCGCTCGGCGTCCTCATCGTCGGCACCGTCACCGTCGACTTCGCCGTCGCCGTCCCGATGTTCGGCGTGCTCACGCTCGCTACCGTCCTCCTCTTCGCCATCATGCGCACCGACCTCTCGCTCACGAGCGTCGAGTCCTACGCGCTCCTCGTCGCCTACGTTGCGTTCGTCGCGTGGGTCGTCGCCGAAACCGTGGGGGTCACCCACGTCATCAAGGGCGCGTAGCCCGGCGATGGCGCGCACCGGCGCTCGGTCGCCGTGCGGGCCGAAACCGAGTGCCCGCGAGAGACGGAGAATGGTCGCTTAGAACGTGAGGCCGACTTCTTCGACCGTGTCGGCGAGGATGTCCGCACAGCGCGTCCAGTACTGTGGGGTGTGGCCGGCGTTGTGCGGCGTGACGAGACAGTTCTCCAGCGTCCAGAGCGGGTGGTCGGCGGGGAGCGGTTCGGGGTCGGTGACGTCGAGCGCCGCGCTCCGGATGTCGTTGCCGCGAAGCGCCGACACGAGCGCGTCCGTGTCGACGACGGGGCCGCGCGCGACGTTCACGAGCATCGCGTCCGTCGGGAGCGTGAGGAAGGCCTCCTCGCCGACGAGGCCCTCGGTGGTGTCGGTGAGCGGGCACGCGAGCACGAGATAGTCGCTCCGGCCGAAGGCATCGAGCAGCGCGCCCTCCTCGAAGCCGATGACCTCGTCGGCGTTCCCGCCCTTCTCGGGCGTGTAGCGCACACCCACGGTCTCGACGCCGAAGTCACGGAAGCGCTCGATGATCGCCTGACCGATGGGGCCCATGCCGACGACGGTGGCCGTCGAGCCCCGGAGCTCGCCGCCCTGGAAGTGGCGCCACTCCGAACGCTCGTGTTGCTCCCACGCCTGCCGGAGGTTCCGGACGTCCGCGAGCACGTAGCCAAGCACTTGCTCGGCGATGTTCGGCCCGTGGACGCCGGAGGCGTTCGCGACGGTGACGCCCGCCTCCTCCAACGCGTCCAGCGGGAGGTGGTCGGTGCCCGCGAACGTGCAGACGAACGCCTCGAGCGTGTCCGACTCCGCGACGAGGTCGGGGTCGATCTGGAAGCCGGTGGCGACGCTCGCCTCCATCAGGAGGTCGCGTTCCTCCGCGGGCGTCCGCGCGAGCGCGACGTCCGCGTCCGGGAGCGCGTCGCGAATCGCGTCGGCGTAGTCCGCGGGGTCGAGTCCGTGAATCTTCTGTCGGAGGACGACAACGTCGGTCATCGCCTCGCGCCTTCATCCTCGCGGCTCATAAAGGACGACGGTTCCGGGGTTACTCGTCGGATTCGCTCGCGTCCGGCCACCCGGCGTGGGCCTCGTGCCACTCGCGAATCTGACGTTCGACGGCGCGCTCGAAGTCCGCGTCGTCCGGGTCGGCGTCCACCTCGAGTTCGTACTCGCGGTCCGCGACGAGCTCCGCCTCGCTCTCGTCGTCGGGATCGGTGAGGAGGTAGTCTGCCGTCACCGTCACCTCGCCCGTCTCCGCGTCGACCCGGAAGGTCCGCTCGATGACGTGCTCGCGGTCGGACTGGTCGACGAACCGGTGGGAGCCGAAGAACGCGAGGTCGTGATCGGCGTCCGGCACGACGTTGCGCTGCTGGAAGCGACTGCCGCCGGGTTCGACGGCGGTCGACACCTCCCGTCCCTCCGATTCGAGGTGGTCGCGGGCGAACTCGGAGAGCCACTCCCAGCCGTGCTCCTCACCGATCTCCTCAATGCGCTCGCCGAGACTCGTCTCCTCGCCGACCTCGTGGCGGTCGGCCTCCCGGAGGAGGACGCGCCGGTTCTCCTCGTCGAGTTCGGCCTCGTAGAGCGTGGACTCACTCGGCACGTAGAGATAGGGGGAGACGGACGCCGAGGACCCGATCCACTTCGCCTCCGCGCCGAGTTGCTGCTCGTACGCCTTGGCGAGATCGTCCGTCACGTCCTCGTCGCTCGGTGACGCCCGTTCGACCGTCCAGTCCGCGTATCGCCCGGAACTCTCGATTGGCCAGTCGTCGAATCGGACGTCGGGGTCCGGCTTCGAGTCTGTCATGGTCGTTCTACGCGTAGCTATCGACGGTGCTCGCATAAGAATGGCGGCCGCACGGGCGCGTGCGGCGTCGAGACGCCGTCACTCCCGGACGTGAATATTCCCCATCATTCCCGCGGGGAGGTGCGGGATACAGAAGTAGTGGTACCAGCCCGCCACCTCGAACGTATGCGTGTAGCGCTCGCCCGGCGGGATGACGCCGCCGCCGTTCAGCTCCTCGATGAACGACTTCGTCGCCGCCACCTCGTTCTCGAAGTCGCCCGAGGAGAAGAACGACGCGCCCTCCGGGAGGAAAGAGGCGTGGGAGTGGCCGCCGTCCTGTGAAATGCCGAGCAGCTCCTCGACCTCGGCGTGGCGCTGAGTCGCCGCCGTCACCGTGTGGTTGCGCGCGCCCGTGTTCTCCCAGACGACCTCGTCGCCGACCGTCACTTCGAGCGTCGGGACGTCGCGGGGCACCCAGCTCGGGGCGTCGTCGGGCACCTCGACGGTGGACTGGGGGACGAAGCCGTCCGAGACCATCGCGACGTCGTAGGCGTCCGCCGACCCCCGTCCGAGACAGCCGGCGACGGCTGTGCCGAGGGTCGCCGCGCCGGTCGCGAGGAACGCGCGCCGGTTCATACTCCCATCTTGGGGTGACGCACGACAAATACTCCGCGGTCTCCGAACTCGGCGGCGTCGAACCTGCAGGCATTTATATCGCGTCCCCCTACCCCGGCGTATGGACACGTCGACGACGGGCGCGTCGGCCGCCTCTCTGCCGCGGCGCGTCGGTGGCGTCTTCGTCCGGCACGCCCGCGGGTTCGCCGCGCTCACGCTCGTGACGACCTTCCTGCTCGTCCTCCTCGGGGAGTTCACCGCCGCTTCCGGCGCCGGCGCGACCTGCAACAACACCTATCCGGGCTGTGCGGGCCAGTTCTCGCCCGTCGGCCTCTCCGTCCCGCAGTTCATCGAGTGGTTCCATCGCCTCGTCGCGATGAGCGTCGGCTACCTCATCGTCGGGAACGCCGTCCTGCTCTGGTGGACGCACAAGAGGAGCCGCGTCTCCCGGAGCGCCGGCCTCGCAGCACTCCTCCTGCCCGTGCAGGTGGCGTTCGGCGCGCTCACCGTCACCGTCGCCGGTCTCTTCCCCGGCGGCTATGCACCCCCGACCCAACTCGTCCACCTCACGACGGCGCTCGCCATCTACGTCGCGCTCGTCGCATCCTACGTCTGGCTCGACGCCGCCGACGGTGCCGGTGCGACGCCCACTCGCCTCCGCTACGCCGCCTACGGCGCGCTCGTGCTCCCCGTTCTGCAGGCCGTCTTCGCGCGCGACTTCCTGCTCACGTTCTGGCCGTCCGTCCAGACCGCCTACCACCTCTTCGGCCTGCTCGGCGTCGCCGTCTTCGTCGCGCTCGCGCTCTGGGCGCGCGATCTCGGGAACGTCGACGTCGCCGTCTACGCGTCGCTCGGCGCGGTCGCGACGCTCCTCAACAGTTATCTCGTCGCCGGCCTCTTCGTCGTCACCGCGCGCGTCGAGGCGTTCACCTACGTGCTCCTCAGTGTGCAGTTCGTCTGCGTCGCGCTCGCCGCGCGTGCCGCCCACCGCGTGAACGCGACGCCGACCGCGTGACGCGGACCGCCTAGCGCTCGGCCGAGCTCTCGACGGGCTCTGCGAACGCCACCGTCTCCTTCACGTCCGTCACTTCGACGTTCAGCTGGTCGCCGGGCTCGGTGCCGGGGACGATGACGATGAAGCCGCGCTCGACTTTCGCGATGCCGTCGCCCTGGTCGCCGAGCGTGTCGATGGTCACCGTGCGGATGTCGCCCTCGTCGACCGGCGGGCGCTGGGTATGTCGCTCGGAGGACTCCGTGGAGCTGGACGTGGACGTCGAGGATTCAGCACTCGTCGCCCGCGCACTCGTCGCCGTTTCGGTGGTCGGTTCGGTGTCGGACTCTTCGTCGGCCGCCAGCAGCGCGACGCGGTAGGCGTCGCCCGCGGAAAGGGTGCCGTTCTCGACGAGTTCACGCGGAATCGGGACGACGTATCGGTCGCCGTCGGATTCGATAGACGTCTCGAACAGTAGGCGAAGCGAATCAGATATCTCAGCCATTACCCACTCCTACGGTCCGAAGTGCTAAAACTTGCGGGTCTTACGCCGAACGGTCACTCTCGCGGCTCGAAGACGAACGTCGTCTCGGCGTCGACGTAGTCGCCGTCCGTCGACTCGACGCGGAGGGTGACGTCGCGCGTGGTCCCGCAGCCACAGTTAACGAACTCCTCCCACTCGTCGCCGACGGCGACGGCGCCGTCGTGGGCACGCGTGAGGTAGCGCCGATAGGACGGCGCGTCGAGCGCCGCACCCGTCCGGTCGTCCGCCGGCGTGAACGACACCACGACCTCGCTCGCCCGCGTCAATGCGTCGTGCTCGCTCTCGCTCATACGTCCCGGGTAGGGCACGCGGGCGAAAATACCTGTCTCCGGGCGGGCGAACAGTCTTGTGCGCTCGTGACAATCTTTTTGGGTGCGTCCGCCCTAGTCGCGACTAACTGATGGCCGACTCGATGAGCGAGATGCTCCGCCGAGACATGGAGTGTGAGGGACTGTTGGAGTGCTTTCACGGACTGAAGGAGATCGACAAGGAGGTCTTCGAACTCCTCCACGACCGCGAGGAGGCGTTGACGGTCGACGACATCGCGGCGGAAGTCGACCGCGAGCGCTCGACGGCGTACCGCTCCGTCCAGCGGCTCCTGCAGGCGGGCTTCCTCCAGAAGGAGCAGGTGAACTACGAGCAGGGCGGCTACTACCACGTCTATCGGCCGCGCGACACTGAGGACATCGCCCGCGAGATGCAGCGCACGCTCAACGACTGGTACGCGAAGATGGGCCAGCTCATCGGGGAGTTCGAGGAGAAGTACGAGGGGAGCGCCGCGACGTCCGCGACGGCGGAGCGCTAGTCGCGACGGCTCTTCCGGAGGTCTTCGGCGCGGAGTTCGCCCTTCGCGTGCCACGTGCGGGGCCGGCACGCGACGGCGAGCGCCCCGAGGTGGAAGGCGGCGACGGTGGCGACGACGGCGACGCCCGGGATGACGCCGACGCGCGCTGCCGTTACCCACGGTTCGGGGGAGAACGCGGTGATGCGCACAAGCCACGCGGCGAGCAGGACGGCGAACAACGGGAGGTAGATGCGCCGGAGGCGGTGTGCGATGGCTTCTTCGGCGGTGATTTTGAGGGTCGGCGTCCGGTAGTCCTCGCCGAGTTTCTCGCGCCAGTCCGGGTCGACGAGCCCGCCGTCGGGGTCGAGGCCGTACGCCCAGACGTTCTCCTGGAGGATGCGGACGCGCGTCCGCCAAATCTCGTAGCCTCGGTAGCGTCGCGCCTCGATGACGAGGAAGACGGTGAGCGCGGCGACGCCGATGAGGATGATGTAGTGGGGGTGGCCGGGACTGGAGAACGCCCACGTGAGGATGGCGGCCATGACGACGACGGCCCAGTTCGTGGTCTTGTCGAGGCGCTCGCGCCAGTACTTCATCCGGTGGATTTCGCCCCGGTAGAGGTGCGCCATCGCGCCGCTCGGCCCCATCTCCTCCTCGAGGAGACCGGCGCCGACGTGTGGCGAGACGTCCCCGACGGACGCCGCTCGGTCGCCGCGCTCGTCACTGTGGTCGTCGGGGTCGCCGTCGGGCGCGCTCATGGCTCGCGGCGGCGCGCGTCAGCGTGCGTGCGAGCGCCGCCCGACTCGTCCGGTGCCGTGGGCATACCGCGCAATTCTCCGCGCGGGGTTGTAGGCGTTGTGCCCACTTCAGACGAGCAACTCGACGTCCGCGTCGCCCATCGCGTTCACGGCATCCGCGGCGCCGACGCCGACCGTGACGCCGTCGACAAATCCACCGGGAGAGACGTCCTCGACTCGGACACGACTGCCCTGTGTCTATGCGCAGATTCCGGGTGTCCCGGCCGGGAGCGGTTTTCCACGGACATCTGTCTTGTACGATAGATACACTTCTACACGAATCCTTATTCGCGTGCCGCCGGTATGTCGTGGTACGATGACCGCTGAACGCACCACGGCGGCCGCCGACCTCGAACTCGGGCCGAACAACTGCGCGGTGAGCACGCCAGAGACGGACGGAACGGGGGTGGACGCAGTATGAGTCTCGCGTCCGTCTCGCTCCCCTTGCTCGCCGTCGGCGACCTCTTCCCGCGCGGCGTCCTCCCGTACCTCCTCGGCGGGGTGCTCGTCGGCCTCGGCACCGTCGTCATCTACCTCGGGACGGGCATTCACGCCGGCGCGAGCACCTTCCTCGAGTCCACGCTCACCTACGTGTCGGGGCTCTCGCGCTTCCAGCGCTACACCGCCTCGCGCGGCTGGCGCATCGTCTTCACGCTCGGAATCGTCAGCGGCGCCGCCGTCTACGCGCTCGCCACCCAGTCGACGATTTGGACGACGGACGTCCAGTGGTGGCGGCTGCTCGTCGGCGGGATTCTGGTCGGTGTCGGCACGCGCGTCGGGAAGGGCTGTACGTCCGGCCACGGCATCTGCGGCGTCGGGTCGCTCTCCGAGACGTCGCTCGCGAACGTCGCGACGTTCGTCGTCGTCGCCGTCGGCACCGCCCAACTCGTGCAGGCCGCGGGGGTGAGCCCGTGATGTCCGACGGCGAACGCAGCGCGGCGTTCACCACCGTCGTCTACGTCGGTGGCCTCGTCTTCGGCGTCGGCCTCGCACTCAGCGGGATGGCGAAACCCGAAATCGTCCTCGACTTCCTCCAACTCGATGACCTCGGCCTCCTCTTCGTCATGGGCGGGGCCGCCGTCGTCGCCGGCGTCACGTTCTTCCTCGCCGCTCGTTCGGGTAAGCGTGCGCCCATCACTGGTGCCGCGTACACGCGCCGACTGAAGTCGATGGACCGGAACGTCCTCGTCGGCGGCGCGATATTCGGCGTTGGCTGGGGGCTCTCCGGCATCTGCCCGGGCGCCGCCTACGCCAGCGTCGGAATCGGCAACTACCCGATTCTGTGGGCGATTGCCGGGATGTTCCTCGGCGCGTACGCGCAGGGCTACTGGCGCTCGCGTCGGACCGACTGAGCCCGGCCCTAGTTCTTACCGTCCGGCCGCCGAAGCCCCGGTATGGACGACACCGAACTCGACCCGACGGCGCTCGCGCGGCGCATCCGCGCGGGTACCGCGCCGTTCCTCCTCGACGTCCGTGCCGAGTCGGACTTCGAGGAATGGCGGATTCCGGGCAGCCGGAACGTTCCGGTGTACGAGGACCTCCTCGAGCGGGACTTCTCCTCGCTCGCCACCCACCTCGATGACCTCCCGGACGAGCGCGAAATTGCGGTCGTCTGCGGCGCCGGCGTCACCTCCGCGCGCGCCGCCACGTTCCTCCGCGAGCGCGGCTACGACGCGAAATCCGTCGAGAACGGCATGCGCGGCTGGGCGCGCGTCCACCTCGACGACCCCGTGGATGGCGCGCCGGGCGTCGTGCAGGTCGTCCGCCCCGGCAAGGGCTGTCTCTCCTACCTCGTCGGCGACGGCGAGCAGACCCTCGTCGTCGACCCGAGCCAGTACGCCGGCGAGTACCGCTGGCTCGCCGACGAGTACGCCCTCGAAATCGTCGGCGTTCTCGACACACATCTCCACGCCGACCACGTCTCGGGCGGCCAGCGCCTCGCCGACGTCCTCGACGTCCCCTACTACCGCCACGCGGCGGACACCGGCGACGATGAGACCGACGTGTCCCCGGTCGCGGAGGGCGAGACGCTCGACGTCGGCGAGCGCGCGGTCACCGTGCGCCACACGCCCGGGCACACCGCCGGGAGCGTCACGCTCGAACTCGACGAGGCGCTCTGCACCGGCGACACGCTCTTCCTCGAGAGCGTCGGCCGCCCGGACCTCGAAGACGCTGATGAGGACGCCGTCCGCGCCGCCGCCCACCGCCTCTATGAGAGCCTCGATCGCCTCCTCGACTACCCCGACGACACGCTCGTCCTCCCCGGTCACGTCGGCGAGACGGACCTCGACGGCGAGCGTCCCGTCGCCGCGACGCTCGCCGACCTCCGCGCGTCGGACGCGAACGACCTCCTCGCGCACGTCGTCGCCGGCGAGGAGGGCAGGTTCGTCGACGCCGTTCTCGGGGGCCTTGGTGAGGAGCCCGCGAACTTCCAGCGCATCAAGGAAATCAACCGCGGCGCGAAACCGGGCATCGACGTCGAGGACCTCGAACTCGGGCCGAACAACTGCGCGATAGAGTGAGTCAGCGCCCGTCGACGGCGTCCGCGAGTCGCTCGCCCGCCTCCAGGCCCGAGCGGAGGGCGACGTGGACGCGCGCCGCGCCACCCACCCAGTCGCCGACCGGATAGAGGCCGTCCGCTTCGGCGGCGCGCCGCACGGCCGCGTCGAGGCCGCCGTCGGGGAGCGCGTAGCGCCACCCCTGCCAATCAGTCCAGTCCGGGTCGCGCAGGCGCTCGTCGCTGAGGACGTCCGCGGCGACGCCGGCGAGGTCGGCGACGTTCGCCTCGGGGTCGGCGTCGTAGCGCTCCCGCGACCACGGGTCGTTCGCCTGCACGACGAGCAGCGACTCCCCGGCGGGGACGTGGCCGGGCTTGCACTCCTCGCGCGCGATCCAGCCGACGTCGTGGTCGCGCTCCGGGTTCACGAGCGCGTAGTATGGCTTCTCGACCCGGAACGGGTAGTGGAGCACCGCCGTCCAGATGGTGCGGAAGGGGACGGCCGCGGCGGCGTCCCGGAGTCTCCCCCGGGCGTCCGCTACCCAATCGGCGTCGGCGAGCAACTCGGCGCTCTGTGGCGCCGGCGGGTTCAACACGACGGCGTCGAACGGCCCGTGCGTCTCGCCCGCGTCGTCGGCGAGCGTCCACGTCTCCGCCGCCGCGTCGCGTTGCAGTGTCTCGACGCGCGTCTCCCGCCGGACCGTCGCGTCCGCCTCGGCGAAGAGGCGTTTCGCCAGTTGAGTGAGTCCCTCGCGGTACGTCCACTTCGGGCCGTCCGGCGGGCGGCCCTCGCTCACCACGCCGTCGCCGTCGAACGTGTAGATGGGCTCGGAGACGTCCACGAGGCCCGCGTCGTCCAGCGTCTCGGTCAGCAGGCGGTTCACTCGCTCGTCCTCCGAGCGAACGTAGTTCGCGCCGTAGTCGTACGTACAGCCGTCCTTGCGCCGCGTCGCCGCGCGCCCGCAGACGCCGCGGGACTTCTCCAGCACGGTGACGTCGACTTCGGGCCGCCGCCGCGCGAGTTCGTACGCCGCCCCCGCCGCTCCCGCGCCCGCGCCGACGATGCCGATGTGCGCCATACGCCGATTTCTCGCGGGTGCGTGAAAGCCCTATTCCCGCTCCACGTCGCCTGAGCGGACGCCCTCGCGCACGTCGGCGGCGCGCTCGCGGATTCCCGCCAGCTCGTCGGCGTCGCGTTTGTCGTCGAGGTGGCCGTAGACGAGACCCATCCGGTGGTTCGAGCGCAACTCGTCCTCGTGGTCGGCGAGGAAGTCCCAGTAGAGCGCGTTGAACGGGCAGGCGTCGTCGCCGACCGTCGCGTCCGGGTCGTAGGGGCACTCGGCGCAGTGGTCGCTCATCCGCTCGATGTAGTTCGCGGAGGCCGCGTACGGCTTCGTCGCGAAGAGGTCGGCGGCGTACTGCCCCATCTCGACGGTGTTCGGCGTCGATACCCAGTGGTAGCCATCGACGAACGCGACGTGGAACCAGCGGTTGAGTTCGTGGGGGTCGACGCCGTAGAGCAGGCCGAAGTTCGAGAGCACCATCAGGCGCTGGATGTGGTGGGCGTACCCCCGCTCGCGGACGCCCTCGATGGCCGTCGCGAGGCACGCCATCTCGGTGTCGCCGTCCCAGTAGACGTCGGGGAGCGCGCGCTCGGCGTCGAGGCGGTTCGCGTCCGCGAGGTTGGGCATCCCGACGCGGTAGACGTGTCGGACGAACTCGCGCCACCCGATGATTTGGCGGACGAACCCCTCGACGCTCTCGACGGGAACGTCCTCGCGCTCGTGGTAGGCGTCGATTGCGGCCTCGGCGACTTCCGCGGGGTGGAGGAGGCCGAGGTTCAGCGCGGGCGAGAGGAGCGCGTGGTCGAGCGCCCACTCCTCGGTGACCATCGCGTCCTCGTAGGGCCCGAAGTCGGGGAGGCGGTGCTCGCAGAAGTCCGCGAGCGCGTCGAGCGCGTCCGCGCGCGTCACCGGCCACCGGAACGCCTCTGGGTCCGCCCATTCGTCCGTGTCACGCTCGCTCCACTCCCGCTGTACGCGCTTCGTCGTCTCGTCCGGCGGATACTCGGGTATCTCGGGCGCCTCGTAGTCTGTGGGCGGCGTCTCGCGGTTCGCCTCGTCGAAGTTCCACGCGCCGCCCACGGGGTCGCCGTCCTCCAGCAGGTAGCCGGTCTCGCGTCGCATCCACCGGTAGAAGTCCTCGTGCTGGAGCGAGTTCTCTGCGTACCAGTCGTCGAACTCCGCGGGCGAGCAGAGGAACAGCTCGTTCTCGACGACGTCGAGGGTGCCGCCGCGTTCGGTGACGAGGTCGCGTAGGCGGTCGGCGGCACCGTGACTCGACGGGCGCATCACCGTGAGCGAGTCCCCCGGATGGGCGTCGAAGTGTGCGTCGAGGCCGTCCGCGAACGTCTCGACGACGTGGTAGTCGACGGCCCGGCCGGCGTCGCGGAGGGCGTCCCGGAAGTGGCGCATCGCGCTCGCGACGAGCGTGCGCTTGTGCGGGTGGTAGGGGTGGCGCGCCGCGAACTCGCGCGCCTCGACCATGAGGACGCGCTCGTCGGGCCTGTCCGCGAGCGGGCCGACCTGCCGCGTCAGTTGGTCGCCGAGGACGAGAACGGTCACGTCCGGGCCGTCGGCGCGCGACGGCAAGGCGGTTGCGGCCCGCGCGCCGCGAACTCGTGAGCCTACAGGCCGGCGAGGACTTCGTCCAGCAGGCGGCGCGCGACGGGCGTGTTCAGCGGGTCGTTCTCGTCGCCGCAGTTCGCGTCCATCACGCAGGACGGACAGCCGGCCGTGTCACAGTCGCAGGCGGCGATGCGCTCGCGTGCGCGCACCCCGACGGCGTCCAGTTGCTCGAAGAGCGCCTTCGAGAAGCCCAACCCACCAGCGACGCCGTCGTAGACGAACAGCGTCGCGCCGCCCGTTTCGGGGTGCTCGCGGACGGAGAGCCCGCCCAAGTCGTCCGCGGAGAGCTTCAGCTCGAGCGGTGCGAGCTTGATGAGCGCGTGCTCGGCGGCGTGAATCCCGCCCATGTACTCGCGTTCGGCGTCGCCGGGCGCGACCTCGCTTGCGTCCACGTCGTCGCCGTCGAGCCACGCGTTCACGAGGCGGGTCGCGGCGTCGTCCGGCAGTTCGATCCAGCAGAGCTGGGTGTGCAGGGAGAGCGGGCCGAGCCCCGTCGGCTGTGGAGGCTCGACGAGGTTTCCGGTCTGTATCTCGCGGCGGGCGTACTCCGCGTAGTGGACGTCGACGATACCCTCGCCCCAGCAGAGGGCGTAGCCGTTCGCGAGCTCGCGACGCTCTTTTTCCTCCAAGTCGTGAATGCGCGTCGTCGAGCGCGTCTCCGTGTACTCGTCCACCGCCACCTCCTCGACGGTGACGGCGGGGTTCGGGGTGTCCTCCTCGAACGCGACGACCTCGTAGGTCTGGCCGTCGTGGAGGAAGAGCGCGCCCTCGTGGTAGTCCCGGTAGGCGCGCTCGCGGTCGATCGGCTCGTGGTCGATTTCGCCGTTCGCACACCGCACGTCGAACTGGACGTCCGAGGAGGCGTACATCGAGATGTCGGACTGGGGTCGCGGCGCGCCGTCGTAGCGCACGCCCCGCTCGAGGTCGCCGACGACCTGCCCGGCGCGGCGCCACATTTCGACGGCGCGCTCCAGTCGGTCGTCGGCCGCGCCCTCGACGCTCGCGCCACCGAACCACCGTTCGTCCTCGTGGGTCAGCGGGAGTTCGGCGGCCGCGCACAGCAGGTGACGGGCGTAGACGGGGTCGTTCGAGAGGTCGACGACGGCGTCCTCCACGGCATCCGCGAGGAGGTAGTCGGGGTTGTCGAGGACGTACTGGTCGATGGCGTCCGAGCGCGCGACCAACACGGAGAGCGCGTCGCTCGTCCCGCGCCCCGACCGGCCGAGTTGCTGCCAGAACGACTGGCGCGTCCCCGGGTAGCCCGTCAGGAGCGTGGCGTCGACGCTCCCGACGTCGATGCCGAGTTCGAGCGCGTTCGTCGAGACGACGCCGTCGAGTTGCCCGCTCTTCAGGCGGTACTCGATGCCCCTGCGGGTCTCCTTTCCGAGGCCCGCGTGGTAGGGTTCGGTCGAGAGGGAGCCCGACTTCGGGTGGTCGCTCGCCGCGCGCGCCGCCTGCTTCGCGCCGATTTCCGCGCCCTGCCGCGAGCGCGTGAACGCGAGCGTCTGCACGCCGTGGAGGCCGAGGTGCGCGAGCAACTCCGCGCCCTCCTCGCCCGCTGAGGCCTTCGCGTCGAGGTAGTCCTCGAAGCCCGCCTCGTCACTCAGCGCGCCCGCGTCGAGTGGCGGGTCCCAGAAGACGATGTCGCGCGCCCCACGTGGCGACCCGTCCTCGTCCACGACAGTCGTCGGCTTTCCGGTCAGCGCCTCGGTGTGTTCGGCCGGATTACCCACCGTCGCCGTCGTGCACACCACCTGCGGGTCGCTCCCGTAGTGTGCGAGCACTCGACGTAGGCGGCGAATCGTCCACGCGACGTGCATCCCGTGGACGCCGACGTACGTGTGGCTCTCGTCGATGGCGAGCAACTCGCAGTCCCCGTAGAACTCGTGCCAGCGCCGGTGGCCGTCCAGGTAGACGTTCACGCCGCTGAAGTTCGTGATGACGACGTTCGCCTCCTCGCGGTATTCCGTGCGTACCTCGCTCGGCGTGTCGCCGTCGTACACCTCCACCCGGATGTCAAGGCCGAGGTCGTCGTAGAGGTCGTTCAGGGCGCGCTCCTGGTCGCGCGCGAGCGCCTTCGTCGGATAGACGAGCAGGGCACGCGTTTCCTCGTCATTGAGGTAGTTCCGCGCAATCTGGAGGGCGTAGACGAGTGTCTTCCCCGACGACGTCGAGGTGGCGACGGTGACGTTCTCGCCGTCCGCCAAGGCGTCCAGCGCCGTCGCCTGATGGGTGTACGGGTCGAAGTCGAGGCGCGCCGCGAGCGCGGGGTCGAGCACCTCGCTCGCGGGAACGGTGTCGGCGTCGCGTGCGTCTTGGGTCGCGATTTGGCGTATCTGGCCCTCGTAGTCGGGATACGTCGCCTCCAGGTCGTGGCCCGTGAGCGGGGCGTCGCGTTGTGGCGTCTCGGACATGGTTACCAGTCGGTGAGCGAGCGCTGGACGGTGTCCTCACTCGTTTCGCGCTCGGCCTCTTGCAGGCGCTCGTAGACGAACGCGAGCGCGCGCACGTCGTCCTCGCAGTACGCGCGGTGTCGCGCCCAGTCGAGTTCGGCTTCTGGACGTCGCTCGGTCATCCAGCGCCGGTACTGCCGGGCGACCGTCGCCCCCGAGAGGCCGGTTTCGTCGCCGTCCCACCCGAGCGCGTCCGCGACGTCCTCGAGCGTGTTCGTGTGGCCGGGGAGGACGGCGTTCCCCTCCCGGACGGCCCACTCGTAGGGGTCGAACGTGTAGGCGGACTCCCAGTCGTCGAGGAACGCGGGCGCGTGCTCGACGAGGTGGTCGTAGAGGACGTCGAAGTCGAAGCGCCGGCCGTTGTACGCCACGAGCGGGCGGTTGTCGCCCTCCGCGACGTACCACGCCATGAAGTCCGTGAGCGCGCCCGCGGGGTCGTCCGGGTCGCGCTGGACGAAGTCCGTGTACGTCTCGCGTACTGGGTCGTAGACGCCGATGAGCCAGACGATGGAGGGATTGAGGCCGTCCGTCTCGATGTCGACGTGGATGGGGTCGCGACTCGGGAACGCGCCGTCGTCGCTGTCCGCCGCGCGGACGATTCGCCCCTCGGCGAGCGCGTCGGCGCTCCGCGCGACCGACTCCGCCGTGGACTCGCCGATGCCCTCGACGGCCTCGAGGTCACGCGCCGACGCCTCCGCGACCTCAGTGCGCGTCCGATAGCCGGCGTCGCGGAGGCGGCGCGCCGTCACGCGCCCCACGCCGTCGAGCGCGCGCAGACCGAGTTTCCCGGGACTGAGCGTCCGCGTCGAGACGACGCCGTCCGCGCGGAGCGTGAGACAGGGCAGCGGCGTGCCCGCTTCCTCGAGGTCGCTCCCGCCGCCGTGCACGCGCAGGCTCCCCCACTCATGGGCGTAATCGCTCGGCAGGCCGGTCGAGACGTGCGTGTACGACCCCGAGGCATCCGCAAAGGCGTCCGTGTACGCTTCGCGGCCGACGAGGCGGGTTTCGAGCGCCGTCAGCGACGTCTCCAGCGAGAGTGCGTCCGTGACGACGAACGTCTCCGTCGCGGTGTCGAAGTGGCTCCCTTCGAGGTCGGCGAGGCCGGCGAGCGCGGCGACGCCCCCGGCGATGGCCACCTGCACGCCAGCGATTTGGCGGACATCGAGGCCGTTAGCGCGCGCCGGCTGAAGTACCGGTACGTCACCCTCGAGTTGCTGGCGGAGAACGCTCGGCGCGCGCGGGTCGCTTCCGACGAGCAGGACGGCGTCCGGGTCGAAGTAGGCGACGGCGTCCCGCACGCGTTCGCGCCCGCCGCGGAGGACGAACCCGGTGTCGAGCGCGAGAACGTCGGCGGCGGCCGCGCGCTCGCTCGTCGCGTCGCTCGACGGCGTCGTGGCGTCCGTACGCGACTCGGACGGTGGCGGGGAACCCATCGCGGTGTCGGGGACGCTTGGGTGTCGCCGAAGAAAACGGTTGCTCTCCGCTCAGTCTTCCAGCGGCGCTTCGACGTGCGAGACTTCGATGATGAGCTCGTCGCCGCTCTCGCCGAACTCGACGACTTCGCCGGCGACGACGAGTCGCGAGTGCGGCGTCGGGCCGATGACGATGGGGTCGCCGACTTCGACGTCGGGGACGGACGCCTGGAAGGTGATGCGCGCGCGGCACTCGTCGGGGTTGTTGACGCCGAGGAAGTCGATTCCCGCGACGGTGACGTCGACGCGGTCGTAGTCGCGCGCCATCGTGAGCGACTCCGCCTCCTCCTCGTCGAACGACTGGGCGTCCAGCGCCTCATAGGCGCCCGTCGTCGGCTTGTAGCCGCCGCGTGGCCCCGGAATCCCCTCCACGAGGTCGAGGGCTTTCAGCGTCTGCATCTGATTGCGAATCGTCCCCGGATGCTTGTCGACGGCCTCCGCGAGTTCGTCACCAGTCATGGGCGACTCCGTCGACTGATAGCCCTCTATCAGCGCGTTGAGTATCTCCTGCTGGGAATCCGTCAAATCCATCGATTTATGGCCGCTACTAGCGCCTATGGGCGGATATACGTTTGGATTGTTCTCGTAGTATTGGCTGTTTGGCTGGCTCGACGCCGGAAAACGAGCGGGTGTCGAAACCCGCTCGCGCGGCCCGGAAACCCCGGAACCTATCACGGCACTCGTGTACGCCTACCACATGAGCGACAGGGAGCGCACCGACGCGTCCCGCGAAACGAGACGCACCGAGGCGCACGGCGACGCCGCCCACCCCGAGACACACGTCGGCGTCGACGTCGGGGGCACCTTCACGGACGTCGCCCTCTCGACGGCCGACGGGCTCGTCACCGCGAAAGTGCCGAGCACCGCAGATCAGAGCGTCGGCGTGCTCGAGGGCATCGAGGCGGCCTGCGAGCGCGCTGGCGTCGACCCCCGGACGATAGACGCCTTCACGCACGCGATGACCGTCTCGACGAACGCCCTCCTCGAAGGCGACGGCGCGCGCGCGGCGCTCGTCACCACCGCGGGCTTCCGGGACGTCCTCGAACTCGGCCGACAGGACCGGCCCGCGCTCTACGACCTCGACGCGGAGAAACCAGACCCGCTCGTCCCGCGCCGCCGCCGCTTCGAGGTGGACGAGCGCGCCACGGTTGAGGGCATCGAGAACCCCGTGGACGAAGCCGAGGTGCGCGCGCTCGCCGACGAGATTCGCGCCACGGACGCCGAGAGCGTCGCCGTCTCACTCCTTCACGCCTACCGGCATCCCGAG
This sequence comes from Halarchaeum sp. P4, assembly GCF_051195175.1. Taxonomy (NCBI): domain Archaea; kingdom Methanobacteriati; phylum Methanobacteriota; class Halobacteria; order Halobacteriales; family Halobacteriaceae; genus Halarchaeum; species Halarchaeum sp. P4. The sequence continues at coordinate 107,598 of NZ_JBNTKC010000004.1, read as the reverse complement.
AACGAGCGGACGGTGGCGGCCGTCCTCCGCGAGGAACTCGACGTCCCGGTGTCGGCCTCCCACGAGGTGCTCGCGGAGTTCCGCGAGTACGAGCGCACCGCGACGACGGCCGCGGACGCCTACGTCACGCCCGCCATCGACGCCTATCTCGGCCGTCTCGAGGAGCGTGCCGTCGAACGGGGCGTGCCGACGCCGCGCGTCATGCAGTCCAACGGCGGTATCGCCGCCGCCGAAACCGTTCGCGAGCACGCGGTGACGACGGCGCTCTCCGGGCCCGCGGCGGGCGTCGTCGGTGCCGCCGAGACTGCGAGCGGCGTCGCGGCCACCGACGGTCTCGTCACCTTCGACATGGGCGGGACGTCGAGCGACGTCTCGCTCGTCCGGGACGGCGACGCCGAGCGCACCACGGACGCGACCATCGCCGGCCACCCCATCGGGACGCCGATGGTGGACGTCACGACGGTGGGCGCGGGCGGCGGCTCCGTCGCGTGGGTTGACGACGGCGGCGCGCTCCGCGTCGGCCCGCGCTCGGCGGGTGCCGACCCCGGCCCCGCCTGCTACGGGCAGGGCGGCACCGAACCCACCGTGACTGACGCGAACGTCGTCCTCGGGTATATCGGCGCGGACGCCGCCCTCGGCGGCGAACTCGAACTCGACGTCGCCGCCGCACGGGACGCCCTCGCCCGCCTCGCCGACGAGGCCGACTTGGAGGGGCCGCTCGCAGCAGCGCGTGGGGTGTACCGCGTCGCGAACGCGAACATGACGCGCGCGATTCGCCGCGTCACCGTCGAGCGCGGCCACGACCCGCGCCGCTTCGGCCTCGTCGCCTTCGGCGGCGCCGGCCCGATGCACGCCGCCGCCCTCGCCGCTGACCTCGACGTCGACACCGTGGTCGTCCCGCGCGCGAGCGGTGTGCTCTCCGCGTACGGCCTCCTCGCCGCCGACGAGCGCCACGACGCCGCGCGCACCCATCGCACTGCACTCGCCGACGCCGACGTCGCGGCCGTCCACGCCGCCTATGCGGAGTTGCGCGAGTCCGTGCTCGCGGAGACGGAGGCACCCGACGCCGCACGGGTCGATTACTTCGCGGACTGTCGCTACGCCGGGCAGAGCTTCGAGCAGACCGTTCCCGTGGCCGACTTCGACCCGGAGACGGTCGCGGAACGCTTCCACGAGGCCCACGAGCGCGCACATGGCTATCGGCTCGAGGACCCCGTCGAGGTCGTGACGCTGCGCGCGAGCGTCACCGTCGAACGCCCCCGGCCCGCCACCGACTATGACGCCCCGGGCGACGCCGTGACCGGCACCCGCGAGGCCCACTTCGGCGGTGACGTCCACGAGACGACCGTCTATGACCGCGCGCGCCTCGCGCCAGAGACGACGCTCGCCGGGCCGGCAGTCCTTGAGGGCCGCGAGAGCACGGTCGTCGTCCCACCCGCGTGGTCCGGGACCATACAGCACGACGGCACCGTCGTCCTCGAACGGGGTGAGCGCGCATGACGCTCGACGCCGACATCGACGCCGTCACGCTCGAAGTCGTCCGCAACCAGTTCGAGAGCCTCGCCGAGGAGATGGGCCAGGTGTTGATTCGGGGTGCGTACTCGCCGAACATCAAGGAGCGTGAGGACTGCTCAACCGCGCTCTTCGACGCCGAGGGCCGTCTCGTCGCGCAGGCCGAACACATTCCGGTCCACCTCGGTGCGATGCCCGAGGCCGTCGAAGTCGTCCGCGAGCACGACCCCGAACCGGGCGACGTCTTCGTCCTCAACGACCCCTTCGCGGGCGGCACCCACCTCCCGGACGTCACGATGGTCTCGCCCATCGGCCGAGAGGGCGAGACGTTGGGGTACGCCGTCTCGCGCGCCCACCACGCCGACGTCGGCGGCGCGACGCCCGGGAGCATGCCCGCCGGCGCGCGCGAAATCTTCGAGGAGGGCCTGCGCCTCCCGCCCGTCCGCCTCGTCGACGGGGGTGACGTCGTCGAGGACGTGATGCGCCTCCTGCTCGCGAACGTCCGGAACCCCGACGAGCGCCGCGCCGACCTGCGCGCGCAGATTGCCGCGAACGACCGGGGGGCCGAGCGCCTCCACGACCTCGTCGACGACCACGGCCTCGCGGAAATCCGCGCGGCGTTCGACGCCGTCGTCGACTACTCGCACGAGCGCTTCACGTCCGAACTCGCCGCCCTCCCCGACGGTACCTATCGCGCCCGGGACGTCCTGGAGGGCGACGGTCGGAGCGACGCCGACGTCCCCATCGAAGTCGCCGTCACCGTCGACGGCGAGACGGTCACCGTGGACTTCGCGGGCACCGCCGACCAGGTCGAGGGCAACGTGAACGCGCCGCTCGCCGTCGCGAAGTCCGCCGTCTACTTCGTCCTCCGGTGCGTCACCGACCCCGAGATTCCGCCGAACCAGGGCTGCTACGACCCCATCACCATCGAGGCGCCGCGCGGGAGCGTGCTGAACCCCGAGCCGCCGGCGGCCGTCGTCGGCGGGAACGTCGAGACGAGTCAGCGCGTCACCGACGTCGTCTTCGCGGCGCTCGCCGACGCCGTCCCCGAGCGCGTCCCCGCGCAGGGGCAGGGGACAATGAACAACCTCACCATCGGAAGTCGCGGCGGCGAGTTCGCCTACTACGAGACCATTGGCGGCGGCGCGGGCGGCCGCCCCACCGGCGACGGCCTCGACGGCGTCCAAGTCGGGATGACGAACACGCTCAACACGCCCGTCGAAGCCCTCGAAAACGAGTATCCGCTCCGCGTCGAGCAGTACGGCCTCCGGCCGGACAGCGGGGGTGACGGCCGCCACCGTGGTGGGCTCGGCGTCGTCCGCACAGTCACCGTCGAGGCGGACGCCACCGTCTCGCTCCTCACGGAGCGACGCCGTGTCGCCCCGAAGGGTGTCGCTGGCGGCGAGGACGGCGCGACGGGCGAGAACCGTATCGATGGCGAGCGCGTGTCCGCAAAGGTCGTCCGCGATATTGAGGCCGGCACGACGGTGTCGATTCGGACGCCCGGCGGTGGCGGGCACGGCCCGCCCGCCGAACGCGACTCGGGTGCCCGCGCCGACGACGAGGCCGACGGGAAAGTCACGCCGGACGCGGGCGACGACACGTAGCCCGCAGCGTCCCGCCGCTCGGCGGGCGGGATGCACGGAAGTACAAATAGGGCCGGGCGCTACGTCGAAGCGATGAGTGACGCCTCGGGGGGCGAGCGTCGCGAGCGACCGGCGCACGAGGCCGGAGAGCCGACGCCGTCGCCGTGGCCGCGGCGCTACCGCCTCGCGTGGGGTACCGCGGCGCTCGCCCTCGTCGTGGTGTTCGGCTCGGTGTGGCTCCTGCTCGGCGACGCGGCCGACGTCCAACTGGCGTCCGACGCCGCCGTGACACTCGGGAACGTCGTCGCCGCGCTCGCTGTCACCTACCGCGCGCGCACCGTCGCGTCAGCGATGCGTCGCGGCTGGCAGGCGCTTGCCGCCGGGCTCTGGTTCGTCCTCGCTGGCGACGTCGTCTGGGTCGTGCTCGTCGCGCTCACCGGCCGCGTTCCCTACCCGGGACTGCCGGACGTCGCCTATCTCGCCGCCTACCCGTTGCTCGCTGGCGGATTCGCCCTGCTCGCGGTCGACCCGCGCGACCAGCGGCCGTGGCTCCGCTTCACGCTCGACGGCCTCGTCGTCTCGGCGGCGCTCCTCACCCTCGGCTGGCACTTCGCGCTCCACCCGATTCTCGGCACCGGGTCGCTGCGCGGCCTCGAAACGTGGCTCGGCCTCGCCTATCCCGTCCTCGACATCCTCGTCGCCTCCATCGGCCTCGTCGTCGCGATGAACGCCCGCGGGCCGCGCCGCCCGGCGCTCGCGCTCCTCGCGGCCGGCGTCTTCGCGTGGACCATCGGTGACGTCGCGTTCGCCGCCGTCGCCACCGGTAGCACGACCGAATACGCCACGCTCGGGCTGTTCTGGCTCGTCGGCCACCTCGCCATCGCGCTCGGCGCCGCCCACCCGGACGCCGACGCCCCACCGGTCCCCGGTCAGTCACGCCACTACGAGTTCGGCGAACTCGTCTACCCATACCTGCCGTTCTCGCTCGCCATCGGCCTCGTCGCCGTCCTCGGGTTCACGGACGCGCTCGACAAGGGCGACGTCGTCTTCGCGACGCTCGGCGTGGTCGCGCTCGTCGTCCGACAGGTGTTCGTCGCCCGCGACGTCGACCGCCTCGGCCGCGCGCTCGACGCGAACGCCAGGACGCTCGCCGCGCGCAACGAGGAACTCCTCCTCGTCAACCGCATCGTCCGCCACGACATCCGCAACGACACCACTGTCGCACACGGCTGGGCGAGCGAACTGCGCGGCCACGTCGACGATGCCGGCGAACCGATGCTCGAGCGCGTCCTCCGCACCCTCCGTCACACCACGGACGTCACCGAGACGCTTCGCGACTTCCTCGACGCCCTCGAACCTGGGGGCGGGCCGGCGCTCGAAGCCACCTCGCTGCGACCGCACCTCGAGGAACCGGTCGAGGTCTGTCGCACCCTCTTCCCGCACGCTACCTACGCTGTCGGTGACGTCCCCGACGTTGAGGTCGCCGCGAACTCCCTACTCAACTCCGTCTTCCGCAATCTCCTCACGAACGCCGTCCGCCACACCGACGTCGAGCACCCCGAAATTGCCGTGACCGTCCAGACGACCGACGACGCCGTCCGCGTCCGCATCGCCGACAACGGCCCGGGGGTCTCCGACGAACTCACGGGCGAACTCTTCGGTCGCGGCGCGAGGAGCGCCGAGAGCCCCGGGAGCGGTATCGGCCTCTACCTCGTGCAAACGCTCCTCACACAGTACGGCGGCGACGTCTGGGTCGAGGAGAACGAGCCACGCGGTGCGGTCTTCGTCGTCGAACTCCGGCGCGCCGACGCGACCTGACGGTGGGCGGGACGCGACAGGACGGGTCGGGTTGCGCGGGCCGAGTGTTCTTGGTTCTTGCCTGCGACACCCTCGCTATGACCGATTCGTCGTCACTCGCGGACACGTTCTGGGAGCGCCACGCGAACCCGAAGAGCGGGTGGTCGCGCGTCCTCATCGGGCCGCTCGTCCTGCTCGCGCTCTATCGACGCGACGTCCGCGCTCTCGGCGTCGCCGCCGTCGCCCTCGTCGTCAATCCCGTCCTGTTCCCGCGCGCCGAGACGGCCGACGAGGAGAGTTGGATGACGCGCGGCGTCCACGCCGAACGCTGGTGGCTCGAACGCGGCGAAGGCACGATTGGGCTCGGGTGGCCGAACGTCCTCAACACGCTGAACGTCCCGACGTTCGCCTACGCGCTCTACGCCGCCTACACGAAGAAGGGCGTGCGTGCGCTCCTCGCGTACGCCGCCTCGATGGCGTTGAAGTTCGCGTGGATCGAGCTCGTCGCACGCCGCTACGACCGGCGGGAGGCGTGAGTCACACCGACGACGCGCCGGCCGAGAAGACGGTGCGCGCCGCGTGCCCGAGAAGGTAGCCGGCGACGCCGAGCATCGCCGCGAGGAAGGCGGCGCTCACGACGGCGTACGTGAACGCACTAGCAGGGCCGGCGGCCGAGAGGGGACGAAAGAGGTTCAGCGTGAACGCGAGCGACGGCCCGAACGCGAACGCCCACGCGTTGCTCCCCGGTCTGCCCGCGTAGACGAACGCCGCGGCGACGAGAACGACTGCGGCGGCGGTGCCGTGAACCAGCATCGACTGCACTGCGGTCGGCGGCGTCGCGTTCGTCGCTCGGAGACCGACGAGCGTCCCGTAGCAGACCGCGAACGCGAGCGCGCCCGCGAGGAGTCCGTCACGGGGCCACTCTCGTTCCATATTTGTTCACCGCTCGCCGCCGGCAAGTGTTTTCGGGACGCCGCGCCCGCGCGCTGGGAGGAGACCGGTGGCTGTCGTGGTCAGCGGCGGCGGACGAGCAGACTCGCGAGGGCGAACGCGACCCCGGCGAGGAGGAGCGAGAAGCCGGGTGAGGACCCGGTCGTCGTCTCCGTGCTCGTCGGCTCGGACGGCGTCACGACTCCGTCCGTCGTCGACGTCGTGGCCGTTTCGCCCGCCGACCGGGACGTCACCGTCTCGTTCTCCGCCGATCCGGTCGACTCCGTCGTGCTCGTCGTGGACGTCGTGGTCGTCGTCGTGGCGGTGGTCGTGCTGGTCGTGGCGGTGGTGGTCGTTGTCGTCGTGGTCGCGACCGCACCACCGCCACCCGTGCTTCCGCTGGCCTGCGTCGTGGCGGTGGTGGTCGTTGTCGTCGTAGTCGTGGTGGTCGTCGTCGACGTCGTGTTCGCCTCAACTGTCAGGGTGTGTCGGTCGCTGAGGCCGAGGAGTTCGAGTTGCCCGCCGACGCGCTCGCTCCCCCGGACGCCGACGTAGTAGCTGTACTCGCCGGGCGCGAGGTCGTCCGTGTCCACGAGGACGTTGTATTCACCGTCACCGACGCGCGTCGCCGCCACTGTCCGGTTGTAACTCCCGTTGAAGAGGACGACGTCGACGCGGTTCGGCGTCTCATTCGACCCACCGAGCGTCGCGTCGATGGAGAGACGCTCGCCGCGCGTCACCGACCCGGGCGCGTTCGCCGACGCCGTGTAGGACGCGACGACGACCGGGACGATGGTTCGGAGCGTCCCGTCGGAGACGACGCCCGCGAGGTACGTACCTGCGGCGAGGGAGTCGGCGACCGTGTACGTCCCGTCGCCTTTGACGCGCTTGGAGGCGACAATCTGTTTGTCACCGTTGTAGATGTTGATGGTGTAGACGCCGGCGCTGTCGGGTGCGTCAACGGACAGCGTGACCGTCCCATCGTCGGCGGTGCGGCCGATCGAGGAGATACGGTAGTCCTGCCCGCTGATGGTGACGGTACGCTCGGGCGTCGAGAGTTCGGTGCTCGGTTGGAGGGTGAATCCGTTCGCGGCGGCGACGGTGAACGCCGGGGTCGCGACGAGCGACGCGGCGAGGAGAAGGGCGAGGGCGGCCCGTGTCGTTCGCATTACCGTACGATACCCGCGTGTGGCAAAAGGGGTTTCGCCACACGGCGCGCCCCCCACGGAGAGAGCATACTGCTCACCGACGATTCATAGTTCCTACGCCCGCATCAGGATTGAATCAAATGGCCAAGGCTTTTACCGTAATCTGAGGTTAAGATAACCGTGAGCCATAACACCGATACCACCAGGAGGACGCTCGCCCTCTTCCTCGTCCTTCTGGTCGTCGTCTCCCCCGTCGCGTCGGGTGTCGCCGTCGCGACAAGTGACGGCGGAGCGGGTAACGCCGCCCTCTCCGACCCCGCGGGGTACGACGCCGTATCCGACACCAGCAAGTACGCCCTGACGAACAACACCAGCGTCTGGGAGCGCGCGCTCCTTCCGCTCCGCGCTGACAGTAGCGCCGCGGACCACTTCTCCGAGGGCCCCGGCATCTCGGTCACGGCACCGAGTATCGACGGCGAGGCCAACCTCAACAAGGACCTCGCCTTCTACGACACGGGGTCCGTCGTCCCGATGACGTTCGTCCCGAGACGCGCGATCGAGGACACGTCCGAGTTCTCGGGTGAACGCGCCCAGCTCGTCGCGTTCCGCCTCCCGAAGGGTGCCGACGCGCCGACGACGCCCTCGGCCCTCGAAGCGTTCCTCTCGAACGAGTCGAACGCAGAGGCAACGCTGGCCGCCAATCGCACGTTCTCCTTCGAACAAGCGTCTGTCGGCTCAATTGACACGTTCAACTTCACGCCGAGCGAGCCCGGGCAGTACGCCCTCGCGCTCGCGATGCCGGACGCGAACGCCAGCGGCTACTCGGTCGTGAACGGCACGCTCGAACAGGACGGGAAGGTCACTATCGTCGGATTCGACACCGTGTCGGTGCACAACCATCGCTCGACCGTCACCGTCCCCGAGACCGCGACGGTCGGGTCGAACGTGACGTTCGGCGTCGACGCGAACACCGGCGCCGCGCCGAACACCACGCACACCCTCCTCCTCTACAACAACACGTCGCTCTGGCGGTCCACGACCACAATCACCCTCCAGAACCTTACCGGGACGCTGAACGCCAGCGTGGAGGCCGGCATCAAGCAGGTCAACGGCGACTTCCGCGTCGTCGGGACGCCGGGCGCCCACGGCGTGAACACCTCCGAGCGCAGCGTCTCCTACCCCGTCAGCGTGCAGGGGCTCTTCGACCTGCTCCGCAGCGACTTCCGCGACTTCGGGAACCGCTCGACGGTGACGAACGCCAGTGACGCCGTCGTCATCAACGCCACCGGTACCATGGCGGAGATGGGCGCGAGCGGCACGCTGAACGTCTCCGTGCCCGCCGACTGGCGGACCGGCGACTACCACTGGATCCACGTCAGCTCGACGCCGAACCAGTCGGACGTCTCGAGCTCGCAGGGCTCGATTACGCTCCGTGACGGCGTCACGCTGAACCTCACAGCGAATACCACGAGCGTCGTCCGTGGTGGCGCCGTCGAGTTCACCGTCACGCGCGCCGACACCGGCACGCCGGTGAACGCGACGCTCACCGTCGACGGCGAGACGCACACGACGGACGCGAACGGCACGTACACGCACGTCTTCGAGACGGGCGGGACGTACACCGTCACCGCGAGCGCGCAGAACACCGAGACGACCGTCTATCGCGGCGACTCGACGACCGTCTCCGTCGCGACGTCCGCCATCGCCGTGACGGACGTCAGCGCGCCCGCCACCGTCCTGCAGAACGAGACGTTCACCGTGAACGCGACCGTCCAGAACACCGGGAACGCCACCGGGACGCGGACGGTGAACCTCACCGCAGACGGCACTGTCGTCGCCAACCAGACGGTGACGGTCGAACCGGGTGCGACCCGGACCGTCGCCTTCGACTACGCCTTCACGAACGGCGAGCGCGGCAACGTCACGCTCGCCGTCGGCGGCCAGACGGCCGTCGTCGACGTGGACAAGCCTGCGACGTTCGCGTACTCGGCGCTCTCCGTCTCCGACACGCGCGTCGCGACGAACGACACCGTCACCGTCACCACGAACGTGACGAACGTCGGTGACCGCGCCGACACCCGAACGGTGACCCTCACCGCTGATGGCGACGTCGTCGCCGACCGTTCGGTGTCGCTCGACGCCGGGAACGCCACCACCGTGGCGTTCAACACGTCCTTCGCGGCCTCCGGCGTCTACAACCTCAGCGTCGGCAACCAGACGCAGGCCGTCACGGTGCTCGAACCCGCTGCGTTCACGCTCAGCAACCTCAGCGTCTCGCCAGCCAGCATCAACGCCGGCGCGAGCGCCACTGTCTCCGTGACCGTCTCGAACGTCGGCGAGCTGGCCGGCGTCAAGAACCTCACGCTCACCGACGGGAACACCACGCTCGCGAGTGCGAGCGTCCCCCTCGCCGGTAACGAGAGCGAGACGGTGACGTTCCAGGAGGTCTTCACGACCCCCGGCACGCACACGCTCGCCGTCGGTTCCCTGACGACGACGCTGAACGTCACGAAGGTCGACGCCGTCGCGCCGACCGTCGTCCTCACCGAGCCGTCGACCGGTGACGTCGCCTACGGGACGCCGCTCACCTACCGCGTGCGCGACGACTCGAACGTGACGAACGTCACCGTCGCCGCGACCACCGCGAACGGCACCGTCGAGCGCGCCGCACTGCTCGACGCCGCGAACGCGACGAACGACACCGTCCTCACCGTCGACACGACGGGCTGGCACGAAGGCCCCGTGACGGTGAACGTCACCGCGACTGACAGCGCGAACAACACGGTGACGAAGACCTACCGCTTCGACCTCGTCTCCGCGCCGACCATCACGTCCGTCACGCCCGACGACGGGTCGAGCGAGCACCCGACCGTCGCCGTGACGTACGCCGATAACGGCCCGGCGCCCGCGAGCGCCGAATCCGGAATCAACGCGTCCAGCGCCGTCCTCTACGTCGACGGCGAGCGCGTCGACTTCACGAGCGCGAACGAGAGTGCGGCGAGCGTCGCCCTCTCGACCCTCACCGCCGGCGTCCACAACCTGAAGGCCGTCGTCGCCGACAACGCCGGTCACGAGACGGCGCGCACGTGGACGGTCACGGTCGACGCGACCCCGCCCACCGTGGGCATCACGCGCCTCAACCGCGGCGCGATGAAGAAGGGCTTCCCGTTCGCCGGCATCGTCACCGCGGCTGACGCGAACCTCGCGAACGCCACCGTCGTCTACGCGAACGAGACGACCGTCGTCCACACCGAGAACGTCACCGACCGCGCACGGCTCACCGCGGGCGTCACGACGACGACGTGGAACGGACGGCTCGATGGCTCGTTCGTCGCGGACGGCACCTACACCGTGACGGTGTACGCCGAGGACGCCTACGGTCACACCGCGAGCGCGAACACGACGGTCCGCGTCGACACCACCGGCCCAGTCGTCACTGACGCGACGCTGACGCCGAACGCGACGAACGCCACCGGCACCGTCACCGCGAACACGACCTTCGCCGACGCGGCGAACGTGACGCGTGCGACCTACGTCCTCCGGAAGGCCGGGACGGGCGTCCGGTCGACCGTCACGAAGACGGAGAACGTGACGAGCGCGACGTTCGACGCCACTCGCCTCCGCGTCGATGGCACCTATCGGCTCACCGTCGTCGCCATGGACGACGCGTTCAACCGGAACGTCTCCGTGACGAACGCGACGGTGACGGTCGACTCGACGCCGCCCGAACTCGCCGCGAGCCTCGCGACGAACACCACGAGCGGTATCGGCACCGTCACCGTCGCGACGCCGACCAGTGAGTCCCTCGCCGGCACGCCCAACGGGACCGTCGAGCACGGGACGAACGTCTCCGGGCTCACCTTCACTCAGACGGCGCCCAGCACCTACAACGCGACCTTCAACCTGAGCGGCGATGGGACCTACAACATCTCCGTCACCGGTGAAGACGACGCCGGGAACGTCGGGAGCGCGACGGCGAACGCGAGCGTGCAGACTTTCACGGACAAGTCGAACGTCACCGTCTACCTCGCCGACTCCGGCATCGTCGCCGACCTCGAACTCGACACGGAAGTCGACCGGGGCTTCTACACGATGACCGGGAGCGACCGGCCGTCCCAGAAGCTCCCGCAGAAGGCCACGAGCGTCATGACGCTCGTCGGCCAGGTCAGCGAGAACATCAACGGCAACATCACCGCCGGCTCGACGCTCGCGTTCCCCGTCCGCAGCAAGGGGAAGGCGAAGAACGGGAAGAACGTCACCGTCCGCTACTACAACTCGACGACGGACTCGTGGGAGCGCTACGATACGGACCTCGTCAAGAACTACACCGTCACGGACCAGAACGGCGACACCGTCGTAAGCGGTGATCCGTACTGGGTCGCGAACGTCAGCCACTTCTCGACGTACACCGCGACGACAAACGACACCACCGGCCCGAACATCACGGTCACCTCGCCGACGTCCGTCCCGGCGTCCGCGACGTCCGCGTGGGTGAACGCGTCCATCACCGACCCGAACGGTGTGAACGCGAGCACGGTCACGCTCTCGTGGAACGGCAGCGACGTCACCACGAACGCCACGGTTGCCGAGACCGCGAACGGGAACGCGACGGTGTCGTACAACGCGACCGGCCTCGAACCCGGCGCGAACTACACCGTGAGGGTCAGCGCGAACGACACGCGCGCGAACACGAACACCACGACGACGACGCTCAGCGTCGCGGACGATACCGCGAAGCCGAGCGCACACATCACCACACCCACGAACGGCACGGAGTTCCCCGCCGGCACGACGGAAGTGCCGCTGAACGCCTCGTTCGGTGACGCCGACTCCGGGCTCGCGGCCGTGAACGCGACGCTCGACGGCACGGACCTCAGCAACGAGGCGAACCTGACGTCGGGCACCCTGAACGTCACCGCGACGCCCGGTACGGGCACGCACACGTTCACGCTGAACGTCACCGACCGCGCCGGGAACACGGCGACTGACACGGTGACGTTCACCGTCGCGAACGACACCACAGGCCCGAGCGTCGAGGTCCTCTCGCCGGAGAACAAGACGTACGCAAACACGACGACCCACGTCCCGCTCGCCGCGAGCGCGACTGATTCCGGCACGGGCGTCGACTCCGTCACCGTCCGCGTGGACGGGACGGACGTGACGAGCGCCGCGAACACGACGAACTACGCGAACGTCACGTACAACGTCACGGACCTCCAGCCGGGGACCACCCACACCGTGTCCGTCAGCGCGACCGACGCCGCCGGGAACGTGAACACGACGAACGTCACGTTCCACGTCGCGGCCGACACGCGCGCGCCCGCCATCTACATCGCACCGGACAACGAGACGCTCCCCAGCACCACGGTCAGCGTCTCGCCGACCGTCGCGTACACCGACCTGCTCTCCACCATCGACCCGGTGGACGTCACGCTCGTCGTCGACGGTGAGTCCGTGAGCACGAACGCGAACGTCACGAACGTCACGAAGACGGCGACGAACGCGACGTTCACCATCGAGAACCTGCAGCCGGGGACGCCGCACAGCATCACCGCGACGGTCGCCGACGCTGCCGGGAACTCGAACACGACCACCGCGACGTTCCGTATCGCGAGCGGGTCGAACATTCAGGTCACCGACGCGTCGGTGACGCCGACTGATGTCGTCGCCGGCACGAACGCGACCGTCACCGCGACGGTGTCGAACACCGGCGACGAAGCCGGGAACCGCTCCGTCGTCCTCACGCGCAACGGGACGCCGGTCGCCGGCACGACGGTCACGCTGAACGCCAGCGAGCAGACGACGGTGACGTTCGAGCGCACGCTCGGGACGCCCGGGACGTACGCGTTCGCCGTCGGCGGCGTGAACGCCGGCACCGTCACCGTCTCCGCGAACTACAGCGCCACCGGGTCGCTCGCGTCTTCGACGATCACGGCCGACGAGAACGCGACCGTGAACGTCACCGCGACGAACCGGCTCGACACGCCGCAGACGGTCGGCGTCGCCGTCACGGTGCCGAACGCCTCGATCTCGGCGCTGGTCACGGTGTCGCTGCCCGCGAACGGCCAGAACACCACGACCGTCACGCTCTCCGGCCTGCCGGTCGGGAGCCACGACGTCTTCGTCGACGGCCAGTCCGTCGGGACGGTCGAGGTCCGCGCCGCGACCAGCGGCGGCGGCAATAACGGCGGCAACAACGGCGGCAACAACGGCGGCGGCTCGCCGAACCTCGGCGGTGGTGGCGGCGGTGGCGCCGTCTCACCGCCGGTCGACACGCCGTCGCCCGAACCGCCGGTCACCGTCACGCGCTCCGTGAACGGCACGGGCGTTCATATCGCGCTCTCGAACGTCTCCGCCGGTGAGACAGTCAGCGTGACCGCGAACGCGACCGGCACGAACCCGAACGCGACGCTCAAGCAGTTCAGCCTCGACATGAACGACACGTCGTCGACGACGTTCACCGTCTCGAACGACACGGGTTCGACGCCCGGCCTCGGGAGTGCGAGCGCGATCAGCTACTTCAACATCAGCCACGCGGTCGCCGAGGAGAACATCGGCACGGTGTCCTTCACCTTCACCGTCACTGCGAGTGAACTCGACGCGCGCGGCCTCTCGGCCTCGCAGGTCTCGCTCTACCGCTACCACGACGGCTCGTGGAACGCCCTCGAGACGTCGCTCGACTCGCGCGACGGGAACGTGCTGACGTTCACCGCGACGTCGCCCGGCCTCTCCGTCTACGCGGTCGGAAGCTCGCCCGCCGAGTTCAGCGTCACGGACGCCACCGTGCAGTCCGAACAGGTCTCGACCGGTGAGACGGTGACGGTCACCGCCACCGTCGAGAACACCGGCGGCTCCGCCGGCGAATACACCGTCCCGCTCGTCGTGGACGGCACCACCGTCACCGAGCAGACTGTCTCGCTCGGCGCGAACGAGCAGACGACGGTGACGTTCGAACACGCCTTCGAGTCCGCCGGCGACTACGACGTCAGTGTCGACGACCAAGGCGCCGGCACCGTCACCGTCGAGGACGGTGGCACGGCCGGCACGACGAACGCCAACCAGCCGACGACCACGCCCGTCTCCAGCAAGGGCGGTCTCCCGGTCGTCCCCATCGTCGTGGTGCTGGTCGTCCTCGCGCTGCTCGTCGGCGGCCTCTACGTCTACCGCCAGGACCAGCTCTAACGCGCGGTCTCGCGGTTCACTTTTCTCCGTTCTGCGGTTTCGCTCAGACGTCCATGCCCTGCCCGTAGCCAATGCGCCCGGCGAGGAACGCCGTGCAGAACGGGGAGAGGTAGCCGAGACAGTAGCCGAGCAGGTGGACGTAGAGGTTGACGACAGCACCTCGACTCGCCGGGTCGCTCGGGAACGCGACGAAGAGGAAGCAGAGGAAGACGACGAGCGCGCTCACGCCGAGTTCGAGGAAGCCACCGTCCTCGACGGTGGCGTTGCGGAACCCCTCGAGTGAGAGCGTGGTGAGTTCGTCGCGGATGTCCTGCCCGTAGCGGGCGGTGGCGAGCGCCGCGACGGCGGTGACGCCGAAACTCGGGCCGGTCAGCGACGGCAGGGCGAGGACGCCGATGAGCGTGGCGCCCGCGAAGAAGAGGACGGGCGAGTGCCGAATGCCGACGTCGTCGGTGAACTGGCTGTCGATGAACGTGAGCAGCGCCGAGGGGAGCAACCCGAAGAACGCGAGGGTCACGCCGGAGAAGCCGAAGCCGACGCGCGGGCGGGCGAGCACGACGTTCAGCGCGGAGAGCACCCACGGAAGGACGAGGAGGAACGTCCCGAAGCTCGCGAGGAAGAGCCCACGCCGCCCGCCGAGGACGCAGAGCAGGTAGACGAGCGGCGCGACGAGGAGGTATGCCGCGAGGTTGCCGAGGAGGTGGCCGAGCGAGCGATGAAGGAAGTTCGAGGCGTACATCGCGAGCAGGGTCGGGTCCTCGTAGTGGAGCGCGAACCCCGCCGTCGTCGCGTCCGGAAGCACGAAGACGCCGACCATCGCGAGCGCGGGGAGCGCGAGGAGCGCGAGGTCCGAGACGTGGACGGCGTCGCGGACGTCCGCGCGGAAGCCAGACTGACGACTCACACTGCCGCGGACAGGCGCGAACGGAAAAGCGATAGTGGCCGACGGTGTGCTACTCGTCCGCAGTGACGACGTCCTCGACGACGCGGCGCTCACCGTCCTCGTCGTAGACGTAGGTGGTGTCGGCGTCCTCGTCGCGCGTCGCGCGATGGGAGCCGTCACAGAACGGGTGGTCGTCGGAGAGCCCACAGCGGCAGACGGCGATGTCTCCCTTCTCGGGGTCGATATCGTCTTCGTCGAGCTTCAGGGGGCCGTTCGCGTCGTGTTCGACGAGTCGCGACATACCCGGAGAAACGAGGGGGTGACGGAAGACTCCGGCGTCCGCCTACTCGCCTGCCGCCTCGACGTCGACGGTGGCGGCGCCCGCGCGGACGAGCGGGTCGGCGACGTCCGCGTGGAGGTAGGCGACGCCCTCACGAACGCCGTCCTCGACGGTGAGCGTCGTCTCGACGCTCGCGCCGTCGGTGCTGACCCGAACCGCGTCGCCGTCGCTGAGGCCGCGCGCGTCGGCGTCCGCGGGGTTGAGGTGGAGGTTTTCGTCGGCGCTCACGTCAGCGGCGCCGAAACCGCCGGCGCGACTCCCGACGACGAGCGCGAGCGCGTCGCCGTCGTCCACCTCGACGTCGACGTCCGCGGGCGAGAACGCCGCGCGGCCGTCCGGCGTGTCGAAGCCGGTGTAGTCCCACTGCTCGCCGACTTCGACGTTCGCGTGGAGCGGGCTGACCCGGCGCAGTTCGGCGCGCGCCTCGCTCGGGTCGGTGTAGTCGAAGCCGTCACCGACGAGACGCTGGCCGAGCGCGCAGAGCGTCTCGAAGTCCGTCCGGGCGTTCCCGGGCGGGTCGGCGACGGCGGCGAGCGCCTGCACGCGCCGGTCGAGGTTCGTGACCGTCCCCGACTTCTCGAGGCCGACCGCCGCCGGGAGGACGACGTCGGCGTGTTCGGTGGTCTCGGTCTCGTAGACGTCCACGACGACGAGCGTGGAGAGCGAATCGAGGCGCTCGGCCGTCCAGTCGGCGTCTCGCTTCGCGACAGCGGGGTTCTCCCCGACGACGAGCGCGCCGTGGACCTCCTCGCCGAAGACGCCGAGCGCCTCCGTCTCGTTCAACCCCGGTTCCGTGGGGACCTCGACGCCCCAAACGGCCTCGACGCGCTCGCGGGCGTCCGGGTCGGCGAGCGACGCATGACCCGGGAGTCTGTCCGGGCGACAGCCGACGTCGGTCGCGCCCTGCTCGTTGTTCAGACCGCGGAAGAGCGCGAACCCCGCGCCCTCGCGGTCGACGTTCCCGGTGAGGCAGAGCACGTCGAGGAGCGCCTCGACGGTCGCGCCGTCGTCGGCCTCGACGCCGGTGCCCGCGATGACGGCGACCCCGTCCGCGTCCGCGATGCGCTCTGCGAGGCGTCGGACGTCCGCGACGGGGACGTCCGTCGCGGCGGCCGCACGCTCCACGTCGAGCGCGGCGAGCGACTCCCGGTACGCCTCGAAGCCGGTGGTGCGCTCGGCGACGAAGTCCGCGTCGTAGTCGCCGTCGGCGACGAGCGTCGCGGCGACGCATTGGAGGAGGAGCGCGTCTGTCCCCGGGCGTGGCGCGAGGTGGTCGTCGGCGGCGCGCGTCGTCTCGTTCGCCCGCGGGTCGATGTGGACGAGCGCGCCGTCGCTGCCGCGGACGAACGCGTTGAACGCCACGGGCTGCTGGACGGCGGGGTTCGCGCCGACGACGATGACGAGGTCCGACGCCTCGAGGTCCGGGAGGCCGAGCGTGGAGGCCGGATGGCCGAAGCGCGCTTCGAGCGCGTCCGCCGCGTTGTCGTGACAGAGGCGCGCGCGGTTGTCCACGGTGTTCGTTCCGAGGGTGCGCGCGAGCTTCTGGAGGAGGTAGTTCTCCTCGTTCGAGCAGTGCGGCGCACCCAAGAAGGCGAGCGCCTCGGGGCCGTGGCTGTCGAGGACGTCCTCGAAGCCGTCCGTGGCACGGTCGAGCGCGCTCTCCCAGGTCGTCTCCACGAGGTCACCGTCCTCACGAACCAGCGGCTGGGTGAGTCGGTCGTCGTCCTCGACGGCCTCGAAGGCGTTCGCGCCCTTCGCGCAGAGCCGACCGTTCGGGTTCGCGGGGCCGGGCACGCCGCGTGCGCGACCCGCGCCGTCACCGCGCGCGAGGTGACAGCCGACCGCGCAGAGCGGGCAGACCGTCTCGGTTTCGCTGGCGGTACCGTCGGCGTGCGCGTCCTGCATTCCCTAGCTGATACGGCGTCCGAGGTTCTTGAGCACCGCGATGAGGTAGCCGAGGCCGGCGCGCGCGTCGCTCCCGGAGAGCTTGCGCATCGCGCCGAAGAGCCCGACCGGCTCGGACTCCTGCTGGGCGTCGCCGACCGCTCCGAGCATCGTGTTCAGTCCCTCGGCGGTGTTCTCGTCGGCGTCAAGCCCGGAGAACGTCTCGGCGAGCGCGAGCAGGTCGTCGAGCTGGCCGGACTTCTGGAGCTCGAGCACCGAGTCCAGCATGTTCGCGACCTCGTCGGCGTTCTCGCCGACGGTCGTCGCGAGGCGTTCGGCGTCGTCCTCATCAAGCGGTTCGGCGAGCGTCTCCGCGAGCGTGACGAACTGCGAGAGGTGGCCCTCCTGTTGCATCCGGATGACGTCGTCGAGGAGGTCCGCGAACTCGTCGGAGTTCTCGCCGAACGACTCGGCGAGCGCGACGGTGCCCTCGTTGCTGACGGCGTCGCCCGCCTTCACGAGCGTCACCATCGACTCGGTGACGTAGTCGACCTCCTCGTCGTCCGCGCTCGCGATGACGAGGATTGCCGTCTCGATGACGCTCTCCAGTTCGTCGGTGTACTCCGCGGCGTCCGCGACGTCGCCGCCGTACTCCTCGATGACGGCCTCGAGGGCTTCGCGACCTTCCTCGGGACGCTCCGGCTCGCGGTTCGTCGCACTATCGGGAACGGAGCGGGCGGGCTTCGCCATCAGTCGTCACCCCGCGCGGGTTCGACGCTGTTCGGGCGGCCCGTCGACTCCTGGCCCTCGACCGGGCTGATGCGGACGGCAGTCGCCTTGAACTCCGGCGTCTTCGCCTCGGGGTCGAGGCGCTCGGAGTCCGTGAGCGTGTTCACGGCAGTCTCCGCGAAGTGGATGGGCGCGAAGACGGTGTCCTCGCCGACGCGCTCGGTCACCTGCGCGGTGACGACGATTTCGCCCTTGTCGGACTCGAGGCGGACCGGGTCGCCGTCCTCGATGCCGTGGGAGGCGGCGGTCTTCGGGTTGAGTTCGACGAAGTCCCGGTCGTTGTACTTCATGATGCCCTCCTCGGGGTGCGTCATCGTGCCCGTGTGGTACTGGTAGAGGACGCGACCCGTGGTGAGGGTGAGCGGGAACTCCTCGGTCTGCGGGGACATCGGCTCCGCGTAGCCGACCGGCGTGAGGTTCGCCTTGCCGTCCTCGGTGTTGAACTCCTCGGTGTAGAGGCGCTCGGTCCCGGGGTGGTCCTCGTCCCAGCACGGCCACTGGATGCCGCCCTCTTCCTCGATGCGCTCGTGGCTGATGCCGCCGTAGATGGGCGTCAGCGAGCGCATTTCCTCGTTGATCTCGTTGGTGTCCTCGTAGTCCCACTCGCGACCCATGCGGTTCGCGAGCTCCTGGAGGATCTCCCAGTCGGCCTTCGCGTTGCCCTTCTTCTCGAGCACCTGATTGACCTTCTGGACGCGGCGGTCCGTGTTCGCGAAGGTGCCCTCCTTCTCGAGGAAGGAGACGGCGGGGAGGACGACGTCGGCGTACTTCGCCGTCTCGTTCAGGAAGAGGTCCTGCACGACGAGGAACTCCATGTTCTCGAGGACCTCGTCGGCGTGCTTCTTCCCGGGCTCGGAGAGCGAGGGGTTCTCGCCGATGCAGTACATGCCCTCGAGCGGCCCGTCCTCGAAGGCGTTGAACATCTCGGTCGTGTAGAAGCCGCGCTCGGCGGGGATCTCGCAGTCCCACGCTTCCTCGAACTTCTCGCGGACGTCGTCGTTCGCGAGCTTCTGGTAGCCGGGGAAGTTGTCGGGGAGCGGGCCCATGTCGCCGCCGCCGCCCTGGACGTTGTTCTGGCCGCGGAACGGTGCGACGCCGGTGCCGGGTTCGCCGACGTTCCCGGTGATGGCGGCGAGGTTCGCGAGCGCCGCGACGTTGTCGGTGCCGTGGGAGTGCTCGGTGATGCCGAGCGTCCACCCGAAGACAGTCTTGTCCGCCTCGGCGATGGCTTCGGCGGCGGAGACGATCTCCTCGGCGGGCGCGCCCGTGACTTCCTCGACGTACTCGGGCGTGAACTCCGAAACGGCCTCCTTGACCTCCTCGAAGCCGGTCGTGCGCTCGTCGACGAACTCCTCGTCGTAGAGGTCGTTCTCGATGATGTAGCGCGTGACGCCGTTGACCCAGACCGTGTCGTAGCCCGGGCGGATCTCGGTGTACTGGTCGGCGTACTCGGCGATCTGCGTCTCGCGCGGGTCGAAGACGATGAGGTCGCCGCCCTCCTTGACGTGCTGCTTGATGCGCGTGCCGAGCACGGGGTGGGCTTCGGTGGTGTTCGACCCGGTGAGGAAGATGAGGTCCGCCTCGTCGAAGTCCTTCACGCTGATCGAGGCCGCGCCGTAGCCGTACGTCTTCGCGAGGCCGGCGACGGTCGAGGAGTGACAGAGGCGGTTGCAGTTGTCGACGGTGTTCGTCCCGAGCACCTGGCGGGCGAACTTGCCCATCAGGTAGTTCTCCTCGTTGGTCGCCTTCGAGGACGCGATGACACTCATCGCCTCGTTGCCGTACTCGTCGATGATGTCCTGGAAGCCCTCGACGACCCGACTGAGCGCTTCGTCCCACGTGGCTTCGCGCCACTCGCCGTTCTCGTCGCGGACGAGCGGGTCGGTGAGGCGCTCCTCGGAGTTCGCGAAGTTGTAGGAGAACTTCCCCTTCACGCAGGTCGAGATGTCGTTGACGGGCGACTTCTCGGGGTCGGTGGCGCGCGTCGCGAGCACCTCCTCGCCGTCCGTGTAGACGTCGAAGCGACAGCCGACCGCGCAGTAGCCACAGGTGGTGTCGTCGACGGTCAGCTCGCCGAGGCGCTTGTCGCTGATCTGCTGGGCGATGTCGAAGAGCTTCCCCTCCGGCATCGACCCGGCGGCCATCCCTTCGGCGAAGTGTTCGACGTTCCGGTTCGCCTGCTCCTTCGCCCGCTGCATGAACCCGGCGACGCCGGCCTTGCGCTCGTCGTCGCTCATAGCCAGTCACCCGGGTTCTCCGGCTCGGTGCGGGCCTCGCTCGTCAGGTCCTTCGGCTCGTCCTTCTTCATTCGTGTCATGGGTCCTTTGTTCTCCTTACCGGTGCTCTCGAGGGACTTCCCGATGCTGTTCTTCTGACTGAAGCCGGGGAGCGGAATCGTCGCGGCGTCGGCGATGTCCTGCTCGACGAGGCTGCCGGTCGGGCAGACGGTGACGCAGTGTCCACAGGAGACACACGTCGAGTCCTCCATCGTCTCCGCGCCGTTCTGGAACCCGATGCGGGTGTCCTTCCCGGAGCCCTCCATGCGGAGGACGCCCTCGACCTGCACGTCGTTACACGCCTCCACACAGCGGTTGCAGAGGATGCACTTGTTGCGGTCGATCTGGATGAAGTCGCTGGAGTCGTCGAGTGGCTCGTACTCCTCGCGGTCGTCGAAGACTCCGTAGCGCGGCTCCTCGACGTCGTTCTCGATGGACGCGTCCTGCAGCTCACAGCGCCCGTTCTTCCCGCAGGTCGTACAGCGGAGGTTGTGGTCCGACAGCACGAGGTCGAGGTTGACGTCGCGGGCCTCCGTCGCCGCCTCGGCGTCCGTGGAGACGGAGAGGCCGTCCTCGGCGGGGAAGCTGCAGGAGGGAACCATCCCGTGCTCCTCGGTCTCGACCATGCAGGTCCGACACTCGCTGCGCGGGCCGATCTTCTCGGCCTGCGGGCTGTCGCGGTCGTAGTAGCAGAGCGCGGGGACGTTCCCGGCCGTCTCGACAGCCTCGATGGCCTCGATGACGGTCGAGCCCTCGGGGACTTCGACCTCGACGCCGTCGACCGTCACGGTCGCGGCGTCCTCGCTCTTCACCTCGGGGTCGCTCGCGGTCCCGGGGGCGATTGTCTCCGTCAGCGGCGGTGCCTCTCGTCCGTCTACGTGTTCTGAACTCATCTATGAATCCACCGTACAGATGCCGCTCGGGCAGTCGCCCGCGGCGTGCGCCTCGAACGCCTCGTCGAACTCCCGCATCGCCGTCCGGACGGTGCGGGGGACGTGGCGGCCGAACGCGCAGATGCTCGTCGACTCCATCACGCGACTCAACTCCTCGATGCCGGCCTCGTCGTAGGTGCCGTCGTAGACGTCGCGCAGCAGTTCGGTCAGCTGCGTCGACCCCTCACGACACGGCACGCAGCGCCCGCAGTTCGTCTCCGAGGCGACGTTGGCGCGCTGGCCGACGAACGCGACCGGACAGCGCTCGTCGCCGAGCACCTCGACGGTGCCCTCGGTGCCGAGGTCGGCCTCGGCGAGCGCGTCGGGCGCGATGCCGACGTCGAGGTCGGTCGTCAGGCCGCCGAACTTCCCGCCGACGCAGGCTGCCGTGAACGCGTCGACGCCCGCGGCTTCGACGGCGTGCGCGACCGTCTCGGACTCGGCGAGTTCGAGCGTGGTCGCTGTCTCGACGTCGCCGGTGACGGAGACGACGCGCGTCTCGGATGCCTCCTCGTGGAGCGCGCCCGCGAGGTGGGCGTACGTCCGGGCGGTGTGGACGACCGTCGGGTCGCCGTAGACGCCCTCGACGTCGGGGCCGGGCGGGCGGAGGCGCGCTTCGAGGCGGTGGTTGCCCTCGATGGCCTCGATGGCCATCGTCGGTTCGGCGGCGCGGTACACCGCGGGCCCCTCGACGACGTCGACGGGGACGTCGAAGTCGCCGGCGTCGGCGGCCGTCCGGGCGCTCGCGACGGCGGCCTCGTCGCCCTCGCTCGCGTAGACGAACACGGCGTCGGCGCCGACGGCGCGCGCGGCGGCCGTCGCGCCGTCCAGCACGGCGTAGGGGTCGCTCTCGAGGAGGAGCGCGTCGCCGGGGTTGCCGTGGGCGTTCACGACGACGACCGCGGGGTCGTCGCGTTCGCGCACGCCGGCCCAGAGGTCGGCGACGGGTTCGTCGGCGCTCCAGTCCCCCCAGCCACGCCCGTGCAGGCCCTCGGCGGCGTCGAGAACGGCGTCGGCGTCGGCGTCGCTGAAGCCGACGGCGGCGTCGTACGCCTCGGGGTCCGCGGGGTCGATCCAGCCACAGCGCGCGAGCGCACTACGCGCGCCGGCGAAGCCTTCGAGGTCCGGGACGGGGAGCGACGTCGGCGCCGCGTCGTGCGTGACGCGCGCGTCGGCGTCCCCCGGTAGACCCCCGTCATCGAGGGCGTCGGCGGCCGCCTCGACGTCGCTTGCGGACGCGTTCGTGACGAACGCGCTCTCCCCGTCGTGTGTCGCGACGAGGAGTGGTTCGAGCGCACGTGCCCCGGTCGACCCGACTGCAACGACGGGGACGTCGCCGCCCTCCACACCCTCGACGACCGCACTCGCGTCCGTCCCGGCGACGCGGACCGCGGTCGTTCGTTCTTGCAAATTAACCACTACGAGTCACCATTCACTCGGGCACACTCACCGAAGGCAAAAATAGTTACTCGCTTCGAACCATCCCGCCCCTTTCTCGCGAACGGGGACGTGGCGCCCCGTAGACCCGGAAACGCCGTACTGCGACGCCTCTGTGTGGTGAGTTAGCTAACACCGCGAGTTGCCGTCTCAGTGCTGCGCGAAGGCCTAGCTTTAACTACAGTAGTCGGAGGTCAGTTACCTGACGTTACCTTCGCCGTGAGGACGCCGCCCCGGCCCAGGCCCGCCGCGTAGAGCCCGCCGTCGGCGACGGCCGGACCGCGATAGACTCGCGTCCGGTCTGGCGTCTGCAGGTGTGCACGGACCGCGCCCGTCGTCGGGTCGAGGACGCCGAGCGTCTCTCCGTACTCGTCGTCCCGCTCGACGGGTGCGTAGAGGGCGTCCACGCCCGCGGCGAGACTCGACCCCGAGAACGCCGGGGTGCGCCACCCGAGCGTCCCGTCGTCGGCGTCCACCGCGCGCAGGTGGTCGGTCCGGCGGTCGGCATCCACACCGACGAACAGCTGCCCACCCGTCACCGCGAGCGTGAAGGGCGCGCCGTCGAGCGTCGCCGTCCAGCGCTCCGTCCCGCTCGCCGCATCAAGTCCGTACAGGACGCCGTCCTCCGTGGCGGCGTAGACGCGGCCCTCCGCGACGGCGAGCGAACCGACCCGCGCCTCCGTCTTCACGCGCCAGCGGACCGCGCCGCTCGCCCCGTCCAGCGCGTAAACGTAAGTGTCCTCGCTCCCCGCGTAGACGACTCCGTCGGCGAGCGCCGGCGGAGACTGCGTCTCCCGGCCCGTTTGGTAGTACCATCGACGCGTCCCGTCGCCCGCGTCGATTGCCGCGACGCCGAGATTCGTCGCGGCGACGACGGTGTCGTCCGCGCCGTTCAGCCACGCGAACGTGTCCGCACCGGGGAGCGACGCCGTCCAGACCTGCGAGCCGTCGGTCGGGTCGAGCGCCACGAGGTCGCCGTCCGCGACGAGCACGACGACGTCGCCGACGAACGCCGGCGGCACCGTCGTCACGCCGTTCGGGTACTGGTTCTGCCACGCGACCGTTCCGTCCGTCCGCATGCCGTACGCCTGATGCCAGCCGTTCGACGTCACCGCGTAGTCGTCCCGCACGACCGGCGGAATCGCCGCCGCGTTCCCGCCGAGCGTCACCGTCCAGTCGAGCGCGAGCGAATCACCGACGCCCGCTCCCTTCGGGAAGGCGTTCGTGTTGCCGGCGTCGCCGTGCCCCACCGGCCACCCCGGCGTCCCGACGTCCCGCGACGGATCGATGTCAACCGTCACCGGCTCCGTCTCCTCGCTCTCGCCGAACATGCCGCTACAGCCCGCGAGCGCGCTCGCACCCGACGCGCCGAGCGCGGCGAGCAGGCCGCGCCGAGTCGTTCGTGGCCCGATCCCGCGCTCGCCGTCGCGCGTCATCGTCCACCCCCGAAGCGGTAGAGTCGCCCGTAGCGCATCGTCACATAGAGCGCGCCGTCCGCGACTGCGGGACCGCTCTGCGCCGGCGTGCCACGTTCCGTCGGGCCGTAATACTGCGCGTCGCTCTCGGGGTCGTTCCCGAACTCGCCCCAGCGCGCGTCGCCGGTCGCGGCGTCCAGACAGCCGATGCCGACGTAGAGGTCGTCACCGGCGAGCGCGGGCGACTCGGAGAGCGGGTGGCGATAGCCCCTGTCGCCCCCGGTGCTCGTGTTCACGTAGCGCCAGCGCTCGCGCCCCGTCTCTCGGTCGAGCGCGTAGGCGTTCTTCGCCGCGACGTACACGTGCGAGTCGCCGACCGCGGGCGTGCTCGGCCCCCGATACGTTCCGAAGACGTGGTGCCAGCGTTCGCGGCCGGTGCTCGCGTCGAGCGCGCGCAGCACGCCGGATTCGGGGAGGTAGACAGTGCCCTCGGAGACGGCCGGCGGGTGGTGTTCGCCGCCGCTCCTGAACTCGTGCGTCCACGCGACGCCGCCGTCGCGCAACCGATACGCGACGAGCGTGCACGCCACGTGGTCGCTGGCCGGCGAGACGACGGCGTAGCAGTATGTCTCACCGACGGCGGGTTTCGTCCGGAACCGCGGGCGCGTCCCGAGAAATGGCGCCTCGAGCGTCGGGCCGTAGGTGGCCGACCAGACGCGCGTGCCGTCCGGCGCGAACGCGTGGAGGCGGCCGTCACCGTCCCCGGCGAACACCCGCGTGGCCGTCGTCGTCGGCGGCGCGGCGGGCGACCCGACGACGCGACTCCACCGCGGGGTGCCGCTCTGCGCGTCGAACGCGACGAGTTCGCCGGCCGTCGTCGACACGACCACGCGGCCGTCCACGAGCGCGGGCGGCCCGGTCGCAAGCGCCGGGAGCGAGCGGTCCCACGCGAGGTCGTCGCTCGCGGGGTCGACGGCGAACAGGTGTCCCGGCGAGTCGTCGTCGCGGTACGGGTCGACGCGGCCCCGCGGGACGCGCGCGACGTAGACGTAGTCGCCGGCGACCGGCGCGCTGTAGACGTCGCCGATGTCGTCGGTGTAGTCGAAGAGGTCCCAGTGGGTGGCGGTCGGGTCGTCCGGCGGTCCCGCACTCGACGCACGGCCGGTGTTCGCGGGCGTCCCGTGCGCGGTCGGCCACGGCGCGTCCGGCGCCGTGGGCGGCGTCTCGACTATCGGCGTGCGTGACGTGCGGGTCGAACAGCCGGCGAGCGCGGCCGCGCCCGACGCGCCGAGCGCGGCGAGCAGGTCGCGCCGACCGAGGCGTCGTGCCCCGTTGGACGGGGCCGTCTGCGACGGCTCGGCGGCGTCGCGGTCCGTGTTCGATGTGGAGTGGAGGGCGGGGCGGCGCATCGAGCGTATCGACGCCGCCCCGCCACTTGAAGGTATTACTGCTGCTTCTCCAGCGCGTCCGACATGGACGTGGAGAGGTAGTGTGAGAAGAGTTCGTTCGTCGTCAGCGGCGACTTGCCGCTCGGGTAGCTCTGCTCGAAGACCTCGTAGAGCGGGCGGAGGTAGACCCGAAGTTCGTGGCCGCGGCGCTCGACCGTCTCGTGGCGCCACCCGGCGTCGTCGAGGGACTTGCGCACGAGTTCGTCGAACTCGCCCTGCTTCCACCCGCTGACGTGGTCGCGAATCGGCTCCTCCTCCTCCTCGCTCTCGCGCGCGAGTTCGTCGCAGACCTCGTCGTGCGTGACGAGCAGGCGGCCGTCGCTCTTGAACTCCTCGGCGAGACCGAGGACCTCCTCGTGGAGGCCCTGCGGGTGGAAGTAGAGGTGGCGGCTGTACTCCCAGTCGGCGTTCTCGAACGCGTCGGTCACGACGTCGTGGTCGACCTTCGAGATGTCGAGGCGGGTCTTCAGTCGGTGGTTGACGTCGGGGCGCGAGAGGACGGTGATGTCGTCGCGCACGAGGTCGTTCGCGAGGTCCTCCGCGGTCTCGTAGAGGTCATCACTCATACTCGGCGTTGTACGTCGGCCACCGGATAACCGTTCCGGCACTCTACCGTCCGCGGGCGTCCAGCCACACCCGGAGGGAGCGTCTGAGCGCGCTCGCCTTCACGAGGGAAAAGCCGACGAGCACCGCGAGGAAGCCTCCAATCGTCGAGGCCGCTAACCCCTCGCCGAGGACGAGCCACCCGAACACGGCGGCGAACGGCGGGATGACGTACTCGATGAGGCCCATCTCGATGGGGCCGAGGCGGTCGAGGAGGGTGAAGTAGACGAGGAAGCCCGCGGCGCCCGGGACGACGGCGAGGTAGAGCACCCACGCGACCGTCTCCGGCGGGAAGGCCGCCGCCGCGAACGACTGGCCGGGCACGACGAACGCCGCGGCGTCGAGCGCGAGCGCGCCGACGAGGAGCATCCACGCCTGCAGGGCGAGCCCGCCGAGTTCGGCGTCGTCCTCGGAGGTGAACACCGCGCCCGCGGTCCACGCGACGGCCGAGGCGAGGACGAATCCGACGCCGACGCTCGCCGCGAGGTTCGACGGGTCCGGGTTCGCGATGAGGACCACACCCCCGAATCCGACGAGGACGCCGACGACGCCGAGTGGCGAGAGGCGTTCGTCCGGGCGCGCGAAGCGCGTGACTGCGGGCGTCAGGACGGGGACGAGGCCGAGGAGCGTGGCGGCGACGGCTGGGGGGACGGTCTGCTGGCCGGCGAAGAGGAGCGCGTGGTGGAGGCCGATGTTGCAGAGGCCCCCAATCAGAATCGGAGACCAATCGCCCCACCCGCGCGGGCGGAGCGAGCGGCCGGTGGCGACGACGACGCCGACCAGCAGGAGCGCCGCGATGTCGAAGCGGATGGCGGCGAGCGGAATCGGCTGGACGGTATCGAGGGCGGCGTCAGTCGCGACGAACGCCGTCCCCCACGCCGCCGCGAGGCCGAGGTAGAGTGCGGCGTCGCGTCTGGTCATCGTCGAGTGGAGGCGCGCCGGCCGTGATAACGCCGGCGAACTGCCGGACGGCGTGCGTCCCGGTCAGCGCCGCGCGCTCGCGGTGACGTCCGCGAGCCGGTCGGCGAGGTCGTCGTCGAGGCGGTCGGGGGCGACGCGCCACGTCCAGTTCCCGTGTGCGGTGCCGGGCGTGTTCAGACGGGCGTCGCTCCCGAGATTGAGCAGGTCGGGGACGGTGGTCATCGCGACGACGGCGGGTGAGTCCCAGACGGCGTCGAGGAGCGCCCACGCGGGCGCCTCGTCGTCGACGCCGACGGCGTAGTCGAAGCAGTCGCGCTGGGTCGAATCGAGCGAGCGGTAGTAGCCGGTGGCGGTGTCCGTGTCGTGCGTGGAGGTGTAGGCGACACAGTCGCGCGGATAGTCCGAGGGCTTGTAGCGGTGGTGTTCGGCACACCAGTCGGCGTATTCGGGGACGCGCATCCCGGGGAAGCCGAAGTGGTCGCGCAGGCCGAGCATCCCCTCGTCGAGGAAGCCGAGGTCCTCGACGACGAACGGGAGGTCGCCGAGTTCGTCGCGGACGTGCTCGAAGAAGGCCGTGTCGGGGCCGGCGCGCCACTCGCCGTCGGCAGCACTCGCGCCCTCCTCGGCGGGAATCGCCCAGTAGGCGTCGAACGCCTTGAAGTGGTCGAGGCGCGCGACGTCGACGAGGTCGAAGAGGCGCTCGAGGCGGCGCGTCCACCAGTCGTAGTCGTCGGCGGCGAGCGCGTCCCAGTCGTAGACCGGCATTCCCCAGCGCTGGCCCTCGTCGCCGGGGTTCGGCGGGACACCCGCGACGGCTTCTGCGTTCCCGGCGGTGTCGACGGCGAACGCCTCGCGGTTCGCCCAGACGTCCGCGGAGTCGAGCGCGGCGTACATCGGGACGTCGCCGAGGAGGCGAATCCCGCGCTCGCGGGCGGCCTCGCGGAGCGCGCGCCACTGCTCGTCGAACCGCCACTGGACGAAGGCGTGATAGCGGAGTTCGTCGGCGTGTTCCTCGCGGGCGGCGGCGAGGGCGTCCGGGTCGCGTTCGCGTAGCTCGCGGGGCCATTCGGTCCACGATGCCTCGCCGTGGGCGCGTTTGAGCGCGCGGTAGAGCGTGTAGTCGGCGAGCCAGTCGGCTTCGCGCTCGCGGAACGACTCGAAGGCGTCGTTCGCGGCGGCGTCCGCGCTCTGCTCGAAGCGCTGGAAGGCGGTGCGGAGGCGGTCGTGTTTGAAGGTGGCGACGGCGTCGTAGTTCACGCGCGCGGTGTCGGCGTCCTCCGGGGGTGCGACCTCGGGGGCGGTCAGCCAGCCCCGGTCGTGGAGGGCGTTGAGGTCGACGAGGAGGGGGTTACCGGCGAACGTCGAGGGTGAACTGTAGGGCGAGTGGCCGTGGACGCTGGCGGTGGGGCCGAGGGGGCAGAACTGCCAGAGCGACTGGTCGGCCGCGTCGAGGAAGGCGAGGAAGTCGTGGGCGCCCGCGCCGAGGTCGCCGATGCCGTGCTCGCCGGGGAGCGAGGTGAGGTGGCAGAAGACGCCGCTCGTCCGCTCGAAATTCATGCATCCGTGATAGCGGACCCGCCGCCATGAACGTTGCCGACGGTGGAGGTAATATTTGCGAGGCACAGCAGAGTCATAGCGTCGCACACCGCAGAGACGCCAATGGCTCAGCGACGCACCGGGCGTACGGGTCGTCCAGTTCACACCGCCGGTGGTGAGCCGTGCCACCGACCGTTCTGATGCTCGGGTGGGGGTTCCCCCCGAACATCAGCGGCGGCCTCGACACCTTCGTCGGATCGCTCTTCTGGGAGTACGACGGCCGCGACGACGTCGACGTCGAGTTGGTCCTCCCGGCGGAGTTCGCACCCGACGACGTGCCGAACATCCACGGCGTGCCCACCGGGGACGGCGACGTCATCACGCGCATCGAGCGCCTCTCCGACTCGTTCGTTGAGCGCGCCGCGGACGCCGACGTCGTCCACACGCACGACTGGTTCGGCTACGACCCCGGCGTCCGCGCGCAGTCCACCCACGACGCCCAGTGGATGACGACGTTCCACTCGCTCACCCAGGACCGGAACCTCAACCCGCCGGACTACGAGTTGGAGACCGAGCAGCGCATCGTCGACCGCGCCGACCGTGTCGTCGCCGTCAGCAACCTCACCGCGCGCCGCACGCGCGAGTTCTACGGCGGCGACCCCGCGGTCGTCCACAACGGCTTCCAGCGCGTCGAGCCCACCGGTCGGGACGTCAAGGCGGAACTCGGCATCGACGGCCCGATGCTCTTCTTCGTCGGCCGCCACACCCACCAGAAGGGAATCACGCACCTCCTCTACGCGATGTCGAAACTCCGCCGACCCGACGTGACGCTCGTCCTCGGCGGCTCCGGCCACCTCACCGCCCAGCTCAAGCGCTTCGCCGAGCTGCTCGACATCGACGACCAGGTGGTGTTCGTCGGCTACGTCCCCGACGAGGAGCTCGCGGACTACTACGCGAGCGCGGACGCGTTCGTCTCCTCCTCGCTCGCCGAACCGTTCGGTATGACCGTCGTCGAGGCGCTCTCCACGGGGACGCCCGTCGTCACGACCGAGTGTGGCGCCGCCGAGGTCATCCCCGAGGAGTGTCTCGTCCGCGTCGACGCCGAATCGGACTCCATCGCGGACGGCATCGACGAGGTGCTCGCGATGGACGGCGTCCCGCCGTTCGAGGAGCGGACGTGGGGGGACGTCGCCGACGACTACGTCGCCCTCTACGAGGACCTGCTCGCCTAGGGGGCCCGGATGACTCGGATGTCGTGAATCGGCTCCGGGTGGACGATTCGGAAGCCGGTCCGGGTTGACTCGACGCCGATGATGCGCTTGCTGGGGCCATGACCGGTGTTCTCCCCGCCCACGGCGGCGTACGGACTCGGGTCGTCGCCGTCGCCCGCAGGGTCGTAGGGGGTCGCGTCGGCGTCGGCCGCGTCGTAGGGACTCGGTGTGTCCTCGCGCACGAGTGGGTCGAGGCTCTCCGGGAGCGTCCCCTCGTAGGGGCTGTCGATAGGCGAGCGCAGGTTCTCAATCGGGTCCTCGAAGTCCTCCGGCGGGAGGTAGATCTCCTCGCCGGACGCCGAGTAGACGACGACGGCGGCGTCGCGCGTCCCGGCGACGGTGACGACGGTACCGTCGGCCGCGACGTCGGCGTCGATGGAGACGGTCGGTGCGTCGGGGTCGGACATACGTAGTCCTCGACGGGGGCGGCTATGGTAGTTTGGGTGGGTCGCACCGCAACCGACAAGCCCCCAGTCGCTGAACTGTCAGGTGATCATGGACCACGTCGGGCCGCCGCGCTTCGTTTCGGTCGGGGACACCGTCGAGTTGGCGCCGTGGGACCCGGACCCCGCGGCGGCCTACTCGTGGGCAGTCGCGTCCGCGCCCGCCGACGCCGCCGTCTCGCTCACTGACGATCCCGTCCAGGCGTTCGAGCCGACGACGCCCGGCGAGTACGTCTTCGCCCTTGAGGGCCCGACGGGCACCCACCATCAGACTGTCCGCTGTTTCCCCGACTCGGGCGGTCGTGCGCGGACGCCACACGAGGGCTCCAGCGGCGGCGCGCTCCGAACCGAGGGCGAGGCAGGCCACTACGAGCACGGGCACGGGGGCGACGACGAGGGCCGCCCGCGCGTCCGCCTCGACGGCCGCGTCGACGGCGACACCGTCGTCGTGGCGGCCACGCCACACACCCATCCCGACAGTGCGGCGTCCGACGCCGCCCTCGATGTCGAGTTCGTCCTCGACGACCGCGACACCCTCACGTCGGACGACGTCAGCGTCGACGGGCGCGAACTCCGCGTCCCCGTCGACCGAATCGAGGGCCGCGAGCGCGTACACGCCGTTGCCGTCGGCGAGTCCGGCCACAGCGTCGCGGACGCCGTCGCACTCGAGCGCGAGGAGACTGGCGTCGCCGTCACACGGCTCTACGACGCGCCCGCGTGGGCGACGGACGCCGTCTACTACGAGGTGTACGTCCGGACGTTCGCCCCGGACGCCGAGCACGGCGCGACGCTCGAAGCCATCACGGAGCGTCTCGACCACCTGGAGTCGCTCGGCGTCGACGTCATCTGGCTGACGCCCGTCCTCGAGAGCGACGACGCGCCCCACGGCTACAACATCACGGACTTCTTCGCCGTCGCGCCGGACCTCGGGGAACGCGAGGACTACGAGCGCCTCGTCGCGGAAGCCCACGACCGGGATATGCGGGTGCTCTTCGACCTCGTGATGAACCATTCGGGGCGCGAACACCCGTTCTTCGAGGACGCCTATCGGAACCCGGAGAGCCCCTACTACGACTGGTACGAGTGGCAGGCCTCGGGCGAACCGGAGACGTACTTCGGCTGGGAGCGCATCGCGAACTTCGACTTCGACACGCTCGACGTCCGGCGCCACCTCCTCGACGCCGTCGACACGTGGGCGTCGCTCGTCGACGGCTTCCGCTGCGACATGGCGTGGGCGGTGCCGGACGGCTTCTGGCGCGAAGTCCGCGCCCGCGTGAAGGCCCACGACGGCGACTTCCTCCTCCTCGACGAGACGATTCCGTACATCCCGGACTTCCACGAGGGAATGTTCGACGTCCACTTCGACTCGACGACCTACGCTACCCTCCGGAGCGTCGGCTGCGGGGAGGCGCCCGCGTCCGCCCTGCTTGACGCCGTCGAATCACGCCGCGAGAGCGCGTTCCCCGACCACGCGCGCTTCCTCCTCTACGCGGAGAACCACGACGAAGTCCGCTACCGCGTCGAATGCGGCCGGCCCGCGTCGCTCGCCGCCGCGGGCGCGCTCTGCACGCTCCCGGGCGCACCGCTCGTCTACGCCGGGCAGGAACTCGGCCAGCTCGGGAAGCGCGACGCCGTCGTCTGGGACCCCGAGCACACCGACGACGCCCTCCGTGAGCACTACCGGCGCCTGCTCGGCCTGCGACGCGAGATGCCCGCGCTCCGGGCCGGGGGGAGCGTCCACCGCCTCGACTACGATGTGACGGCCGGCGACCCGGAGCGCGTCACCGCCTACGGCCGCCTCGCTCCGGACACCGACAATGCGGGTGGCGGGACGGACGCGCTCGCCGCGGACCCGCGCGACGCCGACGCCGCCGTCGTCCTCTGCAACTTCGCCGAGGGAAGCGCCACCGTCTCGCTCGATATCGAGGTCGCTCCCGCGGACGCCGTGATGGGCGACGCACTCGACGACACGGCCAGTCTCGAAGTCGACGACGTCCTCGTCCTCCCGACGGCGCCGGCCGCGTTCCGACAGCGCACCACGCCGTCCGGCAGCGCACGCTAACGCCGCGTGCCTGCGGCGCGACTGCAGTGGCCACGGCACGACCATGCGGCCGCCGCGACCGTTCGCAATCCGCCGACCCCCCACTGCTAGCGGGTGATGCAGCGCCGCCCGGAGGAGTGGTGTTTCCCCAGAACCGTCAACAAACAACTACTTTCTGACATGAGGTATTAATAGCAAGCAGTACGATATACAGCCAACTATCCGATCGAGCCGTGATCTACTACCCGTGCCCCGCCGAACCTATCCACATCATTGACTGTCTGCATGAGTGTACGTAGATGAATGCCTCCTACCGGTATCTTCGAATCGGGCTTCTGGGGGTCGGGTGTCTGCTGCTCGCCGTTCAGGCCGTCGAGCTCGCGGTCCAGCTCGTCGGACCCACCCCCCTCACGATCAGCCTCGTCGCCAGCATCCTGATGAGCGCGCCATGTGCCGCCCTCCTCGCGCTCGGTGTGTATCGACTGCCGCGGCTACAGATCTCGACGGCGTTCCAGCCGCGGATCCTCGCGTGGACGCTCGGTGGCTTGCTGTTCTTCGGGGGGTTCATCGCACTGTTCGCGATGATCTCGTACCGCGACCCGTTGATGCAGCTCGGGACACTCCGATGGGGGTTCTCCGTCGGCGGCGGACTCGGCTTCCTCGTCGGCTACCTCAACGCGCGAAGCGTCGACGCCCTTCTCGAGGCCGAACGCGCCACGGTTCAGGCCGAGGAAGCCCAGCGTCAACAGCGCCTCCTCGAATACGTGAACGCGATTCTCCGCCACGAGGTGCTGAACACGGTGACCGTCATCTCGGGCTACGCGGAACTAATCAAGGACGGGTCCGCTGAGGACCCCCAGGAGGCGGCGTCGACCATCTACCGACAGTCGACCGAGATGGCCAGCGTCATCGAGGACGTGCGGATTCTGACCGAGACGGCGACCGGCGAGACGACGAAAGAGCCGGTGGACGTGACCGCGGTGCTGGCCGACGAGTTGGAGCGGCTCCGAGACCGGTATCCACAGGTGGACGTCACGCGACAGCTGCCCGAGGAAGCCTACGTGCGTGCCGACCCACTCCTCAAACGCCTGTTCTCGAACCTCCTGAACAACGCCGTCGAGCACAACGACGCCGACCAGCCCCGGGTCGAGGTCACCGTCACGACGACCGGCCGAACCGTGACGGTCGAAATCGCCGACAACGGCCCCGGTATCGCCGAACCGACCCGGGAGGAGCTGTTCGACTCGGAGCCCAGAAACGACACCACGCACGGACTGGGGCTGACCATCGTCGGACTCCTGGCGGAGCGCTACGACGGTCATGTCGAGCTCACAGAGACCGGCGACGCGGGAAGCGTCTTCACCGTCGAACTCCCCCGCGCCGCGTCCCCCGAGGAAACGCAGTCCGGTCAGCCCGCGTGAGACCGCAGCGAGTCCGTCGCCGCCCTCGACACGAGTGTGTCAGCACCTCGTCCGAGTGAACGGCGCCACTCGTCGCTGTCAGCCGAACCCCTCGCAGACGATACGCTCGGAGGGGACGCCGACGCCTTCGGCGGCGCGCTCGAGGCTGAACACCATCGCGTTGCTCCCGCAGGCGTAGACGTCCACCTCGTCGGGATCGATGCGGACGTCCGTCGAGACCTTCGGGGCGTCCCGAAAGCCGTCACCGAGCGGGCGGTCCACCGCTTTCGCGACGGCGTCGCGCTCGACGTATTTCGCGAACGCGCGCTGGACGTAGTCGCTCTCGCCGTGCCATGCCGTCAGGTAGTGCTCGCGGGTGAGACACGGGACGAAGTGGAAGTTCTCGTGTTCGTTCGCGAGCGCGCGGAACTCGCGGCCGAACGGCAGGTCGTCGTCCCACGCGGCGCCGAGGAACAACCAGACGTCGCGTGTCTCGCCCTCGAACTCGTCCCGGCCCGTGTCGAAGACGTAGTTGATCATCCCGCGGAAGGGCGCGACGCCGGTCCCCGTCGCGAGGAAGACGAGGTCGTGCGTGCTCGGCTTGTCGAGCGTCAAGTCGCCGTAGGGTCCGCGGACCGTGACCTCGTCGCCGGGTTCGACGTCCTCGCAGAGTCGCGGGGAGAGTCGGCCGCCCGGGACCCGTCGCACGCAGATGTCGGCCTCGTCCTCGGTGGGGGCGGAGGCGAGCGAGTACGCCCGGGAGATGCCGTCGTACTTCAGGCCGACGTACTGGCCGGCGAGGTAGTCGAACTCCTCCTCGATGCGGAAGGAGATATCGACGACCATCGGTTTCGGGCGCGTGACGCGCTCGTAGAGAGCGTCGGTCTGGCGGGCGAGGCGCGGGTGGCCGTCCGCGCGGAGGGCTTCGGCGAGTTCGTCCCACCGCGTGGCCTCGTCGAGTCCGTAGTCGTCCGCGAGGCCGCGGCGCTCGAGCGCGCGTTCGAGCGCCTGGCGCGCTTCCTCGCGGCGGTCCCGGTCGTGGCGCGTGACGTCCGTGACGACGGCGGACTCGGTGACGAGCGGGAGGTCGGCGATTGCGTCGTGTCGAGCCTTATACTCCTGTACTGGCACGTCGATGCTGTCGGACGGAGCGGGCAAAAAGCCGGTGGGGCAGTCGCGGCCTCGGCACCTCTCCGCTCACTCGCACGTGCGGGTACGGGTCGGCGAGTAGCCTTTTGAGTCTTCGTCGCCTCTATGAGAATATGTCACAATCCTCCCCCCGTGACAACGCAGCCTACGAGCGTTTCGAGTTGTCGATCAGCGAACTGCGGGCGGCCGACGAGAGCCGTCTCGCGGAGCGCATCGAGCGCGCGCCGGGCGTTCGCGAGGCGGACCCGGACGCGGAGACGGACACCGTCGAACTCCTCGCCGAAGGCGAGGTGGCGGTCGGCGACGCCGAGTGGATTCTGGAGTCGGCGGGCTACCGAGTTGAGTAGCCCGCGACACGCCGCCGCACCGCACTCGAACACGCTCTTCTGGCCGCCATCCGCGTCCGCCCGACGCGTCGCGGTCGCTCGTTTCATCGCCGAGTAGCGGCGGGTGTAGCGTGCGTCACAACCCTTATGGGGTCGAGTTGACTATCCATTCAGTACCGCGCTGACTGATTGGTCAGTCACTATCGCCATGTTCGCGTTACCGACACCACGGACCGCACAGCACGAGGTGGGTCGCTAGTGGGCTTCCTCGACGTCGACCGGCGCATCCTCGCCCTCGCGTTCGCCCGCATGGTGGACTCGCTGGGGAATTCCTTCCTCATCGTCGTCCTCCCGCTCTACATCACGAGCGGCGTCGTCTCCGGGGGCACCTTCGGGCTCGCGCCGACACTCATCACCGGCATCATCCTCTCCGCGTTCGGCTTCTTCAACAGCGGCATCCAGCCGTTCGCCGGGAACCTCTCCGACCGAACCGGCCGTCGGCGCGTCTTCGTCATCGCCGGCCTCCTCACACTCACCGTCGCGAACTTCGTCTACACGCTGGTCGACAGCTATGGAGCTGTCCTCCTCGTCCGCATCGCACAGGGCGTCGGCGTCGCGCTCACCGTTCCCGCGACTATCGCGCTCGTCAACGAGCTCTCACAAGAAACCGCACGCGGCGAGGCGATGGGTGTCTTCAACACCTTCCGCATGATCGGCTTCGGTCTCGGCCCTGTCGTCGCCGGCGGCGTCGTCGCCGGCGGTCCCTACTTGGCTGGTACCGTCACCGGCTTCGAAGCCGCCTTCTACGTCGCCACCGCCAGCGCCCTCCTCGGTGCCGTCTGCGTCTACCTCCTCGTTGAGGACCCCGAGGTGGAGGCGGACGCCGACGCCGGCGAGGACATCAGCATCGCCGTCTTCGACCGCGTCCGCGAGGACAAACTCCTCGACCCCGTCTTCACGCTCGGCGTCGCCTCGCTCTTCATGGCCATCGGCATCGCGCTCCTCGAGCCGCTCGAGCACCACATCAACACGACGCTCGGGCAGAACGCGACGATGTTCGGCATCGAGTTCTCCGCGTTCGTCCTCGCGCAAGTCCTCCTGCAGGCGCCGATCGGCTCGTGGAGCGACACCTATGGCCGCAAACCGTTCATTCTCGCCGGGATGCTCGTCCTCGTCCCGTCGACGCTCGCACAGGGCCTCGTCACCACGCCCGCCGGCATGATTATCGCGCGCTTCGTGCAGGGTGCGGCCGGCGCCGCCGTCTTCGCACCTGCGATGGCGCTCGCCGGCGACATCGCCAAAGGACGCAGCTCCGGGACGACGCTCTCCGTGCTCACGATGGCGTTCGGCCTCGGCACCGCCATCGGCCCGCTCTCCGCGGGCGTCCTCTCCGGCATCGAGTTGCCGTTCGGGACGGCCTACGCGACGCCGTTCGTCTTCGGCGCGGTGCTCGCGTTCCTCGGCTTCCTGCTCGTCTACTCGCAGGTCGACGAGACCGTCGACACCGGCGGCGGTGCCGAACCCGCCGACACCGGCGCGGCCGCCGCGGACTGAACGTACCACCCAAGTATTGGGGCGTCCAATCCCCCGGCAGTGCTCGCCCGCCTCTCCTCCCGGACGCTCCTCGCTCTCGGTGCCCTCGTCGCCACCGTCGCGACGGCCGGGAGCCTCACGTACAGCCTCGTCCTCGGGTTCGTCCCTTGCGAGTTCTGCTGGTACCAGCGTATCCTGATGTACCCGCTCGTCGGCGTCCTCGCCTACGCGTGGTACACCGAGGACACCGGCATCTACCGGCTCGTCCTACCCTTCTGTGCGGGCGGCGTCGCGTTCGCCGCCTACCAGTCCTACCTGCAGGTGGTCGCGGGGAACACCTGCACGTTCGGTGGGTGTGCGACCATCTACGTTCGCCCCGTCACCATTCCGAACCAGTCGTTCGTCGCGTTCGTCCTCATCGGCGCGCTGATGGGCGTGCTCGCCGTTCGGGCGTACCGTGCGTGACGGCCCAAATTTCTGCGGACAGCGTGGGGTGAAACTGCGGACGAGGTGGTGTCTCAGTCGCGCGTCTGCCGCGCGACGAGCGCCGTCGGGAGGAAGGAGACCGCGATTACGACGAGAGCGATGAGGTTCGACGCCGACGACCGGACTGGGTGGAGGGCGCGCACGTCGGCGTGTCGTTTCCCGGCAGTGACAGGTCTGTGGTCGTCGTTCGGGTGGCGGAGCCACGGCACCCATCGCCGTCCTGCCGATGTACCGTGCGCAGACGCCCCAACGACCGGACGCTGGCGGCGCTCGTGAGCGACTGCTGAACGTGGTGGACCGACAGGCTGAAACCCTCGGCCGCTCGTTATATCTTGCATACGGTACGCGGGCCAAAATAATTAATTGTGGCCCGTCGTATTGTGCAACCATCCCGATTCCGACGCGGCATCCCCCCTCTCCCCCCCACTATGCACGAACCACGCGCTGTCAGCGTCGCCCTTCAGAAGGGCGGCGTCGGGAAGACCACCCTCGCAGTAAACGTCGCAGAGCGCCTCTCGAGTCGCGGCTACGACGTCCTCCTCGTCGACCTCGACCAGCAGGGCAACGCCACACGCGCCGTCGGCCTCGAAGACGCCTACACCGGCGAGACACACATCGGCCACGTCATCGACGACGAGGACGACACCGGGCCACACGACGTCATCCGCGAGCGAGAATGGTTCGACGTCCTGCCCGCCCACGAGCAACTCGACGCCGTCGAGTCCAGCATCCGGAACGCCACCTTCGGCGAACTCCGCGTCAAACACGACGTCGTCGAACCACTCCTCGGGACGGAGTACGACTACGTCATCGTCGACACCGCGCCGACCATCGGCCCGCTCTCCGACTCCTCGCTCGTCGCCACGCAGAACGTCCTCGTCCCGCTCCTCATGAGCCAGCCGAGCCTCAGCGGTCTCGACCGGATGACGACCCAGCAACTCGACCCGCTACGACGCGAACTCCCCATCGACGTCCTCGGCGTCATCCCCAACCGCCTCGAGGGCGACAACGAGGAGCGCCGCGTCCTCAGCGCCGTCGAGGCCTCGCGCTTCCGGGACCGACTCCCGGCGTTCGGTCGCAGTCGCGAGTTCGACGACCCCGACTCCCCCGGCCCCGGCATCCGCAAGCGCGTCGCCTTCCGGCGCGCGTGGCGCGACGGCCTCCCGCTCGCCGTCTACGACCCCGATTCCGACATGGTCGAGCGCCTCGACGCCGTCGCCGACATCGTCGAGAACGGTGGCGTCGAAGACGTCGAACACGACGCCTGACACGTCCGGAGAGCCACAATTCCTTAGGAGCGTCTCGGCGACAGAGCCAGTATGAACGTCCGTGAGGCCGCGACAGCGGTCCGTGACCGCCTCCTTGAGGAGCACGGCGACGACGTGCTCGCGGTCGGCTGGTACGACGGCGAACACGAGAGCCGGACCGGGTCGGTCTACCTGGACGAATTCGACGAGTACGCCGGCGAATCCGGCTACGGAACGCTCGAATCCGCACTCTTGGAGAGCATCGGCCACGGCGCGTACACCGACATCCACGACGAGCGCCTGACGACTACGGTCCGCCTCTATGAAACCGTCGCGGACATCGACCTCCACCTCGACGACCTTCGTGGCGTCGTCGTCGCCGTCCGACTCGACAGCAGTCTGCACATCACGGACGTTCGACAGTATGCGCGCGACGCGATTTCCGAACCGCTCGGGGTCATCGAGTAGGCGGCCACAACGGCCTTGGCGGTCACTCTCTCCTATCCCGTATGAGCCGCTTCGTCGTCGCGCTCGGGGGGAACACACTGCTACGTTCGGGCGAGGGGACCGTCGCGGAGCAACGCCGTCGCATCACTGAGACGCGTGATGCGCTCGCCGTGCTCTCTCGGCGCGCCCACGACCTCGTTTTCACGCACGGCAACGGCCCGCAAGTCGGGAAGCGGCTGCTCGCCGAGGAGCAGTCCGAGGGGCCGGCCGAACCGCTCGACGTCCTCGTCGCCGAGACGCAGGCGCAGGTCGGCTACCTCCTGCAGAGCGGGTTCGGCGACGCCTTCGGCGGGCCGCCCGCCCCGCTCGTCACGCGCGTCCGCGTCAACCCCGACGACCCCGACTTCGACGACCCCACGAAACCCGTCGGCCCCTACTACACGGCCACAGAAGCCGCCGAGAAGGAGTTCGAGACGACTGAAGTCACCCGCGAGAGCGGCGAGACGGCCTATCGGCGCGTCGTCCCGTCGCCCGCCCCGCTCGGCGTCCGTGAGGCCGCCCACGTCGCCTCGCTCGCCGAGAACCGCGACGGCCCCGTCGTCTGCGGCGGTGGCGGCGGCATTCCCGTCGTGCCCGACGGCGACGGTGGGTACGAGGGCGTCGCCGCCGTCGTCGACAAGGACCACACGACCCGGCTTATCGCCGACGCCCTCGAGGCCGACACCGTCCTGATGCTCACCGACGTTGACGCCGTCTACCGTGACTTCGGCACGCCCGACCAGGAGGCGATTCGCCGGGCGACACCGGACGAACTCCGCGCGATGCGTCAGTCCGGCGCGTTCCCCGCGGGCAGCATGAAGCCGAAAGTCACCGCGTGTGCGCGCTTCGTCGACGAAACCGGCGGCCGCGCGATAATCACGTCGCCCGAGAAACTGGAGTCGGCGCTCGACGGCGACGCCGGGACGACCGTCACGGCCGACTAGGCGACACGCCGTCGCGGCGGGGGTGGAATACTTATTTCGTCGCCGGCCGACCATCCGATAGGCCCTCCAGCTATGAACCGCCCACACGCGACAGCCCTCCTGTTGACCGTGTTCGCCCTCGTGGTCGTGGGTGCCGCCGCGGGCACGCTCCCCGCTGCGCACGACGCCGGGCCGAGCGTCGACACCCCGCTCGGCCAGCCCCACGCCACGGACGGACACGGTGCCCCGCGCTCCGGCGACTCGACCGACAATAACGCACCCGGTGCCGACCTCCTGCCCGACATCAGTGACACCGGAACTGACACGAGTGAGACTGCCGCGCACACCTCGCTCGCCCGACTCGCCGTCGGCGTCGCCCTGCTCGTCGTCGGCGTGGCCGTCGTCCTCTGGCGTCTCACCGACGACGACGGCGACCTGGATGCCGACGCCGACGACGATACGGCGCCCGTGAACCCGGCCGGCGAGCGTGAGCGGGCACCGGCCCGCGCCGCCAGCGACGCCCCGGTGACGAACGACGTCTACCGGTCGTGGAACGCGATGGTCGCCGAGCTCGGCGAGACGCGGCAGCGCTCACGCACGCCCGCCGACGTCGCACGGGACGCGCTCGCGGACGGCCGCCCCGCCTCGGCCGTCCGCGAACTCACCGAGCTGTTCCGTTCTGTTCGCTACGGCGGGGCGACGCCGACGGCCGACCGGGAGCGCCGTGCGCGCCGCGCACTCGAGCGCGTTCAGGTGCGCAATGCGCGTGACGAGGACGGGTCGTCCGACGACGCGATGGAGCGATGAGCCTCTCGCGACGGCTCGCGCTCAGCCTCGGCGTCGCGTCGAGCGTCGTCGGCCTCCTCCTGCTCGCCGCGCCGTCGCTCGCGTCCGCGGTCACCCTCTCGGGCGGCCTTGGGACGGCGACGGTCGCCCTCGTCGGCGTCGTCACGCTCCTCATCGCCGCCGGCTCCCTGTTCGCGGACGCCGTGCGACCGTCTGCAGAGGCGACGCTGGCGAGCGACGACCCCGAATTTCCACGGCCGGAGCACCGACCCGCCTACGCGTCGCCGGGTGCGGCCTTCACACGACGCCTCGCGGAGGTCACGTGGACCGACCGGCGCGAGGCCGAGCCCGCGACCCGCCTCGCCCTCCGCGACGACCTACGCGACCTCGCCGTCGACGTCCTGTCGCGACGCGACGGCGTCACACCCGACGAGGCGGCGGCCCACCTCGCCGATGGCTCGTGGACGGACGACCCGCTCGCCGCGGCGTTCTTCACTGACGATGTCGTCCCGTCCCTCTCGCTCCGCCAGCGCCTTCGCGGACTTCGGGGGAGCGAACCGCCGTTCGCCCGCCGCGCACGACACGCCGTCGCCGCACTCGCGAGTCACGCCGGCGACGCGGACGTCTCCGCGGTGGCCGCGGAGGGGGACGACGCCGCCGAGCGCGTCGCGACGACGCGACGCTACTGGTCGTCGGCGGAGTCAGGGTCGACGCGGACGACGCGTTCGGACCGGTTTCGACCGGTGACCGCCGCCGCGCTCCTCGCCGGCGGCCTCGGTATCGTCACGCTCCGCCCGGGACTCCTCCTGCTCGCGCTGTTCGGCGTCACCGTCGCCGGCTACACGCGCGCGACCACGCCGCCGTCGGTCGCCGTCGACGTCTCGCGTTCGCTCGCGGACGCGACACCGGCTCCTGAAGACCCCGTCGACGTGACCGTCACCGTCGAGAACACCGGCGGCCGGACGCTCACCGACCTCCGCATCGTCGACGGCGTGCCCGCCGGCCTCACCGTCGCCGAGGGGTCGCCTCGCGCCACGACGGCGCTCCGGCCCGGCAAGCGCATTACGTTCACCTACACCGTGACGGCCGCGCCGGGCCGCCACGAGTTCGATCCGACGCTCCTCGTCGCGCGCGACGCCAGCGGCGTCCACCGCCGCGAGTCGGTGGTTGACGCGCCGAGCACGCTCACCTGCCGGCCCGACGACTCGCAGGTGTCGCTCCCCGACCGAGTGCGGACGACCGTTCACGCTGGTCGGACGGCGTCCACGCACGCCGGGTCGGGCGTCGAGTTCCACTCGGTGCGGGAGTACCGCCGCGGCGACCCGCGCTCGCGCATCGACTGGAAACGCCGCGCGAAGACCGGGGACCTCACCACCGTCGACTTCCGCGAACCGCGCCGCGCGGACGTCCTCGTTGCCGTCGACGCCCGCCGGAAGGCCTACGTCGCGTCCGCCACGGAGGCGGCGTCACCGGCCGTCCGGCGGAGTCTCGATGCGGCACGCGGCGTCGTTGATGAGTGTGCCGCGGCCTCGATTCCGGTCGGTCTCACCGCGCTCTCGCCGCGTGCGTGCTGGCTCGCACCCGCGACCGGCGATGCCCACCACCGTCGGCTTCGCGCGGCGCTCCTCGGGGACGCGGCGTTCTCGTGGGAGCCACCGACGGACGTGTACGATGTTGATCGGGGGCTCGAGACACTCGAACGGCGACTCCGACCCGGCACTCGCGTCGTCCTCGTCACTCCACTCTGTGACGACGACGCCGAGCAAATCG
Source organism: Halarchaeum sp. P4 (assembly GCF_051195175.1). Taxonomy (NCBI): domain Archaea; kingdom Methanobacteriati; phylum Methanobacteriota; class Halobacteria; order Halobacteriales; family Halobacteriaceae; genus Halarchaeum; species Halarchaeum sp. P4. The sequence goes on along the minus strand of NZ_JBNTKC010000004.1, from coordinate 65,118 downwards.
CGCGCCGCCTCGCCGCCGCAGGCCGCGACGTCACCGTCGTCAGCCCCGACCCGACGCTCGCGGCCGGCACGAATGCCGACTGCGCGCGGGGCTACGCCGCGCTCGCCCGCCGCCGTCGCGTCGGGACGCTCCGCAGTCAGGGGCTGTCGGTGCTCGACTGGCGGTCGGACGAGCGTCGCGGCGAGGAGGTGCGTCGTGACCTCTAGCTCGCGGCCACCGCTGACGAGTTGTACGGTCGCGCTGGCGGGTGCGCTCGGTGCACTCGTCCTGCTCGCCGACGTCACGTACGCGCTCGTCGCGGGCGTCGTTGGCGTCCTCGTCCTCGGCGTTGGTCTCCGTCGTGGCCGCGTGGACGTCTTCAACGCGGGTGCGGGGCTCATCGGCGGCGCGCTCCTCCTCGCCGGCGTCTTCGGAATCGGGGAGGGCGGCACGCTCCTTGCCGCGGTCGCGCTCGTACTCGCGTGGGATGCTGGCCGATACGGGTTCAGGCTCGCCCGCGAAGCCGGCCCCGAGACGTCGACGCGCCGCGTCGAGGCGGTGCACACGCTCAGCACGCTCGTCGTACTCGTCCTCGGTGCGAGCGTCGGCTACGCAGTCTTCCGCTCCAGCACCGGCGACCGCCCGCTCGTCGCGCTCGCCGCCCTCCTCGTCGGCGCGGTGGCGCTCCTCGTCGCCGCTCGCCGCTGAGGACGCGCTGAAAAAGAGTGGATGATGCGCGTTCGCCGTTGCCTGGAGACTGCTCTACCGAGCGTTCTCGTAGGCTTCGTGCCAGCTACCGAACTGTCCGGTGAGTGCGCCGAGGGTGCTCCCGACGTGGAGGAGTTGGTAGCCGGCGTCGACTTTCTCGACGGCGTCGTCCATGCCGAACGTCAGGCCACCGAGCGTGACGTCGTGTTCGAGCGCGGCTTCTTCGGCGGTCGCGACGGCGTCCTCGACGTCGGGGTGGTCGCGGTTGCCGGGATGGCCGAGTGCGATGGAGAGGTCGTTCGGCCCGAGGAACGCGAAGCCGAGTTCCGGGACGGCGAGGATGTCCTCGATGTTCTCGACGGCTTCCTCAGTTTCGATGGTGACGCCGACGAGGACTTCCTCGTCCTCGGTGCCGACGTAGTCCTTCGCCTGCCCGTAGCGTGCGGCGCGCGGGCCGGCGAGGCCGCGCTCGCCCGCGCCGTCGTCGTACTCGAAGTGTGCGGCCTTGAGTGCCTCCCGAACCTCTTCGGCGGTCTTCACGCGGGAGATGAAGAGGTTGCGCACGCCGACGTCGAGGCATTTCCGGACCATCGCGGGGTTCGGCTCGGGGATACGGACGAGCAACTCGGTGTCGGTGAGTTCGGCGGCGCGCAGGAGCTCCTCGAGTGCGTCGCCGTCCCACGGGCTCGGTCCGCCGTGCTCTAAGTCCATCCAGACGAAGTCGAAGCCGAACTCGCCGAGGAGTTCGACGACTTCTGGGCTGTACGTGTTGTCGAGGACGCCGAAGGCGGGTTCGTCGCTCTCGAGCGTCTCGCGCAGGGAGTTCTCTCGCGGGTTCACGTCGGGTACGTCGCCCGGCGTCGTGAAAAATCGCGGGGCCGGATAGCGTGGGGGAGCGCCGCCGCTATCGGCGTGAAGAAGAAGAAAGGGAGAGGTGGTTATACGCGGGACAGGCGCAATACCACGGTCTGAAGGCCGTGGATACGCGCCGTCACTCGGTGAGAGAAGCCACCGTTCAAACGCCTGTCCTGAGTTTCCGACGCTGACGTTTAAGTGACGGGCCGCCATACTAAAGAGTAGGAATCGGTCGGAACGGAGCGGATTCCGAACCGGCCTCCGGAGGCGGCCTGTCCGCCCACCTAACGAGGTAGTATCCGAAAGAGCAGTCGGTGAACGCCACATTCTCGAAGAGTGTGGGCGCGTGCCGACTGCTCAAAGCGAATCAAAAGATACCCCCGAGTCCGCTGACGCCTGCTGGCGTCCCCGTGGCCAAAACAACACCGGGACGCTCTACACGGTCGAGGATAGGGGTACCGGCGGTTTGGCACCGCCAGCAGTTCACTACACCAATGCTGTGGGACTACCCGCGCCCGAAAGGTGTGGTAGTCAACTGATTGGACCGCGAACCTGAAACTCCCACCGCTCGGGATTCCTCCGTGTTCACGCGGAGGAGGATGTCAATCGATGTGGCCTTCGCGGCGAAGCTGCTCGGCGGCGTCGTCGTCGTAGCGCCATTCGACGTTCGCCTTCTCGTCCTGCCAGTCCCACGGTTCGGCGATGACGACGTCGCCCTCCGAAATCCACGTGCGGAACTTCATGCGACCGGGGATGCGGCCCATGCGTTCTTTGCCGTCGGCACAGCGGAGTCGGACGCGGCTCCCACCGAGCATGTCGGTGACGACCGCGAACACCTGATTGTCGTCGGGCATACGGAGGTTCCGTCGGCCCTGATTCTCGCTCATACAATAGCTACACTCGGCTCACGGTTAAACGGTTCCCTTCAGTCATGGTACCAATGAACAAATAAAAGCGCGTTTTCCTCGGCGTGCAACCAGAAACGAACAGTACCGGACATAAACAGTTATGCCCGGACGGGAACACCTCCCGTTAGAGACCACGGACCAGCAATGTTACCGGAAGCGAGAAAGCGGAAGATCGTGGAGTTAGTGTCGGCACACGACGGCCGGTCCGTCGCGGAGCTCGCCGAAGAACTCGATTACTCGAAGGCGACCATCCGGCGCGACCTCCGGGCGCTGGAGGAGGAAGGGCTCATCGAGCGGAGCCACGGTGGCGCGCTCCCGGCGTCGTCGGTCGGTCACGAACGGACGTACGGCGAGCGCGAGGTGCAGAACCTCGACGCGAAGCAGGCCATCGCCGCGCGCGCCGTCGAGGAACTGAGCGACGCGGAAGTCGTCTTCTTCGACGCGGGGACGACGACGATGGAGGTCGCGCGACGCGCACCCACCGACGGGTCGCTGCTCGCGGTGACGAACTCGCCGCGCCTCGCCGTCGAGCTCGAGGGCGACGCGAACGAGGTGAAGCTCACCGGCGGGACGCTCCGACGGCGCACGCGCGCGCTCGTCGGCCCGACGGCGGAGTCGTTCATGGAGCGGACGAACTTCGACCTCCTCTTCCTCGGGACGAACGGCCTCGACGCCGAGGCGGGGCTCACGACGCCGAACGAGGACGAAGCCCGGATGAAGGAGCTGATGGTGAAGAAGGCCAACCGGGTCGTCCTCGTCGCGGACCACTCGAAAATCGGCAAGCGGAGCTTCGTCCAGTTCGCGGACCTCGAGGACGTGGACCACGTCGTCACCGACGGGACGCTCCCGGAGGATCTCCGCGAGGCGTTCGAGTCTTCGGGGACGCGGGTCACCGACGAGGTGGAGACGGCGTGATTCTGACCGTCACGCCGAACCCGGCGCTCGACTACACCGTCGAGCTCGAGAGCCCGCTCGACGTGGACACCGTCGTCCGCACGGACGACGCGACCATCGACGCGGGCGGGAAGGGTATCAACGTCTCGCAGTACCTGCGGGCGCTCGGCACCGAGACGGCTGCCTCGGGCTTCCTCGGGGATCCCTTCGGGCGCGTGCTCGCCGAGCAACTCGCCGCGGAGGGGCTCGAGGCCGAGTTCGTCTCCGTGGACGAGTCGACGCGGCTCAACCAGACGATTCTCGCCCCGGAGGGCGAGTACAAGGTGAACCAGAACGGCCCCGCGGTGTCCGACGACGCCGTCGACGCCCTGCGCGAGCACGTTGCGACGGTGGCGCCGCCGACGCTCGTCGTCGGCGGGAGCCTCCCGCCGGGTATGACCGCGGACGACGTGGACGCGCTCGCGTCGGCGGGCGACTGGGCGACGACCGTCGACGTCGGTGGCGAGATGCTCGCTGAACTCGAGGCGGAGTACGCGCTCTGCAAGCCGAACCGCGAGGAGCTCGCGGCGGCGACGGGCTCGCCGACGGAGAGCGTTGACGAGTGCATCGCGGCCGCGGACGAACTGCGCTCGATGGGCTACGAGCGCGTCGTCGCGTCGCTCGGTGCCGACGGCGCGATTCTCGTCTCCGAGGACGGCGCGGTCCACGCTGAGGCGGTCGACGTGGACGTCGTCGACACCGTGGGCGCGGGCGACTCGCTGCTCGCGGGCGTGCTCTCGGCGTTCGACGACGGCGCGGACGACGCGACGGCGCTCGCGACCGGTGTCGCGGTGGCGTCACGGGTGGTGCAGGTGGCCGGGACGAGCGTGCCGGATTTCGGGGACGTGCCGACGATTCGGGACGCCGTGACGGTCACCCGGCACTGACGTCCTTTCACGCCTCGAACAGAAACGGTCAGGAGAGAGCATATCCGAACAATTTTAATCACGGTCGGGCAACTATCGTGATAGACTATGTCGTCTGACCCGGAAGCAGCGTATCGGGCCTACTTGGTTTCCATCAAGGAGGACCTGATGACCGGCGTATCGCACATGATACCGTTCGTCACCATCGGCGGTATCTTCCTCGCGCTCGGCTACGCGTCCGCGACCCTCTTCGGGGACGTGCAGAACGTCTTCGAAGCGACGGGGACGCTCGGGTGGTTCTTCGCCCAGGTCGGGTCGATCGGACTCACCATCATGGTGCCCATCCTCGGCGCGTACATCTCGTACGCGATTGCCGACAGACCCGGTCTCGCCCCCGGTTTCGTCCTTTCGTACCTCATCCAGCAGGGTAACGTCCTGCAGGAAGCCGGGAAGATCATCGGCATTCAGGGTGGCGCCGCGGGCGCCGGCTACCTCGGCGCGCTCGTCGCCGGCCTCATCACGGGGTACGTCGCGCTCTGGTTCAAGCAGCGCGACGTCCCGAGCTTCATCGAGCCGATGATGCCCGTGCTCATCATCCCGGTCGCGACGACGCTCGTCCTGCTGCCGGTGATGCTGTTCGTCGTCGGTGTCCCCGTTTCCATCGCGAACGCCGCGCTCACGGAGTGGCTCCGCGGGATGCAGGGCGGGCAGGCGCTCCTCGTCGGTGCCATCCTCGGTGCGATGATGGCCTTCGACATGGGTGGTCCCGTCAACAAGGTCGCGTACGTCTTCGCGACCGGCCTCATCAGCGAGCAGATCTACGGCCCGATGGCCGCCGTGATGATTGCCGGCATGACGCCGCCGCTCGGCATGGCGCTCGCGAACCTGATCGCGCCCGAAAAGTACGCCGCGGAGATGTACGAGAACGCGAAGAACGGCATCCCGCTCGGCCTCTCCTTCATCACTGAGGGCGCGATTCCCTACGGTGCGGCCGACCCAGCGCGCGTCGTCCCCGGTATCGTCGCCGGGTCCGCCGTCGCGGGCGCCGCCGCGATGGGTCTCGGCGTGACGATGCCCGCCCCGCACGGCGGTATCTTCGTCGTCCCCCTCTCCAACAAGCCGTTCCTGTTCCTCGGCTGTCTCCTGCTCGGCACCGTCGTCACGGCGGCGATCGAGCACGTGATCAAGCCGAACTACGACGAACGCGTCGGTAACGTCTGAGCAAACATCTGAGTGCGGAACCCTTACCGTCCGCGCAGACCCAATCACAAACGATGACCGAAACTGACCTCGAAGAGCTGATCGACGTCGACCTGATCTCGCTCGACGAACCGCCCGCCGAGAAGGAAGCCGTCATCGAGCACCTCCTCGACCTCGCCGTCGAGGCCGGCCGCGTCAGCGACCGCGAACAGGCGCTCGAAGACCTGCTCGCGCGCGAGGAGGAGTCCACGACCGGCGTCGGCATGGGCATCGGCATCCCGCACGCGAAGACGACGGGCGTCGAGGAGCCGACGCTCGCGTTCACGCGCTCCTCGGAGGGCGTCGACTTCGACGCGATGGACGGCGAGCCCGCGACGCTCTTCTTCATGATTCTCGTCCCGGAGGAGTCCAGCGACGACCACCTCGAGATTCTGAGCAGCATCTCGCGCTCGCTCGTCCACGAGGAGACCCGCGAGAAACTCCACGAGGCCGAGAGTGCCGAGGCCGTCCAGCGCCTCATCATCGAGGAGGTGGCCTGAGATGCCCGAACGCCTCGTCACCGTCGTCCCCGAGGAGGGCCTGCACGCGCGGCCCGCGTCCGTCTTCGTCGAGACGGCGAACGAGTACGACGCCGAGGTCCTCGTTGGGCCCGAAGACGCCGACGACGACGACCTCGTCCCGGCGTCCTCGATGCTCGCCATTACCGGCCTCGGCGCCGCGAGCGGCGATACGCTCCGACTCGTTGCGGAGGGGGACGACGCCGAGGACGCGCTCGACGCGCTCGAGGACGTCCTGACAACCCCGGAGGACGAGCTCTGAGGCCATGAGTGAACGACGACTCCCCGGCATCGACGTCACGCCGCTCTCCGGCGTCGGCACTGTCGTCTGGTACCACCCGGACGCCGAGCTCTCCGAGCCGCCCGCGCCCGAGGACGTGGACGCGGAGGCCGAACTCGAGGCGTTCGAACTCGCGGTCGCGGAAGCTGAAGCCGAACTCGAGGCCGAGCGCGAGCGGACGGCCGAGCGCGTCGGCGAGGAGGAGGCGGCGGTGTTCGACGCGCACGTCCAGTTCCTCAACGACCCGCAGATTTCCTCGGGCGTCGAGGAGCGCGTTGAGGACGGTCTCCCGGCCGCGCACGCGGTGCAGGAGACGTTCGACGAGTTCGTCGAGCAGTTCGCGAGCATGGAGGGGAAGATGGCGGAGCGCGCGGACGACCTGCGCGACGTCCGGGACCGCCTCCTGCGTCTCCTGACGGACGGGGAGCGTGTCGACCTCTCCGCGCTCCCCGAGGGGAGCGTCGTGCTCGCAGAACGCCTCACGCCGTCCGATACGGCCCAGCTCGACCCCGAGCGCGTCGCCGGGTTCGCGACGGTGACGGGCGGCCGGACGAGTCACGCGGCCATCTTCGCGCGTTCGCTCGCCATCCCCGCCGTCGTCGGCATCGGCGAGGACCTTGAGTCGGTCGAGGACGGCGAGACCGTCGTCATCGACGGGAAGGCGGGTGAACTCGTCGTCGACCCCGACGAGGACACCGCCGAGGCCGCGCGCGCCGAGCAGGCCGCCGAAATCGTCGAGGAGTCGGTGACGACGGCGGACGGCACGCACGTCGAAGTCGCGGCGAACATCGGGACGCCACAGGAACTCCTGCCCGCGACGGAGCGCGGCGCTGACGGCGTCGGCCTCTTCCGCACCGAGTTCCTCTTCCTCGACCGCGAGGACGCCCCCGACGAGGACGAGCAGTACGAGGCCTACAAGGAGGCCATCGAGACGTTCCCCGAGGGCCGCGTCGTCGTCCGGACACTCGACATCGGCGGCGACAAACCAGTGCCGTATCTCGACCTGCCCGACGAGGAGAACCCCTTCCTCGGCGAGCGCGGGATTCGGCGCTCGCTCGGCCCCGACGCGGACCTCTTCGAGACGCAACTCCGCGCACTCCTGCGCGCGGACGCGGACACGGACGTCGGGAGTCTCGCGGTGATGCTCCCGCTCGTCACCACCGTCGAGGAGGTTGCTGAGGCCCGCGACGTCGTCGAAGACGTCGTCGCTGACCTCGAGTCCGAGGGCGTCGAGGCGACGATGCCGGAGTTCGGCGTGATGGTGGAGACGCCCGCCGCGGCGTTCATGGCGGACGTCCTCGTCGAGCACGTCGACTTCTTCAGTATCGGGACGAACGACCTCGCGCAGTACGTGATGGCGGCCGAGCGCGGGAACGACGCGGTCGCCGACCTCGGCGACTTCCGTCAGCCCGCGGTGCTGCGCGCCATCGACGCGACGACGAGCGCCGCCGAGGGAACCGACGTCTGGGTCGGGATGTGCGGCGAGATGGCGGGCGACCCCGAGCTGACCGAGCTGCTGGTCGGGTTGGGGCTGCGCGAACTCTCGATGAGCGCGCTGACGGTGCCGGAAGTGAAGGCGCGCGTCAGCGAGACGGACCTCGAGGACGCCGAGGCGCTCGCGGAGCGCGCGCTCGCGGCGGCCAGTAAAGACGACGTAATCGAACTCCTACAGTAACCAATGAAACTAGTCGCAGTCACGAGCTGTCCGACGGGTATCGCACACAGCCAGATGGCGGCCGAGAACCTCGAGACGACGGGCGAGGAGATGGGCCACGACATCAAGGTCGAGGTCCAGGGCGCCATGGGTGCGGAGAACGAACTCAGCGCTGAGGACATCGCCGAGGCGGACGCCGTCATCATCACGGCGGACACGGCCGTTCAGACCGACCGCTTCGAGGGCAAGCCGATCGTCCAGGCGCCGGTGAAGGCGGGCGTCAATCGCGCGGGCGAGATGATCGAGCGCGCCATCGAGGCAGCCGAGGCCGGGAAGTCCGGCGTCATCAGTGCCGGCGGTGAAGACGCTGAGGAGGGCGACGAAGAGGCGGACGCGGACGCCGAGGCGGAGTCGGCGTCTAGTGAGGAGCCGACGAAGCGCGGCGGTGACCCCGAGAAGGGGATCTTCCGCCGGCTGCGCCGCTGGCTCTTCTCCTGAAGCACGTACTCGTTTCTGAGTAGTTTTGTCCGAGTCTGCTCGTTTCCACACCAGTTATTAGTGTGGGCCCGGATTCCCCGCACGAGGAACACACATGACGTTCTACGGAGGCGACGAACTCGACAAGGTGTACGACGACGCGCTCGAGGACGGTTTCGGCCTCGTCGCGAGCAACATCGCGGAGCCGAACGTGATGATGGGACTGATGGAGGGCGCGGCGAGCGTCGACTCCGACCTCCTGTTGCAGATGAGCGCGGGCGCCTGTCGGTTCGCAGGCGACGGCGACGAGGTTGCCGGCCTGAAGGCGATGGGGAACTACATCGAGGTGATGGCTGAGCAGCACGACATCGGCGTCTTCCTCAACATGGACCACCAGACGGACATGGAGTTCATCGAGGCGCAGATGGACCTCGACATCCCCTCCTCCATCATGATCGACGCGAGCCACGAGCCGTTCGAGGAGAACGTCGCGCGCTCCCGGCAGGTCGTCGAGATGGCCGAGGAGAAGGGCTCGGACGTCCTCATCGAGGCCGAGCTCGGCCAGATCAAGGGCGTCGAGGACGAGATCGAGGCGGAGGAAGCCTACTACACGGACCCCGAGCAGGCCGTCGAGTTCGTCGAGAAGACGGGCTGTGACCTGCTCGCCATCTCCGTGGGCACCCAGCACGGCGTCGCGAAGGGCCGGGACCTCGAACTGCGCCCGGACCTCGCGCGGGACATCCGCGACGCGCTCGACGAGCACGGCCTCGACACGCCGCTCGTCCTCCACGGCTCCTCGGGACTCCGGCCCGAGCAGGTCGAGGAGATGATGCAGTACGGCATCTGCAAGATGAACAAGGACACCCGCTACCAGTACGAGTACACGCGGACGGCCTTCGACCTCTACAGCGAGCACGAGGACGAGATTGTGCCCCCGGAGGGCGTCCCGGACAGCCGCGACACCTTCTTCGAGGACACGGACTGGTCGCCGAACAAGGACTACTTCGACCCGCGCGTCGTCGGCCGCGACATCCGCGAGCGCATCGCGGAGGTCCACGCTGACCTCGCGGAACTCTCCGGCAGCGCCGGCAAGAGCCGCTACACGTAGAGCTACCCGCGATTTTCGTCTTCGCCAGCCGCGACGACCAGCCGTGGCTGTGCGGTGGCGCCAGTGCGAGTGCCGTCGAGGCCGAACTGATTTCTCCCTAAATGCTCGATTTTGTCGGTTTCTGTCCGTGTAAGTCGTGACAGCTCCTCATCGCCACCTCTAAATACTCGGTTGTAACACTAGGTGGTATGTCGTTCAGTGGATTCAGCGACGCCTCGGAAGCACAGGTCACGAACGCCATCGCCCGCTCGTGGGGCGACGAGTTCCTCGACTACACCGACACCGACGTCATCATCGTCGGCGGCGGTCCCTCGGGGCTCGTCGCCGCGAAGGAACTCGCCGAGCGCGACGTCGACGTCATGGTCGTCGAGAAGAACAACTATCTGGGTGGTGGGTTCTGGCTCGGTGGCTTCCTCATGAACAAGCTCACCGTCCGCGAGCCCGCCGAGCGCGTCCTCGACGAACTCGGCGTCCCCTACGAGGAAGCCGACGAGGCCGACGGCCTCCAGCTCGCCGACGGCCCGCACGCCTGCTCCGCGCTCATCCACGCCGCCTGCGACGCCGGCGCGAAGATTCAGAACATGACCGAGTTCACCGACATCGTCGTCCGCGAGGACCACGAGGTCTCCGGCATCGTCATGAACTGGTCGCCCGTCCACGCCCTCCCGCGCGAACTGACGTGCGTCGACCCCATCGCGGTCGAGTCCGACCTCGTCATCGACGCCACCGGTCACGACGCCGTCGTCGTCTCCAAACTCCAGGAGCGCGGCGTCGTCGACGCGCCCGGCATCGAGCACGTCGACGAGCACGAAGCCGGCATGGACTCGACCGAGGACGGCGAGTACGGCGCGCCCGGCCATGACTCCCCCGGCCACGACTCGATGTGGGTCGCCGACTCCGAGGACAAAGTCGTCGAGTACACGGGCAAAATCCACGACGGCCTCCTGACGTGTGGGCTCTCCACGGCGACGACGCACGGCCTCACCCGCATGGGCCCGACGTTCGGCGCGATGCTCCTCTCCGGGAAGCGCGCCGCGCAGGTCGCCATCGACGAACTCGGCGTCGACGCGCCCGGCGTCGACCTCCCCGGCGCGACCCCGACGCCCGCCGACGACTGACGCCCCTCAGAGCGACGTGACGGACGGCGCCGCCCTCCCTTCTTGCGGTGTGCGTCAGTCCGTGCAGTAGTCGGCGTCGGCGCTCGTCCGACCCTCTATCGATTCGTCGCCTTCTGCCGGGCGCAAGAACGACGTGCACTCCACGACGAACGTGCTGAGTTGGCGCGCGACGTCGACGTCGAGCGAGACGACCATCCCACGCTCCCCGTCCTCCGGGAAGTGGAGGACGACGCCGTGCTCGTGGATTTCCGTCGTCGCCCGCGTCTCGCCCAGCGGCGCGTAGTCGTCCCCGCTCACGAGCGACCCTGACTCGCAGACGCGCTCGTAGACGTGCGGGAGTTCCTCGTCCAAATCGCGCGACGCGAGGTCGTCGCGAATGTGGAGAATCTCCATGCCGTCCGCGTCGTAGCAGAACGACACTCGGTACGCGTCACCGGCCTTCTCGGCGACGTACTCGTGGAGAGCGTGATGTCGCGCGTCGGCCATACGGACGTGACGGGACTCCAAGGTATTCGGTGTTGGGGACGACTCACTCGGCGTCCAGCGCGTCCGCGACGTATCGGTCGGCGGCCTCGCGGGCGTGCCGGAGCACGTCGGGGTCGCCCGAGACGACGAAGCGCGTGCGCGCGCCGTCCACGAACGTCATCAGCGTCTCGGCGGCCCGTGACGGGTCGACGTCCGCGGCGAAGACCCCCTGCTCGACGCCGTCCGCGACGACGGTCCGCAGGAGGTAGCGGAGGTATTCGTCGTTGTGCACGAGTTGGTCGCGCATCGCCTCGTCGTAGGGTGCCTGTGCGCGCATCTCGAGGATGGCGACCAACAGGTCGTGGTCGTCCGTACGCTCGCTGATGAGCGTATCGAGGAGGGCCTCGAGACGCGCCTCCGGACCGGTCGTCTCGACGTCGTGGACGTGCGCGACGAACCGGTCGAGCAGGTATTCGAGGAGCGCCACGAGCAGGTCATCCTTCGTCTCGTAGTGATAGTGGATGGCGGCCGTCGTCTTGCCGTACTCCTCGGCGATGGCGCGCATCGTCAGGTCGGCGTAGCCGTGCTCGCAGAGCGCCCGATAGGTCGCCCGCATGATGGCCTCCTCGGCTTCGCTCCGCTCCCCGTCGCGCGACGTGTCCGCCATTACGTGTGCATCAGCCGCTCGGGCCTTTGGCTACGTCGGTTCATCGCGACGCCTCCCCACGCGTGCCGCCGTCGAGCGCGTCGACGACGGCGTCCGCGATGGCGAACACGCCACGGCGCGCCGCCGCCGGCACGTCCCGTCCGTCCGAGGCGGCGTCCGACTCCGCCCCGTAGAGGTCGCTCACGCCCGCCGTCACGGCACCAAGCAGGGATTCGGAGACGCCGTCGCTCGTCTCGACGAGCGACTCGAACGCCAGCGAGTGGAGGTAGTCGCCGACGAGCACGGCGTCCGTGCTCGCCGGAGCGCGCTCCGGAAGGCCGACCCAGCGGACGAACGTCCGGGCGTCCAGGAGGTCGACGGCGCTCGCCGCCGCGACGACGTCTCGCGCGTTCGAGCGCGCTGACGCGCACTCGAGGACGACCCGCGTCGGGCGCCGCTCGGGTCGCGCAGCCAGTACGGCGTCGACGACGCACGAGAGCGGCGTCTCCGCGCGACGCCGCGACGCGAGGTGAGCGTCGACAGCCGCCAGCGTGACCGCCTCGTCTGTGGCGCGCTCCCCGTCCGTCGCTGTATCGCGTGCTCGGCCCATCGCGTAACTGACTGATTAGTTCACTCGGCCCCCACAAGTCGGTTTCGACCCCGGCGGTGCGTCCTTCGACCGCCCGTCGCGAATCGATAGCTGACCAGTTGCTTAACAAGCAGGGGGAGGAGGGAGTACGTTTCGTCTGCTTTTACCCGGGGCGCCTCGGGAGTGAGAGTAGATTTCGTATGCGTTCACTCCATCGTCGGTAGCATACGAAGTATCCTCTCTGCGTTCTACTGAGGTGGCGTCCGCGACGACGCGAAAGCACACGAAACGTACTGTCTCCCTGGTGGCGAGTACGCCTGCCAGAGTTCAGCCGGTGAGCGCGACGCCTACTCGTCGGCGTCGAGACGGCCGTGAATGGCGTTCGTGAATGCCGTCGGCCGCTCGGCGTGCGGGACGAGCGCCGTCCGGGCGATTTCGACGAAGTCGGCCTCGACGTCCTCGGCGAGCTGGCGGCCCTCCTCGGGCGTGGTCGTCTCGGCGGCGGCGCCCCAGACGACGGTGATGGGGCCGTCGAAGTCCGAGAGCGCCTCGCGCAGGTCGAGGTCGACGTTCAGGTAGCCACCGACGAACGCGGCGACGGCGTGCTTCGCGCCGGGCTGGTGGGCGCTGCGCCACTGGTAGTCGAGCCAGTCGTCCGCGGCGTTCTCGACGTCGTAGTAGCCGTGGTCGGCGTTCGAGCGACGAATGGAGTAGCGGGAGGTGGCGAGGTCGACGATGAGGTCGCCGAGGAGTGGTGCGCGGACGACGCCGCGCGCCCACGGGTTCGGGCCGGGCATCGCGCCCGTGGACGGACAGACGAGCACGAGCGCACGCGGGTTGACGTCATCGTCGTCGAGCGCGCCCGCGACGTACGCGCCGGCGAGCGACGCCGCGACGACGGCGGGGTTCTCGTAGCGTGCGAGGAACGCGGCAACGAAGTCGGTGTAGAACGCGCCGTCGTAGTCGAGCGCCGGCCGGTCGGACGTCCCGAAGCCGGGGAAGTCGGGGGCGACGACGTGGTATTCCTCGGCGAGGTCGTCCCAGACGTTCCGGTATTCGCCGCTGGAGCCGGCGGCGTTCACGCCGTGGAAGAGGACGACGGTCGGGTCGGAGGAGTCGCCCGCCTCGGTGTACGTAACGTCGAGGCCGCGCCAGCGGAACGTCCCGCGACGGCCCGACAATGGTGGTTCGAGGTCGCCCGCGTATGATTCGAGCGCGCGGTCAGCGATGGCGGCGAGGCCCACGGCGCCGGCGGCCGCGCCCACCGTCTTGAGAAGTCGCATACTCGACTGTTGGCCCGGGGGCGACAAATAGCCTAGAGGTTGCGCTCGATGGCGTCCTCGATGTCGGCGCGCACGCTGTCGACGTCGTCGTCCTCGGTGACGCGCACCTGTTCGAGGCGCTCGTCGAGGTCGGTGTCCGCGAGTTCGGTGAGGACGCCGCCGCGCGTGTCGACCTGCAGGCGGACGTCAAGGGCGTCCGCGGTCGGGTGGAAGACGACTTCGAGTTCGTCGAGGTCACCCCGATACGGTCCGGAGCGCGGGAGGTACTCGAACTCCTGCATGAAGCGCGCGCTGTCGAAGAGGCCGCCGGGCGCGGACTCCGGATACGCGGTCTTCAGGGAGAACCCGAGGTCCTCGATGGCGTCGAGGACGGTGCGCTGGCGCTCGCTCGGCTGGACGTCGAGGTGGTCGCGGTCCTCGGGGTCGATGGCCCACTCGACGTCGAGGCCGGTGTCGACCCAGACTTCGGTGTGGCCTACCGTCACGGGTGTCTCGCGGGGGACGTCGAGGTCCACCTCGAAACTGCGTTCCTCGCCGGGGTCGATGGTGAAGTTCTCCGCGAGCGTCTCGCGTGCGACGGTCGCGACGCCGGAGGTGTCCTCCGACTCGTAGCGCGTGCGGATGGCGAAATAGATGCGTTCGACGGTCTGCTCGGCGTCGCCGCCCGCGACGTCGACGGTCGCGGTGACAGTCTCGCCGGCGGTGACCGTGGAGGGCAGTCGGGTGTCGACGGTCGCCGCGCCGATGCCGATACGGGAGAGTAATTCGGACATGTGTCCCTCGATGGTGCGCCCCATCCGTAAAAACACTCGCCGTGTCGTCGCCGCACGGGTAACGTTCTTGGTGGTCGTCCGCGACGCCATACTCGTGACCTACGACCTGCTCGATACGGACTCCGGAAACGCGGTGTACGTCGCGCTCGATCACGGCCTCGCGAGCGGCGCCATCGAGGGCTTCGAGGACCCGACGGCCGTCCTCGACGACGTGCTCGCCGCGGACCCGGACGGGCTGCTCGTCGGCCCGCACTTCGCACGCCGGTATTCCGAGCGCCTCGCGGAGACGGACCTCGTCGTCACCGCGGACGTCGTGACGTTCTCGACGCGCCCCGGCGAGGACGAGGCCGCGGACGTCTGGACGCAGGCCTTCGACACCGACCTCCTCCTCGAGCTTGACCCGGTGGGCGTGAAGACCGTCCTCGTCTTCGGCCGTGAGGACCGCGAGGTCTTCCGCCGGAACATCGAGGCGGTCGCCGACCTCGCGGAGGCGCTCCGCGGGACGGGCGTGCCGCTCGTCGTCGAACCCGTGATGTGGGGGTCGCGCGTGCCGTCGGCGGCCGAGACGGACCCGGACCTCGTCGCGAACGCGCTCCGGATGGGCTGGGAGTACGGCGCGGACGTCCTGAAAGCGCCCTACACGGGCGACCCCGACCAGTTCCGCGACCTCGTCTCGAACGCGCCCGTGCCGACGATGATGCTCGGCGGCCCGAAGACCGGGAGCACCCGCGGGACGCTCGAGTCGGTCTCCGAGGCGATGGACGCCGGCGCGCGCGGCCTCATGATGGGGCGCTCCGTCTGGCAGTCCGACGACGTCACACGCACTATCGAGGCGCTGAACCGCATCGTCCACGACGGCGCGGACGTCGCGGCGGTCTGGGACTGACCGAGACGCGTGAGGTACGCGTCGCGGCGGGGCCGTCAGCGCCGTCGTGTCGGCGCCGAGAGGAGTGTTCTGGACGGACACGCACTCTATTCCGAGTGAAAAATGTGGACGATAGTTTGGATGCAGCGGCAAATATCGGCCAGAGTCGGCACGTTCTAATGGCATCTTGCCTGAATGCCGGTATGACCTACGAGCATCTCGACGTTCGGCTCGTCAACGCACTGCTCGGCGACGGCCGCGCGAGCCTGCGCAGCCTCGCCGAAGAACTCGACGTCTCCGTCACGACCGTCTCGAACCACCTGAAGGACCTCGAAGACGAGGGGGTCATTCAGGGCTACGCACCCATCGTCGACTACGACAAACTCGGCTACGACGTGACGGCCGTTCTCCAGCTCAAGGTCGAGGGCGGCGCGCTCCCCGAGTTCACCGACCGGCTACGCGAGCACGAACAGATGACGTCAGTCTACGAGGTAACGGGCGACTACGACGTCATCGCCATCGGGAAGTTCCGCGACACCGACGACATGAACGCCCTCATCAAGGAACTGCTCAAGGACGTCGACATCAAGGAGTCCTCGACGAGCGTCGTGTTGAACGCCGCAGTCGAGAACAGGCAGTTCGAACTCGACGTCGAGGAGTAACCGCGTCGCTCCGCCCGCCACCATTTTGCCAGTTCCACGACAACACCGGGGTATGTCGGAGGCGTCAGCGCGCGAATCGACGGGGGTAGCGGGACTGGACACGATACTGGGTGGCGGGCTAATCACGGAACAGAACGCGCTGTTGCGCGGCCCGCCCGGCGTCGGGAAGACGGTGTTCGGCCTCCACTTCCTCTCCGCATGCGACGCCGACGAGACGGCGCTCTACATCAACCTCGGCGAACCGACCGCGTACGTCGAGCGCACCGCCGCGCACTTCGGCCTCGACTCGCCGTCCCTCCAAATCCTCGAGCTCGCGCCAACCGCCGAGGAGTTCGCCGAAGGCGGCACGTACTCGCTGTTCTCCGCGGCCGAGGTCGAGGGGCCGCCGCTCGTCTCCGAAATCATCGACACCGTCGAGGAGCGCGCCCCGGACCGCGTCTTCGTCGACCCCATCACCGAACTCCGCTACCTGACGACGGACGACCACCAGTTCCGCTCACAGATTCTCGGCCTCCTCGACTTCCTCCGGGACGCCGGCGCCACCGTGATGATGGCCTCCCAGTCCGCGCCCGACTCCCCTGACACCGACCTCCAGTTCATGACCGACGCCATCATCAACCTCGAGCGGCGTCGCGACACCCTCACCATCGACGTCCCGAAGTTCCGCGGCCCCTCGCCGAAACGCGGCCCGCACACCTACGAGGTAACGACCGACGGCGTCGAGGTGTGGCCGCGCCTCCATCCCGATGTGCCCGCCGTCGAATTCCCCGACGAGCGCGTCTCCTCGGGCGTCCCGGAACTCGACAAACTCCTCCACGGCGGTCTCCAGCGTGGCACGGTGACGTTCTTCAGCGGGCCGACCGGCGCCGGGAAGACGACGACGAGTATGCAGTTCGTGAAGGAGGCGGCGGGCCGGGGGAACTACTCGGTCATCTTCTCCTTCGAGGAGTCAAAGCGGACGATGGTGCGCCGCTCGAAGGCGCTGAACATCGGCCTCGAGGAGATGCTTGAGCGCGACCGACTCGACATCGTCGAAGTCCGCCCCGGCGAATACACCGCCGACCAACTCACGTCGATGATTCGGGACGCCGTCACCGAGGACGACGCCGAAATCGTCCTCCTCGACGGCTTCCAGGGCTTCAAGCAGAACCTCCGCGGGTTCGACGACGACCGCGGGCCGGTCGACTACCTCGTCTCCATCGGCCGCTACCTCCGCGAGCAGGGCGTTACGACGCTCGTCACCAACGAAGTCCACGACATCACCGGACAGTTCCGCGTCACCGAGGAGGCGACGAGCAACCTCGCGGACAACATCGTCTTCCTGCGCTACCTCGAGTACAACGGGTCGATGGAGAAGGTCGTCGGCGTGCTGAAGATGCGGACGAGCGACTTCGAGGACTCGATTCGCCGCATCGACTTCACCGAATACGGCGTCACTGTCGGCGACCCCCTCGAAGGCCTCACCGGCATTCTCACCGGAACGCCGCGCTTCGAGGGCAGCTCACGCTCGGAGACGGACGGTGAGCGCTGACGCCCTCCCGGCGGACGGGACGGTCCTCCCGCTCGTCGCGGACGCGGCGAACAGACGCGTCCTCAGCGAGTGGCTCGAGGCGGAAGGGTACGGAGTCACGACCGGTGACCCGGGCGACGTCGACTTCGACCTCTGCGTCCTCGACCCGGACGCACTCTTCGACCACCGCGCCGTCCTCGCCGAGCGCAAGGCGGCGGCGCGCGCCGTCCTCCCGTATGTGCTCCTCGTTCCGGACGCCCAGCGCGAGGCCACTGAGGCGCTTCGCCGCGACCACCCCGACCTGTGGCGACTCGTCGACGGGGTCGTCAGCGTCCCGATCCGCCAGTACGAGTTCGGCGGCCGCGTCGAGTCGCTCCTCCGGTTGCGCGCGCAGTCCCAGACGATCGCCGCCCGCGAGCGCGAACTCGAGATATTGAACCGCGTCCTCCGTCACGACATCCGGAACGACATGATGGTCGTCCTCGGGTGGCTGGGGATGCTCCGGGACGACGCGAGCGACGAGCAACTCCCCACGCTCGACCGTATCGAAGCCGCGGCTGACCACGTCGTCGAACTCACGCTCATCGCCGCCGACATCGCGCGGACGATGACGGGCGACGAGGCGGTGCCGCTACGCCCGATGTCGCTCACGACGGTGCTCCGCGAGGAAGTCGAGAAGTGCCAGGTGGCGTTCTCCGCGGCGCACATCGAGTTCGTCGCGGACCCACCGGAGGTGACCGTCGTCGCGAACGACCTGCTCGGCTCCGTCTTCCGCAATCTCCTCAACAACGCCGTCCAGCACAACACCGCGGACCGACCCGAGGTGACGGTGCGCGTCGAGGAGCGCGAGGACACCGTCTGCGTCATCGTCTCGGACAACGGCCCCGGCATCCCCGACGCGATTCGCGACCGCCTCTTCGTCACCGAAGTGAAGGGCTTGGAGAGTTCGGGTGCCGGGATGGGACTCTACCTCGTCGGCGCGCTCACGACGACCTATGGCGGCGACGTCTGGGTCGAGGACGACGAGACGCGGGGTGCGACGTTCGTCGTCGAACTCCCGCTCGCCGAGCGCGACGCCGACGCCTGAGTCGTGGCGTGCTCGCGGAGACGACACCTACAAAACCCGCGCTGTCGAATCCACAGCCAATGACCACGCGGCGTCGAGAGCGCTTCATCGTCGGCCACCTCGCGTGGCTCCTCGTCTCCCTCGTCGCGCTCAGCGCGCTCGGCGCGCTCACCTACGAGCTCTACTTCGTCGTCGGTCTCATCGGCTTCCTCGTCGTGGTCGAACTCACCGCGCCGCTCTCGGTGACGCCAGCGTGGCGCCGCCGCCTCCGCTGGATCGTCCTCCTCGGCCTGCTCGTCTTCGGCTACGTCGTCGTGAAACGCGTGCTCACCATCCTGCCGCCGGGGGTGTTCTGAGTGCGCGATATCCCCTGGCATACCGTCGCGCTCGCCCTGCTCGTCGTCGCCGTCGTCGCGACCGCGGGCCTCGGCGCCGTCCGTTCGAGCGACAACTTCGGCGCGTACAACCACGGCTGGGACGGCACCGCGGAACTGCGCGGCCTCGCGGAGGACGACGCCGCGCGCAGCGCCACCGTCGCCCGGAACACGTCGGCCTACGGGAATGTGCCCGCGAACGCCACGGTCGCCGTCGTCCTCTCGCCCGACAAACCCTACACGGAGGCGCAACTCCGCCAGATTCGGGGGTTCGTCGCCTCCGGGGGGACGCTCGTCGTCGCGGGCGACTTCGGTGACCACACGAACGACCTCCTCGCCGGTGTCGGCGCGACGACGCGTCTCGACGGCCGCGTCCTCCGCGACCCACGGCGCTACGACCGTGGCCCCGCGATGCCGCGCATTACGAACGTCACGCGGTCGCCGCTGACGCGCGGCGTCGACACGCTCGTCTTCAACTACGGCACCGCGCTCGCGTCGCGGCCCGCGAACGGCACGGTGCTCGCGACGTCCGCGCGCAGCGCCTACCTCGACACGAACGCGAACGGCACGCTGGACGCGAGCGAGTCGGTCGGCCGCTACCCGGTCGCCGCGAGCGAGCGCCTCGACTCGGGCCGCGTCGTCGTCGTCGCGGACTCGAGTCTGTTCGTGAACGCGATGCTCGAGCGCGGCGACAACCGGCGCTTCGCCGCGCGCGTCCTCGCCGGCCACGAACGCGTCCTCCTCGACTACTCGCACACCGCCTCCGTGCCGCCGCTCGTCGGCCTGCTGTTCACGCTCCGCGAGCAGGCCGTCCTCCAGCTCGTCGTCACGCTCGCCGCCCTCCTCTGCATCGCCGCGTGGACGCGACGTGACCGCCTCCGCGACTGGGTCGGCGGCGAAGCGGAAGGCGCGACGATTCCGCGCCCGGACGCCGACGCCATCGACGACTACCTCGCCCGGGAGCATCCGGAGTGGGATGCCGACCGGCGCGAGCGCGTCGTGAAAGGGGTTATTACGCGGCGTCGTGAATCCTCGCGTAATGACTAACGCGGCGGCCGAGTTCTACGAGTCGCTTCAGAGCGAAATCGAGACGGTCCTCATCGGGAAGAGCGACGTCGTCGAGCATCTGACGGTCGCGCTCCTCAGCGACGGCCACGTCCTCATGGAGGGCGTCCCCGGCGTTGCGAAGACCACCGTCGCCTCGCTGTTCGCGCGCGCGACCGGCCTCGACGTGAACCGCGTGCAGATGACGCCCGACCTCATGCCCGCGGACGTCACCGGGACGCACGTCTACAACCAGAACACGGGCGAGTTCCGCCTGCAGAAGGGGCCGGTGTTCGCGAACGTCGTCGTCGCCGACGAAATCAACCGGACGACGCCGAAGACGCAGAGCGCGCTCCTCGAGGCGATGCAGGAGCGCACTGTCACGATTCAGGGCGAGACGCTCGACCTCCCCGAGCCGTTCTTCGTCGTCGCGACGCAGAACCCCATCGAGATGGAGGGAACCTTCGAGTTGCCCGTCGCACAGCGCGACCGCTTCCAGTTCAAACTCGACGTCAGCCTGCCCTCGCGCGAGGAGGAACGCCAGTTGCTCGAGCGCTTCGACGCCGACCCCGAACTCGGGCCGGACGCCGTCGAACAGGTCGTCACGCCCGAGGACGTGGCCGACGCGCAGGCCGTCGCGAGCGACGTCTTCGTCGACGAGCGCGTCGTCGACTACATCCTCGACATCGTCGAGGCGACGCGCGACTCCCCGGACGTCGACCACGGCGTCTCGCCGCGCGGCGCGCTCGCGCTCCAGCGCACCAGCAAGGCACGCGCCGCCATCGCGGACCGCGAGTACGTCATCCCGGACGACGTGAAGTCGCTCGCCGTCGCCGCGCTCAGCCACCGCCTCGTCCTGAGCACGGACGCCGAACTCAGCGACATCACGCCCCGCGCCGTCGTCGAGGGCGTCCTCGACTCCGTCACGCCGCCGAGCGCGGAGGACCTCGACGTCGAGGCGGGGAGCGAGGCCTGAGCGGCGGGACGCGACGCCAGCGACGCACTCGCGGTGTTCGCTATCGGGTCCAGAACGTCGGCGTGAGGATGACGAGCACGGACAGCACTTCCAGACGCCCGATCCACATCAGGAACACCATGTACAGCTTCGCGGCGTCGCTGAACGGCAGGAAGCTGTTCATCGGGCCGACGACGCCGAATCCCGGCCCGACGTTCCCTAGCGTCGCGATGGCGACGCTCATCGCCTCCAGCCCGCTCATCGTCACGTCCGGCGTTCTGAAGCTATCGAGATACAGGAGGATCGTTGACAGCACGAACAGCCCGACGAAGAGCAGCACGAACACGAAGACGTCCCGGAGCGTCTCCTCGTCGATGACCTCCTGCTGGAAGCGGATCGGTCTGACGGCGTCGGGATGGACCGACGTGAAGAGGGTCCGGCTGATCGACTTCTTCACGAGCACCCATCGAACGATCTTGATGGAACCGGCCGCGGAACCCGCTGACCCACCTAGGAAGTATGCGAAGAACAGGATCGTCTGTGCGGAGGCGTCCCACGTGTTGAAGTCCATACTCGCGTATCCCGTGGTCGTCACGATGGCGAGCACCTGGAACAACCCTTGGCGAAGCGAGTTCTCGAAGTTCCCCGGGATGACCCCGATGTTCGCCGGGGTGGTGGCGAGTCCGACGCCCCCGAAGAGGAGTGCGGTGATGACCGCACTGAAGCCCGCGATCGCGAGCAGGTACGACCGGAACTCGGTGTTGTCGGTGAGTCGCCGCGGTTCGTTCTGCAGGACGTACCAGAACAGCGCGAAGTTCGTCCCCGCGACGAGCATGAACGGCATCACCGCCCACTGAACCGCGGGCGCGAACGCCTCCATACTGCGTGCTTCCGGTGAGAACCCCCCGGTCGGCATCGTCGTCAGCGCGTGTGCGACCGCGTTGTAGAAGTCCATATTCGGTGCGACACCGACCAGATGGAGGCCGTAATAGACGGCGACGGCGAGGACGGTGAACCCCACGTAGATACCCCAGAGTGCTCTCGCGGTCTGCTGGATGCGCGGCGTGAGTTTCTCCAACGCGAGCCCGGGGGCCTCCTGATTGATGACCTGTGCGCCCCCGACGGACAGCTTCGGGAGAATGGCGACCATCAACACGAGAATCCCCATGCCGCCGAGCCACTGGGTGAGCTGTCGCCACATCATCATCGCGTAGCCATGTTTCTCGACGGAGATTTCGCCGAGTACCGTCGCCCCCGTCGTCGTGAACCCGCTCATGCTCTCGAAGAGCGCGTTCACCGGGTCCGCGATAGTTCCGACCCCGGCGACGAGGTACGGAATCGTCCCTGCGAGAGGGACGAGGAGCCACGCGAGACTCACCAACAGGAACGCCTCCCGGTTGCCGAAGTCCCCGTCGTGACTGATCTGCTCGAGGAGGAGTCCACTTCCGACCATGACGACGCTGGCCGCGACGAAGGGGAGCGGGTCTTCGCCGTAGTACAGCGAGAGGAGGAGCGGGAACAGCGGCGCGACGCCGATATATTTGAGGACGGTTCCGGCGTGGGCGACGCTCACTCGATAACTGACGTGAGTGCTCCGCGTGCGACCCATTGATTACTCGTGCCGTCGTTACCCGGGGAAATGGGCGTTTCGGCATACTCCGCTCCGTTCGAACGTCCGGTGTCGACACTCGCTCATCGGAGTCGCGCGACACTTCGTGACGCGTCCGTCGCTGGGCCGCCGAAGCATACGGTTTCGTCCGTCTCGCCGTCACGTCGAAGACGGCGGATGGGCCGAGTCTGGTCGGTCAGGCTGGGTTCGTCGGGCCTTCCTCGTAGGGCTGGACGACGACGAAGCCCTCATCGCCCTCGAAGACGAGCTGGTAGCGTTCGTCCGAGGAGGAGCCGACGAGGTCGCTGAGACTCCGGTTCGTCTCGACGCTCGGCGAGAGGTTCCGACTCCACGCCACCGTCGCCTCGGGGTCGGTGCGGACGGGCGGCGTGAGGACGAGCGGGTCGCCGTGCGTCGTAATCGCGACCATGCCGGGGCCGGTGAGGAAGACGTTCGTCAACCCGGCGGCGGACGCACCGCCGAGGCTCCCGACGACCGAGATCTCGTAGGAGACGGACGCCTCGAACGCGAGGACGTCCGGGCCGTTCACCGAGATGGCCTCGTCCTCGTCGAGCGAGAGCAACTGAACTTCCTTGCCCTGGTCGGCGAGGTAGAGATGGCCGTCGCCCGACACCTCCATCACGGGCGTCCCCTCGCTGGAGGCCTTCTCCTTGATGAACCCCATCACGCCGCCTTCCGCGGAGGACTTGCCCGTGAAGGAGAGGTCGCCGTCGAAGGCGACCATCGATCCGGCCTTCGCGATGACGGTGCCATCGACGTCGACGTCGAGGAGTTTGTCGTTCTCCAGTTCGAATCGCTCGCCGCTCTCTCCGGGCTCGTTCGCTTCGACGAATTCCTCTAACTCCATTGGTGGGACCTCACGCGGACGAACGCCGCGAAGGGTGAAATAGCTACACCCCGCAGTCGCCTCCTTAGGCCTCGTCGCCGAACGCCGGCCACTCCAGAATCACGCGGCCGTCGGCGCGCTCGCCCCGCTCGACGCGGGCTTCGACGGGCGCGTCGAACTGCGTGGCGACGCCGACGCCGAGGAAACTCACGACGGGATGGTCGAAGGTGTCGACACCGCCGAACTCGACGCCGTCGACGGCGACGACGAGGCGGCCGTCCCCGACGTGGTCGGCGTCGCCGCCCGTGAGGAGTTCGAACTGGTTGGCGAGGCCGTCGACGAGCTGGGTGGCGAGCGTCTCCGGGTCGTCCGCGAGCGCCGTCGCGAGTTCGCGCTCGTAGGCGTCGAAGAGCGCGTCGCCGCTCGCGCGCAGCGAGACGCCCCGACCCCGGTCGTCCTCGGGCGTGACGAAGACGTCGCGGAGCGCGTCGCCGTCCGGGCGCGCCGCGTCCTCGTGCTCCGGGACGAACAGTCGCGTCCGGGACTCGGCGTCCGCGACGGGCATGTAGTAGCGCCGGTCGGTGAGGCCGAGTTCCGCGACGACGTCCGCCTCGTTCGCGGCGAGCGCGTCGAACGTCTGCTGGCCGACGCTCGCCGGGATGACGTGCTCGGGCGTGAGGTAGTAGGTGAGGACGCCGGCGAAGACGCCGGTGCCGCCGAGCGCGAAGAGGACGGTGCGCGCGTCACTGAAGACGAGGCCGAGCGCGAACGCGACGACGCCGACGCCGAGGAAGGCGACGGCGCTCCGGCGGTACTCGACGCGCTTCGCGCGGGCGTACTCCTCGCGGAGGCGGCGGTTCTCCTCTTCGAGGAGTTCGATACGGGTTTCGAGGACCGAGCGCTCGACGTCGTCGGCTTCGTCGCTCGCCGCAGTCGCGTCGGTCGTGGTGTCGCTGTTACTCATCGGTAGGCAGGAGGTCGAGGACGACTAGTTCGTAGCGGTGCAGGCCGTAGGTGAGAACGCCGAAGAGGGCGAGGACGAGGCCGGTGAGCACCCAGAGCGGTAATGCGGCGAGCGTGCCCGCGTAGGCGGCGATGGCGAGGACGCTAGTCGCGACGGCGAACACGCCGAGTGCGCGCCACGACCGCGTGGTGAGCGCGAGCGTGCCGCCGATGCTGATGACGAGGCCGCCGACGACGAGGATGGGGCCGGCGAGCCCCGGGAGGTCGAGGACGCCGAGTCCGACGACCGCCGGAACGGTGGCGACGCGGACGTCCGCGAGGAGCCAGCAGACACCGACGGCGAGCGCGACGACGCCGCCCGGCCCGCCGCTCTCGGCGACGAAGCCGATGGCGAGGACGGCGAACCCGACGAGGTCGAGCGTCGCGTACTCCGCGAACGTGAGGAGGTGGGTGCGCTCGACGCGGTCGCCGCTCATACGCGGACCCTCCGGCCGCGGCGCGACGCGAGGACGGTTTCGAGGCGACTGCCGGGCGCGACCTCGTAGGTTTCGACGCGCGGCGCGTCCCCGAGACGCTTGCGGAACTCGTTGAACTCGCTGTAGGCGGCGTAGGCGTCGTCGATGTCGACGAGCGCGTCGGGTTCGTAGAGCGCGCGCGGCGCGAGGAAGACGATGACGTGGTCGTCGCCGTGGCGCAGGAGGTTGACGGTGCGACGCAGTTCCTCGCGGTGGGCGTCGTCCGTGAAGAGGAGGTGCCAGTGCTGGCCGCCGTAGCGCGTCGCGAACGTCTTCGCCGCCCGGTAGAGCGGGTCGTCCGCGACGACGTTCTGCGGGCGTGCGCCCGAGGCGACGTAGGGGTGGAGCGTGCGCTCGAAGGCGCTGTCGTCGCCGCGGAGCGAGCGCGCGAGCGGGGTGCGACGCCGCACCTCTCGTGTCGCGGTGTCGCCCGCGGTCGGCGTGAGTCCCTGCAGTTTCCGCTCGACCGCCGGATACTGGACGTGCGTGGTGACGCCGGTCTCGCGGTCAGTCACGCCGTCGTCGCCGACCGCGTAGTAGCTGAGGGGATCCTCCGCGGTCTCGACGGTCTCGAGGACGGCGAGCGCGGACTCGCGGAGGTAGTCGAGTGCGGTCTCGCCCTGCCGGCCGACGCCCGTGGTCGCGCGGTGGTCGATGAAGAGCGTCGTCTGGCGTTCGGTCGTCGACTCGGCCTCGCGGATGTAGGGGGTGTCGAGGCGGGCGGTCGTCCGCCAGTCGATTCGGCTCGCCGGGTCGCCCGGGTTGTACTCGCGGACGTCCGCGGGGTCGACGCCGGCCCCCCAGCGTTCGGCGGCGTGCCCACCGTAGGGTGTCGTCGCGCGCACGCCACCCTGACCGACGTGGACGTCGCGCGGGAGGCGCGAGCGCACCGTCAGTGTGCAGGCGTCGCCGACGGGGAGCGTCTCCTCGAAGACGCCGAAGGCGCTCGTCACCGTGGCCGTCGGCCGGCCCGTGGTGTGGCGGCCGGCGACGGGGAGGACGAGCGAGAAACTGGCGTCGACGCGCTCCTCGCCCGACGAGAGGGTGAGCGTCGGCGCGTCGGTCGGTTCGTCGGCCGACGCCGGCGGCGCCACGGAAATCGTCAGGTCCGTCTCCGTCTCGGTGCGCTCGGCGGTGAAGACGACGGGCACGGGTTCGTCGGTGAGCGCGCCTTCGCGCGCCGGTTCGAGCGAGACGCTGAGGTCGTCGCGTAGCGTCCGGAGCGTTCGTGTGAACGCGACCTGGACGGCGACGACCCAGCCACCGACGAGGACGACGCCGAGCAGGACGAGTGGCTGGGCGAACAGGACCGTGCAGACCGCGAGGAGGCCGAGCACCGCGAGGGCTCCGCGGCCGGTTCTGGTCACCCGCATCACCGTAACGGAGGCCCCGCGGTACAATTGAAGCTACTGGTACGCGTTCTTCGCGCGTCGCTGTAGAAAGCGGTTTGTACGTCGGTCGGATACGTCCGGGCGTGACACGGGTCGCCCGTCGCCGCCGCTGGCTCCTCGCCGCCCTCCTCGTCGTTGCAGTCCTGCAGATGCCGGTCTCGCTGGTCGCCGCCGCCCCAGCGGATGCCGGCGGGCCGGTCGTCGCGCAGGCGGCGAACAACACGACGACAACGACGGTCGTCCACCACCGCGACCCCAGCCAGTACGAGGAGTCGGGCGACATCGAGTCGCTGAAGCGCTGGCTCGGCGGCCAGCTCGGCTCGCGACTCTCGGAGAGCTCGCTCGAGTTGAGTCAGAGCCAGTACGACACCGCCCGCTCGCTCCTCGGCGACACCTACGACCAGCGCCTCGCGGAGTACGTCGACGTCGCGGGCGAGACGGAGACGACGCAGGACGACCGCACCGCCCGCGACTTCCGGCAGGCGCGCGAGGAGCAACAACAGTACGTCTCGCTCACTCAGCGCTATCGGCAGGTCTACGAGCGCTACGAGGCGGCGCGCGCGGCGGGCAACGAGACGGCCGCCCGGCGGCTCGCCCGCCGCCTCCAGCAGCTCGCGACGCGCATCGACCGCCAGCAGGCGAACGTCACGGACTCCTACACGGCCGTCGCGAACGGGACGGACGTGGACGTCACGGCGGCGATTAACCGGACCAGCGCCGTCGCGACGAACGTCGAGCGGACACAGTCGCAGGTGCAACAGGAGACGTTCACGCGGACGCGACTCACGCTCGCGCCGTCGAACGCCACGCTGTCGCCCGCGGCGACGACGACGTTCTCGGGCACGCTCGAAACCCGGTCGGGTGAGCCAATCGCGAACGGGACGGTCGTCCTCGCCGCGGCAAACCGGACGCTCGCGACGGCGACCACGGCCGCGGACGGGACGTACACGCTCGCGTACCGGCCGGTGACGCTCGCGGCGACGGCGGAGACGCTCACCGCACAGTATCAGCCGACGTCAGCCTCGCCGTACCTCGGGTCGAACGCGACGACGAGCGTGACCGTCACGACGCGTCAGCCGACGGTGTCGCTCGACGAGACGCCCACGACACTCCGGTTTGGCGCGACAGCACGGGTCTCGGGAACCGTCACGATTGACGGGACGCCGCTCGCCGGTGTTCCGGTGCGCGTCGCCATCGGTGACGGCGTCGTCGCGACCGCGCGGACGGACGCGAACGGCGAGTTCGCGGTGACGCCGCGACTTGGCGCGCGCCCCGTGACCGGCACGACGACGATCACGGCCACGGCGGGCCGGTCGGGTGCGGCCGTCATACCGGCCGCTGCGTCGGCGAACGCGACCGTTTCGGAGAGCGCCACCGACCTCTCCGTGGAGGCGACGGTGACCGGCGAGACGCTCGCCGTCGCGTCGCAGTTGGAGGCGAGCGAGAGCGGGGTCGCCGGCCAGCGACTCGTCGTCTCCGCGAACGGCACGCGCCTCACCACGCTCACGACGAACCAGCGGGGGTGGGCGAACGCCTCCGTCACGCTTCCCGTGAGCGTCCGGCAGAACGCGGACGCGCTCGCGGTCCGCGTCCGCTACGCGGGGACGGGGACGAACCTCGCGGCCGCCGAGGCGACGACGACGGTTTCGCTCCCCGCGCCGAGTACGTCCCGGCTCACGCTCACGCAGGCGTGGATACTGCTCGGGGCGTTCCTCGTCGCCGCGCTCCTCTTCGCGCTCGCGTACGCCCTCTGGCGGCGTGACGTTGCCGAGGCGGAATCCGATGAAGCCGAGACGCCGGCCGACCCGACGCCGGCGACGCCCGACGAACCGCTGGCCGCGCGCCTCCTCGCGCAGGCTCGCAACCATCTCGAGGCCGACGACCCGGACGAAGCCGTCCGGACGGCGTATTCGGCGGTCCGTCGCACATTCGACGCCGAGGACGCCGACCTGCGCCATCGGACACACTGGGAGTTCTACGCGGCGCTCGCGGACGGTCTCGCGGCCGACGAGCGCAGTGCGTTGGAGACGCTCACCAGGACCTACGAGCGCGCGACGTTCGCCGGTCAGGGGGCGACGCGCGCGGACGCCGAGACGGTGCTCGCCGCCGCCACCGAGCTCGTCGAGGAGTAGCCTTCGAGTGTTCCGACTGTCTTTTCACCCGTGGTCGCTAACGGGTTGCTGAATGAGTGACGCCCCGGACTGGTCGCGACTGCTGCCGCGGCCGCTACGGCGACTGCCCGCGGACGTCGCCGCCGTCGTCTGTCTCACGCTCGTCGGCGTCCTTCTCCCCGTCCTCCCGGTGCTCCGGGAGACGCCGCTTCGCGTCGTCTTCGGCCTCCCGCTCGTGCTCTTCCTGCCGGGCTACGCGCTCGTCGCCGCGCTCTTCCCCGAGCAGGGCGGCGAGGACGCGGGTATCGACGGCATCGAGCGTGTCGCGCTCTCCTTCGGCCTCAGCATCGCCGTCACGCCCCTACTGGGGCTCGTTCTCAACTTCACGCCGTGGGGGATTCGCCTCGTCCCGATTCTGGTCGCCGTCGGCGGGTTTACGCTCGCGGCGAGCGCCGTCGCGGCCGTCCGGCGCTGGGACCTCCCGGCCGAGGAGCGCTTCGTCGTGCCGTACCGGTCGTGGCTGCGGGCGGCGCGCGTCGAACTCCTCGAACCGGACACGCGGACGGACGCCGCGCTGAACGTCCTGCTCGCGGTGAGCATCGTCGTCGCGGTCGCGAGCGTCGGCTACGCCGTCGCCGTCCCACAACAGGGCGAGGCGTTCACCGAGTTCTACCTCCTCACGCACGGCGAGGACGGCGACCTCGTCGCATCGGGCTATCCCTCCGAGATGGTGGTGAACGAGTCCGCGCCGCTCGTCGTCGGCGTCGGCAACCACGAGCACCGTGCGCAGAACTACACGTGGGTCGTCCTCGAACAGCAGGTGCACGTCGTGAACAACTCGACGGTGGTCGACAGGGAGACGCGGCTGTCGACACACCAGCTCAGGCTCGGGGCGAACGAGACGCGACACGTGAACACGACGATTACGCCGCAGTTCGCGGGTGAGCGCCAGCGTCTCGCGTTCGTCCTCTACAAGGGTGACGCGCCGCGCTATCCGAGCGTGGAGAGCGCGTATCGCGAAGTCCACCTCTGGGTGAACGTCTCGGCGCCGCGGAACGCCTCAGCCTAGACGTTCGCGCCACACTCCCGGCAGACGGACGGGAGCCACGGCTTGTCGGCGATGACGCGGCGTTCGTGTTCGCACCGTGAACAGAAGGCTGTCTGTGTTACCATCTCTCAGGAGTGGCTCTCGCGCCCACTCTAAAGTGTGTTTATATGACGTGTCCGGTGAGCCACAGTCCGATATTGACACCTCAATAGTGGGCGGTGACGACCCGATATTCCCTCAGAAGAGGGAGTCGAGTCGGTCGTCGTCCATCAGGTCGGGGTCGTCGGTGCGCTCGTCCTGCTGGCGGCGCTGGGCTTCCGTCGCCGTCTCCGTCAGGGCGTCGAGACGCTCGCTCTCCCGCACGTTCGCGAAGAGGACGGTGGCCGCGACGTGGTCCGCCCCGGGCACGGGGTTGTCGCCGCCGCGGACTTCCCGACACTGCGTCGTCTCCTCGACCCACTGGCGGCCGCGCTCGATGCCCTTCCGACTCAGCCACTCGGGCGGGCCGCTCACGAGGACGAGCGCACGCCCGACAGTCGTGAGGTCACACGGCAGCGAGAGCTGGCTGTACGTCGCGCTCCGAATCGCGCTCGTAATCTGGTTCACCGCCGTCGTGTCGTCGACGGACGACTGTGACCCGAGCAGGCCGCCGAGGCGGCCGCCCACATCGTCGTCCCGCTCGATGGGGCTCGCGGTGTGGCCGATGGCGCTCACGCCGCCGCCGTCGAGCGTGTTGATGATTTCGCTGGCGTCGAGGACGCTCTCCGCGACCTGCGCGTCCGCGTCGTGCTCGCCCGCGCCGAACAGCACGCCGAGGCGTGTCGCCACCTCCTCGTTGATGGTGGCGTAGGCGTCGTCGAGCGAGTCCGCGCTCGCGCGCCAGACGCCGTTGTCGACGAGGAGCGTGTTGTCCGCTTCGCGCCGAACCGTCCGCAGCGAGCGCGCGGCGTTCAACTCGTAGAGGCCGCCTTCGCCGTCGCTCGGGAGGATGCCGAGCGCGTAGACGGGTTCGGTGTAGAGTTGCTGGAGTTCCTCGAGGAGTACGGGCGCGATGCCGCTCCCGGTGCCGCCGCCGAGGCCGGCGACGACGAGGACGGCGTCGACCTCCGAGGTGGCGACGTCAACGGCGTTGACGAGTTCGGCGCGCTCCTCGCGGGCGATGTCGGCCGCGAGTTCGTTGTCGCCGCCGACGCCATGGCCGCTGACGCGACTCTGGCCGACGAGGTAGCGGTTGTCCTCCGGGACGCGTTCGAGGCCGCGGAGGTCGTCTCGGGCGGTGTTGATGGCGACGGCGTCGCGGACGAACGAGGATTCACCTGCCGCGTCACGCTGGAGGAGCGCGTCGGTGAGTTTCCCGCCCGCTTGGCCGACACCGATGAGGACCAACTGCATGGGCAGGTTAGCCGTCGCAGTGTGACCGCATAAGTGTTGGTTGGGAAACGTAACCAGCCGGGGCCGCGACGCCCGACGGCGGCGGATCGCAATCGGGCTTGTCGTCGCGCGCCAGTAACGTGTCGGTCGACATACCGTTCTGCACGGTCGTTTCTCACGCCCGTCTGTCCCCGTCGAGCACCCACTCACTCCGCAGTGTTGTACGTACTCGACCGGAGAGTGTACGGAGTAGACAGTTTCTGTCGCTAACAGTTCCGAATCTCGTTCTCCACTTGTTGGAGTGGCCTGTTCCGTCTCTATGTTCGGAGAGAACTGGATGGCATTTCAACTGACGTGTCCGGAAAATATACTAGTGTTCCAATTCGAAATGATTGACAAGATTCTAGTTAACTGATTTTCATTTGCCAGTTGGTGTCTGTCCCATGACTTTCGACCGACGCACGTTCCTCCGTGGACTCGGCGCAGCGACTGCTAGCAGTCTCGCACTCACCTCGACGGTATCGGCGAAGGGGAAGAACGGCCCGAAGAAACGTGGCTTCCCCCCGTCGGGGATAACCGAGTGGGGTGGCTCTCAGAAAATCGGTAACGGCGAGGTCAGCACGTTCGCGACGGTGACGCCGTCCGGGAACCCGAAACAGGTCGGCGTCCACTTCAGCGAGGGCGCGCTCGACGCCCTGCCGTACGCCGAGGACTTCGAGAACGGGAACGTCGACAACGCCATGAAATCTCACGGCGTCTGGATGAAGCCGTTCACCCTCGACCTCCCGGACGTCGTCCCGGAACCCTTCGAGTACGTCGGTGCGGGCTGGAACCCGCAGGGGCACACGCCGAAGGGGGTCTACACGAAACCCCACTTCGACATCCACTTCTACTTCAACGACCGGGAGACCATCGGTGACATCGGTATCAACCCCGACACCGGGAAACCCTACGTCATCAGTACGGACGACATCGAGA
Source organism: Halarchaeum sp. P4 (assembly GCF_051195175.1). Classification (NCBI taxonomy): domain Archaea; kingdom Methanobacteriati; phylum Methanobacteriota; class Halobacteria; order Halobacteriales; family Halobacteriaceae; genus Halarchaeum; species Halarchaeum sp. P4. Next base: position 33,410 of record NZ_JBNTKC010000004.1, on the reverse strand, counting down.
AGGGCCAGGTTCCCGAGGGCTACGTCCTCCTCGAAGGCGGGGCGGTCGTCCCTAACATGGGCGCACACCTCGCACCGGCAGACGCCCCTGAACTCGACTCCGGGAAGAACCCGGACGGCGCGAGCGACTGGCTCCACACCCTCATCTGGGGGGCCGCCGACGTCGACGACGACGACGCCTACGAACTCAACTACGTCGAACCGATGATTACCGTCGACTACCTGCAGAACCACCTTGAGGGCGTCCAGCGTCAGTCTATCGCCCAGCCTGACGCGTACCCGCAGGACGGCTACTACCCGACGAGCTACGTCACTCGCAACCTCGGCGACGACGGGTGGGCCGTCGTCGTGGCGGACTTCGAGAAGCAGGAGGCGTAACGCGGACTACCGACCTCTCCCGTTCCCCCACACTCGATTCTTCCTTTCGGCGCGCTATCTGCCCGGCTTGACGGCGACGTCCGCCCAGACGAGGCGGTGGTCGGACGCGGTCCGGACGGCGTCACCGAGCCCGCGCTTCCCGGCGTTCGGCCAGACGACCGACGACCCGCGCAGCGAGAGGTCCGGCGAGGGGAGCACCCAGTCGACGTGCGAGCCGCCGTCGCCGAAGTTCGCGGTCGCGTGCGGCGTGCCGTTCCGCGCGCCACTCGGACTCGTGGGGAGCCGTCGCGTCTCGAAGGCGTCGTTCTCGATGAAGTATTTCGTCGCGGGGTCGAGCGGTTCGTCGCCCGGTCCGGCGTTCATGTCGCCCATCAGGACGTAGGAGGCGTCCGTATCGAGGCCGCCCGTTCGGCCGCTGTCGTCGTAGATGTAGTCGGCGCCCGCGACGTAGTCTGCGAAGAAGCGCACTTCGTCGTGGTTCCACCGGCCGTTGAAGTTGTTCGGGCCGTCGAAGACGGGCGGCGTCGGGTGCGCGAAGAGACCGTGGACGGTGCCGCCCGGCACCTCCAAGGGGACGTCGATGTGCGTCTTCGAGGAGAGACGATACACCTCGGCTTCCGCCTCGGTGAGGTAGAGGCCGTCCGTGTCGACGCCGTCCTCGCCCTTGAACGGAATCAGGTTGTTCGGCATGTCCGCCCACTCGAACGTCTGGAAGGACCGGATGGCGTCTTCGTCGATGGGGTGTTTGCTCGCGACGGCGAACGCGTAGTGGCCGGGGTAGAGCCCGAAGCCGTAGGCGTCACCGGGGCGGTCGCCGGCGTCGCCGTTCTTGTTGAAGTCGTAGGCCGTCTCGGGGAGGACGCCCGTGTTGCTCGCCGGCTGGAGCGTGTGCGGGTAGTCGATGCCCTCGAGGTGGTCGGCCTGCGGGACGCTGAGGTAGTTCTCGACGAACGCCTCGATGTTCGTGCGCTCGGTGTGTTCGCCCTGCTGGACGTTGTTCGTGAGTTCGTTGAGGAGGAGGACGTCCGGGTTCGCCTCCTGGATGACGCGCGCGGCGGCCGCCGCCTGCTCGTCGCCCGGCGTCTGCACTTGGTCGGTGGAGAGGTCGGTGACGTTGTAGCTCGCGTACCGGACCGCGTGTTTGCCCTTGGTGGCGCTCGCGGCGCTCGTCGAGACAGTCGCCCCAACGGCCGCCGCGCCGGTGAGTTTCAGGAACCCGCGTCGCGTCGTGCGTCGTGTCATGGCTGGCTAACGACCGATGGCGAGCATAGTGCTGGTGGTCGCGGACGTACTTGCGACCGACGAGCGCCGCAGAAAAAAGACGGCGAGTGTGGTAGGTTAGCTCGCGCGCTCGGCGACGGCGGCGTCGGCGAGGCGGTCGACGACGTGCTCGGGCAGGCGGAGGCCGAGTCGCTTCGCTTCCTCGCGGATGGCCTGCCGGGCGGCCTCAGTGACGGCCGTCCGGTTGTCCGTCGTCGCGGCCACGCGGTCGGCGCGCTCGCTCGCGGCCGCGAAGAGCTGGCGGGTCGCCGCCTGGTCGCTCGCACCGAGTTCGGACGCGGCCGTGAGGTTCGTGTCGAGGCCGGTCAGCGACGGTTGCTCGAGCCCGAGGTCGGTGTAGAGCTCGTAGACGGTGGGGTTCGCTCGGAGCGCGCTCCGGTACGTGGTGGTGTGGGTCGCGCGGACGCGGTAGCCGGTGAACGCGCTGACGTTCGGGCCGGCCGCCGTGTCGTTCACGGCGTAGCGGCTGTCGAGCGTGCCGTTCGGGCCGAGCTGGCTCGCGGGCCCCGTGGCGACGGGTTCGACGGCGCTGACGCCCTTCTGTGTCGCTAGCACGTCACCGACGGGACCGTAGGCCCGTGCGGAGACGTAGTTCCAGCCGGCATCGAGCGTCCGCTTCGTCTGGCCGTTGCCGGGCGTCGCCTCGGGCGGGCGCTCGGACGGCGGACCGGGCGGGTGCTCGCCGGCGAACGTGAGGACGGCGCGCGCGTCGCTCGACGGCGTGACGCGGACGGCGCCCAGCGCGTCGAGGTCGGCACGACTATGATTGCCCACCGGCTGCCACGAGTCGTTCGCCGGGACGTAGCGTTCGACCGTGCCGTTGAACGACGGGCCGAGTACATCCCGGACGGACTGGGTCGTCGGGCCGGGGATGCCGACCGAGTAGGTGCCGTTCGCGGGGAGGTGCAGGTCGGTGCCGATGGCGACAGTGTGCTCCCGGTCGACCTGCGTGGGCGGCGCCGTGAGGAAGGGGTCGTAGCGGACGTTCGAGACGGCGCTCGCGTTCGGCCCGCGCGGCCCGAAGTAGTTCAGCCGGAGGTCGGGCTCATACGCGGGCGGGTCGTCACTCCACCACGGTGCCGTGTTCTGTGCGGCGACCGTGCTCCCGGAGAGGTTGTTGTAGTGGACGGCGACGGTCGGCGTCTGCTTGTTCTCGAACGAAACGCCGGTGTCCGCGGCGATGACGTTCGACGTGATACGGCCGGTCTGCCGGTCGCTCCCGCGAACCGTGACGCCGACGTCGCTGTCAGTGATGACGTTCCCGGTGACCGTGAGGTTCTGGGCGGCGTCACCGAAGACGACGGCCGTGTCGGTGTCGCGGAACGTGCTGTTGCGCAGGACCGTGTCGGTGGGCGCCCACGTCGCGAAGCCCTCGGTGGCGTTCCGGACGTGGACGCGCTCGAACGTCACGCCGCTCCCGGACTCCATGAAGAACGCCGTGGTGGCGTTCTGCACCGTCACGTCCGTGACGTGGAGGCCATTGGTCTGTTCGTAGCCGGAGCCGACGCCGACGACGAGGCCGTCCGAGACGTTCGTGAGGGTGACGTTCCGGACCGTCGAGTCGGTGACGTTCGACGCGATGTCGGCGAGGTGGATGCCGGTCCCGGAGTGCGTGACCGTGACGTCCTGGACCGTCGTGTGGTGGTCGAGGACGTGGATGCCGTAGTAGTCGTCGTCGCCGGCCTTCCCGACGACGCGCAGGCCCTCGACGGTCACGTGCTCCTCCTCGACGCGGAGCACGGACTCGAAGTCGGCGAGGCTGGCGGGCGCGCGCAGCGTCGGCGACGCGCCGGGCGCGGCCGTGATGGTGACGTTGGGGACGTCCGCGGTCACCTGCCCGACGTAGGTGCCGTTCTGGACGTAGACCGTCGTTCCGGGGCGCGCCATCTCCATCGCTTCGCCGACGCGCCCGACGTCTTCGCCGACGGTCAGCGGCGGCGTGTAGACGGCGGTCGGGCCGGTCACGATGCTGACCGGGCGGTCGGCACCCTCGGTTTCGAGAGTTGTTTCGAGCGCCACCGTCCCCGCGGCGTCCGCGTCGGACGTGACGGTGACGGTGAGCGTGCCGTCGTGTGCGTCCCCGACGTCGAGTCGCTCGCCGAAGGCAGCGCGCTCGCCCTCGACGGAGAGCGTGAGGTTCGACGCCGAGAGCGTGGAGCGCTCGGCGAGCCGGACGGTCGCGGCGTCGAGGCCGGAGGCGTTGAACGTCGCGCTGATGCGGTCGCCGGGCGTGGCGTGCGCGGGTTGGTCGGCGGCGACGGTGGCCGACGGCTCAGTGCTCAGGTAGGTGACCGAGTTCGTGAGGAGGCGTTTCGCGGCGGGCGTCAGTGCGTCGCTCTGCATTTCCCGCGAGAGACCGAGGCCGGCGGCGAGCACGGTCCGGGTCTGCTCGTTCACCGCGATGCCCGGCCCCTTCTGGCCCGGTTGCGTGCTGAAGTAGTCGCCCGGGGGGACGGTCGTGTTCGCGAGCGTCTGGCCGCTGTACTCCTCGAACCACGTGTAGGACACGCCGGAGTCGGTGGAGAGGAGGGCGACGCTCTCGCCGGGCGCGGCGACGCCCTCGAGGACCGGGTGGCGTTCACTGGCGGTGTAGTTGATGTGGTTGGTGCCGAATGTCTGGTCCTGTTCGGTCCGCTTCGGGTCGTTCGTCGCCGCCGTGAGCTGCGAGACGGCGTTCCCCGTGTCCTCGCGTGCGAAGAACGGGTAGGGCTGTTTGTACTGGTCGAGGTAGACGACGCCGGTGGCCGGGTCGTCGGTCGCCGCCGCGAACTGCTGGACGCGCTCCGCCGAGGGCTGGTGGCCGAAGTTCTGGACGACGAAGACGTCGTACTGCTCGGTGACGTTGTGGACGTCGGTCGCGGCGACGAAGTCGAGCCGGTAGTTCGCGGGCAGCTGGTTGTCGAGGACGCGCATGACGGTGGGCGCGTAGCCGTACTTGTACGCGCCGACGACGGCGACGCGCGGCAGCTCCTCGACGACGCGCGTCGGCCCCGTCGTGACCGTCGTCGTCTCACCCATGCCGGTGACGGTGTGCGCGAGCGAGAGGTTGCCGCTCCCGTCGGTGACGTGGACGGTGACGGTCACCGTCTCGGAATCGTTCGTGATGGCGACTGACTCGCCGAAGGACGCGGGCGCGCCGTTCACGCGGAGCGTCGCGTTCCCGGTGAAGTCGCCGGTTCGTTCGACCGTCCACGTGTCGACGTTCGCGGCGCGGAACGTGACTGACGTGGCGTTCCCCACTCGGACGGCGTCACTCTGGTTCGAGGTGACGGCGAGCGCGAGCTCCGGGGTGAGGCTGACGTCGAGCGTGGTGAACGTGCTGTCGTTCACGGTGGCGGTTCGAGTCTCGGGCGCGTAGCCGAAGGCGTTCGCGCGAACCCGGTAGGTGTCGGCGGACTCCCGGAGGACGTAGTGGCCATTCCGGTCGGTCCTGACGGTGAAGTCGTCAAGGGCGACCGTCGCGTTCACGACGGGGTCGCCGGAGGCGTCCGTGACGACGCCCTCAATGCCGCTGGTCGCGGCGAGGCGGTCGGTGGCGTTCACCGCGTCGACGATGCCGGCGCCGTACCGGGTGTCGTTGCCGTCACGCGGGGCACACGAGGGCGAGCAGTCGGCGGGCTTGCGTGCCGCGGACGTGACTGCGTCTGTCACCTGTGAGACGGTGGTGCCGTTGGCCGCTGCGAGTGCGAGCGCGGCGGTGCCCGCGACGTGCGGCGCGGCCATCGAGGTGCCGTCTGCTTCCGCGTAGGGCGCGCTGTAGTGGTCCTGGGGGACGGCGCTCCGCACGTCGTCGCCGGGCGCGGCTACGTCGGGGACGACGTATTCGCTCGGCCACGACTCGGGCGCGAACGGGTACCACGTCTGACGCGTGTCGACGGCGTCGCCCGAGGAGAACCACGTGACGTCGCGTTGCTCGTCGGTCGCGCCGACGGCGAGCGACTCGTAGACGTTGGCGGGCGACCCGCTCGTGTTCGCCCCTTCGTTCCCGGCGGCGGTGACGACGAGGGTGCCGGCAGCGCGGGCGTTCCGCACGGGCTCGATGAACGAGGGATAGGCGCCCTCGGAGCCGAGGCTCATGCTGACGACGTCAGCGTCGTTTTCGACCGCCCACTGCATTCCGGCGATAATCTGGGTGAAGCTCCCGCTCCCCTCGGGGAGGACGAGGCCGTGCATCAGCGAGGCGTTCGGCGCGACGCCGATGTACTGGCCGCTCGCGTTCCCACCGGTGACCGTCCCGCTGACGTGGGTTCCGTGATAGTCAGTGTCGTGTGGGCGGGAGTCGGCGACGCGCTGGCCCTTCGGACCGAACTCGGCCCAGCCACCCGGATAGGTGGGGTCGGAGGGGTCGCGCGTGTAGAGTTCGATGTCGGGGTGGCTGACGTCGACGCCGGTGTCGAGGACGGCGACCTTCACGCCGCCGCCCTTGGTGTCGTAGCGTTTCCAGACGCCGGTGGCGTTCACCTGCTCGAGTCCGTAGGTGACGTTGTACCCGGCGTCCGCGTCAGCGGTGGACGCGGCGCTCGTCGCGCCCGTGCTGTTCGTGGTGTTCGCCGAGGGGTTGGGGATGGACACCTCGAAGTTCCGGTGGAGGCGCTCGACGTGTTCGACGCGCGCGATCTCCGAGACGTCGACGCGCTCGGTGTCCACGCGGAGCAACACCATGTTCGCGATCCAGAAGCGGTTCACGACTGTGACGCCGGAGCGTCCGTTCGAGAAGCGGACGAGCGGTTGCTGTTTCTTCTCCGCGGCGTTCTTCAGTCGCCCCTTCGCCTGCTTGCCCTGGAGGCCGGGCGGGAGGCTGGGGTCGTCGAGTCTGACGACGACGGTCACGGTGCCGTTCGCGCGGGCGAGCGACGCCGGGACCGTCGCGTTCGGCGGGCCGGTGCCGTTCGAGTGTGCGGGTGGCTGGCCGGGTTTCGCGACCCCGCCGTCGCTCGGTGGCGGGACGTCGTCGGGTGGTTGTACAACGTCTCCGGTTCGGCCGTCCTCGAGTGTGACGCTGTCGTCGGCGCCCACGTCGGCCGTGTCTATGCCGGCCGCTCCGACGGACGGAGCGACGAGCGACAGTACGAGGAGCCAACAGAAGGCGGCGGCTCCGAGTTTTCCTGTTCCGTGGGTCATATGTACCCATGGCAAGCAGTCACACGGACAGCGGTAAATTATGCCGGTTAGTACGATTAGTTCGAATCAGCAAACTATAGGGAATTAGTAGGATACGCGCCCCGTGCCCCCGCAGGTAAGTTTTTGGCCGCGACGCCGAAAGGACGACATATGACGGACACAGGAGACGGCGGCGCGCTCTCGCGACTCGGCCGCGTCGCGCTCGGCCTCGGACTCGCCCTACAAGCATCGGAGGACTTCCGCGACATCGAGGACGCCATCGAGTACGCCGAGTCCGAGGGCGTCCCCATGCCCTCGGTGCTGGCGCCGCTCGGCTCCGGCACAATGGTGCTCGCCGGCCTCGGCATCGCACTCTGGCGCCTCCCACGCCTCGCGACGGGCGCCGCCGCGACGTTCCTCACCGTCGTGACGGTCACGATGCACGACTTCTGGAACGACGACCCCGAGGACCGGAGCGGCGACCGCCTCGCGTTCTTCGGGAACCTCGCGATGCTCGGGGGCGTCCTCATCGCGCTCCGCGAAGCCTGGCGCTAACCAGCGCGAGAGGTGCACCGGCACGACGACCCTTCTCGCCGACGCGCACGTCTTCAGACACCCACGCGGCGCTGGAGCTACCGGACCGAGACCAGAACTGCGGCGAATAAGTTATATCAATCCACCTCTGTAATTCGACCGAACCGGAGATAGCGCTCCGGTTCCTGGCAGCTGCCAGTCGACGCGTGTGGTTCCGATGCCGCGTCGGGTTTGGCCAGATTTCAGCCCACTGGCGCTCCCCTCCTCCCCATAGTGGGGGAGCGCCAGTGGCCCCTGCCTCCAGCCGAGGGCATTGGCCTTTGGGAACTCGGACTTAATGAGGTTGTGGCTGACCGACGGAGCACGGTCTCCCCACCACAAGCGAGGTGCAGCCCCGCCCACCAGAGTCGTGTTCTCGCCGTCGCTATCCGTGCTGAACGCAGGGCATGTGCTCCCGGAGCCATATTGTGCTACTGATTGTTCTGACGACCTCTCTGGACAGCTAGTCGTTCGGGTGGTCGGTGTCGCCGCATCTGCTTCCTCGAATACGGACACGGTTCATGCGGGTGTAGTGGCGCTTTCCGCTTGATTTTCGACGTCGTCGTCTCCGCGCCGTCCCTTTTCCTGGCGATCGACACGACTCTGTTCCTGCGTCGGACGGGTACCTCTCGAAAGCGTGTGAGCACCATTCTCGCCGAGGAATGCCGAGATACCGGCGTGATCTCGAGCGCTCGCCACTCGAACGTGGCTGCCAATATCTATCTATGGAGTACACAGTATGTAGGAACGGTATTACGTGTGAATCGTGGCTTCGGTCGCCCCGAAAACCCATACCGAACCCCCACGGAGTTCCCTCGTAGTATGGACCGTCGGGACGCGACCAGAGCACTCGGGGCGGGTGCGATTGCGGCGCTCGCCGGCTGTGCCGTCTTCCGGGACGGTGGCGACGACGCGCACGAGACTCCGTCGACCGTGACCGTCGCGAGCGAACGGACGTCCCCGTCTGACCTCGGTGTCGCCAACTGGACGAGCGAGACGCTCGCGTTCGACGTCCGTGTCCGAGACGACGGTGCATCTGACTAGCGCGATTCCCTCGGACCCCGACAGTCAGTCGTGCCACGTCAGTGCCGCGTCGTCCTACGGCTCCGACTCACAACGAGTCACGGTGAACGAGGCGTTCGCCGGAGCGACGGTGCGGGCGCACGCTGGCGACGTCGAAGTAATCGTCTACCGGGAGTAATTGAGAACGGCGTCGGCCGTCGACCCCTCTGTGTTGTTCGGGACCGCGGGGGGAGGTGTGGGGGGCGGACGGCTCGTCAGCAGTTGCGTCGGGACGGAGACTGTGGGGGAAGTGGCGACGTCGGTTACGCGTTGTTCATCCGGGTTTTCGTGGTGTCGCCGCAGACCCGACACGTTGCGACGCGGTACGGTTCCCGCGAGAACTCCGCGTTCTCCTCCTGGTCGCTCTCCGTGAGGAGGTCGATGGACACTTCGTGGGGTTGCTCGCGCTCGCAGTTCGAACACTGTTCGACGATGCCGTCTGGGGGGGAATGCTTGCTCGCCATCGGAACTAACCTCGCGTGAGTGAATGTACTCCTCCCCCTTCCAATACCGCCCTATCTATGTAGGGTCGGCGGGACGAGCGGGGTGTCCGATATCGGACACCGGCGACACTCCACTCCCCGAGTGGCGGCACTGTCGTGCTCACCGCCGGCAACGAATGGGTATCACGGGACGACCCGGGTTGGACGGACAGCGTTAGGCAACGACGTGTTCGGGCGTCTCGCCGGCGAGGTAGTCCTCGAGTTGGGCGGCGATGATGCGGGGGCCGCCGAGGACGGCGTCGCGAGTCGAGCCGGCGACGTGCGGGGTGAGGATGACGCCGTCGAGGTCGAAGAGCGGGTGGCCCTCGGGAATCGGCTCCTCCTCGAAGACGTCGAGCGCGGCACCCGCAATGTCGTCGTTCTGGACGGCCGTAACGAGGGCGTCCGTGTCGACGAGGCCGCCACGGGCGGTGTTGACGAGGTAGGCCTCGTCGTTCATCTGGTCGAACTCCGCGTCGCTGAGCATGCCCTCCGTCTCCTCCGAGAGGCGGACGTGGAGCGTGACTGCGTCCGAGTCGGCGAGGAGCGTCTCGAGGGACGCCGGTTGTGCGCCGGCGTCGCGGATCTCCTCGTCGTCGACGTAGGGGTCGTGGACGAGCAGGTCGGGGTTGAAGCCGGCGAGGCGGCGCGCGACGCCGCGGCCGATGTGGCCGAACCCGACGATGCCGACCGTGGTCGTGCGGACGTCCGGCGGGAGCTGGTCGGGGTCGAAGACCTGGTTCCACTCGCCGCTCGAGAGGTCGGCGTGGTTGAACGGGATTTCGCGGAGGCGTGCGAGCAGCATCGAGACGGCGTAGTCCGCGACGGCGTCGCGGTTCCGGCCGGGCGCGTGCAGCACGGTGACGTCGTTGTCGGCGGCCGCCTCGAGGTCGATGTTCTCGGTGCCGCCGCGGGCGGCGGCGACGAGGTCGAGGTCCGCGCTCTCGATGAGTTCGCGGGAGACGGGCGCTTTGTGGACGACGAGCGCGTCGACGCCCTCAAGGTTCGCGGCGATGTCGTCGGTGTCGTAGTGGCCGGGGCCGAGCGACTCCATGTCCATCGTGACGTTGCGGAACTCGGTGGGTGAGGCGTCACCCATCCAGTCCATCCGCTCGAACGTCACGCCCTCGTCTTCGAGGCGGCCGAGGGCCTCGTACATGTAGTCGCTCGGCTGCTGGGGATCTCCACAGAGTAGTATCTCCATCGATCTATCGTCTCCCATCCAGTTCCTTCAGTGTTTCCCATGGCTCCGCCATCGCCGCCGACACCTCCTCGAAGGCCTCGCCGAGCGCCGCGTAGCGGTCCTCGTTCGCGGCGTCCGGGTCGTATCGGGCGGCCGTGCCGATGGTCCGCCCGACGGCCGTCTCCGCGTCCGGATAGACGTCCGCGGCGACGCCGCCGCAGAGCGCCGCGCCGAGCGCGCCGGTCTCGCGTTCGGTCGGCACCGTCACGGGCCGCGTCGAGATGTCGGCGAACATCTGCGCCCACGCCTCGCTCTGCGCGCCGCCGCCGGTGAGGCGCACATCCTCGAGGTCGGACGCGATGGATTCGAGGGCGCGCGTCTGCGTGAGGGCGACACCCTCGTAGACGGCTCGAAGCATGTGCGCGCTCGTGTGTTCGAGGCGGAGACCGTAGAATCCGCCCGTGCTGTTCGGGTCGTCGGTCGAGCCCTTGAGGTAGGGATGGAAGAGCAGGCCGTCCGAGCCGGGTGGGACGTCCGTCACGGCCTCCTCGTAGACGACGTAGGGCGAGACGCCGCGCTCCTCGGCCTCGCGCCGCCAGTCGCCTCCACAGTTCTCGACGAACCACTCGACGCACGCCGCCCCGGAGCGAATGCCCTTGTAGCGGAGCCACGTGTCGAGGTAGCGCCGCGGGAGGCCGCCTTCGCCGTCCGCCGGGGAGTCCACGACGGCGACGCTCTGCCCCCACGTCCCGAGGATGAGCAGGCCGTCGCCGGGGTCGACGACGCCCGCGCCGAGCGTGCAGGCGGCGACGTCGTGGAGGCCCGTGGCGACCGGCGTCCCTTCGGGGAGACCGGTTTGCTCGGCGGCCGACGCGGTGACGGTCCCACAGACGTCCGTGCTCGGGACGACGTTCGGGAGCGCGTCGAAGGCATCCTCGATGCCGAGCGCGTCGAACACCCGCTCGTCGTACTCGGCGTCCGGCCCGTAGAAGACGCTCCCCTCGGAGGTGTCGGTGTGGCGCTCGCCGGTCAGCCGATGGGTGAGGACGTCCTTCGAGAACAGGACTGTCTCCAGTCGCTCGTAGGTCTCGGGGTCGTGCTCCTTCAGCCAGACGAGGAGGCTCAGCGGGTCGGCGCCGAACGGCGTCCACCCGAGGCGCTCGACGACGGCCTCACGAACGTCGGCGTCCTGTTCGTTGAAGGTGTCGAGCGCGCGGTTGTCGGTGGACTTGATGCCACAGACCGGGTCACCGTCGGCGTCGAGGCCGTAGAGGCCGTGGCCGTGGCCGGCGACGCCGACGCCCGCAATGGCGTCCGTCGGGACGGCGTCGTCCGTGACGATAGCGTGGATGGCATCGCAGACGGCGGCCCAGAAGGCGTCGTGGTCCTGTTCGTCGCGGCCACGCGGCGCGTCGGCCTCGGGCGTCGAGCGTGACGCGCTCGCGAGTTCGTCGCCCTGCTCGTCGAACGCCGTCACCGTGATGTTGGTGAGGCCGGCGTCGACGCCGACGAGCACCGTGTCCGCCCCGCTCATGCGTCCGTGTGGAGGGTTTCGCCGGCGCTCCGGGTCAACTCGCAGAGGTCGCTCATCACCGTCGCGATGCGCTCGCGGACGTCCTCGGAGACGACGTGCGGGTGGAAGTGCTCCTTCTCGGGCGCCCAGTCGCTCGCCGCGAAGAAGTCCTCACGGTCGTCCGGGACGCCCTCGGGTGGGCGGACGGCGTCCTCGTGCTCGTGGTAGAAGTCGGCCTGCGTGCGCGCGAACTCGTACTGGTAGCGCGTGTTCTTGTTGAACTTGCAGACGCCGGCGTCGAGCAGGTCCTCGATGCGATCGTCGGCGAGGCCGGACGCGCCGTGGACGACGAGCGTGGTGTCGTGGCCGGCGTCGGCGAGTGCGTCGTTGATGTCGGCGGCGAGATCCGGCCGGACGTCGAGGTCGCGCCCGGAGGCGACACCGTGCTGGGTGCCGATGGACACCGCAAGCAGGTCACAGCCCGTCCGTTCGACGAACTCGACGGCGTCCTCGGGGTCGGTGTAGAACGCCTCGTCTTCGGCGGTTTCGGTGCTGCCCTCGACGCCGGCGATGCGGCCGAGTTCGGCTTCGACGAGGACGTCGTCGTCGATGCGTTCGACGCGGTCGACGGCGTCGGCGGTGAGTTCGACGTTCCGCTCGAAGGGCTGGTCGGAGGCGTCGACCATCACGGAGTCCGGCACGCCAGACGCGACGGCGGCCTCGAGGAACTCCTCGCTCTCGGGGAGGTGGATGTGGTCGATGTTGCAGAACACCTCGATGTCGTGGCGCTCGCGGAGGGTGTCGAGGCACGCGCCGAAGACGCGGACGCCGAGCGCGGGGTCGCCGTCGCCGAAGAAGGCGGCTTCCTCCTCGCCGAGTTGGACGACGAGGTCCGAATCGACGGCGGCGCTCCCGCGGAGGAGGCCGACGAGGATTTCGAAGTGGGTGACGTTGCTCGCGAAGAAGCCGTAGCCCTCGTCTTCGGCGCGTGCGTAGCACTCCCGAAGGGTGGGTGCGGACTCGTTCGACATACCCGATGCATGACCGCGGGGTCCCTTAGCGTTATTGCTCGCTGGAATCCGCCGTCTCGACGCGTGCCGGGCGAGCGACGGCGCGACACCCGCCGTCTACTGGCTGTTTATTTTTGACTATCTTGTGGGAAATGAGGAGATAGTCGGAAGAAACGCGCGCCGTCGAGTGGCTGGAACAGCGTGCCAGCGGGGGCGAGGCGCGGTGGTCCGTCCGCAGACCGACCCGAGGACGCCTCGGTCCTGCCGGGGTCTTACACGGGTAGCGATGTAAAGAACGGCGTCGGCACGTCTCTGTGCCCGATACGTTAATTCAACGTCCTTCTATGCAGAATAATCGGAGCTGTGTCCGTGTGGGTCGTCCGGAGCGAAGGTATATTCCCGGGGGAGACGATTGCGGACGTATGCTCCCGAAACAACGGAAACAGGAAATCGTCGACCTGGTCAACGACCGGAACGGCTGTTCGGTCGACGAGCTCGCCGACGAGATCGGCGTCTCCGAGGCGACGATTCGGCGTGACCTCCGTGACCTCGACGAGCAGAACCTCATCGAGCGGACGCACGGCGGCGCGACGCCCGTCGTCAGCCACGGCCGCCCCTACGAGAAACGGAAGGTCTACCACATCGAGGAGAAGCGCGCCATCGCCGACCGCGCGGTCGAGGAACTCCACGAGAAGCAGGTCGTCGCCTTCGACAGCGGCTCGACGCTCATCGAACTCGCGAAGCGCGTCCCGACCGACCTCTCGATGACGTCGATTACGCGGATGCCCTCCATCGCGTACGAACTCGCGGAGCGCGGACACGAGGCCTACCTCACCGGCGGGACGTACCAGAAGGACGGCCACTCCTGTGTCGGCCCGTGGGCGGACGAACGCATCCAGCAGATGAACGCCGACCTCCTCTTCCTGGGCACGGACGGCATCGACGAGGACGGCCTCACCGCACAGGACATCCAGCAAGCGCAGAGCAAGCGCGCGCTCATCGACAACGCGAAACGTGTCGTCCTCGTCGCTGACCACTCGAAGTTCGGGGACACGCACGCCTTCGAAGTCGCCTCGCACGCCGCGCTCGACCTCCTCGTCACCGACGACGACGTCCCGCCGCCGATTCGTGACGCCCTCGACGCCGCGGACGTCGACGTCGTCGCGAACACCTTTGCGTAGCGCAGTCCGGGTTCGTTCCGACGCTGGTCGTCGACGGCCGTGTATCGTTAGTGCAACACCATATGGGCAGTCATCGGTCGGTGAGCGGAGAGACGAGTCGGCACGTCGGAGCGAGTGTAGCGTCCAGAAATGGCCATACTGGCGACCTGACGGTTTTTCCGGGAGTATCGTCGGGCCGTTCCAAGCGGACAAACTGTAGGAATACCCATATTTTATCGAGTCGATATACTGGCCTCCCGGTCTAGCTACGTGGTTCGACACCCCAATTTATGTCTACAAGACAGATGGTCTTCGAGTTGATATGATCCCCAGAATGAATTAACGGCGTCGGTCAGGTGATGGTACGCTCGGTGCAAGATTCGGCTACAGTTCGACTCGCGGGAACGAGAGCGTGATGCGGTTGCCGTCGTCGTCGGACTCGATGCTGATGGTGCCGTTCGAGAGTTCGACGCTCCAGTAGACGAGCCAGAACCCGAGGCCGCTGCTGTGATAGACCGATGACATCTCGTGGACGCCGTGGAGGACGTCCGCTTCGACGGCGGGAATCGGTGGGGCGTCGTCCTCGACGACGAGTTCGACGCGCGACGCCGAGCAGTGGAGCGAGAGGTCGATGTGCGTCGCGTCGGCGTCCGCGTGCTGAATCGGGTTCTCGAGGAGTTCGCAGATCGCCACGCGGAGTTCGAGACGCCCCTCGACGAGCGCCGAGTCGTCGCCCGAGACCTCGATCGTGGCGTCCGGATAACGCTCGCGGACGCGCGTCACGCTCTGCTCGACGAGCGTCCGGAGGTCGAGGCGGTGGAGGCCGGCCTGGTCGGTGATGAGGTCGATGAGGTCACGGCCCTTCTCCGCGCTCTTGAGGAGGTGCTCGCCGGTCTGGCGAATCACCGTGACACGGTCGGTCGTCGAGGGGACGTCGCCTTCGATGAGGTCCGCCGTACCCAGAATGAGGTTCAGGTCGTTGCGGAGGTTGTGCCGCAGGAGGTTGTCGATGACGACGAGTTGCCGCTCGCGGCGCTGCCGATCGGTTACGTCGCGCGTGAACCCCGTGATGCGGACGACATCGCCGTCCTCCATGATGGGGTGGCCCTTCACCCACACCCAGCGGCCGTAGTCCAGTTCGGGGTTGACGCGATACTCCATGTCGACCGCGATTCCCTGTGAGAGGTCGGTCATCCCCTCTTTGACCACCGGGACGTCGTCGGGGTGAATCATGTCGAGGAACCGCGACGGATCCTCGCGGAGGGCGTCGACCGACCCGCCGTAGATGTCCTCGTAAGAGGGGTTGATGAAGAGCAGTTCGCGCCAGTCCGCCGAGAACATCCAGAGGACGTCCGCGGACCCGGCGGCGAGTTGTTCGAGGCGGAGCTCGCTCTCCTTCGAGGCCGCCTCCGCCTCGACGCGGTCGGTGATGTCGCGCGAACTCACGACGTAGCCGTCTAGCTCGGCGTCCGTGACGTTCGACAGCCGACTCTCCAACCAGACCCACTCCCCGTCCTTGGTGCGGTGGCGATACGTCACGGTAGCTTCGGCGAACGACTCGTTCTCGATGGTCTCCATGAACGCGTCGCGGACTTCCGTGACGTCGTCCGGATGGATGTAATCGAAGGCGTTCTCGCCACACAACTCGTCCGGGTCGTAGCCAAGCATGTGATCGACGGCACCGCTCACGTACTGGAAGACCCCGTCCGCATCCAAGAGTGAAATCTTGTCCTGGGAGTAATCGAGAAGAACGCCGAGTGCCCCAGACTGGTCCATGCTATACCCTATTGGTAACTACTGCCAAAAGCCTCCTCCCTGTGTCGGAACGCGGTCTGGACAGCGGCTTGGCGGCGTGACGAACCCGGTGGCCGCCACACCGTCAGTCTTCGGGGTCGTAGCCGGCGTCTTGGAGGTTCGCGAGGACGTTGTCGATGGTTTCGAGCGTGTCGTGGAGGTTCTCCGTCGTCCGGCCGGTGTTGAGGACGCCGTCGCCGCCCGTGTTCTCGACGAGCAGGTTGGCGTGTGCGACGTCGTTCCGGAGGTCGGTGACGGCGTCGAGCTCCGCGCTCGCCGCGCCCTTCGTGTCGAACCCGCACGCCCGCCAGCACGCCTCGTCGCTCGCGACGACGCTCTCGAGCGTCGAGAACTGCGCGTAGTGGACCTTGTCGAGGGCGACGTTCGCGGCCTCGGCTTCGGCGTGCCGGTTCTCGATGTCGTCGAGGACGCTCGCGCTGACGTGATTTGCCGTCCAGTTCGGCGCCCGGTCGAGGATGAGCGCGCGCAGATGCTCCTCGAGGTAGGTGATGCGGTCGAAGAGGTAGATGCGCGCAGGTGCAGTGTTGAGGTCGGCACGCGTGAGCACGCCGCTGACGTGGTTGTGGCCGCCGATGAAGTAGACGGGGTTCTCGATGAGTGCGGCGAGAACGGCCGTGAAGTCGGCGTCGCCGCTGATCATATAGTCGATTGTGAGTGGCGTGAGATGGTTATCGAGGGTGTCACCGGCGTCGTCCGTCGAGACGTCGTCTTTGTGGACGAAGCCGAGCGGGTCGCCGCCGTCGTAGACCGGTGCGGCGTCGTAGCCCCGGTCGGCGAGCCACGCGGCGGCGTCGCTCGGGGACGTCTCGCGCTGTAGATGCTCGATAGAGTGCGTGGCGAGGTCGCTCGCCGTACAGTCGTAGAGATCGCGCGGCATACCGATTGGTTCGACGGCTGGGGTAGTGAAACTGGGGAAGTCCGATTCGAGGGCGCGTCGCGCTCAGAGCGTCGTCTCGTCGTCGAGGTAGGCGCGCGTGCGGGCGGCGAGTTCGCCGTGGAACGCCTGCATGTCGACGCGTGCGTCGGTCAGGCGCGCGTGTTCCGCGCGCAGGACGTCCTCGCGGACGCGCTCGTAGAGGGCGTCCACCGTGACCGGATGCCCGGCGTCGGCGAGGCGTGTCTCGACGCGCTCGAAGCGGCGGCGTGTCGCGAGTCTCGCGGCGAGTTCGTCGGCGGACACGTCGAGGGAGCGCTCGTCGCCGCCGCTGTCGACGTCCGGATTGGGGAGGAGCGCGCGCCGTCCCTGTTTGTCTCGGACGACGACGCCCGCGGCGGGCCCATCGTACCACGCGGACTCGGGAATCGTGTACTCCTCGGGGTCGAAATCCCGCGTGTTGACCTCGCGCTCGACGGCGTTTATCGGGTGGAGGCCGAGCGCCTCGTAGATCTGTTCGACCGCGTCCGGCGGGCGGAACGTCCCCTCTCGCTCGGACCAGACGTCGACGCCGAGGACGGACGGCGTGTTCGCCCAGTCGTAGGTGATGCCGTGGTAGTGGGTCGCGACGCCGAAGAAGACGACGTCCTCGACGTCCGGGACGGCGCGACGGAGCGCGTCCCGGTCGAGGTGCTCGCGGACGTGCCGAACGGCGTGTGCGTACTCGTCCGGCATCGCGTCCGGGTCGTCGTAGACGCGCCGGTCGTCCCCGAATCGGAGGAGGCCGGAGTTCTGCAGTTGGAAGCGGAGGGGCGCGCCGTCGACGTACTCGACGAGCCAGAGGTGGCCCGAGTCGAGGAGTCCGTCCGGCGGGTTCGCGACACGCGGGAGGTCGGGCTTCGTCTTCATCGGGAGATGGAGTGCGGTCCGGAGTGGTGGTCGAACGAGTCGATGTCTCTATCGAGGGCGTCGAGCGGTATCAATGTCGGGTCCGGTCGCTTTGGTGTCTCGGGCCGTAAGCGGCAGAAAACCTACATACGTGACCTGATAGCACTCGGGTATGTCCCGCTCTCCCCGCGCCGCCCGCAGTGCGTCCGTCAAGTGCATCGGCTGTAACGCGCCGACGACGCAGACGGTCGAGGGGGACTACGTGTGTGTCTCCTGCGGGGAGACGCGTATCCCCCGCTCGCCCTCCTCGAACGCGGCGTCGCTCGACTAACGGCCTCCGTTCTCGCGGTCGGTTTCGCTCGTCACGCTCGGTTAGACCGACGTCCTCGTTGCTGAGCGAACGCGCGTGAGGCAGTCGCCGGTCAGTGACTCGTGCGTCGCTGTTTCGTCGCGGCGGAGCTCCGTACCGGGTTAGGAAAAGAAACGGCGAACGAAGGCGGCGCCGTTAGTCGCGGCGCAGTGCGAGGACTGCCGCGACGAGGAGGCCGACGAGTGCGGTCCCGACACCCATGCCGGGCGTGGATCCGCTGGTGCGGCCCTTGAGGGAGACTTCGACGGTTCCAGCCGTCTCGTTGTTCACGGCGAACGTATGCGTTCCGTCGTGCATGAGCGTCCGCGTGAACGTGACTGTCTTCGTCTCGCTGGCGTTCACGGTGACGGTCTGCTGCGCGATGGGTTCGCCGTCGCGCGTCAGAACGACGGTCTTCGTGCCGTTCGCGTCACCGGTGTTCTCGAGGACGGCCGTGACCGTGACGTCGTCCCCGACGGTGGCCTCGGTCGTGGAGAGCGAGGCGTTCACGACCGAGACGTTCGCGCTCGACGTCTCGTCGGACCCGCCGTCGTCGGAGTCGCCGGAGCCGTCGTCACCCGTGCCGCCGTCGCTGCCACCGCCGGTCGAGCCGTCCGAGCCGGACGACCCGCCCGCGCTGGTGTTCAGCGTGAGCGTGACGTCGGTCGGCCCGGCGACGGTGACCGTCTCGTTCACCTGTGCGCGCACCGTCTCGGTGCCGTTGGTGGTGTTCCAGTGGCGTGCCTGCACGACGTACGTGCCGTTCGCGACTTCGATGCCGGTCGCGGAGACGTTGTCGAGCACGAGGCTGCCGTTCGCGTTCGTGGCGAGGCCGGTCACGCCGCTGTGCGTGCTGGCGTTCCCGACGCCGACGGTGACGTTCGGGACGACGGCGCCGCTCGTGTTCCGCACGGTGACGTTCAGGACGTGGCCGGGCGGGAGCGTGGTCGGGCCGCGAGCGACGTCGCTCGTGGCGTTCACCACGCCGAGTTGGTGGAGGTCCGGCACGCCGTCCCGGACGTCGTCGGTCTCGCTCACGTTCGCGAGGTAGAGGAGGCTGTGCGGGACGCCCGCGGTCACGTTGAGGGCGTACGTGCCGTTCGCACTGAGGGCCGCGCTCGCGTAGTCCGGTCCCTGCAGGTCGAACGCGACGACGCCGCCGTCGGTGGCTGCGGTGCCGTTCGGCCGCAGGACCGAGCCGTTGACGTGGACGGCGGGGACTGCGGGCCCGGACACCTGCCGGATGCTGACGTCGTCGTAGTAGCTCGTGAACTCGCCGCTCTTGAGGACGAACTGGTCGAGGGCGTCCTCGTAGGCGCGCGGTTCGCGCGTCGCCTGACCGCGGTAGTCGCCGTTGATGTAGTAGCCGAGCGTCACCTGGCCGTCGGTGCGCTGGTAGGTGATGGTGACGTCCGTCCACGTGCCCGTGTCGTAGGTGCCGAGGTCGACGCCGGAGCCGTAGACGTGGCCGTCGGTCTCGAAGTTGATGAGGGTGACACCGTCGGTGTCCCAGCTCGCGGTGCCGGTCTTGAGACCGGCGCCTGCGCGGTGGCTGTGACAGCCCTCGGTGCCGTTCGTCGTCGGGTAGACGTCGAAGGAGATGGCGACGCTGCTCTGCGGCGTCGTGTCCGGCATGGGCGCGCTCGTGCCGGCGAGCGCCTCCCAGCAGCCGCCGGCGCTCCCGGTCAGCCGGAGGGCGCGCTCGCCTTCGGAGGCGACCGTGTCGACGACGGCGCTGTTCGCGTTGCCCATGCGTGACCAGTCCGCGGGGAGCGAGCCGACGCTGTCGGTCTCGAAGCCGTCGGCCGCGATGGTGCGCGGGAGCGTGCTGGTCGTGTTCACGACGATTCGGAGGTGTGTGTCGCCGGCGACGGTGACGTTCGTCCGGTTGCCGGCGACGACGGCGCCGCTCTCGTGGTAGCGCGCGGTGACGGTGTACGTGCCGTTCGCGACTTCGAGGCCGGTCCCGGTGGCGTTCGGGACGTGGAGGCGCCCCTGCGCGTCGACCGGGAGGCCGTGGTAGCCGCCGCCGGCACCGGCGGCGAGGCCGACGCCGACACTCGCGTTCGGCACGCGTGCGCCCGTCTCGTTCACGACGGTGACGTTGAGGGTGTGTCCCTCGGCGAGCGTCGTGTGGCCGAGCGTGACGTCCGTGGTGCCGTTCACGGTCCCGAGCAGCGCGAAGTCGGGCACCTCGTCGCGGACCTGCGTCGGGAGACCGGGCTCGCTCGTGTTCTCGTAGTAGAACACGTGGTGCGTCTCGCCGCGCGTCACGTCGACGCTGAAGGCGCCGTTCTCGATGACGTCGGTCGCCGTCTCGTAGGCGCCGGTGGCGTCGAGGACGACGACTTGGTCGCCGACCGCACTGGTGCCGTCGGGCCGCGTGACGGTGCCGTTGACGTGGACGGTCGAGTCGTCCGTGCCGCCGCTGTCACCGCCGCTATCGTCGTCGGTGTTCGACACTGCGTAGGTCGTTTCGCCGACGATGCTCGCGGTGGTCGTCGTCCCGGCGCGCTCGTAGGTGCCGCTCCAGTTGAGCGTGGCCGCGTCCGTGCCGTCCGTCGCGGCGCGGTAGCGGATGGTCGAGACGTTCCCGGAGACGTGGATGGTGACGGTCCGCCCGTCGGCCTCGACGAGCGACACCGAGCCGGTGCCCTCGCTCTGCAGGCCGACGGTCCGGTCGAGCGTGAAGTTCGCCGGGAGCGTCTCCGTGATGGTGGCGTTCGTCGAACTGGTCGCGTTCCGGACGAACAGCGCGACGTTCACGCCGTTCTCCTCGAGACTCCACGTCGGCATCACCCAGGTGTTCTCCTGGACGCTGCGCGCGACGGTGAAGCCGTCCGCGGACGGCATGCCGGCCGCCGCGTAGTGGTCGACGGTGTAGGTCTGCGTGCCGTTCTCCTCGGGCATCGTCACGGAGACGGTGCCGAGTTCGTCACCCGTCCACTCGTCGTAGACGGTGTAGTTCGTCGTGCCTGCGGGGAGGTCCGCACGCGACTGCGACGGCCACCCCTGTCGCGTGTCGTGGTTCTCGCCGGTCGCGAGCGTCTGCCCGCCGTCGTGCGGCGAGAAGATCGCGGAGACGGCCGTGCCGTCCGTGTCCTGAAGCCGCGGCGCGAACTCGTAGCCGGCGGGGAGCGTCAGGGTCCCGAGCGAGCGGGACGCGGAGTCGTTCCACGTCCGCGTCCACGTGCCGGTGTCGACGATGCCGTCGCCGGGCTGCTGGTCGGACACGTGGATGCGCCACGTGCCGTTCGGCGCGTCGAAGCCGAAGTGGCCGCTCGCGAGTGTCTGTGCGTCCACGTCGACCGAGTGGGTCTCCGAATCGGCGTCGAGGAAGACCTCACCGACGGGATGGCCGTTCGGGCCGACGATGCGGCCGGTGACGTTCCCGTCGAGCGACGAGGCGTTCACCGCGAGCGTCGTCGTGGTGTCGCTCGTGACGTTGAGCGTCCACGTCGCCTGCGGTTCCTCGTAGTATTCGCCGGCCGCGATCGTCACGGTGCCGACGACGTCGGTGCCGACGGTGTCACCGACGACGAGGCGACCCTGGCTGTCCGTGCGCGCGTCGATGCTGAGGCGCGCGCTGCCGTTGTGCGCCGTCAGGGTGAGCGGCTGGTTCGCGATCGGCGTGCCGTTCCCGTCGGTGATGGTGGCGTTCAGGCGGTGTGCGGCCGGAATCGTCCGCGTGCCGAGGTCGACGCCGGGGAGCGGCGCGGAGACGTTCGCCACCGCGTAGACGTCCGGGATGTCGTCGCGCGGGAAGTCCTCGTAGGCCTGCACCGTCCCGTAGCTCCGCGGCTGGTTCGGCTCGGCGCTGAACGTCACGTCCGTCGTGGTGCCCGTGCGCGACCAGCCGCCGTCCGGTCGCGCCTGCATGCTGTCGAGGGTCTCGACTCGCATGCCGTCCGGGCCGACGAAGCTCACGTTCACGAGCGCCTGCTGCTCGACGCGGAGCGTGAGCGATTCGTTCTGCGTGCCCGCGAGCGAGTTGTCGCTCGTGATTGTGTAGCGCTCCGTCCCGACCCAGACCTCCGCTGGCCCGGAGAGTTCGATGCCGGTGGTGTTCCCGATGACGAGGCTGCCGTTCGCGTTCGTCCGCGCGTCCGGCCACGCGTCGACGTTCTCCGGGGAGACGCGGAGCGGGACGTTCGGGACACGCTGGTCGTCCTGGTTGAGGACGGTGACGTTCACGCGGTGGGCTGTCGGGACGGTGACGTTCCCGAGGTCCGCGCCGGCCGCGACAGAGATGCTCGTGACGTTGCCGACGTCGGCGACGCCGTCGAGTGGGTAGTTCGCGGCGGCCTGACTGAGGCTGAGCGTGTAGGTACCGTTCGGGACGCCGCCGAGGCCGCCCTCCCAGTCGGTGACGCTGAACCAGCCGGTCGCGTTCACCGCGACGGACTGCTCGTGGTAGTCGGGGCCTTCGAGCGTCACCGTCGTGTTCGTGACCGGCGTGCCGTCAGCGGTGACGAGGCGGCCGGTGACCGAGCCGTAGCCGGTGGACACCGTCCGCGTGGTGTTCGACGTCACGTTGAACGACCAGACGCGCGGCGTGTACTCCGCGTAGCGGTCGCCGAGGACGACGGTGACGTTCCCGGCGAGTTCGACGCCGGGCGTGCCCGCGACGACGAGGCTGCCGTTCGCGTTCGTCCGCGCGTCGAGCGCGGTGGTCGTGTTGTTCTGCGTCGAGTAGATGGTGATGTCGTGCGACTGCACGGGCACGCCGTCCGCGCTCGTCACGGTGAGGTTGAGGACGTGCGCGCGCGGCACGGACACGGTCTGGTTCGTGCCGGGGAGTGACGGCGTGACGGTGTCGAGCGCGTAGACGGCGGGGATGCCGTCGCGCGGCCCGCGCCACGACTGGACGAGGCCGAACGCGCGCGTCTCGTTCGGCGGGACGTAGACGGACGCGTTCCCGTCGTCGAGCGACTGCTGGTCGACGACGTCGCCGTTCAGCGACGTCTGCAGTTGCGCGCCCGAGACGTCACTGCCGTTCTGCGTGACGTGCATGCGGACGTGCGCGAGGCGCTGGACGCGCATCGTGAGCGACGCGTTCTGCGTGCCGTTCGCGCGCACCGTCGACTGCTGGGTGACGCGCTCGGACGTCTCCGTGAACGTCGTCTCGCTCGCGAGTTCGATGCCCGGCGTGCCGCCGAAGACGAGGCGGCCCTGTGCGTCCGTCTGCGCGAAGCGCTCGATGAACGGCTGCTGGACGGTCGCGGAGAGGGCGAGGTTCGAGACCGGCGTCCCGTTCTGGTCGCGGACGGTGACGTTCACGCGGTGGGCCGTCGGGACGGTGACGTTCCTGAGCGTCGTCGTGCCATCAACGGCGACGGTGCCGAGCGGCGCGAAGTCGGGGACGCCGTCGAGTGGGTAGCCGGCGCGCTGCTGGTCGATGGAGAGCGTGTACGTGCCGTCGGGGACGCCGTACGGGTTGGTCGTCCACTGCGTGAACGCGAACGTGCCGTTGGCATTGACCGGCACGGAGGAGGACTGGCCGTGGCCGACGAGCGTCACCGTCGCGTTCCGGACGGGGTCGCCGTTCGCGTCGACGAGCGTCCCGGTGACGGTGGTGTTCGCGGGGGTCGCCGACTCGATGACGGCCGGATAGCCGTCCGTCGTCGTCCAGTCGGTCTCGAAGTCGAGTCCGGTCATGTTCGACGGCGCGGCCTGCCCGGTCAGCTCCGCGGTGGCGAGGCCGACGCCGCCGCCGGACGTGGACTGCCCGGTCGCGGCGACGTCCCAGTAGGAGTCCCGGACCGTGCCGTCGGAGTCGGGCGGGACGAGGCCGCCGGCTTCGTCCGCGTCGCTCGCGGAGACGGGGCCGACGGCGTAGGAGTCGGTGACGATGCCCTCGTAGTTCCGTCCGGCGAGGCCGGCGGCGCCGTAGTCGCCGTTGACGCTCGCGTTCGCCCACGAGGTGGAGATGACGCCGTCGTTGGTGCCGACGAGGCCGCCGACCGAGGACTGGCCGACGACGTGGCCGGTCGCGGATGACGCGAAGACGAGCGAGCGGCTCTCGCCGACGAGGCCGCCGACGCCGTACTCGCCCCGGACGGTGGCGTTCGCCGTCGAATGCAGGATTGCGCCGCCGCCGTGTCGCCCGACGAGCGCGCCTGCCGTCTCGCCGGTGACCGTCCCGGTGACGGTGACGTTCGCGACGACGCCGTCGTTCTCGGCGACGAGCGCCGCGGTGGTGTCGCCGCCACGGACTGCGACGTCGGCGAGCGTGAGGTTCGTGATTCGCCCCGCTGAGGAGGCGAAGAGGCCGACTTCGTAGGTTCCCGGGCGGTCGATGGTCAGGCCGGAAATCGTGTGGCCGTTCCCGTCGAACGTCCCGGTGAAGCGCGGCCAGCTGTCACCGATGGGCGCGAAGCCCTGGCCGTCGTGCCAGTACTGGGTGTTCGACGCGTCGATGTCGGTCGCGAGGACGTAGTGCGCCGAGAGGTTCTGGCGGACCGCGTTCAACTCGCTCCCGTTCGTGAGACGGTAGGGGTCGCTCGGCGTGCCGTTCCCGGCGAGGGCACTGAGCGTGACGTTGACGGGCGATCGGCGCGTCTGTGCGGCGTCGCCGTCCGAGTCCCCGCTCGTGGTGTTCACGTCGAGGGTGAGCGTGACGCTCGTCTCACCCGCGACGGTGACGGTCGTCCGGTTGGACGCGGTGGCGCCGTCCCCGCTGGGGAGCGTGGCGTTCACCACGTAGGTGTCGTTCGCGAGTTCGAGCCCGGTTCCCGTGGCGTTCGGGACGTGGAGGCGCCCCTGCGCGTCGACCGGGAGGCCGCCGTAGCCGATGTTCGTCTCGTTTCGCACCAGCACGCTCGCGTTCTCCACGGGCGCGCCCGTCTCGTTCACGACGGTGACGTCGAGCACGTGGCCCTCGGGGAGGACCGTGTGGCCGAGCGAGGTGTTCGCCGTGAGGTTCACCGTCGCGATGCCGTAGAAGTCCGGCACGCCGTCCCGGACCTGCGTCGGGACGCCGGGCGCACTCGAGTTCTCGAAGAACGCGACGTTGACTGGCGTCTCACTTGGGACGTCGAATTCGTACCACCCGTTCGGGTCCGTGTCCGTGTACTGCACGCTCTCGTTCGTGACGGCGAAGACGCGGTGCCCGGACGCGGCGGTATTGTTCGCGTACGTCACCGTGCCGTTCACCGTGACCGTCGACGGCGTGCTCGACCCGCCGTCCGACCCGCCGCCGGACGCGCCCTCGGAGTTCTTCGTCACGTCGAGGGTGAGCGTGACGCTCGTCGGTCCGGTCACCGTGACGGTGGTGTGGTTCGACGCGACGACCGTGCCGTTCTGCGTGAGGCGGGCCGCCACGCTCGCGTTCCCGTCGGCGAGTTCGACGCCGGTGTGCGTCGTGCCGTTCACCTGCAGTTCGCCCTCAGCGTTCACCGGGAGCGACGCGAAGCCGGCCTGATTCTCGCTCTCCACGGTGACCGTGGCGTTCGGTACGGGGTCGCCGGACTCGTCGCGGACGGTGACGTTCACGACGCTCGCCGTGGGGAGCGTGGTCGGTCCGCGAGTGACGTTCGCCGAGGCGTTCACCGTCCCGAGGACGGCCGTGTCCGGAACGCCGTCACGGACCGCGGTCGTGGGGTCGCCCGGCGGTGTGTTCTCGTAGTAGGAGAGTTCGTACGTCGTGTTGCGTTCGACGGAGACGTTGTACGTCCCGCTCGCGCTGAGGTTCGTCGCGACTCCGGCCGTCGATGACGCGACGACGATCCAGTCGCGTGGCGATGTCGAGTTGTCCGGCCGCAGCACGGTGCCGTTCAGCCGCACCGTCTCGGACGTCGTCGTCTCCTGTGTCGGGAGCACGACGGTGGTCGTCGGCGACGACGCGCTGAGGCCGACCCTTGCGTCCCCGAGCGCGCTCCGGTTCGGCGTCGAGACGCCGACGGTCGCATTCGCGTTCGCGAGGTCGATACCCGCGCTCGCAGCGCCCTCGAGCACGAGGTAGCCGCTCTCGTTCGTCCAGCCGCCGATACCCACGCTCGTGCCGTTGAGCACGACGTCGACGGAGGCGTTCGCGACCGGCGTCTGCGTGTCGTCGAGGACGCGGACGTGGTGGCGACTCGCGCCGACCTGCATGCTAACGAAGTCACCGGCCGTCGCGGTGGTGTTCGGGGCGTAGACGTCCGCGATCGAGTCCGCGGGGTATGATGGGACGTCCGGGCCGTTCTCGTAGTAGGCGAGCTGGTACGCCGTCCCGCCCGGAACGTCGAGCGCGTAGCTGCCGTTCGCGGTGACCTGCGTCGACGCCGCGACGCCGCTCGACGTGAGCGCGAAGACCGTATCACCGGTCACGTTCGTCCCGCTCGGCCCGAAGACGACCCCCTCGATCGGCTCGGGGGTGACGTCCACTGTGGCGATAGTGGCCGTGTCCGAGCCACCGGAGACGCCCGGCGTTTCGTCGACGGCGACGCTCACGTTGTACGTTCCGGTGGTCGTGGGCGCCGTCGCACTCGAGAGGTAGAACTCGGCGCGGAGCGTGTCGTTCGCGCTCCCGCCGCTGCCGTCCCACGTGAGCGTGACGGTGTCACGTGATGGGACGACGGTCGTGGTGACGTTCGTCGTGTTCTTCTCGCTCCCGGTCGAGGTGACGACGGCGTTCGCCGTCGACGCGCCGGTCAGGTTGAACCCTCGGAGCGTCACGTTCGCGCGTGCGTCCGAGACGCCGGTCGAGGTGTTCGTGTCCTCGATGTACGTCCTGATTGTGGCACTGTACGTCGTTCCTGCCGTCGTCGTGTTCGTCGATACTGTGCCGCTCTCGACGACGGGGCCACTCGAGGTGGCTGTCGCCGCGGCGCCGGCGAACGAGATCGGGCCGGCGATGGCACTGACGAACACGATGGTGGCGAGTGCGAGGGCGCGAGCGCGCTTCATCGCACACCCCATATATAACACTCTGTCTCTTGTCGCTGCTCGTGTCGGCCGGTATGCATAAGTGAGTGGTTGTCTCTATCCCATCCAGTTAGTGATACCGTATTTCACAATCTCTGACGCTTACGCATTTTAGTTAGGTAACCCAACAACGCTAGCCGACGGTGTCGACTCCGCCCGAACGTCATGCTGCGATCGCCTTCTACGGCCTCGTCGCACTCGCTGAACTCCGGTGTGCGGGGTGACTGGACGTATCAGGAAGCCGGAGTCACGGTCGGTAGTCGGGCGATACACGGCGACAGTGACACGAGCGCCGTTCCGCTCCGTCGCGGATGCAGTACGTCTCGGTGCCGTCGCTCCCGTTCGCTCGCTGGCGTCGCGTCAACCGAGCACTGGTCGCTTGCCGTGGTCGGGTCGGCCGATGCTGCGAGCGCCGTCCGTGGGGCTCGCGCTTCGTGGGCGTATCCAGAACTCCGGACAAGGCGGTGTCTGGGCGCTGTCTCACCGCTGTGTCGATTAACCGGCGCGTCCTTCCACACCCAAAACCCTTTTGGCCATTACGCCGACTGTTTCCCGTAATGTCAATGAGTTCAACCGAGGGGGCAACGCGGGAGGCGTACTGTGACTACTGTGAGCAGACGCAGGCGATCCGGATGACCGTTCCGTGGCAGTCAGACATCTGTACCGTCTGTAACAACGCCGTCGAGGACTCGTCGTAGATTTCTCTCCTTCGTTCTCTCCATCCACGTACCGACTCGACAACGGTCGCGGCGGACGCGAGACGTCGCGCGCGCCGGCCGCCTACCCGTCGAGGACGTCCTCGACGGTGACGCCGGAGAGTTCGAACTGAGCGCCGCCGTCGACGCTATCGGCCGTATCAATCGTCCAGCCGTGCGCGTCCGCGCACTGCTCGACGATGGCGAGGCCGAAACCGGTCCCCGATGCTTCGGTCGTGTAGCCCGCCTCGAAGAGTTGGTCGTGGTGGTCGTCCGGGAAGCCCGCGCCGTCGTCGGCGACGATGAACCCGCACTCGCGGGCGGCGACGGTTATGGTCACGTCCTCGCCGCCGTGCTCGACGGCGTTCCGGAAGAGGTTCTCGAAGAGCTGCTGGAGGACGTTCTCGTCGGCGCGCACCGTCGCGTTACTCACGACCACCAGTTCTGCGGACGCGGTGGGGACGTGTCGCCACGCGTCCTGGGCGACCCGCGCGAGGTTGAGCGCGTCGGTGCTCTGGACACGCTCGCCGGTTCGTGCGAGCGTCAGGAGGTCCTCGATGAGATCGCGCATCCGGTCGTGCGCGCAGGCGACCTCCGCGAGCGCGTCGCTGTCGTGGTTCTCGCGCGCGAGGTCGAGGTAGCCAGAGGCGACGCTGAGCGGGTTCTTGAGGTCGTGGGAGACGACGCTCGCGAACTCCTCGAGGCGCTCGTTCTGCCGTGCGAGTTCGCGCTCGTCGCGCTTGCGCTCGGTGATGTCTTGGGCGGCGCCACGGAGCACGGTGACCTCGCCGTCCTCGTGGACGGGAACGCCCTGGACGCGCAGCCACCCGGTTTCGTGGTCCGATCGATGGAAGCGCACCTCGATGTCGAACGGCTCGCCGTCCGTGAGCGCGGTGTTGATGGCGTCCTCGACGACCGGCCGGTCCGCCTCGTGATAGGCGTCGAGCGCTTCGTCCAACGGTGGTTCCTCCTCGTAGTCGACGCCGAGGAGGTCGAAGAGGTGCTCCGACCAGAAGATGTCCAGCGTCTCGGCGTCGACCTCCCAGCCGCCGACGTCCGCGATGCGCTCGGTCCGCTCGAGGAGGTCGCGCATTCGGACGAGTTCGGCTTCGTTGCGCTTGCGCTCGGTGATGTCGCGGCTGTTCGTGACGATGCCCTCGATGTCCGGGTGGTCGAGGTAGTTTCGACCGCGGACTTCGAGCCAGCGCCACTCGCCGTCCGCCGTCTCGAAGCGCGCTTCGACCGTCACGGCGGCCTCGGGGTTCTCCACGAGTGTCTGGAGGGTGTCACGAACGTCGTCGACGTCGTCGGGGTGGACGAGGTCGAGGGTGTTCTGTCCGAGGAGTGCGCCGCGTTCGTAGCCGAGCGTCCGCGCGACTGACGGGCTCTGATACTGCATCGTCCCGTCGACGTCGATGACGGTGATGACGTCCGTGGAGCGTTCGAGGTACGCCTCGTAGCGCTCGAGTTCCTGCTCGCGCTCCTTGCGCTCGGTGATGTCGCGGTCGGAGACGATGATGGAGAC
Source organism: Halarchaeum sp. P4 (assembly GCF_051195175.1). Classification (NCBI taxonomy): domain Archaea; kingdom Methanobacteriati; phylum Methanobacteriota; class Halobacteria; order Halobacteriales; family Halobacteriaceae; genus Halarchaeum; species Halarchaeum sp. P4. The sequence continues at coordinate 4,616 of NZ_JBNTKC010000004.1, read as the reverse complement.
GACGTCGCCGTCGTCGTCACGGACGGGGCGGAAGACGCCGCTGACCGTGCGGGTGCCGTCCGCGCCCTCGATGTCCGCCTCGAACTCGACGTACTCGCCGTCCGCGGCGCGCGACACCCACTCCTCGACGTCCGTCTGGAGGGCGTCGTCGTCACCCCACCATGGCGTCTCCGGGAACGGCTCGCCGACGACGTCCGTGACGTCGCCCTCGATGTACTCCATCGCGGTCGGGTTGATGTCACGAACCGTTCCGTCGGGCGCGAGCACGCCCACGAGGATGTTCGGGTCCTCGAACATCGCCCGATATTGGCGTTCGGCGCTCGCGAGTTCGCGCTCGCGTCGCTTCCGCTCCGTCACGTCGCGGGTGAAGCCGCCGACGTGTGTCACCGTCCCCGTGTGGTCGGTGATTGGTTCGCCCTTGATCCAGACCTCGCGGGTGGTCGAGCCGTCCTCGACGCGCACCTCGATGTCCATCGACTCGCCCGCCGTGAGGTCGCTCATCGTCTCCGCGAGGCGCTCGCGGTCGGGCTCGGGAATCACGTCGAGGAACGCGACGGGGTCCTCGTCGAGTGCGTCGCGTGACTGGCCGAAGACGTCCTCGTAGGCGTCGTTGATGAACACGACGTCCTCCCAGCCCTCGGTGAACAACCAGAGGACGTCGTTCGTGCGGTCGGCGACCTCCGAGAAGAGCCGCTGGATGTCGCTGCGCGTTGACTCGGCGCGCTCCGTCTCGACGAGCGAGACGAGCCGCTCCGCGAGGACGTCCGTCTCGTCGGCGTCGCGCTGCAGGTATTCGTCGACGCCGGCGGTAATCGCGGCGCTCGCGACGTCCTCCGAGCCGTCGGCGGTGTAGAGGACGAACGGGAGGTCCGGATGCGTGGCACGCACCGCCCGCAGGAACTCGAGGCCGTCGGACTCCGGGAGGTCGTAGTCGGCGACGACGCAGTCGACTGCCTCCGCGGCCAGTCGGTCGAGGCCGGTTTCGGCGCTCGCCGCCGTCGTCACGTCGAATCGGCCGTTGGCCTGCGTGAGCGTGGCCGCGAGGCGGTCGGCGCGCTCGCCGTCGTCGTCTACGTAGAGCACCTGTATGCCGGCCTGCTGGCTGGCGACGGGCGCGGTCACGTCACACCACCTCGGTTGATTCGCCTGGGGGGAACAGCAGGACAGTCGGGACTCCTGCTGGTGGACTGCGTCTGGCTGTCAAGCATGGGGGGAGGGTCAGTCAGTCCGCTCGCGCTATCGACCGGCGCTGACTGGTCTACTCCGTACGAAACAGGTTCTGTTATATATACTTATCTCCTCCGTAGTACTTTGCCGGCAAGTCCTTCGGCAGGACGTCTCGCGACATTCGCACCCATCCTTTACCCGTGTAGCCGACCTACGGGCGGTATGTCTCCGGCAGATAGTCCCCCGCGACGACCCGAGGACGGCGACGACCATCCGTCGGTCCAGTGTGACGCCTGCGAGGAGGCCCTGACCGCCCGTCGCGCCCACTCCCCCTCCTTCCTTCTGCTCGAAACCTTCACCGCCCCGCTCATCGGCTGCCCCGAGCACCTCGAGGAGTTCGCCACGATCTGTGGGTACGCGACGGCCACGACGCCCGACCTTCTTGAGCATCGCCCGGCCGGCGGTATCTCCTGTCCGAGCTGTCGACTCGCCCCGCACAACCCCACGCAGCTCGTCATCCCCGTCCGGGGCGGCGCCGTCGCGTCCCTCCTGTGTCCGACACATCAGGCCGAACTCGTCACCCAGTTCCAGAACGGCCTCGACACCCAGCAGCAACTCACCGACTCGCTCGACCGCTCGCTGTAGCGAGCGCCACCCCCATACGTGTGGTAGCCGGACACACGAATTAAGTCGATACTCCGCCTACCCGTCGCACATGCGCGCTGCACGACTCCACGACTACACCGACGACATGAGCGACGCCCTCACCATCGAGGACGTCGAGCGCCCCGAGATTACGGCGTCCGACCAGATCATCGTCGCCGTCGAGGGCGCCGGCTGGTGCCAGACGGACAACCACATCATCGAGGGCATGTGGACCGACTACGTCGAGCAGGACCTCCCGATGACGCTCGGCCACGAGAACGCCGGCACCGTCGTCGAAGTCGGCGACGAAGTCACGGCCGTCGAGGAGGGCGACGCCGTCATCTGTCACCCCGTTCGGACCTGTGGCACGTGTCGCGCCTGTCGGCTCGGCGAAGACATGTACTGCGAGAACTCGGCGTTCTCCGGCCTCGACACGGACGGCGGGTTCGCCGAATACCTCCTCACGTCCGAGCGCGCCGCAATCACGCTCGAGGACGTCGACCCCGTCGACATCGCGCCGCACGCCGACGCCGGCATCACCGCCTATCACGCCGCGAAGAAGGCGACGCGCGAACTCGTCCCCGGGAACTACTGCGTCCTCATCGGTATCGGCGGCCTCGGCCACATCGGCCTGCAGGCCATCGAGGCGATGAGCGCCGCCCAGACCATCGCCGTCGACGTCAAGGACGAGGCGCTCAGCCTCGCCGACCGACTCGGCGCGGACTACACCGTCGACTCCAGCGAGGAGGACGTCGCCGACGCCATCGACGGCATCACGGACGGCGCGGGCGCCACCCAAGTCCTCGACTTCGTCGGCGCCGACGCCACCACCGACCTCGCCCCGGAAATCGTCACGCCCGGCGGCGACCACCACATCATCGGCTACGGCGGCCACGTCCATCGGCCCGCCCAGGACCTCGTCAACGGCGAGTTCGCCTACCGAGGGAACCTCGTCGGCACCTACACCGAACTCCAAGAACTCGTCGCGCTCGTCGAGCAGGGCGAAATCCACCTCACGACCACCGAATACGACCTCGAGGAGATCAACGACGTCGCCGAGAAACTCGAACACAACGAAATCGAGGGGCGCGCCGTCATCCGGCCGTGACTCGGGGCCGACGACGGTGACCGAGACCAGGAGTCCGGGCATCGGTCCTGTCGTTGATGGAGTGAACTGAGCGTCGCGACGAGCGCTTTTCCGGAACAGTTAGCGTTTAGCGGAAGCCTCGTGGGCTTCTCCGTATGCCGGTCTCCCGAATACGCGAGATGGCTGGCGCCGTCGAGGAACAGACGGCACTCGTCGTCGGCCTCATCAGCGGCTCGCAGTTCTTCAACCATGCCTTCCTCGTCCTCCTCCCGCCCATCCTCCCGATTCTCTCGCGAGACCTGCAGGTCTCGATCGGGATGCTGGGGCTCGCGCTCGGCGCGCAGGCGCTGGTCAACACCGCGTTCCAGCTGCCCTTCGGCTATCTCGCCGACCACTACGACCGAACGATCGCGCTCGGCCTCTCCTCGGTCCTGGGGGCGGTCGGCGCGCTCGTCACGGCGCTCGCGACCTCCTTCCCCGAACTCGTGCTCGGGCAGGTCATCCTCGGCCTCGGCGTCGCCGGCCACCACCCCGCCCACTATCCACTCCTCACTGACGCGACGAGCGACGACACCCGCGGGCGTGCATTCGGCGTGTACAACTTCGGTGGCAGTCTCGGCTTCGCGACACCGCCCGTCGTCATCACGGCCATCCTCGCAATACCCGGATTCAACTGGCGACATGGCGTCGGCCTCATCGGGGCCGTCGGCCTCCTGTATGCCGTCATCGTCACCGCACTGGTCGGCTGGCGCGTCGACGACGCGATCACGGCGCCGAACGTCGAGGCGACCGCGAGCGAAACACCGCTTCGCGAACGCGTCGCCGCGGAACTCCGGACGCTCGTCGCCGCCCCCGGCATCCTTGCGGTCGCCCTGCTCACGCTCTTCTCCTCGACGGCGAACTGGGGAGTGACGACGTACGCCGTCGTCTTCCTAACGGACGTCTACGGCGTCTCGCTGGGGCTCGCGAACCTCACGCTCACGGGCATTTTCGTCGTCGGCGCGGGCGCAATCCTGCTCGGGGGCTACCTGACCGACCAGTTCAGCGGCGGCTACATCCTCGTCGCCAGTTTCGGTGGCTTCACGCTCCTCGTCGCAATCGTCGCCGCGAACGTCGTTCCGGCGGTGCTCGCGGTCGGGTTGTTCCTGCTCCTCGGCGCGGTCAGAAGCATGGCCGGCCCTGCCCGCGACCAACTCACCGAACGCCTGGCCACACACGGCACGGTCGCAAAGAGCTTCGCCATCGTCACCGTCGGCATCATGCTCGGGAGCACAGTCGCGCCGCCGGTCTTCGGCTACCTCATCCAGCGCGTGGGCGTGCAGGTCACGTTCTTCGCCGTCGCGGCGGTGGGACTGGCGACGACGGCGCTCGCGCTGCTCGTCCTGACCCGATTCGTCGACGGACACGCAGACGTCGGGACGGCGTGAGCGATTCGCGGCCGCTTCGGGGTTCTGGCGGTACGGACAGCAGAGGCACGCCGACACAGTACGTGTCGAGTGTTCGGGCCAAGTGGCAGACAGTGACCCACCTCAGGTCAAGCCCCGCGACACTCGCCGAGCTCATCTATAGATATCGAGTGTTACGAGTCGTTTGTAGTACGGTTTCTTCAGAACGGAGTCTGAAGCAGTTGTTAGATAGGTCTGCTTAATCATCGGATGAAGCAAGCGGTTACACCGTTTGACGTTCTGCAATGGACTTGAGTTCTTGATTTCGAGAT
>NZ_JBNTKC010000003.1:0-411363 GCF_051195175.1 Halarchaeum sp. P4 | reverse complement strand
CTCCATTCATAGTGGGGTTCGATTGAACCCCGGTTATAAGCCTCCGAGCGATAGCGGTATCGCTCGGGGGCTTTTCGCATTTCTGACGAGCGACTGCACTAGTCGTCGTGTTCGTCGATACTGCCGTAGTGGTCTTCACGCGGTTAAATGAGTCTAGTGTGCAGTAGCGTGCACGAGACGATGGACGACGCTCAACTCACCGACCTTTTTCGAACAGTTCGGCCTCTCAGCGAAGGGGATTGACATGTATCTCGCCACCCTCGAATGAGGGGAGGCGACGGCCGCGACGATTGGACGATGCGGACGTGTCGAAACGTTATGTCTACAGTCTAAGCGATGACCTTGAGGAGCGGGAGGTTCGTTCGAGTGAACGATCACGTGGTCCCGACGACGATTCGTGCAAATCCGCCAAAGGGGGTTCTTCTTCGGTTAGACGAGCAACTTGAGCAGATGCGTCCAGCACTTGAGGAGCGGTGTTTTCGGCGACACAGTCGACGGAGGAGGATTTCGAGGTCATCAAGCCGCAGATGACCGTGTTCAAACGCGTCGAGCAGTTGATCGACCGTGCGACGCCTAAGGTGACGGTAGCGGTCCCGGCGGATCGGCTGAAGAGCGTTGCGGACGCGTTACGGTCGGCGGTCTGTCGTGGCGTTCTGGTGGTGTTGCTCGTCACAGACGTTGCGCTGTGGTGGATTCCTGGACGTATCGGGGATGGTGTCGGTGGCACGTGCGTGGTCACACGCGATGCCGATGATGGTGACGGCGGATTCGGAGTCGGGATTGATCGCGTCGTCGGGGGCGATGAGCGCGGCGATGCCGGGCCCGCTGCCGATATGTCCGATCATCGAGTGTTTTTGTGTCCGAGTTGCGGACAATCCTGTATGTCTTCCGCCGGTCGCTGTCCGGGATACTCACGCGTCGTGCCGCGCTCGCAGGACTCGTTCTGCTCTGCACCGGTGCCCTCCTTCTGGCCTTGGGTTCGCACGTCTCATACCCGGTCGAGCGACGACTCGCGTGCTTGGCGTCGACGCGTTCATCCTCACGGGCATGGTCAACTTGGTCGCGGGGACGGTTCTGCTCGCCGGCGAACTCACCGACCGGGCGTAACGTCGAGATGAACTCTGACACGTCAGTAGTCGGCGTCGTTTCATCGGTGCGTGTCCCGCCACGTCCAGCACGCGTCGGTCCGAGCGACGGCCGTCCGTGAAACGGCACGAAACCCGTGTCTCGGTTGCGTACCCCGCCACATCTTTCAAAGGGAGTCGACGTGATGTGGTGCGTATGCAACAGGAACAGTGGTCCTCGCGCTTCGGATTCCTCGTGGCGTCTATCGGGGCGGCCGTCGGCCTCGGGAACATCTGGCGGTTCTCGGCGGTGGTCGGTCAGAATGGCGGCGGGGCCTATCTCGTCCCGTACTTCATCGCGGCGTTCGTCTTCGGGGTCCCGTTGATGATTCTGGAGATGAGCGTCGGCCGCGACCTGAAGGCGGACGTCGTCTCGGCATTCAGACGCATCCGCAAGGAGTACGCGGTCGTCGGCTGGCTGGTTGGCGGCACAGTCCTCGTGGTGTTGAGTTACTACCTCGTCATCACCGGATGGGTGTTCTCCTTCCTGTTGTTCACGGTGTTCGGCGTCGAGACGACGTTCGCGGGGTTCACCTCGACGCTCCAGCCGATTCTCGCGTTCGTTCTCTGTACGGTGGTCGTCGGCGCCATCGTCTCCTTTGGCGTCCAGCGGGGCATCGAGCGCATCGCGAAGGTGTTCATCCCGTTCGTCTTCCTCGTCCTCCTCGGCCTCGTGGTGTACGCGGCGACGCTCCCCGGGTTCTCGCGGGGTCTCTCCTTCTTCCTGACGCCGAAGTTCTCGGTGCTCTCGAACCCGCTCGTCTGGAGCGCGGCGTTCGGACAGGTGTTCTTCTCGCTCTCCGTCGGGCAGGGCATCATGCTCACCTACGGGAGCTATCTGGACGAAGCGACGAACATTCCGAAGTCGACGCTCCTCATCGCCGTCGCGGACCTTGGTGTCGCGATGCTCTCGGGGCTCGTCATCTTCCCGCTCGTCTTCTCGTTCGGCCTCCAGCCGGCGATGGGGACGGAGCTCGCGTTCACGACGCTCCCGACGGCGTTCGACGCCATCGGCGGCATCCTCGGGACGCTCGTCGGCGTTGCGTTCTTCGGCGCGCTCTTCGTCGCCGCCATCACGCCGTCGGTGTCGATGATGGAGGTCGGCGTTGCGTCGCTGACGCGGACGACGACCCTCTCCCGGAAGCGCGCGAGCGTCGCGGTGACGGCGTTCATCCTCCTGCTCGGCCTCCCGTCCGCGCTCAGTTATAGCTCGGTCGGCTTGCAGGTTTTCGGCCAGCCGTTCCTCGACCTGCTGGATGACTCGGTGGGGACGCTCGGCCTCCCCGTGACGGCCATCCTCATCGCCGTCGTCTTCACGTGGATTCAGGACCGCGAGTCCGTCCAGCGCCAACTCGGCGACGGCGTCGTCCTCCCCATCGTGAAGTACGTGGTTCCGTCCGTCCTCCTCGCGGTGACGGCGCTTCGCCTCACTGCGGGCGTTGATTTCGCGGCGTGGCGCCGCCTCCCCGGAAGCGGATTCGTGGGGACGCCCCTCCAGTCGGGTGTGACGCTCGCGGTGCTCGCGCTCGTCGCCGTCGGCGGCTGGCTGGTGCTCCGCTACCTCCCGCGGCGTCGCCGCCGTCGCCGGAGTGACTCCCAATCGTAACTCCGGGCCCCCGCCCGCTGCCGTCCGCGCTACTCCGTGCGGACGGTGAGGACGGGCAGGTCGGTGGAGCGGACGACGCGGTCGGTCGTGCTGCCGACGAGGAAGCGCTCGAGGCTCTGCCGGCCGTGTGCGCCCATCGCGACGAAGTCGACGTCGTGGTCGTCAATGTACGTCCGGACGACGTCCACTGGCGTCCCGGGTTCAACGGCGGTCACGACGTCCTCGATGCCGGCGTCGCGCGCCCGCTCCGCGGCGTCTGCGACGATTTTCTCGCCGGCCTGCTGGAGCACATCGACGTTGAACGCGGTCTGGACGTCGGGGGCGACGGCGGTGAGGTCAACGACGTGGAGGAGGTGGAGCGTCGCGCCATACGCCAGCGCGAAGTCGGTCGCGGCGTCAAGCGCGGCAGTCGCGGCGTCGCTCCCGTCCGTCGGGACGAGGACGTTCTCGTAGGGTGGTGCCGTCTCGGTGCCCCCGGGGCCGCCGACAGTAAGGACGGGGACATCGGCGCCACGGACGACGCGCTCGGTGACACTCCCGACGAGTAGTCGGTCGAGGCCGGCGCGGCCGTGCGTGCCCATGACGACGACGTCGGCGTCGTAGTCGTCGACGGCGTCGAGAATCTCCGTGAAGGGGGTGCCCTCCCGGAGTTCGGTTTCGACGGCCACGCCGCGCTCGATGGCCTGCCGCTCGATGCGTCCGACGGCGTCGCGGCCGCGGCGCTGGAGCGTCGTGCGCGCTTGTTCGTTCTGCGCGAACTGCGCGTCGACGACGTAGAGGACGTGCAGCGTCGCGTCGTGGCGCGCGGCGTACTCGACGGCGTGCGGGACGGCGAGTTCGGAGCCTCGACTGCCGTCGGTCGGGATGAGGACGTGGTCGGTCACGGTTCAGTCGCGTGCTTTCTCGCGCACCGTCTTCGGGAATTCGGGGAGGGTGACGTCGGTGTCGGGTTCGAGCATCACGACGAGGCCGCGCCGGTCGTCGAGGAAGACGTGGTGGGCGCTCCCGCGCTCGTAGCCGGCGACGAGGTGGTCGGCGTCGCCGAGATGGAAGTAGACGCCTTCCGCGTTCTGCTTGCTGAACGAGGCGAGCGAACGGTGGATGACGTAGTCGAGCTGGTTGCCCTTGAGGTCCTGCTGGAGGTCTTTCCGGACGTGGTAGACGTCGTAGTCGTAGCTCTTGGCGTCGAAGGCGGCGAACCAGCGCAGGTCGTCGCCGTACTCGTCGCTGAGATAGTCGTCGAGAGTCGCGAACTCCTCCTTCCACATACCCGTGGAGACGACGCGGCCCGGCAAAAGGGCTGTGGGGACTCAGACGACGGTGGCGACGAGGACGACGGCGACGAGGAGCGCGAGCAGGGCGACGCTCGCGCCGACTGCCGCCGGGTTCGCCATCCATCTGCGCGCTCGCTCGACGCCCGGCTGCTCGCCGGCGACGACCCAGCGCGCGCCGGTCGCAATCGCGGCTTCGAGTGCGTGAATCGCCGCGTCGACGCGCGCGGCCCCGGCGGTGGCGACGGCGAGGAGGTGCGGGCCGGCCCGGCGATAGACGACGTCGAGGTCGGGAACTGGTGTGACGTGCGAGAGGGGTTTCCGGACGAGCGCGAACGCGACGAGGCCGACGAGGAGGACGGCACCCGCCTTCGTGAACTGCTTCTGTGCGAACGGTTTCGCGTACGCGACGGCGGCGTCGGGGAGGAAGCTGAACAGGAGTCCCGGCATGACGCCGAGTGCGAGACAGCCGACGGCGAGCAGTCCCATCGACGCCGCGTGTGCGGACGAGAGGTCTCGGCGCTCTCCGGCGCTGTCATCCCCGTGAAGGAAGGCGTAGTAGCCGAACTTCGCGAACGAAACGACGGTGCCGACGCTCCCGGCGAGGAGCGCCCACCAGAGGACGTCGAGGTGGGCTTTCTGGACGGCGTCGAGCACCATGCCCTTGCTGACGAAGCCGTTGAAGCCGGGGACGCCGGTGATGGAGAGGGCGGCGACGGCGAACGCGGCGGCGGTGAGCGGCATCGCCCGCCAGTCCGTCCCGAGTTTCTTCAGGTTCTCGGTGCCGGTGCGCTGGACGAGGACGCCGGCAACCATGAAGAGGAGGCTCTTGTAGAGGACGTTGTTGACGAGGTGGGCGACGCCGGCGGCCGTCGCGAACGCGGAGCCGAGGCCGAAGCCGACGACGACGTAGCCGACCTGCGAGACGATGTGGTAGCTGAGGAGGCGGCGCATGTCCGTCTGGAGGACGGCGAACGTCACGCCGACGAGCACCATCGCGACGCCGACGTAGACGAGTGCGGGACGGCCCGTCGGGAACGCGCGGACGAGCGTCACGGCGCCGACTTTGGTGGTGACGGCGGCGAGGACGACGCTCGTGGCGACGTGCGCCTTCGGGTAGGCGTCGACGAGCCAGACGTGCATGCCGACGAAACCGACGTTGAGGCCGACGCCGAGCGCGACGAGGAGCGCGGGGAGTCCGCCGGTGATGCCGTCGCCGTAGACGAACGTTCCGGCCTGCGCGTAGTGGAGGAGGACGCCCGCGATGAGCGCGAGGCCGCCGAGTTCGTGGTAGAGACCGTAGCGGAAGCCGGCCGCGCGGTCGCTGCTGTGGTGCCAGATGAGCACCGTCGCGAACAGCGCCATCAGCTCCCAGCAGAGGATGAGGGTGAGCCAGTCGCCGGCGAACGCCGCGCCGGCGCCCGCGCCGAGGTAGGCGACGGCGAGCGCGGACTGGCGGGTGTTGGCGCCGCTCGCGTAACTGTAGCCGAGCGCGGCGGCGCCGACGACGCCGAGCGCCATCCCCAGCAGCCGAGCGACGGGCGTGACGTCGAGGAGAACGGCGTCGAAGCCGAGCAGGGTCGCCGGGAGCGCGGGCCCGAGCGGGAGCACGCTCGTCCAGCCGACGGTGGCGAGCAGGCCGATTGCGCCGAGCGCGTGCCCGAGCCTGCGCGGGAGGACGGCGACGAGGAGCGCGACAGCGAAGAACGCTACTGCGGGCGGGAGGGCGGTGAGCACGCTCATGCGCCCAGTACCTCCGTGACGACGCGCTCGGCGAGGCCGAAGAACGGCAACTCGGTGGGGACGACGCCGAACGCGACGGCGAAGCCGACGGCGGCGACGAGCGGACCGAGGAGGAGCCACGTCGTCTCGTTTCGCCACGTCCGGTGTTCCCAGAGCTTGCCGGGTTCGGGGCCGCCCACCGTCGAGGGGTCGCGGTCGCGCTGCGCGTCGGTGGCCTCGCTGAAGACGACGGAGGTGACGATGGGCCAGAAGAAGACGAGTTTCAGGAGGCTGGCGACGAGGACGGCGCCGGCGAGGAGGAGGCGGCCGTCGCCGAGCAGGCCGACGAGCAGGTACCACTTGCTGACGAAGCCGGCGAGTAGCGGGAAGCCGACGAGGCCGGCGGCCGCGACGCCGAAGAGCGCGGCGGTGAGTGGGAGTCGGCGGCTAATCCCACGGAGTGGCTTGATGTATTCGACGTGCGTCTCGACGTAGATGATGCCGGCGCAGAAGAACAGGGAGAGCTTCATGAAGGCGTGTGCGGCGATGTGGAGGAGCGCGCCAAAGACGGCGTCGGGGACGAGGACGGCGACGCCGAGGACGATGTAGGAGAGTTGGCTGACCGTCGAGTAGGCGAGGCCGCGCTTGAAGCGCTCCTGACGGATGGCGAGCAACGCGGCGAGTAGGGTGGTGGCGGCGGCGAGCGCGGCGAGCGCGCCGCTCAGTCCGAGTGTCCGGACGAGTTCGGGGCCGAAGACGAAGAGGACGACGCGTGCGAGGCCGAAGACGCCGCTCTTGACGACGGCGACGGCGTGGAGGAGCGAGGAGACGGGGGTGGGTGCGACCATCGCGTCCGGGAGCCAGACGTAGAAGGGGATGACGGCGGCCTTGACGCCGAACCCGCCGACGAGGAGGGCGAACGCGGTGTTCACGAGGAGGGGGTCGGCGCCGGTGAGCGCGGCGATGCCGCCCGGCGTGAACGCGAGCGACCCGGCGAGCGCGTAGACGAGGAGACAGCCGGCGAGGACGGCCGTCCCGCCGAGGAGGCCGAACGCGACGTAGCGCCGGCCGACGCGTTTCGCCTCCGCGCTCCCCTTGTGGACGACGAGCGGGTAGGTCGCGAGCGTGAGGAGTTCGTACCAGACGAAGAGGACGAGGAGGTTGCCGGCGAAGGCGACGCCCATCGTGACGGCGATGCTGGCGGCGAAGCTCGCGAAGTAGCGCGTCTGATGGGATTCGTCGAGCGCGCGGACGTAGCCGATGCTGTAGATAGTGGCGACGGGCCAGAGCAGGCTCGCGAGCAGGGCGAAGAGCAGCGCGAGCCCGTCCGCGCGGAGCGCGAGCGGGACCCCGGCGACGAACGGCGCGAGCGTGAGCGTGAACGTCTCGCCGGCGAGGACGGCGGGCACCATGCTCGCGACGACGCCGAGCAGCCCGAGGCTCGCGAGGACGCTGACGGCCTCGCGGGCGTTCGGGCGCTCCGCGAGCGCGAAGATGCCGAGTGCGGCGAGCGCGGGCAGGCAGACGGCGAGGAGCGGGCGCAGCGACTCCATCTACGGGAACACCTCCAGTGCGGGGCCGACGAGGCGGAGCACGTAGTGTGCCCCAATTCCGAGGCCGACCGTCGCGGCGGCGGCGACGACGGGGCCGACCCACGCGCCGACCGGCAGCGGGTCGGCCGGCGCGGACTCGCCCTTCTCCACGCCGTAGTCCGTCCCGCCGTCGGTCGCGTGGTGCCCACTCGCGTCGTCGTGGCCCGGTTTCGCGCTGTCCGACGCGGGGAAGAAGAGCCGTCGGACGAGTGGGCCGAAGTAGGCGAGCGAGAGGAACGTACTGAGGAGGACGACGGCGAGGAGCGCCCACGCACCCTGTTGGAGGGCGCCGACGGCGACGTACCACTTACCGACGAAGCCGACGGTCGGCGGGAAGCCGACCATGCCGAGCGCGAGGACGGCGACGGCGCCGCCGAGCAGTGGCTCGCGCCGACCGAGGCCGTCGTAGGCCTCCAGCGTCGTCGCGCCGTGGCGTTCGGCGAGTGCGCCGGCGGCGAGGAACAACCCGCCCTTCATGACGGCGTGCCCGAGGAGGTGGATGACGGCGCCCCGGACGGCAATTTCGCTCGCGAGGCCGACGCCGGCGACGACGAGGCCGAGCTGGGCGACGGTGGAGTAGGCGAGGAGGCGTTTGAGCTTGTGCTGGCGGAACGCGGCGACGCCGCCGACGAGGACGCTGAGCACGCCGGCGGCGACGAGCGCCGCGCGGAAAACTGGGTTCGCGAGGAGGAACGCGGGCGTGTAGACGGACGCGAGCAGGCGGACGAGTGCGTAGACGGCGGCGGTCGTCACGAGGCCGGAGAGGAGGACGCTGACGGACGCGGGCGCTTTCGAGTGGGCATCCGGGAGCCAGGTGTGCGCGGGGACGAGCGCGATTTTCACGGCGAGGCCGACGAGCGCGAACCCGAAGCCGGCGACGACGAGCGGGTCACTGTAACCGGCCTTGGCGAGGTAGGCAGCGAGCGCGGCGAAGTTCAGCGTGCCGGTGGCGGCGTAGGCGTAGGCGACGCCGAGGAGGTAGAGCGTCGCGCCGACGGTGCCCACGAGGAGGTAGCGGAACGCGGCGAGCGCGGCGGCCCCGCCCGAGGAGCGCGCGACGAGCGCGTAGGCGGCGATACCCGCTATCTCGAGGAAGACGTAGAGGTTGAACAGGTCGCCGGTGACGGCGATGCCGCTGAGGCCGGCGACGAGCAGGAGGCCGAGGGCGCGCGCGGCGGCGTCCCGCGGGCCGTGGACGCGCGTATAGGTGTGTGCGCCGAGGCCGACGACGGCGACGAGCAGGACGACGGCGGCGCCGAGGCCGTCGACGACGAGTTCGATGCCGTAGGAGGGCGGGAAGCCGCCGAGCGCGTAGCGCACGGGGCCACTGCTGAGGACGCGACTCGTGACGAGGGCAGCGAGGCCGACCTGCAGGAGGTACGCACCGGTGGCGAGCGGGCCGGCGAGTCGGCTCGCCCACCGTTCGACGAGCGGGAGCGCCACCGCGAGCACGACGGGCGTGACGACGAGCGCGACGAGCGGCTGGAACTCACTCATCGGCGAGCACCTCCCGGAGTTCGGACTCGGAGACGGTGCCGTAGGCGGCGTAGACGCGTACGACGAGCGCGAGCGCGAGCGCGCTCAGGCTCACCCCGACGACGATGGCCGTCAGGACGAGCGCCTGCGGCAGTGGGTTCACCGCGGGTCCGGGGCCGCCGAGCGGGAACCCCCCGCCAGTCCGGTAGCCGACGAGGAGGAAGACGAGCAGGACGCCGGTCTGGAAGACGTTGAGGCCGACGACCTTCTTCACGAGGTGGTCGTCGTCCACGACGACGAAGAGGCCGACGGCGACGAGGACGGCGGCGACGACGTAGCCGAGGCGCCCCGCGAACGGCCCGAGGACGTCCACCATTAGTGCGCACCTCCGTCGCGTGCTTCGCGGTTCTCGCGCTGCTCGCTTCCGTTGCTCTCCTCGCCCGTCTCGGGCCGCCCGTAGTGGCCGGCGACGGCGAGCAGGAGCGCTATCACGGTCGCGGCGACGGTGACGCCGATGCCGAGTTCGGCGGCCTCGACGCCGTAGACGTGGGCCTTCTTCAGCGGGTAGGCGCCGAAGTCGAGGAACGGCGCGCCGAGGAGGACGGCGCCCGTCCCCAGGAGGACGAACCCGAAGACGCCGACCGTCGCGGTGGCGAGGACGTCCGCTTCGGGGAGCCAGTCGGCGACCTGGTCGAGGCCGAACGCGAACGCGAGCGTCACGACGGTCGCACCGACGACGACGCCGCCCTGGAAGCCGCCGCCGATTGACGCCGTCCCGTGGAACATCGTGAAGAGGCCGAGCGTGAGGACGAACGGGACGAGCAGGCGGACCGAGCGCGTCACGACGATGCTTTCGCGCCGGTCGTCGTCGCTCGCGCTCACGGCGACCACCCCGCCGAGCGGGCGACGAGCAGGGTCGCGAGGCCGGCGGCGAAGACGACGACCACCTCGCCGAAGGTATCGAACCCACGGTAGGCGGCGATGATGGCGGTGACGACGTTCGCGACGCCGAGGTCGGGGCCGGCGTGTTCGAGGTAGTAGGGTGCGACGCGGCGGAACGCGGGCGCGTCCGGGTCGCCGACCGCCGGGAACGCCGGTACCGTCGCGAGGAGCGCGACGAGGACCATGCCGGCGGCGAGCGCCGACGAGGGTGCGACGTCCCCGAGGCGGCGGAGTGCGCCGACGCGACCCCGATAGCGCTCGAGACCGCCGACGCGTGCGAGGACGGCGAGGAAGAGCGCGGTGGTGATGCCGGCGCCCACGGCGGCCTCGGTGAGCGCGACGTCGGGCGCGCCGAAGACCGTCCAGAGGACGGCGAGCACGAGGCTGTACGCGCTGAAGACGACGACGGCGTCGAAGGCGTCGCGGAGGGCCGCGGTGGCGAGCGCGACGGCGAGCAGGAGCGCGAACAGTAGCGGAACGAGCGCGCTCGGCGTCACGTCGCATCCCCCTCCGTCTCGTCCGCCTCGCCGGCCGTGGGGACGTCGTCGAGGTGGGCGGCGCGGACGATGGCGTGCGCGGCGACGGGGTTCGCGACGAGAACGAACGCCGTCAGGAGCACGACTTTGAACAGCGCGACGCCGGAGTCGAGTGTGAATCCGAGTGCGAGCGCACCCGCGGCGAGGCCGAGGCCGGTGCCGAGCGTGTCGCTCTTCGAGGTGGCGTGGGCGCGCGCGTAGACGTCCGGGAGGCGGACGACGCCGACGGCGGCGACGAGCGTGAAGAAGACGCTCCCGAGGCCGAGGAGCGCGACGAGAGCGACGCCGAGCGTGCTCGTCATCGCGTCACCCCGCGCTCGCCGGTGAAGCGCGCGACGCCGAGGCTCAACAGGAAGTTCAACAGCGCGTAGACGATGGCGACGTCGAGCAGGCCCGGCTCCTTGAAGGCGGCGGCGAGGAGGACGACGACCACGACGACGGTCGTCCCGACGGCGTTGATGGCGACGACGCGGTCGTAGACGGTGGGGCCGGCAACGCCGCGCGCGAGGAAGACGAACGCGAGGCCGAGCAGCGCCGCGGCGGTGGCGACGAGCACGGTTTCGAGCGCCGTCACGCCCGCCCGCCCTCCTCGGGTGCCTTGCTCGTGAATATCCGGTGGACGCGGCGCGCGAGCCGGCCGTCCTCGAGGTCGCTCGCGGCGGCCTCGGTGAGCGCGTGGACGTAGTAGTCGTCGCCCCGGACGTCGAGGATGACGGTACCGGGGGTGAGCGTCACGCAGTTCGCGAAGAACGCGCGCTCCACGTCGTCCTCGGTGTCGACCTCGACGTCGAGGACGCGCGGCGATATCGGGAGCGACGGCGAGAGGACGACGCCGGCGAGCGCGACGTTCGCCTTCAGGATTTCCCAGCAGAGGACGGGGAGGAAGGCGACGGTCCGGCCGAGTCTGCGGAGCGTCTGCCAGCTGACACCGTTGCGGAGCGCGACGCGCCGGAGGAGGACGGCCGTTACTGCGGCGCTCACGACGCCGGTGGCGACGTCGTAAACGCCGGCGAAGCCGCCGAAGGCGAGATACAGGGAGAGCGAGACGGCGAAGACGGCGCCGGCGCGACGCCACCCGCCGTCGTGTCGGAGCGCGATGCGCCCACCGGGCGGCGCGTCCGTCATAGTCGAACCATCCTCAGTCTGTTCGAAGTCGACAGTCGCCTCGGGCATAAGTCGTTCGAGGGATGCCGGGGCGAGGGCGCGCTACTCGGCCGCCTCCTCGTCGGCCATCCAGCGCTGGCCGTAGGAGCGATAGCCGTCGAACTCGCCGCGGGAGATCTCGCGCTCGATCTCCTCGCGTGTCTCGGGGCTGAGGCGGACGAGGTGACAGATGGGGTGCCCGGGGAGCGCGACGGGGTTCTCGAGGACGCCGACGATGAGGCCGGTGAACGGCGCCTCGATGGTGTGCTCCTCGTCCTTGAAGTGGTCGGAGACGGTGCAGATGGGGTCGCCCTCGTGGACGAGCGGGTTCGGCCCCCACTCCATCTCGACGAGGCCGCCGGTGTCGGCACGAATCCAGCGCTTCTCCTCCGTCGGCCCCATCACTTTCCGCCACGCGGGCTCGCGTACCTCGCCGTCGGGATAGACGCCGTAGTCGGCGAGGACGTTCTCGACGCCCTCGAGCGCCTTCTCGATGAGCGCGGGCTGGAAGCGGTGGGCTTTGCCCATCTCGACGGTGATGGTCGGGATGCCGTTCTTGGTGGCGACGGCGCGCAGCGACCCTTCGTCGCCCTCCCCGGAGAGGATGACGTTCGCGCCGAACACCTCCGCGAGGTGCTCGACCTCGGGGGTGCCGACGTCGGCGCGCGCGTGATACATCGTGGTGCGGTTGCGCGTGGAGGTGTGGAAGTCGAGGCCGAGGTCGCACTCGCTGACGAACTGCTCGTAGACGTGGTGGGCCATCCGTTCGGCGGTGTTCGCGCGTTCCTTCCCGGGGAACGAGCGGTTGAGGTCTTGGTCGTAGATGGGGAGATAGCGCTGCTGGGCCTGATAGCCGGGGACGTTGACGACGTGCAGGAGGACGAGCGTGCCGTGAATCTCGCTCGGCGTGTATCGGTCGGCGACCTCCTGGAGGACTTTCACGCCGTTGAGTTCGTCGCCGTGGACGGCGGCGGTCATGAAGACGCGCGGGCCGGCGTGCTCGCCGTTGATGACCGTGACCGGCACCTCGACGGGGTCGCCGAGGTAGGTCTCGCCGACCTCGTAGCGGAACTGGCGTTTCTCGCCGGGGTCGACGTCGGCGTCGTACTGGAAGGCTCGTGGCTCCGCGTCGGACTCGTCCATGTCTCGGGATAGCGCGCTCTCGACATTAGTACCGATGCCCGCTCGGCCGCTTCAGTCCGAACCGATGCGCTCGCGGAGTCGCTCGGCGACGTCCGAGAGGTGCGTCTGGCCGAAGACGGCGACGAGGAGCGCGCCGACGGAGTTGAAGACGAGGTCGCGAACGGTGTCATCGAGGCCGTGCTGGGCGAGCGGCATCGTCACACCGGTCGCGTGCGAGATGACGTCGAGGGCGTACTCGAAGAGCTCCCAGATCGTGGCGAACGCGAGCACGACGACGAAGATGAAGACGAACATGTAGCGCCGGGGGACGCGGACGTCGTCGCTGTGGAGGTCGACGGCGCGCACGACGGCGTAGCCGACGCCGGCGACGAGCGAGGCGGACATCGCGTGCGTGAGGTGGTCCCACCAGCTGATTGCGCCGTAGAGGCCGGCGGAGCCGAGCGTGTGGAGGAAGACGGCGAGCGTAATCCAGAGGCCGAGCCACGGGTCGAGTGGGAGCCGATAGTTACGTTCGAGGAGCGCGGGGAGGGCGGTGACGCAGAGCGCGAGCGCGCCGTTGACGATGGCCTTCGGCTGGCGGGTGAGGAGACCGTAGGCGACGATACCGGCGAGGAGGAGTTGCATCGCGCGCGTGAGTCGCAGCTGGGCGCGCCGCGAGAGTCGCGGGAGGCGAGGGCTCATCGCCGGACCACCCGCGGGACGATGCGCGCGATGACGCGGCGCAACTGCCGGTCGCGCCGCCGGAAGTAGGCGTCGAAGAGGACGCCGGCGGTGACGCCGGCGAGCGTGACGTGGACGAACTCGGCCATGAGCGCGTCGTTCGTGGAGAGGTAGGCGGTGCCGAGCGTGGCGTCGAGCGCCCAGCGCGCCATCGCCCACGCGGCGGCCGCGGCGAGCGTCGTCGCGACGACGAGGGCGACGGCGAACCAGCGGGTGACGCGCAGCGCCGTGAACATGTGGAGTTCGGCGGTCACGGTGAGCGCGAGCGCGGCGACGGCGAGCGAGGTGGCGAACGTTCCGACGGTGCCACCGAAGAGGCCCCGGACGAGTATCGGGAGCGTCGCGAGCACGAGTAACTCCCACGGGAGCATGACCCGCCAGTCGCGGTAGGCGAGCGGCGGGACGAGGACGACGGCGGCGGTGGCGGCGACGAAGAGTATCCAGAGGTGGTCAACGTCGAGCAGGCTCTCCACGAAAGCGAGCGCGAGGACGGCGACGAGCGCCCACGCGACGAGAGCGTTCGTGCGGCCGCTCCGGAAGAGGCGTTCGAGGGCGTCCTCGACGGCATCGTCGAGCGCGCGGGCGTCACTCATCGTTCGTCCCGATAGCTCACCCGCGGCCGCCATAAATGTCCTCACACCGGGACCACGACGCCACCGCCCGAACGCGGCGGCCGGTTGCGGCGGTCAGTCCTCGCGGCGCTCGCCCGTCCGAACGTCGGTCGCTCCCGCGCTGCTCGGCTGGGTCACCCGGTACGGCGCGTCGATGTACCGGACGGACGGCCGGCGGTTGAGCGGCTGGGAGTAGAGCTCCATCAGGTCGTAGATCTCGGCCGGCATCTCCGTCGAGACGTCGAGGCCGAGATCGCGCGCCTCCGCGACGCGAATCGGGTAGTCGTGCGTGAACTGGCCGGTGCTCAGGGTCTCCGCCAACTCCGCGGCGGCCGCGTGCTCGACGCCGCGCGCCTCCAGCAATTCGGAGACGCTCCGCTCGACCTGCGTGAGGGCTTTCTCGGCCATATCGTCGAGGATGAGCGTCTCGTCGTCGACGTCGCTCGGGTCCTTGCGCTCGACGGCGTTCCGAATCGACGCCGCCGCGTACCCGCCGAGTTGCGGGTCAACGGGGCCGAGGACGGCGTTCCGGTCCATCACGACCTCGTCGGCGGTCAGCGCGAGCAGGGTCCCGCCCGACATCGCGTAGTGGGGGACGTAGACCGTCACGTCCGCGGGATGCTCGGCGAGCGCCCACGCGATCTGTTTCGCCGCGAGCACCAATCCTCCGGGTGTGTGGAGGATGATGTCGATGGGGACGTCGTCGTCGGTCTTCCGAATCGCGCGCAACACCGCCTCCGAGTCCTCGATGTCGATGTAGCGACTCAGACTCACGCCCATCATGGAGAGCGCTTCCTGGCGGTGAATCATCGTGATGACGCGTGTGCCCGCCTGCTGCTCGAACGCCTGCAAGCGCTCGGTCCGCTCGCGTTCCTGCTTCGCCCGCCCGTACGCCGGGAGGATGACGGCGACCACGACGAGGAGGACGACGACCGCGACGGTGACGTCCAATAGGAGACTCATGCAGGGCGGACGCGTCGCGGCCCAATAAAGGCCGCCGGCCCTCTCTCACCGATCGTCGCTTCGGGGTGCGAGAAACGAGCGAACTGGTCTCCTTGCCAAAACGCTATCAGGTGCTCGCGGGAACTGTCACGTATGGACGTACTCCTACTCGGTGCGAGCGGTCGAATCGGTCAGCGCGTCGCGGACGAACTGCTCTCGCGTGGCCACCGCGTCACTGGTGTCTCCCGCAGTGGCACCGTCGACGGCATCGACGACGAGGACTTCGTCGCCGTCGAGGGCGACGCCCGCGACCCCGACGACGTCGCGAAACTCGCCACCGGTCACGACGCCGTCGCGTCCACGCTCGGCCCGAGCGGCGAGGAGGAACCCGACGTCCTCCCCGAGATGATGGACGCCGTCATCGAGGGTATGGGTCGGGCGGGCGTCGAGCGCCTCGTCTGGACGGGCGGCGCCGGCGGCCTGAAGGTCGGCCCCGACACCCGCCTCGTCGAGACCGAGGAGTTCCCCGAGGAGTGGGAGGCGCTCGCACGCGAAGCCATCGACGCCTACGACGTCCTCGAAGAGCAAGGCGACGACCTCCGGTGGACCTACCTCGCGCCCGCGGCGATGATCGAACCGGGCGAGCGCACCGGCGAGTACCGCACCGCCGAGGGCGAGCTCGTCGCCGACGAGGAGGGCGAGAGCTACATCTCGATGGAGGACTTCGCCGTCGCTCTCGTCGACGAACTCGAGGAGGACAACGCGATTCACACCTACCTCGGCACCGGCTACTGAACGCCGCGCCGAACGTCGAGCACCCGGTTTTTCTGCGATAAACTGCGCGCGTCGAGCACGGCGCTCGCCCGCTAGCTCTCCTTGGGCGTGAGGCCGCGCCGAATCCCGCGGACGATGGCCTCCAAGTCCTCGGAGTCGGCGTCGACGTCGAGGTCGAGCGAGAGGGCGTGTGGCTGCGTCGCCGGCTCGGAACTGTCCGCGCTTCCGCTTCCGCCGGCAGCGCCCGATGCCTGCTGTGCGACGGCCTGGGCCTGCTCGGCGGCCTCGCGTGCCTCCTCAGCGGCTTCTTTGGCTTCGGACGCCGCCTCTGCGACGGTCTCGACGAGGTCTTCGGCCGATTCGACGTCCTCCAGGTCGGAGAGCTCCTCTGCGACGTCGGTTTCTGCCGCTTCTTCGCCGGCCTCGGCTGCTTCCTCCGCGCCCTCTTCGGCGACTTCTTCGGCTTCGGCGGCTGTCTCCTCGACCTCTTCGACGGCTTCTTCCGCCTCTTCGGCGGCTGTCTCTTCGGCTTCTTCTGCCGCTCCTTCGGCCGCCTCCTCGACTGTCTCCGCGGCCTGCTCGGCGACTTCTTCCGCCTCTTCGGCGGCCTGCTCGGCGGCTTCTTCGCCTTCACCCGCTTCTTCGCCTTCACCCGCTTCCTCTGTCTCCTCACCCTCGCCGGACTCCGCCGCTTCTTCGCCGCCTTCCTCGCCGCCGACGGAGATGGTGATTCCGGGGCCAGAATCGATGTCGATGTGGACGGTTTCCTCGTCCTCGCCCAGCGAAATCGTCCCCCCATCGGTCATCGGCCGCCCGCCGCCGTCCGTTTCGAGGTTCGTATCGTCCGACGATTCCCCATCCGTTTCGATTTGGACGCCCTCGGGGAGGTCGGCGTCCGCCACGTCGACGTCCCGGTCGACGCGAATCGAGGCCCCGGAGTCCCCGTCGACGTCGATGGTGAGGCCGGGTTCGCCGTCGAACGTGATTTCGATTTCGCCGTCATCGCCGACGAGTTCGCGCGTCATCTCCTCGGCGGCCTCCTCGACGTCGTCGGTCGTCCCCTCGGTGGCCTCGGAGAGCGCCTGCTCCGCGAACTCGCTCGAATCGCCAGCCGACACTTCCTCGCCGGATTCCGCCCCCTCCGTGCTGGCTGCTGTCGCGTCCTCGCCAGCGGCCACCGTTTCCTCGGCGGTTTCGGCGGCGGCCTCGCCCGCTTCAGCGGCCGTCTCGCCGACTCCCTCGCTGACCTCCTCCGTGGCGTCCGATGCCGTCGCGGCAATGCCGCGCTCGGCGTACGTGGCGATGTCCTCTATCGTTTCGGCGGCCTCTGCGGCGGTTTCGGCGGCCTGCTCGACGTCCTCGGCCGTCTCCTCGACGACGTCCTGAGCGGTCCGCTCGGCGACCGACTCCGCGGTCTCCTCGGCCGTCTCCTGGGCGATTTCCTCCGCGGCGTCCCGCGCGACGCTGTCGGCGCGACGCTGCGCCGCCTCCTCGGCGACCTCTCGGGCGGCGTCCGCCGCCACGTCGCGCGCGGCTTCCTCGGCGACGTCTCGGGCCACATCGCGGGCCTCCCGCGTCGCGACTTCCTCGGCGACCGATTCGGCGACGTCCCGGGCGGCCGCCTCGGCGGTCTCCTCGACGGCCTCGCTATCGACTGCCTCGGCGACTTCCCGTGCGGTCTCGGCGGCATCCTCCGCCGTCTCGGCGACTTCCTCGACGTCCCCCGCCGTCTCCTCGACGACGCTCTCGGCCGTCTGTTCGGCGACGTCCTCTGCGGTCCGTTCGGCGGCGGTTTCGGCGGCCGTGGTAGCGACGTCCTCGGCGATTTCCTCGGCGACCGCGCGGGCCGTCTGCTCGGCGGCCTCCGTCGCCGCCTCGCGCGCGGTGTCCCGCGCCGTCTCCGCTACCGTCTGCTCGGCCACGTCCTCGATGGTCCGCTCGAGCGTCTCGGCGGCCTCTGGCGACTCCTCGGCCGTCGCCGTGACGTCCTCGGTCGCTTGCTCCGTCGCTTCCACCGCGGTCTCAGCCGTCTCGGCGGCTTCCGACGCCGTCAACTTCGCCTGCTCGACCGCCGACGGGGTCGATTCGGCTTCCGCGGACTCCGTCCCCTCGGTGGTTTCTACTGTGTCTCTGTCCTCGGCCTTGCTCTCCGCGCCGCCCTCGCCTGCCCCGTTCTCCCCCGCAGGGAGGTGATACTGGCCTTCCTCGTCGCGCTCGATGAGGTTGGCCCACTCGTAAAGGTCGAGGAGCGTCCTGATGCCGGTGTCCACGCGGCTCGTGTCGAGGTCTTGGTCGGCGAGGTCGGCGACGACGGGCGCGAGGTCGTCTTCGTCCATCGGGTTCCCGTCGAGGACGCCCCGGACGTCCTCGGTGAGTGCCCAATTGTCGAGCATCTCGCGGGCCCGTTCCTTCGCGGCCTCCTCGTTCCCGTCACGGAGCGCCGTGGCCAGTGCCTCGCCGGCGTCGGTCAGGCGGTGTTTCTGCCGGTGTGGCTCGAGGACGCCGAGCTCCTCCAGAAACCGGGTCTGGCGGCCGACGGCGTCGCTGACGCTCGTTACCTCCTCGACGTCCGTCGTGTACTGTGGCTCGTCGGCGGCCCCTACCTGTCCCCAGCCGGCGATTATCTCCTGAAGCGTGTCGAGGCTGACACCCTTCGGAATGTGGTGTTCGGACATTAGTGGTGGATTCGGAGAAAGTACGCAAAAACGATGTGGCCGCTTCGACCGCGCCGGTCGTGCCAACTATTGCGTCGACGGCGATGGGGTGTGAGACGACGCCGAGACGACTACCGGAGTGCCGTTAGAACGGGTAGTCGCGCGGCTCGTGCTGGATGCTGATCCACTTCGTCTCGGTGACTTCCTGAAGGAAGGCGTCGCTGTTGTAGTGACCCATGCCGGACGCGCCGATGCCGCTGAACGGGACGTGCGCCTCGTCGTTGATGGGCTGGTCGTTGATGTGGACGTTCCCGGTCTCCATGCGGTCGGCGATGTCCTTTGCGACCTCGAGGTCGCCGGCGTGGACGGCGCCGGAGAGGCCGAACTCGGTGTCGTTCGCGAGTTCGACGGCCTCGTCGACGTCCGAGAACGGAATCACCGGCGCGATGGGGCCGAAGTGCTCGTTCGCGGCCGCGGGCATGTCGTTCGTCACGTCCGAGAGGACGGTGGGCTTGACGACGAGGGAGTCCTCGACGCCCTCGATGTCGGCGGTCTCGCCGCCGGTTTCGAGCGTCGCGCCCTGCTCGACGGTCTCTTCGACGTAGCCGAGCATCTCGTCACGCTGGCCCTCGTCGATGATGGGTCCGACGATGGTGTCCTCCTCGTGCGCGCTCCCGACCGGGAGCTCCTCGGCGCGCTCGGCGAGGCGCTCGACGTACTCGTCGTAGACGTCCTCGTGGACGATGTGGCGGTTGATACTGATGCAGACCTGGCCCTGGTGGACGAACGACCCGAAGGTCGCGCCGTCGATGGCGCGGTCGAGGTCGGCGTCCGCGGTGACGACGTGGGCGTTGTTCCCGCCGAGTTCCATCGCGGGGACGGCGAGGTTCTCGCCGGCGAGGCTCGCGACGTGCTGGCCGACCTCGGTCGAGCCGGTGAAGGCGACGACGTCGCTCTCGGGGTGGGAGGCGACGCGGTCGCCGATCTCGGAGCCCTTCCCTGTGACGACGTTGATGACGCCGTCGGGGAGGTCGGTCTCCTCGAAGAGCTTCGCGAAGAGCAACCCACCGGAGATCGGGGAGTTCGTGGAGGGCTTGAGCACCACGGCGTTCCCGGCGGCGATGGCGGGCGCGACGGCGCGCATCGAGAGGTTCAGCGGGAAGTTCCACGGCGAGATGACCGTGACGACGCCCTTCGGGCCGCGCTGGAGGATGTTCTCCTTACCGGGGATGTTCGACTCCGCGTGCTCGCCCTTCAGGCGTCGGGGGAGCGTCGCCGCCTCGCTGGCGTGGTCGTCGGCGATCTGGATGGACGTCTCGCCCATGATGCGCGAGCCGCCGACCTCGTGTTCGAGCACCTCGATGATCTCCTCCTTGTGCTCGTGGAGGGCGTCGTGGAACTGCTGGATGACGGCCTGCCGCTGGGCTGGCGGGGCCTCGGCCCACTCCTCCTGGGCCTCCGCGGCGACCTCGTAGGCCCGGTCGACGTCGGCCTCGGTGCCGGCCGCGACCTCGGTGAAGACATCGCGGGTCGAGGGGTCTTCGACGGGAATCGTCTCGCCGCTCTCGCTCGGCGTCCACTCGCCGTCGATGTAGAGTGCGTCCCAGTCCGCGTCGGGGGCGATTTTCTCGCTCATGCCTACTTGACCAAACGGTCCAACCACGGAAAAGGCGCGAGGTGGGGGCACTCGCCACCGATACACACGACGCGGCGCGTCTCGCCGCCGATCGGACGCGCCGGACTCCGGGGACGGCATCGAGACTGATACTGATACCCATACCTCGAGATGGACCCTATCAGTATGTGCACTATCGATATTTACGAGCGGCGTTGAGTGTGTACGTGGCTGAGAAGCCAACGGGACGCTCCGTCCGATGCCCGACCTGTGACACGCTCGCCACCGTCCTGGTTCCCGCCGGGAGTTCCGTCTCGCGGCGGGACGACGACGCGGACGGGAAGGTCCGCGCGACGTGCCGGGACTGTGGCGAGGAGTTCCCCGTCTACTACCACGTCGAGCGCTAAGCCGCGCCCCGCACCCACGCGACGCCGCGGTGACCCCCACGACCCGCGGGGTGTCGCCCCGTCGCTACCACTCGTCCGACATTGCCCGCGGGGCCGCGGTCATCGTCGATAGCGGAGCGCACCGCCGTCATATTCTGCGTCCACCACCACGCCGGCGAGAGCCACGGCTCGACGACGGTCGCAAAGAAAGCGGGGACGATAGGTGAGGCGGCCTGTTCAGAGGTCGCGCGGCTGGACGGTCTTGCGGCCGTTCGCGTCGGCGCGCTCCGCGGCGTCCTCGATGAGCGCCTCGACTTCGTCGTCGAGCGCCTCGTAGAAATCCCCGGCGACGTTCTTGCCTTCCAGCGCGTCCTTGACGGCGGCCTTGACGATGAGTTCTGCCATGCGAGTGGCCCTTCACCTTCCCGGTAAATGTAAACTGCGGCTGAATCGGTCCCAGACACCGCCGAATTCCCCCGAAAATCCCGGAATTCCTGATAGGTTTCGCGGGTGCGGCGGCCGAAACGAGTGACCAGTGCGCCGGCGACGACGTTCGACGGCATCGCCCGGTCAGTCGCGCAGGTATGCGCGGGCTTCCTCGTCGCTCACCTGGCCGAACGACCGGTAGAACTGGCCGACCGCCTGAAAGCGCTCGGGTTCCTGGAGCGCGACGACGGCGTCGGCCTCCCCGCGGAGTCTGTCCAGCGTCCGGGGCGGGCCGACGGGCACCGCGACGACAACCGAGTCCGCGCCCGCGTTCCGGAGGCGCCGTACGCTCGCAGTCATCGTCGCGCCCGTCGCGACGCCGTCGTCGACGATGACGACGCGGCGGCCCGCGACGGGTTCGGGCTCACCCTCCCGATAGGTCTCCTCCTTCTCGCGGGCGGTGTCAGCGGCGCGCTCGCGCTCCGCATCGACGTATTCCTCGGAGACGCCGAGCCGGTCGATGGCGTCCTCGTTCAGCCAGGCGCTTCCGTCGGGCGCGGCGGCCCCGATGGCGTACTCGGGGTTGTCCGGCGCACCCATCTTCTTCGCGGCGACGATGTCGAGCGGGACGTCGAGGGCGTCCGCGACGGGTCGCGCCACCGGGAGCGCGCCGCGCGGGATTCCGACAACGAGGTCGGCCTCGACGTCCTCTTCGCGGAGTCGCGTCGCCAACTGCTCGCCCGCGTCCGTGCGGTCGTCGAACATGGGACAGGGTTCGACGCCCTCGGTGAAAACCCGTGTGGCGGGCGCGGCCGGAGCCCACCACTGTCGTCACACTGCGCTGCATCCGATACCGAAGCGTCAAGCAGCTGTCTCTGTGTTGTCAGACCACACGGCATGCGGGAACACTTCTCCGCCATCGTCGCCGCGCCCTCTTGCGGTTTCGACAGGTGTCGTTCCCTGTGCCGAGAATCTTTACTACACCTACAGTTAGTGAACCTTTATACGTGACATTCGCCATCTGTCTACACGATGCAACGGCAGACGTCGTCGGCGGACCAGTTTGTCGCCTCGCTCCCCGACCCGGAGCAGGCCGAGAACGTGGTGTATAACCCTTCGACCGACGAGCTTCGGGCGTTCTCCAGCCATCTCGAGACGACCACCGAGTTCGGCGCGCCCTCCTACGTCAGCGAGGACCGGTCGCGGAAGTCCGAGCTGACGAAGAACACCATCGACGACGAATTCGACGACGAGGACCGGGCGCTCGTGGCGGACGTCACGGCCGCGACGGCCGACGCCGACCTCGTCTGTGTCGACCGGCAGGTCGGCCGCCATCCCGACCACTCCTACGTCTGCCGCTACTACGTGCCCGAGGAGTACGGGCGTATCGCGCTCAGCCTCTCCAAACTCCTCGAACCCGCCCCGGAGGGTGCGGAGCCGGACTTCTACACCGTCCAACTCCCCGACTGGGAGGAGACGGGCATCCGCGTCCTCCCCGAGGAGGGCTATACAGTCGTCGCGGGCAGCGACTACACCGGCGAGGCGAAGAAGTCCTTCCTCCGGCTCTTCATGCTGGAGGCGAAGCGCATGGGCGGCCTCGGCCTCCACGCGGGTAGCAAGCGCGTCACGCTCGAAGGTAAGGACGGCGAACTCGAGGACGTCGGTCAGCTCTTCCTCGGGCTCTCCGGGACGGGCAAGTCGACGCTGACCGCCCACGACCTCTGGTTGGACGACCCGGAGGACGCGACGATGCTTCAGGACGACGTCTGCGCGCTCCTCCCCGACGGCTCGGTCGCCGGCAGCGAGGGCAAGGGCCTCTTCGTGAAGACCTACGGCCTCGACGCGGAGACCGAACCCGCGATGTACGACGCGGTGACCGACGAGACGGCTGTCCTCGAGAACGTCGACGTCGCCGAGGACGGCACCGTCGACTTCGACAGCGACGAGTACACGACGAACGGCCGCGCGGTCATCGAGCGCGACCAACTCTCCTCGGCGGGCGACGACATCGACCTGCCGGGCGTCGACCAGATCTTCTTCATCACGCGCAACCCCGCGATGCCGCCGGTCGCGAAACTCACACCCGAGGAGGCCGCGGTGGCGTTCATGCTCGGCGAGTCCGTCCAGACGAGCGCGGGCGACCCGAGCGCCGCCGGCGAGTCCATCCGCGTCGTCGGCACCAACCCGTTCATCGTCGGGCCCGCGGGCGAGGAGGGCAACCGCTTCCGCGACCTCATCGCGGACCTCGACGTGGACTGCTACGTCCTCAACACCGGGCAGGTCGGCACGACGGACGTCGGCGTCGACGACACCATCACGCTGCTGCGCGAAATCTCGCGGGGTACCCTTGAGTGGGAGCACGACGACGCCACCGATCTCACGGTTCCCGCTGAGGTCCCCGGCATGGACATGGACGAGTTCGACGTCGCCGAGGCCCTCCCGGACTACGAGTCGGAGCTCTCGAAGCTCCGGGCCGAGCGCGAAGTCCACCTCGACCAGTTCGACACCCTCGACGACGACATCACCGACGCCCTCTACTGAGGCGTCGCCTCCCGGTCGGTCTTTTCGTGGTGCCCGCTCACACTAGTCGAAACACTATCCGTCCCGCGTGCGTTCGACTCCGGTATGTCTCGTAGCGACGCCGAGGACGACGCCGTGACGTACGCCCCGCCCGGGATGTTCCTCTGGGACTTCTGGCTCTACCGGGACGCCGACACCTATCATCTCTATCACTTGCAGGCGCCGCGCGTCGCCGACGAGTCGACGCGCCACTTCAACGCCTCCATCGGCCACGCCACCTCCGCGGACCTGCGCACGTGGACGTGGGAGGGGACGGCGCTCGTCCCCGACGCGGGCGACGCGTGGGACGACGCCGCGCTCTGGACGGGGTGTACGGTCTCCGACGGCGAGCAGTACTACCTCTTCTACACGGGCCGGCGCGGCCGCGAGACGAAACCGGGTGGGTTCCCCGGGCACACGCAGCGCGTCGGCGTCGCGGTGAGCGACGACCTCCGTTCGTGGACGCGCCACGACGCGAACCCACTCATCGAGGCCGACAGCCGGTGGTACGCCGACCACACGGAGACGGTGGACGGGACGACGCCGTGGCGCGACCCCGAGGTCGTCCGCGACCCGGACTCCGGCGACTGGTTCGCGTTCATCACCGCGCGCGACAAACGCGAGCCCGCGGGCGAACGCGGCTGTATCGCGCGTGCACGCTCCAGCGACCTCGTGGAGTGGGAGGTGCTCCCGCCCGCGTGCTCGCCCGGCGCCTACGAGAAGATGGAGGTGCCGGACCTCCACTACCACGACGACCAGTGGTACATGCTGTTCTCGGTGAAACGCGACGAGTACGCCGACGACAACCCGCGCGAGCGCGAAACGGGCGTGCGCTACCTCGTCGCGGACGCGCTCGACGCCGACTTCCGCGAACCGGCGGACAACCTACTGCTGGGCGACGACGTGCCGGGATATACGGGCCGCTGGGCCGAGACGCCGGACGGCGACACCGGCTTCATGACGTGGACGGGTGGCTCCGAGGAGGGCTACGACACCGACCACCCCTACACGCTCGCCCGTCCGTGGCGCGTCGCGTGGACCGACGACGGCCCGACGCTCGACGGTCGCCTCTGAGCGCCGGCGATAGGGATTAGGCGTCGCCGGACATCGCCCCGATATGGACACGGACCGCTGGCTCTACTCCCTCTCGCTCTCCGCGGTCGCCTCGAGCGTCGCCGGCCTGCTCGTCCCGCTCTACATCGTCGCGCTCGGCGGCGGGTCGGCGGCGCTCGGCATCTCCGCGTCGCTCTCCTCGCTCGTCGGCGCGCCCGGCGCGGTGCTCGCCGGCCGCTACGCCGACCGCACCGGGAACCGTCGCGGCGTCGTGCTCGTCGCGCTCGGCACCGGCGCGGTGGCGCTCACCGTCCTCCCGTTCCTGAAGACGGTGCCCGCCGTCGTCGCCGTGAACGCCGTGCTGGCGTTCTCGCTCGCCGCCATCTCGCCCGTCGTGACGATGCTCGTCGTCGCGGACACCCCGGAGTCGAACTGGAACGTCCGCATCGCCCGCCTGAACAAGTTCCAGGGCTACGGCTCGACTGGCGGCCTCGTCATCGGTACCGTCTGGACAGTTGGTGTCGCCGCCGTCGTCGCTGCGGACGTCGTCCAGGAGTCGCTGTTCGCGCTCGCGGCTGCTTTCGGCGTCGCGGCCGCCGTGCTCGCGGCGCGCTCGCTCCCCCGCGAGGCTGCCCTCGACGTCGGGCCGCGACGGTCGAGTCACGTCGCGACCATCCTCTCGCGGACCTCGCGGAATACACAGGACGCGACGTTCTCCTTCGGGACGAACCGGGTCTTCTGGGCGTCGCGCGCGCTCTCCGTCGCGCGGCTGCGTCGCCTCCGCGCCGAGTTGCCGAGCGCGCTCTGGGTCTACTTCCTCGCCGCGTTCTGCTTCTTCACCGGGTTCGCCGTCTTCTGGGCGCCGCTCCCGCTCTACCTCAAGTCGAAGGTCGGCTTCACGTCGGGTGGCGTGTTCGCGCTCTACCTCGTGAACAACGTCGCCTCGACGGTGCTCTTCGAGCGCGCGGGCGTCATCAGCGGCCAGTACGACGTTCGCCTCGTGCAGGGCGGCGCGCTCGGCCTGCGCGCGGGCGCGTTCCTCGGCGTCGCCGCCGTCGGCCTCCTCGGCTTCAGCGTCCTCACCTCGGGCGGATTCGGACCGCTCGCCGTCGTCGGGGCATTCCTCTTCCTCGTCGGCGTCACGTGGGCGTTCATCGCCGTCACCGGTACCGCCATCGTCTCGCGCTTCGCGCCCGCGAACGCCCGTGGGGGGATCCTCGGGACGTACGCCGCCCTCTCCGCCGTCGCCGGTGCCGTCGGCAGTCTCCTCGGCGGCTGGGTGGCGTCCTACCGCTTCGACGCCGCGTTCGTCCTCGCCGCCGTCCTCGTCGTCCTCGGCGGCGTCATCGTCTACGGCGCGACACAGCTTTCGACGGCGCAGGTCGTGTCGCCCCCGGCGGCGGACTAGGGACGGACCGTGAACCCGAGCGCCGCGAGGGCGGCGAGCGCGCTCAGCACCGTCTCGGCCAGCTCACGCCGCGAGGACGAGTGTTCGTCCGTCTCGCCGGTCCTGTCCGCTCGGCCGTCGCTCGCCGTCGTCCGTTCGGCCGTGTCGCCGCCCACGCTCCCGTTCGTCGTGGTCGTCGCGGTCGACGTCGTGGCCGTGTCGGTCACCGTCGTCGTGGTCTGGTTCGTGGTCGTCGTCGTGTTCGTTCCGGTGCTCGTCGGCTCGCTCGCACCGCTCCCGCCGTCACCCGTGCTCCCGCTCTCGCCGCCGCCACCGCCGACGTAGACGACGCGGGTGTCGTCACCACCCTCGGAGTCGCTCGCGGTGCGCACTGTTACGGTCCGCGTGTCGCTGTCGCGGTTCCCGGCGGCGTCCACGACGGCCAACGTCGCCGTGTACGTCCCCGCTTGCTCGTAGGTGTGCGTGGTGTTCACGCCCGTTTCGTTCGTGCCGTCGCCGAACGTCCAGCGGTAGCGCACGAGGCGGCCGTCGTCGATCGAGCCGTCCCCGTCGAAGCCGACGACGGTGCCCGCCGTGACGGTGATGTTCGGCCCGGCGTCAGCCCTTGGAACGCCCGTGTCGACGGCGAGCGCGTTCGTGGTCGCCGTTCCCGTGTGTCCGTAGGTGTTCGTCGCGCGCACCACGAGCGAGACGGACCCGGTCGTCGCGTCCGGACCGAGCGTGACCGTCGCCGCGTAGACGTCCGTCGACGCGTTCGCACGTTCGAGCGTGACCGTTCCAGCGTCCAGCGCGGAGGCGTTCGCCGTCACCGCGCGGAGCGCCGACTCGTTTCGCACCGTCGCCGCAATCTCGACCGTCCCGTTGATGCCGACCGGCGCGCTCGCGTTCGGCGTGCGGAGCGTCGCGTTCGACACCGAGGGGTGCGGAGTCGCGACGCGGACGCTGGCGGTCTGCCCGTCTGCGCCGTCAGCGCCCGTCTCGTCCGCGGCCGTGCGGAGGGTCGCCGTGTAGTTCCCGTCCGTGCCAACGGTGGTCGAGGCGGTGTAGCGGTACGGGCCGTCGCCCGACGCGTTGAACTCGTCCGTCGTGAGTGTCGCGTTCTCGGGGCCGGAGACGGTGACGTTCACCGTCGCGAGGCGCTCGTCGCTCGTGAACGCCACGCGGAGCGTCCGCCCCTCGGGGTTCGTCAGCGCGAACTCGGTGATGGTGGGTTCGGGCTGGGCCGCCGCGCTCGCGACGCCCACGCCGACGGTCACCGAGCGCGGCGTTCCGTCGGCCCCCGTCACTGCGCCCGATGGGCCGCCGAGCGCCGCGTACTGGAGGTGACCGTTGTCGCTCCCGACGTAGAGGACGTCGGGGCGGCCGTCGTCCGTCCAATCAGCGGGCGCGACGGGTGCCTTCGCCGGCGTCTGGTTGAACGACACCGGGGTCTTCGAGCCGTTCGCCGCGAGGAGCGAGAGCGTCTGCCCGCCCGTGACGTACGGGACGCGTGGGACGCCGTCGCCGTCGAAGTCCGCGGGCGCGCCGACGCCGAGGCCGTTGTTCGACCCGAACGAGGAGAACCCCGTCGAGTGGAGCGTCCGGCCGTCGTAATACTTCAGCGTGCTCGAGCTCCCGAGGTAGAGGAGGTCGGTCGTCCCGTTGTCGTCGTAGTCGGCGACGCCGACGACGGCGTTCGCGGCGAGCGTCCCGCCGTCGGGGCCGCTGACGGCGGTGGGTGTCGTCCCGCCGGAGGCGCGGTAGAGGACCCCGTCGCTGGCGTTCACGTAGAAGACGCTCGTGCGCCCGTCGCCGTCCCAGTCGCCCGTCGCCATGGCGGTCTTGCCGGTCTTCGCGCTCGTGGCGAGCGTCGCCGCATCCCCGCTCGCGTCGACGATGCGGAGCGCGCCGTCGCTCGTGACGTAGGGCGCCTCGAGGGCGTCGTCGCCGTCGAGGTCCGCGAGCCGGCCGACGACCGAGACGCCCGTGACGCCGAGCGACGTCGCCGTGCCGTTCGCGTAGAGATACGTGAGCGCCCCGCTGTCGTCGGCGTAGACGGCAATCGGTGCGCTCGGCGCACTCGACGATGTTCCGCTCGCCGCCGCCACGCCGCCGGCCCCGAACCCGGCGGCGACGACGGACGCGACGACGAGGAGTGAGACGAGCAGCCGCGTTGCTCCGTGACCCCCAGTCTGTGTCGTGGTCATCGGCAGTGGAATCCGTCCCAGTGATACGCTGGAGACGTGTCTAGAACATATCTCGTTTTGAAAAGCGCGATGGCCACACTCCCGGCAACGAGCGAGGCGAAGTGACCCTTTAGGCGGACGGCGACCCTACGACGGGTCGTGTCTACCGTCCAGACTTCATATCGACCCGGCGCCTGTAACATCGGGCGACGGGAGCGACGACGCCGCTATCGGTTCGCCACGGCGGGGTTCGTCGTCGCCGCCGCGATCGTCGTCGCTGTCGTCCTCGGCGCGCTCCCGGAAGCGATTCTTCCCGCGATTTTCGTTCCGCTCGCCGTCGCTATCGAGTGGTTCCTGCAGGCGTCGAAGTCTTTCTGCGTGATTCTCGGCCTACTCGGCAAGTACAGTTTCGAGGAGCGGGGGGAGACCGGTACCGTCGAGGACCCCGAGGCGCACCGCGAGGACCGTGCGTCCGCCGTCCGCATCACCGCCACCTCTGTCGTCGCCGCCGTCCTCATAACTGCGGTCGTCTTCGCCGTCGTCTGAGCGCCTGACTGACGCACCCTGTTCGTTCTCTTACGTTCCCGTGTCCGCGTCGCCGTTCATCGTCCCGAAGTCGTCACTAGCGCGTATAACTACCCGAAAATCGGCGGTATATGCCTATTACGGACGCAGACGGCCATTTCTCCACGACCACACGACTGTTATCAAATAGTGAATTTCTGTTACCCTAACCAATATACGTGTTAATTACATCCGTGGAGTCGAGTCTCTATGCCCCGAGACAACTCGACGCACGGTGCTGGACGACGCACGCTCCTCAAATCACTCGGCGCGCTCGGCGCGATGTCGGCCGTCGGAACCACCGGCGCCGCGGCCGCCGACGATGAGTCTGGGTCGCTCGGTGACTACCGGCAAACGCTCCGCGAGACGCTCACCGCCTCGAGTCGACAGCAGCGTCAGCTCCCCGCCGGCACGTACGTCTACGGCGACACCGAGCAGGCCGCCCTCGACGCCTTCTCCCTCCGTGGCGGCGGGTCCGCGACGAGCATCAGCGTCGAGACGGACGCCGTCGCCATCACCGCCGGCGAACGCCTCGCCGTCCCCGAAGCGGACGACCCCGGCGCCGTCTCCTATCGCGGCGTCGTCCCCGACCCGTCCCTCTCGACGGGTGACCGCCTGCTCGCCGTCGCGTACGTCCGGAGCGACGACGAAGACGCCGAGCTCACCGCGGCGTTCGGCGCGCTCGACGACTCCGGCGCGCTCGACGAGAACGCGGTCCAGCGTGGCTCGCAGGTCGACCCGACCGGCGAGTGGATGCGCTACTTCTTCCCCATCGAGGTCGGCAACGCCGAAGCCAGCGGCTCCGTCGCCTTCGAGCTACAGGCCGGTCACACGGACCAGACCGTCGACGTCGGCGGACTCGCACTCATCAAATACGGCGCGGACGAGGTCTCGCTCGGAACCCTCCCGCCCTACGACTACGATGGCCGCGCCGAGGACGCCGACTGGCGCGACGCCGCCCGGGAACGCATCGAGAAACACCGCAAGGCCGACCTCGACGTCACCGTCCTCAACCCCGGCGGCCAGCCGATGCAGGGCGCGAGCGTCGACGTCCAGATGGTCGAGCACGAGTTCGACTTCGGGAGCGCCGTCTCCGCCACTCACGTTCTCGGCGACGGCGAGGACGACGAGAAATACCGCGAGGTCTTCCTCGAGAACTTCAACAAAGCCACCCCGGAGAACGCGCTCAAGTACCCCGCGTGGGAGGGCGACTGGGGGAGTAACGGCAAGAGCGACGCGCTCGACACACTCGCCTGGCTTGCCGACCACGACATCCCCGCACGCGGCCACTACCTCCTCTGGGAGCAGCTCGGCGGCGCGGGCGGCGGCGGGATGAGCGTCCCGACCGACCTCTCCACCTCCGAGCTCGAGTCCCGCATCACCGAGAAGATCCGTGAGCACGCGAATACCCTCAGCGAGCACGTCACGGAGTGGGACATGCACAACCACCCCATCTGGCAGTCGAACCTCCGCGACATGGACGCGCTCGGCTGGGACGCCGTCAGCCACTGGTGGGACGTCGCGAACCAGGCCACCGACGATGAACTCTACACGAACGAGATGGGCGTCTTCGGCGGGACGTGGCAGCGCAGCCAGTACTACGACTACATCACGCACCTCGTCGAGAACGACTACCCGCTCGACGGCATCGGTTTCATGGCCCACCACCAGCAGCAATGGAACCAGATGCTCGACGTCCCCGAAATCCTCTCGGGCTTCGACCAGTTCGCGGAGTTCGGCGTCCCCCTGCTCATCACCGAGTTCGACATCCAGATCTTCGACCGGCGGAATGCCCAGGACGTCGCCGTCCAGCGCGACTACCTCCGGGACTTCATGACTGCCGCGTTCAGCAAGGAAGCCGTCGAAGGCATCGTCTCTTGGGGCTTCTGGGCGGAGGACCACTGGCGGCCCAGCGGCGCCTACTACGACGCCGACTGGACGCCCCGCCCACACGGCGAGCAGTTCCGCGACCTCGTCTTCGACGAGTGGTGGACCGAGGAGTCCGGCGAGACGGACCGCGACGGCCGCTACACCACCCGGGGCTTCAAGGGCGAGTACGAGATCACCGCCGAGAAGGGCGACCTCTCCGGCACGGCCACCGTTACGCTCGACGAGGACACCGACACCGTCACCGTTCGACTCACCCCGCCCGGCAAGCGCGACAACGGGTCGGAGGACGACGAGGACGCCGAACAGGAGGACTGACGCACTACCCGGGGTCGGGGTCTCACCGCGGCCCTCCCGCAGTCGAAGTTGCGTTGTTCGTCCCACTCCCGTTCAGCGCTCGCCGTCCCGCGGGCCCCCACGTGGCTCGAACCCGCGTTGCTCGAACGCCGTGACGGCGCGCTTGTAGGCCTCGTCGCCGTTCGGCGTGAGACGCGACGGCAGGTTCACCCGGCGCTTGTACCTCCCGTCGCCCGTCCGATAGGTGAGGACGAGTCGCGGGCGCGTCAGCCCCTTCGAGCCGCGCGTCACCGACACGTCCGCGACGTCGTCGAGGGCGACACGGTCTGGCGAGCGATAGCCCCGGAGGTACTGTATCACCCAGAGGGCGGCGAGGACGAGCAGCCCCGCGGCGACGAGGAGCAGGTCGTGGCGCATCGCCGTGAGCACCCACGCGATGGCGGCGACCCACGCGACGACGTAGCCGGCGAACATCGCTTTCCGCCACCACGCGTCGCTCCGCCAGTACCCCCGGTAGAGCGAGCGGACGTACCCACGTACGGACTCCTCGAAGACCACGATGCCGTCCTCGAAGCGCGCACGACCACGCTTCGTCGGGAACGACTCGACGGAGGGCATACGTCGCTAGTGTCGACACGTCGAGGTATACGTTGTGGTGGCCCGTACGCCTTTAGCAGTCGGGTGCCTGCACGGAACCGATGGCAGGCAGGGACAGTGGTGACCTCGGACGGCGACTCTACCGGTGGGCGGCGTTCACCGCCGACAGACGCGTCCTCACGACGCTCGTCCTGCTCGTCGGCTTCATGCTCTTCGGGCCCGTCGCGGGCTTCCTCCTCCCCTCCGCGAAGAACCCCCTCGCCGACTCCAGTCCCACGATATCGCTCGTCTCCGCACTCCTCAGCGGGACGTTCTTCCTCTTCAGCATCGTCGTCACCGTCAACACGCTCTTCGTCTCCCAGCAACAGCACCCACTCGGCCAGCAGTTCGGCCGCGTG
Organism: Halarchaeum sp. P4; assembly: GCF_051195175.1. Taxonomy (NCBI): domain Archaea; kingdom Methanobacteriati; phylum Methanobacteriota; class Halobacteria; order Halobacteriales; family Halobacteriaceae; genus Halarchaeum; species Halarchaeum sp. P4. The sequence continues at coordinate 379,752 of NZ_JBNTKC010000003.1, read as the reverse complement.
CAGAGCGTCGTCCAGTACCGGCGTCAACTCGAGGACGTCGTCGACACCGAGCACGTCCCCGCCGAACCCGAGGCGCTCCTCCGACTCCTTTCCGGCAGCATCCTCCGGCGCGCCCAACTCGTCGAGGAGGAAATCGGCGCCGCAGACTTCGAGTTGCGCGAGGACCTCGACGGTTACGTCGAGACGCTCGCCGAGGAGACCGGCGAGATGAACCGCGGCCTCGAAGACGCCGAGACCACCCTCGACGTCGTGCTCGCGACGATGGACTACGACCACGACAAGCAGATTCACGACCTGCGCGCGATTCGCGTCGCGCACAGCGACGACCTCGACGCCCAGACCGCCGAGCGCATCGACGAGATGCTCCGTCTCCTCCAGTACGCCGCCACCGCCCGCGAGTACTTCAAGACGCTCTACACCCGTCAGGACCTCGCCGCGCTCTCGCGCGACCTCGTGCTCACCGCCGTCCCGACTGCCGCGCTCGTCGCCGCGTTCATGCACTTCCTCAACGACCTCCCGGACAGCAACCTCCTCGTCGTCGCCGTCGAAGCCGTCGCGTTCGCCCCGTTCGTCCTCGTCGCCGCCTACGTCCTGCGGGTCACGCTCGTCAATAGTGCACAACCCGCCGCCGGCCAGTTCGTCGTCGGTGACGACCGCGGCGACATCGAGGGGATTCCGGACGAGGACTGAGTCTGCTGTGACGCCAGTCGGCTAGTTGACACCGCCACTCGACGCCGTCCCGACCGCCGCTCCGTCGGGCGTCACGTCGAGCTCGTGGTCGGCGTCAACGAACGTTGCGTTCGTCACGGTGACGCCGTACCCCGTATCGACTGTCGCGGTGAGGTCGTTCTTCGGGCCGGGGCGCGACTTCCCCGCTCCGGAGACGAGCGTCGCGTTCGTGAGGTCGATGTCGCCACCGGTCGCGTCCAGTACGACGTCCCGCTGGCGCTTCTCGACCGTGACCGTCACCCCGCGCAGGTCGAGGTCACCGCCGGTCGTCACGAGGCTGATCTGTGCCTTTGCGGAGATGTTCGCGCCGATCGCGGCGATCTGCGACCCGGTGACCGAGAGCGTCGCCTTCTTCGTGTCTTTGGTCGACCGGAGCGTCGAGCGGGTCAGATCGACCTTTCCGGGAGTGTCGAGCCGGACCCTCCCGTCCGCGGCTATCGTCGAGTCGACTGCGGTAATCCTCGACCCGGTCAGCGTCACCGATGCCTGCGCCTTCTCACTCACGATGGACCCGTTGCGCAGCTCGAGCGGCGAGTCGGTCGCGTTCAGCACGAGTCCCGAGGTCGAATGATGGTTCGGCCGACTGAGCGTGCCGGAGAGGTAGATTCCGTCCGCGGACAGCACGGTTCCGGCGTCGACCTCGACCGAGACGCTCTCCGGGACGACTAGTCGCTCACTCACGCTGAGCCCGTCGCTCAGGTTCCCGGTAGAGACCTGAACGTCCGACCCGTCGTCGTAGTTCGTGTCGCGGTTCGTGTCGAGGTACGCGAAGCCGGGGTCGAGCACGCCCGAGTCTCCGCTGTTCTCGCTCTTGCTCCGGTTCTCGAAGCGTTCGACGTCGAGGACGTCGTTCTTGGGCGTGTAGACGACGTACACCTTCTGGAGGTGGCCGTCGAGGTCGGCGGCGTAGTCGTAGCGCCACGTCGTGCCGGCGACGAAGCGGTCGTCTCCGTCGATGGTCCCGTTGGTGAACGGCACGCGGACGCTGTCGCGCTCCGACTTCAGCACGGCGGTCAGCGTCTCGGGCGCGAAGTCGTCACCGCCGAGGTGCGTGACTTCGACGGTTGATGCGTTCGCGCCGACGTCGACCTGCCCGACGACGTGACCGGCGGCACTCTGGTCGAGCGAGTGGTCGATGACGGCGGCGCCGCTTGCGGTAACGGCGATGGCGACCATCCCCGTCAGTAAGATCGTCGCGAGTACGCTACTCGTCCCCCGCGAATCAGTGCTGAACACGATGTGTCTCCCCGGACCCCCACGCCCCGGTTTGTCGAATTATTGTCCTATACGGACATAAGCGTTTCCTAGATATAGCTACTCGCCGACTCATCTAGTTCTCACGCTGTCTCTAGTGGATTAATCCTGGAGGAGGTGTTGTATTTTCTTCTGATGTGTCTCATCACCCTGGAAACCAGCCGAAGGCGTCGGGGTGCGCGACGGTGGGCGCTCCGATAGGGGATCGGACGAGAGACTGGCGCGACGACGAGGTGACGACCACTGCCGTCGGGAACGAGTATAAGTCGCCGGCGGGCGTGGCGTTCGTGTATGAGCTACACCATCGACACGCGAGTCGAGGGATCGTTCGACGACGTCGTCGAAGCCACCGAGGACGCGCTCGCCGAGGAGGGTTTCGGCGTCCTCTGCGACGTCGACGTGCAGGCGACGCTCCGGAAGAAACTCGACGCCGAGTTCCGCCAGTATCGCATCCTCGGCGCCTGCAACCCGCCGCTCGCCCACGAGGCGCTCCAGGAGGAACCTGGCATCGGCGCGCTCCTGCCGTGTAACGTTGTCGTCTACGAGGACGAGGACGGTGTCGCCGTGCGCGCCGTCGACCCGGTGACGCTCCTCGGTGTCGTCGAGAACGACGCCCTCGACGAGGTCGCCGGGGAGGTGCGCGACCGCCTCACTCGCGTCACGGACGCGGTCGAAACGTCGTTCTGAGGCGCCCTGCCTGACGGTCGGCCGTCCCCTTTTTCGTCGCGGCCGCCGACTCATCCGGCGTGTCTCTCGCCAGCGCGCTCACCCGGACCGTCGCCGCGGCCGTCGTCTGGTGTAGCCTGCTCGCCGTCGCCGCCGCACTCACGCTCGGCGGGTTCTTCGGCGTCCGCCCCGGCCCGTACGGCGGCGCCGCACTCGTGGCCGCGTGTCTCCTCGTCGCGATACTCGCGGGCTACGTCGCCGCGACCGGAATTCCGCGCCGCGCGGCGTCGAACGGCGCCTGACGCCTACCCGTCGACGGGTGGGTGGACGAACAGCGCTTCGCCGATGACGGCCATACAGCCGAGACAGCCGACAGCGAGCGACGGCATCGCCGCGAGCGGCGAGAGAACTGCTGCACAGACCGCCGCCACGAGGAGGACGGCGATGACTCCCAACACGGCGTCGGGGCGGCCGAATCGAGTCGTGAGCGTTCGCTCCGTGGCGTCGGTCTCAGTCATAAAAGGGTGTAGCGGGAGTGGGTCGTCCGAGCGTTACATGTAGCCCAGGTCACGGAGGCGCTCCATGAGGTCCTCCTTGTCCTGGGCGCGGCCGGCGCGTTCGGTCGTCCCTTCGAGGTCCTGGAGCCACGCGGGCTCGTCGTCGGCCTTGTCCGTGCTCACTTCGCTGCCGAGCGAGCGGAAGCCCTTGAAGTACTTCGGGCTGACCGGGATGTCCTCGTGGGAGAGGTCGTTCGGGAGGTCGTCGTAGGACTGGGGAACGTAGCCGTCGTCGGGGTACTCGTCGACGGACTCCGGCACGACGTAGTACCAGAAGGCGTCCCAGACGGCGGCCTCGTCGAACTGGAGGATCGGCTGAATGCGGTCGTGGGGCGGATAGATGTCGGGGTCGTGACGCGGGCTGAAGAACGTCTCGTCGGCGCGCGCCTCCTGCTCGTCCCAGCGGATGCCCGAGAAGATACCGTCGACGTCGTACTCCTCGAGGGCGTCGTTGAGCGCCACCGTCTTCAGGAGGTGGTTGCCGACGTAGGTGTCGAGCAGGAACGGGAACGTGTCCTCCTCGTACTCGAGGATGTCCCGCACGTGGTGCTGGTTGTGCTCGGAGAGCTCGTCGATCTCGATGTCGTCACCGGGCGTGAGGTCGTGCTCCTCGACGTAGTCGCCGATGTCCTCGTTGCGCGCGTAGATGAGCTCGAAGTCCCACTCGTCCGCCCAGTGCTCGGCGAAGTCGAGGAGGTCCTCGAAGTGCTGGTAGTGGTCGATGAAGATGGCGGGCGGCATCTCGTAGCCGTACTCCTCGGCCACTTCCTTCACGAAGTAGAGGGTGAGCGTGGAGTCCTTCCCCCCGGTCCACATGATGGCGGGGTTCTCGTACTCTTCGAGGCCCGTCTGCACGACGTCGACGGCCTTCTCGATCTTGTCTTCGAGGCTCGGATAGTCGTCTGGGTCTTCACCTTCGCCGTCGGTATAGTCGACGTCGAGGTAGTCCGGGAAGTCCGCTGGCATCGTTCTACCGGCTCTATGCCCTTGCACCCTTAAAGGGTTGCGCGTGCGGTCAGGGTTCACCGGGGCACCGAAGAACCAGCAGATTTTGTCACGGATCGCCGACGCCGGTCGTCCCGCCGGCTAGCCGCCACAGCGACAGTCACACCCGCTGTCACTCCCGTTCCGACCGGCACCGTCTCCATGGTTCCCGTCACGTGTACAGACACGGACGTCGGTTCCGGACTCGTTCACAACCGGTCGCAGGACGTAGCCCCCCTCGGTCTCGTGGACGGCGGCGTCGACGACGAACCCGACGGACTTGCCGGGCGTGACGGTGAACTCCTCGTGGACGCGCAGTCGGTCGTGCGGGACGCGGACGGTGACGCGCGACCCGTTCTTTACGGCGGTGACGTCGCCGACACGTACCGACACCGCCTCGTAGGTGCCGTTCGGGACGCCAGCGTCACGTACGAGCGCTGTCGCGTTCGCGCCCGCGTACTCGGTCAGGTCGACCGTCGCGTCCGGGATATCCCGAACGATCCACGCCGAGTCGTTCGCGTCGCCGTGACAGCCGCGACAGCCCTCGTCCGCGCGCTTCAGCGCGACTTTGGTAACGGTGACGTTCACGGCGTCGAACTGGTCGGTGACACCGGGTCGGTCGCTCAGGTAGACGGTGACGGCGCCGTTTCCGCCCGCGTTCGCATCGCTCACGGGGAGCGCGCTACAGCCCGCGAGCGTGGTGAGGGCGACGAGTGCGAGCGCGACGAACGTGCGTCTGGACACACACCGCGATACTGGCGGGACGACGACGTGGTTTACGGCCGGGGGCAAGAGCAAAGGCGCCGGCGGGCGCAGACGTGGGTATGCCGTCAGGGACTGTGCTCTACGTCGACGACGACCGCGACTTCGCGGACCTCGTCGACCTCCGCCTCACGCGAGAACTCGACTACGATGTCGAGTCGGTTCGCTCGGCGGACGCCGCGTTCGAGCGACTCGCCGAAGGCGACGTCGTGTGTCTCGTTCTCGACTACCGACTTCCCGGGATGAGCGGTCCCGAGGTGCTGGAGGCGGTCACGGAGCGCTATCCCGACGTCCCCGTCGTCTTCTTCTCGGGGATGGACGCCGAGGAGACTGCCGCGGAGATGCGCGAGGCGGGCGCGTCGGCGTTCGTTCAGAAGGACGTGGGGAGTTTCGACGCGCTCGCGGACGCCGTCCGCGACGCCGTCGCCGAGTGAGCACGGTCCCGACTCGGTTCTGTCTCGCCCGTGACGTGTCGCCGTCGATACCACCGCCACGCCGTGGGCCTAGAAGATTCATTTATCCGGGTGCCGACAGTCGGGTAGGGACGCCGGCGCGAACCGGCCCTTCATCCCCGACAATGCCACGTGACGACACTACCGACGGGCGGCCGCAGACGGGCGGCCGCGAGCACGACGCCGCGATGGCGGACCTTTCCGGGTTCCAGCGCGACCTCCTCTGGGTCCTCTTCGAGCGCGAGCCTTGCAACGGCCTCGCGACCGAGAAGGCGCTGGAGTCGTACTACGGGAAGACGGTCAACCACAGTCACGTCTACACGAACCTCGACCAGCTCACCGAGTCGGGGTTCATCGACAAGCGCCCTGGGGAGGGTCGCGCGAACGAGTACCGACTCACCGACTTCGCGCGGACGGCCCTCGAACGCCGTCGCGAGTGGATAAACGACCGCTCGCCACCCTAATCCGGTCGGCGCTCCGCGACGTGAGTCGTACTTCCTCCGCACCCGCAGCGGTAGGAACACCCCTCCAGCCGCCTCTCCGTCACGTCCGCGGACGTCGGTCGTCCGCGGCGACTCACCGCTCCGAGCGCTTCAGGAGCGTGCCGACGACGGCGACGCCGACGAGGAGAGCCATTCCCGCGCCGGCGAGGCGGAGCGACTGGGTCGTCGAGAGGCCGAGGAGTTCGCCGACCATCGGCGTGTCGATTGTGGCGCTCCCGCCGACGCCGAAGAGGAGGAGGCAGATACCGAGCGCGGCGAGCAGGCCCGCGAGGTCCTCGCGATTCACGTCGGGACGTGACACCGGCGTGTCCGTAGCTCTTGGGACGCGCTCGACTGTCGAATCGTGCCTTACGCGGGCACGGTCACGCCGAACGCCTGGCGTGCCTGCAGGATGCTGGCGTAGTCGCTGCGGGTGACGACGCCGACGCGCTCGCCCTCATGTTCGACGAACGCGGCGCCGACGTTCCGCTCGTTGAGGGCGGCGAGCGCCTCGAAGGCGTCGGCGTCCCGCTGGACGACGGGGAGGTCGGTGCGCATCACTTCGTCGACGCGGTAGGCGTCGCGCTCGACTTCCCGCACCTGCTTGAGCGACTGCATCGTGGCGAGGCCGACCACGTCGCCGTCCCGTGTGACGGCGTACTCGGTGCGGCGGTCGGCGAGCATCCGGTCGGCGAACGACTGGACGCTCTCGGTGGCGTCGATGGTCGGCGTGTCGTCGAGGACGTCCTCGACGGTGAGGCCCTCCAGCAGGTCATCGAGGAGCACCATGCGGGACTCGCCGGTGGCGGCGCTGTAGACGAACCACGCGAGCAGGAGGAACATCGGGCTGAAGTAGAGGATGCCGAAGAGGGCGAACGCGACGGCGAACGCGACGCCGACGCGCGCCGCGGTCCGTGTCGCGACGGCGTAGGGCTGCGAGCGCGCGAGGAAGGCGCGGAGGACGCGCCCGCCGTCCATCGGGAACGCGGGCAGGAGGTTGAAGCCGGCGAGGAGCGCGTTACTGATGGTGAGCCAGCCGACGACGAAGCCCACGACGGGAAGCGAGGCCGGCACGGCGTAGAGGCCGGCGTAGCAGACGGCGGCGACGAGGACGCTCGTGATGGGGCCGGCGAGCGCGATGACGAACTCCTTCTCGGGGTCGCGCGGAATGCTCTTGAGGCTGGCGAGGCCGCCGAGAAGCCAGAGCGTGATGGATTCGGTCTTGATGCCGTATTTCGCGCCCGCGTACGCGTGTCCGAGTTCGTGGAGCGCGACGCTGACGAAGATGCCGACGGCGGCGGCGATGCCGATGATCCACGGGTTCGACCCGGCGTGCAGGACCTGGGTGGCGAACGTCTGGGGCGCGACGGCGTTGACGATGCTCGCATACGCGTCTATCTGTGCTTCGGTCCCGAGGAGCCACGCGAGTATCGGGAGGAAGACGACGAGTGAGAGGTCGATGCGGATGGGGATGTCCCACACCCGACCGACGGTGAATTTACGCACGTCCATGTCTGCGGTGCGGGCGTAGTAATAGCCACCGGCGATATCGCTCGATACGGTGCGGTCGTGGCGCTCAGTCGCCGCCGTCGTCCGCGACGGCGGTCGTCTCGTCGAGGAACTCGCGGAGCGCGTCGGTGACGACGCCGGGCCGTTCGAGGTTCGAGAGGTGGCCGGCCTCGGGCACGCGCACGAGGTCGGCGTCCGGGAGGCCCTCGGCGGTCCGCTCGGCGCGCTCGACGTCGAAGACGTCCTCCTCGCCGTGGACGACGAGCGCCGGCACGTCCACCTCCTCCAGCCGGTCAAGGTCGCCGTCCTTGCGGTACCACGACTCGTATTCGCTGGCTACGGCGTCGCCCGGATAGGTCTCCCAGCGCTCCGCCCACGCGTCGAGCAGTTCGGGCTTTTCCTCCTGTGTGGTCTCGCTCGTCACCCGCTCGGCGACCTGTCGCGCGAGCGTCGACGGCACGAGGTCGGTCTCCCGGAGGTCCTCGACGATGCGCTCGTAGGTCTCACGCTCGGCCGGCGTCGTCGGCCCCGCGGGCGCATCAATCAGGACGAGGCCGTCCACGCGGTCCGGGTAGTCGAGCGCGACCCGGAGCGCCGTGAAGCCTCCGACGCTCATCCCGACGAGCATCGCTGAGTCGATGCCCTTCCCGTCCATCAACTCGACGCAGTCCGCCGCGAGGTCGTCGAGGTCGTAGTCGCCCGCGTAGGAGTCCGTGCGCGCCCGCGAGTCGTAGGCGACGCAGCGATAGTCGGGCGCGAGTTCGGCCACCTGTGGGTCGAACATCGTGCGGTCCATGAACGTCCCGTGCGCGAAGACGACGGCCGGGCCGCTCCCGCGGTCGGTCGAGAGTACGTCGGCGCGGCGTCGGAACAACTCCGGATGCGACGGCATACGCCTCGACTGAGGCACCCGGGTCACACGAATCTAGGGGCCGAAGCGGACGTTGCTCGCGGAGGCTTCCCCGTCTCACTACTCCTGTCCGACCTCTTTCTCCGTCGGCTCGAACCCCTCCGGCTCGTCCACCAGCCCCCACGCGGCGCCGAGCGAGTGCAGGGAGACGACGAGCGGGTAGAGCGGCACCGCGAGCAGATGTCGGTAGGGGAGGCCGTCGTAGTAGCGCCACGCCCGGCCCAGCCAGACGAGCGTGTACGCGAGGAGCGCCCACGAGAGCAACGTGTAGAGGCCGCGATACGGCATCGTCCCCGGGAGGAACCCGAGGAAGAACAGCAGGAAGGGCGCGACGGGCGAGAACGCCCACGTGACGTTGCGGAAGACGAACAGCGCCCAGTAGCGCCGCGGGAGGACGGGTTCGTCGCGGAGCGACCCGGCGAGCCACCGGCGGCGCTGGTGGACGAGCGCGCGAATCGACGGCGGCGCCTGATTCCGGAAGCGGTCCGGCATGACGACGTACTCCGCGCCGTGCTCGATGACGGCGCGCCAGACGAAGACGGTGTCCTCGATGAGCGTCGGGTAGTCCCACGTCACCTCGTCCTCCAGAGTCGAGCGTACCGCGATACCTCCACCCCACGCGTAGAGTGGGACGTTCGGCAGCCCGAAGCCCTGCTGTTCGGCCTGGTAGCCGATACGGACGAGCTCGCACCAGAAGGCGAGCGTCGAGCCCGTGTACTCCGGCCACTCGCGGAACTGGACGATGTCGGCGTCCGGGAAGCCGTCGAACTCCCGAACCGACGTGTCCTCGTCGAGGAAGAGGACGAACTCGCGCTCGCAGTCGAGGCGCTGTCGCGCCCACTCCAGTGCGCGGCCCTTGTCCCCGGCCAGCGACTCGAAGCCCTCCGGGACGACGTGGACTTCGGCCCCCTCGATGTCCATCGGCTCCTCCGCGATGACGTGCCGGTCGCCGGGTGCGACGCCGTCCGGAATGGCGTTCACCGTCTCCTGCACGACGGCCTCCGCGTCCACAGTGAGGATGCGTATCTGGCAGTCCTCCGGGCCGTAGACGACGTCCGGCGGTTCGTACTCTCGCCACGACGTGAGGACTTCGTACGTCCAGAACGCCGTCGCAACCCCGTAGATACCGAGGAACGCCCAGAGCGCGACGTACGCGGTGGGGCGGAGGACGTCCGTGACGAACGGATGTCCGCGACCGTGGAGCGCGACGACCACCGCGCTGGTGAGCGCGAGCGCGAACGTCCCCGCGAGGAGACGGTCCGGCGCCGCGGGAAGTCTACTCATCCGACTAGTCAGGACGGTTGACTATCGAACGGCATTAACTACGTGGTTGACGGACGGCCGGTTAGCGGTCCGTCGCCGTCTCAGCGGTCGTCCGACGGGTCGACGACCCGGCCTTCGGCCGCCGAGAGCGCGGTGCGGAGGAGGACGACGGTGCTCACGACGCCCGCCCAGAGAATCAGGTGAACGAGCGCGACGGGCGCGGTGTCGGCGCTCACCGCCAGCGGCGACTCGAGCACGAACGACGCGGCCTGCGCGACGAGGACGAGACAGACGGCGGCGGCGACGCCGTACGCGAGGCGCCACGCCGTCGGCCCGCGCCCGAGGGCCGCGCGCACGAGGAACGTGACGGCGAACACGAGTGTCGCCGCCGCGACGACCGCCTGCATCGCGTCGTGCGGCCACGGGCCGAACAGGTCGGGGACGAGTGCGACCACCACGAAGTACGCGCCGAACGCCCCGACCACGGCCAGCGCGACGGCCGCCGCGAATTGCCGGGACGCCAGCGTCTCCACGTTCATACGCCCTCTTTCGTCTCGTCGGGGTTAGGCGGTTCGGAACGCGCCCGACCCGGTTCCAGACCGTTCACGACCGTTCAGACGCCCGAACGCGACTGAACGGGTGTCGCGCTTTTTGGTCCTCCCGTCCGTCGTCGCGTCCATGACTGAGTCGAACAGCGGGTATGTCCTCGTCGTCGACGACGACCGGGCGTTCGCGGACCTCACCGCCGCCCATCTCCGGTCGGCGCTCCCTCAGGTTGCCGTCGAGGTGCGCGCCGACCCGCAGGCCGCGCTCGCTCGACTCGACCACGTCGACGCCGTCGTGAGCGACCACGACATGCCGACGATGACTGGGATCGGCCTGCTCCGGGTCGTCAGGCGCCGCGAGGAAGACCTGCCGTTCGTCCTCTTCACCGGCACCGAATCGCCCGCAGTCCGCTCTGGCGCCGGGACGGCTGGCGCGACGGCCTGCATCAACAAACACGAACCCGACGCCTTCCAGTCGCTCGTCCACACCGTCGAGCGCTCGCTGGGCTGACGGGGACGGCGAACCGGGAAAACCGGGGAGAAGAGGCGACGGCCGGCGGTGCGAGTGCAGGGGGCCGAAGGCACCGCCGGCGCACTCCGCTCAGGCCGCGGGGTCCTGCGCTTCGAGGAGTTCCTTGTAGCGCGAGCGAATCGTGACGCGCGCGACGTTCGCCACCTCGCTCACGTCCTCCTGGGTCACCGAGCGGTTCGTGAGGCGCGCGGCCGCGTAGACGGCGGCGCCCGCCATCGTCGTCGGGCTCTTGCCGCTGTGAACGTTCGCCTCGATGGCCGAGTCGAGGAGGTCACGGGCGACGCGAGCCGTCTCGCTCGGCAACTCGAGGTCGCTCGCGTAGCGCTCGACGTACTCGCGGGGGTCCGTCGGCGGCACTTCCAGTCCGAGTTCGCGGCTCACCTGTCGGTAGGCGCGCTGGACGCGCAGGCGCTCAACGCGGGAGACAGTCGCCACCTCATCGAGGCTGCGGGGGACGCCGGCCTGCCGGGCGGCCGCGTAGACGCTTGCCGTCGCGACGGACTCGATGGAGCGCCCGCGCAGCAGGTCCTCGCTGAGCGCGCGCCGGTAGACGACGCCCGCCGTCTCCCCGACGTTCTTCGGGAGGCCGAGCGCGCTCGTCATGCGCTCGATCTCGCCGAGCGCCTGTTTGAGGTTGCGCTCCTGGTCGTCCCGAGCACGGAATCGCTCGTCCCACTTGCGTAGACGGGCGAGCTGGCGGCGCTTACGCCCGGAGAGGCGCTGGCCGTAAGCGTCCTTGTCCTGCCAGCCGATGACGGAGCTCAGCCCCTTGTCGTGCATGAGGTTCGTCGTCGGGGCGCCCACGCGCGAGCGACTCTCCTCGCCGTCGTCGAACGAGCGCCACTCCGGACCCCGGTCGACCACGTCCTCGTCGACGATGAGCCCACAGTCCCGACAGGAGACTTCGCCGCGCGCGGCGTCGCGTTCGAGACCCGCCCCACATTCGGGACAGGTGTCCGCGCGCTCGGTGGTCGTCTCGTTCGCTTCACGTTCTCGGCCGACGGCCGTAGTCGTTGCCTGCATGATGGGTCACCCCAGACTCGCGTACTAGGTGGTGGGGGTCGGCGTAGCATAGTACCGGAACCCAATTCCCGACTTCTGAGAATCGGGGACGGCGGCGGGTTCGCGGCGAATGGCACCGATTGTCCCGAGCGCAATTTTCATTACCTCGTACGGGAAAGCCCCGGACGCGATGCCCACGTGTGACCGCTGCGGTGGCTCGCCACGACAGGTCTGGAAACACAGCGAACGCGGGTTCGACGGATACGTGTGCGCCGAATGCCACCCCGTGGTCGGCGACTCCCTCACGTTCGTCTCCTAACGACGGTACCGCCTTTTTCGCGTCGCCCACGCCCCGCTCGCGACGCGTCCGCCGACACGTGCCTGCCGCCGGCGTGTCTCGACACGCTTCGACACGCACAAACCGCGCCGACTCTCAGGGCGAGTAGAGCTATGGCACCGACGGGCACGTGTGTGCGTCCGACACGGAGGTATCGACGATGAGCGACGACCTCGACTTCGACCCGCTCTCCTACGAGGAACTGCCGGAGGACCGCCGACCGACGCTCTGGCAGGCACTCGTTCCCGTCGTCGGGATGCTCTTCTTCCTCGGCGTCGGGAAACTCGTCTTCGACCTCGACCCGCAGTTCCCGCTCCTCCTCGGCATCGCGTTCACCGGGCTCTGCGCGATGTGGTGGTTCGACCTCTCGTGGCGCGACCTCTACGACGGCGCCGCGGACAGCATCGTCATGGGCCTGCAGGCCGTCCTCATCCTCTTCGTCGTCTACGCGCTCATCGCGTCGTGGATTAGCGCGGGGACGATTCCGGCCATCATGTACTACGGGCTCGGCGTGCTCACGCCCAAAGTCTTCCTCCCCGTCGCCGCGATTCTCGCGGCCGTCGTCGCGTTCGCCATCGGGTCCTCGTGGACCACCGCGGGCACGCTCGGCGTCGCCTTCATCGGCATCGGCCACGGCCTCGGCATTCCCGCGCCGATGACCGCGGGCGCGATTCTCTCCGGCGCGTACGCCGGCGACAAGCAGAGTCCGCTCTCCGACACCACCAATCTCGCTGCCGCCGCGACCGAGACGGACCTCTTCGAGCACGTCGACGCGATGCGCATCGGCACCGCCATCGCGTTCGTCGTCGCCGTCGTCGCCTACGCCGTCCTCGGCCTCCGCGCCGGCGGCGCGATTCCGAGCGGCCAAGTCGAGTCCATCCGCGCGGCGCTCGCCGGGAGCTACGACGTCGGCCTCCACGTCCTCCTGCCGCTCGTCGTCACGTTCGCGCTCGCCCTCTACGGGGTTCCCGCGCTCCCGTCGCTCGGCACCGGCGTCTTCGCCGGCATCCTCACGACCATCGTCTTCCAGGAGGCCCCCGTCATCACCACCGAAGGTGGGTTCGCCTTCCACAGCGGCCCCATCACGCACGCGTTCACCGTCGCGCAGTCCGGGACGAGCCCGAGCACGTCCTCCGACCTCGTGAACAACCTGCTCGCGTCCTCCGGCCTGACCGGCGCCTCGTGGGTCGTCACCATCGTCCTCGCGGCGCTCGCGCTCGGCGGGATGCTCACGCGCTCGGGCGTCCTCGCCGCCGTCGCGCACGCCATCGCCGCCCGCGCCCGCTCGGTCGGGTCGCTCACCGCCACCACCGCAGTCACCGCGTTCTCGATGAACGTCCTCGCGGCAGACCAGTACATCAGCATCGTCGTCCCCGGGATGACGTTCCGCGGCCTCTACGACGACTTCGGCCTCGACTCCTCGAACCTCTCCAGGGCTGTCGAGGCCGCTGGCACCACCACGAGCGCGTTCGTCCCGTGGAACTCCGGCGGCGTCTACATGGCCGGCGTCCTCGGCGTCGTCCCCATCGGCCTCGAAGTCACGTCGAGCGGCCTGCTCGGCTTCGGCCTCGACGTCCTCGGCTACGCGCCCTACTACTTCTTCGGCTTCCTCAGCCCCGCCATCCTGCTCTTCATGGGCTTCACCGGCTGGCGCGTCCGCACGAAGGAGGGCGTCGAGACGCCCGAACCCGGCGCGTCCCCCGACGCCGAGAACTGACCACCACCCTTCTTGTCGGTCCGCGACGACCATCGAGGCGCGATGGTCCCCGACCCCTCCACCACGACCAGACGCGCCCTCCTCGCCGGCGTCGGCGCCGGCATTACCGTCGCGCTCGCCGGCTGTAGCGCCAGCGAGACACATCGCTCGGTCTCGCCCGAGGGCGGCACGCTCGTCACCGACTATTCGGTCGCGATGACCCGTACGACGGGCAAGCACCCGCCGGTCGTCGCACCCCGAGAGGACGACGGCGACGACCGCACGGCGACGACCACGGCCGACTCACTCCGGCTCCACACCGTCGAGAGTCAGTCGGACGCGGCGTCGTTCGAGTTCGCGGACGACGCGACGAACACCGCGGCCGTCCGGCGCCTCCTCTCCGAGACCGACTACGCCAACGAGTCCGTCGTCGTCCATCAGACGCGCGTCCGCGAGTGCTATCGGCCGAAACTGAACTACGTCGCCAGGGACACCGACGGCGACCCGAACGTCGAGTTCTGCCAGGTCGTCCGCGACGCGCACACCGCCTGCGAGCGCCGCTCGTACGACTTCACCGCAGCGTTCGTCCGCCTGCCGTTCCCCGGCGACAGCTATGGCAGCTACTCGGTCGGCGGCGGCGGTGACTGCAACCGCGTTCCAGACCGCTACCGGAACGCGAGCGGGCGAACCAACGGGAGTGAGAGCGCGTGAGTCGGCCGAGCCGCCGATCGGTCCTCGCCGCCGCGGGCACCGGGTTCGCGGCCGCGCTCGCGGGCTGTAGCGACCTGAACCCGCTGTCGGGCGAGTCGCGCGTCTCGTACGACGAGTCAGCGCTCGCCGCCATCCCCGGCGACCTGCCGACGGTACCCCCGCCGATACCTGTCCAGCCGACCGAGTCGCATCTCGCGGCCGCCCGCGAGCGCATTCGCTCCCGAATCGAGGACACGGACCTCTCGCGAGTCCCGAACGATGTCGTCCGCGCCAAACTCAGCCGCGAGCGCGAGTCCGCTCGCACCGCGCTCGATGGGGATGACGCCGCGTCGCGCGTCGAGGTCCTCGCCGGCCTCACCTACCCGCGCTCCGAGGCGATGTTCGTCGACGCCGGACTCGCCGCGTTCGACGGCGAGCTATCGGCCATGGATGTCGCCGACCGCCGCGAGCGCCATCACGCGAACGCCGAGGCGTTCCTCGCGGACTACGCGTACGTCGGGCCGCCCGACGACCCGGTGGGTGCGCTCGCCGAACACGCACACATTACCGGCTGGGGCCACGACGGCGTCCGCCTCACCCGCGCCGACGAGCGTCACGAGTACGAAAATACCGTCCTGCACGTCGCCGAACTCGCACAGGACGTCGAGTGGGGGCGTGCGTACGCCGCGGACGCCCGCCGCCTCCGCAAGCACTACGGCTCGACGCTCGACGACCCGCACGATTTCGCGGGGCTGTTCGCGACCGTCGCGGACGCGCTCGTCGCCGACGTCGCGTCCTTCTCCGAGAGACCCAGCGTCGAGTCGGTGTTCGGCGAGTTCGAGCGCGACATCGAGGAGAAACCGGCCGGCGAGATAGTCGTCGAACTCGTCGGTGACCGGACGGCGGCCGCGACGGAGGCCGTATCGGCCCGCGAGGACGGCCGCGTGGCGACGGCCGTCGTCGCCGCGATGCGCGCGCTCGTGGCGGACGCGGCCCTCGCCGACGCGTCCGCGGCGATACGGGACGGCGACTACGCGCTGCCCGCGTCCGTCGACCCCGTCGCGGCCGAGCGGGCCGCTGCGGTCGAGGCGCTCCGAACGCTCCTCGACGCCGCGCCCGCGCCGCTCGCGCGCCGCCTCGCCGGCTATCCCTATAACACCGTCGAGAACGCCGACACGGAGGTCCGAGAGGACGGCGAGACCTCCGTCCGCTACCTCTACGCGGAGTACGCCGTCGCGAACCACTTCGCGGCCGCCGCGCCCGCCGTCGTCGAACGCGTCGGGCGCGCCCTCGACGCCTGAGGCAGCCTCCCGACGATTTAACCCGGACGTCCGCGTGGTCGTCCGTATGGCCGCCCCGCACACGAGCACGCCGCCCGCCACGCCGCCGACGCCGACAGGGGTGAAAGTCCTCTGCGTCCTCGGCGTGCTCGCCCTCCTCGTCGAACTCGAGCGGTCGCTCGCGCTCATGGCGGACGGCGCCGCCCTCGGACTCGCCCTCCTCGCCCTCACCGCCGCCCACGCCGCCGTCCTCTGGGGCCTCTGGACGATGCGGCCGTGGGCGTGGACAGGAGCAATGGTGTTCTACGGGCTCTCCATCGTCGTGAGTCTCGTCCGCCTTGACGCCATCAGACTCGTCGTGGGCGTCCTCGTCGTCACCTACCTCGCGTTCGTCAGCGAACCCTACCGGTCGCGCTCGGTCAACCCGCGCGTGGACTGACCACGCGGCGTCGGCAGTGCCGGCGACGGCGAGCCACGGCGCACCAGCGACGACGCGGCACGCCGACTGTCCGTTCCCGTCCCGACGATTTATGTCCGATTGCGCACACTCGTGCGTATGGCTCGCCGTAGCCAGCCCTCCACCTCGAACCGCTCCGCCCCGCTGGGCGTGAAAATAATCTGCGCGCTCGGTGCGCTCGGCGTTCTCGTCGGCGTCGTCGGGTCGTTCGGCCTCCTCGCGTCGGGGTCCGGCCTCGGCGTCGTCCTCGGCCTGGTGACTCTCGGACTCTCCGTCGGGCAGGCCGTCGTCATCGTCGGCCTGCTGAACGTCCAGCCGTGGGCGTGGACGTGGGCGATGGTGCTCTACGGCCTCTCGGCCGTCCTCGACCTCCTGACCGTCGACCTGTTCGCCCTCCTCGTCACGCTCGTCATCATCGCGTATCTGGCGTCCGTCCGCGACGTCTACCGCGCCGCCCGCTGACGTCGCCGAACGCGCCAACACCTCGACGTATATACATAAAGGTCTTGGGTGGTCAGGGAAAGGGAACTAAAGCTCCGTCCCCTCCGTCACGTCATGAGTGGGGAGGCGTACCGTTCGCGCGTGCTCGTCGTGGAGGACGACCCGGGGCTCCGGGACCTCTACGTACACACGCTCCGGGCGGACTACGACGTTCGCGGTGCCGCCTCGATCGCGGCCGCCCTCGACGCCGCTGATTCCTCGGTGGCCGTCGTCGTTCTCGACAGACGCCTCCCCGACGGTGACGGCCTCGACGCCCTACCACGACTCGTCGATGCGACCGACGGCGCGTTCGTCGTCGCCGTCACCGACCTCGACCCCGGCCTCGACGTCGTGGACGCCGGCCTCGACGACTACCTCGTCAAGCCCGTCGGCCCCGAGCGCCTCGCCGAGGCCGTCGACGCCCTTGACGAGCGCCGGCACTACGAGGCGGACGTCGCGCGCTACTACGCGCTCGCCGCGAAGCGCGCCGCCCTCGAGGCGGCCCACGACCCCACGGTGTTGGAGGCCGACGACCGCTATCGGCGCCTCCTTGCGGACCTTGAGGACGTGCGCGACGCCGTCGCGCCCTCGGTGTCGCTCGTCGGCGAACCGCGGCGTGCACGCGCGCTCTACCGCGACTTCTGCGCCGAAGCCGACGACTGACCGGGAACAGCGGACAGGGTGGTGTCGATCCGGTAGACGGCCGACTTAACTGCGGAGACGCTGTAGCCTCGCACATGCCCGATACCGCGACCCTCGAGCGGTCGTTCACCGAGCGGACGGAAGTGCTCATGCCGAACGACACGAACCACCTCGGGCGCGCGTTCGGCGGGCGCATCCTCGAGTGGATGGACGTCGTGGCGTCCGTCGCCTGCCGGCGCTTCGCCGGCCATCAGGTCGTCACGGCGAGCATCGACCACATCGACTTCCACGCCCCCATCGCCGTCGGCGACGTCGTCACCGTCGAGTCGTTCGTCTTCGACACCGGTCGCACGAGCGTCAGCGTCCGCGCCGCCGTCCGCGCCGAAGACCCCGAGGAGGGCGAGGAGTGGGACGTGACGACCGCGTTCTTCACGTTCGTTGCGCTCGACGAGGAGGAGACGCCAGTCGAGGTACCGGACGTCGAGTGTCCGGACGAGGACCAGCGCGCGCTTCGGGACCTCGCGCTCGACGAACGGCGCGAACACCGCGAATCGCTCATCGAGCGTCTTGAGGCCGAACAGGAACGCGACCGGTAGATTTGTGACGGCGCTCGCGACGCCGACCTGATTCTCCCGCCGGCCGCGGCGACACGCGGGGCGACTCGTGGGGCTAGCCGAGGACGGCGAGGGCGAGCACGACGAGGACGCAGCCGGCGAGCAGGAGGACGAACGTCACCATCGCCAGCGTGTTGGAGGGCGCGTACATACTTGTCCGTTGACTAGTTCTCCCGAATAGCGATTTCGGTTGTTTCGAGTGGCGAGCCTCAGGGTCGGACGCGCCGGAGCGCGAAGACGACGACTGCGCTGACGAAGAAGAACCCGGCGACGGCGACGAACGCCTCGACGTACGTCCAGCGCGTCGCGACGGCGCCGAGGAGGACGGGCGCGAGCGCGCCGCCGATGGGGAGGCCGGTGTAGACGAGCCCGAAGCTCTTCCCGGTGTCCGCGGCGTCCGAGAGCGCGTTCGTGATGCGGTCGCGCGCCGGGAGCGAGACGCCGAAGCCGGCACCCGCGACTGCCCACGCGACGACGAACCCGGTGGAGCCGAGACCGAGCGCGAGCGCCGCCCAGAGGACGAGCGCCGACCACACGAGGCCGCCGACGATGATGGCGAAGGAGTCCCGGCGGTCCGCGAGCCACCCGCCGACGAGGACGAAGACAGCGGTCACCGAGAGGAACCCGGTCAGCGCGGTGTTGCCGACCACCGTCGAGTAGTCGAGGGCGTTCACCGCGAACGCCGTCGTGTACGTCTGGAGGCCGGTGTCCGCGAGCGTCACGAGGAGGAAGAACGCGAACATCCCGGCGACGAGCGGCCGCCGCAGCAGGCGCAGGCTCCCGAGGTACGACCCGCTGCTCGCGTCCGCCTCCGCTTCCGTCGTGACTTCGCGGAGCCGTCGCCGGTGGACGGGTGCGAGGCTGACGAGGAGGACGCCCGCGTAGGCGACGCCGATGACGCCGACGACGAAGAGCGCCGCCCGCCAGTCGGCGAGCGACGCGACGCCCGTCGTCAGTGCGGGCGCTGCCGCGAACCCGACGAACCCGCCGAAGGAATGGAGGCTGAACTGTCGGCCCTCGCTGGCGGCGTCGCCCGCCGCGTCGAGGAGCGCGTAGTTCGCCGGATGGAACGGCGACTGGCCGACGCCGGAGACGAACGCGCACGCGAGCACCTGCCAGTACGCTGTCGCGAACCCCGCGAGCCCGATGCTCACGCTCGTCAATACGAGGCCTGCGACGACGACGCGCTTCCCGCCGACGCGGTCCACGAGCTCGCCGGCCGGCACCTGACAGAGGAACTGCGCGAGGAAGATGAGCGTCACGCTCACCGCGAGACGGGCCTCCGACACGCCGAACGACCCCGCCATGAGCGGGAACAGCGGCGGCAGCGCGAGCAGGAAGACGTGCGAGACGAGGTGGTCGACGCTCACCAGCGCCGTCACCCCGACCGTCCCGGACGCACGCCGAGTCATTCGTTCACGACCCACCGACTGGTTCGTTCTTCCGAACGAGACATATCGCCCGCTATCGGCGGTTCGCGCCTAAGCGTTTCCGTTCACTCGAACGCGAGGAACGCCCCGCCGGTCGACCCCGCGTAGACCGACCCGTCCACCGTCGTCGGGAGCGAGAGCGACGCGTCAGCCGTGTACGACCACTGCACGCTCCCGTCCGCGGACGCGTACGACCGGAGCACGCCCGTGCCCTCGCGGCTGCCGTGCGCGACGACGCTCTCGCCCGCCGTCGCCACCGGGCGTGTTCCCGAACTCTGCGCGCTCCACTGCTCGCTCCCGTCCGAGAGCGCGAGCGCGTACGTCGCGCCGCCATCCACTGCCGCGTAGACGGTCTGGTCGCCGACGACCGGTGTGTCCCGGAGCGGCGACCCGAGGTCCTTCGACCAGCGCTCGATGCCGCTCGCTGGGTCGAGCGCCACCACCGACGACCCGAATGGCAGAACGAGCGTGTCCGTGCTCGGCGCCGCGCTCCCTGTATTTCCCGGGTACGTCCAGACGCGCTCGCCCGTCGTCACGTCCCGGCCGTAGAGTTCGCTCCCGTCCGGTGCCGCGAGCGCCACCACCGACCCGTTCGTCAGCGCGTTCCCGTACGGGTCCGTGAGCAGTTTCGCGTCCGCCCCCCAGCGGCGCGTACCGTCGCTCGTCGCGAACGCCGTCGTGTGCGTCCTCCCGCCCGCACGCGTCGTGAGGAGGCTGTCGCCCGCGAGCGCGCCGTTCCCGATGTCGCCCGCGTCCGCCTTCCACGCCTCCGACCCGTTCGTCCGCCGGAACGCGAACGCCTGATGGCCGCTGTCGCCGTACTCGCCGCCCCGCGTCCCGACGAAGACGCCCTGGTCGCCGACGTCCAGCAGGTCGACCGTCGTGTTCTCCGGACCCTCGACACGCCACTTCACGCTCCCGTCGGCGCCGATGGCGCGCACCTGCTCGTGGACGCGCGCCGTGTCGCCGTGCCAGCCGCCCACCTGAAAGAGCCGACCGCCATGCACGAACGCCGGGCCCATCGCCGGCCGCGGCAGGTTCTCGAACCACGCCCGCTCGCCCGACGCCGGGTCGAACGACGCCGCCGCGCCCTTCGGGTACGTCTCCATCGGCTGGTCCGTGTAGACTGCTCCCTCGAACGTCGTCGTCACGACCAACGAGCCATCGACCTCGGCCGGCCGGAGGAGCGGGACGCCGAAGTCCCAGCGCCACGCCACCGACTCCGCCGTCTGCGAGGCCTTCGTCGGCGCCGCCACGTCCGGCGACGCCGTCGTCGTCTGCGTCGACGTCGTGGTCGTCGACGTCTGCTGTCCGCCACAGCCCGCGAGCCCGGCGAGACCGCCCGCCGCCGCCGCGAGGAACGCCCGCCGAGACGTGCGCTCGTTCATACCCGACACCACCGACGGCACCGGGTTGTCGCTTGTGGCCGGCGACCTTTTTCGAGGAGCGGGTCGATTCGCGACCCCGGCGACGAAAACGCCCGACTACGCAGGTTCGAACGCCGGCGGCGCTCGCGGAACACCGCAGACAGGTATCAGCGGCTGGTACCGCCTTTCTTCGTTTAGCGCGCGGTGATACACAGGAACAGGGCCGCCTACGTACTCCCCTGAGAACTGTTGCTCGTCGAGTCAGGGAGGTACGTCCGCACAAACTGTACGCCGGCGGCAAGTGCGACCACCGCACCGGCAATACCCACACCGCCCCACATCGCCTTATCCTGGTAGTTTGTGAGGATATTCCCGATATCCACGACGGCAACGATTCCGACACCGAGCAGGAACGTACTCACCAACAGCCAGCGGCGGATTGAACGGAGCAATACCGTTGTCTCGGAGGGCATAGACCGAGTGATTATAGCGACCCCGCATAATTGTGTCGGTAATCGAACTGGAAGGGGGCTTAACGAACACGCGACCCCGAGCTTAGCGTCCGAAAATCGAAGATTTGCTGGACAGAAGCCGGCGAGCCTACAGCACCGAGTACGGCTCGTCCGGATTACACCAGCGTGAGGCGAGGCCTCACTAGGTACGACAGTCCTCAGAGTACGCTGTACTCTTCGGACGGGTCGTACCGCCGGAACAGGAGGCTGTTCGAGAGGACGCTCACGCTGCTGAACGCCATCGCGCCGGCGGCGAGCGCGGGCATCATGAGCCCGAGGGAAGCGAGCGGGATGAGGGCGGAGTTGTAGCCGAGCGCCCAGAAGAGGTTCTGCTTGATCTTCGCGAGCGTGGCGTCGGAGACGTTGATGGCCTTCAGGACGTCCTCGGGGTCGTCGCGCATCAGGGTGACGTCGGCGGCTTCGATGGCGACGTCGGTGCCGGAGCCGATGGCGGCGCCGACGTACGCGGCGGCGAGCGCGGGCGCGTCGTTCACGCCGTCGCCGACCATCATCGCGCGCGTGCCGTCCGCCTGGATGGCTTCGACGGCGTCGGCCTTCTCGTCGGGGAGGACTTCGGCGCTGACGTGCTCGGTGGGAATGCCGAGGTCGGCGGCGACGGCTTCCGCGGTGCGCTCGTTGTCGCCGGTGAGCATCCGGACCGAGATGCCGCGGTCCTGGAGGCCGGTGACGGCGCGCTTCGCACTCTCCTTCACTTCGTCGGCGGTGGCGAGGACGCCCGCGAGGTCGCCCTCGACGGCGACGAGCATCGCGGTCTTCCCCTCGGACTCGAGGTGCTCACGCTCCTCGGCGGCGGCCTCGACGGACACGCCGCTCTCCTCGAGGAAGCCGGGGTTCCCGACGAGGACTACGCGGCCGTCGACGGTGGCCCGAACGCCCTTCCCGGGGACGTTCTCGAAGTCCTCGGGCGTCGCGAGGTCGAGGCCGCGCTCCTGTGCGCCCTCGACGATGGCGTCGGCGAGCGGATGCTCGCTGCCGGACTCGGCGCTCGCGGCGGCGCGAAGCAGGTCGGCTTCGGGGTCGGAGAGTGCCGCGGTGTCGCCGCCCTCGGCGGCCGCGACGGTTCCGCCGCCGTCCGCGGCGGCGGTGCGTTTCAGCGCGACGACGTCGGTAAGGACCATCTCGCCCTCGGTGAGGGTGCCGGTCTTGTCGAAGACGACGGTGTCGACGTCCTTGACGCGCTCGAGGACGTCGCCGCCCTTGAAGAGCACGCCGTTGGTCGCGCCGAGCGAGGTGCCGACCATCGTCGCGGCTGGCGTGGCGAGGCCGAGCGCGCAGGGGCAGGCGACGAGCACCGCGGAGGCGAAGACGACGACGGAGAACTCGAGGACGCTGACGGTGCCACCGGCGACGACGGGGCCGCCCGCGACCAACTCGAGGACGGGGATGGCGTTCACGATACCCGCGAGCGTCGTCGGGAACGCGAACCAGAGGACGGCCCAGAGGAGGGCGTTGGCGATGACGGCGGGGACGAAATACGCCGAGATGCGGTCGGCGAGGTTCTGCACGTCGGGCTGGCGCGACTGCGCCTCGCGGACCGTCTGGACGATCTGTTGGAGCGCGGTGTCCTCGCCGACCTTCGTGGCCTCGACGACGAGGCGGCCGTTCTCGTTGACGGTGCCGCCGACGACTTCCTCGCCGGGCGTCTTCTCGACGGGGACGGACTCGCCGGTGACCATCGACTCGTCGACTGCGGACTCGCCCTCGAGGACGACGCCGTCGGTCGGAATCTTCTCGCCGGGCTTGACGACGAGGTGGTCGCCGACCTCGACGTCGGAGAGTTCGACCTCGCGCTCCTCGCCGTCCTCGATGACGCGCGCGGTGTCGGCCTCCATCTCGAGGAGTTGCTCGATGGCCTTGCCGGCCTGGCTCTTCGAGCGGGCTTCGAGGAAGTTGCCGAGCGTGATGAACGTCAGGATGAACGCGGCGCTGTCGAAGTAGGTGCCGCCCGGGATGAGTCCCAGAAGGGTGGCGACGCTGTAGAGGTACGCCGTCGAGGAGCCGAGCGCGATGAGGACGTCCATGTTCGCGGTCCGGTTCTTGACGATTGCTTTGTAGGAGTTCGCGTAGAACTCCTTGCCCAGCAGGTACTGGACGGGTGTCGCGAGGAGGAAGCCGACGACCTCCATCGGGAGCACAGTCCCCGGAATCGTCTCGGGGAGGAGGTGGGGCGCGAAGAGCCCCTCGAGCATCAGCGCGAAGAGCGGAACGGAGAACGCGGCCCCGAAGAGCGTGAGGGTGCGTTGTCTGCGGACCTCCGCTTGGCGCGCGACGGCGGCGGCGCTCTCCTCGCCGTCCTCCTCCTCGCCGGTTTCACGAACGGGTGAGTAGCCGGCGGACTCGACGGCGTCGTAGAGGTCCTCGCGGTCGGCGCTCGCGGGGTTGTAGCGCACGCGCGCCTCGTCGGTCGCGAAGTTGACGTCGGCCTCGACGACGCCGGGCGTGTCGTGGAGCGCCTCCGAGACGGTCTGCGAGCAGTTCGCACACGACATGTCGGTGACGGTGATAGTCACCGTCTCGTCGATGGGCGTGTAGCCGGCGTCCTCGATGGCCGCGTAGACGTCCGCGAGCGATACGGCCTCGGGGTCGTACTCGACGGTGGCCTCGTCCGTGGCGAAGTTCGCGTTCGCCTCTGAGACCCCATCGAGGTCGCGCAGGGCGTCCTCGATGGTCGCCGAGCAGTTGGCGCAGGACATTCCCTGCACGTCGAGTCGCTCGGTCCGGGTCATACTCGTGTCTAAGGCCTCCCTATTCAACCACCTTCTCATTGGTAACCCAAAGCGACGGCGGTCGCCGGCTTCGGATTCGAAAGCGCGCCGCAGACGCGAACATGTTCGGGCATAAGACGATGGGCGTGCGACCGCTACTCCCCGTCGATGTCTGAGAGCGACTCTCTGTACGCACAGATCGGTGGACAGGAGGCCGTCGAGGCCGTCGTCGACGACTTCTACGACAAGGTGCTCGACGACCCGCTCCTCCAGCCCTACTTCGAGGACACCGACATGCAGGCACTCTTCGCCCACCAGGTCCAGTTCGTCAGCGCCGTCGCGGGCGGCCCCGTCGACTACAAGGGCGACGACATGCGAAGCGCCCACGAAGGAATGGGCATCACTGACGAAGCGTTCGACCAAGTTGCGGAGTATCTCGCGGCGGCGATGCGCGAGAACGGCGTCCCCGAGGACGACATCGAGACCGTCATCGCGGAAGTCGACGCGCTCCGAGACGACGTCGTCGGCGTCTGAGCTACTTCTCGCGGAGGTAGCGTCGGCCTGCGTCGACCGTGAGCGGTATCTCCGCCGGCGGGAGGACGTCCTCGAAGAGTCGGACAGTCGCCGGTGGGCGCAGCCCCACCGACTCGAGGAGCTCGCGGTCGGTGAGCACCGAGCGGACGTCGCCGTCGGCCGCAATCGTTCCGTCGGTATCGACGAGGACGACGCGCTCGGCGACTTCGGGAACGACGTCGAGCGTCGGCGTGAAGACGACGGTGGCGCCGTCGTGCTCGTCGAGCAGCGTCAGAATCCGCTCGCGATAGGTGGCGTCGACGGCGCCGAGCGGCTCGTCGAGCAGGAGGACGTCCGGGTCGAAGGCGAGGACGCTCGCGACGGCGGCGCGCTGTTTCTCGCCGCCCGAGAGGCGGAACGGCGGCCGGTCGAGGAGGTCGGTGAGGCCGAGCGTCTCGGCGAGCGCCGCGACGCGCTCGTCGGCGCGCTCCCGCGACATCCCGAGCTGCGCGGGCCCGTAGGCGATGTCCTCGCGAACGGTGGTGTTGAAGAGGTAGTCGTCGGGGTCCTGCAGGAGGACGCCGAGGCGCTCGCGGACGGCGTCGGCGTCCGTCGTCTCCCCGAAGAACTCGACGGTGCCCGCCGTCGGGTCGATGAGTCCGCCGAGCGCGAGTTGGAGCGTGCTCTTCCCGCTCCCGTTCGGGCCGACGACGGCGACGGACTCTCCATCGTCGATAGCGAGCGAGACGACGTCGAGCGCGCGCGTGCCGTCCGGGTACTCGTGGACGAGACTGCGAGCGTCGATTACGCGCCCCATCGAATCACCACCGAGGCGCAGAGCGCGGCGAGCGCGAGACAGCCGAGCGCGTAGTCGCCGGCGTCGAGCGCGCGCGAACGGCCGTAGGGTGAGGGTGCACGGGCGCCGCCGCGGGCGCGCATCCCGCGGCCGACGCGCTCGCCGCGTTCGAGCGTGCGCAGGAGGAAGGTGCCAGCGATGTTCCGGGCGTCATGCCACCCCTCTTGCACGCCCGCGTTGCGGGTCGTCCGGCTGTTGCGCGCGAGGACGAGCCGCCGGAGTTCGTCGAAGAAGAGGAAGAGGTACCGATAGGTGACGGCGACCACCCAGACGAGCGCGACGGGCACCCCTAACTCGCGGAGGGCGGCGACCACCTGAGAGAACGGCGTCGTCATCACGAGCAGGCTGAGGAGGGCGACACCGACGCCGACGCGGAGGGTGAAGTGGGCGACGTACTGGAGGCCCGCGTCGGTGACGGCGAGGCCGAACGCGGCGACGAGGGCGTCGCCGGGCATGAGGACGGCCTGTGGGAGGACGACGAGCATCGAGGCGAGCGGGACGACGGCCGAACGCGCGAGCAACCGGTCGATGGGGACACGCGAGCGCCACGCGAGGCAGAGCGTGAGCGCGGCGAGCGCGCAGACGACGGGGAGGGTGCGTGAGACGACGACGGCGAGCGCGAGGCCGGTGATGGCGAGGAGCGCGACGCGCGGGTCGCGGCGCTGGAGGACGCCGTCCTTCGCGGCGACATGCTCGGCGGTGAAGAACGACCGGAGGACGCGCGAAATCGTCTCGACGGAGCCCGCGACGGCGCCGCTCACGGCTCCCCGTCGCGTTCGAGGAAGCGGCCCACGCCGAGCGCGACCGCCAGCGTCAGCCCGGCACCGACGAGCGCGGAGACGAGCGTGCCGAGCGTCGAGCCGAGACCGGGCACGGAGTAGTCGGGGAAGAGGGCGTCGTGGTGGCTGACCGCCTCGTCGTGCGCGCCGGTCTGCTCGGCGGCGTTCTCGAGGGGTTCGGCGTAGCCGACGGCGCTGGAGGCCCACGCGAACGCGGGCGCGAGGACGGCGAGCAGGAGCACGACGGCGAGCGCCGTCCGGACCCACGGCCGCGAGAGCGCGCTCACGGTGCTCATGCGTCCACCTCCGGCGCGTCGAGGAGCCCGTCCTCACCAGGTGCGCTGCGTCCGAGGACGAGGTCCGGGCGGGCGTTCGCGACGGCGCCGTAGACGGCGGCGGTGATGGCGCCCTCGATGAGACCGAGGGCGGCGTGGCCACCGACCATCACGGGGACGGTGACGTCGAGCTGGTAGGCGAACGCGCTGGAGACGCCGACGCCGACGGCGACAACGCCCGCGGAGGCGGTGACGGCGAGCCAGCCGGCGGCGAACGCCGCGCCGGTCTCGTGGACACCACGGAGTCCGCGGAAGAGCAGGTAGCCGACGACGACGTCGACGACGGCCATCGCGAAGAGGTTGATGCCCAGCGCGACGATGCCGCCGTCGCCGAAGACGAGTGCCTGAATCGTGACGACGGCGGTCATCGCGAGGACGCCGAGCGACGGCCCGAGGAGGACGCCGGCGAACGCGCCGCCGACGAAGTGCGCGCTCGTCCCGCCGGGAATTGGCCAGTTGAGCATCTGTGCGGCGAAGACGCCGGCGGCGACCACGCCGAGTAGCGGGGTGCGCTCGTCGCCGAGTTCGCTGCGGGCGCGCCGAACGGCGACGCCGATGGCGACCCCGGACGCGAGCCAGAAGAGCCCCGCGACCCACAGGTCGAGAAATCCGTCTGGGACGTGCATTGTCTCGTGTGAGTGTCGACCGATTGGATAATACTTTCGTCGCGAATCGTAATACTGTCAGTTAACTCGGCGCGGGGACAGACGACCACCATGAGCGAAGACCTCGACCGGATGAGCGTCACCCTTTCGCCGGCGCTCCTCGCGGACCTCGATGGCGTCGTCGACTCCGGGAACTACGACAGTCGCTCGGAGGCGACGCGGGACGCGCTCCGGGCGTTCGTCACCGAGTTCAACCGGCAGACCGACCTCACGGGCGAACTCAGCGGCACCGTCGTCGTCCTCTACGACCACGACCACACGGGCGTCGCCGCGGAGATGACGAGCCTCCAGCACGAGTTCGCCGACACCATCATCGCCGTCCACCACGTCCACCTCCGCGAGCACCTCTGCCTGGAGTCCATCGCCGTCGACGGCGCGGGCGCGGACATCGAGGCCCTGCTCGCACGCCTCCGGCCGCTGAAGGGCGTCAAGCAGGTGAAGCTCACCGTCGTCGAGGTCGAGGACGAGACCGGTCATCACTCGTAGCCGGGTCGCGAACCGGACGCAATGACTGCGAAGACGGTCGCGTTCGGCGTCGTCGCGCTCGTGCTCTTCGCCGGCTGTAGCGGGGCGGTCCCGTTCGTCGGCGACGGCGACGCCTTCGGCGCGCTCTGGCACAGCGACACGCCCGCCAATCCGGGCGGGTCGCACCATCCCGCGATAGCGACGCGCGCCGACGGCGAGACGTACGTCGCCACCGGCTTCGGCGACACCGGCGCGAACCGCTCGTGCTCGTTCGTCGTGCTGAACGGCTCCGGTGGCGTGCGCTGGAACCACACGCTCCCGGACGACGCCTGCGGGACGCAACCCGTCGGCGACCCGGCGTTCGGCGACGTCACCGGCGACGGCGCGCCCGAGGTTGTGTGGGCGACGCACGAACAGCGCCTCTACGCGTCGAACCCGCGGACGGGCACCGAGGTGCTGAACGTCTCCTTCCCGCGCGGGATGCCGTTCGCACAGCTCGCCGTCGTCGAGAACCCGACGCTCGTCGTCGTCCCGCTGATGACCGGACAGGTGCGGGCGTACCACCCGAACGGCACGCCCGCGTGGAACCGGACGTTCCCCGACTACGTCCGCGGGCAGAACCCCGCGCTCGTCCGTGACGAGGCCGGCGCGCGCCACCTCGTTCTCGGGACCGCGGGCGGCCTCGTCGCCCTCGACCCGGAGACGGGCGAGACGGACTGGCGCACCGAGACGCCGACACGCTTCCTCCGCGTCGGCCACCTCGACGGCACGCCCGTCGTCGTCGCCTCGGGGCCGAACGCCGCCGGTAGCGCAGGCGAGGGCGACACGCACGTCGAGGCCGTCGCGGCGAACGGCACGCGCCTCTGGGAGCGCCACTATCCGGGGACGCCCGCCGTCGGCGGGGTCGGCGCGCCTGCGCCCGACGCGCGGCCGCTCGCCTACGCGACGAACGACGACGGCCACCTCTACGCCTACGACCTCGCGAGCGGCCAGGAGGTGTGGAACCGGACGCTCGACGACGACCGCCACTACGTGCCGCCGCCGACGCTCGCGGACCTCGACGGCGACGGACGACAGGAGGTGGTCGCGACGAACGCCCGCGGCCTCGTCCGGGCCTACGACGCCGCGAACGGCACGCACGTCGGGTCGTGGACGTGGGACGGCGACGCCGCTGTCTGGGCGGGACTGCGGAGTGCCGACCTTGACGGGGACGGCGACGAGGAAGTGCTCGCGGTGACGACGGACGCGCGGGTGGTCGCGCTCTCCTGAGCGCTACGTCGAGTGCTCGGTCGCGCGAACGACCAACACGGGCACATCGGCGTGCCGGAGGACGCGTTCCGTGGTACTCCCGAGGACGGCACGCTCCGGGCCGGTGCGGCCGTGCGTCCCCATCACGACGAGGTCGACGTCGTGTTCCGCGACGTAGGCGAGGATTTCGTCGGCGGGCGTGCCGTGGCGGACCTCACTCGCGGCGTTGAGGCCGGCGCGGTCCGCCGCGCCCTCGATGGACGCCACGGCCTGCTCGCCCTCGACGCGGAGGTCGTCGCTCGGCCACGCCGCGGACGCGACGCGCTGTCGCAGTCGGTCGTCGACGACGTAGAGCGCATGGATCGTCGCACCCGCGCGCTCGGCGATGTCGAGCGCCTGCGTCACGGACTCCTGCACGCCGCCGCTCCCGTCGGTCGGCACGAGGACGTTCTCGTACGTCACTGGCCGTCACCTCCGTGTGTCTCTCGCACGTTCGGGAGTTCGTCCGTGCGCGCCAAGTAGGTTCGGCCCGCGGCGAGACGGTCGCCACCCTCCTTCGACTGTCGCGCATCGGCTGATGATTCGGCTTTCGGACGGAAAGCGGACGACCGAAATCGCCTTGGTTCTGAAAGCGATAGCTCGGGTATGCGCGAACTCGACGAGACCGACCTCGAAATCCTGCGCCTCCTCCTCGCAGACGCCCGGCGGCCCTACAGCGACATCGCGGACGTCGTCGGCCTCTCCGGGCCCGCCGTCTCCGAGCGCGTCTCGCGTCTCCAGGAGATGGGCGTCATCACGCAGTTCACCGTGAACGTCGACCGCTCGAAGCTCGCCGAGCGCGTCCCGCTCGTCATCGACGTCGCCGCCGACCCCGGGCACGCGAGCGACGTCTACGACGCCCTCGTCGCGGCCGACGGCACCCAGCACGCCTACCGGACGGCGGACTCGCACGTCATCGCGCACGTCGGCCTCCCGGACAGCGACGTCGAACCGTGGCTCGCGGACGCCGTCGACATGAGCGTCGTGGACGACTACGCCGTCCGCATCCTCGCGGAGAGTGAGTGGACGAACTCCGTCGCGGACGCCGACTTCGCCATCTCCTGTGCGGAGTGCGGGAACACCGTCACGAGCGAGGGCACCGCCGCCCGTCTGGGCGGTGAGCTCTACCAGTTCTGCTGTCCGACCTGCGAGTCGCGCTTCCGCGAGGAGTACGAGGAGCTCACCGAGGGGGTCTGACGCGTCGCGGCTGACGCGGGGTGAACGCGCGGGTTCGAAAACCGTTTGTAGGATGCGAGAGACTCACGGACGAACATGAGTGACACAGTGCGCTTCGGTGTCGTCGGCTGTGGCGGGATGGGACGGACACACGCGGGGAACGCCCGCGAACTCGGCCACCACGTCGTCGCCGGGGCGGACGTCGTCGACGGCGTCCGCGAGACGTTCACCGAGGACTTCCACGCCGCGGGCTACGCGAACCACGAGGAGATGTACGACGAGGAGGACCTCGACGCCGTCGTCATCACCACGCCGAACAAGTTCCACGAACCCGCCGCCGTCGACGCGCTTGAACGCGACATTGCGGTGCTCTGTGAGAAACCGCTCGCGCACACCCTCGAGTCCGCCGAACGAATCGTCGCCGCCGCCGAGGAGAGCGACGCCCTCCTCATGGTCGGCTTCCACAACCGCTTCACGACGCCCGCCGAGGTGTTCACGACGCGCCGCGACGCCGGCGAGTTCGGTGACGTCACGCACATCGAGGCGAACTACCTCCGCCGGCGCGGCATCCCGGGACTCGGCTCGTGGTTCACGAACCACGAGCTCTCCGGCGGCGGCGCGCTCATCGACATCGGCGTCCACGCCATCGACCTCGCGCTCTACCTCGCGGACTTCCCCGAGGTCGTCGAAGTCACGGGCGTCACGCGCTCCGAGTTCGGGACGCGCGAGGAGTACGCCGACCCCGACGGCTGGGCGGGCAACTGGGACACCAGCGAGGGCGGCTTCGACGTCGATGACTCCGTGAGCGCCTTCATCCGCTGTGCGGACGACACCACCATCTCGCTCGAGGTGTCGTGGGCGGCGAACCGCGAACCCACCCACGAGTTCCACGTCCGGGGTTCCGAGGCCGGCGCGCAGTTCGAACTCGGCGAGGAGGAGTTGACGCTCCTCTCCTGCACCACTGAGGGCACCGACCAGTACGTCGACACGGAACTGGACGGCGAACTCGAACCGAGCGGCCACAAGGCCGAGGACGAACTCTTCCTCGACGCCGTCGCCAGCGGCGAGGACCCCGGCATCAACACGCCCGAGCAGGGCCTGCAGATTCAGCAGGTCATCGACGCCATCTACCGCTCCAGCGAGGAAGGCGGCGCCGTCGTGCTCGACTAGACGTGTGGATCCGGGGCCGATGCGTCCGCAGGCGCACGCCTTATGGCGCGCTCGGCCCTACGGGGAGCCATGACCGAAGTCACCGTCGAGGCCGTCGAGTCGGTGGGCGCGCAGACCGTCGCGCTCGACCTCTCGACGCCCGACGAGTTCGACGCCGCGCCCGGCCAGTTCGTCCTCGTCCGCAAGGACGCCGAGGGCGACGCCGGCTACTACACCATCTCCTCGCCCTACGTCGAGGACACCTTCGAAATCACCGTCGGCTTCCCCATTGATGAGTCCGCCGAGGAGTCGCTCGGCACGTGGCTCTCGGAGCGCGAGGCCGGGGACACCGTCGACATCGAGGGGCCGCTCGGCCACGTCCAGTACCGCGGCGAGGGCGACGTCGTCGTCTACGCCGCGGGGCCGGGCATCGGACCCGCCATCGGCATCGCCGAACGCGCCGTCGACGAGGGCAACGACGCCACCGTCGTCTACCGCGGCGAGGAACCGCCCCATCAGGAGCGCCTCGACGCCCTCCACGAGGCGGGTGCGACCGTCGCGCTCGTCGACGAACTCGGCGGCGACTACCTCACGGGCGACACGGCGAACGTCTACGTCTTCGGCTTCGACGACTTCGTCGCGGAGGCGAAGGCGCTTCTCGAGGCGGACGAGCGCGACCCCGGCGAAGCGGCCATCGAGAGCTTCGGCCCCGCCTGAGCGGAAGCCTCACCCGCCCGACGGTTTCGGCCCGCCTAAAATTCGTAACTGATTTAATCCTGATTAGGCTCGCCTAAAGCATGGACGAATCGAACGGAACGCGGCTATCGCGGCGTCGCTACCTCGCTGGCGGCAGTGCACTCCTCGGAAGCGCCCTCCTCGCCGGCTGTTCGGGCGACACCGGTAGCGGGACGAGTACTACCACGACCAGCGCGACGGCGAGCACCACCACGAGCGACGGCTCCTACACCGTCTCCATGTCGCCCGTCGGCGAGATCGAATTCGACGAGGTGCCGACGAACGTCTTCACGATGTACAACCAGTACCAGGACATGCTCGTCGCGCTCGGCCACGAGGACGCCATCAACTCCATGTTCGTCCCGGAGATGGCGGGCACGACGATGAATCGCTACTACGCGCGCCTCGATGGCGTCTCCTTCGACTGGAAGGGGCTCCCCAACCCGTTCGACAACTTCTCGAAGGAGTTCTTCTACAGTCTCGACAGCGACCTCCACCTCCTCGGGCCCGCGTGGGCGACCACGCAGAAGAACTGGAGCAAGAGCGACGTCGAGGACGTCGCCGAGAGCGTCGGGCCGTTCTTCGGGAACTTCTACAGCGGCACGCACGCCCAGCCACCCGAGTCCTACCGCGACGGCTACCAGTACTACACGCTCTGGGAGATTTTCGAGAAGGTCGCACAGGTCTTCCGCGAGCAGGAGCGTTACGAGAAACTGCAGGCCGTCCACGACGACCTCATCAGTCACATCGAGTCGAACCTCCCGCCGAAGGACGAACGCCCCACCGCCGTCCGCGTCACGCTCGGCGACGGCCAGTTCTGGACCTACCACCTCAACCGCCCCGGCTTCTGGCTCGCCGACACCCGGCCGCTCGCCGCCAACGACGCCTTCGGCAGCGAGGAATGGGACGGCCTCTGGGGCTCCGTCGGCTACGAGACGATGGCCAAAGCCGACCCCGACGTCATCCTCCACCTCTGGGGGATGACGCCGCGCTACGACATGGCGAACGTCCGCGAACAGTTGCACTCGCACGACGTCGGCAAGACCCTCTCCGCCGTCAAGAACGACCGCGTCTACGCGCAGGGGATGCGCTACCAGGGTCCGCTGATGAACCTCTTCCAAATCGAGATGACCGCGAAACAGCTCTACCCCGAGATATTCGGCGAGTGGCCGGGCTACACGAGCGGTCAGCCCTACCCGGACATCCCGAAAGACGAACAGCTCTTCGACCGCGACCGGGTCGCGAGCATCGTCACCGGGAACTGAGTCGGCGGCCCCCTCTTCGTGCGGTCCGGTCGCGGCGTGACGCGAGGGGAACGAAACCCGCAAACACCCCGCCGACTATTCGGCGTGTATGGACCTCGCGGTCAAGATTCTCTACATGCTCTCGCTCCTCGGCGTCGGCCTCGGCGCGCGCCACCTCGGGGTGCTCACCGAGGAGCGAGCCGACTACCTGACGTCGTTCGCCTTCTACGTCGCGCTCCCCGCGCTCGTCTTCGACTCCACCGCCTCGACACCGCTCAGCGACGTGCTCTCGGTCGCGATGGTCGCGTCCTTCCTCGTCGTCCTCCTCGGCGTCGCCGGCGTCGGCTGGCTCGTCCACCAGCGCGTCCCGACGCGCGCCGAACGCAGCGTCGCCATCGTCCAGTCCTACCACACGAACTTCGGCTTCCTCGGACTCCCCATCGTCGCGATGACGCTCGGCAGCGTCGCCACCGCGAAGGCGAGCATCCTCCTCGGTATCGGCGCGCTCATCCAGATTCCGCTGACTATCGTCCTCCTCACGTCGATGAACGACGCCGACGCCTCCCTGCGCGACGAACTCGAGGGCGTCGCGCGCAACCCCGTCATCGCCGCGCTCCTCCTCGGCCTCGGCTTCGCCGCGTTCAGCCTGCCCGTCCCGGCCGCCGCGAACACCGTCCTCGACGGCGTCTCCGTCTTCGCGCTCCCCGCCGCGCTCCTTTCGGTCGGCGCGTCGCTCACCCTCTCGCTCGACGACGTCGACGTCTCCACTGTCGGGAGCGTGGTCGTCCTCAAAGTCCTCCTCATGCCGCTGCTCGGCCTCGCCGCGCTCTCCGTTCTCACCAGTGACGCCGTCACGGTGCAGGCGGGCGCGGTGATGCTCGCGATGCCCACCGCCGTCTCGACGTTCATCTACGCGAACGAACTCGGCGGCGACGCCCGCCTCGCCTCCACGAACGTCTTCGTCACCACCGTCTGCTCGCTCGGCGTCGTCTTCGTCCTCCTGAACGTGCTCGCCTGACGGATACGAAACGGAGACGGACGCGAGAAATCGAGACAGGCGTCCGCGAGACTGGGTGATCAGGCGACGCGGAGCGAGAACGCGCCGTCGGCATCGACGGTGAGCGTCACCTCCTCGACGGTGCGCTCGTACTCGCTCGTGTGGCGGCCGTCGAGGCTGACGCGGGTGCGTTCGGCGAGGAGGCCGGCGTCGCTCAACTGGTCGAGCTTCCGGTAGACCGTGGAGAGCGGGATGTCGCACGCGTCCGCGAGCTCCGTCGCGCTCCGCGCGTTCTCGCTCGTCGCCTCCAGAATCGCGCGGCAGTCGGCGTCGTCGAGCGCGTCGAGGACGCCCTGCATCGCCTCGGAATCGGTGACGAGCGTTTCGTCGGTCGCTGGCTGGCGGTACTGTGGGCGAACGGCCTCCATCGCGGACTGGCTCATACTCCGCTGTAAGCGACGGAAGGCCACCAGTCTGCGCCACCGCTATCCGGGGTGGTTTATATACTGGTGGGGAAGCCCCCGTTTCAGTCGTCGAACGCGCTGGCCGGGATGTCGCTGGCACAGACCGGACAGCCGTTGGCGAGCAGGGCGTCGCGTGCCGCCCCGTCGACGGGGATGGACGCGGCGCACTCCGGACAGGTGAACGTCTGGCTCTCGGCGCTACTCATCGCTCGTCGGTACGTCGAGGACGACTAAAGGGAGTGCGGCCGTTCTTACCGGCTGAAAATGGGGGTGGGTCACCCGCCTCGCGCGCCTCCCGCACCAGCGACATCCCCCGAGGTATCGGCGACCGTGTGTATCACCGCACTAAAGTCGCTGCTCGGCGAACACTCTCCACCAGCAAATGGGGTCAGGCATCCGCGCGACGGTGACGTTCGACGCCCCGGAGGAGTGTGCGCTCGCGCGCTTCTCCGAGGCGGCCGACGAGGCCATCACGCACGTCTCGACGAGCGTCGCCGTCGGCGACGCGGCCTGCGTCACCGAGTTTCTCGCGGCGACCGACGACGTCCCCGAGGAGACGGACGCCGAACACGTCTTCTCCTACGGCACCACGGACCTCTATCGGGTCACGCACGAGGGCGAACCGCGCTGTCCCTGCGAGTGTCTCGGTTCCTTCGGCTGTCCCGTCCACCGCTACGTCGCCGCGGACGGCGACGTGACGCTCGTCTTCCACGCCGCCGACTTCGAACTCCTGCAGGACCTGATGGCCGCGCTCCGCGAGCGCTTCCCGTCCGCGGACGTCGAGCGCCTCCTCCGGCCGCCGCTCGAGGGCTCGCCCGAGGAGCGCGTCTTCGTCAACCGCGGTAAACTCACCGAGCGCCAGCGTGAAGTGCTGGAGACGGCCTACGAGGCGGGCTACTTCGAGCGTCCGCGGCGCGCGAACGCCACCGAACTCGCCGCCGAACTCGACATCTCGCAGTCGACGTTCACCGAACACCTCGTCGCCGCCCAGCAGAAACTCCTCGAGGACGTCCTCGAATAGCGACGCCTCAGGCCGCCGAGGGGAACGTCTTAAGGCGGCACGTCCGCTCTGTGCGAGTACGACTATGCCACTCGCCGAAGAGACCGCGATGAGTGACTCCGAGACGGACGCCTTCCTCGGGGAGATGGAGACGGGCGTCCTCTCGCTCGCGCAGGAGGACGAGCCGTACGCGATTCCGGTCTCCTACGGCTACGACGCCGACGACCGCACCTTCTACCTTCGTCTCGTCTCGACGCCGAAGAGCGAGAAGCGTGCGTTCCTCGAGTCGTCGCCGCGCGCGCGTCTCGTCGTCTACGACGAGGAGGGGGAGGGTGAGACCGAGGCCTACCGGAGCGTCGTCGCCGTCGGGTCGCTCGAACGGATCGACCCGTCAGACCTCTCAATCGAACAGATCGAACAGTACGGGCGCGCGAAGCGTCCGCTCTTCGAAATCTGGGGGAGCTCGAAGCGTGACCTCGACATCCAACTCTTCTCGCTTGAACCGAGCGAGATGAGCGGCCGCCGCGCCGAAATCGACCGCGACGCCGACGAGTAGGGCGTCAGCAGGGGGCGAAGTCGTCGGCGGCGACGGCGGCCGAGCAGATCGGACAGCCGTTCGATAGGATGGCCTCACGCATCGAGTCGTTGACTTCGATGTGCTGGCCGCAGTCGGGACAGTCGAATTCGTATTCTTTCATGGGGGTCCGTCCTCGCGCCGAGTCAGCGCCGGCGGGCGGGCCGCCGGACGTGCCGCGATACTCTCACTGACCGTGCGTCGAACTATCAGACTGTCGGTTACCGATGTGGGGGACGATTTTCAGTCGGCGAGAACGGGGGCGACGCTCTATGGGGCCGCCGACGCGACTGTCGCGTATCGATGACGACCACGTCACTGCCCGACGCCGGGGACGACGCGCCCGCGCACCCGAGTCTCGTGGCGCGCGTCGAGGAGTACGACGACGAACCCGACGTCTGCACGCTTCACCCGCGTGACCCGGAGCATCGACTCACCGAGTGGGTGTCGGCGGCGGCGGGGTCGTACGTCTCGCTCGACGAGATGCGCTAGCACGCCAGCGCCCGATTCTCGCCGGCCGACAATCGACTCGCCGGTATATCGTCCCTCGTCGCCTCTCTCTATATGTAGGTGTCTCAGTAATGGCAACAAAAGTCGGAGCCGGCGTGAACGAGTTGGAGAGCAAAATTGGCGGCGTGACGGTGCACGCGAGAGTCCACAGCCTGTCGGCGTGGTTCGTGCTGGCGCTCCGGTTGATGATGGGGTTCGCGTTCGCCTACTCGGGGTTCACGAAGCTCGTCGCGGCCGAACCGTTCTCGGCGGGCGGCTACCTCGCGAACGTCGCGGCGACGAACGGCAACCCGCTCGCGCCGGTGTTCGCGTGGATGGGTGCGACGCCGTGGTTCGTCGAGTTCGCGAGCGTCGCCGTGCCGTGGGGCGAACTCCTCATCGGCCTCGGCCTCCTCGTCGGCCTCATGACGCGCCTCGCGGCGTTCTTCGGCGCGCTCATGATGCTTACCTTCTACTTCGGGAACTGGGAGGTCGCACACGGCGTCATCAACGGCGACTTCGCCTACATGCTCGTCTTCCTCTCGGTGGCGGCGTTCGCCGGCGGGCGCATCCTCGGCCTCGACCAATACGTCGAGAACTACGACCTCGACGGCGAGGCGCTCGTCGAGAAATACCCGCTGCTCGCGTACGTCCTCGGCTAACCCGGTCTTTTCTGCTCTATCGGCGTCGATAGCGCGTGTTCCGTTCGAGTCGGTGTCGCATTACCCGAGAAAGACGTCAGACTCTTCGACAGTCGTTTAGTCGCATTGGTGCCGAACGAAAGGGTGTCGGCGACACCCACGGGAATGGTCGATGAGGGAGGGGGTGGGATGTCGGCGACACCTGTACCGATTCGATAGATAGCCAATAAATCGGGGGCTAAAGTGTTTGGTAGTCCGTCTACAACTCCCGTTCGAATTCGTACTCACAGCCGGTCGCCACCGTCTCGAAGCCCGTCGTCTCGTAGAGCCGTCGTGCGGGCGTGTTGCGGCGCTCGACGGTGAGCCAGATTCGCTCGATGCCATGCTCGCGCGCATAGTCGAACGCGGCGTCGAGCAGGTGCGTGCCGATGGTCGCACGCTGGTAGCCGCTCGCGACGAAGACGGCGAGTTCGACGCGCGCGTCGTCCATCGGGAGGAGCGCGACGTGGCCGACGACGCGCGACTCGTGCCACGCGAGGACGTGCAGGCCGCCCTCGAGGAGGTCCTCGAGCCACGCGCGACGGCGCGACTCCGTGGCCGGTGGGAGACCTTGCGCCCGGTCCGCGGGGTCGAACGCCGCGTACATCGCGTCGACGGCGTCGTCCTCGTCCGCGTACGCGCGGAGGACGATGCGCCGGCCGTCGGCGTCCTCGAACGTGCGCGGGAGGGCGGACGACGGCTCGGCGGCCTCGCCGCCGGTCTCGCGCTCGTCGCCGAGTGGCACTGGGGACATTACGTGTGCGCCTAGGCCCTTCGGGGCGAAGTGTCTCCACGTCGATTCCCGGAAACCGAGAATTGGGGTGCGGGCACGCCCGCCGCGCTCGGGAGCCAGTCTGTGACGCTCGATGGGCTCCGAGACACGACCAGAACCTACACGGCGCTCTCGCCTCACGTGCAGGTATGGCACCGACCGTCGACGAGCTCAGGAACGAGATTAGGGTAGCTGTGGGGCGGTTCGAGCGGGAGATCTCGGCCGCGTTCACGAAAGAGGACCTCGCGGCCGTCTGCGACGCCGTCGGATACGACATCGACGCCGGCTCGCTGCCGCCGAAACCACGGATGCGGGCCGGCATCCTCGAGCGCATCGGGGAACGCGACGGCGACGAGACGGAGGGCGTCGACCGGGCGTTCCGGAAGGGCGAACTCGAAGCGATTGCCGCCGCCCTCGACGAATAGCTCCTTCAGCCCTCCCGATAATCGGGCTCTCGCCTCCGCTGGACGAACATCGAGGTTCAGTTTCTGCCGCCGTTCCGACCCGACCGCACTCCCGTTACTGGTGTTCTTCGAGGAGCGCGGTCCGGTCGGCGAACTCGGAGATGACGGTGGCTTCGGCGCGGTGGAGTGTCTCGCTGCACGTCGATTTCGCGATGCCGAGTTCGTCGGCGACGTCGGTGAGCGTACAGCGGCGCGGCGTCTCGTAGAACCCGGCTTCGACGGCGGTGGCAAGGACGTCGCGCTGGCGCTCGGTGAGGAGCGAGTCGGTCTCGAGGGAGTCCTCGGCGCCGAGGCGTTCGAGCGTGAACGAAATGCCGAACGCGGAGAACTGGTCGCGGAGCGCGCCGAGTTGCTCGGTGGGCGCGCGCAGCGTCCACGTCGCGTCGCCGTCGCGAATCTCGAAGGGGAACTCGAGGGGGATGCCGGACTCGCGCAGGGGGAGCAAGAGCAGGGGTTCGGCAGTCTCGAACTGCACGAGCACCTCCTCGGGCGTCTCGTAGAGGACGGTGTGGTCGAGAATCGTCTCGTGGCCGCCGACGTCGCGCAGCACCGTCGCGGGGTCGTCGCCGCCGATTTCGACGAGACCGACGCCCGTCTCGTCGTCGGCGAACGCGGTGACGACGCGGAACGTCGCCGCCGGGAAGCGCCGTGAGACGTCGCCGATCCAGATGCCCTCGGGGACGGAGACGGTGAGTTCGGCTCGCGGCATACGTCCGAGTTCGCGACCCCCACCTAAGTGGGTAGCGCCGCCTCCCAGCGCGCGAAAACACCGGCGCGCGGTCGACGACTCGAACCCGCCCTCCGTTCCCAGCGCGCGGGAACGGGCGACGGGGGAATGTCCCCGGCAACCGACACCACGCGTATGGACGGTACAGACCGCCGGCGGATAGACGTGGAGTCGCGGAGCGCGACGAGCGAGGAGTGGGAGGTGTTCGTCCGCGAGACCACTGAGGGACCGCTCCAGCACGTCGGGAGTGTCACCGCGCCGAACGCGGACGTCGCCCACGAGCAGGCGTCGATGCTGTTTGGCGACGACCTCGCGGACGTCTGGGTCGTGCCCGCGACGGCCGTCGTGCGCTTCGTCTCGGACGGCGTGGAGGTTGCGGACGACGCGAACGCTGTCGAGGGTGGTGAGGCGCGATGATCTCGGTCAGTAAGCTCCTCTGCGACCTCGACGCGGAGGGCGACGGCCTGCGCTACGACGACGCCGAGGGCTCCTCGAAACCCCAGATTGTCGAGGAGCGCACGACGAAACCGGTCGTCGTCTGGAACCTCACGAAGCAGTGCAACCTCTACTGCGAGCACTGCTACGCCGCCGCGGACACCGAGACGGCGGACGGCGAACTCACCACCGCGGAGGGCAAACGCCTCCTCGACGACCTCGCCGACTTCGGCATCCCGGTCGTCCTCTTCTCCGGGGGCGAGCCGCTCGTCCGCGACGACCTCGAGGAACTCGTCGCGTACGCCGCCGACCGCGGGATTCGCCCGGTGCTCTCGACGAACGGCACGCTCCTGACGCCCGAGCGCGTCGCCGCGCTCCGGGACGCCGGCCTCGCCTACGCGGGCGTCTCCGTCGACGGCCTCCACGAGCGCAACGACTCCTTCCGCGGGCAGGAGGGCGCGTTCGACGCCGCGATTCGCGGCATCGAGGCGTGTCTCGACGCCGGCATCAAGACCGGGCTGCGCTACACTATCACCCAGCACAACGCGCCCGACATGACGGACGTCGTCGACCTGCTCTACGCGAAGGGCGTGAACCGCTTCTGTTTCTACCACCTCGACTACGGCGGTCGCGGCGCGGACATCAGCGACGCCGACCTCGCGCGCGAGGAGACCCGGAGCGCGGTCGAGGAACTCTGCGACCTGACGCGCGAGTACCACGCCCGTGGCGAGGAAGTCGAAACCCTCCTCGTCGGGAACTACGCCGACGCCGCGTTCCTCGTGGAGTACGCCCGCCGCGAGTTCGGCGAGGCGAAGGCGCGCGCCGTCCACGAGTACCTCCGGCGCAACGGCGGCGACCCCACCGGCGAGCGCGTCGCCGACGTCGACTACCAGGGCAACGTCCACCTCACCCAGTTCTGGCAGGGCTACTCGCTCGGGAACGTCCGCGACCGGCCGTTCTCCGCCATCTGGTCGGACGAGTCGAACCCGCTGCTCGCCGGCCTCCGCGAGCGCGAGGACCGCCTCTCCGGGAAGTGCGCGGACTGCCAGTACCGCGCGGTCTGCTGCGGGGCGTCGCGGCTCCGCGCGACAGCTGCCCACGGCGACCCGTACGCGCCCGACCCGAAATGCTACCTGCGCGACGCCGAGCGACAGGGCGCGGCCGTGGCGCACAGCGTCGGCGACTGACGACGCCACGTTACTCGTCGGAACAGAACAGGTCGCGGACTCGTTCTTCGGTCGCTTCGTCGTCCGCCTCCTCGATGGCTCGTTCAGGGGCCTCGAGAAGGCCGTCGAGGAGGCGCTCCGAGACGTCTTCGAGGACGCGCTCGGCCTCGGGCGTGAGGGCGTCGCGGGCGGCGAGCCGCGAGCGCGCCCGTTCGAGTTGCTCGTCCCTGACGGCGGCCGCCTGCTCGTCGAGGCACGCGAGCGCGTCGCTTCCCGGGTCGTCGCCGCGTTCGTCGTCACTGTCCGCCGCGACGTCGCCGTCCTCGTCGCCGGCGGTGAGAAGCGCCTGCGTCATGGGCCGAGTTCGACCGGCATCTGGTCGTCGGGCATCGGGCCGTCGTAGCCCTCGGGTTCGTACGCGCAGAGCGGGTCGCTCGCGAGCGGGTCGCCGGTCGTCGCGTACGCCCGGGAGCGACTGCCGCCGCAGACGTGGCGGAACTCGCAGGCGCCACACTTCCCGGTGAGCGCGTCCTTGTCGCGGAGATCGGTGAACAGCTCGGAGTCCCGGTAGAGGTCGACGAGCGAGGCCTCGCGGACGTTCCCCGCGGACTCCGGGAGGAAGCCGGAGGGGTAGACGTCGCCGGTGTGGCTGACGAACGCGAAGCCGTCGCCCGCGGTGATGCCGGTGCGACGGCCGATTTGGTCGCTCGCGGGCGCGGCCGTCCCGCCCTCGGCGCGCTTCTCCTGGAGGGCGACGCGGCGATAGTGGGGCGCTTCGGTGGTCTTCACGCCGAACGGCGCGTCTTCGCCGACGTCGACGAGCCACTCCATGACGCGCTCGGCGCGCTCGGGTGGGATGGCGTCGAGGACGCGGCCGCGGCCCACCGGTACGAGGAAGAAGACGGACCAGAGCACCGCGCCGAGGTCGGCGACGAGGTCGCGAATCGCCGGGAGGTCCTCGAGCGTCTGCGCGCAGACGGTCGTGTTTATCTGGAGGGGGAGGCCGGCGTCGCGGGCCGCGCGCGCGGCATCCATCGTCGCCTCGAAACTCCCGTCCTCGCCGCGGAAGGCGTCGTGAGTTTCTGCGCTCGCGCCGTCAAGGCTGAGCGCCATCCGGCGGAGGCCGGCGTCCGCGAGTGCGGCGATGCGCTCGTCGGTGAGTGAGCCGGTACCACTCGGCGTCATCGTCATCCGGAGGCCGTTGTCGACGCCGTACTCGACGAGCTCGAGGGTGTCGTCGCGCGCGAGCGGGTCGCCCCCAGAGAGGACGACGAGCTGGCCCTCGCCGAACTCGCGGGCCTCATCGAGGAGCGCCTTCCCCTCGGTAGTGGTGAGTTCGTCCGGGTGGCGCGCCGGCTGGGCGTCGGCGCGACAGTGCTCGCAGGCGAGTTCGCACGCCTGTGTGAGTTCCCAGATGAGAACGAACGGCCGCTGCGCCGTATCGACGTCGCTCGGTCGCATTGGTGAGTCCTACGCCGCGTCGGGACGAGTAGTCCGTCCCGAACGTGTTCGGGCCGTGCCGCCGCGTCACGGTGACCGAACATGTTCGGCGACACGGCTTGCCCGGAGGCCCGCATACCGGCGCGTATGGCGCACCCGACTGCCGTCGAGGGCCACCTCGAGGCCGCCGCGGAATCGGCCACGCGCTCGCGGGACGCCTCCGACGTCCCGCGGGAGGCGACACTCACCGAGGTGCTCGACGCCCTTGACGACGCCGACTGTCGCGCGATGCTCGAAGCGCTCGAGGATCCGAAGACGGCCAGCGACCTCTGCGAGGAGTGCGACGTCCCCTCCTCGACGGCCTACCGGAAACTCGACCAGTTGAGCGACGCCGGCCTCGTTACCGAGCGCGTGACGCTCCGCGACGGCTACCGGCAGGTCACGACCTACGCGCGGGCGTTCGACGCCGTGCGCGTCGTCGCCGACGAGGACGGCTTCAGCGTCGACGTCGAGGCGCGCGAGCGCACCCCAGCCGACCGCCTCGGCGAGATGTGGTCGCAGGTCCGGCGCGAACCCTGACCGGCCGCGTTCGAACGACTCATCGGGGCGACGCCCAGCTCATCTCGAACCGTCGTCGCACGCTCCTCCTGACGTGACCGTACTGGGCCGGCGAAAAGAGCGGGATGTCGGTCCGCGACGCTACTGCTTCGGGAAGCGCGCGACGAACTTCCCGTCCTCCGCCTCCTCGACTTCGTAGTCGTCGGCGTCGAAGGCTTCGACCTCCGCCTGGAACTCGTAGAAGAGGGGCTTCGGCTCGTGGTCGTTGACGATGGTCAGGACGTCGCCGCTCTCGAGGTCGGCGAAGGCGTCGTGAATCTTCGGATGGCGCTCCGGCGGCGGAATCTCGCGGACGTCGAGGGTCGTCTCACTCATACGGGTCCGACTCGGCGGCGGACGATGGTAGCCCTTCCGCCGAACATATTCGACCACGGCTCCCGAACGTGTTCGGCACCACCAAAATATACCCCGCTTATGAAGAACCAACTGAGATGCGAGTTCGGAGAGAAACCTTAGCGAAGGCGCTCGTCGTCGCCTTCGTCTTCAACCTCGTCGTTATGGGCGCGGGGGCGTACCTCGCGTACGAGCAGTCACCC
This sequence comes from Halarchaeum sp. P4, assembly GCF_051195175.1. NCBI lineage: Archaea > Methanobacteriati > Methanobacteriota > Halobacteria > Halobacteriales > Halobacteriaceae > Halarchaeum > Halarchaeum sp. P4. Next base: position 336,308 of record NZ_JBNTKC010000003.1, on the reverse strand, counting down.
CAGCGCCCCGAACAGATCGTCGGTCCGAACGGTGACGTCCTCGCGACGAACGAGGACATCGTCGCCGGGAAGGCAGTCTTCCAGCAGAACGGCCTGATGAATCACGGGACGATACTCGGGAACGGCGCGTACTTCGGCTCCGACTACACGGCCGACGCGCTCGACCGGTTGACCCAGCACATGCGCGAGTACGTCGCGCGTGAACGCTACGGAACGCCCTACGATCAACTCGACCAAGCCGACCAAGCGGCCGTCAACGACATCGTCAAACGGCAACTCGAAGCGGGGAGCTTCGGCGACACCGTCCAGTTGACCGCCGCCGAAGCCTACGCCTACCAGCAGGTCCGGCAGACCTACGTCGAGCGCTACCACGAGGGCACGCCCATCGCCGGCATTCCCGAGAACTTCGTCTCCTCGCCCGAGGACGCGCGCCGCTTCGCGGACTTCGCCGTCTGGACGGCACTCTTCTCCGCGACCGACCGGGGGGACACTGGGCACTCGTGGACGAACGAGTGGCCCTACGCCCCCGGCGCCGGTAACGACGCGCCCGTCAGCGCGCTGACGTGGAGTGTCGTCGCGATGGTGCTGCTCATCGTCGGCGGCGGCGCCGGCATCTGGCTCTATAACTCCATCGACCTCCCCGAACCCGACGCGACGGGCATCGACGTGCCCGACCCGGGTGAGGTCGAACTCTTCCCGAGTCAGTTCGCCGCCGCGCGGTTCGTCCCCGTCGCGGCCGTCCTGTTCCTCGCCCAGACCCTCCTCGGCGGGTTGATGGCGCACTACTACATCGAGCGCGAGGGCTTCTACGGCATCGCCGAAGCGCTCGGCATCGACGCCGTACAGGCGCTGCCCTTCGCCATCACGAAGGCGTGGCACATCGACCTCGCGGTGCTCTGGATCGCGACGATGTGGCTCGGCATCGGCCTCTTCCTCCCGCCGCTGCTCACCGGCCGCGAGCCGAAGAACCAGAAACGCTACGTCCACGTCCTGCTCGGCGCGCTCTTCGTCGTCGTCGTCGGCGGCTTGCTCGGCATCTGGCTCGGCGCGCAGGGCTACATCGAGGGCGCGCTCTGGTGGATCCTCGGCAACGAAGGCCTCGAATACCTCGAAGTCGGCCGGCTCTGGCAGGTCGGCCTGCTCGTCGGCTTCGGGCTCTGGACGGCGCTCGTCGCGCGCGGGTTCAAGCCGTTGCTCGAGCGCGAGTCGCGCTACGGCCTCGCGCACATGATCATCTACGCGGGCGGCTCCATCGGCCTGCTGTTCGCGGCGAGCATGTTCTACACGCCGAAGACGAGCATCGTCGTCACGGAGTTCTGGCGCTGGTGGGTCGTCCACATGTGGGTCGAGGGCGCCTTCGAGTTCTTCGTCGTCGCCGTCGTCGCCGTCGCGCTCGTCGCGATGAACCTCCTGAAGCGCCGCAGCGCGGAGAAAGCCGTGATGCTCGAGGCCCTGCTCGTGATGGGCGCGGGCATCATCGGCGTCAGCCACCACTACTGGTGGATCGGCCTCCCGGACTACTGGGTGCCCATCGGCAGCGTCTTCTCCACGCTCGAGTTCATCCCGCTCGTCTTCATCCTCTTCGAGGCCATCGGCGAGTACCGCGCGATGGTCACCGCCGGCGAGGACTTCCCGTACACGCTCCCGTTCATGTTCATCGTCGCCTCGGGAGTCTGGAACTTCATCGGCGCGGGCGCGCTCGGCTTCTTCATCAACCTCCCACTCGTCAACTACTACGAGCACGGGACGTTCCTCACGGTCGCGCACGCCCACGCCTCGATGTTCGGCGCCTTCGGCTTCCTCGCGCTCGGCCTCGCCGTCTACCTGCTGCAGTTCACCACGAAACCCGGGAAGTGGAACGGAACGAACCTGAAGCGCGCGTTCTGGCTGTGGAACGCCGGCCTCGTCTGGATGGTCTTCCTCGGCGACATCCCCGTCGGGTTCATCCAACTCGAGGCCGTCTTCACGGCGAACTACGACGCCGCGCGCTCGCTCGCCTTCTACAGTCAGGACATCATCCAGACGCTCTTCTGGGTGCGTCTGCCCGGTGACGTCCTCCTCATCCTCGGGACGGCGCTCTTCTGCTACGACGTCCTGAAGAAGCGCTTCGTCCGCCGCGAGGTGACTGCGCCCACGACCGACGGCACCGTCATCTCGCGTCGCGTCTTCGGCGAGGACGAGGACGCCAGCCCCGACCTCGGCGACGACTGACCGGCCCGGTCCCGAACAGATTCGGGACGCCGTTCTTCTCTCTCGCCCGCCTTTCTCCGCGTATGAGCCACTCACACGGTGCCGAGACGGTCGACGAGGAGACGCACAACACCTCGTGGTCTGCGAACCTCGAACTCCCCGAGCACGAGGCGTCGTGCGAGCGCGTCGTCGACGACGCCGTCGAGGCGGTCCGGCGGACCGCGTCCGGCTACCACGTGAACCTCGTGACGCACGGCGCACACGGCCACCCCGAGGACTACCTCTACGACGCGCTCGAGGCCGATTTCGGCGACGAGATAACCTACGAGTACGTCGAGCAGTGCGGCTGCGGCGGGCACGTCGTCCGCGTGCACGTCGCATGACCGACTGACGGCGCGCGCTGCGCTGTCTGTTCTCTCACTCCTGTAGCTTGCCGAGCGCGGCGTCGAGGTCCGCGACGAGGTCGTCCGGGTCCTCGACGCCGACCGGCGCGCGCACGAGCGACTCCGAGATGCCCGCGCGCTCGCGTTCGGCGTCGCTCAGGTTCCCCGCCGACATCGACGCCGTGTGTTCGATGAGCGACTCGACGCCGCCGAGGCTCACCGCGACGTTGAACACGTCGAGTTCTTCGAGGAACGCCCGCGTGACCGCGGCGTCACCGTCGATTTCGAAGGAGACGACGCCGCCGTAGCCGTCCATCTGCTCGCGTGCCAGCGCGTGCTGTGGATGACTCTCCAGCCCCGGGTAGTGGACGCGCGTCACCGCGGGGTGGTCGGCGAGGAACTCCGCGACGGCCTGCGCGTTCGCCTGATGGCGCTCCATCCGCAGCGGGAGCGTCTTGAGGCCACGCTGGAGGAGGTAGCAGTCGAAGGGTGCCATCGCCGCGCCGAGCGCTTTCGTGCCGACGAACCGGAAGGCCTCCGCGCGCTCGTCGTCGTCGGTGACGATGGCTCCGCCCGTCGCGTCGCTGTGGCCGTTCAGGAACTTCGTCGTGCTGTAGACGACGACGTCCGCGCCCGACCCGAGGGGGCGCTGGACGGTCGGCGTGCTGAACGTGTTGTCGACGGCGAAGAGCGCGTCGGCGTCGGCCGCGACGTCGGCGATCGCCCCGATGTCGCAGAGTTTCAGCAGGGGATTCGTCGGCGATTCCATCCAGACGAGCGCGGTGTCGGGCGTCGTCGCGGCGGCGACGGTCGCGGGGTCCGTGGCGTCCACGTAGTCGACGTTGATGCCCAGCGGCGCGAGCAGGTCGTCGAAGAGCGCCTTCGTCCCGCCGAACAGCGACTCGGAGGCGACGACGTGGTCGCCCGGCCGGAGCGTCGCGAGACAGACCGTCGAGATGGCGGCCATTCCGGCGGAGAGCGCGACGGCGTGCTCGGCCCCCTCCAGGTCGGCGAGCGTCGCCTCGAGGGTGTCCCGCGTCGGGTTGCCGAAGCGACTGTACGTGTAGCCGTGACCCGGCGCGCCCGGGTCGTCCGCCTCGAACGTCGTCGAAAGGTGGAGGGGCGGGACGACATCGCCCGTCTGCGGGGCGGGGTGCTTCGGGTGGTCGATGGCTCGTGTCGCGAAACTGCGCTCGGACATGTGGTCTCACGGGACGGATACGTCCGTAGACGCTTCGGTCGGCCGCCGCGGCGCCGAGTCCCATCGCGTGAGACTCGCCGTGCCGGGTTATGTCGCCGCCCCGCCTACGGTCCGCCGTGAACAGCCATGTCTGAGCGAGAGCCGACGGGCACTTGCCCGCCCGCCCGGAAGGTGGTCGTATGGAGTCAGTGACCGTCTCGCGGCACGTCGCGGCGGACCCGGAGCGCGTGCGCGCGGCGATGACGGACGTCGGGCCGTTCATGCGCGCTGCCGGCTTCGACGAGGTACACGTCGCCGACGACGGGGAGACGTTCACGCTCGTGAACCGCGTCGGCGTCGTCGAGATCGAACTCGAACTCGCCGTCGCCGACCGGCCGGACGCAGCGTTCGCCTACGAGCAGCGCGACGGCATCTTCCGCGAGATGTGGACGGCGTACCGCGTCGAGGAGGCGGACGGCGGCACGGACGTCACGGCGACGACGGAGTACGAGGTGGCGGCGAAGTTCGTCGGGCCGATATTCGACGGTACCGTCGTGAAGCGCCAGCGCCGGAAGGAACTCGACGCGCAGTTCGACTACCTCGCCGAGCTCGAGGGTTGAGGCGCCCTCCGACGACCGTCGGACTCGGTGCACGCCCGTCGCGCGCCGGCGGGGAATCGCGGGAGGGAAGCGGCAGTAAGTGTCGAGGTCGGCCAATACGTTCTTCCCGGGAAACCCCATATCGACAACTGTCTGATGGAAGATCTGGGGGAGCTATCAGTCTGTTACGTATCGACCGACGCGACGGGTGGGGGACCGGCGCTCGACGGCATCGAGGTGGCGTCTGCGACGCCCGCGGACGTCACACTCGACGCGTTCGACGCGCTCATTGTCGACGAGGAGTTGACCGGGACCGACGCCCTCGGCGCGCTCGTCGACCGCATCGATGAGACGCCGTGCGTCGTCGTCGAGGACGACACGGACCCACGCGACGTCGAACTGACGCTCCGGACGGCGGTCAGAGAAGGGTGGACGGGCTACCCGATTCCGGTCGGCGAACCCGACCGCCTCGACCGTCTCTCCGAGTACGACTTCCAGGAGCCGATGCTCTCGGCCCACCTCGACGGACTGACGACGACGGCGCGCGAGTGTATCGATGCGCAGGTCGGTTTCGTCGGTGTCGTGCGCGAACACCGGGAGGAGTTCCTCTCCGTGCAGGGCGTCGACTGGGAGACGCTCGAACGGCAGGACTCGGTCTGCACGCACGGTATCGTCGGCGACGACCCGCTGGTCATCGAGGGACTCTCCGAGGACCCGCGCGTGACCTACGAGGCAATCAACGACGAGTACGACCTCGAATTCTACGCGGGCGTCCCGTTGACGACGCCGAACGGCGACCGAATCGGCATGCTCTGCGTGATGGACGAGGAGCCACCGGAGTTCGACGAGGACGACGAGCAGGCGCTCGAATGGCTCGCCGGCCAGGTCACGCACTACGTCGAGCAGTACGGGCAGGCGAGCTAACGCGGCCGCGTCGCGTCACTCCTCGACGTCGAGTTCGAACTGCTCGCCCTCGACGGCGGCATTCAGCACGACGCTTGTCGAGGAGCCCGTGATGTTCGAGTCCGAGAGGATTTCCTTGATGCGCGCGTTCATGTCGTCGGTGTCGCGGAACTTCCCGACGGCGATGATGTCGAACTCGCCGGTCACCTCGTAGACGGAGGTCAGTTGCTTGATGTCCCGGAGCTGGTCGGTGACGTCCGGGATGGCCGACCCCTCGACGTTGAGCTGGAGGATGGCGGTGACGTCGTAGCCGAGTTTACCGTAGTCGACGACGGGCGTGTAGCCCGTGATGACGCCTTCCTCTTCGAGGTCCTTCAGGTGGTTCGAGACGGTCGTGACGGAGACGTCGAGTTCCTCCGCGAGCGTCCGCAGGCTCGCCCGTCCGTTGCCCAGCATCGCGTTGATGAGGTCGGTGTCAATATTATCGTATGCCATTATATCCCCTTATCCGGTAGGGTTGTGATTGATTCGTATTGAGCTTTCGCTCTCGGACGCACGCTCGTCCGGGAGAACGCCGTCGTATCGAGCAAGTCGTCAGGCCGAGCACGCAGCCCCCTAGCGACGGGGAGCCACGGGTAGACGATGACGTCGTTGGCGTCAGTGCTCCGCCGTCTCGCCGTCGTGCTGGTGTCCGCCGTGCCCGTGGCCGCCGCCATCCCCGTCCTCGCCGGTGGCGTGCAGCCAGTAGAGCGCGAGGAACGCGACGACGGCGAGCGCGTTCAGCACGGCCTTGTAGTTGAGTTCGATGTGGATTTCGGTGAGGCGCGCCGTCGCGGGGTCGGGGACGAAAGTGACGCCGGTCGCAGCGTGCAGGCCGACGAAGAGGAAGTGAACGAGGACGCCGGTGACGACGGCGCAGCCGAAGATGGTCGCGGAGAGGACGGCGGCGAACGTCCCGCCGTAGTACTCCCTGTAGGCCTCCATGATGGGCGGGATGATGAGGTCGGCGTAGATGTAGGAGAGGACGCCGCCGAAGGGGAGGCCTTCGGTGTAGAGGAGCGCGCCGAACGGGACGTTGCCGACGGAGCAGACGAACGTCACGACGCCGATGACGGCGCCGACGGTGGCCATCGCGAGGACGTAGACGAGCGGCACGCCGAGGAAGTTGGTGTCGAAGACGGCCGTCCAGAGCGACTGCGGGACGAACCCCGCGAGGATGCCGGCGAAGACGAACCCGAGCGCGATTTCGTCGTAGAGCATCCCCCACTCCTTGTACTGTTTGTCCGCGAGGTCGCGCCATCCGGCGAGCGACGTCGCCTTCTCGCGAATCGTGGTGTTCGCTTCCTCGGGGTCCCACGACTCCATGCAGGACGCCGAGCAGAAGTAGTAGGTGGTGCCGTCCACCTCGCGCGTGTAGTCCGTCTCCTCGGGGTCGACGTCCATCCCGCAGTTCGGACATTGGACGGTGTCGTCGTCCGCGCTCGCGTGCTTGCGGGCAGTCTCGAGGACGTCGTCCGGGACGGCGTAGCGGAAGACGGCGGCCATCAGGACGATGAGGACCAACCCGCCCAGGAAGTCCGCGAGGACGAACTGCCAGCCGAGGAGCAACCAGATGACGAACCCGATCTCGATGACGAGGTTCGTCGAGGCGAACATGAACGCGCCGAGCGCAGCGCCGGCGCTCGCGCCCTTCTTGTAGAGGTTCTTGGCGGTGGCGATGGCCGAGTAGCTACACGAGGAGGAGACGAACCCGAAGAACGTGCCGAGCGCGAGTTCGCGCGGGCCGGCCTCCGAGAGGTGGTCGGCGATGTCGTCGCTCGACACCCACGCCTCGACGCCGCCGGCGATGGCGAACCCGAGGACGAGCGCCCACCACGTTATCCAAACCATCGAGACGGTGGTCTCGGCGGCCTCTCGCGCTCCCTCGATGAGGAAGACGCCGAGTGGTTTCGTCGTCGTCACCGCGCCGACGACGACGGCGAGTCCGGCGAGACAGGCCAGTATCAGGTAGTCGCGCGTGTTCATTAGTCCCCCTCCACGTGGAACTACTCACGGGACGTTGAGGTGGATTTCGGCTACTGGAACGCGGGTGAGAACGGCGGTGTGGTTTGGAACCGAAAGCGTCTCGCTGCGTCAGGCCGAGAGTTCGTAGCCGGCGTCCGAGACGGCGGTGGCGACGGCGTCGTCGTCGGGTTCGCCCTCGACGACGAGCGTGTCGCTCTCGTTGTCGGCCTCGGCGGACTCGACGCCGGGGAGCGCACCGACGGCCTCCTCGACGCTCTGCTCGCAGTGGTCGCAGGACATGCCGGTGACGGTGTAGGTCTTGCTCATTGCGTTCGTCCCTACGCGCTTCTCGTTTACCTCGATTGTGTCTTGGACTCCAAAGTCACGAACCGAGACGAGTCTGGATATCGAATCGGGTTCGGGTCACTCCCCTCGTGTGTCTCCGTCCGGCCGCCCTTTTATTCGTGTTTAGAACATTGAATGAAACAGCCAGCGGTGGACTGATTTCGTCCATCGCGGCCCGCCTAACTCATGGACCTCCACGACCTCTTCAGCGACGACAGAGCAGTCTCGCCCGTCATCGGCGTCATCCTGATGGTCGCGATTACCGTCATCCTCGCGGCCGTCATCGGGACGTTCGTCCTCGGGCTCGGCAACCAGATTCAGAGCACCGCCCCGCAAGCCTCGCTCACCTTCGACGGCGACGCCGGCGACAACGTCACCGTCACCCATCAGGGCGGTGAGACCGTCCCCGTCGACACCGTCTCCCTCGAGTACACGAACACCTCGGGTGCCAGCGTCACCGAAGCCGTCAACGACGTGCCCGGGTCGACGTGGACCGCCGGCGAAACCGCTACTACTGACGCCCCCGTCAAGGCGAGCACCAGCGTGCAGGTCGTCTGGCAGGCCGCCGACGGCGACAAGTCCGCCGTCCTCGGAACCTACCGGGTCTAGCGCCGTCGACGCGGGGTCACGCCCTCCGTTTCTCCTCTCACTCTCGCCCGCGGAGTGACCGCCACCGCCGTCGCCGCCACCGCTAACACGGCCCCGCGCGTCGTGCCCACCATGGGCCACCACACGTTCGACGCCGCGCACGCCGACCGCCTCGAGGACGCCGCACGACGCTACCGCTACTGCTCGCGCGAGGAACTTCTCGGCGCACTCGCCCTCCACGGCACTGAATCCGTCGCCGACCTCGGCAGCGGCACCGGCTTCTACACCGACGACGTCGCACCCGACGCCGCCCATGTCCACGCTGTCGACGTTCAGGAGGCGATGCACGACTACTACCGGGCGAAAGGCCACCCCGAGAACGTGGCGCTCACCACCGCCGACGTCGCCGACCTGCCGTTCGCCGACGACGCCATCGATGCCGCCTACGCCACCATGACCTTCCACGAGTTCGCAAGCGCCGAGAGCCTCGCCGACGTCGCGCGCGTCTGCCGCGACGGCGCGACGTTCGTCGTCGTCGACTGGAGCGCCGCCGGCGACGGCGAGGACGGCCCGCCACTCACCGAACGCTACGACGCCGACGACGCCGCGACGATGCTCTCCGATTCCGGCTTCGACGTAGAGCGTGCCGACGAGCGCGTCGAGACGTTCGTGGCCGTCGCTACGCGATAGGCCTCAGAAAAACGAGTGGAGATTCGTGCTCGGTGGCTACCGGAGCGCGTTACGCTTCGTCAACGTCACCAGAAGTGTCGCTTCTGGTTGGCCGACGAATCGCGTTACGTTTCGTCGACGTCGTCAGAACGACTGCCGTTCTGACTGGCTGACGACGCTTTAAGCGTCGTCAACGTCGACGACTTCGATGTCGAAGACGAGCGTCTCGCCCGCGAGCTCCGGGTTGAAGTCGACCTTCACGACGTCCTCGTCGACGTGCGTGACGGTGCCGCGCTGACCGTTCTGGGCCTGCAGCTGGTCGCCCTCCTCGGGGCGCTGGCCGAGCATCTCGGTAAGCTCGTCCGTCTCGAACTCCTGGACGCGCTCCTCGGTGCGCTCGCCGTAGCCCTTCTCCGGCGGGATTTCGAGCGTGTCGGACTCGCCGACGTCGAGACCGCGGAGGCCGTCCTCCATGCCCTCGATGACTGCGCCGGCGCCGACTTCCGCCGTCAGCGGCTCGTAATCGCGTCGCTCGTCCGCGATGCCCTCCTCCTCCGCGACGTCCTCACGCGAGGTGTCGAAGACCGTCCCGTCCTGCAGTCGCCCAGTATACTCGAAGGTAACCGTATCGCCGTTGGAAATCGTCATGTTCGTACGAGACAGTCCAGACGTATAAACCGTCGTATCGCGGGACGGGACCGCAACGCTCGCCGCGACGACAGCGCTAACAACGGGGGCGGGCGCACCCGCGAGTATGACCGCTGAGGACGTCGCCGCCATCGAGCGGCTCAAACACCAGTACTGCTACCGAATCGACGACGGCGACTACGCCGAGTGGGCCGCGCTCTTCACCGAGGACGGTCGGTTCGTCATGGACGACGGCACGACCTTCGAGGGTCGCGCGGAACTCGAAGCGTTCGGCACCGACGTCTTCGACGACGTCTACGAGGAGACCGCTCACACCGTCACGAACGCCGTCGTGGACGTCAACGGCGACACCGCGACCGGCCGGTGGTACCTCGCGCTCTACCACGAGACCGCCGAGGGCGAGACCGGCGTCCAGCAAGCCACCTATCGCGACGAGTTCGAGAAGGTCGACGGCGAGTGGCGCATCGCCGACGTCGACCTCACCTACGGCGTGAAGCCCTAGAAGGACTGCTGGGACTCGCGCGCCAGGTTCGACGACCGGTCGTCGTAGTTCGGTCGCCCGACGTACTCCTCGCCGAGGTTCGCCAGCACCGTGTGGTGAAGTTCGCGCGCGGACGCGAACGTCGACTGGTCGCTTCGCTCCAGTACCGTCGCCAACTCCACCGCCTCCTCGCCGGGGGACGCCAGCGTCACCGAGCCGACGGCGTCGAGGACGGTTTCTTGGTCGGCCGGGAAGCTACACGACTCGGCGACGCGCTCTTGCGTGTCGGCTGGGTCGAGTGCCATCGGGGACTCTCGTCTCTCAGTTGACACGCGCGACGGATAGTGTTTGAGGCCGCCCGGTTCTCGTCGCGGCCGACTCGCTTGTCGCGTGTCGGTCGCTTCGCTCCCGCTCATATCGCCGTGGCTCTACGGAATCACGTTTACTCGTGCCCGAACACCTCCATCGGCTCGTAGGGCTCCTCGAGGTACTCTAGTTCGGAGTCGGTAAGGTCGATGTCGGTGGCTTCGACGGCCTGCTCGAGGTGTTCGACGCTCGACGTCCCGACGATAGGCGCGTCCACCCAGTCCTTGTGGAGGAGCCACGCGAGCGCGATTTGGGCCATCTCGACGCCCTTCTCGGCGGCGAGTTCCTCCACGCGTTCGTTGATGGTTTCGCCGCCGCCCTCGAGGTAGGGGACGCCGTACTCGGCTTCGTGCTCGCCGCGCGTCGTCGCCGTCGACTCCTCGTGCGGACGGGTGAGGTAGCCCGCTCCGAGCGGACTCCACGGGATGACGCCGATACCCTCCTTCTCGCAGAACGGGAGCATCTCGCGCTCCTCCTCGCGATAGCCGAGGTTGTAGCAGTTCTGCATCGTCGCGAAGCGTTCGAGGCCGAGTCGGTCGCTCGTCGCGAGGGCGTCGGCGAACTGGTGGGCCCACATCGAGGACGCGCCGATATACCGGGTCTTCCCGCGCCGAACGGCGTCGTCGAGGGTCCGCAGGGTCTCTTCGATAGGGGTGTCGTCGTCCCAGCGGTGAATCTGGTAGAGGTCGACGGTGTCCATCCCCAACCTGTCGAGAGAGGCCTCCAACTCCTGTTCGATGGCCTTCCGGGAGAGGCCCTGCCTGTTCGGGTCCTCACCCATCTCGCCGAACACCTTCGTCGCGACGACCTGCTCGTCGCGCTCGTAGTCCGCGAGGACGTTCCCCAGAATCTCCTCGGACTCGCCCTGCGAGTAGACGTTCGCGGTGTCGAAGAAGTTGATTCCGAGGTCGATGGCGCGCTCGATAATCTCGCGGGACTCCTCCTCGTCGAGCATCCAGTCGTCCCCGCTGCCGAAGCTCATGCAGCCGAGACAGATTTCGCTCACCGTCGTGCCCGTGCTCCCGAGTGTCGTGTACTCCATGGTGTGTGGTGGCTCGATACAGCGAGAAGTAGGTTGGCGTCGCGGAACCGCGTTGCGGGGCGCCTACCCGCGTAGCTCCTCGAAGCGCTCGACGCCAGCCTCCGCGACGGCCATGTCCTGTGCGACTTCGCCGCCGCTCACCCCGATGGTGCCGACGATGTCGCCGTCTACTTCGAGCGGATAGCCGCCACCGAAGACGACGAGGCGGTTGTCGTCGGTGGTCTGGAGGCCCCAGAGCGACTCGCCAGGTTGGGTCGGATCGGCGAGCTCGTGAGTCGGCATCTGGAGTGCCGCTGCCGTGTATGCCTTGTTCCGCGAGATGTTCACGCTCGCGAGCCACGCGCCGTCCATCCGGTGCTGGGCGACGAGGTTCCCGGCCGGGTTCGCCACCGTAATCACCATCGCGAGGTCCATGTCCTCGGCCGCCGCTTCGGCCGCCGTTATCAGTTCCGTCGCTTCGTCGAGTGTAATTGTATCAGTCATGGTGTGTTCCCACGTATCGCTACCTTCGGCGGATGCTTATAGCTAGGTGACAGGACTTGTCGGTGAGCCATCACCGTGACTTTTGTCACACACGTGTTCACTCCCGAACGTGACACGAACTGCCCTCGCACTCTGTCTCGCCCTCCTCCTCGTCGGCGCTGGCTGTACCGGCACGACCGGGCCGACGGGCGACACGACGACCGACGCGACACCCGCGAGCGCCGCCGACATCGCCGGCCCGCTTCCCGGCATCTCCGCCGACGGCGTCTCGAACCTCTCCGCGACACTCGCCGCCGGCGACCGGAACACGACCGCCGGCTTCGTCGCCGTAGTCAACGCCACCGTCGTCCGTCCGGACAGTCGTACGTACTGGAACGACAGCATCCGGGCCGCTCCGGGCGGCGATACGTACGTGACGACGCACCGCGAGCACGGCACGGGATGGAACAGCACGCTCGTGTCGTGGTCGAATGGCTCGGTGGCCGCGACGAAGCAGACATCCAGTGGGGAGACAACCTACCGGCTGTCCGACCCCAGCGGGCCCGTCCGGCCCTCCGACGCCGTCGCGGACGTCCTCAGGATGGGGAACTTCACCGTCGTGAACGCGACGGGTGCGGGTGACGCCGCGCGCCTCGTTCTTCGGGCGACCGGGCCGAGTGCGGCCGCGAGCGACCGGCGCACGAACTACTCGGGAACGCTTCGTCTCGACGAGCGGGGCCGGCCGCGCGCCGCGACCATCACCTACGTCACTACCACGGGCGCCCGGAACGTGACGACGCACGTCGACTTCCGCCTTGACCGGCTCGGAAACGTCGCCGTCGAGCGCCCTGCCTGGGTGTCGCAGGCCGAGTGGCCCGCGCCGAAGGCCGCCTTCGACTTCGGGAGCGAGAACGGGAGCGTCGTCGTCACCCACCACACCGGCAACACCCTCGATGGCGCGCGGGTCCGCGTCACGGACGCGACGACGAACGAATCGGTGACACGGCGCGTGAACGCGACGCTCAGCGCGGGCGTTCGCCTCTACGTCTACCGATCTGACGGTGCGATTCGCGTCGGGACCGAGCAGCCGCGTGACGCCGTGGCGCTCTCCGGAACGTACCGCGTCGCCGTGCTCGACGCCGCACACGGTGTTTACGTCGACAGCGGAACCGTGACCGTCAACGCGACTGCGTAGGACCGCGGGCCTCGGTGGGGAGTGCGGCCAGCCACTCCTCGGTCGGGAGCGCGTCGAGCTCCCCGTCGCCGACGATGCGTTCCTCGGCGGTCGAGACGGCTTCGTGCTTGCGGAGCGCCCGCGCGCTCTCGCCAAGTCTGTGCGCGTCGAGGTGGTCGACGACGACGTCGCCGAGGGCCGAGCGGTCGTGGGTGTCGAGGTCGCCGACGAGGGCGCGCATCGCGCCGCAGACAGGACACGTCAACAGAACGGTTCGGGCCATGGTAGTGACACGACGTTCCGACGACATGAACCTCTCTAGGAGGGGTATTTAGCCCTCAATAGCCGTCTCGACGGCCCAGTCAGCGACGTGAGCGGGGCGGACTTGTGCGCCGCTCTTCTGCTGGTTCCGTCTGCCGGTCGGCGCGACGGAAAAGCGACCGAACGTGCATGAGACTCTCACGATGGAACCCTGAAGCTCTTAAGCCCTGGACTCCTCTGTACGCATATCCGAAAGACGTGCGGTCCGCGGCACTGACGCTCGGCGCGGACGCACAGCCATGCTCGACCGCGGTGGTCGTGTGGGCTGTGCGTCGACGCCGGCCGTACGCGTCACCGTCGGAACGCATTGATCGGCGACATACCTATGGAAATCGAAATTGCGACAATCGGCGGCTACGAAGAAGTCGGCCGCAACATGACGGCCGTCCGTGTGGGCGACGACATCGTCGTCTTCGACATGGGGCTCAACCTCTCGCAGGTCCTCATTCACGACGACGTCCGCACGGAGCAGATGCACAGCCTCGACCTCATCGACATGGGCGCCATTCCCGACGACCGCGTCATGAGCGAGCTGGAGGGCGACGTGAAGGCCATCGTGCCGACGCACGGCCACCTCGACCACATCGGTGCGATCGGCAAGCTCGCCCACCGCTACGACGCGCCCGTCGTCGGCAGCCCGTTCACCATCGAACTCGTCCGCCAGGAAATCGAGGACGAGTCGAAGTTCGACGTCGACAACGACCTCATCAAGATGGAGGCCGGCGAGACGATGGACATCGGCGACGAAGTCGAGATGGAGTTCGTCCACGTGACTCACTCCATCGTCGGCGCCGTCAGTCCCGTCCTCCACACGCCGGAGGGCGCCGTCGTCTACGGCCTCGACAAGCGCATCGACCACGACCCGGTCCTCGAGGACCCCTTCGACATGGAGCGCTTCCGCGAACTCGGCGACGAGGGCGTTCTCGCCTACATCGAGGACTGCACGAACGCGGGTCGTAAGGGCCGCACCCCCAGCGAGTCCGTCGCGCGCAAACACCTCCACGACACGCTGAAGAGCTTCGAGGACTACACCGGCGGCATCGTCGCGACGACGTTCTCCAGCCACGTCTCGCGTGTCTCGAGCCTCGTCGAGTTCGCCAAGGAAATCGGCCGCAAGCCGATCCTCCTCGGGCGCTCGATGGAGAAGTACACGAACACCGCGCGCGACCTCGGCTACCCGATTCCGGACGACCTCGAGATCTACGGTCACCGGCGCTCGCGCGAGCGCGCCTTCAAGCGCATCATGAACGAGGGGAAGGGCAACTTCCTCCCGGTCGTCACCGGCCATCAGGGCGAACCGCGCGCGATGCTCACTCGCATGGCGCGTGGCGAGACGCCGTTCCAGTTCGACGACGGCGACAAGGTCGTCTTCAGCGCCCGGGTCATCCCGGAGCCGACGAACGAGGGCCAGCGATACGCCGCCGAACGTCTCCTGAAGATGCAGGGTGCGCGCATCTACGACGAAATCCACGTCTCCGGCCACCTCCGCGAGGAGGGGCACTACCAGATGCTTGACGCGATTCGCCCGGACAACGTCATCCCGTCTCACCAGTCGCTGGGCGGCTACGCGCCCTACGTCGACCTCGCGGAGTCCCAGGGCTACACCGTCGGCGAAGACCTCCACATCTCGCGCAACGGCAACGTCATCCAGCTGACCGAATAGACTCCGACTTTCTCCGTTCTTTCACCGCCGCGCAGCGACAGTGCCGCTCAGTAGGCGAAGAGCCGCCAGACCCACTCGCCGTCGGTGAACCGAGCGCGTCGGGCCGCGTCGCCTTAACGTGTCGCGTCCGGACGTCGTAGGTGACGCGGGCGGTGTACGCGGAGTCGCCGTTCTGCGTCGCGTTCACGCGGGCGGGCCCGCCGGTGACGACGCCCCGCTCCGTGTCGATGATCACCCGGACGCGTGCGGCGTGATAGGTGGCGTTCTCTGGGGGACTGCCGCCGCCGCTGACGGCGCGGACGGCAGCGGGGCCGTCGTCGAGGCCGACGGTGAGCGTGCCGTTCGAGCGGGAGACGACGCGCCACTCGCCGGCGGACGCGGACGGGAGACCGGGCCATGTGACGAGGCGGTGCCGGTCGCTGTCGGTGACGAGCCAGTAGCCGGGTCGAGTGTCTTCGTCGCGACCTGTTCTTCCGAACCGTTCGCTGCGAGCGAGCGACGCGTGAGTGCGTAGCCGCTCTCGGCGGTGTTCGACAGCGCGGTCGCGTACGCGGCAGTCGGCTCGTCGGGGAGCGGGGCACGCTCGTCCGCCATCGGCCGAGTGTCCATGACGCGGAGCGCGCTCGCGCCGACGACGAGGGCCGGCCGACGTGGGACGTCGAATGCGGTGGTGACGGCGGTGCGCGCGCCACCACGGAGCGTCCCGCCGGCCGAAACATGGGCAAGACCGGGCGTGAGCACCGCCCACGCGAGGAGGACGACGGCGACGCGTCGGCGTCTTGGACGACCGCACGGACGGACGGGGCGGCCGCACCGAGGAGCGGGACGGCGATTACTGGTGGGCAGAGCACGGCGAGCGTCGGGTGGCGAGCGCGAACGCGAGTCTGAGACCCGTTTCGAGGACGACGGCGAGGGCGACGACGCCGAGGACGCGCGGGCGGTTCAGCGCGACCCGAACGCCGTCGCGGAGGGCGGCGGGCATGGAGTCGTCTGTCGGCGCGGGCGAAGAATGAGTTTCGGACGGTGTCGCGGCGGGCACAGCGTTCTTCCGGCGTCCGGGAGTGTCTTCCACTATGCGCGTTCTCGTCGCCGGCGCACACGGTCTGGTTGGACAGCACGTCACGCGACTGCTCGCGGAACACGATGGGCACGACGCCGTCGGGATGGTCCACGAGGAAGCCTATCGCGACGACGTTGAGGCGTACGGCGCCGAGTCGGTGTACGGCGACGTCACCGACCGCGACTCGATCGACGACGCCCTCGCGGGCTGTGACGCCCTGATTTTCGCGGCGGGGTCGAGCGGCGAAGACGTCTGGGGCGTCGACCGGGACGGCGCTATCAACTGCGTGGACGCCTGCGAGGAACTGGGCGTCGACCGTTTCGTGATGCTGAGCTCCATCAACGCCGACCGCCCGGAGGAGAGTCCGGTGGAGTTGCGGGAGTACCTCCGCGCGAAGGCGGAGGCCGACGAGTACTTGCGGGAGAGTGAGTTGACGTACACGATTCTCCGGCCGGGGTCGCTGACGAACGAGGACGGCACCGGTCAGATTCGGACGGGTCGCCATCTCGACCGCGAGGAAGCGACGATTCCGCGCGAGGACGTCGCGGAGACGCTCGTGACCGCACTCGACGTGGAGAGAACCTACGGGCTGACGTTCGAGGTGTTGAGCGGGGAGACGCCGATTCCGGCGGCGCTCTCGGACCCGTTGGCGTGAGCGACTCCGGAACGCGGGAACACCGGGGTTCGCGACGGCCGGGAGCCCTTCGTCGAGTATCACGAATTACTTCGACGGGGCAGTATCGAATCGTTTAGGCGAACCTAATTTCCCACATCGAAAAAAATTGTTTCTACTGCAGAAACATTTAAGTAGGTCGCGCTCCATCTATAGACTGTCATGAGCACCCAGAAGACGATTCGCCGCGAAGCGGGTACCGTCGAGGAGAACGCGCTCCGTCTCGACCAGGAGAAGGCAGAGCAGGTCGTCGAGGCGCTGAACGTCGACCTCGCCGCGTCGTACGTCCTCTACCACCAGCTTCGCAAGCACCACTGGAACGTCGAGGGTGCCGAGTTCAACGACCTTCACGAGTTCCTCGGCGAGAAGGCCGAGGAGGCCGAGGCGGCCGCCGACGAACTCGCCGAGCGCGCACAGGCCCTCGGCGGCGTCCCGGTCAGCGGCCCCGCCAACCTCGAGGAGCACGCGCCCGTCGAGTTCGAGGGCGAGGACGTCTACGACATCCGCACGTCGCTCGAGAACGACCGCGAGCTGTACGGCGACGTCATCGAGTCCGTCCGCGAGCACGTCGGCCTCGCCGAGGACCTCGGGGACTACGCGACGAGCGAACTCCTCCGCGAAATCCTCGAGGACCTCGAGGACGCCGCCCACGAGGTCGATCACTACCTCGAAGACGACACCCTCGTCCTCGAGAGCGCGACCAAGTGACGATGGAGCGCCCACAGTCCGGGCGACTCGTCCACGACCTCGAGGGTGCGGACGTCCGCCAGGCGTGGGGTACGATGGAGGGGAACGCGCTCCGCCTCGACCGAGACGACGCCGAGCGGATGGTCGAGGCGCTGAACGCCGACCACGCGGGCGCGTTCAACCTCTTCTACCTCCTGCGCAAGCACTACTGGACGGCCGAAGGGGCCGAACACGAGGACGTCGCGGACGTCCTGAAGGAGGGCTACCAGCGCGCACGCGAGATCAACGACGACCTCGCCATGCGCATCACGCAGCTCGGCGGCGTCCCCGCGAGCACACCGCCGGCTCTGCAGGAGTACGCGCCCGTCCACCTCGAAGCCGAGCACCTCTTCGACCTCCGCGCATCGCTCGAGGGCGACCTGGAGGCGTACGCGACGCTCGTCGCAAGCATGCGCGAGCACGTCGCGCTCGCGGACGAACTCGGCGACGAGGCGACGAGCGAACTCCTGCGTGACCACCTCGAGGACCTCGAGGACGACGCCCACGACATCGAGGAGTTTCTCGAAGACGACACGCTCGTCACCACGGAGGCGATGCGCCGATGAGCGCGCCACACCTGCGCAACCCCGGTGAGGACGTCCGTCGACGCGAGTGGGGCACCGTCGGCGAGAACGACCTCCGCATCCCGCGTGAGGCGGCCGAGGGGATGGTCGAAGCGCTGAACGACGACCTCTCGGGACTGTATATCCTGTTCAACCAGGTTCGCAAGCACTACTGGACGCTCGAAGGCCGGGAGGTCGGCCCCGTCATCGAGTTCCTGAAGGACGCGGCGGACCGCCTCGCGGAGGCGACGGACGAACTCGCGATTCGCGTCCACGCGCTCGGGGGCGTCCCCGTCAACGGCCCGATGGGCATCCGCCAGCACGCCCCGCTCCGTATCGAAGCGGGCGACGTCTACAGCCTTCGGGATTCGCTCTCGAACGACCTCGATGGGTACGCGACGCTCGCGGCCCAGATGCGCGATCACGTCGAACTCGCGGCCGACCTCGGCGACGAGGCGACGCTCGAACTCGTGCGCGAACACCTCCGCACGGTCGAGGAGGACGCGCACGCCATCGAGAAGATGCTGGCGGACGACACGCTCGTCCGGCAGGACTGAGACTCCGCCTCTTTTCGCGGCGCTGTAACAGCAGAGCCGTGTCCGTCGACGCCGAGCGGTCGAACACGGCAGTACGAACGACCCACCGGCTATGCCTCGTGCCGAACTAACGGCGATACTGCCCGCTCCGACGACCTAGGCGGCCACTCCGCCCGAATCGACCGTCACTCCTTGGGGGTGACGGTGAGGTCGGTGGCGATCCAGCCGTCGCTGTTGCCGTCCTCGGTGAAGACGCGACGGTCGCTGTGGACTGCCCGACAGTTCACGGTCGGCGTCTCGTCGTACTCGGCGTCGAACTCGGGCGTTTCGTCCGCCGTCTCTTCCGTGTGCTCGGTACGCGTCGACCGGCGCGTGGAAGTCATTACCTGCCTTTAGGTCAACCTAAATCAAAAACGTTCGGGTCTTCGTCGGGTCGGATCCGTGCAATCCACGGTGTTGCCACTCGGCGTCGTGGCACATGAAAGAAAAGCCGCGAGTGCGCAGTCGGCAGCCGATTCAGGCGGATGCTGCGGTGCTCGACTCCTGAAGCTGGCCGATGCGCCAGCGGAGCGCGAGCACGATGATGAGACCGACGATGAGCGCGATGTTGATGATGTAGAGCGCGGTCGTGTAGCTCCCGGTCGACTCGAGGATGGTCGAGGCGAGCGTCGGGCCGGCGACGCCGGCGAAGCCCCACGCGGTGAGCGCGTAGCCGTGAATCGCGCTGACCTCCTTCGTGCCGAAGAGGTCGCTGAGGTACGCCGGCAGGCAGGCGAACCCGCCACCGTAACAGGAGATGATGATGAACAGGGTCGCCGCGATGATCCAGACGCCCGAGAGCTGGGGCATCAGGAAGAACGCGATGATTTGGATGCCGAAGAAGGCACCGTAGGTCGTCGTCCGGCCGATGTAGTCGGACAGACTCGACCAGACGATGCGGCCGCCGCCGTTGAAGATGCCGATGTAGCCGGTGATGAACGCGGCCGTCGTCGTCGTCGCGCCGCCGAGCCGAACCAGAATCGGGGACGCGTACGCGAGCAGCATGATGCCCGCGGAGACGTTGATGAAGATGATGAGCCACACCATGTAGAAGCGCGGGGTCTTACGCGCTTCCGCGGCGGTGAGGTTGGAGAGGCCGGCGAGCGCGGACTTCGCCTTCTCCTGTGCGCCCTCGACGTCCTCCATGCCGGCGGGAAGCCAGTCGGACGGCGGCTTGGCGAGGTAGCTCGCGCCGAGCGCCATGAGGACGAAGTAGAGCGCGCCGAGCGTGAAGAACGTCGTCGCGATACCGGACTGGGTGTACTGCGCGGCGCCGGTGCTGAAGCGCAGCATGAGTTCGTTACCGAGCGGGCCGGTGAGGAGTGCACCCGCACCGAAGCCCATGACGGCGAGACCGGTCGCCATCCCGCGGCGGTCCGGGAACCACTCGAGGAGCGTCCCGATGGGCGAAATGTAGCCGAGACCGAGGCCCATCCCGCCGATGATGCCGAAGGTGACGAAGAACATGTTCAGACTGCCGAGCTGAACTGCCAACCCGGAGCCGATGATACCTACGCCGTAGAGGACTGCGGCGGCGAGTCCGGACTTGCGCGGCCCGTAGCGTTCGACGTAACTGCCGAGGAACGCCGCCGTCATCCCGAGGACGAAGATCGCGATCGAGAACGCGAGCGAGACGCTGGACGTGTCCCACCCGAGTGCCTCGTTCAGCGGTATTTGATAGATGCTGTACGCGTAGATTCCCCCGATGGACAGGTGAATCGCGACGGCCGACACCGCGATTAGCCACCGGTTCTTGTCCGCTGTCTCATCGACCATGAGTGATTCGGTCGAACCGTAGAACCGGACAGTTGATAAACCCTCTCCCATCGGAACGCGTCTCAGGCGCAGAGGCGGCCGAATTCGCCGGAATTCCTGTCAGCGGGATTCACTCCGGCTTCGGTGACGAACTGGTCAGATCCAGTCGGAGGAACGCCGGGAGTGCCAGCGCGACCACCCCGCCCTCGAGGAGGCCGGCGGTGAGGAAGGCCGCGCCGTAGCCGGCGGCGTTCGCGACGACGCTCCCGACGACGAACCCGCCGAGGAACCCGAGGTTCCCGAAGACGTTGAAGCCGCCCATCGCGACGCCGCGCTCGTCCTCGCGCGCGAGGTCCGTGACGAGCGCCATTGTCGCCGGGGAGACGAACGCGCCGGTGACGCCGAGGAGCACCATCGCGGCGGCGGCGAGCGGGAGCGTCGGCGCGACGTAGACGCCGACGACGACGGCGCCGTAGCAGACGGAACCGAGGACGACGGGGAGTTTGCGGCCGACGCGGTCCGAGAGGACACCCATCGGGTACTGGAGGAGCGCGAACGGTGCGAAGAACAACCCGAGGACGAGGCCCGCGCTCCCGGCGTCGAGGCCGAACGTCTCGCGGAAGTAGACGGTGCCGACGAGCGCGAAGAACCCCGCGGTGAGGCGGTCCATGAACCCGAACGCGTAGGGGAAGGCGAGTGCGGGCGTCTCCCGGAGCCGGCCGACGGCGTCCGCGAGTCCCATCGTGTCGCCGCTCGGCGCACGGTCAGCGACGCGCGTTGCGAGGACCGCCGCGAGTAGGAGGACGGCGCCCGCGACGACGAGCGGCAGGAGGACGCCCTGCTCGTAGAGTTGGCCCCCGATGGGCGCGCCGAGCGCGGTGCCGGAGCCGATGGCGATGCCGGCGGCACCCATGTTCTTCCCGTGGCCGCCCTCGAGGTCCATCAGCATCGTCATCGCGAGCGAGAACGCGCCGATGGTGAGCGACCCCTGCAGGAAGCGTACAACGAGGTAGACGCCGAACGGCAGGTCGCCCCCATGACCAAGGGCGGCGAGCAGGAGGTAGCCCGCCGCGCCGCCGAGCGCGCCCGCGACGACGAACGGTGTCCGCCGGCCGGTCCGGTCGCTCAGGTGGCCCCAGAGCCCCGCACAGAGGACGAAGCCGACGAACTCCGCGCCGAGGAACAGCGCACTCGCGTTCAGCGCCCCCTCGCTCGCGCCGCCCGTTCCGCCCGCGCCGAGCGCCTTCACGAGGTCGGTAATACCCGGATAGAGGAGCACCTGTCCGAAGAGGACGACGAAGACGACCAGCGCGAGCGCGATTCGGTCGCGCTGGACGGCCGAGACCGGGACTCGTCGGGACGCGACGCCGTCAGTCATACGCCCGTGCGTACTCGCGCCCCGTGATTATAGGCGTCGCTACGAGAAGACGGTGTAGACGACGAACCCGAGTCCGACGAGGAGGAGCGCGATGAGCGCGCCCTCGATCGCCGACCCGGTGAGGAGCGCGCCGATCCCGGTGGCGACGAGGAACGCGACGAACCAGACTGTCGATGAGTCGAGCGACGCCCACGAAACCATACGCGAGAGGACACGACGTAGCACAAAAAACAACGGAATAGCTCGGCTCGCGCCATCGTCGCGGGCGATCCGCCATCGTGTCGCCGTGTGAGGGTCCGACACCCACGGTATCCGCCTCTGCGAACCGGAACGCCCGGCCGGGGAACGAACGCCTAAAGCCTGCGTCACGAACTAGCGTGTACCCCACCGTGTCTACGCTTCCGAACCCTCTCCGTCTCGCTCTCGTCTACATCGGTCTCGGCCTCGCGCGCCTCGGCCTCATCGACGATGAGCACGTCCGTCGAACCGTCGACCTCGCGTGGCCGCGCATCGTCACCGGTCTCGCGCGCATGTCGAAGGGCGCGGCCGACGTCGCGATGGTCGGCGTCGCCCTCGGCGCCACCGCCATCGCGGGCGTCGGGTTCGCCGGCCCCTACTGGGGGATGGCGTTCGCCCTCGGGGGCGGACTCGCCGCCGGCACCATCGCGCTCGTCTCACAGCGCTTCAGCGCCGGCGCGCACGACGAGCTCGGGCAGGCCATCCGGACGAGCGCCGTCATCGTCGTCCTCATCTCCGCGCCGGTCGGCGCGCTCTTCGTCGTCCTCCCCACCGAACTCATCTCGCTCCTCACGAACGACGTGCAGACGATTCGCTACGGCGCCGACTATCTCCAGGTGCTCGGCGTCGGCGTGCCGTTCGCCGCGCTGAACCTCGTCGGCAGTCGCGCGCTCATCGGCGCGGACGACGCGTGGACGCCGATGGTCCTGCGCGGGACGGGCGCGGTCATGAACATCGGGCTGAACGCCGTCTTCGTCTTCGGGCTCGGCCTCGGCGTCGTCGGTGCCGGTCTCGGGACCGTCCTCTCGAACGCCCTCATCGCCGTCGCGTTCGCCGTCGGCCTCGCACGCGGTGGCCTCCCGTTCGTCGGCGAGTTCCCCGTCACCGTCGACGCCCGCGGGCGCTACCTCGTCCGCGAGTTCGCCCGCGACATCGTCACTATCGGCCTCCCCGTCATCGGGCGCAGCAGCATCTGGACCGTCGCGCGCTTCCCGATGCTCGCGTTCGTCGGCCTCTTCGGCCCCGAAGTCGTCGCCGCCTACATCGTCGCGCGGCGCATCTGGGGGCTGATGAACACGCCCGGCTGGGGGTTCGGCCTCGCCACCAGCAGCCTCGTCGGGCAGGCGCTCGGGAGGGACGACGAGGCGATGGCCGAAATATACGGGCGCGAAATCTCGGTGTTCTCCGCCGCAACCTACCTCCTCTCGGCGGTCATCGTCGTCGCGTTCGCCGACCAGATCGTCGTGCTGTTCGTCGACGACCCCACTTCCCGGACGGTGCCCATCGCCCGGACCTTCGTCTACGTCGCCGCGCTCGCCATTGTCCCGCAGGGCGTCGCGAGCAGCCTTGATGGCGCACTCGACGCCACCGGCGACACTCGCTGGCCGTTCTACGGGCGCATCGTCTCAATGTTCCTCCTCGCCGTCCCGCTCACCTACCTCGGCGCGACCACCGCGCTCGGACTCGTCGGCGTCTATCTCTCCTTCTTCGCGGAGACCACCGTTCCCGCCGTCGTCAACTACTGGCGCTTCCGCTCGGGTGCGTGGCGTCAGATCAGCCGCGAATACCGCCCCGACCAGACCTCGACCGGCTGACGCCGTCGGTGTGAGCGGGCATATTCTTTATCCGTTAGCCGACCAACGTTCCAGTATGAAGTCCACACTAACGCGTGCGGTCGGGCGAGCGAAGTACGCGGCCGTCGGCGCGGCGGTCGGCGCCGGCCTCGGTGGCCTCGTCAGTCGGAACGCGGCGAGCACGGGCGGCGCGCTCGGCGGTCTCGTCGGCGCGGTGCTCGGCGAGACGAGCGCGGACGTCAGCGAGACGTACACGGAACTGAAGCAGAAAGTCGAGTAACCCCTCTCCTCCTCGCCGCGTTCGACGCCCGCGGGTCCCGTCGTAGACGTCGCCGACTAGCCGTGGGTGTCGCACGCCGATGTAACCGTCGCGTGGCCGTGCGGACGTCGTCAGACCGCGAGCGAGCGGAGCGCGACGACGGTGATGACGCCGGCGACGAGCGCGAGTAGGATGTTCTCGGTGCGCGCCATCACCGCGGCGGCGACGCCCGCCGCCGCCCACTCGCGCGGGCCGCCGTCGATGAGTTCCGGGGCGAGAATCGCGACGACGATGGCGCCCGGGAGCACTGCGAGGCCGGCCTCGATGCGCTCGCTGATTTCGACGCGGCTGAGAAACCAGAGGCCCCCGACCTTCGTGAGCATCGTCGCCGCGGCCATCGCGAGGACGACGGCGACGACGGCCGGGTCGAGCGAGAGTGCGCCCGTGCCGACGCTCGCCACGACGCTACTCATAGCGCCACACCTCGACGACGCCGGCGGCGAGCCCGCCGACGAGGATGTACCACTGGCCGGCGAGCAACTGGTCGGTGGCGAGCGCCGCGACGAGCGCGACGCCCCACGGAAGGACGGAGTCCCGTCCCTCCCAGAGGCCGACGGCGAGCGCGACGAAGACGGCGACGAGGATGAAGTCGATGCCGTACGCGCTCGGGTCGCGGATGACGTCGCCGGCGAGCGTGCCGAGCACCGTCGAGGCCACCCACGCGAGCCAGACGGCGAGGCCGCTCCCGAGGAGGAACGCGCCGCGCCCGCTCCCCGCCTTCAGGTCGCGTAACGTCAGCGCCCAGTTCTCGTCCGCCATCAGGAGCAGGCTCCCGTAGGCCTGTGGCTTCGAGAGGTGGCGGAACCACGGCTGGAGCGCCGCGCCCATCAGCGAGTAGCGGAGGTTCACCATCGTCGTCGCGGCGACGACGGCGAGCGCGGGAATCGGGTCCGCCCAGAGCTGGACGGCGACGATTTGGGCCGCGCCCGCGACGACCGTCGCGCTCATGAACGCGGCTTCCGCGACGCTCAACCCCGCCTGATCGGCGAGGATGCCGAAGGCGATGCCGTAGCCGCCGACGCCGAGCGCCACTGGGACGCCGAGGACGAAGCCCGCGCGGACGCCCGCGAGGTCGAACGTCACGTCGTCGGCCGTCGGGCGCTCGTCACTGTCGAGATCGACGTCGGGCGGTGATTCACCGTCCGCTGTGGCGTGGTCGGTCATCGATGCGGTGACTCGTGACTGGAGGGACGTTCAGGGCGCAATCACGTGACGTGAGACGCCGGTCGGTATTGACGTTGTTCTTCCGGGCGCGCCACGTCGCCGTCTCGTCCGTCGATTCCGCGCCCAGTCAGCGCGGCGTTATACCGACGCCGTCGGCGATGAGGCGGTGTGAGCGGAGGGCGTCCTCGTGGTCGGTGACGGCGTGCTGAATCATCACTTCCTCGACGCCGAGGCGGTCGGCGAGTTGGTCGAGGAGTCCGGCGAGCGTCTCCGGACTCCCCGAGATGGCGCGCGGCCACTCGTCCTCGTCGAGGGTTTCGGGGGTGGGGTCGGGGACGCCGCCGAGCTCGTCGACGGCCTCCTCGACGGAGGACAGGTTCGCCGTCTCCCCGCGAGCGATGCGGGCGAACGTCGCTTCGGCGACGGCACGGAGGCGCGCGGCCTCCTCGTCGCTCGGCGCGCAGACGGCGTTCAGCGCGACCATGGCTTCGGGTTCGTCGGCGCCGCCCGCGAGGGTGGACGCCTCGAAGTGCGCGCGATACGTCTCGACGGCGCGCTCGGCGAACTGCGGGCGGATGAACGCCGCGAAACAGTAGGGGAGGCCGAGTTCGCCGGCGAGTTTCGCGCTGGAGGGGCTGGAGCCGAGCACCCACGGTTTCGGTGGCGTGGCGTCCGAGCGCGGAATCGTCAGGTCGTCGTAGGGGTGGCCGGCGGGGTAGTCGTCGTAGAGGTGGCTGACGACGGCCTCGATTTTCTCGCGGTGGTCCTCGTCGGGGTTCGTGACGCGTCGGTCGGTGCCGAGTGCGCGGTCGACGGCGGGCGACCCGTTCGCGCGCCCGAGGCCGGCGTCGACGCGGCCGGGGGCGAGCGCGTCGAGTGCGCCGAACTGTTCGGCGACCTTGAACGGCTGGTAGTGGTTGAGGAGGACGGCACCGGAGCCGATGCGGATGGCGTCGGTCTCGGCGGCGAGGTGGCCGAGTAGGACTTCGGGCGTGGTGCCGGCGAGCGAGTCGCCGTTTCCGTGGTGTTCGGCGACCCAGAAGCGCGAGAAGCCGAGGCGCTCGGCTTGCTGGGCGGTCTCGACGGTGTTCGCGTAGGCGTCGCTCGCGGTACCACCGTCGGGGACACGCGAGAGGTCGACAGCGGACAGCTTCATACGTCGCGTCGGGGACTCGTGCGGATAACGGTTCGTCCCCCGGCACGTTCCGCGGCGGCGTCCACCTCGGCCGACGACGCCAGCCATCGTCCCGATGGCTATCGGAACGCGTACATAGTGGTTTGTACCGTACTGTTCAGAACTTAGTTTTACGTTGACCACATACCTACGTTTTTGCGCCCCGTCGTCCCTGATTCAGGCGGTTACGATGACTGAGCGACCGACGCAGACGGAGGACGGCGACCGAGACGAGAGCCTGACGGCGACGTGGCGGCGGCGCTTCCTGCAGGCCGTCGGCGGCGCGGCCGTCGCGAGCGGCGGCGTCGGCGCCGCGTCAGCCGACGAGGGCGACGGCGAGGGTGAGACCGTTTCGACGGTGGCGCTGACCCACGGCGTCGCGAGCGGCGACGTCACCGCGCGCACCGCAGTCGTCTGGGCGCGCACGGCCGACGAGGCGACGCTTCACGTCCAGTACGCGCCGGCGACGGACGAGGACACGACGACGAAGAACCGCGGAAAGAGTGCCGAGCGCGGCAACGGCGAGGAGAACGGCTGGGGCGAGGAGAACAAGAGCAATGGCCGCGGCAACGCGTCGAAGGGCGCGACGGCCGGCCGCACGTTCGGCCCCGTCCGCCTCGAGACGGCCGAGGTCACCGGCGACACCGACTACACCGGGCAGGTCCGCCTCACGGGCCTGCGACCGGGGACGCGCTACCACTATCAGGTCTGGGCGACCGCGGGCGGGCGCTCACAGACCGTCCCGGACAGCGCGGCGACGGGGACGTTCGTCACCGCGCCTGCCGCCGACGAGGGACAATCGGTTTCGTTCGCGTGGAGCGGCGACACGTGGGGCTACGGCGACGACCCGGTCGACCCGCCGTTCGAGGGGCTCAAGACCATCGCCGAGCGGAACCCCGATTTCTTCCTCTTCCTCGGCGACACAATCTACGCCGACGCGCAGACGCCCGCCGGGAAGATTACGGGCGAGACGCCGCTCGACGAGGCGCTCGACGTCTACCGCGGGAAGTACAAGGAGATGCGCGACCCGCCGTCGTCCGTCGCGGAGACCACCCACCTCCGCGAACTCCTGCAGACCACGTCGGTCTACGCGATGTGGGACGACCACGAGGTCATCAACAACTTCGCGGGGAGCACCTCGGCGCTCATGCCGGACGGCCGGCAGGCGTTCTTCGAGTACTGGCCCATCGACGAGAGCGCGCGCGTCACCGGCGGCGAGGAGGGCCGACTCTATCGCTCCTTCCGCTGGGGCGAGCACTGCGAGCTCTTCGTCCTCGACACCCGCCAGTACCGCGACCCGAACGTCGACCTCGAGCAGAAAGCCCTGCTCGGCGCGAAGCAGCGCGAGTGGCTGAAGAAGTCCCTGAGCCAGTCCGACGCGACGTGGAAGGTCATCGCGACGCCCGCGCCGATGGGCGCGAGCACGGACACGTGGTCGACGACGGACGAGCGCACCGGCTACGAGGACGTCCTCCTCGACGTCGTGAAGCACATCGAGCGCGAGGGCATCTCGAACGTCGTCACCGTCGCCGGCGACGTCCACTACTCCCAGGTCGGCGCGTACGACACCGACGACGACGGCGACTTCGAGTTCTACGAGGCCATCGCCGGCCCGCTCGGCGCGTACGCGGGGACGCCCGGCGAACTCTACCCGCCGATGCACCCGACGGAGTTCTTCGGGAAGGGCGACTACTTCAACTTCGGCACGGTGGACGTCTCCGCGGACGGCGAGACGCTCACGCTCGGCATCTACGCCGAGGACGGCACCGAGCAGTTCACGAAGGAGATCGAGGCGAGCGAGGCGACGCCGACGGAGCCGCCCGAGCGCATTGAGAGCACGTTCGACGAGGGGACGGACGGCTGGCTCGTCGCGCAGAACGGCGGGAGCGCCCAGCCCGACCACCACCCGGACGGCGGGCAGAGCGGCGGCTGTATCGGCGACAGCGAGGCGCAGGGCGGCATCGCGTGGTACTATCAGGCGCCCTTCGAGTTCCTCGGCGACCGCTCCGAGTTCTACGGCGGGACGCTCTCCTTCGACCTGCGACAGGAGGCCACGGACAGCCAGTTCGACGCCGAGGCCGTCGCGGGCGGCGACGTCGCGCTCACGAGCGGCGACGTCACGCTCGTCTACGACGCGCGCGGCGAGAACCCGAACCCCGACACGGGCTGGACGCACTACGAAATCCCGCTCAGTCCCGACGCGCCGTGGGTGAACCTCGAGGCGCAGGAGCCACTCGCCACCGAGGAGGACATCCGCGCCGTCCTCTCGGACCTCGAACAGCTCCGCATCCGCGGCGAGTACCGCTCCGGCGACGACGCGAGCTACCTCGATAACGTCGTCCTCTCGCGCGAGTAACGCGTTCTGTCGTGTGGGGTGTGGACGCGCCGCGTGCCATGCTCTCTCGGCACAATCAAAACTACCTTTGTCCGTGACGCGAGAGTAGTCGATATTCAGGTGGATTCCGTGACCGAGAAACGCGAATACACGGGCGACTATCCCGACAAGACGCTGTACATTCCCGGCCCGACCGAAGTCCGCGAGGACGTCATCGAGGAGATGGCCCAGCCGATGTTCGGCCACCGGATGGACCGGATGACCGACCTCTACACGACCATCGTCGAGGACACGAAGGAGTTCCTCGGCACGGAGAACGACGTCATCGTCCTCACCGCCTCCGGGACGGAGTTCATGGAGGCCGCCATCCAGAACCTCGTCGACGAGGACGTCCTCGTGACGACCTGCGGGTCGTTCAGTGAGCGACAGGCGAACGTCGCCGAGCGCCTCGGCAAGACCGTCGACACCCTCGAGTACGAGTGGGGGCAGGCGGTCAAGCCCGAGGACGTTCGTGAACGCCTCGAGGAGAGCGAGAAGACCTACGACGTCGTCACCTGCGTGATGAACGAGTCCTCGACGGGCGTTCGCAACCCCATCGAGGAAATCGGCGACGTCGTCGCGGAGTTCCCGGACACGCTCTTCGTCGTGGACGCCGTCTCCGCGCTCGGCGGCGACCTCGTCGAAATCGACGACCACGACATCGACGTCATCTTCACGTCCGTCCAGAAGGCATTCGCGATGCCGCCCGGCCTCGCGGTCTGCGTCGTCAGCGACGACGCCTACGAGCGCGAAGTCGAATCGGACTCCGCGTCGTGGTACGGGGGCTTCCAGCGCTCACTCGACTACTACGACCGGAAGGGCCAGACGCACTCGACGCCCGCGATTCCGGTGATGCTCGCCTACCGCAAGCAGATGAAGCACATGCTCGAGGAGGGCCACGAGGCCCGTGACCGTCGCCACCGCGAGATGGCCGAGTACACCCGCGAATGGGCTGACGAGCACTTCGAGATGTTCCCCGAGGCGGGCTACGAGTCCCAGACCGTCTCCTGCATCGAGAACACCCGGGGCATCGACGTCGCGGCCACTATCGAGGAAGTCTCCGAGGAGTACGACTTCGTCTTCTCGAACGGCTATGGCTCGGCGCTCGGCGAGCAGACGTTCCGCATCGGCCACATGGGCGAACACGACCTCGAGAGCATCAAGGCGCTCACCGACGCCATCGAGGACGTCGCGGACCTCTAAGGCCCGGCCTCACGCGGTCGCACGCCTCGCCGGCCGACGCACGACGGAGCGACTCTGAGCGGTTCTTTTTCGGACATCGATTATGGGGCCGGCGTGGCCACTACGCGACGTGGATTTCTCGAAAGGAAAGGCGGGTTTAGCTGGAACTCGCGGAGCGTTCGGGTTCGTTCTCGGCGTCGACGTCGCTCGCCTCCGCGTCGGAGCCCTCGCGGATGTCCTGGAGCTCCTGGTCGATTTCCTCGCGACCGCGCTTGAACTCGCCCATGGCCTGGCCCGTCGAGCGCGCGAGCTTCGGAATCTTGCTCGCGCCGAAGAGCAGTACGGCGATGAGGAGAACGATTGCCAGCTCCATCCCACCAGGCATCCCGCCGATGAACAGCGCGGTATCAGGTAACACGATACCTCTTTGTAGTCCGTTGGTAGTTATAGGCCTTTTCCTCGTTAAAACGTGAAAATCCGCCACGCAATTATAACTCGCTCCGCCGCGTCCCCTCGGTATGTCGTCACGAGAAGTCGAACTCAGCAGTACGGTTGCCGGTGTCACCGCCGAGGGCAGACTCCACACCCTCAGCGTCTGGTTCATCCTCGCACTCCGACTGATGATGGGGCTGGCCTTCTTCCAGAGCGGCCTCGAGAAAGTCCTCGCAGGGAACTTCAACGCCGGCGGCTACCTCCGGAACGCCGTCCCGGCGAACGGTAGTCCCTTCGCCGACCTCTTCGTCGCGATGGGGAACACGCCGTGGCTCGTCGACCTCGCAAACGTCGCCGTCCCGTGGGGGGAAGTCCTCATCGGCCTCGGCCTGCTCGTCGGTCTGCTGACGCGTCTCGCGGCGTTCTTCGGTGCACTCCTCATGCTCCTGTTCTACTTCGGGAACTGGGAGGTCGCACACGGCTACATCAACGGCGATTTCGCCTACATGCTGGTGTTCCTCGCTGTCGCGGCGTTTGGTGCCGGCCGAATTCTCGGCCTCGACGCGGCCGTCGAGCAGTACGTGGTGGGCGGCGAGCCGCTCGTCGAGCGATATCCGTGGACGCGTTACCTCCTCGGGTGACTCCGGGGACGGCGAAAGGCTTGTCACACCGTCGAGCGAAAGGCGAGCGATGAGCGAGAACGACGAACCGACCGTGCCGGTACACTGTGAGGCCTGTGAGACGACGAACCGCGTGGCGCTCTCGGATGTCGCCACGGCCGTCGAGCGCCACAACGAGCGCGTCCACGACGGCGAGGAGTGCGCGCAGGTCGACCCCGACGTCGCCGACCAGCTCGCCGACCTCGTCGCCGAGGACCTCGGCCTCTTCGAGGAGTGACGGCGCGCAGGGCGTGCCGCGGCCGGACGCGCGGCCACCGTGGCCCCGCCGCGTAGCGGTGCGTCGAAACGCCTATCGGACTCGCGGCGAGTCTACGCGTACATCTCTATGCCGGCGTTGTTGGACGAGTTGAGCGGGTTCGAGTTCGAGGACGTCATGGTGGACGTCTTCCGGAAGCTCGGCTACGAGAGCGTCCGCCGGTCGCGACGGACGGGCGACGAGGGCCGCGACGTCCTGATGGAGGAGGTCGTCGACGGCGTGCGCCGCGGCGTCGTCGTCGAGTGCAAGCATCAGGACACCGTCGGGCGGCCGGTCGTCCAGAAACTCCACTCGGCGGCGGCGACCTACGACTACGACGGGCCGACGCGCGGCATCGTCGTCACGACCGGCCGCTTCACCGACCCCGCCCGCGACTACGCGGCGCGGGTGAGCGAGTCGGGCGAGACGCCGGTCGACCTCATCGACGGCGCGGCGCTCCGCGACATCGCCGAGGAGGTCGGCCTCGACCTCTACAACGGTCGCATCGAGATTCTCTGCGACGAGACGCTCCGGCCGTACGACCCTGCGAGCGGCGTCCACGCGCCGATGCGGGAGGCGTTCACGGACGTCGAGAACGTCGAGGCCGACGCGCTCCCGACGCCGACGGCTCGCGTGACCTTCCAGCCGCTCGTTCGCGTCGTCGCGGACGTCGACGCCACGTTCGAGACGTCCGTCGGCGTCATCCACCGCGTCGACGTCCGCGACCAGTTCCTCGTCCACGCCGCCCCCGAGGGTGCGAGCGTCCCGGGCGACGACATCCAGACGCTCGTCCTCGGGAACTTCTCGCGGACGACGACCCTTGAGGAGGACCGTTTCGCGGCGGAGTTCGACGACGTCGACGTCGTGCGGTTCGGCGCGACGGAGACCGACTACAAGGAGTGGGCGGTCGACCGGATTCGGGACGCCCACACCACCACCGTCCACTACACGGGCGACAACAACGTCGACTACGAGAAGGAGTGCACGCCGCGCGAATCGGACGTCGCAGTGCAGTCGCTCACGCCCGTTTACCTCCCGCAGGTCCGCCAGACGCTCGCCGTCGAGTCCTACCGCTACTCCCTCGAGTACTACAACGCGGGGCCGTCGCGGCTCACTATCGACGACGGCGTCCACCGCTGCGTGCAGTGCGGTGAGACGGACGCCGGGACGTACACGTTCTGCGAGAACTGCGGGAGCGTCAACTGTCCCGCGCACACGAAGACCGAGCGCCTCGTCGGCGAGCCGGTCTGTACGGGCTGTGCGGTCACGGGCCGCTTCATGCTCTCGACGAAGTACTTCTACGACGAGGCGAACCGCGAGGCGTTCCGCGACCAGTACGAGGAGATGGCGGTCTACGAGAAGCTCGGCGAGAACGTCCCGCTCGTCGCCGGCGTCGTCCTCGGCCTGCTCGCGCTCCTCGCGGGGACGCTGGTCGCGGCGGGCGTCGTGTAGCACGGGTGGATCGCGGCACACACGACTATCCGTCTCGACGCGGAAGGCCCGAGTATGAGCACGGCGAGCGACCTTCGCGACCTCCTCTCCGCGGGCGACGCCCTCACCATCGTCTGCCACAACAACCCCGACCCGGACTGTCTGGCGAGCGCGCTCGCGCTCGGCCGCATCGCGGCGACGGTAGGTATTGACGACCGGCGCATCCTCTACAGCGGCGACATCTCCCACCAGCAGAACCGGGCGTTCGTGAACCTCCTCGACAT
This sequence comes from Halarchaeum sp. P4, assembly GCF_051195175.1. Lineage (NCBI taxonomy): Archaea > Methanobacteriati > Methanobacteriota > Halobacteria > Halobacteriales > Halobacteriaceae > Halarchaeum > Halarchaeum sp. P4. The sequence goes on along the minus strand of NZ_JBNTKC010000003.1, from coordinate 303,474 downwards.
CGACCTCCAGCCGTTCGACCCGGCGCACGTCGCCGAGCGCCCCGAGGGGTCGCTGCTCGCGTTCGTCGACCACGCGATTCCGGGTGCGAACAACACCGTCCCCGAGGGGACGCCGGTCGATATCGTCATCGACCACCACGCCGCGGACGATGTCCAGGGGCGCTTCGTCGACCACCGCGAGTCGGCGGGCGCGACGGCGACCATCCTCACCGAGTACGTCCGCGAACTCGGCGTGGAGATGGACAGCACGCTCGCGACGGCGTTGCTGTTCGCGATCCGCCGCGAGACGCTCGGCTTCCTCCGGGGTGTAACGCGCGGGGAGTACGACGCCGCCGGCTTCCTCCACGAGTACGCGAACGACGACCTGCTCTCCCAGCTCTCGACGCCGTCCGTCTCCGGTGCGACGCTTGATGCCATCTCGGCCGCCATCGAGAACCGGACGGTTCGGGGTGCGGCGCTCATTTCGCACGTCGGCCGGACGCCCGACCGGGACGCCCTCCCGCAGGCCGCCGATTACCTCGCGACGCTCGAAGGCGTCCAGACGGCGGTTGTCTTCGGTATCGTCGAGGACAGCATCCAGCTCAGCGCGCGCTCGACGGACACGCGCGTCCACATCGGCGACGCGCTCTCCGAGGCGTTCGCGGGCGTCGGGAGCGCCGGCGGCCACCGCGAGATGGCGGGCGGGGAGATTCCGCTCGGCATCTTCGCGGACTACACGAGCGACGACGACCAGCTGCTCGCCATCGTGGAGCAAATCGTCACCGCGCGCCTCGTCGCCGGCCTCAAGCTCACGGAGGAACCGCCGGAAGACGAGTGATTCGCGCCCGGCGCGGGGTGGCGTCAGATGCGGAAGGCGTTGTCGGTGAAGGTGCGAATCGCGCGACGGAGGCGTTCGGTGACGGCTTGGTCGGAGATGCCGAGTTCGGCGGCGAGTTCGCGTGTCGTCACCTGTCGGGGGATGTCATAGTAGCCGCGTTCGTGCGCGAGAAGGAGCGTCTCGTACTGCTGTTCGGTGAGGCCGTACCAGCGCCCGGAATCGGGCCGCGTCGAGTGATAGAGGCTCCGGACGTCGTAGTCGATGTAGTTGTCGCTACACTGATCGCAGAACGCCTCGAAGGCGTCGTGGTCGGGGAAGCGGACTTGGAACAGCCACGTCGTCTCGGACCCGGTCGCGCTGAGGAGGTAGCCGTCGTGGTCGGGTATCGCACCGAGCAGGCGGTCATCGCGGGCGTCCCACTGGAGCGAGTAGAGCGTTCGGCCGTGCTCTTCCTCGACGACGGCGAGGTCCTCGACGTTCTCGTTCGCCTCGACGGACGCGACGAACTCGGCTGCCGACGTGGCGTTGAGCCAGAAGAGCGGCACGACGGCGTGCTCGAGGGGAACCATCTCCTCGAGTTCGACGTCGGCGCGGCCCGGGACGGTGAGCGCGCGTCCGAGTTCGAAGGACGTGGCCGCGACTTCCACGTCCGCGATGACACTCATAACTACCGCAAGCCGTTCGACGCCCTTGAGACCAGAGCATGGTATACCATGGATATCCACAGTTTATTGGGGGCGAGTGAACAGTGCTGACATAGGACTATGGGGAGGCCGCCTACGTCAGACGACTCGCCGGATGTCACGTCGCCCGAGGAGTTTCAGTGTCGACTCGACGCCCTCGTGGCGTCGGCGTCGGAGAACGGCGTCGACGTCGCCGGTGGGTGGACGTGCGACCCGGACGCGAGCGACGGGACGTGGGACGTCGTCATCACGCCGGTCGACCCCGGAGAGTAGTGTCTCGCACCCGCCGTCGCGGCGCGCGACACGCGACCATGGCATACCAACGCCATCAGTCTTAATAGGTTTCAGGCGACAGACGTAGCCGGAGTGTCACACTCCGCGAGGACAGTAACCGGTGGTTCCGACGCCGCCACAGTACACGGCGCCAGCCCGTCGCCGCCACGGCGGCCGTTCCTCCCCCTCCTCCCCCCAGTCCTCGTCACGCGCCACGTCCCCGGGCACGGACGACGTGGTGCCCGTCCGGTTTCCCGCTCGGCGAACGGACGTCCAGGTGTGCTTCAGTCGCCGGACGGGCGGCGGTCGGCGTGGTCGGTCGCGAGGTCGTCGACGGGGTTGTCGAGCGTGAAGTCCACGCCCTCGTTCGGGTCCGCGGTCCGCGACTCGAGGTCGGCGATGACGGACTCGGCGCGGTGGCGGAACGCCCGGAGAGTCTGGCGGCCTTCCTCGGTGAGTTCGAGGTAGCGCCGCGTCCCGTGCTCGACGACGGCGACGTAGCCCTGGTGTTCGAGCGCGCCGGTGACGCGGTTGTCGAGGACGTTGTAGTCGCCGTTCGTCGGGTCGTAGTTCTCGGGGTCGCCCTCGACGCGCCCGCGCATGAAGTCGAGGTCGTAGCGGGCGGCCTCGGTGATGAGCGTCTTCTTCTTCGCGCGCTTCGCGCCCGTGTCGTGGGCCTCGATGACCGCGAGCGTCGCCACCTGGTCGGGTGTCGGCGAGTCTATCTGGTAGGTGGTCAGGAGCGCCGACTCGGCGTAGCCCTCCGTCGCGGGGTCTTCGAGGCCGTGCGGGCGCGACTCGGGGTCGGCGACATACGGTTCGGCGTCGGTGTGTTCGTCCATGCAGGCCATCGTCGCGCCGACGGCGGCGCGCTTCGTCCCCGCGGTGACGTTGACGCGCACGAGGTCGTCGGGGTGCCAGTCCGCGATGGTGGTGATGGCGCCCATCACGTCGTACATGTCGAAGAGGTCGACGTACTCGACGGCGGGCGGCTCGCCGACGACGTCGGCGATGCGCTCGACGACCGTCTCGTGGTAGTCGGGGCGCTCGACTGCGCGGTCCTCGTGTTCGAGGAGGTAGACGCGGTCGGGTCGGTCGTCCTCGATGGGGCCGACGACCCGGTCGCGCTCCCGCCAGAGCGGAACGACGTGGACGCGGAGGTGACGTCGCATACGCCGACTCGCCGCGCCGCCCTCGAAAGTCGTTCGCTTCCTCTCAGCCTATTCACGGTACTCACGGTACTAACCGAGTAACCGCCAATCCCCGTTCGGGAGTATCCACAGGTGTCGCCGGCCCGGTGCCCTCGGGCCGGCGACGACACGGCGTCGACGCCCGCTTCATGACACCGCGGTCGGTGCGGTGTCGCGGTGTGGCCCGCCACGTCGACGCCGGCCGCCCCGTGCGGCAGTCCCCACTTCGGCCCTCCACCGAACCCGGGTGACACCGCGACCCGCACCGATTTCCCCTCGCTCCGTCTGCCGCGCTTCCGTCGAAACAGGAAGACGTGGTCGCCGTTCCGAACCCTTTTGACTGAACAGTCAGTAAGTATCGATACCGCCTGCGATGAGCGCCGATCCTGCACCCCCGACCCTCCACACGGCCGTCCCGCCCGCCACTCGTTCAGCCGCCGCCACGCCGTCCGGGGTGTCGCGCTGATGGGCGTGCGCGCACAGCTCGCGCGGCTGTTCAAAGGGCCCGAGGAGTTCGACCTCACCTCCGGGAACATCGGCAAGCCGCTATTCTTCCTCTCGCTCCCTATCGTCATCACGAACCTCTTCCAGACCGCCTACAACCTCGCTGACACCTTCTGGCTCGGCCAGTATAGCACGGACGCGCTCGCCGCCATCAGCTTCGCGTTCCCGATGGTCTTCCTCCTCATCTCGCTCGGCCTCGGCATCTCCGTCGCCGGCAGCGTCCTCGTCGCCCAGTTCACCGGTGCGGGCGCCGAACGCGACGCCGAGTACGCCGCCTCGCAGACCGTCACGTTCGCGATTCTCGCCTCCGTCCTCCTCGGGGGCATCGGCTACTTCCTCGTCGACGACTTCCTCGCGCTCATGGGCGCCTCCGCGGACGTCCTCCCGATGGCGACGAGCTACATGGAGGTCATCTCGCTCGGCCTGCTCTTCATGTTCGGCTTTGCGGTGTTCATCTCGCTCATGCGCGGCTATGGCGACACCATCACGCCGATGCTCGTCATGTTCGGCTCCGTCGTCCTCAACATCGTCATCGACCCCTTCCTCATCTTCGGCTGGGGCCCCTTCGACCCGATGGGCATCCAGGGTGCGGCCATCGCAACGGTGTTCTCGCGCGCGCTCGCGCTCGTCGTCGGCCTCGCCATCATGTTCCGCGGAGAGCGCGGCGTCCAGATTCATCTCCGGGATATGGCGCCCGACCTCAGCTACTTCGGCCGCCTCGCGCGCATCGGCGTCCCCGCCTCCATTGAGGGGACGGGGCGCGCGCTCTCGATGAACCTCCTCCTCTTCATCGTCGCGTTCTTCCCGGACACTGTCGTCGCTGCCTACGGCATCGGGACGCGCGTCTTCTCGGTCATCTTCCTCCCGGCCATCGCCGTCGCACGCGGCGTCGAGACGATGACCGGGCAGAACGTCGGCGCGGAGAAACCCGAGCGCGCCGAGCAGGCCGCCGACCTCGCTGCGAAAGTGCTGTTCGGTGTCCTCACTGCCGCCGGCGTTCTCGTCCTGTTCGTCGCCGCGCCCGTCGCGAGCGTCTTCACCACCGACCCCGCAGTCGTCGACATCGCCGCGGAGTTCCTCCGCTACGTCGCGCTCACCTTCGGGTTCATCGGCGTGATGCGCGCCTACACCGGGAGCTTCCGCGGCGCGGGCAAGACGCTCACCGCCGCGGCCATCTCCGTCGTGATGCTCGGCGTCGTCCGCTTCCCCATCGCGTGGGTCGCCTCCGGTGAGGTCGGCGAGACCGGTATCTGGATTTCGTTCGCCGTCTCGAACGTCCTCGGCGCGCTCCTCGCCTACGCGTGGTACAAGCGCGGGACGTGGCGCGACAGCGACCTCACGGAGGACCGCGTCGACGTCGAGGACGCGAGCCTCGACGGCACGGTAACCGACGATTGACGGCGCTGGCGGCCGCTCGAGACCGTTCTACGCCGGTCGTGTGCCGGCGCGCACGTACTGGACGACGAGCCCGAGCGTCGCGAGCGCGACGAGGACGGCGAAGACGAGCACGACGCCGGCGAGGGGCGCGACGCCGCCCGCGAGCTGGCTGACGACGAAGTTCGCCGCGAGCGTGCCCGTGACGAGGAGCAGCGCGAGCCCGCCGAGGTTCGCGAGCGTCGAGTTCGACTCGGGAACGGCGTCGGAGTTGAGGAGGTAGAGGACGACGGCGATGGCGAACGGCGTGCCGACGGTGCCGAGCGCGAGCACGAGGACGAGCTGGCTGAGGACGGCACCGCCGATGACCGCGCCGGGCGCGGAGAGCAGGGCGACGGCGGCGAGCAGGGCGCGATAGCGGGTGTCCGCGACGCTCGTTCCCCAGCCGAGTTTGTCGGCGAGGACGAACGGCGGGACGATGGTGTTCCCGCCGAGCGTGGAGACGGCCGCCCCGCCGAGGCCGAGGAGGAACAGCCACTTGGCGTTCGCGCCGGCGACCGGTTCGAGCGCCTGTGCGGCGCCGATGGTGCTGAGACTCGGGTCGCTGAGGACGCTCGCGGCGACGAGGAAGATGGCGACGCTGTAGACGCCGAACGCGCCGAGCATGGAGACGCCGACGTCGAACGTCGCAAGGCCGTAGTCCTCGCCAGTCCAGCCGCGGGCGCGCATCGTGTAGGAGTGCATCACGATGAGCGTGATGTGGACGGCACCCCCCAGGATGCCGGCGGCGACGAGTGCGCTGTCCGCGGGGAGGCTGGGGACGAGGCCGGCGGCGGCCGCGCCGGGGTCGACGGGGACGACGAACAGCGACGCGACGAACGCGACGACGACGCCGGCGACGAGGAGTTTCGCGGCGAGTTCGAGGAAGCGATAGCCGCGCCCCGCGAGGCCGAGGGCGAGCACGAGCGCCCAGACGACGCCCCATACCCACGCGGAGACGCCGGTGATGGTGGCCGAAACGCTCGCGAGCGTCTTCATGATGACGAGTTGGGCGACGCCGGACGCGATGACGACGTCAGCGACGAGCACCCACGCCCACCATTCGCCGAGGTGGTCTTCGACGACGCCGACGATGCCGCGTTCGGTGAGGAGGCCGAGGCGCATCGCGAGGTACTGTGAGAGCGCGCCCGCGACGGCGGAGAGGACGACGACCCAGAGGAGGGTGTAGCCGTTCGAGGCGCCGGCGGTGACGAGACTCGCCATCGAGGCGGGGCCGGCGGCGATGGCGCCTGCGACCCACGACGGCCCCATCTTCGAGAGGTAGTCGCTGGCGCTCCCGCCCGAGACGGCCGTGACGTCGTGGCGTTCGCTCATCTAGATGCACCCCGGGAACTCCTCGCCGCTGATGTGGTGGCTGTCCACCCACGCGGGCGGGTCGTCGTCGGTGAAGCGCGAGCGAGCGCGCGCATACATGAAGATGAACGCGCGCCGCCAGTTCTCGGTGGTGTTCTCGGCGGTGTAGTGAGGGAGGAGGCAATGCTGGAAGAGGACGTCGCCGGCCTCCATCGGGAGGGCGACGGTGTCCGTGAGGTCGTAGTCGCGTTCGCCGATGGCGATGTCGGTGTCGTACTCGACGGCTTCGTGGCCGAGGAGACCGTCCGTGTGTGCGCCGGGAACGACGCGCATACAGCCGTTCTCTTCGGTGGCGTCGTCGAGCGCGATCCAGACGGTGACGTGATCCATCGGGTGAACCGGGTAGTAGGCGGCGTCCTGATGGAACTTCTTCTCGCTCCCGATGCCGGGCGGCTTCGTCATCGCGGCGGCGCGCAGGAGTTTCAGGTTCGGCCCCTGCAGGTGCTCGACGACGTCGAGGATGGCGTCGTTGTGCGCGAGGTCGGCGAAGACGTCGTCCTCGCGGACCATCCCGATGCCCTCGAACTTCCGGACGGGCTCGCCGTCTCGCTCGAAGTCGACGTCGCCGTCCTCGGCGGCGGGTTCGAGCATTCGGCTGAACTGGTCCTCCGCTCGCTCGTTCGTGACGTAGGACTCGAGGCGTGTCTTCACACGCTCGACGGTCTCGGTGTCGAGGAGGCCGTCGGCGACGACGTACCCCTCGCGTTGGTACTGTTCGAACTGCTCGTCGGAAACCGACATACCACCTCGTTCTACTTCTCGGTAATAAAGCGCGCGGAATCCGGACACGAACCCGCGGAGGGCGGCGAGGCTGCACCGGCTCGCGTGCTATTCCGTGTTCACGAGGAGCGTGCCCGCCGTGAGGAGGAGCGCGCCGACGAGGAACCCCGCGCCGACGTGCTCGCCGAGGAAGGCGACGCCGAGGAGGACGCCGACGACCGGTTGGGCGAAGAAGAAGACGGCGACGGTGCTCGCGTCCGCGTACTCCATGCCCTTGTACCAGCAGTACCACGCGAGCGCGGTGCTGAAGACGCCGAGGTAGACGACGGCGGCGAGCACCGGCGCGGTGAGCGCGGCGGCGTCGAACGCGCCCGGCGACAGGGCGTACTCCACCGGGACGAGCGCCCCGAACATCGGGACGGAGAGCATCGTGGCGTACGTCGCGGTTTCGAGCGCGGAGTAGCGCCGGATGAGCGGTTTCGCGTAGACGGTGAACGCCGCGAAGCAGAACGCGGAGAACAACAGTAGGCCGACCCCGAGGAACGTGCCGTCCGCGAGCGTCGAGAAGTCGTAGCGGCCCGCGAGAATCACGAGCGTCCCGATGGCCGCCAGCGCGGCGCCACCGCTCTTCCGGACGGTGAGCGACTCGTCGAGGGCGGTCACGCCGAGCGCGAAGACGAACAGCGGCGTCGTGACCGTCAACAGCGATCCCTGACTCGCGTTCGTCAGGTCCGTCCCGACGAACTGCGTCGTGAGCGCGCCGGTGACGAAGGCCGCCAGGAGCGTGAAGCGACGCCACTCGGCGCGCGAGAACGAGCGTGTCGGCGACGTCGCGCGCACGATGCCGTAGAGCGTCGCCGCGCCGAGCGCGACGCGGGCGAACGCGAGCGTCAATGGTGGAATCGCCGCGAACCCCCACTTGCTGACGACATACATCCCGCCCCAGAGCGCGGCGGCGACGAGCGGCGCGGCGGCGAGCAACCGGTCTCGGTGCATCACGTAGACAGCGGCACGCCGCCGCAATGAGTCGCCGGGTTCGTATCCTAACCCCCGCCGCCACGGAGGCCGTCGGTGGCGTCGACGGCGGCGTCGAGCAGTCTGCGCTCGGCGCGGCGCAGCGTCTTCGAGACGGCGACGTCCGAGACGCCGTGGTGCTCGGCGAGGTCGGCGAGCGTCACGTTACGGGGCGTCTCGTAGTAGCCGGCCTCGACGGCGCTCCGGAGGACGCGGCGCTCGGTGTCCGTGAGCCGCCGGCAGCTCTCGACGAGCGCCGCCGCTTCCTCGAGGTGCTCGTAGACGTCGTGCTCGGGGGCGTCCGTGAGCGCGGTGCGGTCGACGACGTCGAACTCCTCGCGGCCGTCGAGCGCGGTGAGGGCGTCGTCGACGGCGTCCCGATCAGTGAAGCCGAGTCGCCAGCGCTCGCGCCCCTCGTAGTTGGCGAACGGGCCGACGACGGCGCCGCCGTGTGCGGTGACGGCGGTGATGGCGGCCGTCTCCGCGAAGCGGACGCGCATCGTGGCGCGCCGCGGCCGCTTCTCCGACAACTCGAAGCGCTTCATCGTCTCGGCGTCGCGGAGCGCGCGAACGCCGGCTTCGAGGTGCGAGCGGTCCTCGGCGGTCGCCTCCACCCAGAGCTCCCAGCGTCCGGTCTCGGGCGTGAAGTTCCAGTAGGGCGTGGTGAACGCGACGTCGTGGTCGGCGCTCGCCCGCGACAGGGGGCAGTCGTCCTGCCAGAGGTCGAGGGTGACGCGGTGCATACCGGGCCGAGGGGAGACGCCCCTATCAATCACGAGGTGTTCCGGCGTGACCGAACCAGTTTCTTTCACTATTACTAGTACTGAACGGTTTGGTAGGGTGTCTCTTTACGGGAGTATATTCGGAACGTATGGCTATGATACCTCCAATAGCGAACCGGTTCGTTGCCGGGGAGGACCCGGAGACGGCGCTGCGGCACGTCGCCGAGGTCAACGAACGCGGGGTCGGCGGCATCCTGAACCTGCTCGGCGAGCACTACCACGACCGCCCGCCGGCGGACGAGGACGCCGACGCCTACCTCCGGCTCGTCGACGGCATCGCCGAGCGCGGCCTCGATGCCAGCGTCTCCGTCAAGCCCTCGCAGATCGGTATCGACCTGCCGACGACGGCGTTCGACGAGAACCTCGCGCGTATCGTCGAGCGCGCGAAGGAGCGCGACGTCTTCGTCTGGGTGGACATGGAGGACCACGAGACGACCGACCAGACGCTCGATGCGGTCTGCGAGCAGGCCGAGCGCCACCCGCACGGCGTCGGCATCGCGATTCAGGCGAACCTGAAGCGCACCGCGGAGGACCTGGAGCGTCTCGCCGACGTCCCGGCGGCCGTCCGCCTCGTGAAGGGCGCGTACGACGAACCCGCCGAGATCGCCTACCGCGACCAGGAGGCGGTTGACGCGAAGTACGAGGAGTATCTCGAGTTCCTCTTCCGGGAGTTCGAGCAGGGCGTCGCGGTCGGCAGCCACGACCCGGCGATGCTCGAGTACGCGAAACAACTCCACGAGGAGTACGGGACGCCCTTCGAGATTCAGATGCTGATGGGGGTACGTGAGGACGCACAGTTCGACCTCGCCGAGGAGTACGACGTCTATCAGTACGCGCCGTACGGCCCGAAGTGGTTCCAGTACTTCTACCGGCGCGTCCGCGAGCGCAAGAAGAACGCGCTGTTCGCGCTGCGCGCGGTCGTCGGTGTGTAGGTCGCCGGCCCCCTCTCGCCGCCGTCGACGTCGACCGCGTAGCTTCGCGTAGTGTTACAAACGACCAGTTATTTTCTAAATATCTCTATCTAGACTATCGAATGAACTATTATGCAAAACATTTATGCACACACATCACACAACGGTGGACGATGGCAGTCAACCTAACGCTCCTATTCGGGCCGTTCGTCGTGTACTTGGTGATGCTCATCGTCTACTACGTCTGGGAGGGTAGACGGGAGCGTCGCCTCCACGAGAAGTACGACACGGAGGGCGACCATGTCTAGCGGGATCGCGGGGTCCGCGGGCACGTGGGTGCTCGGCACCTTCGCCGCCTACCTCGTCATCCTCCTCGGTATCGGGCTCTACTCCTCGCAGCTGATGGACACCGTCGACGACTACGTCATCGGCGGCCGCGAAGTCGGCCCCGTCGTCACCGGGTTCTCCGAGCGCGCCTCCGAGATGAGCGGGTGGCTCACCCTCGGCGTTCCGGGTGACGCCTACAACACCGGTGTCATGGCGTTCTACAACGGCCTCGGCATGATTCCCGCCGACCTCTTCGCGTGGGCGGGCATGGCCAAGCGTCTCCGCAAGTACTCCGAAATCGTCCGCGCCGTCACCCTCCCAACGTTCTTCGCGACGCGCCTGCAGGACGACACCGGCCTCGTGAAGGGTGTCTCCGCGGTGATGCTCATGATCTTCGAGGGTGGCTACGTCGGCGCGCAGATCGTCGCCGCCGGCACCCTCCTGCAGGTCCTCACCGGCGTCTCCCCGCTCGTCGGTATCCTCGCCGGCGGCGTCATCGTCGTCGGCTACACCATGCTCGGTGGCTACTTCGCCGTCGCATGGTCCGACTACTTCCAGGGCGCCATCATCCTCGCCGCCTTCATCCTCCTACCCGTCCTCGCGTTCACCTCTTATGGCCTGCCGTTCAACGACCTCGCGCAGATGAGCGGCGACCTCACCAGCGTCACCGCCGGGATGACCGGCTGGGCCGCCGTCTTCGGCATCATCAGTTACGCCGCCATCGGTCTCGGCATCCCCGGCAACCCGCACGTGATGGTGCGCTTCATGGGTATCGACAAGGTCGAGAACATCCGCCTCGCCGCCGTCGTCGCCCAGCTCTTCATGTTCGTCGCCTACATCGGCGCCGCCTTCGTCGGTCTCTACGGACTCGTCGTCTTCGGCGGCGGCATCTCGAACACCGACAACGTCATGCCGATGTTGACCATCGACCTCTTCCCCGGCTGGCTCGCCGGCATCATCCTCGCCGCCGCGCTCGCCGCGATGATGTCGAGCGCCGACTCCCAGCTCCTCGTCGCCACCAGCGCCGTCGTCGAGGACGTCTACCACGGCTTCATCGACCCTGACGCCGGGCAGGACAAGCTCGTCCGCTACTCACAGCTCGTCACGCTCGCGCTCGGCGCCGGCAGCATCGTCTTCGCGTACGTCGCCAAGGACACCCCCATCTACGCGCTCGTCCTCGACTACGCGTGGGGCGGGCTCGGCGCCGCCATCGGTCCGACGCTCATCGCCGCGCTCTGGTGGAAGCGCGTCACCGCCATGGGTTCCGTCGCGAGCATGCTCGTCGGCTCCTCGACGATGATCCTCTGGACGCAACTCTCGACGATTCTCGGCCTCCTCGGCCTCTCCGGGCTCGCCGAGGGCTCTGGCTTCCTCGCGAGCTTCCTCGGCGTCTACGGGCTCTTCCCCGCGTTCATCCTCTCGACGGTCGTCCTCGTCGTCGTCTCGCTGCTCACCCAGCCGCCCGAGGGCGTCGACGAGCACTTCGAGGTCTTCGACAAGCCGCTCGCGGCGGTCGTCGAGGAGGACCAGGAGTACGCCGCTGACGGCGGGCGCGACTACCCGCCGAAGGCCGTCACCGAGAACGACACCATCCGCGCGCACGTCGACGCCGCGGACTACTGGGAGGACTGACTGATGGCCGCCGACAACGCCACCGACACAGTCCCCGACGCCGCCCCGGACGCGCGCCCCGACGCGCGACGCGAGGAGGCGTCGCTCCCCGTCATCCCGCCGTCGCTCCCCCGCGAGGACGTCGAAGCGGACGGCCGCGTCGGCGCCGTCGCCTACCCCTACCGGGTCTACGAGGTGACTGTCACCGTCGGGCGGAAGTTCCTTCCCGAGCGCGAGCTGACGTACGTCGTGAGCGTTGACCGCGCGCGCCGCCTCGTCCTCCGCGCCGACACCGTCCCGGACGTCGAGACGCGCGACGTCGAGGACGTCCTCGTGCTGCCCGCGGACCTCCCCGAGGAACTGTGCCGTGAACGCGCGCACGACACCGTCTTCGGGTGGACCACCCGGAAGTTCGCACTCGGGAGTTCGCCCGACATCGACTTCGAGCGCGGCATTGAGGCCTACAAGCTCTTCTGGCTCGTCGAGCGCGACGGCGGCGACGTCATCGTCGACAGCGTCAGCGGCGAGGAGTCGCCGCTCGACGGCTGACGCTCGGCTCCACGCTGTTCTCCCGTCTCGCGACCTCGCAGGAAAAGCGGCTTCTCAGAAGTCCAGCAGCGTCCCTTCGGCCTTCCGCAGGTGCTCGAGGAGCGTCGTCTTCGAGATGTCGAGTTCGTCCGCGAGTTCGCGCGTCGAAATCTCGCGCGGCCACTCGTAGTAGCCGCGTTCGCGCGCGAGCTCGAACACCTCGCGCTGACTCGGCGTGAGCCTGTCGAGCAGGCGCGCCCGTCGCGTCTCGGTGCCGGACGACGAGATGCGCTCGATCTCGATGTCGGCGCCGGTCTGTGCGCGGATCTCGTCGATCTCGGCCTCGATCTCGGAGCGCTCGCCGGCGTAGCAGACGTGCCACGACTCGCGGCCGTCCTGAATGCGCCCGGGCGCGTTGTGAACGAACCCGCGTTCGAGGAGCTGCGGGCAGATCATGTCGCTCGGGTCGTACTCGAGGAAGAACTCCCGCGAGACGGACCCGGGGGTGACGCGGCGCGTGTCGAAGCGCGTCTGGAGTTCGTTCAGGCTCCCGGTGAGCGGCGACGCCTCGATGTCCGCGAGGAGCGACTCGACCTCCTCCTCGCTGTCACCGAAGGCCGTGAAGACGCCCTTGACCTTCTCCCCGCCGACAGGGGTGTCGTAGATGGCGTGTGCCAACACGCCACCCGGCAATCGGTCAGTCGCCTGAATCGCCCAACACTCCGGATGCCACAGGTCGAGTGTGAGGTGCGTTCCCGTCCCCGCTGTCGCTTGACTCATGATAAACGATACCTCGGTAGCCACGTTTTGTGAACGAGTAGCATAAGGATGTCCTTCGCGGGGTGCCAGTATGTGGCTGTCGCTCGCGGCGGCGAGAGCGCGTGAGAACGGGACGGGACGAACGGACGGTTCGTGGCCGGCGGCGAGCGTCGTTACTCGTCGTCGGTCTTGATGTCCGCGGAGAGGCCCTGTGCCATCTCGATGTCCTTCGAGTTGTTGAGCGTCCACGCGGTGCGCTCGGTGACGGCCTCGATGGCCTCGCGCGCGGAGGCGGGGCCGGAGCCGGACTTCTTCACGCCGCCGAAGGGCAGGTGGACTTCGGCGCCGATGCACGGCAGGTTGCCGTAGGAGAGGCCGACCTCGGCGTGGTCGCGGTAGTAGTTGATCTGGCGGTAGTCCTCGCTGATGATCGCGCCGGCGAGCCCGTAGTCGACGGCGTTGTGGATTTCGAGCGCCCGCTCGATGTCCCCGGCGTAGGGAATGAGCGCGACGTGCGGGCCGAACACCTCCTCCTGGATGCAGCGGAGCTCGGTGTCGAACTCGGTCTCGTAGACGAACGGCCCGACCCAGAAGCCGTCATCGTGACCGTCGGGAATCTCGCCGGCGTCGAGGTCCTCGCGGTCGACGAGCACGTCGACGCCCTCCTCGCGGGCGAGCCGGTTGTACTCGTGGAACTTCTCGACCTGGTCGGCGTCCGCGAGCGGGCCCATGAAGGTGTCCTCGTTCAGCGGGTCGCCGACGGCGACGTTCTCGGCGAGTTCGACGAAGCGCTCCTTGAACTCGTCGTAGACGTCCTCGTGGACGATGAGGCGCTCGGCGGAGACGCAGCGTTGGCCGGTCGTCTTGAACGAACTCATCAGCGCGGAGTGGACGGCGATGTCGAGGTCCGCCTCCTCGGTGACGACGACGGCGTTCTTCCCGCCCATCTCAAGCGCGACGTCGCGCCCGGGGACGCCGCCGAGTTTCTCGGCGATGGCGTGCCCGACTTCCGCGCTCCCGGTGAAGAGCACAGTATCGACGGTGTCGTTCTCGACGATGGCGTTCCCGGCGTCGCCGTAGCCCTGCACCATGTTGAAGACGCCGTCCGGGATGCCGGTGTCGTCGAACATCTCGGCGATGATTTGTGCGCAGTAAGGCGTCTGCTCGGCGGGCTTCCACACCACAGTATTGCCCTCGACGAGCGCGAGCGCCATGTGCCAGAAGGGGATGGCGACCGGGAAGTTCCACGGCGTGATGCAGCCGATGACGCCGCGGGGCTTGCGGCGCATGTAGGCGTCCTTGGAGGGGATTTCGCTCGGGACGACGTCGCCGTGCGGGTGGCGGGCGTTCCCGGCCGCCCACTCGACCATGTGCCACGCCTCGGTGACGTCGGCCTTCCCCTCGGAGATCTCCTTCCCGCACTCGCGAGAGACGACGCGGCCCAGTTCCTCGTGGCGGTCCTTCAGCTCCTCGTAAATCTCCCAGAGGTACTCCGCGCGGTCGACGTAGGAGAGTTCGCGCCAGTCCGCCTGTGCGTCTTCGGCCGCTTCGACGGCTTCGGCGACGTCCGCGGGCGTCCCCCGCTGGAACTCGGCGATGCGCTCGCGGGTCGCCGGGGAGCGACTCTCGAACGTCTCCGCCCCGCTGCCGGGCCGCCATTCGCCGTCGATGTAGTGCTCGTTTACGGACATGGGTGTAGGGTGGACAGACACCTACTAAAGCACCTACCCGACCGTAGTAGGGTCGCCGCGAGGACCGAGGCTACTCGGCGTGCGTGCGGGGGATTTTTGCGCGCGGACGTGGTCGGGCGAGCCATGAGCATCACCGGTGCGAGCGGCGAGGGTGAGATGACGCTCGCGTTCTCGCTGGCCGCCGTCGAGCGACTCGCGGACCCGAAGGCCGCGCTGGAGGACGCACAGTCGTGGAGTCGGCACGTCGGCGTCGTCGACCACGACCGAAAGGGCGTGCGCGCCGCCGTCGCGGAGTTCGACCTCCCACAGGACTACGATCTCGACGATTTGGACATCTGGCTGGCGCTGGAGGAAATCCGTGATGACGGCGACACCGAACGCTACGTCTACGTCGGCACGGACGAGGACGACCGGCGGCCCGCGGACTTCCTCGACTGGGAGTTCCGACTCGTCGAGGACGCTGCCGAAAAGGCTGGCTGGGACCTCTCCGACTGATTCTCGATTTCTGAGGCGACCCGGAGCGGCCACAGGGTTTGGGTGTCGCGAGCGCGTCATTCTCGGTGTGCTCCCGCTCGCTCACGCCGCCCTCGGCCTGCTCGCGTACGCGGGCGTCCAACTCCCCCGTGACTGGCGGGCGTTCACCGGGACCGGCGTCCTCGCCGCGCTCCTCGGCAGCCAGTTCCCGGACCTCGTGGACAAACCGCTCGCCTACGCCGACCTGATTCCGAGCGGGCGCTCGGTCGCCCACTCCCTCCTGCTCGTCGGCCTCCTCGGCGTCGCGCTCTACGCCGCCGTGCCCGCGGAGTGGCGCACGGAGGCGCTCGGCTTCTGGGTCGCCGCGCTCGTCCACCCGTTCGCGGACGCCCGCCACGCCCTCCTCGATGGCGGGTTCGCCGACCTACCGGGCTACCTCCTCTGGCCGGTCACGCGCGCCCCGCGCTACGGCGAGCACGCCGCGCCGTGGGTGCGCGTCCTCAGGATTTACTCGGCGCCCGAGTTCGGCACGCAGACGCTCCTCCTCGTCGGCGCCGCCGGCGTCCTCCTCGCGGGCCGCGCCGCCGTCGCGCTCGACGCGACGTAGCGGCGGACAGCCCTGAGTTAATAACTCAATCTCCAATATTGGCAAGTTGGGGTATCTACCCCGGTCGTTCTAACAGCGGGATTAATAACTCCGGGGCGGCTAGCGTGACGTATGAGCGAGCAGTCGGATTCGTCGGACGACCACGAGCGGTGTGGTGTCCCCGAGGAGGGGCACGACACCTGCTGTCGCCCCGACGACGCCGCGGACGCGTCGGGCGCGTCGGCGAGCTCCGTCGAGGGAGAGACGGTGCAACTCTCCGTCCCCGAGATGGATTGCCCGTCGTGTGCGGGCAAGGTCCGCAACAGCGTCCAGCAGCTCGACGCCGTCGAGACCGTGGACGCCCAGGTCACCACGGGCACGCTCACCGTCTCCTACGAGGCGAACGGGACGACGCCCGATGAGGTCGCCGAGCGCGTCGAGAAGGCGGGATACACGGTCGAGTCCGGCGTCGGCGAGACCACCGAGACGTTCACCGTCCCCGAGATGGACTGTCCCTCCTGCGCGGGCAAGGTCGAGAACGCACTCGACGATGTGACGGGTGTCGCCACCTACCAGACCCAACCGACCACCGGGAAGGTCGTCGTCACCTACGACCAGTCCCGGACGTCCGCCGACGAGGTCACGCACGCCATCGAGAACGCCGGCTACGACGTCACCGAGACCACGGCGTCCGCCAACGGTTCCGACGCGGGCGTCCCGGAGGCCGAGAGTGTCTGGCGGAGCACGCGCGCGAAGAAGACGTGGGTCAGCGGCGCGTTCGTCGCGCTCGGCCTGCTCTTCGAGTTCGTTCTCCACGGAGCGAACGCGACGCTTCTCGGCGCGCCGGTCACGCTCTCCGTCGCGGACGTCCTCTTCCTCGTCGCCGTCGCCGTCGGCGGCCAGGAAATCGTCCGCGGGGGGTACTACTCGCTGCGCAACCGGAACCTCGACATCGACCTGCTGATGTCCATCGCCATCGCGGGCGCGCTCCTCGTCAGCCTCGGCTTCGACGAGGGCCTCTACATGGAGGCCGCGACGCTCGCCTTCCTCTTCAGCGTCGCCGAACTCCTGGAGCGCTACTCGATGGACAAGGCCCGCACCTCCCTGCAGGAGTTGATGGACCTCTCGCCGGACGAGGCCACCGTGAAGCGCGGCGGTGAGGAGGTGACGGTGCCCGTCGAGGACGTCCGCGTCGGCGATATCGTCGTCGTTCGGCCCGGTGAGAAGATTCCGACCGACGGCCAGGTGGTCGCCGGCGAGAGCGCCGTCAACCAGGCGCCCATTACGGGCGAGTCCGTGCCCGTCGACAAGACGGACGGCGACGAGGTGTACGCCGGAACCATCAACGAGGAGGGCTACCTCGAAGTACAGGTCACCTCGGAGGCGGGCGAGGACACGCTCTCGCGCATCATCGAGATGGTCGAGGACGCCCAGGCGAACAAGACCGAGCGCGAGCAGTTCGTCGAGCGCTTCGCGGGCTACTACACGCCGGTCGTCGTCGCGTTCGCCGTCCTCGTCACCCTTGGGACGCCGTTCGCCCTCGGCGTGACGTGGGAGCAGTCCATCGTCTACGGGCTCACCCTGCTCGTGCTCGCGTGCCCGTGCGCGTTCGTCATCTCGACGCCCGTCTCGGTCGTCTCGGGCATTACGAGCGCCGCGAAGAACGGCGTCCTCATCAAGGGCGGCAGCCACCTCGAGGCGATGGGCGAGGTCGACGCCGTCGCGCTCGACAAGACGGGCACCCTGACGAAGGGCGAACTCGCCGTGACGGACGTCGTCCCGCTCAATCAGAACACCGAGGCGGACGTCCTGCGGTGCGCGCGCGGCCTCGAAGCCCGCAGTGAGCACCCCATCGGCGAGGCCATCGTCGAGCATGCCGCCGAGCGCGACGTCGGACAGCGCTCCATCGAGGACTTCGAGAGCATCACCGGAAAAGGCGTGCGCGCCGACCTCGACGGCGAGACCCACTACGCGGGTAAGCCCGGGTTCTTCGAGGAACTCGGCTTCGACCTCTCGCACGTTCACGCCGTCACCGACGGCGGCACGGTCACCCAGACCTCCCAGCGTATCTGCGAGCGGAACGACTGCCTCGACCTCCTTGAGGACACCATCCCCGACCTTCAGTCGGAGGGGAAGACTGTCATCCTCGTCGGTACCGAGGACGAACTCGAGGGTATCATCGCCGTCGCCGACGAGGTCCGTCCCGAGGCGCGGCGCGCCGTCGAGCGCCTGCACGACCTCGGCGTCGAGTACGTCGTGATGCTCACCGGCGACAACGAGCGCACCGCACGCGCCATCGCTGAGGAGGTCGGCGTAGACGAGTTCCGCGCGGAACTCCTGCCCGACGAGAAGGTCGCGGCGATTCGGGACCTCGAGGAGACCTACGACGGCGTCGCCATGGTCGGCGACGGCGTGAACGACGCGCCCGCGCTCGCGACGGCCACCGTCGGCGTCGCGATGGGCGCGGCCGGCACGGACACCGCGCTCGAAACCGCGGACATCGCGCTGATGAGCGACAACCTCTCGCGCCTCCCCTACCTCTACGAGCTTTCGCACGACGCGAACGGCGTCATCCGGCAGAACGTCTGGACGAGCCTCGGCGCGAAGGCCGCGCTCGCGCTCGCCGTGCCGTTCGGCCTCGTCCCTATCTGGGCGGCCGTCCTCATCGGCGACGCCGGGATGACGCTCGGCGTCACCGGCAACGCGATGCGCCTCTCCCGAATCACGCCCGAGGACGACTGACGCGCGGTCCCACCATGCCTGGTCGCCCCTTCGAGACTACTCGCCCCTGCCGCGACGCTCTCCGACCGGACCGCGGCCCGACGTCTGTAACGATTGTTCGGAGGAGAAAATCTTTGTCGTCCGAGCGATAGCCCTCGGATATGCGCCTGCTCACCCGCTTGTGGGAGGTCGTCGACGGCCGCGGCGACGACTCCTTCCGCGAGTGTCGCCGGTGCGGGACCACCCTCGAGGCGGACGGGGAGGTCTGCCCGGCCTGTGGGTCCGACGACGTCGCCTTCATCGACCTCGGGTAGGTCGGTGCCGCGCTCCGAAACGCCCTCCACCACGCGACTGTCCCGACGCGAACCGCCGACGAACAGCCGTGCGACTATCTCCCGCGACGGCGGCGCCCTCCGCACTGTGCTGGGAGAAGACGGTGGCGAGGCCACCGGCGTGACGATTTCGTCGTCGCGCCCGTCGCTTCCGGCCTCCCTCCTCGCCGACTCCGAGTTCCTGATGGCGACAGACGCGAGAAGTGACCAGTTCCCAAAGAGACTGAGGCGTCGTCGGCTGTGCTCGCGGGGTCAGTTCGCCCCGTCGCTGTCCGACTGTTCGCCGCCCGTGGCACCGAGTTCCTCGCGGGCGAGTTCGATGCCCTTCTCGACCTGCGCCTCGCTCACGCTCGTCCGCTTGCTGATTTCGGTGGCGATTCGCTTCTCGTGACCCTCAATGCCGTCGAGTAGCTTCTGGAGTGCGTCGCGTAGCTTCATGGTCGGGTGTCGGCGTCGGAGCGGTGAAAACGTGATGGCTTCCGTTCGCCGTGCGACGACTGTGGAGTCCCAGGCGACGTACAGCACCCACATCCAGTATTACTAGGCAGTATGCCCAGAAATACTATTTGACCACGTCCGTCCACGCGAACCAGTACACTGAGAAGGAGCCCCGTCGTCCCGTCGAATCGTGGACAGTCGCTACCGCTATCCGGCGCTCTACTTCGTTTTCTACGCGGCGTTCAGCGGGTTCGCCGCGTTCCGGAACGTCCTCCTCGAGGAGATGGGGATGTCCGGCGTCGAGATGGGACTCATCGGGACCATTATGGTCACCGCCGGCATCCTCGCCCAGCCAGTCTGGGGGTTCGTCGCCGACTACACCCAGTCGCCCAAGCGCGTGCTTGTCGCCGCCGCGGCGCTCTCCGGCGTCGCCATCCTCAGCTATCCCCTCGGCATGCTCGCACCCACCGACACCTTCCTGCTCATCGCCGTCGGTACCGCCGCGTACGCGATGGCGCGTGCCCCCATCATCCCCATCTCGAACGCGCTCGTCCTCCGGCAGGGCTTCGACTACGGCTACGTCCGTAGTTTCGGGTCGGTGTCCTTCGGCATCAGCGTCCTCCTCATCGGCTTCGCGCTCGCGTGGGTCGCTACGTCGCTCGTCGTCTACCTCTACGTCGTCGGCATCGCCGTCTTCCTCGTGCTCGCGGCCGGCCTCCCCGAGATCGAGGCGTCGGTCTTCGAGGGCGACCTCGGCCCGCAGGCGCTCGACTTGGTGCGCCGGCGCGACTTTCAGGTCGTCATCGCCACCGCGTTCCTCCTCGGGTTCGTCGCGCGCTCCGGGGACGCCTTCTTCTCCGTCTACATGCGCGCGGTCGGCCTCGGCGACGGCTACACCGGCGTCGCGTGGGCGCTCAAGACGCTCGCCGAAACCGTCCTTTTCTTACTCATCGGCCGGACCGCGTTCTCATACGGCGGTATCGTCGCCGTCGGTGGTCTCGGCTTCGCCGCCGGCTACTTCGGGCTCACCTTCTACCCGACGCTCGTGCCCGTCCTGCTCGCGAACGTCGGCCTCGGTATCGGCGTCGCGCTCCTCTTCTTCGCGCTCGTCAACCTCGCGCACGAATGCGCGCCCGAGGCGCTCCACTCGACTGCACAGACGCTCCTCACGGGCGTCGGCGTCGGCGCGGGCGGCGCGCTCGGTCAGGCTGTCGCGGGCTGGCTCGTCGATACGGTCGGCATCCAGGAGATGTTTCTCTACCTCGGTGTCGGGTCGCTCGTCCTCGCGGCGACGGGCCTCGCTGTCCACGCCGTCGCCGGGAGTCGGACGGCGACGGCGGCGTGACCGACCACCCGACTATCTTTCTTCGAGGAGAGAATCCCGCCCTTCAGGGCGGGCGTGAATCCGACAATTCCACCACAGACCACGTTCTGACGCTAATACGGGTATTTATGCACATGCGTTTTGTAGCATGACATACACCGAGGCGGTCACACCGCCCATTAAATGCACAATATCGGGACTCCGAGACCCAGCATGTTCGAGATACCCTCTCGAACCACTGTGGTGTCTCGGTACAAGATAACTCCGAGTCCCATACCGGGATAGGAGTAACGGCGGTGTGGCCCCGCCATCGGCCTGTCATGCCGACAGGTCGTCAACCAGCAAATATCCCAAACCAGCGTTGCGGTGCAGACGTGGGAAGCCTCGCCGTTTACCGCGAGGAGGAGGTCACGCTGCTAGGCTGTCGAACGCCGGATGGGCTATATGGATAGGGAGAACTCGGTATTTCGGACAGCAGTCTAGGAACACGTGCGTCTTAGCGTTCCGGGGGGAGCGTTCGAGGCGCCATCGGATTTGTCGAAACGGGGGGAGTACGCCACCCTCTCTTGCCTTCTGGCCTGACACGCACCCAGTGACGACATCGCGTTTCCCTCCCGCCACGTTCACTCCGGGGAGTGAACTTATGGCGCTCGCGGCAGCACGCGACCGTATGGCCCCGAGCGAGGACGACATCGACGCCGGCCCAGACCCGGATGCAGACCCCGCCGCCGTCTCCGTCGAGGCGAGCGAGACAGCGCCGACCGGCACCCGCTTCGAGCTCTATCAGGACGAAGTCGGAGACTGGCGCTGGCGACTCGTCCACCGGAACGGCAACATCATCGCCGACGGCGGTGAGGGCTACGCCCGGAAGGCCGGCGCCCTCAACGGCATCGAGAGCGTCAAACGCAACGCCGCCGACGCGCCCGTCGTCCGCACCGAGGACGACGACTGAGGGCGGCGATTCCCGCACGAATTAACTCGCTCCCGTGACCAGTGGCGGCCATGGACATCGCACTCATGGTCGAGGGCCAGCGCGGCCTCACGTGGGACCGGTGGAAGCGCATCGCCCGCACCGTCGAGGACTGCGGGTTCGACGGGCTGTTTCGCTCCGACCACTTCACGAAACCCGAGGGCGACTACGAGGACTCGCTCGAACTCTGGACGTCGCTGACGTGGCTCGCGGACAACACCGAGGACATCGACTTCGGACCGCTCGTCACGCCCGTCTCCTTTCGCGACCCCGTCTTCACCGCCCGCATGGGCAAGGACGTCGACAACCTCGCCGACGGCCGCCTCGTCCTCGGCGTCGGCGCGGGCTGGCAGGAGCGCGAACACGAGACGTTCGGCTACGACCTGCTCGACCTTCCGGACCGTCTCGACCGCTTCGAGGAGGGTGTCGACGTCATCGCGAACCTCCTCCGGAGCGACGACCCGGTCTCCTACGACGGCGACTACTTCGAACTTGAGGACGCCCTCCTCTTGCCGCGACCCGAGCGCAAGGGCGGCACCCGCCTCCTCGTCGGCGGGAACGGCCCGAACCGGACGCTCCCGCTCGCCGCCGAGCGCGCCGACGAGTGGAACTCCGTCATGCTCCAGCCCGAGGAAATCCGCGAGCTGAACGACCGGCTCGACGGCCTCCTCGAAGAACGCGGCCGCGACCCGGCGGACGTGACGCGCTCCACGATGACGCGCGTCGTTTACGGCCGCGACGAGGCCGAAGTCGAGCGCGTGCTCGGCGAGGAGGACCGCGAGGCCCTCCGCGAGCAGGGCGCCATCGTCGGCACCGGCGCGGACGTTCGCGAGCACCTCGACGCCCTCGCGGACGCCGGCGTCGACCGCGTCATGCTCCAGTGGCTCGAACTCGACGACATCGAACGACTGGAGGCGCTCGCCGACGACGTCCTCTAAACCTCCTCCTCACCGGCTCTGTTGAAACCCTCAACTGCTAACAGATTCTGAGGAGGATGCTACGTACAGCCATTTTTCCTCGTCGAGTTTCCTCGCTCGCTTCGCTCACTGTGGGAACCGCTCCTCGCAAAAACACGGCTGAAAAAGGCCGCTCGCTCCGCTCGCGGTGAATCGCGCTCACGTCGTTCGCGCGGACGCTGGGGTTCGACTCGCAGGTCTATCTAGCGGCCGTTTCAGCGGCAAAAATATCGGACCAATCGAATTTCAACAGGGTCTTCTCAGCGAATCGTCCGGTCGAGAAACTGCCGAATCGCCTCGGGACCGGCAGGCGTGCCGTCCTCGACGAGCGGGGCCGGCGTTTCGCCGGGGGCGACGTGCGTCGCCTCGTAGACGGACTGGGCGTGCGTCGGGTCGGCGGCGAGCAGGTCCATCGCGACGCGCTCGGACTCGATGTCCTCGACGTCCTCGACCCAGACGTGGTTCAGCTCGTGGAGTTCGTACAGCGCGGCGTTCACGCCGGCGTCGTCGAGCGCGTCGAAGAACGCGCGACTCTGCTCGACACCCACCACCTCGTCTTCGCGGCCGTGCATCAGCAGCGTCGGCGGGCTCTCGGGGGTGACGTGCGTGCCGGGGCTCGCCTGCGCGTAGCGGACAGGGTGCTCGTCGCGCGTCCCATCCAGCAGGAGCGGCACGAGGCCGTCGTCGTCCGCGGCGAGCCTGAAGTCGGCGACGCCGTACCAGCTCACGACGGCCTGCACCGCGCCCGATTCGTCGGGCGCGACGCGCTTCTCAACCTCGTCCGCGAACGCCGAGCCGAGGTCGGTGACGTCGTCGACGACGCCCGCGAGGAGCGCGAGGTGGCCGCCGGCGGAGGACCCCCAGGCGGCGACGCGCTCGGCGTCGTACCCGTAGTCGTCGGCGTGCGCGCGGAGCCACCGAATCGCGGCCTTCACGTCCACGAAGTGGTCGGGGAAGGACCCGCGCGGCGTCGGGTTGTCGGGGTCGTACATCTCCTCCGCAGGGGTGTCGTCGGGGACCTCCTGGAGGCGATAACTCACGCTCGCGATGGCGCAGCCCCACTCGGCCGCGTGGTGCTCCGGGTCGGGGATGTTTCCGCGCGTCTCCGCGACCCACCCGCCGCCGTGGACGTAGACGACGAGCGGCGGGTTCTCGTGCTCCGGGAGGTAGAGGTCGAGTTTCATCTCGCCCGCCTCGCGCTCCGCGTAGGTCACTCCCTCGTGAACCGTGACAGCATCGGACATGGTGTTCGGACGAGGCGGGGCGGCCGCCATAGAACTACGTGTCGCGGCATTCGCACCTCCTGCACTCCGAAGCTTTGAGCGGGCCCGGGGCCGACGGTCGACGTAATGGACGGCAACGACCGCGCCATCGCGGGCCTCGTGACAGTCGCGCACGCGATGGTGCACGTCTACGAGCTCTCGATACCCATCTTCGTGACCATCTGGCTGACCGAGTTCACGACGACGGCGGCCACGCTCGGCGTGCTCGTCACCGTCGGAATGGCGTTCTTCGGCATCGGTGCGCTCCCCGGGGGTGTGCTCGCCGACCACTACAGCGCGAAGCGCCTCATCCGCTACTGTCTCGTGGGGATGGCGGGGAGTTTCCTCGTCCTCGGCGTCGCGCCGTCGCTTTTCGGCGTCGCGCTCGCCCTCGCGCTCTGGGGGCTCGCCGCCAGCGTCTACCACCCCGCGGGGCTCTCGCTCATCAGCAACGGCGTCACGGAGCGCGGCCGCGCGTTCGCCTACCACGGGATGGCGGGCAACCTCGGCATCGCGCTCGGGCCGTTCGCTACCGCGCTCCTGCTTGTGCGCTTCGAGTGGCGGACGGTCGCGCTCGTCCTCGCCGCGCCGGCGCTCCTCGCGGCGGTCGTCGCGACGCGCGTCGACGTCGACGAGTACGCCGCCACGGATGCCGACGCACAGGCGCGCGACGCCGACCGGCCGACCAGCCTCCGCGAGTTCGGTGCGACCACCACTCGGCTGTTCTCCGGGGCGTTCGCGCTCGTCTTCCTCGTTGTCGTCTGCTCGGGGCTCTACTACCGGGGCGTCCTCACCTTCCTGCCGGACCTCCTCGCCGGCCTGCCCGCGCTCCGGGCGGTCACGCTCGGCGACCTCGGCACGCCGGCGCGCTACCTCTACGCCGCGCTCCTGATGGTCGGCGTCGCCGGCCAGTACGTCGGCGGCCGCCTCACCGACGTCGTCGCCCCGTCGCGCGGCCTCGTCGCGGCGTTCGCCGCGCTCGCTGTCATCGCGCTCGCGTTCATGCCGCTCGCGAGTGCCGGCACCGTACCGCTCCTGCTCGCGAGCGCGCTCCTCGGCTTCCTGCTGTTCCTCGTGCAGCCGTTCTATCAGGCGGCCGTCGCGGAGACGACGCCGTCGGGGGCGCGCGGCGTCTCCTACGGCTACACGTACCTCGGCGCGTTCGGCGTCGGCGCGCTCGGCGCTACCGTCGCGGGCACGATACTCACCTACGGGACGCCGACGGTACTCTTCGCGGCGCTCGCCGGGTTCGCGGTCGTCGCCGCGGGTGCCGCGCTCGTCCTCGCGACGCGCTGAGAGGTCGAGAAAGCGACGCACGGACCGTCGTCGTCGCTCCTCCTCGCGCCGGTTACTCGTCCTGGCCGGGCGGGGTGAGCTGGACGGTCACGGTGTCCGTCTCGTCGTTGATCGCCCCCGTCGTCTCGCCGGAGAGCGCACCCTTCTCGGCGGAAATCGTGTAGTCGCCCTTGAACGCGCGGGTGGCGTAGCGGCCGTCGTGGCCGGTTTCGACGCTCTCCTCGGTCCACCACTGCTCGAAGACGAGATCCATGAACACTTCGCCGTGCGGGCGGAGCGTCCAGTCCTCGTCGTAGTACGCCCCCGTGGGTCGCCAGCCTAGAAGCCCCACGACATGAGGCCCTCGACGGCCTCGTGGCTGAACGCCACGGTCACGAAGTCGCGGAGGAAGTCGCTCGCCGGCACGAAGGGTGTCCCCGTGGCGCCAGAAAAGCTACAGTACTTACACGTGCCCGCGTCCGAATTAGTGAACACGTCCAGCCGCTGTCAATCGCCGTCGGGACCCGGAGACCTGCGGTGTTCGCGAGTAGTGGGTCATCGTCGGCGGTACCTGCCGGTCGCGTCGTCGCCCGCGCACGGTGGCCGACGCGTCCGGTCGGTCACGTGCCCGGCGTCCGCCCTGCACCTCGCTACCGGCCGAACAACTCCCCGTTCAGACCGTCGTTCCCCCGGACGTACGACCGGAGGAACGCATACAGGTAGAGGAACGCGATGCCGACGGCCGCCGCGGTCAGGAGGACGTCCATACGCCGACTGGGACGGGAGAACTGATAAAACTCCGGACAAGTCCCCGACCGACCGTCTCGAAACGTCGGACGCCCGCTACTTGCACACTCGCTGAGTGAAGCGGTCGCGTCGCGTCAGTCTCCGTGGTCCGTGCGCGCGCCGTCGCCGAGAAGCGCGTCGCGGACGTCCCGGAGGGTGACGCGAAGCAGGCGGCGAACGTTCTCACGACGCTGAATGAACAGCACCGTTCCTATCACGAGGTAGAGCGCGGTGTAAGCGTAGAGAACCGTCGTGCTGAGCGCCGTGGCGGCCGGGTCGGTGTACACCTGGATGATGTAGAACTCGGTGATGACCTGTGAGCCGAAGAGGACGAGGAGGATGACCGCCTCGCGGGCGGTGATCTCGAAGTTCGTCAGGATGGCGATTGCGAAGAAGCTCTGTGCGGCCGTGATCCAGATCTCGGCGGCCTGTTTCTGGTCGAAGGGCAGCGTCCCGACCGCGCCCGCCGAGATGGAGTAGACGACAGCGAGCGTGCCGATGAGGAGCGTCCACTGGTTGAGCTTCGAGGAGATGAGTGCGTTGAAACCGGCGGTCGTCCGCGCCTTGTTCACGAGATAGGCGACGACGATGAGCTCCGGGCTCTCGGAGGCCAGCGGCGCGAACCACTGAATCATGAAGAACTCCGGAATGCCGTACTGGAGGCCGACCTGCTCGAGCCCCTCGGCGAACGGGTGGACGGCGGTGAAGATGACCGCGCCCGAGAAGACGAACCCGAGCAGGACGAAGGCGATTCGTGAGGCGCGCGGGTGCTCGTGGAAGTACGCTGGGACGCCGACGTTCGCCTCTGGGGGTTCGACGTCGCCACGGATGATGACGAGGAGGTAGACGACGTAGAGGCCGACGAGGAAGATCGTATCGAGCGGGCCGATACCGCCGCCGAGCGGGACGAAGAACGCGAAGGCGGTGGCGACGAGCAGGAAGGTGATTTCGAGGGAGATTGCGCGGTCGAGCGAGACGACGTCGTTGAGGAAGCCCGACCGCTTGGTGACTGCGGGGTCGCCCCCGCGGCCGACGCGATAGATGCTGAACAGCGCGATGCCGGCCCAGCCGAGCCCGATGAGGACGCGGTTCGCGCCCGTCATGTTCGCGACCGCGAGGTTGGCGGCCTGGACGTCCCCCGCGCCCGCCTCCCACGCGTAGAGCGCGTCGACGGCGTACTCGGGGGCAACGGCGAGCACGGCGAGCACCGCGATGGCGAACGCCTGCGGGACGTCCTTCTCGGCGGTTTCGGCCGCCCACGCGAGCAGGAACGCGGCGCCGAGGATTGCGGGGCCGGCGACGGCGACCGCGCCGACGGGCGTGATGTTCTCGCCTGGGTGGACCGCGCCGTAGCCACCGAACGTGAAGAACGTGTAGAGCCACGGGACTGTCAGGAGCAACGCGACGACGACCGCGGAGAGTGGATGCCGTAATCGGTCGAGCATTCGTGTATCGACGGCTATGGAGCCGTGTGGTATAACTTACGCCACATCCGGAAAAATCCTCTCGCGGGCAGACACGTCGGTGCACGCTCCGCGTCGTCTCGTCTAACCTGCCGAAAGAAGCGGGGGGTCGTCGCAGCCGTTATGACCTCTCAGACCGGCGCGTAGGACGCCTCGTCGAGGACGAGTCCGTCGGGGGTGGCAACGAGCACGACGTCGGGGTCGCTGTTGTTCAGCACCGGCCCGCCGAAGTCGGCGTAGAACGTCGAGTCGGTGTTCTCGCCGGTCCCGTTGCGCACCGTCACGGTGCCGCCCGCGTCGACGGAGGCGCCGTCGGGGAAGGTGTAGGTCTGGCCGCCGCCCTCGAAGCTCACGATGTAGCCGGAGAGGTCGACGGGCTCCTCGCTCGTGTTCGCGAGGGTGACGTACTCGTTGTTCAGGTCGCCCTCCTGGTTCGGGCGGACGTCAGCGATTTCGAGCGAGCCCTGCACGTCGGGGCGCTCGGAGACGAGTTCCGCGCCGGGGTTGCCGGCTTCGGTCATGAAGGACGCGACCGTCTCGACGGGCGCCTCGGGTTTCTCGACCGTGGAGACGACGCGGTAGTCGGTCCGCCACTCCTCGGGCGTGACCGTACACCGGACGTAGCCGCGCTGGTCGTTGAAGAACTTGCGCCACGGCTCGCCGAGCGACGGGCCGTACTGGGTCATCCCGGAGCCGTCGCCGAACGAGGAGATCGAGGTGCCGACGTACTCGGTGCCGACGGTTTCGGACTCGGGGTCGGAGAAGTCGGCCTTCAGGTCGTAGACGTAGTTGCGGTGGACGTCGCCCGTGATGACGACCGGGTTGAGGTCGGCGTCCTCGGCCATGAGCGCGAGGAGGCGCTCACGGTCGGAGCGGTAGCCGTCCCACTTGTCGCCGCCGCCGAAGTTCCGGACGTCCGGGTTCGGGTTCTCGTCGGTCGCGGCGAACGGCACCTGGTTCGCGAGGACGTTCCACGTGCTCGTCGAGTTCGTGAGACCGTCGACGAGCCAGTCCTCCTGCTCGTCGCCGAGGATGGTACGGCCCGGCTTCTTGGCCGCCTCGGAGGAGTAGACCTGGTCGTCGCGGTACTGGCGGGTGTCGAGGACGTTGAACTCGGCCAGGTTCCCGTAGGTGAAGCGCCGGTAGAGCGGGAGGCTCGGGCCGTCGGGCATCCGGGAGGGGCGCAGCGGCTGGTGCTCGAAGTAGGCCTGATAGGCGTTCGCGCGGCGTTCGAGGAACGCCTGCTTCGGGTCGTTGTTCTCGGAAACCGCGTCGGCGTAGTTGTTCTCGACTTCGTGGTCGTCCCACGTCACGAGCCACGGACAGGCGGCGTGTGCGTCCTGCAGGTTGCCGTCCGTCTTGTACTGCGCGTGGCGGACGCGGTAGTCGGCGAGGTCTTTGATTTCGCGGCCGGGTGCGTGTCCGCGGTCGAACGGCCCGTCGGCGCCGCCCTCGTAGATGTAGTCGCCGAGGTGGACGGCGAGGTCGAGGTCCTCGTCGGCGAGGTGGTCGTGGGCGGTGTAGTAGCCGTAGGGGTAGTTCTGGCAGGACGCGAACGCGAACGTGAGTTCCTCAACCTCGGCGTCGGGGGCGGGTGCGGTCTTCGTCCGACCGACGGGACTGCGGTCCGGACCGACCTTGAACTGGTAGTGGTACTCGGTGTCGGGTTCGAGGCCCTTCAGGTCGACGTGGACGGAGTGGGCGTACTCGGGGCGCGCTTTCGTGGTGCCCGTCCCGACGACGTTCGACATGTCCGCGTCGGTCGCGACTTTCCACTGAACGACGACGTTCTTGTCGGGCATGCCGCCGTCCTCGGCGAGGGGTTCGGGCGCGAGCCGGGTCCAGAGGACGACCGAGTCCGGGAGCGGGTCGCCGGACGCGACGCCGAGCGTGAAGGGGTCGGCCTTCAGCGGCCCGCGGCCGTTGTTCTCCGTGGCGGCCGCGGTGCCGGACGCGCCGACACCGGCGACGGTGGCGGTCGTGACCGCTTTCCGGAGGAACTCTCGTCGACTCTCATCGAGGGGGTGGTCTGGGATGTTCACCACACCTTAGGACTCACAGATTGGTCAGATTAATTTATTCTACGTAGATTATGTATACATTGTATCCGTACTGTGACAGACGTAGCCTCACGGCCGTCCGCGGAGTGACGCGACGAGCGCCGTGTCGTGGTCGGCGGCGGTGGGTACGGCGACGCACGGCGTACTGTTCGTCACTCCCTACCACGCCAGTGGGAAGGTTCACAAGCGCGTCCGCCGTAGACGCGAGCACGAGCACACGACCCAATGATGCCGTTCTCCGACCCGTCCGACCCGCGACCGCCGCTACCGGAGTGGGTGCAGCAGGCCTACCAGATTCTCGTGGACGCAGCAGACGGCTCCCACGGCGAGCTCTCCTACGAGGCGGCCTACGCGGCCCTCGAGGAGGCGGACGCGTTCTCCGCCGAGCACAGCGACAGCGAGTACGCCGTCGAGCGCCTGCTGAAGCGCGGCTATCTCTACGAAGCGAACGGCGCCCTCCGAATCACCGACCCCCTCGAGGACGGTGACGACGAGTAGGGCGGGACCGCCTCGTACCGCCGTGGCCTCGGGTCGCAGTCGCTCTCGGAGACGTATATCGGACGGTTCCAGCGAAGCCGACGACAGGACCGAGTGCATCGGCTATCACGTTCGAGGGCCGTAATCGAGCGGTTCCTCGACGCCGACACCCGATATACCGTATGTCGATATACTGAATGCCGACGGTCGGCGTCTCGGACCGTGCCCGGCGCGCGCTCGCGCTGGCTTTATCATGGGTGCGTGGAAGCGTACCGTATGCCACGCTCTCCCGCCGCACTGTCCGCCGGGGCGACGGACCACGGTCTCCCGGACCGCTATCGAACGCGCCCGGACGTGACTCGCGACGACCTCGAACGCGCACTCGCGGACGCAATCGACAGAATCGACGAGAACCTAGACGAGTTCTACGACCGCTTCCCGACGGCGTCGAGCGACGACCTCGTCTACGGGGCGACGGCCAACATGGACGGGTGGACGACGTCCTTCTGGACGGGCCTCTGCTGGCTCGCCCACGAAGTGACCGGAGCGGAACGGTTCCGCGACGCCGCCGAAACGCAACTGGAGACGTTCGAGCGCCGCCTCGACTCGGGGGAGACGGCGACGCACGACCTCGGCTTCCTCTACACGCTCTCCGCGGTGGCCGGCCACCGGCTCACCGGGAACGAACAGTACCGCTCGCTCGCGCTGACGGCCGCGGACCGCCTCGCCGACCGCTTCTGGGAGGCCCCGGGAATGATTCAGGCGTGGGGCGAGTGCGACGCCAACACGGAGTCGTGGGAGCGCGGCCGCGCCATCGTGGACACGATGATGAACCTCCCGCTGCTCTTCTGGGCGAGCGAGACGACCGGCGACTCGCGCTACGCGTCCGTCGCGGCGACGCACGCCCGAACGACCGCCGAACACCTCGTTCGGGCGGACGGGTCGACTTGCCACACCTTCGAGTTCGACGTCGAGACCGGCGCACCCGTCGGCGAGGAGACCGCACAGGGGTACGCGGACGACTCCTGCTGGTCGCGCGGGCAGGCGTGGACGGTGTACGGCTACGCCGTCGCGGCCGACTACACGGGCGAAGCCGCCTACCTCGACCTCGCCGGCACACTCGCCAATTACTACCTCCAGCACGTCGAGGCCGACGGCGTGCCGCGCTGGGACTTCGACGCGCCGGCCGAGCAGTCGATGCGCGACTCTTCGGCGGCGGCCATCGCGGCCTGCGGTCTTGACGAACTCGCGCGCCACCTCCCGACGGCCGACGAGCGGGTGGCGGGCTACCGGAACGCGGCGCTCGCGACGCTCGGGAGCCTCGCCGACGACTACACGGTCGGCGACGGGTCGAACGGCCTGCTCGCCGAAGCCGCCTACCACCCGACCGAGGGCGATTACGACGAGTGCTGCATCTGGGGCGACTACTTCTACGTCGAAGGACTGGTTCGCGCGACCGAACAGTGGGGGCGCTACTGGTAATGAGTGGCAAACACTTTTGGTCGAGTCGGAGGTGGCGACGCGTATGAATCCCGTCGAGGGGAACCCGCTCCGGACGAAAGCCGACTTCGAACGGGCGGTCGACCAGCTGTACGAGCCGCTCACGGAGCACTTCAGCCCCGGCAACGCCCGCGTCCGCCCGGTGGCGACTGACGCGTTCTTCCCGTCGGTCGACGCCGAACTGGAGGGATTCTCGCGTCCGCTCTGGGGCGTCACGCCCCGGAGCGTCGGCGGCGAGACCGCGTTCGCGGACTGGGAGCGCTTCCGGGACGGCCTCCGGAACGGCACCGACCCCGACCACGAGGAGTACTGGGGCGAGCCCGACGACCACTCGCAGAAGCTCGTCGAGATGGCCGGCATCGGGTTCGCGCTCGCGCTGGCACCCGAGAAGGTGTGGGAGCCGCTCTCCGCGGAGACGCAGGCACGAGTCGCCGACTGGCTCACCTCCATCAACGACGCCACCGTCCCCGACTGCAACTGGCTGTTCTTCCGCGTCGTCACCAACCTCGGCCTCCGCGCGGTCGACGCGCCCCACGACTGGGCGGCGACACAGGACGCTCTCGACCGTCTCGAAACCTTCCACCAGGGCGACGGCTGGTACACGGACGGTCCCGCGGACGAGCCCGCGCCCATCGACTACTACCTGCCGTGGGCGATGCAGTTCTACGGCGTGCTGTACGCCGAACTCGCTGGCGAGGCGGACCCGGCGCGCGCCGCGCGGTTCCGCGAGCGCGCCGAGTCGTTCGCCGAGCACTACGTCCACTGGTTCGACGCCGAGGGTCGGGCGATTCCGTACGGCCGCAGTCACACCTATCGGTTCGCCCAGGCGGCGTTCTGGGGCGTGCTGGCGTACGCCGACCTCGACCCGCTGCCGTGGGGGACGATTCGCGGGCTGTGGGCGCGGAACGTCCGCTGGTGGCTCGACCAGCCCATCTTTACGGACGGCGGGCTGCTCTCCGTGGGGTATCGCTACCCGACGCTGAAGGCCTCCGAGGAGTACAACTCGCCGAACTCGCCCTACTGGGGGATGAAGGCGTTCCTGCCGCTCGCCCTCCCGGACGACCACCCGTTCTGGACCGCCGAGGAAGCGCCGCTCCCCGACCTCCCCGACTACACGACACAGGCCGACCCCGGGAAGGTGCTCTGTCGCGACGCTGATCACCTCTTCGCGCTCTCGCGCCCGGCCGACAGCGTCCACTCGCGGGAGAACTACGCGAAGTTCGCCTACTCGGCGCGCTTCGGGTTCTCCGTCGCCAGCCGCGCGCCCGGCCCGGGCCACGCCGGCCACGACAGCGCGCTCGCGCTCAGCCTCGACGGCGAACAGTACCGGATTCCGTCCGGGAACGAGGTGACGGGCACGGTCGACGGGACGACGATTACCTCGCGCTGGGAGCCGTGGGACGGCGTGTCCCTCACGACGTGGCTGGCCCCGGCGCTCCCGTGGCACGTCCGCGTCCACCGGCTCGAAACCGACCGACGGGTGTACAGCGAGGAGGGCGGCTTCGCCCTCGACCGGAGCGTCGGGCGGGACGAGTCCGCCACGCACCGGACCGAGGACGGCGTCGCCCGCGCCCGGTATCCCGCCGGCGTGAGCGAGATAACCGCCCTCGAGGCGGAGCGCGACCCAGTCGTCGTCGCCGAGGACCCGAACACGAACCTCTACCACCCGCGGACAGTCGTCCCGACGCTCCGGGGCGACCACGGTCCCGGCGAGCACTGGTTCGCGTCCGCCGTCGCGGCCCGCCCGGGTGTCGACGCAGCCCTCGACGGCCGCCCGGCCGGTGTCTTGGCCGACCGTGGGTTCACTGTGACGGACCCCGACGGCACGACACTCCTCGACTGTCCGCTGGAGCCGGAGCGCTGACCGACTCGCCCGGTCAGCGAAGAGCCGTGTCGTCGAACGACCCGGGGCGTCACCACCAGCGGTTCTCGCGGAGGCGCCGGACCGCTTCATCGAGGGTGGACTCGTTCCGCGAGAAGGTGAACCGAACCCAGTCGGCCTCGGCGTCGGGGTCGGTGTAGAAACTGCTGCCGGGGACGGCCGCGACACCCGCCTCGCGGACGAGGCGGTAACAGAACTCGACGTCGTCCTCGTCGGTCGGGTAGCGCGCCATGATGTAGTAGGCGCCGTCGGGTTTGACGGGGTCGAGGCCGGCCTCGCGAAGCCCCTCGTAGAGTCGGTCGCGACGGCGCTCGTAGGCGTCCGCGAGGTCGGTGTAGTACGAGTCGGGGAGCGAGAGCGCCTCGACGCCCGCGCGCTGGAGCGGCGTTGGCGCGCAGATCGTCGCGTAGTCGTGGACTTTCCGGAGTTCCTTCGAGAGGTATTCCGGCGCGAGACAGAAGCCGACGCGCCAGCCGGTGACGCTGAACGTCTTCGACATCCCGGTGCAGACGACCGTCCGGTCGGCGAGGTCGCCGACTTCGACCGGGCTGCAGTAGTCCTCGTCGTAGACGATGTGCTCGTAGATTTCGTCGGTGACCAGAATGAGGTCGTGCTCGAAGACGATTTCCTCGATGCGTTCGAGTTCGTCGCGGCTGAACACTTTCCCGGTCGGGTTCATCGGCGTGTTGAGGACGAGAATCCGGGCGTCCTCGGCCGCCGCCTCGAGTTCCCCGTAGTCGAGTTCGAGGCTGTCGGTGATGTCGAGGGGGACGGCAGTCGCGCCGGCGAACTGGCTGGCCGGGATGTAGCTCTCGTAGACCGGCTCGAAGTAGATGACCTCGTCGCCCGCCTCCGCGAGGGCGAGCATCGTCGACATGATCGCTTCGCTGGTACCGGTCGTGATGGTCACCTCGGTCTCGGGGTCGTACTCGACGCCCTTCCACTCCGCGTACCGCTCCGCCACCGCCCCCCGAAGGTCCGGCAGCCCCCACGTGATCGTGTACTGGCTCTCGGTCGCAATCGCGTCCTCGGCGGCGGCCTCGACGGCGTCCGGCGTCTCGCCGGCGTCGGGAATCCCCTGTGCGAGGTTGATGGCGTCCTCCCGCCGTGCCTCCCGCGTCATCTCGCGGATGACCGACTCGACGACGCCGGCCGTCCGGTCGGTCCCGACGGCGTCCGCCGGGAGGGAGCCATCAGTCATCGTGACTCCTCCGCGCTCGCGACTCCCGGCTCGTTCGCGTCCGTCGCGGCTGTCTCCATGGTGTGACGAGCGAAACGCATCGTGCTACGTTCGCGAACAGGCGTGAATAAGTGTTGCCTCGGTCGCCCGGTTCTGCCGGGCCGGCCGGCACCGCGGGTCGTACTGTGACCTATCGACTCCGCCCGGCGACCATGCTCGGCGACGGGCGCGCCTCCTCGTCGAGACGACTGAGGTCGAGGAGCGCGTCGTGGTCGCGTGCGTCGTCCACGAACGCCGCGAACACGTCAGCGGCGGTGACGGTGTCGGCGTCGCCGACGACGACGGCCTTCCGGCGCGCTCGCGTGAGCGCGACGTTGAACCGGCGCTCGTCGTCGAGGAAGCCGATTTCGTCCCGCGGGTTCGAGCGGACGAGCGAGACGAGGACGAGTTCGGCCTCGCGGCCCTGGAAGCCGTCGACCGTGTCGACGCGGAGGGCGTCGGGGCGACCGTCGAGGCGCTCGTCGAGGCCGTCCCGGAGTCGCTCGACCTGGTCGTCGTAGGGCGAGACGACCGCGACGTCCGCCGGGTCGAGGCCCGCTTCGAGGGCATCAACGACGAGGTCCGCGACCACGTCCGCCTCGCGGGGGTTCTCCCGTGAGGGCGACCCCTCGCGCTGGCGTTCGGCGGCGTCGACGTTCGACGTGTCGAGGAACGTCAGCGGCGTGTCGGGGTCGAGAACCGGGCGCGTGTCCGGCGCGAGGTCGTCGGGCGTGATCCCGAGGTCGCGGAGCGTGTGGTCGCGGACCGCCTCAGCGGGGTCGAGCGCGCCGTCGTAGAAGCGGTCCGCGCTGAAGGACTGGATGCGCTCGTGCATCCGGTACTGCGTCCGGAGGAGCGTCCGAATTTCGTCGTGCTCCTCCGCGAGGCACTCGAAGAGCGTCTCGCGCAGGCCCTCACGGGCGGCGGTCTCGTTCTGGACGGTCGGCGGAAGCTGGCGGTGGTCGCCGGCCATGACGACCCGGTCGGCGCGGGTTATCGGGATGAGACAGGACGGTTCGGTGGCCTGCGTGGCCTCGTCGAGGACGAGCGTATCGAAGTGGACGCCGTCGAGGACGTCGCTCCCGGCCGTCGCGTTCGTCGTGCAGACGACGTCCGCGTCCGCGAGCACCGACGCGACGGCCTCGTCTTCCAGGTCGTCCGCGCGTTCGAACAGGTCGTCGGCCGCCTCGCGACGTTCGAGCCAGCCGGCGAGCTCCGCGATTTTCTCGGCGGGAATCCCGCGCGCGCCCCGGCCCTCCTCGGCGAGCTCGCGAATGCGCGCGTCGGAGAGGCCGCGACGCCACCGCCCGCTCGGCTTCGTGAGGTCGTCGCGCGCCTCGAGTTCGTCGAGGGCGTCGAAGGCCTCCTCACGGAGGTCCTGGGCGCGCTGGTAGGCTTCGGTCGTCGCGACGCGCTCGTCGAGCGTGTGCTCGCGGAGCGTCGGGGTGACGCGCGCGGGGTGGCCGACACGGACGACGTCGACGCCGGCGTCCACGAGACGCTCGACGACGTTGTCGACGGCGGTGTTCGAGGCGGCCGTCGCGAGCACGGCGTCCCCGCGGGCGACGCATTGGCGAATCGCCTCGACGGCGGTGGTCGTCTTGCCGGTGCCGGGCGGGCCGTGAATCAGGTGGACGTCCTCGGTCCCGACTGCGTGACGCACGGCCGCGCGCTGGGAGTCGTTCAGCGACGCGTCGAAGAACTCCGCGATATCTGCGGGCGTCGGGTCGGCGGGGTCGCTGACGCCCGCGAACACGTCCCGGAGGTGTGCGAGCGCGCTCCCCTCCGGGGCGTCGCGGAGCGCGTCCAGCGCGTCCAGCATCCGCTGGTAGGTGACGTCGTTCACGTAGAGGTCGAGGCGGAGGCCCGACCCGAAGACGAAGCCCGGTGGCTCGCGCTCGAAGGAGACGGTGACCGAGTGGCCGGTCACCTGCGTGACGGTTCCGGTCGGGTTGTCGTCGCGCAACGGGTCCCGCTTCGAGACCATGACGAGGTCGCCGACGCCGATGTCGGTGTCGGGCAGGCCTGCTTCGCCGTGGCGGACGAACTGCACCTCGTAGCCGCCGAGGCCCTCGCCCTGGTCGCGGCCGTCGAGGTCGAGGACCGCGCGACCCTTCGCCTCGCGCTCGCGGCCGGAGAGCGAGCGAATCTCCGACTCGTGGCGGCGCATCTCCGCCTCGCGCTCCAGCTCCACGAGTTCGGTGTACTCCCGGACGTACTCGCGCACGGCGGCGTCGGCGTCGCTCTCGCGGGTGACCGATACCTCGGAGCGACCGACGTGCCCGCCGTCCATCGCCTCGACGACAGCATCGACTGCCTCGTCGGCGAGTTCGACGGTGGCGAGGTTCCCTTCGAGTTCTATCGCGCCGATGTCCTCGGGCGGGACGCCGGCCTCATTGACGAACGCGCCGACGATGTCGCCCGGGCCTTCCTCGTCGAGACCGCGAACGACTACCGGTGCCATCTCGGCACCGGCATAGTGGCGCCGCGACCTTAGGCGATACGGCTCTCGTCCGTGTCTAGTCGAGGACGTCGCCGTCGACGTGAACCTCGAAGCGGGCGCCGCCGGCGTCGGACTCCGTCACCGTAATCGTCCACCCGTGAGCGTCGACGATTTCTGCGACGATGGCCAGCCCGAACCCCACGCCGTCGTCGCGCGTCGAATAGCCCGGGTCGAAGACGTATTCGCGCTGGTCCTCGGGGATGCCCGGGCCGTCGTCGGCGACGTAAAACCCGGTGCCGTCCTCGAGCGTGCCGACGGTGACCGTCACGTCCGCGCCGCCGTGCTCGATGGCGTTCCGAAAGAGGTTCTCGAAGACGTGGCGGAGTCGGTCGGCGTCGCCGCTGACCGTGCAGCCGCCGTCGACCTCGAGGATGGCGTCGCCTGACTCGACACGCTCCCAGCAGCGGCGCGCGAGCGCCGCCACTTCGACGGGTTCGCGCTCGCCGATGGTCCGGCCCTGTCGCGCCAGCGTCAACGTCTCCTCGATGATTTCGTCCATGCGTTCGAGCGCGTCGTCGATTCGCTCGACGTGCTCGTTGTCGGCCGAGTCCTCCAGGAACCCGAGGTAGCCCGTGGCGACGTTGAGCGGTGTGCGGAGGTCGTGCGAGACGATGCTCGTGAACGCGTCGAGCCGGGCGTTCTGGCGCTCCAGTTCCTCGCGGCGCTCGCGCAGTTGTTCCTCGCGGGCGGCGCGCGCGAGCGCCGCCTCGACGGTGCGCGCGAAGAGCCGTGCGAGCCACAGTTCCTCGTCGCCGAACGACGCCGGCTCGCACGCGCCGATGGCCAGCACGCC
Source organism: Halarchaeum sp. P4 (assembly GCF_051195175.1). Lineage (NCBI taxonomy): Archaea > Methanobacteriati > Methanobacteriota > Halobacteria > Halobacteriales > Halobacteriaceae > Halarchaeum > Halarchaeum sp. P4. Next base: position 265,856 of record NZ_JBNTKC010000003.1, on the reverse strand, counting down.
GTGCGAGCCGAGCGGGAGGATGAGTTCGCTCTCGAGCGGCGTCTCCTCGTTGTAGCGTCCCGGGGCCGTCGAGAGGTCGTCGTAGACGGCGGCCTCGCCGGACTCGAAGACGCCCCACGCGAGGCTGTCGTCGCCCGAATACGTGGGGATGCCGTCCAGCACCTCGTGTGCGGCGTCAGTCGACGCCACCGGCCGGAGGACGTCCGCGTCCTCGTCGTAGAGCCAGAGGCTGTTTATCGGGCGGCCGAGGATGGTGCGCGCCGTCTCGACGGCGTGCTCGGCGACCGTCTGCCGGTCGGGCGCGTCCATCAGCGTCTGCGTGGACTCGTAGAGCGACTTGAGCGTCTCCTCCCGGTGTTTCTGGGTGGAGATGTCCCGGTTGATGGCCATGAAGCGCGGCGGGCCGTCGAGGTCCAACCGAATCAGGTGCACCTCGATGGGGAAGGTCGAGCCGTCGTGGCGTTCGAGGCGGCTCTTGAACCGCCGGCGTTCGCCGGGCTCGAGTTCCGCGAAGGTCTCGCGGACGGTATCCGGGGTGACGTCCGGGTCGGTCTCCCAGACGCCGGTGCCGAGGAGGTCCGCCTCCGTGTAGCCGAGTTGGGTGCGGCACTGCTGGTTGACCGCGAGCCGTCGCCCCTCGGCGTCGAGCACCTCGACCATGTCGGGTGAGTTCTCGAAGAGCGCCTCCAGCCGCGCGATGGTGGCTTCGAGGTTCTCCTCGCGCTCGTAGCGCTCGGTGACGTCCTGCTGGAAGCCGACGAAGTGCGTGACGTCGCCGGTGTCGTTCTCGACGGGCGCGACGCTGACGCGGTTCCAGAACTCGGTGCCGTCCTTCCGGTAGTTGCGGAGTTCGACGGTGGCCTCCTCCTCGGCGTCGATTGCCTCGCGGAGGTCGGCGACAGTGTCGGCGTCGGTCCGCTCGCCCTGCAGGAAGCGACAGTTTCGCCCGATGATCTCCGCCTCGTCGTAGCCGGTCAACTCCTCGAAGCGCTCGTTCGCGTAGACGATCGGATTGTCCTCCCGGCCCGGGTCAGTGATGACGACGCCGATGGGGGCGGCCTCGACTGCGGGGAGCGTCATCTCGAGTTCGCGTTCGCCCGCGTAGATGTCCGAGACGTCCCGCACCGTGCAGATGAGGTCGCCACGGTCGGTGATTGCGACGACGTGGTCCTCGAGGAAGGTGGTGCCGTCCGCGCGGACACCGGTCGTGAGTCCCTGCCAGTAGCCCTCCCGTTGCGCCGTCGGCAGTATCTCCTCGCGGACGAACGACTCGTCCGACTCGAGGTAGGTGCACGTCCAGTGGCGCCCGCAGAGTTCGTCGGGCGTGTAGCCGTAGAGGTCGGCGTACGTCTCGTTCACGTAGATGTACTCGCCGTCGGCGTCGAGGATGCTGATGCCTTCCCGGGCGGTCTCGATGGCGGTGAGGTAGCGGGCGCGGTGGCGTCGCATCCGCGCCGTCGTCGTGGCGTTCCGGATGCGGTTCGCGAGTATCGCGTACTGCTCGGTGCCGCTGGTCTTCTGCAGGTAGTCGGTGACGCCGCGCGAAATCGCCTCGCTCGCGATTTCCTCGCTTCCCTTTCCGGTCAGGAGGATGAACGGGAGCGTCGGCGCGACCTCGCGGACGGCCTCGAGGAGTTCGAGGCCGTCGAGCGTCGGCATGTCGTAGTCGCTGACGAGACAGTCGACGTCCTCGGGCGCGCTCCGGACGCGTTCGAGCGCTGCCTCCGGGTCGGTCTCGATGGCGATTTCGAAGCGGTCGTCTTCGCGGGTGAGGTGGGTGGCGACGAGGTCGGCGTACGCCGGGTCGTCGTCGACGTGGAGGACGCGAATCGGCCCCGACGGCGTGCGTTCGGCGACCGACGAGTGTGGTGTCTCTGATAGTGAGCGTGGCATGGAAACCCCCTCCTGGCGGTGTGGTTCTCCCCCGCCGTGTCGCTCACACTGTTGTCGCCCTCGACAGATAGGTGTTCGGCTAATTCAGGTGATAGCTCCGCGGCGCGCCGGAACACACTCTTCACGAGGCACGAGAACGCGGCTGCCGCGCCCGCCGCGGCGCTACGCGGACCGGCGTCGGCGGACGACGTCCCAACACCGTCGAAGGAGGGACTCGCAGGCGCCCACGGCGAGCACGAGGGCGAGCGGGCCGAACCACGCGCCGAAGTAGAGCGCGTGCGGGTCGTCGACGCTCGCGGTGAACTCGGCGCGTGCGTCGAGGAGGACGAAGGCCGTCAGGAGCGCCATCGGCGCGACGAGATGGCGTCTGAGGAGCACGTAGATGGGGACGGCGGCGAGGGCGACCATCCCGACGGCGCTGACCGCGTACAGCGTTCCGGGGGGTCCCCACGTCGCATTGAGGCCGAGGCGGAGCGCGAACCACACCATGACGGCCGCGTGGAGGAAGCCGCCGACTGCGGCGACGCCGGCGGCCGGCCGTCGAGCGACGGGCGGCGAGAGCCACCGTGGCGTGTTCGGCGGGGTGGGGAGGCGGCGCCAGCGCGTTCGGCAGGTTGCCTCGAGGAGTCCGGCGAAGAGGAACCCGAGCGTCCAGACCGACGCGTTCACCATGTAGCGAACGACGTACAGACCGTTCTCGACGACGAGCGTCCCGGTGGGGTCGCGGAGTCCTTCGAGTTCTGCGACGTCGCGAAAGGTCGGCCCGGGTGCGAGGAGTTCCATCCCGAGGACGTACCCGGTGGTCAGCGCGAGCGCGAGGACGGGCACGAGGAGGCGGAACCGGCCCGCGAGCCAGACGGGGAGCGCGGCGACGACGACGAGGCCGCCGTACCGCCAGAGCAGACCGAGCGGCGAGTACGCGCTCGGGCCGACCGGATAGCCGAGGTGGAGCGCGACTGCGAGCAGGAGCACCGCGTGCAACCCGCCGACGAGCAGACTCGCGACGGCCACGCGACGCGTGGGCCAGTCGGGTATCGTCCGTGCCATGAAGTATGAGGCTCGTGACTTGTTATGTCCCTGTGTATACGACCGCTATGTACGACTACCGAGTACGGCGTTCCCACTCGGAGAGTACTGAAGGCGTGCTCCCGAGGGTGCGCTTCGGTGAGAGGGGAGGATCTCGGGAGCGGCGGCCTCGGAGTGCTGTAACACTCCACTATCCTATATGTACTACAGCCAATAAGTCTTTGTGGTGGTCGCGACGTCGAGTGATGCCTACCGTTGTCGCCCCGCGTCCGCGCTGTCACGGCGTCCGACGCGGAGTGCGCTCTCCGTGCCCGGATGCCGGCGCGTTCAGAACCAGCGCTCGCGCGACGTCGCCGGGAGCGTGATTCGAACGAGCGTCCCCGAGGACGTTCCCGCCAACTCGATGTGGCCGTCCGACTTGCGAACGATCCAGTAGATCAACCAGAGCCCCAACCCTTCGGGATGGGTGAGTGACGTCTCCTCGCCGAGCGTAATCGCGCCGCTGTCGCTCTGCGGAATCCCCTTACCGGTGTCCGCGATCTCGATGGTCGCCGTGTCGCCGTCGTGCTCGACGCGAACCGACAGCGAGACGTCCGGTTCGTTGTGTTCGACCGCGTTCGTCAACGCCTCCTGTACCGCCGTCGGGAGCGCCGGGTGAGCGTCGACCCGACACTCCTCCGGCGTGTCGACCGAGACGTCCGTCTCCGGGTACTCCGTCCGGAACGTGGCCACCTCCTCGCGAACGACCGTCGTGAGGTCGAACTCGCGGGTCGTCTCCACCTCCCAGATGGAGATGATTCGCTGTCCGCGCTCGCCGACCTGATTGAGGTCCTCGAGGCGGTCCCGAATGATCTGAATCGCCTCACCCCTCTCGATGTCCTCCTCGTTTTCCAGTCGGTCGAGGTAGCCGAGCGCGACGGTGAGGTCGTTGCGCAGGTTGTGCCGGAGGATGCGCTGATTGATGCGCAGCAGCGTCGCCAACTCCCGTGCCTGCGTGAGCTGCTCGTCCGACTCGATGGCGTAGACGCCCACCCGCGAACCGACTGCCGCCCCGAGCACGCTTGCGAACGAGAGCAGGAAGGAGAGGTCGACGGGGTCGCCCTCAAGGTACCACGCCGTCCAGACGGCGAACGCGAGCGCGGCGAACGCGCCCGCAACCCCGACACTCAAGTAGACTGCGCGCTGCCCGCCCGCCTCCGAGATCGCCCGTGACGGGAGACGATAGCCGGTGTAGAGTACGATCGTCGACAGCCCGCCGATCAGCACCGCTTCGAAGGTCGTCCCGATGCCTTCGCCCTCGGTCAGCAGGTGGACGACGGCGACGCCGAGGCAGAGACTGCCGAGCGCGTAGAACCCACCCTTCGCGGCCCCCTCTCGGAGCGTGCCTGCCACACATTGAGTATGCGGCCAGGCGCGTATATGCGTTTGCCGTGATTTGGGGGCGCAACAGCCGCTCCACCGAACATTCTCGGCCAGAGACACGACGCCGGTTCTCCCGTTCGTCTCACCGCTGTCGGTACTCGAAGCGAAGGAGGGGGGAGGGGAACCGGTGGGGGGTCGCCGGTTCGGGATGAAGTTCCAGTCCGGCCGTCTCGACCGGGGTGACGGTGTCGACACCGGATCGGAACAGTCTGTTCGAGTGGGAGATATACCACAAAAGTACACCCTAAACTTCTAGGAGGTGTCGGCGACGGCCGCTGCGCGCACTACTCGTCGGTGAAGCCACCGTAGCTGAGCTCGGCCCAGTAGACCTGGCCGTCGTACTCGACGACCCACTCGCCGGAGCCGTGCTCGCGGTGGACGGCGGAGTGGTTCCGGAAGCGGTTCAGCACGGTGCGGAACGCCGCGTCGTCCGTGTCCGTCGCGTAGTAGGTGCCGTTCCGCGCCTCCGTGACGACCGACCGCTCGGCGTCGGAGAGCCCCGTGAGCGTGAACAGGTGGTCGGCCTTGAGGGCGCGCGCGTACGCCTCGGGGCTCTCGGCGACCTGCCGCGTCTCGTAGCGATAGGTCGTCAACTCGACCGAGCGAACCTCGTCGATGCGGAGCCGGTAGCGCTCGCCCTCGTAGGCGAGGACGTACGTCGTTCCGGCGTCGAAGTCGAACGTCGAGTTCGCCCGCTGGGCGTCCGTGTACGTCACGCTCGCGCCGACGTCGTATCCCTCAGTCTGTCGCTCACCCGGTAGCAGAAGGCTTTCGAGCGCCCGCCTGTCGACGGACGGGAGGTCGGCGTAGGCGAGCGTCGAGCCGCTGTGGTTCGCCGGGTCGTAGTCGACCGTGACGTCGACGGCCGTCGCCTCTCGCTGGGCGACGGCCTCGTGAGTGAGGGTGTAGTAGTTGCCGTCGTACTCGAAGGGGTAGTCGCTCTCGACGCGCGGCGAGCGCGATTCGGCGGTGACGGACCCGTTCACGATGGCGCGCGTGACGACGGACGGCGGCCCGTCGGGCGAGTCCGACGCGTTCGCGGAGAGCGGCGGCGCGTCGTGACTCGCCTCCTCGGCGAGCGCCGTGTCGTTCACGGCCGTCAACTCGAGGCTGCCGGCGCTAGAGCACCCGCCCAGCATCGCGAGGACGGCGAGCGCGCCGAGCGCGAGGACCAATCGGTGGCGCATACTGATGCGTTCCCGAACGCGTGGTGTATGTTTTGTGCCGGGCGCCACCGGAGGTGAGACGCTTCCACGACCGGCCGCCGCCTCACGTTCGCGACGCCGACGCGAGTTCGAGCGTGATGTCGCTTCCGCCGTCGGCGCGCTCCTCGTACGTGACGGCGCCGTTGTAGGCGGTGGTGATCCAGCGGACGAGCCAGAGGCCGAGGCCGTTCCCGTGGTCGAGCGGCGTGAGTTCGACCTCGCCGGTGAGGAGGCGGTGCTCCTGCTCGGGGAGGCCGGGGCCGTCGTCGCTCACCGTCAGCGCGACTGTCTCGTCAGTCTGCGTGGCGTGAATTCGGACACTCGGGGTCCGGGCGTCGGTGTGGCGGATGGCGTTGTCCACGAGGGCGGCAATCGCGCGGTCGAGGTGCCCGCCGGAGCGAACAGGAGGGACGTCGCCGAGTTCGACGGTGACGTCGGCGTAGTCGACGAGCGCGACGTCCTCGAGTGCGGACTGCACTGCGTCGTCGAGCGCGGCGGGTTCGAGGTCCGGGTCGGCGTCCAGCACGCGCTCGATGTCGCGGGCTTCCTCGGTCATGCGCTCGAGGGCGAGGGTGCTCGTACGAATGTCGCGGGCGGCGTCCGCGAGGTCGGGGTCGTCGACGGCGTCGAGGAGGTATTCCGCCCGTTCGAGGAGCGTGTCGACTTCCGCCGAGAGGTTGTAGCGGAGCACGCGGTTCAGGACGGCGAGTTCGCGCTCACGCCGGATTTCGTCCGTGAGGTCGGTATAGAGCGCGAATCCGCGGTCGCCGCCGTCGTGGGGGATGCCGCGATAGAGGAGGGTCTTGAGGCCGTCCTCGGTGAGCCGGTCGACGATGGCGTAGTTCCGCTTGCCCGCGGCGGTGCGTCGGTCGAAGCGGTTGCTCTCGGTCACCCGCTTGCTCGGCACGATGAGGTCGTTCAGCGACGATCCGACGGCCTCCTCGGGGGTGACGCCGAACATCTCGCAGAAGGACTCGTTGACGAGCGCGACGATCGGGTCCTCGTCGCGGAGTTCGAACTCTACCACCGCGTCCTGTACGTTCTCGAAGAGGTAGCGGAACTGCTCGGCGTTAACCGGCGCTCCGACGGTCTGTGACTCGTCTCGTTTCACTCCCGACTGCTCCGAATCCCTGCGTGATAGGATTTCCCATACGACAGACAAAGGAGACTATTACAATATGTATGCACTCAGATACCGAGAATAGGATCTGAAATATTTTCATATTTGGATATATTTTGGCTATACAGACACCTTTGGCTTCCTGTCGGTGGGGCTCGTGTCCCGCATCCATCTCGAAGGCCACCATCGTCGCCGCCGTCGACGCGGCACCCTCCCACGGCCGGCCATACGCGGCGTTCGGCTTCGGCGTGCTCTCGGCCGTCTCACCAGTGGCGGTGGCGATAGTGGCGCTGGACGGCGATGTCCGCGATGTTCGCGCCGTACTCGGCCGAGCGACGGATGCTGTCAAGGACGAGCCCGCAGGTGTGTGCCTCTTGAGGGTCCGCCCAGTCGTAGAGCGCGCGCCGGTGGTCGTCGATGTCGGCGACGAGTGCCTCGCAGTCCGCGACGGCGTCGTAGGCGGCGTTGACCGGGTCGTCGGAGAGGACGACGTCCGTCGCGGCGTCCCGGACGTCGCGGGCCCGCCGGTCGAGGGCGGGGAGGGCGCTCGCGAAGTCGTTGGGTGCCTCGACGTCCGCCGAGAGCGCGGCGATCTTCTCGGCGTGGTCGCCGACGCGTTCGAGGTGGCGCGCGACCCGGTAGTGTTCGAACAGCCCCGGGCGGTCGTGGCCGAGACGCTGGACTTCGCCGACGGCGCCGAGCGAGCGCCTGAGACAGCGCGTGAGGAGCGCGTGGAGCTTGTCGGCCTCGTCGTCGCGTGCCGCCACCTCGGCGGCGAGTTCGCGGTCGTTCTCGACGACGGCCGTGACCGCGTCCCGCTGCATCGCGTCGACGACGAGTTCGAGGCGGACGACGCTCTTGCGGACCGAGACGTGGTCGGCGGACATGACGCTCTGGACGGTGAGCGTGTCCCCGTCGCGCTCGACGACCTCCATGCCGACGAGGAGTCGGGTCGTCTCGCGGGCGGCGCGGACGCAGGCGTCACTTCCCAACTGGAGCGTGAGTCGGTCGAACCCGAGCACGTAGAGTGCGTGCACGGCGACGCGGACCTCGTCCGGGCCGTATCCGGCGACGTCCGTCGCGGCCGTGAGTCGGTCGCGGTCGTCGGTCGTCGCCCGTACGACGAGGGTGCCGTCGTCACGTGGCCGGAGCGACAGGTGGTCGCCGGCGTCGATGTCGTGTTCGTTCGCCCACGGCTTCGGGAGCGATACCGTGTAGGTGGTCCCGCCGGACAACTGGACCTTCCGCGTCTCCATACCGATGCGGGTTCCGCGGGCGGCGGGTAAGCGTCTGCTATGTGGCGTCCGAACCACTCTATAGCTCTCCGTGCCGGTCCGGTGTCTCGGGCCACCTCGACTGTTGAGAATCCAGGCGGCCCTCAGTCCTCGCGGACGAGTCGGTCGAGGACGTCGAGTTCGTCGCTCAGGTCCCCGCCTGAGCTCTCACCGGGCAGGATGTCGCCGAGTGCCGCGCCGAAGGAGGCGACCGTCCAGACGACGCTGATGCGGGCGAGCGCGACCGACGGGTTCGCCCAGTCGTCGACGCGGCCCCACATCGTCATCAGCGCCGCCGCCGTCAGGAAGGAGACGAGCGCGATGCCCACCAGTCGCGGCGGAACGAATCCGAAGAGCGGCTGTGTCGGGCGAACGTCCTGCGGGCCCGCCCAGTAGACGAGCATCGCGATCATCACCACGACGAACGCCGCGTTCGCGAGGTAGAAGACGGGGAACTCCCCGAGTCGGAACGAGAGGAAGTACGCCGCGACGTCGAAGACGCCGTCCTCGACGAGGAAGGGCACCGAGAAGAAGATGCTGCCGACGAACGCCTCGGCGACGTCGCGCCCGGTGTACTTCCGAATCTGGTCGCCGAGTCCGGTGTCGAGCGCCGTCGAGACCGTCCGGTCGCGGATGCGCTCGATGGCCCGCCGGTCCGCCGGTTTCTCGACGGCCGCGACCAGTTCGTCGAACTGTTCGTTGAGCGACTGGAGCAATTCCTCGTCGGAGAGGTCGTCGGCGGACGCCAGCACGCCCGTGATTCGCTCGGAGACGCCGTGCCCCGACTCGTCGTCGCTCGTCAGCGGCGGCGCGTCGTGTCCCTCGGAGATGATGTCGCCGAGCGCCGCGCCGAGCGAGCCGACGGTCCAGATGATGTTGATGCGGGCGAGTGCTTCAGTCGGGGGCTGCCAGTCGCCGACGCGCCCCCAGACGGTCATCAGGATGGTTGCGACGAGGAACGAGACGGCGAGGATGACGACGACGCGGACCGGCACGACGTTGAAGAACGGCTCCGCCTCCTCCCGGGCCCGGCCCGTCCACTCGACCAGCGCGTAGGTCATGAGCACGACGAACAGCGTGTTCGCGACGAGGAAGACCGGAATCCCGCCGAGCGTGAACTGGAAGAGGTAGTCCGCGATGTCGAAGACGCCGTCCTCGACGAGGAGCGGGGAGGCGACGATGACGCTGCCGACGAACGCCTCGACGACGTCGACGAACTGGAACCGGCGGACGCCGGAGTCGATGAGGCCGCGCTTACTCGCCGCCGCAACGAGTCCTTGCGTCTCCTCAAGTTCGTCCCTCGCCGTCGCGTCGAGCTCCGACTCCAGCTCGGCGAGGTCGGTGATGAGGGTGTCCGCGTCCGCCTCGTCGGGGTCGGTGACGGTCGGGTCCGGCTCCATGCTTTCGGACGCTCTACTCTCGGCCCCTTCCTCAATGTGGTGGGTGTACAGCGCCACCGGCTCGGCCGGACCGAACGTTCGGTCCGCCTCGGTCAAACCCGTGTGTGGGTGTACACAAAGCGTTTAGCCGTCTCGCTCGACGGAACACTGTGGACACTCGCTCGCGCCGTGACCGACTGCTGACTGCCGGCGGTGCGCTCGCTATCCCGGTCGGGACGTCTCTCCCGTGGGTTCGACTGAACCCGACGCTCCCGCCGGACGCGGAGATACCGACCCTCCGTCTCGCCGGGGCGAGCCCGGGAATTGAGGCGTTCGACGTCGCCCTCCTCGGTCTCGTCGCGCTCGTCCTCCTCGTCGGTGCGGGCACACGGCCCCGACTCCGGTTCGTCGTCACCGTCGCGGCGGGCGTCGGCACCGTGTCGCTCTGCGCGTTCTTCCTCTCGACCTCGTCGCTCGTCGGGTTCACCGCGACGTTCGTTCCGGCGCTCGGCTGGTACCTCACCGTTCTCGGCGGCGCCCTGTTCGCGGTCACGGGCGGACGACACCTGCTGTCGATGCTGCGGTCCCGAACGGCACTGACGGCCTGAGTCGCGTGTCGATCCGGCCCGTGCACGCCAAGCCCGGTGCAGCCGCTCTGAATCGACCCAGTAGGAACTCAACCAGCAGGTATTGCCCCGTAAACATAAACCTACGCCCCGCTCCGCGACGCGTCGTCGGAATCGTGATTCCCTCACCCGGTACGGGTGCCCTTGGCGACTGTCGCGGCGAAGATGTCCTCGGCCAACCGCCCTACTGACAGTCGTGCGTCGCCGGCGCGCCGTCCGGCCTTCAGCATCATCAACGCTTAAGCGGTCCGTGTTTGAAACGCCGCCATGGAAATCGTCGACTACGAGCTGTTCGAGGTACCGCCGCGCTGGCTCTTCCTGAAGGTGGAGACGGACGACGGGACCGTCGGGTGGGGCGAACCCGTCGTCGAGGGGCGCGCGAAGACGGTACGGACGGCCGTCGAGGAGCTAATGGACACCTACCTCCTCGGGAAGGACCCGGCGCGCATCGCCGACCACTGGGAGACGATGTATCGCGGCGGCTTCTACCGGGGTGGCCCCGTGCTGATGAGCGCCATCGCGGGCATCGACCAGGCGCTCTGGGACATCAAGGGCAAACAGTACGACGCGCCCGTCCACGAGCTGCTCGGCGGGAAAGTCCGCGATAGGGTACGCGTCTACCAGTGGATCGGCGGCGACCGCCCTGCGGAGGTCGGGGAGGCCGCGAAGGAGAAGGTCGAGGCGGGCTTCACGGCGCTGAAGATGAACGGCACCGCGGAGATGGAGCGCATCGACAGTCCGGCGGCCGTCCAGCAAGCCGTCGACCGACTCGCGGAAGTCCGTGACGCCGTGGGTGACGAGGTGGACATCGGCGTCGACTTCCACGGCCGGGTCTCCAAGACGATGGCGAAGCGTCTCGGGCGCGAACTCGAACCCTACGAGCCGTTCTTCATCGAGGAGCCGGTGCTCCCCGAGCACAACGACGCCCTCCCGGACATCGCACAGACGACGACCGTCCCGATTGCGACCGGCGAGCGGATGTTCTCGCGGTGGGACTTCAAGGAGGTCTTCGAGCAGGGCGTCGTCGACCTCATCCAGCCCGACCTCTCGCACGCTGGGGGCATCAGCGAAGTGAAGAAAATCGCCGACATGGCCGAGGCCTACGACGTCGCGATGGCGCCCCACTGTCCGCTCGGCCCCATCGCGCTCGCCTCCTGCATCCAGGTCGACGCCACCTCGCACGCGGCGCTCATCCAAGAGCAGAGTCTCGACATCCACTACAACGAGACGAGCGACGTCCTCGACTACCTCGAGGACCCCTCCGTCTTCGACTACGAGGACGGCTACGTCGACATCCCCGAGGGCCCGGGGCTCGGCGTCGACATCGACGAAGACCACGTCCGCGAGATGGCCGAACAGGACGTCGACTGGCACAACCCAGTCTGGCGCCACGACGACGGCAGCGTCGCCGAGTGGTGACTGGCTGCGGACCGCGGCGGCTGTCCGTCCACGCGGGCGAAACTGGGGTTGTCACAGTCTTTACGGGTGTATGCTCGTAATCGGGTGACTGGTTCTGCGGACGCCCGCCGTCGCGGGTTTCGGCTTCCGCGCCCACCTCTCGAAACGTACATGAAAGTATTTAACAGAGTCGTGGGTGAGGGCGTACCATGGCCAAGATCGCGTTCATCGGCGCCGGGAGCGTGACGTTCTCGCGGAACCTCCTCGGCGACATCCTCTCGTATCCCGAACTCACGGACAGCGAAATCGTCCTGGTCGACATCGACGCCGACGCGCTCGAGCGGACCGAGACCGTCGCGCGGGCGATGGTCGAGGAGCACGGCTTCGACGCGACGGTCGAGGCGACGACCGACCGGCGCGAGGCGCTCGGGGGCGCCGACTACGTCCTGAACATGATCGGCGTCGGGGGCGACGAGCCGTTCGAGAACGAAGTCGAGATTCCGCGTGAGTACGGCGTCGAGCAGGCCGTCGGCGACACGCTCGGCCCCGGCGGGGTCTTCCGCGCGATGCGCACGCTCCCCGCGATGCTCGACATCGCGCGCGACATGGAGGACGTCTGCCCGGACGCGCTCCTCCTCAACTACACGAATCCGATGGCGATTCTCTGCTGGGCGCTCGACGAAGCCACTGATATCGACGTCGTCGGCCTCTGCCACAGCGTCCAGCATACCTCCGAGGCCATCGCGCACTACGCGGGCGTCGACGCCGACGCTCTCGACTACTGGGTGGCGGGCATCAACCACATGGCGTGGTTCCTCGAGGCCGAAGTCGACGGCGAGAGCGTCTATCCCGCGCTCCACGAGGCCGCCGACGACGAGGAGACCTACGTCGCCGACCCGGTGCGCTTCGAACTCATGGAGCACTTCGGCTACTTCGTCACCGAGTCCAGCCACCACCTCAGCGAGTACGTCCCCTACTTCCGCACGGACCCCGAGGTTATCGATGACCTCACACCCCCTGAGGAGTACGAGGAGGGGCCGGGCGGCATCACGTCCTCGTGGATGCCTACGGGCGAATATCTCGAGTTCTATCGCGGGATGAAGGAGTGGCAGGCCGAGCAGGACCCCGAGGACGTCGACCTCGAGGTGTCTCGCTCCGAGGAGTACGCCGCACAGATCATCCACTCGGTGGAGACGGACACCCGCCGGCGCGTGAACGTCAACGTCCGGAACGACACGGACGCAATTACCAACCTCCGGTCGAACGCCTGCGTCGAGGTGCCCTGCGTCGTCGACGCGACGGGCGTCCACCCGTGTTCGGTCGGCGACCTCCCTGCGCAGCTCGCGGCGCTGATTCGCACGAACCTCAACGTCCAAGAACAGGCCGTGCAAGCGGGCCTGAATCGTGACGAGGACGCGCTCCGCCGAGCGGTGAAACTCGACCCGCTCGCCGGCGCGGCCTGCACCCTCGAGGAAATCGATGCGATGGTCGATGACCTGCTCGCGGCGAACGCCGCCTACCTCCCCGACTTCGACTGAGCGACGGCGGCACGCGAGAGCGGCCCGCTATTCGACGCGGGTCTGCGTCTGCTCGCGCATGAACTGCTGGAGGTACCAGTAGCCGCCCGCGAACTTCCCGGTGGTGCCGGAGTGCTTCCAGCCGCCGAACGGCTGGGCCTGGACGAGCGCGCCCGTCGTCGCGCTCTGTGAGCGGTTCGCGTAGCACATCCCGGACTCGATTTCGTCGAACCAGCGCTCGACCTCGGCGTCGTCCTCGGAGAAAATGCCCGCACAGAGGCCGTACTCGGAGTCATTCGACTTCCGGATGCCCTCTTCGAGGTCGGCGATGGGGTGAATCGTGACGAACGGGAGGAAGTGCTCGTCGCGCGCGAGGTCGTGCTCGTGGGGGACGTCGGTGACGACGGTCGGCTCGACGAAGCGCCCGTCGGCGAAGTCGCCTTCCGTCCGGACCGCGCCGCCGGTCAGGACGGTGCCGTCGGACGCGGCGCGCTCGGTGATGGACTCGTAGCGTTCGAGCGCGGCGTCGCTGATGACGGGCGAGACGAACGTCTCGCGATCCGTCGCGTGCCCGACGGTCAGCTCTTCCGTCCGCTCGACGAGCTTCTCCGTGAACTCCGCCTCGACGTCCTCGTGGACGTAGACGCGGGAGGTCGCCGAGCACTTCTGGCCGCTGAAGGAGAACGCGCCCTTCATGACGCCCTCGACGGCGGCGTCGACGTCCGCGGCGTCGCTGACGATGACGGGGTTCTTCCCGCCGAGTTCGGCGATGACGGGGCCCTGTTTGTCCTGCTCGAAGAACGTCCGCTGGATGGACTCGCCGACTTTCCGCGACCCCGTGAAGACGACGCCGTCGACGTCCTCGTGCTCGACGAGCGGCTGGCCGGCGTTCGGGCCGTCGCCGGTCACGAAGTTCAGCACGCCGTCCGGGAGGCCGGCGTCCTGCATGATTTCCATGCACTTCTCGGCGATGAGCGGCGTGGACTCGGCGGGTTTGGCGACGACGGCGTTCCCGGTGATGAGCGCGCCGGCGGTCATGCCGACGAAGATGGCCATCGGGAAGTTGAACGGTGCGATAACGCCGAAGACGCCGTACGGCCGCAGGAGGTTGCGGGTGTGCTCGCCGGGCGTCGGCTCGCCGGTGTCGAAGTCGTAGCCGTCCGCGCGCTCGAACTCGCGGCTGTAGAACTCGAGGAAGTCGATGGCCTCGTCGACGTCCGCCATCGCCTCCGTCCGGTTCTTGCCGTTTTCGAGGGAGATGGTGGCGGCGAGTTCGAACTTCCGCTCGCGCATCTCGGCGGCGGCGTCGCGGAAGATTTCGACGCGCTCGTCGACCCCGAGCGCCTCCCACTCGTCACTGACGGCGGTCGCCGCGTGCACGGCGTCGTCGATGTCGTCGGGGGTGCCCGCCGCGAACTCCCCGATGGTGCGCGTCTGGTCACCCGGCGAGGTCACCTCGAAGTGCTCGGCCGCCGCGACGCGCTCGCCGTCGATGTAGTGGTCGTGCGTCGCCCCCAGTTCCGCACGAACTGCCTCGACGGCGTCCTCGTAGGCCTCGTGGAACGCCTCGACGTCCCTGTCGGCCTCGTAGGAGTGATAGGTCAGCTCGTTCTCGAACTCTTTCGCTTGCATAGTTTCGTTGGGTTGTCGTATACTATTATAGATTCGGGCCCTCGGTGGGCCGAGGCGAGCGACGCCAGCCACTGAAGCCGCCTGTCTGCGGCTGTACGGCGGTATCTCTCCCGTCTCAATTTACATTGATACGCCAGTAATGTCTCTCCGAAATCCGACGGGACGCGGGGCTGGCGGGTCGACACATCGACGGACCGGACAGTCGGCTGCCGGCCGTGAGCGTTAGCTCACGAAGAGGCGGCGCTCGGCGCGCTCGTGCTCCATCGCGTGGACGTCGACGAGCGGCGCGAACGGTTCCATCCGGTCGAGCGGCCTGTCGGCGTTCGCGTCGATGACGTCGACGAGGACGTCCGCGAGGTCGTCAAGGAGGCGCTGGGCGGCGAGGTGCCCGAGGCTCAGGAGTCGCTGGGCGGCCCCGAGCATGTCGGTGAGGAAGGCGTGGCCGTGCAGGAGGCAGGCCTCGTCCGCGGGAATGCCGCGCTGCGACGCGACCAGGCCGAGTGCCACTGGATACATGCCGGGCGCCGCCGTCGTCGCGACGCGCTCCTCGTAGGCGGCGACGACGGGGTCGTCACTCGTCTCCGCCTCGACTTCGAGGAGGCGGCGGCCCGCTTTCGTCGCGCTCTCGCGGAACTCCGCGGGGAGCGTCCGCGTCAGGAGTGTCTCGTCGACGCGCTCGACGGTGTCGAGGTCGTCGCCGGCGGTGTGCGCCGCGCGGAGCGCGACCGACTCGCACGGCCCAAGTTGTCGCCGCAGGTAGGAGTCGAGGACGTCCCGAAGGTCGTCGGCGTCCTCGACGTGTCCGGACGCGACGAACTGCTCGAGGCCGTAGGAGACAGTGTTGCCACCCACTGGAAGGAAGGAGTCCGCGAGGCGGAACGCCGAGAGCGACGCGCGCGCATCGGCGGCCGTCACTCCGCGTCACCCCCTGGCATGCGGACGCCGCCCGGCGAACCGTGCGTGTGGCCGTCCTCGCCGTGGGTGTGCGTGTGCTCGTCACCGTGTGAGTGTGTATGGCCCTCGTCGCCGTGACTGTGCTCGTCCCCGGCGTCGCCGTGCGCGTGGTCGGGCGTGGCGTCGTCGAACAGCGTCGGGTCGACGCCCTCGACGCGGATCGTCGCGCCCGCGGGGAGGTGCGAGTCGATTTCCGCGCGGTGGCGCTCGACGTCCTCCTCGAGCGCGACGAGGACGTCGCTCCCGCGGACCGCGAGGTCGCGGTGGCGGTTCCCGACGACGTGCCCGAATTTCGCCGCGAGCGCGAGCGTCTCCGGGGTCGCCGTCGCATCACCGAGGTCGACGACGAGCGCGTCGCGGTCGGCGAGGCCGACGACGAGGAGTCCATCGTCGCCCGCGAAGACGTCGCCGGGTTCGAGGCTGCCCGCGTTCGTAGCGACGACGCCGACGTCGGTGCCGTCCGCCGTCTCGGTGCGGAAGCGCGAGCGCCGCCGCGTGGTCTCGTCGAGCGTCAGGCGTCTCGCGCCCTCGGTCTCGACGCGCGATGCGAGGCCGTCGTCCTCGGTCGTGTTCCCGAGATAGGTGTCGTAGAGCTCCATCAGTCAGTTCTTCCGGTGGTCGGGCGCGGGCGCGTCGAGGAGGGCGCGACTGGCCTCGTCCCACGCCGCGTGGAGGGCGGCGTGGACGTCGTTCGCCCGGTCGCCGAGCGCGCGGACGACGACGCCGCCATCGCGGGGGAGCGTGCTCGCGGCCGCGCGCCCCGCCTCCGCCGCGCTCCGGTCGTGCAGTCGGTCGCTCAACTCGTCGCAGTCCACGTCCCGCGTCGTCGCGAGGTACGCCGTCCCGAAGACCGCGTCGTCGTCGAGGACGCCCGCGGCGCGCGGGTCAGCGTGGGGGTCGCCCGGCGCGAGATGCGTTGTGTCGGCGAGGATGCGGCCGTCGGGGCCGTCGACGGTCGTGCGCGCGTAGTAGCGCTCGAAGTCGAAGCGCTCGCCGCGCGCGAGTCGGCCCGGCACGACGACGTCGGAGAGGAACGCGGTGGCGTCCTCGCCGAGCGTCACCGCCGTCTCCTGGCAGTAGCGCGCGTCCGGGTGGACGATGGTCTGCTCGGGGACGTACTCGAGGTGGGCGTCGTCGCCAACCTCGAAGGTCTGGTCGACGCGGGCGTAGTTCGCGTTCATCGAGAGCACTTTCGTCGCGCTCTGCGTGCTCACGTGTGCGAGCGACCCCGCTTCGGCGGTGACGTGCATCCGGTTCCGGTCGCCCTGCGCGACCCCGCCGGTCGGGCTCTGGACGTAGACGGTCGCCGCGTCCGGCCGGCCGCCGTCGTGGCCGAGCGTCCCGGAGAGGTGGAACGGGACGCGCGCGTAGTCCTCGACGAGGCGCGTCTGGCCGTCTCGGCCCCGCGCGAACGTCGCTTCGAGTTCGCCGACCTTCCCGGGCGACCCGACGGCGGTCTGTGCGAGCGACTCCTCGGCGTACGCCGCGAACTCCGGCGGGAGCGGGCGCTCGGTGGCGTCCGCGGGTCGGCTCTCTTCGCGGGCGGGCGCGTCGGCCGTCGGTGCCGGGCCGTCCGTCGCCATCTACGCGAACAGCACCTCGCTGCGCACGTGCTCGATGACGTCCTCGATGCCGTCCTCGGCCTTGCAGTCCGTGAAGACCGAGGGGCCGTCCCGGACGGCGGCGGCGTCGCGCTCGATTTTCTCGAGGTCGGCGCCGACGTGCGGCGCGAGGTCGGTCTTGTTCACGACGAGGAGGTCGCAGTCCACGACGCCGGGGCCGCGCTTCGCGGGGATGTCGTCGCCCTCGGCGACCGAGATGACGTAGAGCGAGTAGTCCGCGAGTTCGGGGTCAAAGGTCGCCGCGAGGTTGTCGCCGCCGCTCTCGACGATGACGAGGTCGAGCTCCGGGTGTTCGGCGACGAAGTCGTCGATCTGCCGGAGGTTCATCGACGGGTCCTCGCGGATGCCCGTGTGGGGGCACGCACCCGTCTCGACGCCCGCGACGAGGTCTTCGGGGACGACACCGGCGAAACGCTCGCGGAGGGCATCCGCGTCCGCCTGCGTCAGGATGTCGTTCGCAATGACGCCGACGTCGAGGCCGGCGTCGCGGAGGCGCGGGACGACCTCGCTGATGAGCGACGTCTTCCCGGAGCCGACGGGGCCGCCGATGCCGACGGTCGCGACGTCGCGGTGGGTGAGCCGCCCGCTCATTCGCCCTCACCCCCGATGTCGCGCGCGCTGTCGGAGCGGATCGGGTCGTGGACGGTGACGAGTTTCGTGCCGTCCGGGAACATCGGCTCGACCTGCACCATGTCGATCATTTCGGGGACGCCCTCCATGACGTCCTCGCGCCCGAGGAGGCCCGTTGCCTCCGCGCGGAGCGTCGCGACGCTCTTGCCCTCGCGCGCGCCCTCGAAGATCCAGTCGGAGATGTACGCGATGGACTCGGGGTGGTTCAGTTTGATGCCGCGCTCCTTCCGGTCGCGTGCGAGCTGTGCCGCCGCGTAGATCGTGAGCCGTTCGCGTTCCTTCGGTGTAAGGTTCATAGCATATAGCGCTGCGTGAGTGGCAGTTCCTCGGCCGGGTCGCAGGTGACGTGCTCGCCGTCGACCCGGACCTCGAACGTCTCGGGGTCGATTTCGATGTCGTCGGGGCAGGTGGTGTTGCGCACCATGTCGCTCTTGCCGACGGTGCGCGCGCCGGAGACGGCGACTGTCTCCTTCGTGAGGTCGTAGTCGTCGCCGACGCCACGCTCCGTCGCGGCGTTGCTGACGAACGCGAGCGAGAGGGCGTTCTTCGCGCTGCCCATCGCGCCGGCGCGCGGGCGCTGCATCTTCGGCTCGCAGGTCATCAGCGAGCCGTTCGCCTCGCCCATCTCACCGTAGACCGGGAAGCCGCCCTTGAACGTCACGAACGGCTTGACGCCGAAGGAGTCGGGCTCCCAGAGGACGAAGTCCGCCATCTTGCCGGGTTCGAGCGTGCCGACGTGGTCGTCGATGCCCGCGGCGATGGCGGGGTTGACGGTGTACTTCGCGAGATAGCGGAGGACGCGCTCGTTGTCGCCGGGGCCGTCGGCGTCGAGCGGGCCGCGCTGAGCCTTCATCTTGTGCGCGGTCTGCCACGTGCGCGAGACGAGTTCGGCCATTCGACCCATCGCCATCGCGTCCGTCGTCATCATCGAGATGGCGCCGGTGTCGTGGAGGACGTCCTCGGCGGCGATGGTTTCGGCGCGGATGCGTGACTCCGCGAACGCGACGTCCTCGGGGACGTCCGGGTTCAGGTGGTGACAGACCATCACCATGTCGAGGTGTTCGTCGAAGGTGTTCGTCGTGTACGGCATCGAGGGGTTCGTGGAGGACGGGAGGACGTTCGGGTCGCCGACGGCCTCCATGATGTCCGGGGCGTGCCCGCCGCCCGCGCCCTCGATATGGAAGAGGTGGACGGTGCGGCCGTCGACGGCGTCCATCGTGTTCTCCACGAACCCGGTCTCGTTGAGGGTGTCCGTGTGCATCGCCACCTGGACGTCCTCCTCCTCGGCGACGCTGAGACAGGTGTCGATGGCGCCCGGCATCGCGCCCCAGTCCTCGTGAATCTTCAGGCCACACGCGCCGGCTTCGACCTGCTCGTAGAGCGACTCCGGGCGGCTGCTGGAGCCCTTGCCGTAGTAGCCGACGTTCACCGGCCAGTCCTCGGCGGCGCGGAGGAACAGCTCGATGTTCCGCGGGCCGGCCGTCGTCGTCGTCGCGCCGCCGCCGTAGCCGCCACCGAGCATGGTCGTGATGCCCGCCGCAATCGCGTGCTCGGGGAGTTGTGCGGCGTTAAAGTGGACGTGGACGTCGATGGCGCCCGGTGTGAGAATCTTCCCCTCCGCCGGGTAGACGTCGGTGCCGGCGCCGACGACCATGTCGACGTCGTCCATCGTCTCCGGGTTGCCGGCGGACCCGATGCCGGCGATGCGGCCGTCCTTCACGCCGACGTCCGCGGTGACCACGCCCAGAACGGGGTCGAGGATGGTGGCGTTCGTGATGACCCAGTCGAGCGCGCCCTCCTCGTTCGTGACGCCGGGGGCCATCCCGAGGCCGTCGCGCAGCGTCTTCCCGCCGCCGAAGACGGCTTCGTCGCCCCGCGTCCGGTAGTCCTCCTCGACTTCGACGACGAGGTTGGTGTCGCCGAGGCGGACCTGCCCGCCGACGGTCGGGCCGTACAACTCGGTGTAGGCCTCGCGGGAGATGTCGCGGGTCACGACTCCTCCCCCTCCGTCGCGCCGGTGTCCTCGAACCCGGCCTCGCGCAGGCGCCGCAGCGCCTCGTCGGGTTCCCCGGTCGTGCTTCCGTCGACGATGCCGTTCATGCCGTGCGCGCGTTGCTTCCCGCCGAGCGCGACGAGGTCGACGTCCCGTTCGTCGCCGGGTTCGAAGCGGACGGCGGTGCCGGCGGGGATGTTCAGCCGCATCCCGAACGCCGCCGCGCGGTCGAACGCGAGCGCGCCGTTCGCCTCGAAGAAGTGGAAGTGCGAGCCGATCTGGACGGGCCGGTCGCCCGTGTTCGAGACGGTCACGGTCGCCGTCTCGCGGCCCTCGTTAATGGTGACGTCACCCTCGCCGGGGAAGACCTCCCCGGGGACGAGTCGCTCACTCATCTGCGCTCGCCCCGCGGTGGCACCCGAACCGTTCTGTTCACGAATTCAGTCATCTACCACTATATCTCTGTCTGGTTGCAATAGTATCTCGCACAATACCCAATACTTGCAACCGAACTGCGGAAATTGTTGAAACCTACGCAGTTCCCATCCGGCTGCGTGCGTCTCCCGTTCGTCTCTGTTCGGACGACCGGAAATAGAGTGGACGAGCGTCAATTCGTAGTGGGTTCGTATCCCCCTCAATCTCTCGTATAGACAGTTGTGTCTGTAAACCGTATGCGTCATATCTATTGAGTCCTTAAACACATTATCCCGAATTCTACAATGGTTATACGCGAATGGAAAGGTTTTTGGGTTAGAGCTGGATGTTCGGGAATGACGACAACACATGAACGCATGTCCACGTATTCGCGGATTTAGTGGCGCTGTCGAGATGCGCACACCCACCACTGGGGACGTTCGTCCGTCCGCGGGGTGTTCCGTATGACCGAAGAGGGCTCGCGCGTCTCGCGGCGTGCCTTCCTCGCCACCGGCGCCGCCGTCGGCGGGAGCGCGCTCGCCGGCTGTCTCACCGGCGGCGCGAGCGGCAAGGACACCGTCAAGCTCGGCATCATCGAGGACCGGTCCGGGAACTTCGCGCTCAACGGGACGCCGAAGTACCAGGCGAGCATGCTCGCCGTCGAGGAACTGAACGAGAACGGCGGCATCCTCGGGAAGGACGTCGAGACGTTCGCCCCCGACCCCCAATCCGACAACCAGCGCTACCAGCAGCTCACGCGCCAGGCCATCAACGAGGAGCACGTCGACGCCCTCTGGGCGGGCTACTCCTCTGCGACCCGCGAGACCATCCGCCCCATCATCGACCAGAACGAACAGCTCTACTTCTACACGACGCAGTACGAGGGCGGCGTCGCCGACTCCTACACGTTCTGCATGGGCGCGACGGCGCGCCAACAGCTCGGGAGCGTCTTCCCCTACATGGTCGAGAACTTCGGCAAAGACGTCTACACCATCGCCGCCGACTACAACTTCGGCCAGCTCTCCGCGGACTGGGTGCGCGTCCTCGCCGACGAGCACGGCGCGAACATCGTCGGCGAGGAGTTCATCCCGCTCTCCGTGACGGACTTCGGCTCCACCATCAACAACATCCAGAACGCCGACCCCGACTTCGTGATGGCGCTCCTCGTCGGCGCGAACCACACCTCCTTCTGGAACCAGCGCACCTCCGCCGGCCTCGACATCCCGATGGGGACCTCCACCGTGATGGCGCAGGGCTACCAGCACAAGCGCCTCGACGCGCCCGCGATGAAGGACGTCTACGGCGGCTTCAACTACATGGAGGAACTCCCGACGAAGCGCAACGAGGAGTTCGTCAGCCGCTTCTACGAGAAATACCCGGACGCGAAGTACATCAACGAGGAGGCGGTGAACAACTACTTCTCCATCAAGATGTACGCGAAGGCCGCCGAGGCCGTCGGCTCCACGAACCAGGCCGACATCATCGCGGAACTCGAGAAGGGCATGGACGTCTCCGCGCCCGAGGGCGACATCTCCCTGCAGGGGCCCGTCCACCACATGACGCACAACATGCGCGTCTTCCACTGCGACGAGAACCACAACATCTCCGTCAAGGCACAGGAGAAGATTCCCGAGCAGTTCCTCTCGGAGACCGTCGGCGTGAACCTCGCGAAGGAAGACATGACCAAACAGTTCGTCCCCGCGAACTACTTCGAGGAGGCCGACACGACGAAATGAACGCGCTCAGCCTCCTGTTCCAGTTCGCCGACAGTTTCGCGTTCATCGTGCTGTCGGCGGTCGGCCTCGCGGTCATCTTCGGGATGATGGGCGTCATCAACCTCGGCCACGGCGAGTTCATCATGATCGGCGCGTACGGCACGACACTCGCGTCGAACGCCGGCGCGCCCCTCCCGGTCGCGATGGGCGTCGGGATACTGCTCGCCGCGCTCCTCGGACTCGTCGTCGAGCGCACCGTCGTCTCCGGCGCCGCCATCAACTGGGTGACCGAGCGCACGCTCGGGACGTCCGTCGTCGAACCGCTCTACGGGCGCCTCCTCGACTCGATGGTCGCGACGTGGGCCATCGGCCTCATCCTCACGCAGGGCGTCCGCATCGTCTTCGGGAACTCCATCGCGCAGGTGGCGACGCCGTTCGGGAATATCTCCTACGGCACGTTCTCCTACTCGACCTACCGCGTGCTGCTCGCCGCCGTCGCGCTCCTCGTGCTCGTCGCCATCTACGTCGTCTTCACCCGCACCGAGTTCGGCGTCCGCGCCCGGGCGACGATTCAGGACGCCGACACCGCGCGCTCGCTGGGCGTCGACACCGACCGCATGTACACGACGACGTTCGTCATCGGCTCCGCGCTCGCCGGCCTCACCGGCGCGCTCTACGCGCCGACGCTCAGCGTCGTCCCCGGCATGGGGTCGTCCTTCCTCGTCGAGGCGTTCGTCGCCGTCGTCATCGGCGGCCCCTCCGTCCTGCTCGGGACGACGCTCTCCGGCGGGTTGCTCGGCGCCATCAACGCACTGTTCACTAACCTCTACGGGACGTTCATCGGCCAGATCGCGATGCTCGTGACGGCTGTCCTCGCAATCCGGGTGCTCTCCGGCGGCCTCACGGGGCTGGTCGATGACCTGCGGAACAGAATGGAGGGCGAGTGACGATGAGCATCGGAGACCGCTTCGACCGGCTCGTCGCGCCCTTCGAAGGCCCGAACACCTACGGGAACTCCCGGCTCTTCTGGGTCGGGTTCGCCGTCGTGCTCGTCGGCCTCTTCGGCTACCCCATCGGCTTCGGGAGCTACGCCGCCTCGAGCGCCGCCATCTACCTGCTCTACGCGATTCTCGCGCTCTCGCTCTCCGTCGTCTGGGGCTACACCGGCATCCTCAGCTTCGGGCAGGTGGTGTTCTTCGGCGTCGCCGGCTACACCTTCGGCGTCGTCAGCCTCAACCTCTCCAGCGCGCTGACGACGATGCTCGCGCTCCCGCTCTCCGTGGGACTCGCCACCGCCGCCGCGCTCGTCCTCGGCTACTTCATGTTCTACGGCGAAGTCCGGGACGTCTACGTCACCATCCTGACGCTCGTCGTCTCGCTCGTCCTCCACACCTTCATGGCTCAGACTGCGGGCAGCGAGTGGGCGGTCGGCTCCGTCCCGCTCGGCGGGTTCAACGGTATTCCCGCCATCCCGAACCTCACCTTCGGCGTCGGCGAGACCGCCGTCGTCCTCGACGGGATGGCGTTCTACTGGTTCACGCTCGTCGTCCTGCTCGCCGTCTACCTCGGCCTGCGCGCGCTCGTCAACGGCCGTTTCGGCTACGCGATGGTCGCCGCCCGGGAGGACGAGGACCGCACCGCGATGCTCGGCTACGACGTCCGGCGCATCAAACTCCTCGTCTTCGGCCTCGGCGGCGCGCTCGCCGGTCTCTCCGGCGTGCTCTACGCGTCGTGGGGGAACTACATCAGCCCGAGCGTCTTCGGCATCACCTTCGCGTCCATCCCGGTCATCTGGGTGACCGTCGGCGGGCGGCGCTCCCTGCTCGGCGCCGTCGTCGCGACGGTCGCCATCGAGTGGTTCCGCCAGCAGCTCTCCGTCACCGGGAGCCAGTACGCGATGGTCATCGTCGGCGCCGTCCTCCTTGTCGCCATCCTGTTCGTCCCCGAAGGCATCGTTCCGCGGGCCCGCGAGGCCATCGTCGCCCTCCGGGACCGCGCAGAAGCCACGACCGACACCGTGGAGGGAACCCCCGAATGACTACGACAGACACCGACAGCGCGGACGCATCGCACGTCGACGTCGCCGGCCGCCAGCCGCCCGCTGTCGACGCGACCGGCCCCGGTACCGAGACGCTCCTGCAGACCGACGGCCTCACGAAACGTTTCGGCGGCTTCACCGCTATCGACGGCGTCGACTTCGCGGTCGCGGAGGGCGAACTCCGCTGTCTCATCGGCCCGAACGGCGCCGGGAAGTCCACGCTCCTCAAGCTCATCACGGGCCGCCACGAGGCCACCGAGGGCGCCATCTACTACGACGGCGCGGACATCACCGACCTCCGGCCGAACGAGCGCGTCGACGCCGGTATCGGCATGAAGTTCCAGGTGCCGTCGGTGTTCGACGACCTCACCGCGTTCGAGAACATGCGCCTGCCCATCCAGCGCGTCCACGACGGCGACCTCGAGCCCGCCGTCGAGGCGGCGCTCGAGCGCGTCGACCTCGCCGACCGCGCGGAGACGCCCGCGGGCGACCTCTCGCACGGCGAGCAGGGCCGCCTCGAAATCGGCATGGCGGCCGCGCTCGAACCCGACCTCCTGCTCCTCGACGAGCCGGTCGCCGGCCTCTCCGTCGAGGAACGCGAGGAAGTCGCGGACCTCGTCACCGGCCTCAACGAGGACGGCATCGCGTTCGTCGTCATCGAGCACGACATCGACTTCGTCGCCGACATCGCCGACGACGTCACCGTCCTCCACCGTGGGCAGGTCTTCCGCGAGGGCGACATCGAGACGATTCGCGCCGACGACGAGGTGCGGCGCATCTACCTGGGGGGTGAGTGAGTCGTGGCACTCCTCGAATGCGAGGACCTCTCGGTCGCCTACGACACGACGCTCGTCCTCCGCGACGTCTCCCTCAGCGTCGACGAGGGGGAACTCGTCGGCGTCATGGGGAAGAACGGCGCCGGGAAGTCCACGCTGATGAAGACCGTCATCGGCCTCCTCGAACCCGAGTCCGGCGCCGTCCGCTACGACGGCGCGGACCTCGCGGGGATACCGCCCGACGCACGCGCACGCAAGGGCATCGGCTACATCCCGCAGGGCCGCGACGTCTTCCCCGACCTCACCGTCGAGGAGAACCTCCTCGTCGGCGAGGGCGTGAACGACGACGCCGTCGATGACCTCTACGAGGAGGTGTTCGACTACTTCCCGATCCTCGACGAGCGCCGCACGCAGACGGCCGGGACGATGAGCGGCGGCCAACAGCAGATGCTCGCCATCGGCCGCGCGCTCGTCGGCAACCCCGACCTCCTGCTGCTCGACGAGCACAGCGAGGGCGTCCAGCCCTCCATCGTCGAGGAAATCAGCGAGAACCTCCGCGCCCTCAACGACGACCTCGGCACGACCGTCCTCTTCGTCGAGCAGAACCTCGGCGCGATACAGGACATGGCTGACCGCTGCTACGCGATGAAGCGTGGGCGCATCGTCGACGAAATCGGCGCCGCCGAACTCGAGGACGAGGACGCCATCGCCTCCTACCTCGCGGTCTGAGCGGCTGTCGGCGTCACAGTCGTGCCCGACGGCAGCACTCCGTTTTCCTCGACGCCCAAGAGTTCCGTGGACGAGTACCGAATCAAAGACACTATACGAATCTGTCACAAACGCTGAGTTGCCCGGTGGTGAGATACGCGGTTCCCTACTCCCCCCTCCCCCGAGTCTCCCTCCCTCCGGGTGTTTCACACGACCGGCGCGCGCCGTGCCCGTCCCCCGAGACGCGCGCGC
This sequence comes from Halarchaeum sp. P4, assembly GCF_051195175.1. Lineage (NCBI taxonomy): Archaea > Methanobacteriati > Methanobacteriota > Halobacteria > Halobacteriales > Halobacteriaceae > Halarchaeum > Halarchaeum sp. P4. The sequence goes on along the minus strand of NZ_JBNTKC010000003.1, from coordinate 240,262 downwards.
CGTCGTCCATCGAACGTGACACGACGTGCGTGACCGAGCGCGATAGCCATCGCTGTCCGACTCAGTCCGCGAGTCAGCGGTCGTCCTCGTCCGTCCTCGCTGTGTCCTCGGCGACGAGCGGATGGAGTGTCGCCACGCCGACGCTCCCGGGGAGCGCGTCGAGCGCGTCCATGGCCTTCTCTCGCTGCGTCTCCGCGTACTCTCGGAGTGCCGACTCGTCCATCGCGGGCGACACGACCGCGGCCGACCCGGGGTCCGCCGTGCGGAGTCGCTGTGCGCCGTGTGCCGTGCCCAGCGCGCGGCCGAGCGTCGCGACGTCGGCCCGCGGCACCGAGTCGTCGGCGGCGAGCGACGCGCCGAGACGCGTGGCCGTCGCCCCGAGGCTGCCCAGCGTCCGGTCGAGAAACGCCAGCACCTGGTCGTCCGACGGCGCGGTGTCGGACGTGCTCCGGCTGAACGCGTCCGTGATCGTCTCGAAGGCACTCGACAGCGCCGCGACGTTCTCGCCGCACCTGGGATGCGGGTTCGACCCCAGCGTCGAGAACGCCGTCGTGTAGAGGTAGTCCCCGGCGAGGAGGACGATTTCCGGGTCCGCGGTCAGCGAGTGCGGGCGTTCGTCGCTCAACTGGGTGAGCAACTGACTCCGGATGCGGATGTAGCCGCGGAGAAGCTCGACCGTCGCGGCGGCGGCGACGACCGTGTCGTCGGCCGGCGAGTCCGCCAGCGCCGCGTAGGTCGCTCCGACCACCTGTCCGTACCATCGGTCCGCCGGCTCCTCGACGGCCTCGCGGGCGACGTCCACGCCGCGGGTGTCGGCGTCACCGAGGACGCGTACGAGTTCCGCGTCGATGTCCGTCCGGTCGACGGGTCCGTGTGCCGTCATCGGCTCCCCACCGGCTCTCGGGGGCGACAGTCTGGACGCGGGTCGTCACGCCGCGTCGGGGCGCGATTCGGACTCACTACACGGGCTTACTGAACAGTCAGTCAAAAGCCTTTGGTCGACGGCCCGTCGGCGCGGCCGTCGAGACGACGTCGCCGTGACCCCGCTCGCCGTCAGACGAGCAGGAGGACGGCCGTGTAGCCGGCCGCCCCGGTCGCGAACGCCGTGAATCGACTGTCGCGCTCCGGCGGCACTTCCTCTTTGATGACGTTGAGGATGACGCCGCCGGCGAGGAACGCGAAGAGCACCGCGAGCGCCTGCTGGTCGAGCGGGACGACGAACCCGACGCCGAGGCCGAGGAGGACGGCGGCGGCGAGCACCCACCGGCCGCGGGCGTGATAGGCGTCGCCGTGGTGGTGGCGAAGCCCCCAGTCGTTCACGAGGAAGTGTAGACCCATCGCCACCCCGAAGAGGAGGAGGCTCTCGAGGCCAGTCTCCTCGCGGTGCAAGAGGAGGTAGCCGACGAGGAGGTTGTACAGCGCGAACGCGCCGACGTGCATCCAGAAGACGCGCAGGCTGTCCGCTCCCTCGTCGTCGCCGTCCGACGTCGCGCGTTTCGCCGCGCGCTCGACGCCATAGTAGGCGACGAACCCCGCGAGCGCGACCAGATAGACGTGGTGTTCGAGGAAGCCGAGGCCGAGCGGTTCGGGGCCGACGTGCTCGGAGGCGCGGCCGATTTCGGGCAGGACGTGGACGAAGACGTACGCGACGGAGACCCCGCCGGCGAGCGAGAGCCAGCGACTCCGTGAGAGCGTGCCGAGGACGCGGAGCCGACGGCCGAAGAGGTGGATGACCACGAGGCCGAGCGCGATTGCCGTCGCGACGAGTTCGACGCGCACCGGCGTCGCGTGCATACTCATCGATTCCGGCTTCCCCTCCCGGGCCGGTAGTCCTTCCGGCCGACTCGGGGGACGCGTCGTCTCTCGCGTGATTCGGTGCCGCTGGCTTGCCGAGGCACGGCCGCGGCGGTACGTCCCCGTCCGGACGGGACCGACGTCGGTGGAGTCGGCCGGCACCGACACCCGCGACGTCGAGGGGGATGACGTGTCGACTATGGGAAGCGGGAGTTCGTACCGCAGGGAGGCGTATATCGGGTATGCCCGGCGGAGGCGGGCGGGTGCTAGATGGGGGGAGGGAGTGCCACGCCCAAATAGTGTGGCACTCAGTAACATAGTCATATCCCTAACGTGTTAATAGTTCCGGCGTTCGTATCTCTCGTCCCGAGTGTGTCGGGGCGGCTCGGCTCGTCCTCGAGTCATTGCCTCCGACGACGCGTCACGGCGGGTTCGCGAAGAACGCGTCGACGAGTACGACGAGACAGAGGACGCCGACGCTCGCAAGCGCGACGCGCATCGAGACGTTGAGGACGAACGGCGCGACGACGCCGCCGGCGAGCAGCACGCCGAGGGTCGCGAGGACGATGTCGGCCCGTGCGATGCCAGTCTCGTCCTCGCGCATACCTGTTCGAACTACTCCGGTAGAGGCGGAAAAAGACTGGGTGCGCTCAGACGAGACTGCGGCCGTCGAACTCGGCGGCGTCGTACTCGACGTCCATCAGGTCGAGAATCGTCGGCGCGAGGTCGAAGAGGTCGACGTCGCGGACCTCGACGTCCGGGTCGTCCACGTAGAGCGTCGCGTTCTCGAAGGAGTGCATGCCGTTGCGCGGCCCCGTGCTGAAGACGTCCTCGCTCCCGCCGAAGCCGGCTTTCAGGTCGAACCCGGTCGCGGGAATCGCCACGAGGTCGGGCGCGATGAGGTCGTGCTCGCCCTCAAAGGCGTCCTCCTGCTCGACGACCCGCTCGACGACCCGCTCACCGTCCGGCCCTTCGAGGTTCTCGATGGCTTCTTTGAGTTCGTCGCGCACCTCGTGGTAGTCCTCCTGCGGGACGCTGCCGCGGGGTTCGCGGCCCTCGAGGTTGAGGTAGAAGCGCCCCGGAATCAGCGAGTACGCCGTCGTCTCGTCACTGATGTCCGCGAGGTCCTCGTGGTCCGCGTCCTCGTAGGAGAGCCAGCCCTCGCGTTCGAGCCACTCGTTGCAGTGGACCTCGTAGCGTTCGGTCATGAAGCCGTGGTCGGAGGCGACGACGAGCGTCACGTCGTCCGCGAGTTGCTCGCGGAGCTTCCCGATGTACTCGTCGACCTTCTCGTAGAACGCGAAGAACTCCTCCTTGTACTCGCCGTCGTTCGCGTAATCCCCGTAGAGGAAGTGGTTGACGCGGTCGGTCGTCATGAAGACGCCGAAGAAGAGGTCCCAGTCGTCCTCCGCGAAGTAGTGCGAGAACGCCTCGTAGCGCGCGTCCAGCGTCGCGTGGGCGTTCTCGATGAACTCGGACTTGTCCTCCTGGTGGCCGAGCTTCGCGTCCGCGTCGATCTGGTAGTCGATGGACTCGAGGTACTCCGCGAGGTCAGCGTCGGAGGCCGCCTGCTCGATGCCGGGCGAGAGGAAGCCCGAGACCATCCGCTGGACGTCACGCTGGGGCGGGAACGTCACCGGGACGTTCAGGACGGTGGCGTCGCGGCCGGCGTCCGTAACGCGGTCCCAGACGCGCGTCGCCTGCACGTCCTTCCCCATCGGAACGTAGGTGTCGTAGCTCCCGGTTTCGCGGTCCTGAAAGCCGTACACACCCGTCTCACCGGGATTGACACCGGTGGTGAGCGACGGCCAGCAGGCGCTCGATTCGGGCGGGACGATGGAGTCGATGGCGCCGCTCGAGCCCTCGTCAGCGAGTCGCGCGAAGTTCGGGAAGCGGTCCGGATGCTCCTTCAGCAGGGAGTAGGGCACGCCGTCGATGCCGACGAACGCCACCCGCGGCCCGTCATCGCTACTGCCCCGAATACGGTCGAAGAGACCCATGGGTAGCGAAGACGACAGGCCACTAATGGGTCTTTCCGTTCGGACTCGCGAGTGGTAGTCGCCGTCAGATGACGTCGTCGGGGTCGTGGGCGTCGCGCATCCGCTGCGCTTCGGCGGCGTACTGCGCTTCGGTCTCCGGGTCGTCGACGTGCCCGAGGTTGGTCGGCTTCGCGACGACCGACGCGGTCGTGTCACGGACGTCGCCGAAACTCGTGAGCGCGCGCTCCTTCCGGAAGTAGCGCGTCCCGTCCGGCGTCGCGTACGTGAGGATGATGAGGTTCTGCTCGTCGTCCGAATACGTCCGCTCGACGAGCCACACCCGCACTCCCTCCGTTTCAGTCGTGCTCATACCGGTTCGTACGCGCCGGGGACGAAAGCACCTGTCGGCGCTCAGAGGACGCCATCGAGTGACGCGTCGCCCGTGACGACGAGCCGAACCCAGCCGAGGCCCGGCACGTGGAACTCCGCCGTCCCGCGCACCCAGTCGGGCTTCACCGGCGCGGAGATCGTCGTCGCCTGGTCGTAGTAGTCGTTCGCGTCGCCCTTCGTGATGAAGCCGGCGTGGGGCGCCGGGCAGTTCCGGAGTTCCGCGCAGTCGTCCGCGCCCATGAGGTACTGCTGATTCGCCTCGTCGTACCAGTTCTCGCTCCCGTTCACCCAGAATCGAACCCGGTGGATGACCGGCGTCGCGTCGGGGTCCCCGTCCGGCTCGTAGACGACGACGTCACCCGGGCTGTCGAACTTCGCGTAGTCGGCCTGTGTGCCCGCGCGATAGGTGACAACGCCGGTGTCGCCGTGGGCGGCTGGGGGCGCGAAGCGATGTTCCTCCATCAGGAAGACGAGGTCGCCGCGTTCGAGCTGTGGGTTCATGCTGCCGGACTCGACGGCGACGAACGGCGGCCAGAGACCGCTGACGGCGAAGAGGAGCAGTCCGACGAGGGCGACGACGAGCGCGCTGCTCACGAGCTCGCGGACGAAGAGCACGGCCCCGTTGTTGGTCTGTCGGACCCACCGCAGCGCCTCCCGCGGTCCGTCTCTCGGGTCGGGCGTATCCCGCATCGAGTGGAGACGGACGCCGCGACACCAATAGTCCTCTGGTTGAGGGGTTTGATCGCGGCGTCTCGAAACACGTCGGAACAGGATTCGAACGTTGTCAGGTCGTTTTTCGGGTGACTCAGCGATCGACGGTCGACCCATTTTGTTCCTCCCCTCGACGAACGGACATGGTGATGGTCGCGAAATCGGGCTCGAATACGTCGATTGTCGAGCGAACAAGGTTTCAACGGCGGCCACGAACTAGACGCATCAGCACTATGGCGTGTAGCCCCGATTCTGCGACGACTCCCACCGACGGGCGTCGACGGTCCGTGCAGTCACAGTCAGCCGAGCGCGACGCCGACGTCGACGGCGCCCGAGTGAACGAGTGAACGCGGAGCACCCGTCAGTCGAGCACCTCTCGCCGCTCGCCACGCTCATCGACGACGTGCTCGCCGGCGTCGGCTACGACGTCGCGGCCGCGACCGACGCCATCGACGACGCGGTCCCGGGCTACGGCGGCCTGTTCGACCCGACGACCACCGCCAGTCAGCTGCGCGACGCGCTTGAAGACCTGCTGGAGTCGGGCGTCTCCCGGCCCACGCCGCCAGAACCGGCGAGTGACGCGTTCGTCCTCTACGTCGACGGGAGTTCGCGCGGCAATCCCGGGCCCGCGGGGGCGGGCGCCGTCATCGTTGACGAGTCCGGCACGGAACTCGCGCGCCTCGGTCGCCCCGTCGGCGCCCGCTCGGGCAACAACACCGCGGAATACGTCGCCCTCCAGCTCGGCCTCACCGAATTGTTGGCGCGTTACGACCCCCAGCACCTCGAGGTCCGCATCGACTCGATGACCGTCATTCGGGACGTCTGGGGCGGGAGCGACCCCACGGAGCCGGGAGTCGAGTCGTACAGCGAGAGCGTCGCGACGGCGCTCGAACGCGTGCCCACGCACCACTACACACATCTGGCCGACAGCGACCCGAATCCGGCGGACGCGCTCGCCACCGTCGGCGCCGACATCGCGGCTCTGGGTCCGTAGCCCAGCGCGGACGCCCTCTCGGTTCTGCTCGTGACAAAACAGTTAGTCGCGGCGGGCGGAACTTCCCGTCGATGCCCTCGAACCGCACCGCGCTCGTCCTCCTCGTCGTCGGCCTGCTCCTCCTCCCGGGGCCGACGTACGCGCTCGCGGCGGACTCCCTGATGGACGCGGACGAACGACAGTCCGCGACCAGCTATCAGGCCGAGCGAATCGACGCCTCGAACGATACCCTCCTCGCCCAGCGATACGGCCCCCGTCTCACCTTCTGGCTGGGCCAACTCGAGTACGAGCACGTCCGCGAGGAGTTCCGCGCGCCGACGCGGACGCGGGACGCCCTCGAGCGCGCCGTCGCGAACGGCTCCGCGACGACCATTTCCGACGCCGTCGCGGCCGACCTCCGGGCGCTCGACCGGAACTACACGTTCCTCTCGCGGGAGTCCGACGACACCGACTACGCGTTCGCCGTCGAGCGCAGCACCGAGACGACGACGGTGTGGGCGTCGCCCGCGACCGACTCCGAGGTCGCCGCGGCGGTCCGCGAGCGCCTCGTCGTCGCCTACGCGAACATGAGCGACGCCGAGCAACGGGCGTTCGAGAACATCCGGAACGCCACGGCGCATCCCGAGCAGTACGACCACCAGCCGCCGGACGAGGCACATCTCCCGCCAAAGCCCATCGTCGAACGGAACGGCACGCACTACGCCATCCGCGACATGTCGAGCACGGACACGGTTACCTTCCCGCCCGGGTTTTTCGCCGGTCTCGTCGCGTCCGGCCTCGGCGTCGTCTGCGTGCTCGCCGCTGCCCTCGTCGCCAGTTACAACGTCGTCCGCGGGTAGGGCTCGCTACGCCTTCAGGATGGCGTCGAGGAGTTTGCGCTGTGCCGCGGCGAGGTGTTCGCTGAACGTCGAGGCCGAGATGTCGAGGGCGTCGGCGACGTCGCCGGCGTTCGCCTCCTTCGGGTAGTCGAAATACCCCATCTCGTGGGCGGTTTCCAACACCTCCTGTTGGCGGTCGGTCAGCCGCCGCCGGTCGACGAACACGAGGTCGGCGGCCTCACTTCCCTCCGTGCGCACGAGCTTCCGGAGGCTGACGTCCGAGTACGTCTCGCGGAGCGCGGTGACGATGTCCTCCACCGTGTCGAGCGACGGGACGTGAAAGGAGAGGTGGAGGGTGCCGTCGGACGCGCGGATGTCCGTGATGGGGTAGCCGAACGCCTCGACCTGCTCGCACACGCACCCCGCACCCGGCTCGCGGCGGAACCGATAGACGTGTCGCGTCTCGTAGGCCGCGATTTCGGTGACGTCGTGTCGCTCGGAGAGTCGCCCGTCGGTCGTGAACTGCTCGGGGACGCGTCCGCCGTCGTCCGTCACGGCCGCCCGCGACACCGACGAGACGGGGGCCGCGGTGTCCCGGGAGGCGTTCGCGACCGGGCACGCGCCGGGGTCGTCGACGCTGAGTTCGACTGAGAGTTCGGCGCTCATACGCGACCGAACGACGCGCGGACGGATGGGGGTGCTCCCGAACGTGTTCGTCGCGGCCGGCGCTCAGGGCCGGGTCGTCCGCGCGACCCACGTCTCGGGGTTCTGCTGGCGCACCTCGAACTGCTCGAGCGTCGTCCCGTCGGTGAGCTTGCGGAGGTAGTTCCGGACGGGCGTCGGGTCGCGGTCGCTGACGACGACGAACGTCTCCCCGGCGTCGAGCGCGTCGAAGGCCTTGGCGACGGCGTCGTGGCGCTCGTCCGCCGGCAGCCCGCGGAGGTCGACGCCGGACTCGGGCACCTCGACCTCCCAGATTTCCTCGTAGCGTGCCTCCACGGCGTCCGCGAGGTCGGTGACCGGCTGTGGCACGTCCTCGGTCTCGGAGGGCTGTTGGAGCGTCTCGGTGAACGGAATCTCCGCGAGCCGATGGGTGTCGAGGGCGTCGGCCGGCGTCTCACCGGGGAAGAGGTCGTGGTCGTGGTCGCAGTTCTCGCAGGTGAAGCGCGCCATGTTGACGACCGTGCCCAGGACGGGGACGTCGTTCTCACGGAAGAGCTCGACGGTCTTCTCGGTGTCCGAGACGGCCGAGTGGAACGGCGTCGTCACCACGACCACGCCGTCCACCGGGACTTCCTGGAGCGTCGTGAGGACGACGTCGCCGGTGCCCGGCGGCAGGTCGATGACGAGCGTGCCGCCCGCCGACCACGCGGTGTCCGCGAAGAGGTCGGAGACGGCGTCGTGCGCCATCGCGCCGCGCCACGCGAGCGGCGCGCCCTCCGTCATCAACCCGACGCTCATCACGTCGATGCCCTCGCGCCGGACGGGCAGCGGGTCGCCGTCGTCGTTCGAGTAAATCGGCCCGGAGACGTCGAGGAGCGCGGGGACGTTCGGGCCGTGGATGTCCGCGTCGAAGAGCGCGACGTCGTCGCCGGACGCGGCGAGCGCGCGGGCGAGTTGGGTCGCAATCGTCGACTTCCCGACGCCGCCCTTCGCGCTCGCGACGGCGATGACGCGGTCGAACGCGCCCGCGCCGCTGCTGCGCTCGCCCGTGTCGGGGGCGGCCTGCTCGACGTGGACGGAGTCGACGGCCGGGACGTCGCGGACGGCGCGCGCGACCACGTCGGCGACTTCCTGGCCGGTCCGGGCGTCGACCGTCCCGAAGTCGAGGCCGACGGTCGCGGCGCCGTCGTCGTCGAGGGTGGCGTGCTGGACGAGGCCGGTCTCGAGGACGTCCACGCCGGCGTTCGGCTCGCGCACGTTCCGGAGCGCGGGTTCGATGCGGTCGTCGATGGCGTCTGCGGTGTCGCTCGTCATAGGTCTGGGTGGCGGTTGAGTCGGTCGTCGGCCGGTGCGTTCGTCGTGCGCTCGGCGGCCTTCGTGAACTGCCGGCGGAAGCGGCCGGCGTCGGTGTCGAGGGCGTCGACGGCGGTCTTCGCGACGACGCCGACGTCGTCGCGGGCGAGCGTTTCGAGCGCGTCGCTCGCGCGCTCGTCGTCGATGCCGCCAAGCAGGTGCGCGACCCACTCGCGCACGCGCTCGCTGTCGTCGTCCACCGCGTCGAGCAGCGCGGGGAGGGCGCCCTCGCCGCGGAGTTTGAACAGCGAGACGAGCGCGTTCCGTCGAACGGCGTGGTGGGGGTCCCCGAGCGCGGCGTCGAGGTGGTCGGCGTGCGCGGCGCGGTCGAGGTGGTCGAGGGCGACGATGGCCTCCGCGCGCACCCACGGGTCGTCGTCGTCAGTCGCGTCGCGGGCGACTGCGGCGGCGCGGTCACCGCCGAGTTCGCCGAGCGCCTCGACGGCGAACTGCCGGACGTCGGCATCCGCGTCGTCGCGGGCGGCCGTCGCGAGCGCCTCGACGGCCGCGGGCGTGCGCTCCCGGTCGGCCAGTTCGAGGGCGGCGCGCTGGCGTTCGGTCGCCGTCCCCTCGCGGAGGTCAGCGAGCAATTCGTCGGGCGCGTTCCCGGCGACGGGGTCGGTGTCGGCGGCCGTGAGCTCGTGCGGTTCGGCGGTGCCGATGACGACGTCGTCGCGACTCACCTCGATGTCTTCGAGCGCGCTGATCGACGACTCGAAGCCCGGGCTGCGCTCCGGGTCGAGCTGCGGGTCGGCCGGCCCGTCGGGGTTCGGGTCGGGGATGCCCATGTCGTGGTCGCCGCACCCGCAGTCGTCGCCACAGTCGTCGCTCATTCGGCGACACCTCCGAGGACGACGACGACGCCGAGCACGGCGGCGAGCGCGCGCGGCACGGTCACGGGGGCGCCCGCGACGAGCACGAGGAGCGCGCCACACGCCGGGCCGACCGCCCGCTGGCGGACGCTCGCGACAGTCGCGGCGGTGACGCCGCCGAGTGCCGCGACGAGCAGCGGGAGCGACGCGCCGACGACGCCGCCGACGACGAGCGCGACGGCACCCGTGACGTACGGGGCGCTCGTACCGAGCGCGTAGGCGAGGCTCGCGGCGAGCGCGCCGGCCGACCAGTCGAGCATGTCGGCGTCGGCTGCGACGCCAGTCGCGACGGCGGCGCCGAGGGCGAGCACGGTGCCGGTCTGCCGGACGGACGCGGGGGCGAGGCCGACGGCTGCGGCGAGCGAGCACCCGATAGCCGCGACGGCCGCGACGCCGAGGAGGGCGCGGCCGACTCGGCGCAGTCCAGTCGATTCGACGCGCGTGAGACGCCGCCAGACGGCGACACCACCCGCGAGGGTGACGATACCCGCGGCGGGCAGGTAGGCGGCGTCGGCGGCGAGCGTGAGCGGCGCGAAGACGGCGAGGGCGACGAGGCTGACGCGCTCGACGCGGTCAGTCGTGCCGAGCGCGAGTCCCGCCGCGGCGAGCGCGGGGCCGAGCACCGCCACCGTGACGCTCGCCCCGTAGGCGCTCGCGAGGCCGGGGACGACCGTTCCCGGGAGGTTCACTACGAGGCGGCGGGCGAACGGCACCGCCGCCGCGAGGAGCGCGAGGGCGGCGAGCGCCGGCCGCCAGTCGCGTCGTCCCGTCGCCGTTCCTGCGGGACGACGGAGCCGGGCTGTGGCGTCGGTCACGGTATCTCACCCTGTTCGCGTCGCGTCCCGAGGTCGGCGGCGTCCGCCGCGACGAACGCGGCGAGGAACGACCCGAGCGCGCCGTAGACGTCGGTGTCGTGCTCCTCGTCGAGCGCGTCGGCGACGCCGTCGGCGAGGACGCCGAGATGCCGGTCGAGGAAGTCGAGGCGCGCGCCGGCCGCGCCCTCCTCGGGGTTCAGCGCCGCGCGCCGCGCGAGGTAGCCGGCGAACGAGAGTTCGAGGCGGAGGTTGTCGTGGTTGTCGCGCTCGCTCTCGTCGACGCTGACGCCGTAGTAGTCGTACGCCCGCGCGAGGTCGATGTTCACGTCACCCCACTGGGTGTCCGAGCGGTACTCGATCTCGTAGAGCGGCACCGGCGGCCCCGTGGAGGCGAGCGTGCCGTCGGTGCGGTCCTCGTACTCGGCGAACCCGACCACGAAGAGGTCGTTGTAGCGCGCGGCGAGCGCCTCGTAGTCCTCGGTGACCGAGAGGTCGGGCAGCGAGACGTCGAGCGACGTCCGCGCGAGCAGGTCGCGACAGGCCTCCGCGAACGCGCCCGACTGGAGGTCCGCGTGGAACTCCTCGTCCGGGTGCTCGAACGCCCGCGCGAGCAGGCGGTAGAGTTCGCCACGCGCGGCGGCGTCCATGTCGAGGTCGGCTACGTCGATCGATTCGTCCGTTTCGTCGGGGTGGTCTAGGTGCGTCATTTGGTGTCTCCTCCGTTGCCGCCTCGCGTCCGGCGCACGCCCTCGACCGTCACGACGGTGACGACGAGGACGGCGGCGCTGGCGATCAGCCAGAGTATCGTCTCGTAGGGCGGTCCGCCGTCGGCCTCGAACGGCAGGTAGTACCACTCGCTGACCGCCTTGTGGCCGCCGCGTTCTCCGTTCCCGCCGTCCCAGACGGCGAACGCGACGTTGAGGTCGTGTTCGAGGGTGATGTCCGTCCGGTTCGCGCCGGTAGCGGTGAGGGTGCGCTCGAAGACGACCTGCCAGTGGCCGTCCGCGTAGGTGGCGTTCGTCTCGATAGACGTGTTCGCCATGTACGTCGTCGTGCCCGGACCGCCGGCGACGAGTTCCTCCGCGCCGTCGCTGGCGCTCCACACCCAGACGTTCACGGGGTTACTCCGCGACCCCATCGAGATGGGTGGGCGGGCGCTCTCGTTCACCGGCAACTCGATGGCGGCCTTGTCGGGGAACTCGCCCGGGTCGTCCGCCGTGCGGTTCATCGTCGGGTCCTTCCAGCGCATTCGGACGTAGAGTTTCGCGTCGGTGCGGACGACGCGGACGTGCGTCGTGGTGACGGTGACGTCCTTCGCGTTCGGCGCGCCGCTCGGCGCGCCCGCCATCGACACCTCGACGGATTCCGTGTCGAGCCACGCGTCTGACGTCGGGTTCTCGAACTGCTGGCCGTCGTCCACCTCGTGGACCGGAATCTCGTAGGCCGGCCGGCTCGCGACCACGGCGGGGCCGACCGCCGTCGCGACGAGGAGGAACGCCACGGCGACCGCGAGCACCCGCGTGCGGGTGTCGTCCCTAGGCATTCCCCTCCCCCTCCCGGAAGACTTCGAGGCGGTACTGTTCGGCCGGGTTCTGGTCCTGCAGTATCTCCATCAGCTCGCTCTCCCCGCCGTTCTCGACGCGCTCGCGGTGGCGCTCGATGGTGTCGAGCGCGTCGTGGACCTTCTCGCCGAACAGCTCCTCGAGGTAGGTCCGCGGGATGCGCTCGACGTCGATGGTCTCGCCGTCCTCGGAGTGCTGGGGCGGCGCGTACGGCGGGATGTAGTAGACGTTCGGCTGCGTCGCGAACTCGGGGTGGAGTCGGAGCGCCACGCCGTACTCCTCGACGAGCTTGTAGATTGGCCCCTTCTCGTCGTCGAGGAAGCCGACGAGCCGCAGCTGGGGTGGGCACTGCTCCGCGCAGGCGGGCGCGTGGACCTCGCCGTCCGGGCCTTCTCCCTCGACGCGCGGGTAACAGAACAGGCACTTCTCGGACTTCTTGCGCGTGGCGTTGTAGTAGATCTTCTTGTACGGGCAGCCCTCGACGCAGTACCGGTAGCCGCGACAGCGGTCCTGGTCGACGAGGACGATGCCGTCCTCCGCGCGCTTGTAGACGGCGCTGCGCGGGCACGCCTCCACGCAGGAGGGGTGGGTGCAGTGGTTGCAGATGCGTGGGAGGTAGAACCGGTAGGAGTTCGGGTACTCGCCGGCGCCCTGGTCCTCCTCCCAGTTCGGCCCCCACTGGGCGTCCTGCTCGGGCTCGACGTGCTCGTTCTCGCCGGTGAAGAGCGTGCTCTCGTAGTCGAAGGTGAGGTGTTCGCCGTAGTCCTCGCGGTCGGGAATCTCGCCGGGCTGGCGCTCCTTGTGCTGGTCGGACTTCCAGCCGCCGCCGGAGTCCTCCCAGCCGCGCGGGTAGCCCTTCCCGGGCTTCGTCTCGACGTTGTTCCAGTACATGTACTCGCGGCCGCCGGACTCGGTCCAGAGGTGCTTGCAGGCGATGGTGCAGGTCTGACAGCCGATGCACTTGTTCAGGTCCATCACCATCGCGACCTGGTGGTCGACGCCGTCCGCGACTTCGACGCCGGGCGGCGTCTTCGTGCCGTCGTCGGCGCTCACTGGCCGTCACCTCCCTTCTTCCGCACGTCGATGCGGACGTCGCTGTTCACGCCGGTCGGCCCCCAGTAGTTCGGGGAGAACGAGACGTGCTCGCCCGAGTCCTCGGGGTACTGGATGAGCTGTGTCGGTTTCATGTACATCGGGACGAGTGCGTTGAAGTTCTGCCGGTCGGGGAACTGGTACATCTCCCAGGCGTGGTACATCGTCGCCGACCCCTGCGGGCTGCCGGCGACGATTTTCGCCTGCGCTTCGACCTCCGCGAGGTCGTTGAAGAGGACGACGTCGTCGCCGTCCTCGATGCCGCGCTCCTCGGCGTCGCTCGGGTTGAGGTAGACGACGGGTTCGCCGCGGTTCAACCGGAGCATGTCGGGGTGGTCGCGCCACGTGGAGTGGATCGACCACCGGCCGTGGGGCGTGTTGTACTGTAAGGGGTAGTCGTCCTGCTGGGTCTCGGGTTGCTTGTGGGTGGGGAGTTCCTCGCCGAGCTCGAGGAACCAGTCGTGGTCGATGTAGTACTGCTGGCGCCCGGAGAACGTCGGCCATGGCTCCTTGTCCTGCACGAAGTCCTTCCACGGCGCGTACGCCTCGCCGTCCTCGAGGTCGGACGTCCAGTGGTCGCCGGCGGCCTTGAAGCGCTGTGGCTGCTCGATGATATCGTCGAGCGTGACGTGGTCGTCGGAGTGGTCGGGGTTCGTCTCCTTGGAGTGTTCGAGGACGAAGTCGACGGCGGCGCGGTCCTCAACGAGCGCGTCCGACTCGCCGTCGATCCAGTCGTAGACGAAGTCGTCGTAGATGGACTGGAGGTCGATCTGGCGGTCGAACTCGCGGTCCTCGACCGGCTCGACGCCGCGCCGTGTCGCGACCTCCTGCACCTTCTTCGCGAGGTCGCGGAAGATCTGCCAGTCGGTCTTCGCCTCGCCGAGCGGCTCGATGGCGGGCGTGAACGGGTGCACGTAGGAGTGCATGTCCGTCATCGAGAGGTCGTACTTCTCGTAGTGGCTCGCCGCCGGGAGGACGATGTCCGAGTAGAGCGCGGTCGAGTCCATCCGGAAGTTGATGTCGACGACGAGGTCGAGTTTCGGCCAGAGTTCCTCCTCGACGGCGACGTTCCCCTTGGACTGGTTGAAGTAGTTGCCCCGCCAGACGAACATCGTCGAGGGGTCGGGCCGCGTCCCATCAGCGCGCTCGGACGGATAGACGGGCATCCAGTCCTTCTCGATGGCTTCCTCGACGCGCGCAACCGTCTCGGGGTCGGCGTTGTCGAGGATGCCGGCGTGGTAGTAGGTCCAGAGCGTCGTCGGGACGCCGCGAACGTCGCCGGTCGGGTAGGAGAGGGACTTCCAGCCGTGGGTCGTCCAGATCTTCTCCTGGCCGACGTAATGGTCGAAGCCTGTCCCGTTCTCCCCCATGTTCCCGGTGAGGGTACAGAGGAGCTGGATGGCGCGGTTGCCGAGGTCGTTGTGGTACCAGTCGTTGACGCCCTTCCCGTGGATGATCTTCGCCTTGTCGGCGTTCGCGAACTCGCGGGCGACCCGCTGGAGCGTCTCCTCGCCGACGCGCGTCTCCTCGTGGACGGCTTTGGGCGTGTACTCCGCAAGGCGCTCGCGGAGTTTCGTCCAGACGGTCGTGACCGGGATGCCCTCGATGGTCGTGTCGACGTCGAGTTGAGGGTCGAAGTCGAGCGAGATGCTCGCGTCCGCGTCGTACTTGCCGTCGCGGACGCCGAGCGACCCGGGGGCGACGCGGACTTCGCCCTGCTGGTCGAGCATGAGGAGGGTCTTCTCGTTCCCCATGTCGAGGTCGCTCGCGCGGAGGTATTTGCCCGTGTCCGCCCGGACGAGCAGCGGCATGTCGGACTGCTCCTTCAGGTGCGCGGCGTCGTAGAGGCCTTCCTCGACGATGGTGTGCGCCATGCCGAGCGCGAGCGCGGCGTCCGTCCCCGCCTTCGGGCTGATCCATTCGTCGGTGTGGATGGCGGTCTGGGAGTAGTCGGTGAAGACGCCGACGCGCTTCGTGCCGTTGTACCCGGCGTCGAGGAAGTACTTCGCGTCCGGGATGCGCGTGACGTTGACGTTCGACCCCCACGCGATGATGTAGTCGGCGTTGTACCAGTCGGAGCCCTCCGAGTTGTCCGTCTGGTGGCCGTAGGTGAGCGGTTCGCCCGGCGGCAGGTCCGAGTACCAGTCGTAGAAGGAGTGGCTGACGCCGCCGAGCAGGTTGATGAACCGGCTCCCGGAGGCGAAGGAGACGGGACTCATCGCCGGGATCGGCGTGAAGCCGCTGATGCAGTCGTAGCGCCCCGCCTGCACCTCATCAATGACGTGCTCGGCAATCTCGGTGAGCGCCTCGTCCCAGCTGATGCGCTTCCACTTGCCCTCGCCGCGCTCGCCGGTGCGCTTCAGCGGGTACTTGATGCGCTGTTCGGCGTTGACGTAGTCGGAGTAGCACGCGCCCTTGTTGCAGCCGCGCGGGTTCGGGTCCGGGAGGTCCTCGTCGAACGTCGGGTAGTCGGCGGCCTGCTCCTCGCGCCAGACCTGCCCGTTCTTCACGTAGACGTCCCACGAGCAGCTGCCCGTGCAGTTGACGCTGTGCGTCGAGCGGGAGATGGAGTCCCAGTCCCACTGCTCGCGGTAGAAGTCCTCCCAGTCCCGGTAGGGGTAGTTCCCGATGGGGTCGGAGACGATTTCGAGGCCGTTCATGTCGTCCTCTTCGGCCGAGGAGAGGCCGCTGAGGCCGAGGGCGGCCGTCGTCCCGACGCCGGCGAGGAAGCTCCGTCGGGAGACACGGCTGGTGTCTCCGTCACGGTTCGCCTGTCCTGTCTTGTCAGTGTCGCTCATTGTGGTGTGGTCGTGTGGTCAGTCGTCAGCACGATGCGTCTCGGTGTGGTCGGTCGTCGTCTCGGTGCCCCCGAGGGCGTAGTAGGTCGCGAGCGCGCCGGCGAGCGGCCAGACGATGAGCGCGGCGGTGAGGGCGTTGTTGATGGGGCCGGTGCCCATTCCGACGAGGTCCGCGAGGAGGTTGTTCATCCCCGCGATGGACGCGACCATGATCATTAGGACGCCGGCGACGCCGACCGCCGTCGCTCGCGGCCGCGTGAGCGGGTCCGCGGTGAAGTGGACGTTTTCCTCGTGGACGTCGAGGAACGGCCAGGCGAGCACGGCGAGGAACACCGCGCCCGAGAGCACGACGCCGGCGAGGAACTCCGGCGAGAAGTGGAGGCCGGCGACGCTGAAGTTCAGCCACGTCGGCCAGAGCTTCAGGAAGCCGTACACCCACATGAGGAACCAGTCGGGCATGATGACTGCCGGCGTGCTCGCCGGGTCGTGGGGGCCGTATTCGGCGACGTTGTGCACGGGCAGGAAGCCCGCGAGCAGCGAGGTCGTCGCGACGGTGAGGAAGAAGACGACCGCGCTGACCGCCGTCTGGTTCGGGAACGCCGGGAGGCCGACGACGATGCCGTCGTCGTCCCGGTCGACCCGGCCGCGGGTCGTCTCCACGTCGCCGTCGCGTTCGGCCTCGGTGTGCTTCTGGTGGACCAGGATGGCCATGTGCAGCCCGATGAAGAGCGTGATGAGGACGGGCACGACGAACACGTGGAGGAAGTAGAGCCGCGGAATCGACGTGTTCGTCGGGTAGTCCCCGCCGAAGACGAGTTTCGCGAGGAAGTCCCCGATGAGGGGGATGGAGCCCGCGAGGTTGTAGCCGATGGAGGTCGCGGTCGTCGCGAACTCGTCGAACGGCAGCGAGTAGCCGGTGTAGGCAGCGAGCATCGCGAGCGCCGCGAGTACGACGCCGACCGCCCAGTTCGCCTCCCGCGGCTTCCGGTACGAGCCCGTGAAGAAGACCCGAAGCATGTGGAGCGCGATGGCGGCGACGAACAGGTGGGCGGCCCAGTGGTGGAAGCGCCGGACGAACATCCCGAACGGCGTGTCGTAGGTGATCTGGAGGACGGACGCGAACGCCGCCGGGAGCTCCTGGCCCTGATAGCGGACGACGCTCCCGTGGTAGGTGACGCTCTCGATGGACGGGATGTAGAGGAGGCCGAGGAACGACCCCGTGATGACGAGGATGACGAAACTGAACAGCGCCACCTCGCCGAGGAGGAACGAGTCCTCCGCCGGGAAGGACTTCCCGAGGTAGGGCTCGAAGACCTCCAGCTCGAAGCGCTCGTCGAGCCAGTTCTCGATGCGGCCCATCGTCACTCACCTCCGGCGCCGACCGGCCCCTCGAAGTCGCCGATGGCGATGAGTTCGCCGTTGTCGTTCTGCGTGATGGGGAGCTGGGGGAGCGGGCGGGGCGGCGGCCCGCTGACGACGGCCGCGCCCTGCGTCGGGTCGTACTTCCCGAAGTGGCACGGGCAGACGAGCGGGTTCTCGTCCGCGCTCCCGACCATACAGCCGGCGTGCGTGCAGACCTTCGAGTAGGCGGCGTAGCCGTCGACGACGGAGTCCATCCGCGTCTCGCCGCCGTACTGCGATTCCTTGTACCGGACGAGCACCGTCGGCGCTTTCGCGATGCCGGGGTGGGTCGCGGGGTAGACCGTCATCCCCTCGCCGTAGTCGAGGGCGTCGACGGTCACGCGGTTCCCGTCGCCGTCCACGAGGTGGACGCCCTGCGAGTAGATGGGGCCCGTGTACTCCTGCTCGAAGACGTTCGTGAGGCTGGCGACGGGCGCGGCGAGGCTCCCGACGGCGGTGAGGCCGCCGACGGTCGCGAGCGCCTGTGCGTAGCGCCGGCGCGGAATCGAGCGCCACTCGGCGGTGAAGATGCTCGGCATCCATCCCTCGTTCTCGTCCTCGTGTGGGCAGGAGTCGCACGCGGCCTGCTCTTCGTCCGTCGTGTCGTCGGTGGGGTCTGTCTTGCTCATGTGCTGTGACTCCGTTCTTCGGCCACCTCGACGTGCGGCATGAACCACGCGTAGTACGCGACGGTCGACCCCGTCAGGGAGAGGAATATCCCCGCGAAGTAGACTCCGAAGTACTGCGTCCGGGCGTAGGTGAGGTATTCGGCGCTGAACAGCGCCGCGAACACGATCGCGAGGACGGTTAGTGACCCCATCGCGATGAGGCCCGTGACGTCTTCGGACGGTGCGCGGTACTCCGCAATCCATCGGTGGTCGGTCTCTATCCAGGGGAACGTCGGCTGTGCGTCGACCGCCTCGTCCCCGTCGTTCGGGCGGACGAGGTGGTCCATGAAGCGGTGGGTGCCGACGAGCGCGGCGACGAGGCCGAACAGCGCGACCCAGACGACGACGCCGACCTCGCTCGGCATCAGCTCGTTGGGTGTCGCGACGAACCCCTGGAGCGGTCGGATGCGCGATACGGACTGGTCGATCCGGATCCCCTCCACGTGGCCGTAGTCGTTGAGCGCGACGACCCACATCGGGAGGAGGACCGAGGCGACGAGTCCCGAGATGAGTCCGAGCTGTGTGTTCCGTCTCATCGGTAGTGGTGTCTCATAGGTCTCAGTTGTCTCTCGATGTCTGTATGACTCGGGAGAGATTGGTTAGAGATAGACCCCTTATTGCGAGGGTTGTTTAAAAGGAGGCGTCGGTTCGGGGGTGGGCGGTCGCCTACAACTCCGGGGGCGCCCCCGAGAGTCGCGTGAAGTCGGCGTCGGTCAGTGGCGTCTGACAGAGGACGCACCCGGCGTCGAGGAGTGCGCGTTTCATCCGCTCGTCGACGACGATCGACTCCCCGCAGGACGGACAGCGGAATCGGTGCTCTCCCCGGGACATCATCGCGTCCTCGTAGGACTCCCTGTCAGGTAACGCACTCCCCCCGATATTGTGGGGATTGTTTATTCGGGTCCGATTCGGGATACTTCCACCCCCACATAAAATACCCCGATAACGGGGTATTACGGCGATACGTTCGTAAACCCACATCGGGCGCGGCCCCGAACCGAGTGAGTCGCCGGACACGAACCGGTCGCCTCGGGTAGGCAACCCGGCTGGCGGGGTAAACTCTCCCCCTATACAGGGGGTCCGGGGTGAAGGGTATCCCCGCCGTAGGTCGGAGTGATGACGATCGTCGACAGCGTCACGGACGTGGTGGGTGAGACGCCGCTCGTCCGACTGGACTCCGTCCCTGGAACCGTCGTCGGCAAACTCGAGTCGCAGAACCCGACGCACTCGGTGAAGGACCGCATCGCCGTCGCGATGCTGGAGGCCGCCGAGGAGCGCGGCCACCTCGACGACGACACCACCATCGTCGAGCCGACGAGCGGCAACACGGGCGTCGGCCTCGCCGCCGCGGCCGCCGCGAAGGGCTACGACCTCGTGTTGACGATGCCCGAGTCGATGAGCGAGGAGCGCCGCCGCCTCCTCGCCGCCTACGGCGCCGACCTCGAACTCACGCCGAGCGACGAAGGGATGGACGGCGCCATCGAGCGCGCCGCCGAACTCGCCGAAGACCTCGAGGACACGTTCGTCCCCCAGCAGTTCGAGAACCTCGCGAACCCGCGCGTCCACCGCGAGACGACCGGCCGCGAAATCTGGGAGGGGACGAACGGCGAGGTCGACATGGTCGTCGCGGGCGTCGGCACGGGCGGCACGATAACCGGCGTCTCCGAGTACATCAAGGAGGAGATGGGCGCGGAGGGCGTCGAGTCGGTGGCCGTCGAACCGGCCGACTCCCCCGTCCTCTCGGGCGGCGAGGCTGGCTCACACGGGATTCAGGGCATCGGCGCCGGGTTCGTCCCGGACGTCCTGCGCACCGAACTCCTCGACGACGTCGTGACCGTCGAGCGCGCGGACGCCCGCGAACGGACACGGGAGCTCGCGGCGACCGACGGCATCCTCGCCGGCATCTCGGCCGGGGCGGCGCTCGACGCCGCGGCGCAACTCGCGCGCCGTCCCGAGAACGACGGGAAACGCATCGTCGTCGTCCTCCCCGACACGGGCGAGCGATACCTCTCGACGGACCTCTTCACGCGCTGAGAACGGCGGCCCGACCCGCTAGTCGTGCGGGCCTTCGACTTCCGTTTCCTCGTAGGAGCGTTCCTCGCCGCCGACCTCCGGGGTTGAGGGGGATTCGTCGCCGCGCGGCGTCGCCGCGTACCGGTGGAGGTCGGCCGTTCGGCAGACCCAGACTTCCTCGGCGTACCACGCGAACAGCCGCGTCGCCGTCTCGTGTGCGTCGTCGGGGTCGTCCGCGACGAGCGTCCCGACGTGGCGCGGCGGGTCGCCCTCTGACTCGCGGGTGAACACGTGCCACTCGTCGTCGCAGTCGGCGGGCTCGGACACCCGATAGCGCGTCGGTTTCTCGACCATCGGTGAGTATTCGGGCGTTTGCGGAGCGGGGAGGAGAGACCGACGTTCGTTCCCGAAACGTGGGAACAGGGTGACCCCTAGGCGGTGGCGGCCTCGATGGCGGCCTCGAGGTCGGCGAGGATGTCTGCGGGGTCCTCGATACCGACGGAGAGGCGAACCATGTCGGGCGTGACGCCCGCCTCGGCCTGCTCGTCCTCGGTGAGTTGCTGGTGGGTGGTGCTCGCGGGATGGATGATGAGGGTCTTCGCGTCCCCGACGTTCGCGAGGAGCGACGCCAGCTCGGCGTTCTCGACGGTGGCGCGCGCGGCGTCGTAGCCGGCGTCGAGGCCGAAGGTAAGCATCCCACCAAATCCGCCCTCAAGGTAGTCGCTCGCCGTTTCGTGGGTCTCGTGGCTCTCGAGGCCGGGGTAGTTCACCCATGAGACCGCGTCGTGGTCGGCGAGGTAGTCGGCGACGATTTCGGCGTTCTCGCAGTGGCGCTCCATTCGGAGGGGGAGCGTCTGGACGCCCTGCAGGGTCTGCCACGCGTCGAACGGCGACTGCTGGTTCCCGAGGTCCCGGAGGCCGCGCGCGATGGCGGCGTAGGTGAACGCGGCGTCGCCGAAGCGCTCCGCGAAGTTCACGCCGTGATACGCGGGGTTGTCCGCGCCGATTTCGGGGTAGTCGTCGGCGTGGGCGGCCCAGTCGAACGTCCCGCCGTCCACGAGCGCGCCCCCGAGGGTCGTGCCGGCGCCGTGGAGCCACTTCGTCGTGGAGTGCCAGACGACGTCCGCGCCGTGCTCGATGGGGTTGCAGAGCGCGGGCGTCGCGAACGTGTTGTCCACGACGAGCGGCGTGTCGTGCTCGTGGGCGACGTCGGCGACGGCCTCGATGTCAGGGGTGACGAGTGCGGGGTTCCCGATGGTTTCGAGGAGGACGAACGCGGTGTCTTCGTCGATGGCGTCCCGGTAGGCCTCGATGTCGAGGGTGTCCACGAACCGCGTCGTCACGCCGCGGCGCTCGACGGTGTGCGTGAGGTAGGTGTACGTCCCGCCATAGAGCGCCGAGGAGGCGACGATGTTGTCCCCGGCCTCGGCGAGTATGAACGTCGCGAGGTTGAGCGCCGCCATCCCCGAGGCGGTGGCGACGGCGCCGACGCCGCCCTCGAGCGCGGCGAGGCGGTCCTGTAGGACGTCGACCGTCGGGTTCATCAGCCGCGAGTAGACGTGTCCGGGTTTCTCGAGGCCGAACTGCGCGGCGGCGTCGTCCGCGTCCGC
Organism: Halarchaeum sp. P4; assembly: GCF_051195175.1. Taxonomy (NCBI): domain Archaea; kingdom Methanobacteriati; phylum Methanobacteriota; class Halobacteria; order Halobacteriales; family Halobacteriaceae; genus Halarchaeum; species Halarchaeum sp. P4. The sequence goes on along the minus strand of NZ_JBNTKC010000003.1, from coordinate 218,729 downwards.
GAACTCGTAGGACGTCGTCTGATAGAGCGGCGTCGCGCGCGACCCGGTCGCCGGGTCCGGTTCCGCGCCGGCGTGAACGCTCTCCGTGCTAAGCCCCTGGCTGTCCGCTGTGTCGTCAGCCATGACCGGAGCATCACCGTTGGGGGCTATAAATGACACCCCGAACAGTACCCACACGGGCGCGTTGCCCCAAACCGCCCACCGCGTTCCCCGAACACGTTCGGGGGAGAGCCGAGATGGGGCAGGACCGTATCGTGACGTATGCTCCCCACAGACGTCGACACTGACGTCCAGCCACCGATGCGGATTCCGCTCGGGCACTTCGTCGTCGCGCTCGCGCTGCTGCTCGCGGCCGTCGGCATCGGGCTTGACGGCGGCCGGAGCGTCTCGCTGTCGGCCGGGCTCGCACACGTCCACCTCCTGCTCGTCGGGTGGGTCTGTGTCACCATCGCCGGCGCGATGACGCAGTTCGTCCCGGTCTGGTCCGGCGTCCGCCTGCACTCGCGGCGACTCGCCGGCGCGCAACTCGGCCTGCTCGCCGTCGGCCTCGTCGGATTCGCGGTCACCCTCCACGCCGGCTCGTTCGGTCTCGCGCCGGCCTTCGCCGGCGTTCTCCTCCTCGGTTTCTGGGTCTTCGTCTACAACGTCGGCCGGACGCTCGCCCGTGCCCGGCCGCTCGACGTGACCGAACGCCACTTCTCGTACGCGCTCGCGTGCTTCCTCGTCGTCTCGACGCTCGGTCTCCTGCTGGCCGTCGGCTTCCGCGTTCCGGGTGTCCTCGGGCCGCTCGACCGAACGGGTGTTCGGGGCGCGCACGTCGCGCTCGCGCTCTTCGGCGGCGTCCTCTTGACGGTGTTCGGCGCACTCTACCAGCTCGTCCCGATGTTCGCCCAGTCCGACCTCGACGCGTTCGACGAGCGCCTCCAGTCGCTCGAGGAGACTGGCTATACGGCCGGCCTCCTGCTGCTCGCCGCCGGCCGCCTCCTCGGGCACGCGCTCCTGGCGCGACTCGGCGGCGTGCTCGTTCTCGCGGGCGTCCTCGCCGTCGCCGTCGTGATGGCGCGCCGCCTCCGCGCGGCCAGCGTCGAGTGGGGGCCGATGCTCCGGCGCTACGCCGTCGTCCCCCTCGCGGCCGTCCTGTGGGTCGCGTGGACGCTCCCGCACTGGCTCGCCGACCCGCTCGCGTACGACGCGGCGTTCGGCGCGCCCGGCGCGTTCTCGATCCTCGTCCTCGGCGTCGTCGGCTTCGTCGTCACCGGCACCCTCTACCACGTCGTCCCGTTCATCGTCTGGGTCAACCGGTACAGCGACCGCCTCGGCTTCGAGGAAGTCCCGATGATCGACGACCTCTACGTCGACGCGCTCGCGTGGGCGGACCTCGCGCTCTTCGGCGGCGGCACCGCTCTCCTCGTCGCCGGCGACGCCATCACCCTCCCGCGTCCCGTCACGACTCTCGGGAGCGTCGCCGTCGCGTTCGGTCTCGCGTTGTTCACGCTGAACCTCTGGCTCGTCGTCTGGCGACACGCCACCAAGCCGACGCTCGCGAACCGGCTCGGGTGGTCGGTCGGCCAGCAGTGAGTGTCAGCGAACATGTTCGGCGATACGACTTGCGTGTCGAAGCCACAACCGAGCGATATGGCGACTGACGACTTCGACGGCGCCGTCGACGCCACGGACGCACCGGCCGACCGGCCACGCGACGTCCTCGACGTCCGGCAGGCCCCACCACCGGAGCCGCTCACGACGACGCTCGAACGCCTCGCGGCCCTCGACGGGGAAACCGTCCTCGTGCAGGTGAACGACCGCGCGCCCCAGCACCTCTACCCGAAACTTGAGGACCGGGGCTGGACCTACGAGACGCTCGAACGCGACGACGACGTCGTCACCATCGTCTGGCAATCCTGACCGACGCCGCGACTCCGTGCGACCCACCCATGACCGACATGATACACGTACACACTGACCCTCATCGGACACGCGAGCAGGACGACACGACGACGGAGCACACCGCCGACCCGGACGTCGCGCTCTCGACGGCGGACGTCCTCGGCGCGCTCGACGACGCCGACTGTCGCGCGATGCTCGAGGCGCTCGACGAACCGCGCTCGGCCCGCGACCTCATCGAGCGCTGCGACATCCCCTCCTCGACGGCCTACCGGAAACTCGACCGGCTGGCCGACGCCGGCCTCATCGCCGAGCAGTCCTCGATTCAGAAGAACTTCCGGCAGGTTTCGCTCTACGTCCGCACGTTCGAGTCCATCAACATCGTCGCGGCCGACGACACGCTCGCCGTCGAAATCGAGTCGCGCGACGGCTCCCCGAGCGGCCGCCTCAGCGAGATGTGGTCGCAGGTGCAGCGAGAAGTGTAGGGTGCAGCGAGAAGTGTACCCCGAAGCCGGGCGTGCCGGTGGTCGGGGAGCGGTGACGCAGACGTCGAACGCGGGCCGTCCGGCGACGTCAGTAGGCCGGCCCGTCCTCGTCCGCGGAGCGCGATTTTCCGGGTGAGGGGTCGAAGACGGCGGGGTTCTCGTCGCCACGTACGGCGATTTCCGCGAGACAGCCCTTCCGGGTGGCCCGGGAGAGCGCGTGGTCGACGAGCTTGACCGTCTCGGGCACGGGCAGGTCAAGCCGGCCGACCATCGCGCTCCCCGGCGGGACGGCCATCGTCTGCACGTACTCCTCGCCCGTCCCCGCGAGCGCGCCGTCGCGGTACGCGCTCGCCCAGACGTTCCCAATGGGGTGGACGTTCGCGGTGAGGTTCGGACCCCCATCCACCATGAAGACGCGGACGGTCTCCCCGACCTCGGCCTGCGCCGCGCCGTGGCGGTCCGCGGTCAGCGCGTGCTTCTCGCCGTTGATGAGGACGTAGCTCGGGTCCTCGCGCTCCATCGCCTTGAAGTCGAACGTGTGGTGGCCCTCCTCGCCCGCATCCTTGTCCGTGTAGAGTTCGTGCTGGCCGACGTAGAACTCCCGGTCGACCGACGGGAGGCCCTCCGGCGGCTCGACGAGAATCAGCCCGAACATCCCCGCCGAGACGTGGTAGTCCATGTTCGGGACGGCGCAGTGGTAGACGAACGCCCCCGGGTACTCACAGCGGAAGCGCTCGGCGTTCGCCTCGCCCGGCCCGACGGTCGTCGCCACTGCGCCCCCGCCCGTCCCGTAGACGGCGTGCATGTCGACGTTGTGCGTCATCCCGTCCGGGGCGTTCTCCAGCGTGAAGGAGACGGTGTCGCCCTGTCGCACCCGAATCATCGGCCCCGGAATCCGCCCGTCGAAGGTCATGTAGTCGAACGTGACGCCAGGTTCAATCTCGGCGGTCACCTCCTCGACGGTGAGCGTCACGTCGTGGTGTTTCGACGTCGAGCGCCGAATCGGCGCGGGCACGTCCGTCGGGTCGGCGGCGACCCGCTCGGCGTCGCCGGCGTGCCGGCCGTGCTCGCCCATCTCCGCCCGGTGGTTCGCCAGCGTCTCCGAACAGCCGGCGAGCGAGGCCGCACCGCCGATACCGAGCGCCTGCATGACGCGTCGGCGCGTGGCGTCGAACATAGATGGTCCTCCTCCGGGTGGACGTCGAACGGGGAGCGACAAAGAACGGCGACTCGGTTCCCGGATTCCGGGAGGGGACGCGAACGCGTTCGGGGTGTTAGTCGTCCGGGTCGAAGACGCCGCGACGCAGTCCCTCGCGGACGGGTTCGTGCTCCGCGTCGGTCGGCGGCGGGGCGGTGACGAGCGACGCCTCCAGTCGCACGTCCTCGTCCGCGCGGATGCCGCGCTCCACGCCCGCGGGCACCACGACGACCGACCCCGGTTCGACGGCGTGCTCCTCGTCGCCGTCGCGGACGACGCCGGTCCCCGAGTGGACCGTGACCGTCAGGTCGCTCCCGGGGGCGTGGACGGGGATGAACTGGCCGGGTTCGAAGTAGCCGAGCACGACCTTCGCGTGCTCGCTCCGGTGGACGGACTGCGTGGCGAACGATTCGTCGTCGAACGCGCGCTCGGCGTCGAAGCTGGTGGCGGGCATCGGTAGCTCTCGACCGAAGGAGGCGCCGCCATCGGCGTGGGCGTTCCGCCGAACGTGTTCGGAGCGAGAGTCAACTGGCTGGCGGACGCCTAGTGAGGTATGAGTAGCTTCCTCGGTGCCGGCAACCCCGACGACTCGTTCGACGACTGGGGGACGTTCGTGCCCGACCACCTCCCGGAGCCCGGGCCGTTCCTCGCCGACCACGACGTCCTGCGCGGCGACGACCACGTCGCCGTCCACGAGACGGCGCGCGAGCTGTTCGAGGAGCGCGGCGTCTACGACGTGACGTTCGGCTACAACCTCGCACGACTCAACCACGACCAGCGCCACCCCGACGCTGGCTTCCGGTACGCCGAGGAGGAGGGTGGCGACGTCTTGCGCGCGGAGTTCACGCCGACGACGGCGTTCTGCCCGCAGGGCGAGGCGCTCACCGTCGGCGCGTTCCGCGCGTGGAACGGCCTCGCCGAGTGCCACGACTACGACCGCGTCCGCATCCGGGTCGCGCCGAGCCACCAGCAGGCCGACGCGGTGAACGCCCAGCTCGCCGAGCTGGAGGAGACGTTCCGCGAGACGGGCGAAATCCCCGACGAGACAGGGCCGGACACCGGCGGGCGCGGCGAGACGGCCGGGAGTGACGCCGGCGGCCTGCCGTTCTGAGGCAGTCCTCGACCCGCGGCTCTCGTTTTTCGACGGCGACAGGAAGTGTGGACGGCCCGACGCCCGCCGAGTGCGAACGCGGAACGGGCGGCCGGTCGCTCGCGACTACTCGCGTTCGATGTAGACGTGCCACTCGTCGTCGTCGACCTGGTCCGTCTCGTACGTGTAGCCTCGGTCCTGCAGGACCTCGTACAGTGGGACGGGCTCGAAGGAGTTGACGAGGCGGAGTCGCCCGTCGTCGGGGAGGTCGTCGAGGGCGCTCATGATCGTGCTGAACGGCTCACCGTCGTGGTCACGGACGTCGAGGGTGCGGTCTGTGCCCGTCATCACTCGTCACTCCGCCCGCGACCGCCCTGCCAGTTCTCCCGAACACGTTCGGGCTCTCCCCGGCGCTATTCGTGAGGAGTCGGCAAGTCGTAGGTGACGCCGGTGAGGTCCTCGGAGACCGACCAGAGGCGACGCGCGCTCTCGCGGTCGTAGGAGGCGTCGCTCGAGGACTGTTTCTCGGGCGCGCCGCGCATCTGCATGAACCCGCCGGGGCCGATGTAGTCGCCGCCGTCGACGTCGGGCGCGGTCGCGGCGTACAGCATCGGGAGCGCGCCCCGATCGGCCGGCTGGGCGAGGACGGCGTTCGCGGCCTGCATGAGGAGGAGGCGGAGCCGCGACCCGCGCTGCTCGGGGCCGCGACGCTGGAGGTTCGTCGCGGCATACCCGGGGTGGCAGGCGACGCTCCGCACGCTCGCGCTCGCCGCGCGGAGCCGCCGGTCGAGTTCGTAGGCGAACAGGAGGTTCGCGAGCTTCGACTGGGCGTAGGCGTCCCAGGGGTCGTAGGACGCCTCGCCGTGGAGGTCGTCGAAGTCCATCTCGCCGCGCTCGTGGACGCCGCTCGACTGCGTGACGACGCGCGTCTCGCCGGGCGTCTCGCGGAGGACGTCGAGGAGCAGGCCGGTGAGCGCGAAGTGGCCGAGGTGGTTGACGCCGAACTGCGTCTCGAAGCCGTCCGCGGTCTCGGAGCGCGGAATCGCCATCACGCCCGCGTTGTTGCAGAGCACGTCGAGTCCCGCGCGCTCGCGGCGGAACCGCTCGGCGAACGACCGCACGGAGTCGAGGTCCGCGAGGTTGAGTTCGAACACGGTCAGCGACGCCCCCGGAACCGCCTCCCGAATCTCCTTGCGGGCCTCCTCGCCGCGCTCGACGTCCCGACACGCCATCACGACGTCCGCGCCGTGCCCGGCGAGTGCGCGCGTCGCCTCGTAGCCGAGACCGCTGTTCGCGCCCGTCACGATAGCCGTCTGCCCTGACAGGTCGGGCATGTCCGTCGTGCTCCAGTCGTCGGTACTCATCTCGCCCGACGGTTCGGCCGACGGACACGTATGCGTTCGGGCGACAGCGATCGATTCCGGGGGCGGCCCTCGCCGCCGGTTCGCGCACGACTCAAGTACGCCGAGCACGAACGGACTGGTAGTGTCTGAGAGGCTCGAACTTCCGACGGGCGAGACGGTGACGCCCGACGACGTGTTCCACTACGGCGGCTATCCCTATCGGTTCCGCCCGCTCCCGGGCGACCGGTACGCGTTCGCGCTCACCCCGCTCTACTGGGGCGAGAGCGACATGGACGTGCCGTTCCCGGACGAGGCGGCGCTCGCGGAGCAGTGGGAGGACTCGCGCGGCGTCCTCAGCGACGAGGAGTGGCGCGAGTGGCTCGCAGACGCCCGCGACGACGAGCGCTTCAGCGACGCGGAACTCGACGCCATCGCGGACGAACTCGGCATCGCGGACGACACCGGCAGCGAAGCGGCCGACTCCGGGTCGCTCGTCGGTCGCGTGCGGGACGCCCTCGGCCTCTAGTTCTCGCGCTGGGCGACGTTCGCCGACACCGGCGCGTGACTGCGCCCACTACGTGTGGGAGAAACATTCACACTCGAAGCCGAGAAACAGCGGCAGTATGAGCGAGCTCGTCATCCACGACGCGGTGGTCGTGACGATGGAGCGCGACCGGCGGCTCCTCGAACGCGGCACCATCAGGGTGGTCGACGGGACCATCACCGACGTCGCGCCGACGACGGCCGCCGACTGGCACGCGTCCGCCGACCGCGTCATCGACGCAGACGGCATGGTCGCGATGCCCGGTCTCGTCGACGCGCACCGCCACACCGACTTTGCGCTCGTGCAGGGGCTGTTCAGCGACCTCGAGGGCGAGGCGGTGCTCAAGGAGGCGCTTGCGCTCTATCACTCGGCCGACCTCGAGCTGGACGAGTCGTTCTTCGAGGCGGCGTGGCGGCTCGCCTGCCTCCGGCAACTCACGCACGGCGTCACCACCGTCAACGCGATGGACTTCACGCCCGAGCTGGGCGCACGCGCGCTCGGCGACGCCGGCCTGCGCGGCGTCGTCGGCCCCGAACTCGCGGACCTGCTCAAGCCCGCGTCGGCACGGACGCAGCTCGCGGAGGCACGCGCGTTCATCGAAAACTACCACGAGTCCTACGGGGGGCGCGTCACGGCGAGCATTGCACCGGGCGGCGAGGCCGGCTGTTCGCGTGACCTCTGGGCGGGCGTCGCCGACCTCCGCCGCGAGTACCCGGACCTCCTCCTCCACACCCACCTCTACGACACGGCCGAGGCGGAGACGCTCGCGGCCGGCACCGGTGCGTCCGACCCGCTCACTCTGCTTGAGGACCTCGGGCTGCTCGACGAGCGCACGCTCCTGACACACCTCCTCCATGCCGATCGCGAGGACGCGCACCGTATCGCCGACGCCGGCGCGCACGTCCTCCACTGTCCGACTGTGTACAGCTACTTCCGGGCCGGCGAGCGGACGTGGTTCCCGCTCCCCGCGCTCCGGGAGTTCGACGTGACCGTGGCACTGGGGCTTGACGACCCGTTCTGGTTCGACTGCTGGGACCTCTTCCAGGAGGCGAAACACGCCCGGCTGCTGGCGAACTTCGAGTACGGCGCCCAGCAGTGGGCCTCCTACGACCTGCTCGAGACGCTCACCATCGACGCCGCCGACGCGCTCGGAATGGCCGACGAAATCGGGAGTCTGGAAGCTGGCAAGCGCGCGGACGTCCTCCTCCTCGACGTCGACACGCCGCGCCTCCGGCCGTTCAGCAACCTGCCGTCCGTGCTCACGAACTCGGTGACGGCCGGGGATGTCAGCACCGTCATCGTTGACGGGGAGGTGCTGCTCGACGACGGCGAAGTCCGGTCGATGGACGTCACGGACGTCTACGAGGCCGCGGAGCGCGAGCGAGAGCGCCTGCAGACACGACTGGGGTGGGAGTCGTCGCTCGCCGGCAGCACACCGCCCGAGAAATCGCTGCTCCGGCGCGTGTCGGCGCGGCCCATTGGTCGCCTCGTACAACACTACGCGCGCGGCGCCGTCGCCAAACACCTCCCCTGACGTGGAAAATCGGGTAGAAGCGACTGGCTCGGCGTATTCTCTCTTGGCCGCCGGTAGTCGCGTCGACTGCTGCGTGAATCCGTTCCTCTCGCCCAGACAGTATGATTAAGCAGTATTACTGGGCAGTATGACTATTAATGGTTCGGAGACGGCGAGTGAGGTGGGACCGGGACGGACGCTTAGCCCACCGCTCGGCGCCGTCAGGCGAGGCCGCGTTCCTCCGCGCCCTCGCGGACCTGCTGGGCACGCTTCCGGACGCGGTTGGCGTAGCGCTGGACCTTCTCGGGTTTCACGCCGTAGTAGGAGGAGACCCACTGCTCGTCGACTGTGGGCCACGTGAGGAAGTAGGCGACGAGCGTGTCCCGGCCGGCCTGGACGATTTCGGGCGGGATGCCGCGCTCGCCCGTTCCGGCCTCCTGGAAGCCGTTGACGTCGAAGTAGACGTCCGCGTACAGCGTCGCCGTCTCGGCGTCCTCGAAGGTAACGCCCTCGTGGTCGGGTGCCTCGAAGCGGTAGACCGTCTCGCCGTCGTCGTCGGTCTCCGCGCGGATGCGGACGTCGAGGATGTACTCGCGATACGGTTCGGCGGACGCCGTGGGGTGGTCGGTCGTCGGTGCGTCGGACGTCCGGTCGTCGGTCGGGGTGTGTGAGTGGGTCATCAGTTGGGAGCGAAGGAATTGGGGTGGTGTGCTGCCGAGCGTGCCCGCGGCGACGAGCGCCCGGGAGGTCGCGCTATCCGAGCGCTCGGTGTCTCGTCGCGCTCAGTTGATGTCGCGGTAGAGGGTGACGACGTCGTCGTAGTCGAGTTCGCCGTTCTCGTTGAAGTCGTAGGCCGTCTTGTGGAGCCGAACGCTCTCGGAGTCGAAGCTCTCGAAGAGCGCGTTGACGTCCTCGTAGTCGAGGCGGCCGTTGCCGTTGAGGTCCTCGTAGTGGCCGTCGCCGTCGAGGTCCTGCGGGGTCTTCGACCCGGTGAGCGTCGGCGGGCCGGTGACGAGGACGCCCATTCGCGTTTCGACGTCGATGGACTGGCCCTCCTCGTCGTCGAGGCTCGCGGCGTCGACGCTGAGGTCCGTCGTCCCCGTGCTATCGCCGCGCACGGTGAGCGAGGCGAGTTCGACGCTGCGGCCGGACTGGAGGTTCCGCTCGACGTCGGCGACCCGAATCGTCGCCGTGGAGCCGTCGTCGCTGACGGTGCTCTTGGTGAGGCCGAGCGCGTCCGGGAACTCGACGCCCGTGATGGTCGCGACCTCGGGGTTGCTCAGCGAAATCGTGATGTCGCCGCCGGAGAAGCCGGTGGGGAGCGACGTCGCCTCAACCGCGACGGACGCGGTTTCGCTCTGGTTGACGGCGACGGACGCGACGTCCACCATCACGTTCGGCTGGTAGACGTAGAGGCCGTCGTTCGGGTAGGAGCGAGCGGGGCCGCCGAAGCCGTCCTCACAGCAGAGGACGCGGCCGTCGCGCATCGTGTAGATGTTGTCGATGTTCCGAATCGCGTCGTCGGCGTCCTCGGGCGGGTCGGTGAAGTCCGGGCCGGTGACGACCGGTTCGAGGCGCGAGACGTTGTAGTCGGGCTCGAGCTCGGCGCGGTAGACGACGCCGCCGTCGACGCGGTCGAGCTGGATGTCGCCCTCGTCGTTGGCGAGGTCGTCGTTGAACTCGGAGATGCCGAAGTAGACGAAGTCGCCGGGCTGGGAGTCGTCGACGCTGTCGACGCCCTCGGCCTTGTTGAACTCGATGGACGCGCCGATTTCCTTCGCGGCGGCGCGGGTCTCGAGGAAGGGGACCTTGCGGAGGTCCTCGTCGACGCCGTCGGGGCCGCGCTTCTCGTACTGCGTCGCCCACTCGACGATTTCCTCGTTCGTGATGTAGGTCCGGTTGCCGTTCTCGATGACTTCGAGGTCGGCTTCCTTCAGCGCCGTCGCGGGGTCCTCCTGCCAGTCGGTGTCGGCGTGAGTTTCGAGGTAGTCGACCTGGGTGACGTCGTCGTACTCGGCGATCCACGACGCGACTTCGCCGTTGGTGGCGTGACCGAGTTCGATCCACTCGACCTCGAGCGGCGTCGTCGCCGGGGAGTTACGCTGGCCAGCCTCGGCGGCGTTCGCGGCGTCGTTCGTGATCTTCGGCGCGTAGAGCGTGCCGGCGATGTTGTCGGTGTCGTCGTAGCTGTCGATGGGCTTGTCGGCAACGAACTTGTAGATACCCTTGCTGTCGCCGTCCGAGCACGCGTAGACGGTCTTGCGGTCGCCCTGGATGTCCGGTGCCTCCCAGGCGGCGCGACCCATCACCCAGTACTTGATGGGCTGGGGGGTGTCCGCGGTCGGCTTGCGGACGTCGACGAAGTAGCCGTAGCGGTACGGGTTCGGGTAGCCCTCGCCGAGCGGGACCGTCGCAAGGTTCTTGCCCTCGCTCTGGTCGACCGGGTCGGTACCGAGGTAGTAGGCGAGTTTCTCGGTGCCGTCGGAGCCGGCACCCTGAATCGTGAAGGGTTTCTCGAGGTCGCCTTCCTCGGCGTACGTCCTGACGGCGTCGACGATTTCGGTCGGGTTCGGCCGGTTCCAGAACTGGCAGCCGCCGATCATCCCGACGCCGGTGCCGGCCTCAACGATGTCGCTGACCGTGTGGTTGTAGGAGACGCGCGTGTGGCCGTAGTTCTCCTCGGCGGAGATCATCGTCCCCCATGGGCTACGGTCGCCGTAGCAGTTGGTGGTCGTGCCGCCGATTGCACGGAAGGCCTCGGTGTTCGCGAGGTTCATCGCGTTCTCGAGGTCCGCCTCCCACTCGCCGGCGTCGGTCTGGCTGATGGGGACGCGGCTGATGTTGCCCGGGCGCTCCTCCCAGTTCGTGAAGAGATAGCCCTCGGTGCCCGCCTCGTTCGTCGGCACGAACTGGTTGCAGTCGGGGCCGCTCCCCGCGCCGCCGCCCGAGCCCGCGAAGTTCTCCGAGACGACGTTCGTCCCGTCCGGGGTCTGGGTGACGCCGAGCAGCTCCTCGCCGTCACCGATGGGCTCGCGCCCGTGGAAGAGCATCGTGTAGTCGCCGGCCTCCGTGTGGACGCGGCGCTGTTCTTTCTTCGTGTCCGGGACGTCGACTTCCGTGAAGTCCGCGTTGCTCCCGTCGAAGGTGAAGTTGAAGCCCGCGAAGTAGCCGACGCCGGCGCGACCGTACGGTTCGGGGTTGTCCCCGCTGGGATGCTGGAGGCTGTAGAGCAGCGACCCGTCCTGGAAGACGAACGGGCCCGTGACTTCCGCCCCGAACGCCGTCGTCGCGAAGCGCTTGAGACTTCCGTTCACGCTCGGCGCGCCCGGCGTGTCGGATTCCGATACCTCGGCGGCGCTCGCACTGCCCATCACGCTCGCTCCGAGCGCTGCGGCGGCGGACGACGCCATCAGGTTCCGTCGAGTTAGGTCGACCATGCAACAGGAATCCTGTTAGACCGAATGAAGATGTTTTATAATAGGGTTGTATTGATAGAGTGATAAAACAATATTCTGTACTGTGTGACAGTCTCACACTAGAGATGGTATATATCTCTGAGACCCCCTCTATCACCGCGTTCCTATTGAGGGTGGTCGTCCCGATGTCGGAGATATAGCGCTGCCAAAACGCCATTTCGCATCGGACATGCGACACCCGGGCGGGCGCGGAGACGAGAGTTGACGACGGGCCGATCAGTCGTCGGCCTCGCCGTCGGAGACGTAGGACTCGTCGGGCCCCAGTCCGAGGAGCCACTCGCGCGTGGAGAGTTCGCGGTCGGTGTCCCGCGCGAGGTCGCGGCGCTCCGCGGTCGTCTGGAAGTAGTTCACGACGGTGACGAGCAGGACGCCGCCGACCGTGTTCCCGAGCAAGACCGGGAGGATGAACCCTCCGAGCGACCCGACGAGCGACGCCTGCCCGAGGCACACGAGGTAGACGACTTCGGTGAAGGAGACGACGACGTGGAAGAGGTTCCCGAAGGGAATCGCGAGGAACGCGATGTAGACGAGGACGAGGCGCGACGCCGAGTCCCGGAAGGAGTAATCGAGCCACACGACGCCCGCGACGATGAGGCCGGCGAAGCAGGCCTTGAAGAAGAGGTCCCAGAACGGCGTCTTGACGCCCTTCAGCGCGATGTCGGTGGCGGCGACGGCGGCCTCCGGCGAGAACACGCCCGTGAACGCGAGGACGACGCCGCCGATACCGCCGCCGGCGAAGTTCCCGAGGAGGACGATGCCCCAGATGCGCAGGAGGCGCGGGACGCTCGCCAGCCGTTCGAGGACGAGCACCACCGGCGGGAGCGTGTTCTCCGTGTAGAGCTGATAGCCGCCGAGGACGATGTAGACGAAGCCGAGCGGGTAGAGGAGCGCGCTCAGAATCGGGTCGCCGCCCGTCGACGCCGTCAGCGAGGCGTACAGGAGAAAGGTGACGGTGATGGCGAACCCGGCGGCGAGGCCGCTGAAGAACAGTTCCCGGTCGCTCGTCGTCGCCTCCTCGTCCGCGGCGACGAGGATGCGCTGGAAGATTTCGTGCGTCTCGAAGCGGTCGCGAATCGTCGACCCGACCGCCGGCGCGCCGTGCGAGGACTGCGGTGCGGACTCGGCCGTCGCGTCTGACTCGTCGACTGTCATCCGTTGTCGCACCCTGCACTCGCGGGCGGGAAGAATCTTCCCGCCGAGCGCATCGCACGCCTCAGTCGTCGGCATCGAGCGGCCGCTTCGGAGGCGTCGAGTCGCCGACTGCGGCCGCAATCGCGTCGAGCGCGTCCTCGGAAGCGACGACGCGGCCACGCTCGCGGAGGCGCTCGTAGCTCTCGCGGGCGCGCCCGCCGGCGTCGTTCCGCTCCTCGAACGGGCGGTCCTCGACGACGACGAGGCTGTCGGCGCGTGCGGCCGCCTCGAGGTTCCGACGGTTCCCGTCGCTGACGTCGATGTCGGTGACGACCGTGACGTCTGCCGCGTCGACGTGGCGCTCGACGCGGGCGGCGGTTTCGGTGTCGACGGCGGTGTACGGTGGGACGGTGACGGCCGGGACGTCGAGCGCGCGGGCGCTCTCGTGGTCGGCGTCGCCGACGGGGACGGCACCGACGGTGACGTCGTAGCCGGCCGTGGTGAGCGCGTAGAGCAACTCGCCGGCGGTGCCGCCGCCGCCGACGACGTGGACACGGCCCTCGGCGTCACGCGTCTCCGGGAGTGCGGTGACGGCGGGCGTCCCGGTGACGGTGTCGGGCGTGATGGCGGCGTTCGCGCCGAAGGAGTCTGCGAGTCGCGGCGCGGTGAGTACCTCCTCCGGGGGGCCGTAGGCGAGGACGCCCCCGTCGGAGAGCAGGAGGAGTTCGTCGCAGTAGCGCGCCGCGAGGTCGAGGTCGTGGATGGCGGCGACGGCGGTCTTCCCCTCCGCGACGAGGTCGCTGACGAGTTCGAGCGTGCGAATCTGGTGGTCGATGTCGAGGCTCGCCGTCGGCTCGTCGAGGAGGAGGACTGGGGTCTCCTGGGCGAGCGCGCGGGCGAGGAGGACGCGCTGGCGCTCCCCGCCGCTCACGGAGTCGATGGAGCGGTCGGCGAACTGCGTGATCGTGGTTCGGTCCATCGCGGCGTCGATGGCCTCCCGGTCGGTCTCGTCCGTGTCCGCGAACATCGAGTGATAGGGCATCCGCCCCATCGCGACGACGTCGCGGACGGTGAAGTCGAAGGCGACGGTGGTGTTCTGCGGGACGACGGCGACGCGGCGGCCGACGTCGCGGGCGGACGCGTGCTGGACGTCGAGGCCGGCGACGCGGACGCTTCCAGTTGTCGGCGCGAGCGTCCCGGCGAGCGTGTGGAGCAGGGTGGTCTTTCCCGCGCCGTTCGGGCCGATGAGGCCGACGAGCCGCCCGCGCTCGACGGTGGCGTCGAGGCCGTCGATGACGGTGAGGTCGCCGCGCTCGACGCGTAGGTCCTCGATGTCGATTTGGACGTCCGTCATAGCTCCGCCACCTCGCGCCTGCGGAGGAGGTAGAGGAAGAACGGCGCGCCGACGAAGGCGGTGACGATGCCGACGGGGAGTTGGGCGGGGCCGGAGCGCGCGACGGTGTCGGCGGCGACGAGGAAGGACGCGCCCGCGAGCGCGCTCGTCGGGAGGAGGATGCGGTGGTCGGGGCCGACGAGCAGGCGCATCACGTGCGGGACGACGAGGCCGACGAAGCCGATGACGCCCGAGACGGAGACGGCGATGGCGGTGACGAGCGCGGAGACGGCGAGGAGGATGCGCTTCGTACGCTCGACTTCGATGCCGAGGGTCTGGGCGTCCTGCTCGCCGAGGAGGAGGACGTTGAGGTGGCGCCGATAGCCGATGAGGACGGCGAAAAGGAGCGGAAGCGTGAGGCCAGTGGCGGTGACGTCGCCCCAGCTCGCGTTCTGGAGGTGGCCCATGAGCCAGTACATCGCGGAGCGGAGTTCGTTCCCGCTCTGGACGAGCATGTACGAGATGACGGCGCCGAGGAAGGTCTCGACGGCGACGCCGGCGAGGAGGAGGGTGGTGACGGGGGTGCGGCCGCCCCGCGTTCCGAGGGCGTAAATGCCGAACGCGGCGAGCAGGCCGCCGAGGAACGCGGCGCCGTGGAGGCCGAGGCCGAAGGGGAGGCTGACGCCGACGGTGATGACGGTGACGGCGCCGACGGCGGCGCCGGAGGAGACGCCGATGATGGAGGGGTCGGCCATCGGGTTCCGGAAGAACCCCTGCATGACGGTGCCGGCGAGCGCGAGCGCGAAGCCGACGAGCGCGGCGAGCACGATTCGTGGGAGCCGAATCGTCATGACGATGATGCGGCTCGGCTCGGGCGTCCGGAAGTCGAAGAGGTGCGTGGTGCCGACGGAGACGGTGGGGACGACGACGTCCGTGGCCCCGAGGGTGCCGAGATGGACGGAGAGCGACGTGGGGACGACCAGGGCGTTGAGACAGATTTTCGCGACGGTGAGTGCGGGAATGGAGACGGAGCCGATGCCGGCGCTCACGAGGACGGTCACGACGAGGAGCGCCGTGAGCCCGAGCGACCAGCTACCGACTTTGAGTCCCGCTCGCATCCGAATGAAACTCTGCTTTCGATAGCTAAATATTTATTGCGATGCCGCCTTGTGTGGGACGATGCGTCACCGACTCTTGGCTGTCTTCACGGTCTTCCTGCTCCTCTTCGCGGGGGCCGCACCGGCGGCAGCCGCGACCGGACCCGTACAGAGCCACTCGAACACGAACCAGTCCACCACCGCGACCTGTAGCTTCCCGGTCTCCGTCACGGACGCGACCGGCACCAACGTGACCGTCACGGAGAAACCCGAGCGCGTCGTCACGCTCAGCCCGAGCGCCGCCCAGACGATGTGGGAAATCGGCGCGAAGGACCAGGTCGTCGGCGTCACACAGCACGCGAGCTACCTCGAGGGCGCGAGCAGCCGGGCGAACGTCTCCGGCTCCGGCAGCTCGTACATCGACCAGGAGAAGGTCGTCTCCCTCGAACCCGACCTCGTTCTCGCTCCCGACACCATCTCCAACGAGACCGTCCAGAAGCTCCGCGCGGCGAACCTGACCGTCTACCACTACCCGCCCGCGGACTCCATCGACACCATCAAACAGCAGACACTCACGACCGGGACACTCGTCGGCGCCTGTGACGGCGCGAACGAGACGGTCGCCGAGATGGAGTCGAAACTCGAGACCGTCCGTAACGCCGTCGAGGGCGAGGACCGCCCCCGCGTCATCTACACGTTCTTCGGCTACACGGCCGGCAACAATACCTTCATCAACAAGATCATCGAGACCGCCGGCGGGACGAACGTCGCCGCCGAGGCCGGCATCAGCGGCTACGCGGAGATAAACCCGGAGACTATCGTCAACCAGAACCCCGAGTGGATCATCCGGAACAGCCAGAACCCGACGGTCCCGAAGACCGCCGCGTACAACAGCACTGACGCGGTGAAGAACGGGAACGTCATCGTCCTCGACTACAACTACCTGAACCAGCCCGCCCCGCGCGTCGTTCAGCCGATTACGCGACTCGCGAAGGCGATGCACCCCGACGCGTTCGCGGCCGCGAACCAAACCACGACGAACGCGTCGACCACGACGACCACGGGGAACGCGACTACCACGACCGCGGCTGAGACGACGACGTCCGGCGGGTCCGCCGGCTTCGGCGTCGCCGCCGCGCTCGCTGGCCTCCTCGCCGCGCTCGCCATGGCGACCCGTCGCTTCGACTGACGCCCGATGTACGTCTCGTTCGACCTCTTCGGCACGCTCATCACGGCGTCCCGGCCGGCCGACCCGGCCGCGGCAGTCGCCGACGAACTCGCCGCACGCGGCGTCCGCGTGCCGGACGCGTGGGACGAGGCGTACCGCGAACCCCACTTCTCCGTCGAGCCGGGCCGCGAGTACGCGCTCCCGGAGCACGTGCTCGCCGCGCTCGACAGCCGCGGCGTCGCCGCGCCGCGCGACATCGTCGTCGAGGCAGTCACCGCGGCGTTCGACGGTGACGTCGAGACGCGACCGGGTGCGCGCGCCGCCGTGGAGGCGGCCGCCGCCGAGGGCCGGGTGGGCGTGCTCTCGAACTGTAGCGTCCCCGGCCTCGTCGAGCGCACGCTCGCGGCGTCCGACCTCTCCATGGGGCGCTTCGACGCGGTCGTCGCGAGCGTCGACTGCGGCTGGCGGAAACCCGACCAGCGTGCGTTCGCGGCCGTCGCGGACGCGCTCGGCGGCTCGGTTCCCTCGCTCGTCCACGTCGGTGACGACCCGGAGACCGACGGGGGCCTCGCCGACGCCGGCGGCACGCCCGTCCTGGTGGCGGAAACGCCGCTCTCGGGCGTCCCCGACCGACTGGAGGGCATCTCGTGCTGAGTTCGCTCGCGGCGCTCGCGCTCGCGTTCGCCCTCGACGCGGCCGTCGCCGAGCCACCGGGGCGCGTGCACCCGGTCGCCCTCTACGGCCGCGCCGTCACCGCGCTGGACCGCGAGTGGTCCGTTCCGCGTTTCACTGGCGTCGTCGTCGCGCTCGCCCTCCCGCTCGCCGCGGCCGCGCTCGCCGCGCTGACTGTCGTCGGCGCGGGACGCGTCCACCTCGGCGTCGCGACCGCACTCGCCGGCCTCTGGGTGTTCGCGACGACGAGCCGCCGGATGCTTGTCGACCTCGCCAGCGACGTCGTCGCGCGCATCGACGCCGCCGACGACGCGACTCACACGCGAATTCGGGGCCTCGTCGGCCGCGACACGAGCGACCTCAGCGACGGCGAACTCCGGAGCGCCGCCGTGGAGAGCGCCGCCGAGAACCTCGCGGACGGCCTCGTCGCGCCGCTACTCGCGTTCGCCGTCGGCGCGCAGGCCTCGCTCGCGCTCGGCGTCGCGGCCGCCGTCTGGGTGAAGGCCGTGAACACGCACGACTCCGTGCTCGGCTACCCGTCGAAGCCCCACGGGACGGCGAGCGCGCGCCTCGACGACCTCGTCATGTGGGTGCCCGCGCGCGTCAGCGCCGCGCTCGTCGCGCTCGCGGCACTCGACCCTGGCGCGCTCGCGCGAGCCCGAGCGTGGGCGGGTGCGCCCCCGTCGCCGAATTCCGGGTGGCCGATGGCGACGCTCGCCGCCGCGCTCGACGTCCGACTCGAAAAGCCCAGCGTCTACACGCTCAACCCGGACGCCGCCCTCCCGACGACCGTGGACGCGGAGCGCGGCGTCCGTCTCGTCGACCGCGCGTGCGTG
Source organism: Halarchaeum sp. P4 (assembly GCF_051195175.1). Classification (NCBI taxonomy): domain Archaea; kingdom Methanobacteriati; phylum Methanobacteriota; class Halobacteria; order Halobacteriales; family Halobacteriaceae; genus Halarchaeum; species Halarchaeum sp. P4. The sequence continues at coordinate 200,959 of NZ_JBNTKC010000003.1, read as the reverse complement.
CTCGCCTTCGGCGTCTCGGGGGTGGTCGCGTGGCTCTGAACGCCCTCCGCGGCGCGCTCGGCTTCCTCACCCGCCTCCCGGTCGGCCGGACCGGGCGGGCCTGGAGTGCCTTCTGCGCGACGCCGGCCGCCTTCCCCCTCGCCGGCTATCCAATGGGCGTCGCCCTCCTCGTGCCGTTCCTGCTCGGCCTCGACACCGGGCTGACGGGCTTCGCCTTCCTCCTCGCCGTCTACGCCGTCACGGGCGTCGCGCACGCCGACGCCGTCGCGGACCTCGGGGACGCCGCGGCCGTGCACGGCGACGCCACGCCCGACCGCCGCCGCGAGGTTCTCACGGACTCCGCGGTCGGCGTCGGCGCGGTGCTCGCGCTCGGCCTCGTTCTCCTCGGGACGTGGGTGGCCGCCGCTCGCCTCGCCGCGCTCCCGCTCCGTGCCGCCGCGCTCGTCATCGCTGCCGAGGTCGGCGCGAAACTCGCGATGGCGACCGTCGCCTGCCTCGGCGACGCGACCCACGACGGCCTCGGCGCGGCCGTCAGCGACTCGCTCTCCACGCGGTCGCTCGCGCTCCCCGTCCTCGTCGCGCTCCCGGCAGCACTAGTGACCTATCCGAACCCGGCCGCCGCCGCCGCCGGCCTCGCCGCGGCCCTGCTCACCGCGCTCTGCGTGCTCGCGTGGGCGACGCGGCGGCTTGGCGGCATCAACGGCGACGTCATCGGCGCGTCGAACGAACTCGCGCGCCTCGCCGCGCTCCTCGTGGGGGTGATTGCGTGGACGCACTGGTGATGTGCGGCGGTCGGGGTACCCGCCTCGAGACCGAGCGGGAGAAGCCGCTCTTCCGCGTCGCCGGCCGGCCGATGGTGGAGTACGTACTCGACGCGCTCGAAGCGAGTCGCGTCGACTCGGTTACCGCGGCGGTCACGCCCGCGACGCCCGAGACGGCCGCGCACCTCGACCAGCGCGGCATCGACACCATTGAGACGCCCGGCGAGGGCTACGTGGCCGACCTCGGCGTCGCGCTCGACGCCGTCGACGCGCCCGTGCTCACCGTCGCCGCCGACCTCCCGCTCCTCGACGCCATCGCGGTCAATCGGGTGCTCGCCCGGAGCGCCGGCGACTCCGTGCAGGTCTGCGTTCCCGCGGCACTGAAACGCCGGCTCGGCGCGAGCGCCGACACGACCTACGAACGCGACGGCCGCGAACTCGCCCCCACGGGCGTCAACGTCGTCGCCGACACCGACACCGAAACCATGCACCTCAGTTACGACGCACGCTACGCAGTCAACGTGAATCGCCGCACGGACGCCGACCTCGCGGAGGCCCTGCTGTGACCTTCCTGCTCGTCGCCGGGACGACCGAGACGGCGACCATCGACGGCATCAGCGCCGCGGGCGCGAGCCCCGACCTGATGGCCCAAACGCCGGCTGCGGACGCCGAACTCGTCGCGTACGGTCGCCCGGTCTTCGCGCCGTTCGTCCCGGTCAGCCCGGACGGCTGTCCGACGCCGGGGCTCGTGACGCGCGCCGTCCGCGAGCTCGTCGGCTTCGACGCCGTCACCATCGACGCGGGGCTGGCCGCGCGCACTGCCGCGCCCGCCGTCTCACTCGGGAACGAGCCGGGTCTCGACGTTCGGGACCCGGAGCCGGTGGCGAACGCCGCCGCCCTCTTCGAGGGCGCCGTCGAGTACGCGCGCGGCCACCCCGACGACAGCCTCGTCGTCGGCGAGACCGTCCCCGGCGGAACGACCACTGCGCTCGGCGTCCTCCGCGCGCTCGGCGAGGAGTACGGTGTCTCCTCCTCGCTGCCCGCGAATCCCATCGACCTCAAGCGCGAGGTCGTCGCGGACGCGCTCGACGCGAGCGACCTCGAGCCCGGCGACCTCACGGGCGAGCCAATCGAGGCCGTTCGGCGCATGGGCGACCCGACGCTCGCCGTCACCGCCGGCCTCGTCGAGGGCGGACTCGAGGCGGGGAAGACGGTCACCGTCGCGGGCGGGACGCAGATGCTCGCCGCCGCGACGCTCGTCCGCCACCGCGGCGTCGATGATTCCTTCACGGTCGCCACGACATCGTTCGTCGCCGACGACGACAGCGTGGACGTGCACGCGGCCGCCGACGACCTCGGCGTGGACCTTCGCGTTACCGACCCCGGCTTCGAGCACACGGACCACGTTGCCACCGAGCACTACCTCGCGGGCGTCGCGAAGGAGGGCGTCGGCATGGGCGGCGCGCTCCACCTCGCCGACGAGGCGGGTGTGTCGATGGCGGCCGTCCGCGACCGACTCGTCGAGCGCTACGACGACCTAGTGGGTGACGATGGAGCCTGACGCCGTCCGCGACGTCGGTCGCGAACCCCACGGGAGCAGCGACGACCCCGACATCGTGGACTTCAGCGCGAACACGAACCCACGAATTCCGTCGGGCGTTCGTGAGGTCTACGCGGATGCGCTCGAGGCCGCCCGAACCTACCCCGTCGAGCCCCCGCGCGCCTACCGCGAGGCGGCCGCCGACTACGTCGACTGCGAGCCCACCTCGGTGATTCCGACGCCCGGCGGCCTCGCCGCCATCCGCCTCACAATCGAGGTCTCGGTGAGCGCCGGCGACGACGTGCTCGTGCCCGCACCGAGCTTCGCGGAGTACGCCCGCGAGGTCCGCTTGCAGGGCGCGAACCCCGTTTTCGTCCCGCACGATGAAGTGCTGGACGCCGACCCCAGCGAGTACGCGCTCGCCGTCGTCTGCAACCCGAACAACCCGACCGGCGAGTGCTACGACCCCGACGCCCTCCGTGATTTCGCCGACGCCTGCGCGGACGCGGGGACGCCGCTCCTGGCGGACGAGGCGTTCCTCGGCTTTACCGACGACCCGTCGCTCGCCGGCCGCGACGGCGTCGTCGTCGCGCGCTCGCTCACGAAACTCTTCGGCCTCCCCGGCATTCGCGCCGGGTTCGCCGTCGCGACCGGCGACCAGTCCGAGCGACTCGCCGCCGCGCGCCGCACGTGGAACCTCGGCGCGCCCGCGCTCGCGGTCGGCGAACACTGCATGCGCGACGCCGCGTTCGTCGCCGACACCCGCCGGCGCGTCCGCGAGGAGCGCGCACGACTCCGCGACGCACTCACCGAGCGCTTCGACGTGCACCCGTCCGACGCGCCGTTCCTCCTCCTCGACGTCGGCGACCACGGGGTCCAGTATGTCGTCGAGACGGCACGGGAGCGCGGCGTCGCGGTGCGGGACGCGACGACGTTCCGCGGCCTCGACTCGCACGTCCGGGTCGCCGTCCGCACGCCCGCGGAGAACGACCGACTGGTGGAGGCGCTCGATGTGTGACGCGACGACGAACGCGGGCGTGCTCCGCGTCGCCGCGCCGGGTGCGCGTTGGCTCTCCACCGGCTGGGACGGCGGCTACGTGGCCGCCGACGCCGCCTACAACGTCTCCGTACCTGAGGGCTGGGACCGGACGGACCTCTCGGCGTACGCGGCCGAACGCCGCGCGGACGCCGGGTTCGAGACGAGTGGGCCGACGCTCCTCACCGGCGTCGACATGACGCACGTTCGGGGCGCGCGGAGCGGGAGCGTGACGGCGTACGCGACCGCCGGCGTGTCGAACCCTGCCGTCCTCCCGATGGACGGCGACGCGGACGCAGAAGCGCCGGAGACGCGGAACGCTGACGCCGGCACAGTGAACGTCGTCGTCGGGACGTCCCGCGCGCTCGACGACGCGGGTCTCGCCACGCTCCTCTCGGTCGCCGTGGAGGCGAAGACCGCGACGCTGCTCGCCGAGACCGGCTTCCCGGGGACGACGACGGACGCGGTCGTCACCGGTACGGACCCGGACGGGGAGCCGGCGACGTTTGCGGGGAGCGGGACGGACGTGGGCGCGGCGGCGCGCGCGTGCGTCCGTGACGCCGTCCGGGCGAGCCTCCGGTCGCGTTACGCCGAGCGCGACCTACCGGCGTCCGTCGATGCCGCCGAGCACGGCGTCGTCACTTCTCGGGACGCGGAGGTGTTCTGTGTATGACGGACACCGGTATCGACGGCGACCACGGCGCGCTCACGGGACTCGCACCTACCGCCACGGACTGCCGCACTGCAGACTATTCGCTCGACCACCGCATTCAGACATGACTGACACCACCGATACGACCGACGACGAACACACCGACGCATCGACGGACGACCAACTCGCACAGACCCCCGGGAAGGGTCGCACGCCGACGCCGACCCGCATCGAACCGGCCGCGCCCGAGGCGTTCGGACTCGTGCAGGCCTGGTGGGGTGGCGGGAAGGGGAAGACGACGGCCGCGCTGGGTATGGGCTTTCGCGCCGCCGGCCACGGCTATCGCGTCCACATGCTCCAGTTCATGAAGGGCGGCGCGTCCAGCGTCGAGGACGTCCGTGGCGAGTACAACGCCATCGAGCACTTCCCCGGGTTCTCCTACGAGAACACCGGCCACTACGGCTGGCACGGCCTCATGGACGGGAGCGACGACGACGAGCACGCCGCGAAGGCGCGCGGCGGCCTCCGGCGCGCACGCGAACTCGTCGAGGCGGCCGCGGACGTCGACGGCCCGCTGCCCCTCGATGGGCCCGCCGACGACGGCGTCCACATGCTCATCCTCGACGAAGCCCTCTACGCCGTCGACCAGGGACTTATCGACGAGTCGGACGTCATCGACCTCGTCACCTCGAAGCCCGACGACCTCGAACTCGTCCTCACGGGCAGCCACGCGAAACCCGACTACCTCTACGAGCACGCCGACCTCGTGACGAAGGTACAGAAGGAGAAACACCCCATCGACGCGGGCCAGCGCGCGCGGAAGGGCACCGAGTACTGATGACGGAGACGCTGCTGGTCGCCGGGACGGCGAGCCACGTCGGGAAGAGCACCGTCGCCGCGGGGCTCTGTCGCCTCCTCGCGCGCCGCGGCGTCGCCGTCGCGCCCTACAAAGCCCAGAACATGAGCAACAACGCGCGCGTCGTCGCGACGCCCGACGGCGACCCCGGCGAAATCGGCGTCTCCCAGTACACGCAGGCGCGCGCCGCCGGGGTCACGCCGACGACCGACGTCAACCCCGTCCTCCTGAAGCCGCGCGGCGACGCCGAGAGCCAACTCGTCGTGCAGGGCGAAGCCGTCGGCCACTACGAGGCCGGCACCTACTACGAGGAACACTGGGAGCGCGCGCGTGACGCCGCCGTCGAGTCCTACGAGCGCCTCGCTCGCGAGCACGACGTCGTCATCGCGGAGGGCGCGGGGAGCATCGCGGAAATCAACCTCCACGACCGCGACCTCGCCAACGTCGAGACCGCGCGCTTCGCCGACGCCGACGTCCTCCTCCTCGTCGACATCGAGCGCGGCGGTGCGTTCGCCAGCCTCTACGGCACCCTCGAACTCCTCCCCGAGTCCGTCCGGGAGCGCGTCGTCGGCGCGGCCATCACGAAGTTCCGCGGCGACCCCGCGCTTCTCGAGGCCGGCATCGAGGAGATCGAGTCCCGGACCGGCGTGCCCATCGTCGGCGTCCTCCCCTACGATGACCCCGGCCTCCCCGCCGAGGACTCCGTCTCCCTCCCCGCCGCCGGCGACACCGCCGTTCGTGGTGGCGACGACGGCGTCCCGGCCACCCGGTCGGTGACGGTCGCGGTCCCACGCCTCCCGCACATCTCGAACTTCACCGACCTCGAGCCGCTCGCCGCCGAACCCGGCGTCCGCGTCCGCTACGTCCCCCTCGACGGCAGTCTCGCGGACGCCGACGCCGTCGTCATTCCCGGCACGAAGAACACCGTGGACGACCTGCTTGCGCTCCGCGAGGCCGGACTCGACGCGGCCATCGAGGCGTTCGACGGGCCCATCGTCGGGCTCTGCGGCGGCTACCAACTGCTCGGCGAGCGCGTCCTGAACGCCGGCGTCGAGAGCACCGACGACCACGACACCGTCCGCGGCCTCGGCTGCCTCCCCGTCGAAACGCGCTTCCGAGCGGACAAACACCTCGAACGCGTGACGGTGCCGGTCGACGGCGCCGGCCCCATCGCTGGCGCGACCGGCACCGCGAGCGGCTACGAAATCCACATGGGCCGTACGACCCCTGTCGAGGACGTCGCTCACCCGCTCGGCGACGAGAGCGCGGCGACCGACCGCGTGCTCGGCACCTACCTTCACGGACTCTTCGAGAACCGGGGCGTCCGCCGGGCGTTCCGTGACGCCGTCTACGACCACGCCGGCCGGCGGCCGCCGGAGTCGGCCGCGCCGTCGGACACAGCGTTCGACCGTGCGGCCGACCTCGTCGCCGACAACCTCGACCTCGGCCGACTCGGCCTCGCGCCGTGAGCGTCAGTCGGACGCCCAGACGCCGCGAGTGAAGTCGATGGCGTCGTTCCACTTGCCGGCGAGGGTGGAGACGGCGAGGTCGCCGGTGACGTTGTTCATCGTGGCGATGCGGCCGAGGATGGGGTCGACGCCGGCGACGAAGCCGACGACGGTGAGCGGGAGACCGACGGACTCGAGGATGATGGTGAGCATGATGAGTCCCGCGCCGGGGACGCCGGCGGTGCCGATGCTGACGAGGACCACCGTGACGAGGAGCGTGACCTGATCGACGAGTCCGAGGTGGATGCCGAAGAGGTTCGCGGCGAAGATCGCGGTGATGGACTGCCGAATCGCCGCGCCGTCCATGTTGATGGTCGCGCCGAGCGGGAGGCTGAACCCGTAGAGGCTCTCGTCGATCGCGAGGTCCTCCTCCGCGTTCCGCATCGTCACGGGGAGCGTCCCGGAGGACGACCGGATGGTGAACGCAGTGAGCATCGCGTCCTTTGCGCCGCTGAGGAATGACGTCGGCGACTGGCCGAGCCCGACGGCGGTGATGAGTCCGAGGTACGTGACGAGGATGTGCAGGAGGACCGCGAGCGCGATGGCGCCGACGAGCGCCGCAAGCGAGAGAATCGCGTCAATGCCGTTCGCTGCCATCGAGGACGCCATCAGCGCGAAGACGCCGATGACCGCGTACTCCATGACCGCCCAGACGATTTTGAAGAGCGCCCGTGTGCCGGCGTCGACGAACGCGAAGAAGCCCTCGATCGCGTGCTCGACGGCCTCCTCGTCGGTGGTGTCACGGACGACGGCGAGCGCGAGGCCGAACACGAGCGTGAAGAAGATGGTCGAGAGGATGTCGCCGCTGGCGAGCGCCGAAACGGGGTTGGTCGGGACGATGTTGAGGAAGACGTCGGCGAGCGCCGGGGGCTGTGCGGACTGCGCCTCGCCGCCGGTGAACTCGACGCCAGTCCCGGGGTTCAGGAGGTTCCCGATTGCGAGCCCGAACATCCCGGCGAGCGCAGTCGTCGCCATGTAGAGCAGGACGACAGAGCCACCGATGCGTCCGAGTTTCTCGGGCGTGAGCTTTCGGACGCCGCCGAGGAGCGTGAAGACGATGAGCGGGACGACGAGCATCTCGAGCAACCGAAGGAAGAGGTCGCCGAGCGGTGCGAGCATCGTCGCGGGCTCGCCGACGGCGAGGCCGAGGACCGAGCCGGCGACGAACGCGAACGCGATGCGGTAGACGAGCGGGACTGCTCGATACCGTGACCAGACGCTACGAAGCATACTCGTGTTTGAGCCCTCGGACACCAGTAACGCTCGGTTTCGTCACTCCCCACCGTGACCTCGACCGCTCGTCGGGGGAAGTATCCGCCGTATCGTCGGGGAGGCCGCGCCAGCGCTTCGCGGAACCCGGCTCACTCCCGCATACGCCCGTCGTCGGTACCGGCAACGATCGACGGCTGTCGGGTGGACACGACGCTCGGACGCCGCACACGGCCAGCCAGCACCGGCGGTGGGCTGACACCGGACGGGTTCGGAGCAGAAGGAGGAACCGCGCTGTTAGAGGCCCATAGCTTCGATCTGTTCCTGATAGCGGTTGCGGATGGTGACTTCGGTGACCTGGGCGACGTCGGCGACTTCGCGCTGCGTCCGCTTCTCGTTGCAGAGGAGACCCGCGGCGTAGATGGCGGCCGCGGCGAATCCGGTGGGGCTCTTCCCGGAGAGGAGGCCCTGCTCGGCGGACGTGTCGATGATCTCGTTCGACTTCGCGATGGTCTCCTCCGAGAGCTCGAGGTCGCTGGCGAAGCGTGGGACGAACTGCTTGGGGTCGACGGGCTTCATCTCGAGGGAGAGTTCCTGAGCGACGTAGCGATAGGTGCGCCCGATCTCCTTCTGCTCGACGCGGGAAACCTCCGCGACCTCCTCGAGCGAGCGCGGGATGCCCTCCTTCCGGCATCCCGCGTAGAGGCAGGCGGTGGCGACGCCCTCGATGGAGCGGCCGCGAATGAGGTCCTCGTTGAGCGCGCGCCGATAGATGACCGAGGTGACCTCGCGCACACTGCGGGGGACGCCGAGCGCGGACGCCATCCGGTCCATCTCGCTGAGTGCGAACTGGAGGTTGCGCTCGCCGGCGTCCTTGGTGCGGATGCGCTCCTGCCACTTGCGCAGCCGATGCATCTGGGAGCGCTTCTTCGAGGAGATTGAGCGCCCGTAGGCGTCCTGATCCTTCCAGTCGATCTGGGTCGTTAGCCCCTTGTCGTGCATCGTCTGCGTCGTCGGCGCGCCCACCCGCGACTTCTGGTCGCGCTCGTTCGAGTTGAACGCCCGCCACTCCGGCCCCCGGTCGATCTGGTCGTTGTCGACGACCAACCCGCAGTCCTGACAGATACGCTCACCCTGGTCGGTGATGAGGTTCGCCGAGGCGCACTCCGGACACTGGTGCGTCGAGGCGTCCTCCTCCTCCTCTTGTTCGGCCTGCTCGCGCTCGCGTTCCCGCTCTCGAATCGAGCGTTCCATTCCTATATAAACTCTATTAATGGTATATAAGTGTTAAGCTGGAACTGGACGCGACCACCCCTGATGGCATAGTGAACGCGCAGCGGTCGTGTGGTCTGCGACGCCGCCGTGTGGGGACTTCCGAGAACGTGGGGCAGCCCCGCTACGGCGTCACCGCGTGCCAGTGCTTTCGCCGAACAGCGGCGTGTCGAAGTAGGTGTCGACGCTGTAACCACCGAGCGACGGGTCGTCGGCGAGCGCCTCGAACGACTCGAGGAACCCGGTCGTCGTCAGCTGCAGCATGCGGCCGACCGCCTTCTGCCCGAGGTCGTCGGTCTGATACGCCGTCTCGTAGAGCATCCCGGGGACGCTGTCGCCGCCGTTCGCGAGGTTCGGGCAGAGCGCGTCGAGATACGACCCCCAGAGCGGGTAGTACCCGTAGCGGGTGACGCTGTCGAAGACGCTGTCACCCCGCTGTGCGAGGGCGTCGATGACGAGCGAGTTCAGCCGAATCGACCGCGTACTCGTCTCCTCGTCGAGGAACGGGTTGACGGCCGCCGACACCGGTTCGTAGTCGTCCGGGAAGAACGGCGAACGGTCGCGGTAGTGCTCGCCGTACGGCGCCATGACGCTCAGGAGTGTCTGCTTCTGTGGCTTGTTCCCGTCGCCCGAGCCCGGATAGACGTTCCCGCCCTTGTGGTGGTGCGTGATCGCGTAATCCGGGTCCGTCTCGATGAACGATTCGGTGACGGCCCGCACTTCGGGCGTGAGTCGGAGCCCGCTATCGAAGAGCGTGTGCCCCTCGTGGGGCATGTCCATCGACCACTCGCCGTCCTCCTTCGTCCACCAGTCGGCGTCGTCGTCCGCTCCCGGGGTGAACTCGGCGGGCGGCCGAACGTTGAAGTCCCGGTTCATGTCGTAGCCGGGGTCACCCGCCGGATAGGTGGAGTGGTAGTAGGGTTCGTGTCGCGAGTCGCTCGCCGTCCAGGGCTGTGTGTTCTGCCGACGGCCGACCCACTCCTCGGTGCCGTCGTCGTCGTAGTCGTAGTGGTACATCGCCCCGTCGGGGTTCACCCGTGGGATGATGGTGAACGAGAGGTTGTCGAGGATGTGCTCGACCTGCTGGGAGTGACTCGTCGCGAGCGTCTTGATGAGGTCGAGCGCGACCTCGGTCCCGGTCGGTTCGTCGCCGTGAATCTGCGTGATGAGGTGGACGTCCGTGTCGCCGTCGCCGACCTCTACCTCCCACACCGGGTCGTTGCGTCCGGCGGACCGCGCGATTTCTCGGAGCGAGACGCGTTCGCTCTGCCGTTCGATTTTCGCGAGAGTCCGGGCGAGTTCGTCGTTCGTGTGGAACGCGTTGAGGTTAATCGCGTTCGGACTCCCGCGTTTCGGCCCGCCGGGGCGGTACGTCTCGCCCGGGTCGGCGCTCGCGGTTCCCACGGCACTCAGACTGAGCGATGCGACACCGGCGGTCTTCAGGAACTGTCTCCGTTTCATGGTCGTTTTCTGGGGTGTTACGGTCTACTGCTCGTGTACCGTCTCCACCGCCGTCGGCCAAATACCTGACCCGCTGCCACTTATAATTATCTACCAGTGGGTGTCATAGAACGAGCCCCGGCGTCACTGTCGACGGCGTGGCGTCGATGACGACGCCCACGCCTACGCGGGCGCGACGGTGACGGTCACGGAGCGCGTTCGCGGGCCGTCACACTCGACGAAGAGCACGGACTGCCACGTTCCGAGGTCGAGTTCGCCATCGGAGACCGGGACGGAGACGCTTTCCCCGAGGAGCATCGCGCGCAGGTGGGCGTCCGCGTTGTCGTCGATGCGGTCGTGCGCGTACTGCTCGTCGTGTGGTGGCGACCACGCCGTGCCGAGCGTATCGGGCGGTCGCTCGTTCGGCCCGGAATCGGGACGCAGCGGACAGCCGGCGAGACTGGCTGTCCCGACGGCGCCGAGGAGGTGGAGGGCGTCGCGGCGAGTCGTGGGACCCATCGTTCACGACAGTCAGCCCCGGCGCTGAAAGGTGTTGCTGCAGATACGTTTCTGGGGCGGCCGTCACCGTGACGGGCGACGCGGTGCGCGTCGTACGGCCACCACGGCGTGACGGGGTGACGCGGCGATGTCCCGTGTCGGCGACACGACTTCTCTATGGCTGGCGTGTCCGCTGTCGTCCCTCGTGATCCACCGTCGGGTGTCAGTCGGGCGATGCCGAAACGCGGCTCAGGGCGACGTCTTTCGCGGTGGCGCGACGATTCGGCCGCCCCGTCGTGACGTCGACCCGCGACACCCACTTGACGCTCTCCCAGCAGTCGGTCCCGTCGTCGGTCGGGACGAGGCGAACCGGGCCGCCGTGCTCGACCGGGAGCGGGTCGCCGTCGAGTTCGAACGCGAGCAGGGCGTCCCGCGCGCGTTCGATGCGGAACGCGCTCGCGTAGTCGCCGTCCATCGCGTGCACGAGCACGTGTGTCGCGTCGTCGGCCGGTGTCGCCCGCGACAGGAGGGCCTCGACGCGAACCCCGCGCCACGAGAGGTCCCGTGCCTCCCATCCCTCGATGCAGGTGAAGTCGTCGGTGCGTGCGTCGTCGGGGAGGGTGCGTACGTCGTCTCGCGTGAGGGTTAGGGGCTGCGCGACGGCGCCGGTGACTCGGAGCTTCCACGTTCGCGTGTCGATACTCTCCGGGACTGGATGGGGCTCGAGGTCGGTCATCGTTCGGGGTCCGCCGGTGGCTCGCCGGGGGTGGTGCTACGCGCCGTGCCGGTATCGCTGTGGTCGCGAACACCTTCGGGTCGGCCACGGGTCGACGCCGCCGGCGTGCCTGCCTCCGACCGGAAGATGTTCGCGGCAACGCTTTTCGTTCGTCTCGTGGAATCGCCGATATGAGGCGCGTACACAGCCCCGCCGAAGCGGGCGGACGACCGCGATTGCGCTCGACGCCGAGGGCGACGACTGCCACCGAGAACGACCCAGTGCACACGGGCCCGCGGCGTGTGCAGGTTCGCTCACACTCCTGACTCATGGCCGACATACGCACGCTCGCCGACCTGGAGGGACAGCCCCACGCGAACGTCTTCCCGGACACGGAGCCGAAGACGGTCCGACTCACGCTCGAGGAGGGCGAGGCCGTCCCGTCCCATACGCACCCGGGACGCGACATCGTCCTCTATCTCGTCGAGGGGACAGTCGAGTTGGAGTTAGGAGAGGACACCCACGAGGTGAGCGCGGGTGACGTCGCTCGCTTCGACGGCGAACGGGACATCTCGCCGCGCGCGCTCGAGGCGAGCACGGCCCTCATCGTCTTGGCCCCTCGTCCCGAGGAGTGACGCCGGACGCGACACCGTCACGACGGCGTTGCCGTCGGCCCGCCGCGGGGCGCCACCCGTTGTCGCATTTCCTCCGGCCCCAAATATGCTCGCGCCACCCGCCCGTTCAGCGCCGCCCGAAACGTGGCGGACGGTCGAGTGGAGGCGTCGGCACGCGCGCTCACTCGACGCGCTCGACGTCGTCGCCGACGCTCAGCGTGCGGCCGCGGTCGGCCTCCCGCACTCGCGTGATGATCATCAGTGTGTAGTAGTGGTCGAACGCCTCCACGTCGGCCCACTCCGGGAAGGTGTTCTGGCGCTTCCGGATGAACTCCTCGCGGAACTCGGGAATCGGCTCGCCGGTGTCGGGGTCCCGTTGCGGGACGACACACCGCCCGCACGGTGTGACTCCCTCGAACCGCACGCCGTCGATTTCGAACCCGGGGGCGTCGCTCCCGACGAACCGGTCCTCCCAGAACGCGGGGACACCCGAAATCTCGATGTTGGCGCGGAGTCGCCGGCGCGCACTCTCCGGCGTCACGTCGTCGAACCACGACGCCACCGTCTCGATGGTGGCCGTGCTGATGACGGACGGCCCCATCCCGCGGCGGTCGACGAACCCCAGTTCGGTGTCGCGTCGCATCGTCAGCTCCGTCCCGAAGTAGTCACCGAACCAGTCGGCCGCCGCCTCACGGTCGCCCTCCAGGTCGAACTGCCGGCGCTCCCCGTCGGTGGTCTCGACCTGCACCTCGCTCCGGTTCGGGCCGAAATCGACATCGAGGCCGTGGACGCGGTCGGTCCGCTTCCCGTTGATGACCTCCTCCCCGGTGTCGAAGAGGGCGAACTCCCGGTCGTGTTCCAACGTGCCGCCGTCGAGAACGGCCGCGCTTTCGACGTCGATACCGTCCAGTCCCTTCACCGGATACACCCGAAGGCGTTCTACCTGCGCCATCAGTCAGACGTACTAGACTACGCCCCCATAGGGGTTTTCGCGAACGCCGTCGCGGCCGCACGGGACGGCCAGTCAGCAGGCGGGGCCATGACTTGAGTCCCGGAGCGTAACCCACGCCGCCCTCGGCGCCGTGGTTCCAGAACTTCCAGACGCCGAGCGCGACCGAGAGCGGAATCCACCCCGTCCTGGCCGCCCACGCGAGCAGGGTCAGCGAGCGGACGCCAACCGCGACGCCGCTCCACGCCACCGACGCAGAACTCGACGTCCGGAACCGTCCGCCGGCCGAGCGCCACGCACTCATCTTCGAGCGGTACGCCGGACTCGAAGCCGACGAGGGGTTCATGCCGGCGAACGACCACGACCCGAAACTCCTCTACCACCAGTTCAAGGCCGAGGCGGGCCCGGAGTTCGGCTGGGAATACCGAAAGCAGGAGCCGGGGTGCTCTGCGACCTCATCGGGAAAGCCGACGGGGAGTCGACAGGGGAGCCGGAAGCGCCGTTCTGACCGCGAGACCGTCGGTAGTTCCGGTGGCTCTAGCGGCGCCCCGACGGCTCCCGTCGTAACTGAACCCGTCTCGTGATTATGGAACGCCGTGAGAAGATATTTATCGAATTAGTGAGATGTACGGCCCGTATGCCCTCCAGCACACAGACGCGACGCGGCGTCCTCGCCGCCGCCGGTGCGACCGGAGTCGCGGCTCTCACGGGCTGTCTCGGTCGCGTCGTCGCCGGTGACGACCGCGTCTATCACCGGGACGCACCCGTCGGCGACGTGCGCGGCTCGTGGCCGACCTACCAGCACGACTTCGCGAACACCGGCACGACGGACGACAGTGGGCCGTCGGTGGACGCGACCGTCGAGGGCGTCGCGTCCGGGACGGCGGCGATCGCCACGTCCGTCGTGCTTGCTGACGGACGCGGTGTCGTCGGGTACAGTGACGGGAACGCGGAGGACGGCGCGTATCGCGGGTTCGAACTCGGTGAGTCGGACGCGTCGTGGACGGTCACCTATCCGCTGGGGAAGTCGACGCCAACGGTCGCCGGTGACGCGATGTTCGTCTCGACGGCGGAGTTCCTCGCGGCGTACGACGCCCGGCGTGGAGAGCTCTGCTGGCGACTGAACACGGGCGGCCTCGGTGCGGTGTCGAACGCGCCCGTGCTCGCCGCCGACACGCTACTCTCCGACGGCGGCGAGACGGTGTACGGCCGCGACCCCGAGACCGGCAAGACGCGCTGGCAGTACGAATCCGGACAGTCGGGCCCCGCACTCGTCGCTCGCGACGGCGTAGCGTACACAACCGTCGGTGCGGACGGGACGAGCACTGGCGTCGCCGCCGTCGACCCCGCGACCGGCGAGGAGCGCTGGCGGCGCGAGGGCCTCCCGCAGAGCGTCGCTCCCCTCGTCGCGGGCGACACCCACCTCTACTACGCCGCCCACCGCGGCGACGTCTACGCGCTCTCGCTCGCGGACGGGACGACGCAGTGGACGGCGACACTTCCGCTACCGGAGGACGGGAGCGCGTACCTCGCCGTTGCGGACGGACGGCTGCACGCCCAGTCCCCGGACACCACGCTCGCCGCCCTCGACACCGAGACGGGTGGCGACCTGTGGCGGCGGACACTCGGCGGCGAACCACACGGTCTCGGGCCACGACCGCCGGCCATCGCCGGCGACACACGCTTCGCGCTCGACGACGACGCGGTCTACGCGCTCGACGCCGAGACCGGCGAGACACGCTGGTCGCTCGCCCTCGATGTCGAACCGGGGCTCATGAGTGCGCCCTCGGTTCGCGACGACGCGCTCTATTACGCCGGCGTCGGCCGCGAGCACAGCGTTTTTCGTGTCGCGGACTGACCGCGACATCGCTCGCTAGGCGGGGAACGCCGCCGCTGGCGGCCCGCCACGAAACCACAATGATCTTGTAATGTGGATGAATAGATGAGGGAAGTTACTACTATATCGAAATATTTCCTTTCGCTACCGCCGTAACGCCGCGGCGCGGGAACGCCGGCGGATTCTCTCTCAAGACGGGCGCGGGTCGCCGCGCGCTCAGCGGTTGTCGTATTTCCAGGAGTCGATGGGGCCTGTCCACCGTCGACGCGGAGTTCGTGACCGGTGACGGAGTCGCTCGCTAGGGTCGCGAGGACGGTGGCGGCGTCGGCGTCACAACCGTTTTATCGCCGCTCCGATGCGTATGTGTATGGACGACACGACACACGCCACGGAGGGAGTATGGCCGAACTGAGCGCCGAGACGCGTGAGGCGGTCGACGCAGCGCGTCACGGCCTGCCCGACGACGTCGGCGGCGAGCGCGTGGTGTTCGGGTTCGACGGGTTCGTCGACCGGGTGCGGACGGTCGTCGAGGACCGCCACGGTCGGGCGGACTTCGACACGCTGGACTCGCTCTCCGAGCTGGGGGCACGCATCAGCGCGTCCGCGGCGTCGAACTCCTCGCTCTCCTTCGAGTGGCTCCAGGACGACCTGCGGACGGGCGGACACACCTGTCACCTCGCGCGTGCGTACGGAACGCTCGGCTACGACCCCGTGATGGTCGGGACGTACGGGACCCCTATCGACGACGTCTTCGAGGAGGAGTTCGCGGCGTACCCGATGCACTCGCTCGGGAGCCCGGGCTACACGGACGCTGTGGAGTTCGACGACGGCAAACTGATGCTCACCGAGGGCGGGAGCGGGACTACCCTCGACTGGGCGCACGTCCGCGAGACGGTCGGAGTCGAGACGCTCGCGGACTACCTCGATGGCGCGTCGCTCCTGGGAATCGGCTACGTGTCGTGGATTCCGTCGCTGCCGAGCGTCGTCGACGGGCTGCGCGAGGAGGTCTGGCCGCTGCTCGATGACCCGCCGGAGACGGTGCTGTTCGACCCGGCGGACGTCCGCCGTCTCGACGAAGACGTCGTGATCGAGGCGCGTGCCGCCGTCGAGCGCCTCGATGAGGTGGTGGACGTGACGGTATCGTCGAACCGCTTCGAGACGAAGGTGCTCGCCGAGCACTACGCCGGGCGCGCCGCGGAGAGCCTGCGCGAGGACGCCGAGCTCGTCGCCGCGACCCTCGACGTGTCGCGCTTCGTCGGCCACGGCCTCCACGAGTCCGTCGTCGTCTCCGAGGAGACGCACGCCGTCCAGAACCCGGTCACGGACGACCCCGTGCTCACCACCTCCTCGGGTGACCACTTCAACGCTGGACTCGCCCTCGGCCTCCTCTGCGGTCTCGACGACGCGGCGGCTGTCGTCGTCGGCAACGCGCTCGCCGGCGTCTTCGTCCGCACCGGCTCCCCGCCCGCATACGACGACGTGCGCGCGTTCGTCACCGACTACGAGGCGAAGTTCGAGGCGTAGCCCGGGTGCGACACCCATCCGGCGCCGTCGCGTGGTACTCCTTCCGTCTCTTTACGTGCCAGCAGCGGATTGACCCGCCTAGAGCGACTGCTTAGTCACATCCTCGTGTAGTCGTTTGGCACGTCATGTTCCGTATTGTGTCGACGAGCAGGAGGAGAGCGTCAGCTCGAGCCGCCAATCTACGGTCTCTCTACGAGGTTCATCGCGCCGGCACTATATTCTGCGTAGTATCTCTAAGCAGTAATACTGAACAGTCTGACTGAACAGACGACATGTGTTGCTGGTTTAGGCAGTCGAGCGGCGAGGGGCGATACCGTCGCGGGCCACTCCACCTACGCGACGGCGTCGCCGTCCTCGCGGGACGATGTGGCTACCCCAGTGTGGTCGGCCCGCCGCTCACGCCTCGTGGAAGGTCACGCGCGTGATGGACAGTGGGTCGACCGTAACGGTCGCCGTATCGTCGTCGACGGCGAGCGCAGACTCGGTCGGCGTGACGTTCTCGGGGTTCTCGAAGGTGTTCTCCGCGTCCATCTCGGGGCCGGAGAGCACCGTCGTCGTCGCCGACGCCGCCTCGAACGACCCATCAAGTTCAATCGTCGTCTCGATCGGGCCCGCGGTGACGTCGCGGTGAATCAGGTCGACGACCACGTCGCCGTCGTCGGCCGTGCGAACCGCCATCGGGTCGAGCGCCGGCGCGCCGTCCACCGGGTCGAGTTGGCCCATCCAGCGGTTCGTGTCGGTCGCGAACGCCGTCTCGGTGTCGTACGTCGGGCACGCGAGCGAGACGGGGAGCGCCTCGCCGTCGAAGAGCGCCGACCCCATTCCGTGGTAGTAGTGGCAGGGGTGGCCCCAGACGCGCTCCTTGTGCTTCTGGATACCCCCACCATGATTCCCGAGGCCGGAGTGCGTGATCATCTCCACGAATCCCTCGGAGCGAATCGCCTCGTGGACGAACGTCGCCGCGTAGAGCGCCTCCGAGATCGACGCGCTCGTCGGCACCTGCACGTCCTCCTCCTCGGGGAACGCGAAGAACTGCAGTTCCGTCAGCGCGAGCTTCGGGTCGTCAATTCCGGCGGCGCGCATCCGTGCTTCGAGCTCGTCGTACTCGTCCATCACGGACGACGCGAGCGCCATGTAGGCGTTGAACAGTTCCTCGGAGTCGTCCTCGGGGCCGACGCCGCTCCCGATGAGGACGTGGTCGGTGATCCATCGAACCTGTTCGGGGACGCGCTCGAGGAGTGGCTCGTTCCAGTCGGTGAGGCGGTTCCCGCAGGCCAGACACTCGATGGAGTCGTCGACGGCGGTCATCGCCTCCCGGAAGCGCTCGAAGCGGTCCGCGTTCCCCTCCGGCGTCGTCCACGAGACCTGCCACTCCCCGTAAATCTCGTTCCCGATCTCCCAGTAGGTGACGTCGTAGGGTTCGGGGTGGCCGTGTTCGGCGCGGAGCGCGCCCATTTCGGTCTCATCGGGGTCGCCGTTGCAGTACTCCACCCACTTCGCGGCGTCCTCGGCGGTGCCGCTCCCGGCGTTCAGGCAAATCATCGGCTCGCAGCCGACGGCCTCGCAGAACTGGATGAACTCGTGGGTGCCGAAGAGGTTCGACTCGACGCCGTCCCACGCCGGGTTCGGTTTCGTCGGGCGCTCCTCGATTGGGCCGACGCCGTCGCGCCAGTCGTAGCCGGAGACGAAGTTCCCGCCCGGCCAGCGCATGAGCGGGAGGTCGGCGTCGCGGAGTAACTCGACGAGTTCGGGGTCGGCGGTGTCGACGTGGTCGTCCGGGTAGAGCAGGAGTCGATCGAGGACGACGTGCGCGGTCTCCGCGGCCGTCACGCTGCACGCGTAGAGAGCGTCCGCCGAGTCGTCGACGTCGTCGGGGAGGTCGAGTTCGAACGCGACCGTTTCGTACGTCTCACCGACGTCGATGGTCGTCGCCGCGAGTTCCTCGCCGAGCGTGCCGTCGGCCTCGACTTCGTGGAGTGCGACCGAGAGGGTCGCCGGGTCGACGCCGCGCGCCGTGAGTGTTCCCTCGAAGCCGGTCGTCCGATGGAGTGGGAGGTAACACCACTGTCCGAGGCCGCTCGCCTCGGCCGGCGCGTCGATTTCGAGGCGCTGGGCGCGGTCGCCAGCGGTCCCGACGTCGGGGCTCGTCCGGACGGCGTCCTCATCGCCGACCGGGAACCACCAGAGTGCGGTGCCGTCGCGATAGGCGTCGTGGAGGCGCTCGGCCTCCGGGAAGTCGTGGACGTCGACGTAGCCCTCGATGCGCTCCTCGATGACGTCCGGGTCATGGACGGCCGGGCGGCCGCCATCAACGGCGTTCCCGTGCCGCTGGAACTTCCAGCCCGCGAACGTCGCGTTGTGGAGCGCCTGTGCCTCGAAGGCGTTCTTCGCGTTGAACGCCTCGTCCATCCCGACCATGTAGAGGTGTTCGCCGAACTTCCCGAAGAGCTTCGGGTCGACGTGCTGGCCGTCGTCGGCCGCGGTGTCGACGCGGACGGTCGCCTCGCCGTCGTCCGACGGCTCGTGTGTCGTCAGTGACTGCATCCGTCCGACGCTGTCGACGAACCGACACAAATAGGTTCGCCTACCATCACGGACGTTCGTGATGTCTATGGGAACCCCTAAGTGCATCCTGTCAACAGAGAGCGTATGGGACAGACGACTCACAACTATTCGGACGACACAGTCATCGTGACCGGCGCGACTTCCGGCATCGGCCGCGAGGTCGCGCGCCGCTTCGGCGAGGCGGGCGCGACCGTCATCAACGCCGACCTCCGCGAGACGCCGAAGGAGGACGATCTCTCGACGCCGACCCACGAACTCATCGAGGACGCCGGCGGCGAGGCGGAGTTCGTTGAGACGGACGTCTCCGACCCCGACCAGGTCGCGGCCGTCGTGGAGGCCGCCCGCGAGTTCGGTGGCGTCGACGTCATGGTGAACAACGCCGGCATCTATCGGGAGGCCGCCATTACCGAGACGGAGAGCGCCGCCTTCGACCAGGTGCTCGACATCAACGTCGGCGGCGTCTTCGCCGGCTGTCGGGCGGCCGCCCGCGACATGCTCGACCGCGGCGTCTCGGGGAGTATCGTGAACACCGCCTCCATCAGCTCCGAGTACGCACAGACTGGCCACTCGATGTACGATGCCTCGAAGGGCGCGGTGATGATGCTCACGCGCGTCGCCGCGACCGAACTCGCCCCCTACGGTATCCGCGTGAACGCCGTCGCGCCCGGCATCATCGAGACGACGTTCGGCGAGGGCAACCCCGATATCGGCGGCGAGCGCGAGGAAACCTTCATCGTCGACGACGCCGACCTCCCTGACCCGAACACGACGGAGCCGAACTGGAACATCCCGATGGACCGCCTCGGCACGCCCGAGGACCTCGCGGGCGCGTACCTCTTCCTCGCCGGGGACGACGCCGAATACGTCACCGGCCACCTCCTCTACGTCGACGGCGGCTACCACGTCGTCTGACCGACCTCCCGCTTCTCCGGTTGCCCCTTCCCCACCCGATGGGTTCGCCCGCTTCGAGACGGGCGTGATTACAGAGATTCAAGGAGAATGCCTGACCCTTTAGGGTCAGGATGAATCCGACAATAATCTTCACCAGCCACCGACGATAGCACGGTCCGATATTCCAATTGTTTCTTAAGATAGCGTACTCAATTACATTTGTAATGGTCACGGTGACTATCACCGCGAAGTTCCACAACCCATCCCTCTCACGGCGCAAAGAGTGGCAACACGCCACTCGACTCTACCGCAACACCAAGCAGTTCTGTATTGATGGATGGGAGAACGGCGACTTTGATAAATCCGTGACCACAGCCAGCATCGACAACGACCTCTACTCGGCCATCCAGAACCAAGCCATCCGAGAGGCGAAAGCCGACCACAACAAGGACAGAGAGGTTCGCTACCGAGAGAGTCACCCATTCGCTGTCAATAACCAGAACTGGGACATCGACACGACCGAGAACGATACTGTCGTCGTCGGTTTCCCGTGCATCTCCCAATGGTGGTACACGCCTATCGACGTGTACGATGACATTGCCGACCCTGTAGACCGACTGGTCGAAGGGGATGCTGATAAGACCCGTCTACAGGTCTATCGTCGCGGAGACGACTGGTTCTGCACGTTCAATATCAAGTACGACGCAGACACATCAGGTGAGACACCTATCGGTGTCGATATTGGCGAGCGGCATATCCTCGCAGCGACGGCCTACGGTGAAGACGAGTCGATGCTAGTATCGGGTGGTGAGGCGAAGTACGTTCGGCGCAAATATCGTTCCCTACGCGAGTCGCTTTCGGAAGCGGGTGCGCTTCGCGCACGTAACCGTGTGGGTAACAAAGAACAGCGTCGAATCAAGGACTTGAACCACACACTCTCCCGTCGCCTCATCACGTTCGCGGAACAGTTCGAAGACCCAGTTATCAAACTGGAAGACCTCGAAGGCATTCGCGAGAACAGTTCATGGTCGGGCGTCCACTCGTGGCATTTCCACCAACTCCAACATTTCATCACGTACAAAGCCGAGCGGGCTGGGATCCGCGTCGAGAAGATTGACGCCTACCAGACCAGTCAGGAGTGTTCGGCATGTGGTTCGATGGGAACCCGTGATGGCGACCACTTTTCGTGTTCGAGTTGTGGTCGTGGACGCCATGCCGACCTGAACGCTTCAGAGAATATTGCACAACGGGAGGGAGAACCATGCACGGCGTAACAGTTCGGCTGACGCGACCCGTGCTCCCTCGCTGGTTGAATACCCAGCCGTCTTCGACGCCCGCAGATTGCGGGGAGGAAGGCCCCATTGACAGGGCTGTACGCGCTGTAACGCACACCGTTGGTCACAACTCGGTGGCAACCTTCGACGGGTCACGCGAAAGCGTACTTGAACCCCGAGGAAACGCGCAACCTGAATATCCACTTCGTGGATTCCCGCGTCTTTAGGCGCGGGAGGATGTCAAACACGCCTGTGCCACCGAACGCCATAAACGAACAGGGCTCGTCGCGTGAACGGCGCCCGGCCGAGCGGATACTTTTGCTGACATCCCTACTACGTTAAGAGCGTTCAGTGGTACGATGCCGGTAGATGAGCGCGTTGAACGAACGGCTACGGGACGGACACTCGCTCCTACAGGGGCGGGCGGTTCGCATCCCGCTGCCCGATGCCGAGGCGGAGCAGCACTGTCGCGAGGAGATGTGTCGGACGGCCGAAATCGAGGAGCGAAAGTGCGAGTTGCTCGACGACCCGGACGTTCCGGTGGCGGAGGCCTACGAGCACGAGCAGGCGGGGTTGCAGCAGTGCTTCACGGCCCATCTCCAGCAGGTGGCTGGCGAGGACTACTACGACGCCGCGGCCGCGTATCTCGACGGCGAGCGTGACGACCGGGTCGGCGCGCTCGCCGCCTACTACCTCGAGTGCGACTTTCGCCTCCAGGAACGCTACACGGTCGACGAACAGGTCTCGGTCTTCCTCGTCCTCCGCTACCCGGACTGCTTCACGGTCAACCTCGGCTTCCACACCGGCGTCGTCACTGGGGAGGGTGTTCGATACGAGTCGGCCGTGCACGCCGACACCGACCTCGACAGGCGCGGTCAGGAGCAGTATTACGCGGACTGCCGGTACTCACAGCACGAGGCCGCGTGTTACCTCCGCGAGCGTATCGACTGTATCCCCGCTGTCTTCCCCGACCCGGAGACGACTCCCACGGACGAACGCCGGTACGGCGGCTTCGTCCACATCACCGGCCGCCACGGCCAGGTTTTCACGGAGGTCCTCGACGCCGTCGCTCCCTCTCCCGACCGGTTCGACGACGCGACCCACACACCGGCAATCGTCGCGGAGGGCCCGGAAGCCCGGCGCATCAAGCGGGAGTTCCTGGACGACGCGGCGACGTAGGCACCCCGTTCGCGTCGCGACGCGCCGAGCGTCGGAACGACCTGCGGGGTACACGAACCCTTTTCGTGTTGACTATCCACACGATATCTATGCGTGTCACCGTCATCGGCGCCACTGGACACATCGGCACCTATCTCGTGCCGCGACTCGTGCGGGCCGGCCACGACGTCGTCGCCGTCAGTCGCGGGGAGCGCGACCCCTATCGGGACGACGGGGCGTGGGCGGACGTCGAGTCGGTCACGCTCGACCGGGACGCCGCCGAGGAGCGCGGCGAGTTCGGCGACGAGATCCTGCGGACCGACCCGGACGCCGTCGTCGACCTCATCTGCTTCGAACCGGAGAGTGCCCGCGCGCTCGTCGAGTCGCTCCGGGGCGAGGTCCGACACCTGCTGCACTGCGGGACGGTCTGGGTGCACGGCCCGAGCGACGTCGTGCCGACCACCGAGGACGAGCCGCGGACGCGCCGGCCGCTCGGTGAGTACGGGCGGAAGAAGGCGGACATCGAGGAGTACCTGCTGGACGAAGCGCGGCGCACCGACTTCCCGGCGACCGTCCTCCACCCGGGGCACATCGTCGGGCCCGGCTGGGCACCCCTCAACCCGGCCGGCAACTTCGACACGGACGTGTTCGCGCGTCTCGCACAGGGCGAGGAAGTCGCGCTCCCGAACTTCGGGCTCGAAACCGTCCACCACGTCCACGCCGACGACGTCGCACAGGGCTTTCAGCGCGCGCTCGAGAACTGGTCGGCGGCCGTCGGCGAGGCCTTCCACGTCGTCTCGCCGCGCGCGCTCACGCTCCGTGGCTACGCCGAGGCCGTCGCCGGCTGGTTCGGACGGGACGCCGACCTCACCTATCTGCCGTTCGAGGAGTGGGCCGAGCGGCCCGAATACGACTCTGACGCCGTCGACGCCACCGAGGAGCACATCCGCTACAGTCCGAACGCGAGCATCCGGAAGGCACGCGAGGAACTCGGGTACGAGCCACGCTACACGTCGCTCGAAGCGACCCGTGAGGCGGTCGAGGCGCTCATCGAGGCCGGCGAAATCGACGTCGACGGGTAGGCCGACCGCCGCTCGACGGCCTCCGAATCCGTCGCACGGGCCTCGGCCGACGCGGTCGATTTGTGGGGCCGTGTACACCCTCTCGGATCAACGGAGTTACACTAATTCTAGATAATCATAATGTTTATACAGAACAGAGTGAACGATTAGGGTGTGACAGAGGATACCGAAGAGCACGAAGAAGTGGTGGAGAGCGGTGGGACGTCACGGCGGACGTTCCTGCAGGCGACTGGGGCACTCGCGGTCGGCGGGACGCTGTTCGGGAGCGTGGACGTCGCGGCCGCCGAGGACGTCGAGACGCTCGTCGAGCAGATGTCCCTTGAGGAGAAGGTGAGCCGGACGCACGGTGCCGACGTCGGTCCGGACGGTATCGCTGGGAGCATTCAGTCCGTCTCGACCCTCGACGTCCCGCAGTTGAATATGGCGGACGGCCCGCCCGGCGCGTCGCTCGGCGAGCCGACGACGGACTTCCCGCATCCGATCGCGACGGCGGCGACGTTCAACCCCGACCTCGCAACGCAGGAAGGTCGCGCCATCGCACGCGAGGCGAAATCCGGCGGCGTTGAGGTTCTCCTCGCGCCGTCGATGGACATGGCGCGCGTCCCCCTGCACGCCCGCCACGGCGAAACCTACGGCGAAGACCCGCACCTCGCCGCCGAGATGGCCAAGTCCTACACGGGCGCCGTCCAGGACGAAGGCGTTATCGCGACGCTCAAACACTTCGTCTGCTACAACCAGGCCAGCACCACCGGCCCCGTCCTCGACTACTTCTCCTACTCCGAGCACGACGTCCGGGTCGGCGAGCGCGCCCGCCGCGAACTCTACTACCAGCCGTTCAAGGCCGCCGTCACCGAAGGCAACGCCGGCGCGGTCATGCCCGCGTACAACAAGATCAACGGGACGTTCTGCAGCGAGAACGCCGAACTCCTCCGCGACGTCCTCAAGGGCGAGTGGGACTTCGACGGCTTCGTCGTCTCCGACTGGGGCGGCACCCACAGCACCGCCAAGGCCGCGCAGAACGGCCTCGACGTCGAAATGCCGTCCGCGAACTACTTCGGCGACTCGCTGAAGGAGGCCGTCCGGAACGGCGACCTCGAGGAGTCGGTCGTCGACGAGATGGTCGAGCGCGGCCTCACCTCCCAGCAGGAGATCGGCGCGCTCGGCGGCGAGCGTGAGGGCTCCGAGCCGGTTCGCGGCACCGAGGAGCACTTCGAGCTCGCCCAGCAGATCGCCGAGGAGGGCACCGTCCTCCTCCAGAACGAGGACGACCTCCTCCCGCTCGACGGCGACGAAATCGACGAAATCGCGCTCGTCGGTCCGAACCCGGACGGGTTCAAGACGAGTGTCGGCGGCAGCGACCACATCAACGCCATCCGCCGCATCAGCCCCGTCGAGGGTCTCGAGGCCGTCGCCGGCGACGACGTCACCGTCACCACCGTCTCGACCGACCGCTCGCGCCTCGTCGAGTCCGAGCACCTCACGCCCGCGTCGGGCGACGGCTCCGGGCTCACCGCCGAATACTTCGCGAGCGAGGACTGGTCGGGTAGTCCCCTCAAGACGCGCGTCGAGGAACAAGTCGACCTCACCGGCGGCGAACTCACCAGCCTCGATGCGGACTCCGTGCGCTGGACCGGCACGCTCACCGCGCCCAGCACGGGCACGTACGGCGTCTCGGTGACCAGCCAAGGTCCGGGCCGGCTCTACGTTGACGGCGAACCGGTCATCCGCAGCGAGGGTGGCGGCTTCTTCGGCCCGAAGACCGAGGAGGCGAGCCTCGAACTCGAGGCCGGCGAGACCTACGAGATTCGCGTCGAGGCCGCGGGCGGTCCCGCCTCCCTCTCGTGGAACCCGCCGGAGGCCATCGCGGACGCCGTCGAGGCCGCCGAGTCCGCCGACGTCGCGCTCGTGCTCGCACAGACGGACACCTTCTACGGCGACGACCGCCACGAGTACGCCCTACCGGGCAACCAGCCGGCACTCGTCGAGGCCGTCGCCGAGGCGAACGACGACACGGTGCTCCTGCTCAACACGGAGGCGCCGGTCGAACTCCCGTGGGTCGATGACGTCCCGGCCATCCTCCAGGTCTGGTTCCCCGGCCAGGAGGGCGGGCGCGCCATCGCCAACATCCTCTTCGGCGAGGTCACCCCCTCGGGGAAGACGCCGGTCACGTACGGTGCGACCCTCGAGGACTACCTCCCGCAGGAGGTGACGTCGCTCCCCGACGGCGCGCGCGGCTATCCGGGTATCGACGGCACGGTCTACTACGACGAAGGGGTGTTCGTGGGGTATCGGCACTTCGACGAGCACGACGTCGAGCCGGTCTTCCCGTTCGGCCACGGCGAGTCCTACACGGAGTTCGCCTACGAGAACCTCCGCGTCACGCCGAAGGTGAAGAACACGCAGAAGAAGACGGTGAAGGCGAAGCTCCAGGTCACCAACACGGGCGAGCGCGCTGGTGCTGAGACCGTTCAGCTCTATGTCCATGACACCGAGGCGAGCGTCGAGCGCCCGCCGAAGGAGCTGAAGGCCTTCGAGAAAGTCCACCTCGAACCCGGCGAGCGGACGACCGTCACCTTCGAACTCGCTGAGGACGCCTTCGAGTTCTTCCACCCCGACGAGGGGTGGACCGTCGAGGACGGCGCGTTCGACATCCTCGTCGGCAGCTCCTCGCGCGACATCCGCCTCTCCGAGGACATCGAAGTCCGCAGCCCGAGCGCGGGACGCGGCCGCTCCGACTCCGCGCCCGGCCACGCCGACGACTGACCACGGTCACGCGTCCTCCTTTTTCGCGGTCGCGACGGCGCTGTCCCCGAACCGAATTCTCCGGCGCGGTCAAACACGCACTTTCGTCTCGGCCAGCCTCTTAGTGCGTGGCGCCGTGCGTCCGCGTATGGAGCGACGACTGTTCGTCGCCGGCGTGTGTGCCGCACTGGCCGGGGGTGCGGGCTGTACGATTCGGCAGTCCGACGCCGCGAAAACCGGGTCAACGACGACTGCCCGCCCGCTCTCCGCGTACGACTGCCCGCCGCACGACCGGCACGCCGAGCCGATCGTCTGCTCACACACCGTCGATACGGATTCCGCGAGCGTCTACCTCCTGCCGTCGGCGTCGACGGCCGATGCCGCGACGGGAGTCGAGCTCACCCTCCACAATGACTCGGCGAGCGCGCTCGAGTTCAACCCGTATCAGTGGTCGGTCGTACAGCAGGACGGCGCGGCGTGGACGCCGGTCGAGAAACGCATTGCCGGCGACGGCCGCGTCGTCCTCGACCCCGGCGAGACCCAAACGTGGACCTTCGCGGACGTCGTCGGCTTCATCAACGACAGGTTCCTCATCGACCCTGGCACCTATACCGCCAGCATCGGCGTCCCCAACCCTGATGGCGACGACTGGCTCCGGTGTCTTGCGCTCTTTCGACTCACCTGACCCGTGCGGTCCTCGTCTCGAACACCCTCGCCGTTCTCGACGCCGCGCACGTCGGCGGTCGCCCCGGTGGCCTACTCGTCTCGCTGCCAGCTTTGCAGCCAGTCGGAGCGATAGAGGACGAAACCGACGACGGCAGTGATACCGACCGTCAAGGCCGTGGCACGGAACCCCGTCGGGTCGGGGGCGAACAACGGACCGAGCATCTGCCCCGTGAAACTGCCGACCAGTAGACAGAGCGCGGCGCGGAGCACGGGGCGGTTCATGTGTACACGAGCGCGCTTCCCCGAATAGGTCTTCTGGAACGCCGCAGACGTACACCGACCGGTCCGTCGCGTCTCGAATTGGCGGCTGGCGTCGGAGTCGTGGTACTAATCGATTCGGTCCGCTCTCCGGTAGGTAGAGTGATTAGTTTACGGTCGTGGGGTCCGATTTGCAGGTATGGAGTGTCCGGACTGCGGTAGTTCGCAGGTCTCGCAGGAGATGGGGCCGGGATGGGCGCCGTCGACGCAACTCGTTGACGCGCTGACCGGCGTCGAAGAAGGCGACCACGTCGTGTTCACGCATCAGTGTTGGACGTGTGGCTGGAGCGAAGACCGCCACGTCGCGGTGACGGCCATCGAGACGGACGCGGGCGACCCGGAAATCGTCGAGCGGCAGCATCGACTCGGCGAGCTCGTGGACGAGCTACAGCAGATCGACGACGAGACGCTCGAAAACGTCCTCCGCGACGTTCGTCGACGGCGGCAGTCCACGGACGACGCGACGGCAGAGACCGACGGAGCGGAATAGTGGTGTCGGTGGTGACGGGCTGTCAGCCCAGAACGTCACTCGGTGGCCGGCGCGAACACACCCACCGACCGAGAGCGCGGTCTTTAGTGCCCAGAACGAAGAAAACCGCCGCGTTCCGGCCTTAGACCTGGGTGAACGTCCAGAGCTGGTGGGCGCCGCCGTTGTCCGTCCACTGCTGGACGTTGTCGCCGTTGGCAGTGCCGGCGTTGGCGACCTCGGCGACCTTGCCGCTGTTGGCGTTGGTGAGGCGGAACTGGCCGTTGCCGACGTCCTCGATGACCCAGTCCTGACAGCTGCTCCCGGTGTCGGCGTACTGCTGGATGTTCGCGCCGTCGCTCGTTGAGGCGCCGGCGACTTCGAGGAGTTTGCCGCTGTTGACGTTCGAAATCGTGTACGTGCCGTCGCCGTTCGCGCTCACGGACCAGTCCTGACACGTGTTCCCGGTGTCCGTGTACTGCTGGACGTTCGCGCCGTCGCTCGTCGAGGCGCCGGCGACCTCCATGAGGCGACCGCTGTGGACGTTCCGGACGTGATAGGTACCGTCCGGGAGCGCGCCGCGGTCGTAGCTCGAGCGGTTCGGGCGCGGACTCTGCGAACTCGGCGTGCCGGTGCGCGCGACGACGGGCCAGTCGTCGTCGGTCCACTGGATGCGATCGAGCATCATGTAGCGCGTCTCGTCGCTCGACGTCGCCTCGACGTGATACACCATCCACCAGTCGCCGTTCGCGTCCTGAATCGCGTCGTTGTGTCCGGGGCCGGTGAACTGGGAGTCGCTCGAGAGCACTGCGACGCCGCTGTGGTGGCTGTTCAGGTCGCGCAGGTCCGTCCCCTCGCGGTTGTAGTAGGGTCCTTGGAGGCTCTCGGCGCGGCCGACTTCGACCTCGTAGGTGCTGTCGGAGCCCTCACAGCAGTGGCCGGTCGAGTAGAAGAGGTAGTAGTAGCCGTTCTCCTCGACGATCATCGGCCCTTCGCGTTTGTCGCCGGCGAGGTGGAAGGTCGTCCCGGAGACGTAGTCGGCGCCGTCGCTGGTGAGTTGGACGCCGTAGATCCCGTACCAGCTTCCCCAGATCATGTAGGGTGTGCCGTCGACGACGCGGAACTCGGCGTCGATGCAGTTGGTCATCCCGAGGTCGTTGGCGCGGAAGACCGGCCCCTGGTCGGTGAACGTGTCGTCGGGGTTGGCGGCAGTCGCCAGCCCGATGCCGGGGTTGTCGCTACTCCCCCACTTCGAGTAGGAGTAGTAGAGGTGATACTGGCCGTTGTAGTAGTTGATGTCCGGCGCCCAGACGCCCGCGTCGTCGCTTCGCCAGTCTGGATAGCTGTCGAGCGCGGAGTGGGTGTACGTCCAGTCGACGAGGTTCGTCGATTCGGCGACGGGAACGATGTCGTTCGGCGTTTCGGTCCCGTAGGCGTAGTAGGTGTCGCCGTCCTGAATGACGGAGACGTCGCCGAACCCGACCGGTCCGACGGGGTTGTGGTAATGTTCGGAACTTGAGTCGGCTGAGACAGTGTTGCTGATGCCGAGTCCGCCGGCCGCCGCGAGAGTTCCTGCACCGATTGTTTTGAGGATACTTCGCCGATCGACCTGCTCGCTGCCGTGGTTGTCAGGCATGCGACTAGTGGTCGTGGGCATGTAGTAAATTATTTTCCGTTATAGAAGTTCGGGATGCAAGAACAGTAGTTCAGTCGGCAGCCCACGAACAGAAGCCGGACCGGCGCGTGAGGCCCTCGGAACCGCGTCACGCGGCGACTCCTTGCCGGTCGCCCGCCGGGCAGATCGTAGCAAGTCTTACATTTTGAGGCGTCGGAGGGGGCACTGGCGCTGCCTGTGTATCGGCCGTAGAACGCCCCCGACGTTCGCGCCGGGAATCCGTCACGCGAACGCCAACAGCCGTCTTCTGTAACCGTACAGGGCGTGAAACCGGGTGTGAGACTGTCTGTTACCCGAACAGCCGTTCGATGAGGCTGCGCTCGTGTGGCCGTTCGGCGAGCAGCACCGAACAGTCGATGTCCTCCGTGACGTCCGTGACGACCGAGCCACGGAGCAGTCGCGGGACGAGTCCCTGCTCGGTCGCGCCCAGGATGACGAGCGAGTGGTCGGCCGCGGCGTCCTCGATGGCGTCCTCGACGTCGCCCGAGACGACACGGCGGGACGCGTCGTCGAGGCCGTGGTCGGCCGCCCACGCCTTGAGGAACGTCTCGCCGGCATCGACGTCGTCGGCGACGTGGAGGAGCGTCACGTCGGCGTCGTACTCCTCCCGCAGCATCGTGGCGACTTCCGCGGAGAGGTCGGAGTCCGGTCCGCCGGCGGTCGGCACGAGGACCCGGTCCGGGTCGAAGCCCCGGTCCTTGAGCAGCAGGAAGTCACACGGGAGCCGGGTCGAGAGGTCGTCCAACCCGCTCTCCGCACGCCCGGGCGACCGGTGTGCGTCCGGCCCCCACCCCATCACCACGAGGTCGGCGTGATGGGATTCGGCCACGTCGAAGATCTCCTCGTACGCCTGATGCGAGAAGACCGTCTTCGTCTCGACGTCGACGCCGAACGTCTCGGCGTCGCGACGCGCGTCCTCGAGGATGTCGCGGTGGCCCGCCTCGACCGTCTCGGGGTGCTCTGCGGCGTACTCGAGCGACGTCTGGTCGGGCACGGTGACGATGTGGACGGCTTCGACGATTCCATCACGTTGTTTGGCGGCGGCGCTCGCGAGCGTGATCAGCTGTTTTTCGTGCTCCGGGTTCGCCAGCGGCACTAGCACGCGATACCGGCCGCCCTCCGGCTGGACGCCGGCCGCGGCCGAGACCGCGGCGTCCGGCATCGCCTCGCGGCGCGCGAGGATGTACTCGGAGAGCGCACCGGTGTGGGTCGTCCGGCTTCGCGCGTAGCCGAGATACCACACGACCGCACCGACGGTAATCGCCAGCCCGAGGAGGATGACGAACGGCTCGATGAAGACGATGAGTGCGAACGACACGAGCGCACCGACAATCGGCGTAATCGGGTAGAGCGGCACCTGAAAGTCCGGGTCGTATCCTTCGACGTCGCTCTCGCGCATCACGATGAGTGCGATGTTCAACAGCCCGTAAATCACGAGATGGAGGACGCTGCCGAGTGTGGCGAGCGTGTTGACGTCCGCCAGCAGGATGAACGCGAGGATGAACCCCCCGGTCAGCGCGATCGAGCGATACGGCGTGCCGAAGCGCGGATGCACCTCGTTGAGGTCGGGCGTGACGATGCTGTCCCGGCCCATCGCGAAGTTGATTCGCGAGGACGCGAGAATACTCGCGTTCGCACTGGAGGCAGTCGCGAGCAGGCCGCCGATGACGAGTGCGACCGCACCTGCCGGCCCGAGGATGAGTCGGCCGACTTCGACGACGGCGATCTCGTCCGGACCGAGACCGGCGATGAAGCCGCGCTCGACGGCCGCCGCCATCACGATCAGGACGAGCGCGTAGATGACCGTCACGAGGAGGACGCTCCCAATGACTGCGCGCGGGAGGTTCTTCCCGGGGTTCTGGATCTCCTCGGCGACGCTCGTGATCTGGACGAAGCCGAGGTAGGAGACGAAGATGAGGCCCGTCGTCGTGAGCATCGGCGACAGCCCCTTCCCCGCAGGGAGGTTCGCGGGGTCGGCACGGAGCGAGCCCGCGACCGTGAAGACGGCGAGGATCGCCACGAGGAGGATGACGATGACGTTCTGGAGGCGCCCCGTCTCCTTCGCGCCGACGTAATTCACCATGACGAAGAAGGCCGCGCCGAGCAGCGCGATCAGCTGCACCCACGACATCGAGAGCGGCCCCAGCGCGATGGCGCCGCTGACGCCGATGATGTTCGCGATGTACTGGCCGAACCCGGCCATGTAGAACGCGCTGGCGAACGCGAGTCCGAGCCAGTTCGACCAGCCCGCGACACTCCCGAAGAGCGGGCCGAGCGCGCGATTGACGTAGTAGTACGCGCCCCCGGACTTCGGCATCGCCGTCCCCAGTTCGCTCGCGGACAGCGCGGTTAGCAGCGCGATGCCGCCGCCGAGAACGAACGAGACGACCGCGTGCCAGCCCGCGCGGGTAATCGCCGTCCCCGGGAGGACGAAGATACCGGCGCCGATCATCGTCCCGACTCCGATGGTCAGCGCCGCCAGCGGCCCGAGGTCCTTCGCGAGCTCTTGGTCCTCGCTCATGCTTCGGAGTCGTCCGCAGTCGTCTCTCCGCTCGCTCCGTCACGACCGTCGTCGTCCACATCGGGGAGCGAGACGACCGGCCGGTCGAGCTCGGTGACGAGACGAAGTGCGACGTCGCCAGACAGGAACTGCGTGAGTCGGCTCCCGCCGCGCGGACGGAACGCGACGGCGCTCGCGTCGAGGTCGTCCGCGACGTCCTGAATCGCGGCCACGACGTCACGTCGATAGGCGACGTGGTCGTCGGCGTCGGGGCAGACCTCTCGGAACGCCGCGAACGCGTCCGCCGCCAACTCCTCGGACTGTTCGACCGGCGTCTTGTCCGGCACGCCCTCGCCCTTCTCGACGACGTGCAGGGCCGTCACGCGGTCGAACGCGTATCTCGTGAGCGCCTGTGCTGTCGCCCGCGCGTCCTCGGGGTTCGCGACGGGAACGAGAAGATGTGCGGTGAGCGACTCCCCAGAGTCGCCGTCTGTCGATTCCATACCCGGGTTCATTCTCTCGATGCCATAGTAGTATGCGATACCGATCAGCCGGTATCATCTCGCCATCGTGTTTCGGCTATCCCGCCGCACGACCGGTCGTTCGCGTTGCCGAGGCCGACCCGTCAGTCGAGCGGGTCTTCGAGGTTCCCCATGACGGTCTCGAGCGCGTCGGTCGCGGTGAGCAGGCCGACGACGTCGCCGTCGCGGAGGACGAGCGCGATTTCCTGGTCCTGAGCTTGGAACTGGTCGAAGGCGTCGCTGACGCTCGTGTCGGCGGCGAGCGTCATCGGCGGCGCCGCAATCTCCTCGAAGGACGTCGTGCCGTCCTTTAAGCCCTCGTAGTGGTCGATAATCGAGGGCGCGTAGACGATACCGTGGAAGTCCGTGAGGCTCTCACCGACGAGCGGGAAGCGCGTGTGCGGGCTGTTCTGGATTCGATCGAGGTTCTCCCTGACGGATGCTGAGACGGATATCGAGACGATGTCGTCGGCGGGCACCATAATCTCGCTAATCGCGAGTTCGTCGGCGTCGAGTGCGTTCATCACCTCCTCGCGGCGCTCTTCGGGAAGTTCGCCGCGCATGAGCAGTGAGTCGAGACGGTTCCGAAGGTCGGCACGCGACTCCAGGACGTCCTCCTCGGTTTCGAGCCATGCGCCGGTCATCTCGACGCCGAAGAGTTTCAGCGTCGCCTTCGCGATGGCGTCCCCGAGCGTGATGACCGGGGAGATGAGCCAGTTGAACCAGTAGAGCGGCGTCGCCCCGTACCGACAGACGGTTCGCGAGCGCTCGACGCCGAGATACGTCGGCGTCTGCTCGCCGTGCGTGAGATGGAGGAGGTTGATGATGCCGAACGCGAGAATCGCGCCCGCGCCGACTGTGGCGAGCGCCGTCCCCGCGAAATACGGCTCGAAGAGCGCGGCGAGCGCGGGCTCGGCGACGATACCGACCGCGATACTCGACGCCGTAATGCCGACCTGGCACGTCGTCAGGTAGATTTCGAGGTCGTTCGTCATCTCCCACGCGCGCTCCAGGGCGGGATTGCCGTCGACGAACTCCGCCTCGCTGAACTGGCGAGCGCGCGTCAATCCGAACTCGATCGCGACGAAGAACCCGTTCGCCAGAATCAGGCCGACGCCGGCGAGTATCCGGAGACCGATTTCGAGCGGCGTCATCACGGTGGACATACCGAGAACGGCCGGAAAAAGGCGATGGGCGACGTGGCACCTGGGCTGGGCGACGCGCCGTCTCGTCGACAGCGTCGCCCGGCTGTCGGGACTACGGACGACGCTCACCCCCGAAGCGAGCGTCGGCGGCCGTCCTCCCAAGACTATTCTCGCTCCGAGACTGACGGTGGAGGTAGATGAAGAGCTGGCTCCAGCGACATCAGGTCGCCGTCTACGCCGTCGCCGTCCTGCTGGCAGTCGGCGTCAGCACGGGGCGGCCGGCGCTGGCGACGTCGCTCGACGCGCTCACGAACCCCGTCTTGGCGGTGCTCCTCTACGTGACGTTCCTCGAAATCCCGTTCGTGCGGTTCCGCCGCGCGTTCACGAACGCGCGGTTTATCACGGCGGCGCTCGGGATGAACTTCCTCGTCGTCCCGGCCGTCGTCTGGGTGCTGACGCGCGTCCTCCCGCCCGACCCGGTCGTCCTCGTCGGCGTCTATCTGGTACTGTTGACGCCGTGTATCGACTACGTCATCACGTTCACCGCGCTCGCCGACGGGGACTCCGAGCAACTCGTCGCGACGACGCCCGCCCTCCTGCTCGTCCAACTCCTGTTACTCCCCGTCTACCTCTGGCTGTTCGTGGGACGGGACGTCGCGACGATCGTCGAGGCGGGCCCCTTCCTCGAGGCGTTCGGCTTGCTCATCGCGCTCCCGCTCACGCTCGCGTGGCTCACCGAACTCTGGGCGGGGCGCTCGGCGAGCGGGCGGACGTGGCAGGCGGCGATGGGCTGGTTGCCCGTCCCGATGATGGGTGTGACGCTGTTCGTCGTCGTCACCTCACAACTCCCCCGTATTCAGGAGTCGGTCGGCCGGATTCTCGTCGTCGTCCCGGTGTACGTCGCGTTCCTCCTCGTCATGCCGGTGCTCGGCCGGCTCGCCGCCGGCGTGCTCCGGATGGACGTCGGCGAGGGGCGCGCGCTCGTGTTCACGTCGGTCACCCGGAACTCGCTCGTCGTCCTCCCGCTGGCGCTGGCGCTCCCGCCGGGCTACGAACTGGCGCCCGCCATTGTCGTCACCCAGACGCTCGTCGAGCTGTGTGGGATGGTCGTTCTGACACGCGTCGTCCCGGAGTGGCTGCTCCCGAGGCCGCCGACGCCACCCGGTCTCGTGGACGGACTTCGCGGCGAGTGAGTCCCCGTACTACTTTGCGACGGCGAGCGAACATTCCGCTATGGACGAGGCAGCGGGACTCTCGATCGCGTACGACGAGCACGACGACGTTCGGGAGATCGCGGACCGCATTCAGTACTGCGTGGAAAGCATCAGTCTCGCGTTCGACGGCTGGGACGAACCGCGGATGCGCGGGCCGGGACTCTACTTCGTCATCGTCGCAGGGACGTCGGTCGCGGACTACGCCGACCCGATGGGGGCGAACCGCTGGCCGGTCGAGGAGTGTCGCTCGGTAACCGCCGACCTCGATGAGTTCTTCGACGCCGCCTCCGACGTCGCGGTACACTGTGACGGCGCGGTCATCGTCAGCGTCGACGGGACGATTCTCCCGCAGATGGTCCGGATGAAGGATCTGACCGGCGAGGAGCGAGCGGCGACGGCTGACGAGCAACTCGACTACGCGGACTGGATGGGCGCGCGACACATGAGCGCCATCGACACCTCCGTTCGCGACGAGGTCGTGTTCGCGATTACGCTGAGCGAGGAGACGGGCCGCGTGACCGTCTTTCAGGACGGCGAGTACGAGGACTGGTCACGCGAGCAGCTCGGGGCACCGTGGCGCAACGACTGAGAGCCGTCCGGGCCGAGTCGGACTGACCCGCCGGACACGCTTCTAGAAGGAGGCGGACTCGACCTGCTCGGAGCCACAGTTCGGACAACTCGGTCGCGTCTCCGTCGGCTCCGACGCCTCCACATCGAAGTGTGTCTGGCACTGGCCGCACCGATATGTCCGCGCCGTGTCGTCGAACGCCCGCTCGAGGAGCTCCCTGAGCATCCCGACGGGCCATTGACACGCGGGTCACTTAGACGCTTTCGCCAGCCGATTCGGGGGCCGTCGAGCGTCAGGACTTCCAGAACGACGGGGTGAGCAGCACCAGTACAGGGACGATTTCGATGCGGCCCACCCACATCAGAATCGTCATCATCACTTTCGTCGTCGCCGCGAACCCCTCGTAGGACCCGTAGGGGCCGGCGAGGCCGAAGGCCGGCCCGATGTTGAAGAAGATGGACGCCGCCGCGCTCATCGCCTCGAACTCCGAGAGCGCCAGCCCGACCCGTGAACTATCGGCCGCGACGACTGCAGCGGTGAGCGCGAAGAAGACCAGACTGACGAGCGTGTAACTGTAGACGTCCGAAATCGTACTCTCGTCGATTACTTTCCCGTTGACCCGAACGGGGCGGACGAGCTCGGGGCGGACGCTCTTCTCGAGGTCGCGGCGGAAGCCCTTGAGGACGACGAGCCAGCGGATGACCTTGATCGAACAGGTCGTGCTCCCCGCCATCCCCCCGAAGAACATACAGCCGAAGAGGATGTGGCGGGCGAACGGCGGCCACGTGTTGAAGTCGACGGACGCGTAGCCGGTCGTCGTGATGATTGACGTCACCTGGAAGGTCGCGTGGCGAACCGTCTCCTCCGAGAGGACGAACGCGCTACTCGCGACGAGCGACGCGAGGACGCTGACAGTGAAGACCCCGAGCAGGAAGAGGTAGAAGTGGAATTCGTCGCTCCGCTTGAGCGCCTCGAATTCGCCTTGGAGGACTTCGTAGAGGAGGATGAAGCTCGTGGCGCCGAGAATGAGGAAGGGGATCGTCGCCCACTGGACGGCCGCGGAGAACGCGCCGAGGCTCTCCGCTTCCGGGGAGAAGCCCGCGGTCGAGACGCTCGTGAGCGCGTGCGCGACGGCGTTGTACGGTGTCATGTTCGGTGCGACGCCGGCGAGGTTGAGGCCGAGGAAGACGAGAATCTGAAGGGCGGTGAGTGCGGCGTAGAGCGAGAAGATGAGACGTGCCGTCTCCGAGATGTGTGGCGTGAGCCGATGGACGTCCTGAAGCTGGGATTCGCCTTCCATGAGTTGTGCGCCACCGACGCCGAGGCGCGCGAGAATCGCCGTCGCGAGCACGAGGATGCCGAGGCCCCCGAGCCACTGGAGGAGTTGGCGCCAGAGGAGAATCGCCCGACTATGGACACTGAAGTCGACGAGAATCGTCGCGCCGGTCGTCGTGACGCCGCTCATGCTCTCGAAGAGCGCGTTCACGGGCGTCCCGAGCGCGCCGCGGCCGGCGATGACGAAGGGGAGCGCGCCGACGAGTGCGACCGAGAGCCACACGAGCGACACTATCAGGAACGCCTCGCGACGCCCGATCTCCTCGCCGGCGCGGAGTTGTTGGAGGAGGAAGCCGGCGGTCCCGGTGAGGACGAGCGGGACGAGGAACGGGACGACCGTCGTGCCGTCGTAGAGGGCGAGAACGAGTGGGACGAGAAGCGGGAGCGTCAGCCACTTCAGCACTGTTCCGACCTCCCCGACGCTCGTTCGCCATCCCACTCTCACAGCCATTGATGTAGGTGGGCGGAACGTTCGTCGGTGAACGGTAAAGCATCTCCGTCTTCTGTCGTCCGGCGCTCGCCGCGTGCTACTCCGCTGTCGGGCCGCCCGGGCGTGGACTGCCGACGAGCCGAGCTAGACGGGTTTCGTACTGGATGCAGAGCGTGCCGAGGAGGCTCATCACGAGGACGTACCCGATTGCGAACGCCGGGACGACGGTTTTTGTCTGGCCGGTCGTGCTGGTGGCGGCGAGCGTCGCGATGACGAGGGAGAACTCACCACGAGCGACGAGTCCGAGGCCGACGCGGAGCGACCGGCGGTCGGTGAGACCGTAGACACGCCCGCTCGCGACGCCGCTGAGGAGTTTGCTGACGGTCGTGCAGACGACCGCGACGGCGAGGAACGGCAGGACGTCGCGAATCGTCAGGAGGTTCGTCGTCAGTCCGATGGAGAAGAAGAAGAACGCCGCGAAGACGTCCCGGAACGGCAGCAACAGCGAGTCGACGCGCGCTTCGAGGTCGGTCTGACCGAACGCCATGCCGACGAAGAACGCCGCGACGGCCTCGCTCACGCCGAGGGCGAGCGCCGCGGCGGCGACGAGAATCGTCGTGCCGAGCACGCGAAGCACGAAGAGTTCGTCGTCCGGCACGCCGAAGACCGTCTCGAGGTACGAACTGCCCGCCCACGCGACGGCCGCGAGCACGCCGAGGAAGGCGAACGCCTGCAGAATCGACGTCGCGGCCTGCAGGAGCGTCCCGCCGCCGAGGACGACGGCCGAGACGACGGCGAGGTAGACGGCGATGACGAGGTCTTCGATGACGAGCGTCCCGAAGATGGCTTCGCTCTCGGGGTTCGCGACCCAGCCGTAGTCGGTGAGCGTCTTCGTGATGATGGCGCTCGAGGAGATGTAGACGACGCCGGCGACGAGGATGATGCCGACCGCGTCGAGGCCGAACGCGGCGGCGATGGCGACGCCGACGGCGGCGTTCACCACGAGGTCGATGCCGCCGATGGTCGTGAGCCGCTTCCAGTTGTTGATGAGCGTCTCGATGTGGAACTCCAACCCGAGGAAGAAGAGGAGGAAGACGATGCCGAGTTCGGCGACAACGCTGATGAAGGCGCCCTCCGTGACCAGCGCGAGCGGGACGCCGAGGAACTCCTTCGGGACGTAGGGGCCGATGAGGATGCCGGAGACGATGTACGCGGGGATGACGGATTGGCCGAGACGCGTCGCGACGGCGCCGATGGTGGCGAGCGTCACCAACGCGAGTCCGATCTGGACGAGCTGTGTCTCCCCCATCGTCAGTGCTCGGGGTGAACGAGTGCTTCGAGGGCGCGCTGTTCCGCACGCGACCCGACCGAGACGATGATGTCCCCGGGTTCGATGGTCGTGTCCGTGTTCGGACTCGGGATGGTCGTCTCGCCGCGCTGGAGCGCGATGACGGTCGCGCCCGTCTCCTCGCGAATCTGGGTTTCGCCGAGTGTCTGCCCGGCGACCGGCGACTCTTGTGGGACGTCGACCCACTCGATGATCGCGTCGCCGAGCGGGACTTCGACGGTGTCCGGATTGACCGGCTGGAAGCCCGCGCCCTGGAGGGCGGTGACGACGTCACGGGCGTCCTCCGAGTCGAGGTCGAAGACCTTCTCGGCGTCCGCGTCGGCGTGCGGTTTGTGGAAGACTTCGCGTCTGCCGTCGTGGTGAACGACGACAACCGCGCGCTCGCCAGCCCTCGTCTCGACTTCGTACTTTCGGCCGACGCCCGGGATGTCCGTCTCGTAAATCGTCATAGATGGTGCCTCTATCACCGACGTATTCGGCGATCCCGGATAAAATACGTACTACACAAATGGGAAAGTAAGTGGATGTTTCTCCCACGAGGACCCCGTGTCGCCGCCGACGGTGAGAAGGCGGTTAGTCCTCCTCAACCGTGCTCACGCGCGTTGACCCGCACTCCGGACACTGGACTTGCGTCATCTTCATCGCGGGTTCCTCGAACATCGCCGGACACCGCTGACACTGATACGTCACTGTCTCCGTCTCGGACGTCTCCGTCGACAGGAGACCTCGAAGCCACCCTTTAATCCCCATGTCTCAAATTATTCCTCCTCGACAGAAAAGAGACGGGGCCGTGAGAGCGCGCTACCCGACAGTCCGGAGTCCGTCCTCGAACTGGCGTGTACGAAAGGACTTCTGTCCCGGGGTCGATAGGCCACCAATGCGCCGTCGAGACGCGCTACGAACGGGTGGTGTGCTGCTCGGAACGGCCCTCGCCGGCTGTACGCTCCACCCACCGACCGTCGCGGACATCGTTATCGACAACCGCGTGCACGCCGACAGAACGGTGACGATTACGGTGACTCGGCTGCGCGACGGCGAACGGGTTCTCGCCGAAACCGTCGACCTCACGTCGTCCGGCCGAACGACCTTCCACGATCCGATCACCGAATCAGGAGACTACCGCGTCTCAGTCGTGGTTGCGGACGGTCCGAGCGGGACGTACACGTGGACTGTCCCACAGCGCGCCGATCCGGCGCAGCTGACGATTATCGTCCGCTCTGACTCGATCTCCTTCAACACAGTCGACCAGTGAGTACCGTGGCGACACCGCTTAAGTGAGTCCGCCGCGGGGGTACTACACGAGAGATGGCTGGGGAACTTCTCCTGGAAGTCGGCGTCATGTTCGCGGCGGTCGCAGCGGTGAGTTTCGTCGCCTCGCGACTCGACGTTTCTCCGATTCCGTTCTACATCCTCATCGGCATCGCGCTCAACAAGTACGTCATCGGGCGTCTGTCCCTTCCCTACGTTACCGAAACGAGCTTCGTCAAGATCGGCGCCGAACTCGGCATCATCTTCCTCCTCTTCTTTCTCGGACTCGAGTTTAACCTCGAGCGTCTCCTCGCGGACAGGGAGCGCCTCGGAAAGTCCGGCCTGTTGGACCTCGGTATAAACCTCACCGTCGGGTTCGGGCTCGGTTACGTGCTCTTCGGCGGCGTCGCGGCCGCCATCGTCTTCGCGGGCATCGTCTACATCTCCTCGAGCGCCATCATCACGAAGACGATGCTCGACCTCGGCTGGATCGCGAACCCGGAGAGCGGGCCGATTCTCGGGACGCTCGTCTTCGAGGACCTCGCAATCGCGATCTATCTGGCGGTCGTCGGCGCCGCCGTCCTCGGCGGCGGCTCCATCGGCGCCGCGGTCCAGTCGGTCGGTATCGCGCTCGGCTTCCTGCTGGTGCTCGCCCTCCTCGTCTACTTCGGGACGCGTGCCCTCGAACGGATGCTGGAGACGACCTCGGCCGAATACTTCGTCCTCCGCACACTTGGGACGACCGTCCTCATCGCGGGCGCGGCACTCGCACTCGGCGTGAGCGAGGCCGTCGCGGCGTTCTTCGTCGGCATGGCGTTCAGTTCGACGTCGTTCGTGCACACACTCGAGGAGAC
Source organism: Halarchaeum sp. P4 (assembly GCF_051195175.1). Taxonomy (NCBI): domain Archaea; kingdom Methanobacteriati; phylum Methanobacteriota; class Halobacteria; order Halobacteriales; family Halobacteriaceae; genus Halarchaeum; species Halarchaeum sp. P4. Next base: position 160,548 of record NZ_JBNTKC010000003.1, on the reverse strand, counting down.
GCTCTCGCCGATCCGTGACACGTTCGCGGCGGTGTTCTTCTTCTGGATCGGCCTCGTCACCGACCCGTTCGCGTTCCTCGGTGTCCTCGACCTCATCGCGATCGCGGTGGTCGTCACGCTCCCGGCGAAAGTCGTGAGCGGCTACTACGGCGGGAAGGTGTACGGCCTGAGCGATCGGCGCTCGCTGCGGGTCGGGCTCGCGATGGTGACGCGCGGCGAGTTCTCGCTCATCATCGCGGCGACGGCGCTCGCCGGTGCCGGCGCGGCGTTGAGCGTCGCGACCGCCGAGACCATCTACGCGTTCACCGTCGGCTACGTGCTCGTCATGAGCCTCCTCGGGACGACCGTGATGCAGTTCTCCGGCGTCTTCGAGCGCTACCTCACCCCGACCGCCGCGTAACGGGGCAGTATCCTTTTCTCGACACCCCCGCAAGCAGTCGGCATGAGTATCTACGAAACCGATATCCCCGGTGTCGGTCGTCGCTTCGAGATGGAACTCACCGGCGACACGCGCCTCGTCGTCGTCGTCCACCACGACGGGCGCTGTGAGCTGTTCCGCCGCGAGGACGAGGACGCAGACGGCGAGAAAATCCTCGACCTCTCCAGCGACCAGGCGAACAAGCTCGGGTCGATACTCGAGGGCGCGTACTTCGAGGCCGTCGACGTTGACGAACTGTCCGTCCCGCTCGGTGACGCCATCATCCAGTGGGTCGACGTCCCGGAGGCGTCGCCGCTTGCCGACGAGACGATCGCCGAGTCGAACGTCCGGAACGAGACCGGCGCGACGATTATCGCGGTCCAGCGCGGCGAGGAGACGATTCCAAACCCCGGACCCGAGTTCGAACTCGCGGGCGGCGACATCCTCGTCGCGGTCGGCACCCGCGAGGAACACGCGGCGCTCGAAGACCTGGTGCAATAGGCGTATCCACGGGACGACGGCGTCGCCGGGAGGCGAGCGTGCACACGCCGGATCACGTCCACCGTCGGCCTCTGACTCGGTCGGCTACGCCCACTCCACGAACGGGAGGTCGGGAGCGTCGAGCGAGACGAACTCGGCGACGAAGTCGTTCGCGGGGTTCTCGTAGATTCCGCGCGGCGTGTCGATCTGTTCGACACGCCCGTCGTTCATGACGGCGACGCGGTCGCACATCACCATCGCCTCCTCCTGGTCGTGCGTGACGTAGAGGCCGGTGACGTCGAGGTCACTGAGGAGGTCGCCGACCTCCGTCTGGAGGCGGCGTTTCAGTTTCGCGTCGAGGCCAGTCATCGGCTCGTCGAGAAGGAGGATGCTCGGTTCGATGGCGAGTGCGCGGGCGAGGCCGACGCGCTGCTGTTGGCCGCCCGAGAGCGTCGTCGGGTCGCGGTCCTCGAAGCCGCCGATGCCGAGCATCTCGAGCAGGTCGGTGACCCGTTCGCGGCGCTCGGCTTTCCCGACGCCTTGCATCTTCAAGCCGAACGCGACGTTCTCGGCGACAGTCATGTTGTCGAAGAGGGCGTACTCCTGGAAGACGAGGCCGACGTTCCGGTTCTCCGGGGGGACGTGTGTAACGTCCGCGTCGTCGAAGCTGACCGACCCTGCGCTGGGTGTCTCGAACCCGGCGATGGTGCGCAGCGTCGTCGTCTTCCCACAGCCCGACGGGCCGAGGACGCCCAGCACCTCGCCGTCGTCGACGGTGAAGGAGACGCCGTCCATCGCGGTCGTATCGTCGTAGGTCTTCCGTACCGAATCGAGTGTGACGCGTGCCATAGGTTAGTGTCCTCGCGTGTCGAATCCGCGGCGGCCGACTTGCTGGAGGAGGAGCGTGATCGCGACGATGATGCAGAAGAACATCGACACCGCCGCGGCGGCCTTCGTGAACGAACTGTTCGAGATGTGGCGCTGGAGGAAGAGCGCGAGCGGTTGGGTTCCCTTCGCCCAGACGATGTAGGAGAAGTTGAACTCGGCGGCGGCGAGCGTCCAGCAGATGATCGCGCCCGAGACGATGCCCGAGCTCGCGTTCGGGACGATGACGGTCAGGAACGTCCGCGGCCACGACGCCCCGAGCGAGCGTGCGGACTCCTCGAGTTGGCGCAGCGGCATCGACTCGAACTCACTCTGGACGGCCATCACCATGAACGGCGCTTTCAGCAGCGAGTAGCCGACGATGAGCCCGAAGCTCGTCCCGGACAATACTGGGTACGCGCGGAGGAACGCGACGCCGAGGATGACGCCGGGGACGAGTGGCAGGATGGAGACCGCGTTCACCCACTCCTTCCCGCGGAACTCGTAGCGCGAGACCGCGTACGCGATTGGGACGCCGACGACGAGATTGATGAGGACGCCCCCGAGCGCGAGCGCGACGCTGAACGCCAACTCCGAGGGGACCGCGACGGTGAGCGTCGTTCCACCGCCGATGGGGATGGAGAAGAGGGAGTCCCAGCCCATGCTCCGCTCGGCGCCGATGGTGCTCGCGAGCCCGAGCACCTCGCGCCAGTTCTGGAACGTGACGAAGCCGGAGGGGAGGACGCCCGTCCAGTTCGTCGCGAACGACGCGACGACCGTCAGGACGATCGGCGCGATGAGGAACGCGACCGTCGCGAGGAGGACTGCGGTGACGGCTGGCCGGCCGAATCGACGCGAGAGCGCCGTCATATGCCGACCTCCGCGTTCGTGTAGCGCAGTCCGAGGACCGTGAAGAGGAACGTGAAGAGGAAGTAGACGGTCGCCATCGCGCCGGCGACCTGGACGTTGTAGCCGTTCCCGAGTTCGCGCGATATCTGGAGCGTCCAGACGACGAGCGTCTGGATGACGATCAGCGTCCCGAAGATCGCCAGCCCCGTCCGGAACGTGAGAATCGTCGCGCCGGTGATGCCCGGGCGGATCTGCGGGAGCGTCACGTGACGGAACGTCTGGAGCGGCGTCGCGCCCAGCGCCTGAGCGGCCTCCTCCGCGGCCTCATCGACTTCCGCGTAGGTCCCGCGGAGGATGAGCGTCGCACGGGGCACCATCGAGTAGACGAACGCGACGAAGAGCCCGGGGACGCTCACCGCGAACGCGACGTCGAGTGGCTCGCGCCCGGTGAGCGCCGCGATAACTGCCGTGAGGAGGCCGTTGTTCCCGAAGAGGACGAGAATCATGAACGCGGCGACGATGCCGGGGAGGCTGATCGGGAAGGAGACGAGCGTGACGAGCAGGTCCTCGCCCGGGAGGTCGTACTTCTCGAGGGCGTGTGCAATCGGCACCGCGAGCGCGACCGAGACGACCGTCGTGCCCGCGGCGAGCCAGAGCGAGTTGAACGCCACCGACCGGTAGTACGGGTCGCCGAACAGCGTCGCGTACGCCTCGAGGGAGAACCCGACCGACTGGTACTGGTGGGTGGAGACGCTGATGCGGACGACTTCCGCAAGCGGATAGAGGCCCGCGATGAGGAGGAGTGTGGCGAACGGCGCGCAGAGCACGACGATACGCCGATACTCGCGTTCGCGCTCCGTTGTCGGGGCGAGAATCCGACTGAGGACGCTGTCCGCGCCGCGCTCGCGCCCCACAGTCTGACTATCGGTACTGGCGTGTCCGTCCGCCATCCTCAGAGGTTCGCGCCGCGCGTAATCTCCTGAATGATCGACTCCTGTTGTTCGACGAGCTTCCCGTAGTCCACTTGGAACTCGGTGCGCTCGTACTCCGAGGCGTCGATGAACTCGTCGGGAAGTTCGAGCTCCGCGGAGCGAATCGGCCGGACGTACGCATCGAGGAACTGCCGTTGGCCCTCCAGCGAGAGGACGTAGTCCATGAAGAGTTTGCCTGCGCCGGGGTTCGGCGCACCCTCTAGGAGCGCGTAGCCGTACGGCATGTTGAGCGCGCCCTTGTTCCCGTTCGTCCCGCTCAGGAGGGCGACGCCGACGTTCTCCTCGGCGACCTCGTCGTTGTTGTATTTCAGGTCGAGCCCGGAGTAGTCGTAGCGGAGGAACGTCGCGTACTCGCCCCGGGAGAACTGCGCGAGGAAGTTGTCGGTGAACTCCGCTCCGCCCTTCTGGATTCTGTTGTAGTAGTCGATGACCGGCTGGAGGTCGTCCATGCTGCCCCCGCGGGCGTTGTTGATGGAGAGTGCCGTCGCGAGACCGACCGCGGCCTGCGGCGTCTGTAGCGCGAGGTCCTGCATGATTTCGGGCTGCAGGAGGTCCTCCCACGTCGTCGGTTTCTCGAGGCCGCGCTCCTCGTAGATGTCCTTCCGGTAGGTGACCGCCGTCGTGACGCGACGCGTCGCGGTGACGTGCCCGTCGTCGGTCTTGAGGGAGTCCGGGACTTTGTCCCAGCCCGCCGGCTTGTACGCCTGCGTGAACCCCTCGTTCTTGGCGACGATGCCGTACGTGTAGCCGCCGTTGTAGCCCGAGTGGGTCATGTTGCTCGCGTGCGAGCGCATGTGCTGGAGGGCCTCGCCCGACGACCGGTCGTCGTCGTGGACCGCGACGCCGTACGTGTCCTCAAAGGACTGCATCAGCGACGGCCAGTTCATCCAGCCCGACTGCACACAGTAGAAGTACAGCATGTCGGGGAAGTTCGACGCCGTCACGGTCGTCTGCGAGTTGCCGTAGCCGACGTCGTACGTCTTCGAACTACCGCCGCCACCGCCCCCGCTTCCGACGTCGTTCGTAGCGGAGTCCGTGTTACAGCCGGCGAGGCCCGCCAGGGCGGCGGCAGACGCGGTTCCGAGGAACTTCCGTCGCGTTGGGTCCATCACCTGGATTGGTCGTGTCCCCGTCGAAAGACGTTGCTATGATTGCATTATACACGGACAGATAGCTATAGTCATCCCCGTAGCGGTACGTGGTAACGCGACTTCCCTTACGTGAACGAGCGCGTCGTGCTGACGCGCGATTCCCATATAACAGCATGACCTACTGTCTAAATCTACCCCACCTCGAAACTATATGAAATGACAATTTAGGTTAGAAGGATTGAAAACACCGGCCTGTAAGATTGAGTGTGTTGGTATCACACCACGGTATCCGGTCTTCAGGTCAGCATGAGTAAACACGAGCACGACGAGACGACAGACGAATCGACTACCGGCCGACTTTCGACCTCCCGACGCCGGTTCCTGCAAGCGACGGGGTTGACGGCGCTCGCCGGTGGCACCGCCGTCGATTCAGTCGCGGCGGCGAGCACGTCGGAGTCACTGACTCCGGGCGGTCCCGGCGCGATCGACAACCTCTCGGCGTACATCGAGGACCCCACGATGTACGAGCAGCACCGGGAGCCCACGCACGTCACCGCCGCGATGCCGTACGAGTCCGTGGCGGCGGCCCGGAACGCGGACGAACGGTTCGCCCCGCTCGAGGAGCGCTACGGGAAGTCCTCCTACGTCGAACTGCTGAACGGCGAGTGGGATTTCGCCTTCTACAAACGACCTGCGGACGTCCCGGACTCGCTCTCGGGGATGTCGTGGGACTCGATTGCGGTCCCGAGCGTCTGGCAGACCGAGGGGTACGACCAGTACATCTACACGAACAACGACATCACGTGGGACCAGTACGAACCCGCGCTCGACGGCAGCCTCCAGCCCTCCGAGGGCATCGACGTCCCGGACACGAACCCGGTCGGCGTCTATCGCCGCTCCATGCAGGTCCCCGCCGACTGGGGTGACCGCGAGGTCTTCCTCCACTTCGGCGGCGTGAAACAGGCGTACTTCGTCTGGGTGGACGGCGAGTACGTGGGGTTCCAGCAGGGGTCGATGACGCCCGGCGAATTCGACGTGACCGACCACGTCACACCCGGCGAGGAGCACGACGTCGTCGTCCAGGTGTATCGGTTCTCGGACGGCGAGGCGCTCGAGACCATCGACATGTTCCGGTACTCCGGCATCTACCGGAGCGTCTACCTCTATTCCACACCGAAAGTCCACCTCCGGGACTTCTACGTGCAGTCGAGTCTCGACGACGACTACGCGGACGGCGAGCTCCGAATCGACGCCGAGGTCACGAACTACACCGACACGAAACAGGGGCGCTACGGCGTCAGAGCCCACCTCTACGACCCGGACGGGTCGCGCGTCACCACGCTCTCTGAGGGCGTTACCGTCGATGCCGACGGCGGGACCGTCACCCTCGAGACCACGGTTTCGGACCCCGAGAAGTGGTCCGCGGAGCACCCGAACCTCTACGAGGTCGGCCTCGAACTCGTCTCGAAGGGTTCGACGGTCGAGGCCGTCTACGACAAAATCGGGTTCCGGACGTACGAGACGACGCGCGGCGAGCGCGGCGCGCACGTCCTCGTGAACGGCGAGCCCGTGAACGTCCGCGGGACGAACCGTCACGAGACCGACCCCGACACGGGCCGCACCCTCCCAGTCGAGACGATGCGGGCGGACCTCGAGCGGATGAAGCAGTTCAACGTGGACGCGGTCCGGACCTCCCACTACCCGAACGACCCGACGTTCCTCCGACTCGCCGACGAGTACGGCGTCTACGTCCAGGACGAGGTCAACGTGGAGACGCACTGGTGGCAGGGCCTACTCGCGAACACCGACGTGTACCACGACCAGGCGGTCGCGCGCTTCCAGCGGATGGTGCTCCGGGACCGCAACCACGCCTCCGTGTTCTCCTGGTCGACCGGGAACGAGGCCGGGACGGGCGCCGAACACCTCGACATGGCGTCGTTCGCGATGGCCTCCGACGAGCACCTGCCGGCGGACACGAGCGGCGTCACCGGCGTCAGCACCGTCGAGAGCTTCGACGGCGACGCGCAGGGGATGGCGCCCGACCGCATCATGTACCATCAGCCGAACGGCGGCGGGTGGGACGTCGCGTACAGCGACATGCTCGGCCCGCGCTACGCCGGCGTGGACACGCTCCTGAGCGTCGGCGACGGCTCCAGCATCGGCGAGGGGAAGCGCCCAGTCGTGATGGGCGAGTACAACCACGCGATGGGGAACAGCCTCGGGCTGGTGCACGCGATGTGGGACGACCACATCCAGCCGCCGGTGCGCCGCGCGCGCAACACGGCCGGCGAGAGCGGGGACGGCGTCCTCGTCGGCGACCCGACCGTGGACACCGGTCGCACGGCGGGTGCGGTCACGCTCGACAGCGACGACCACATCGAGGTCACGTCGCCCTCGAGCGTCGACTTCACCAGCCCCGGCTTCTCGCTCGCGGTCGCGTTCAAGGGTCTCACGCCGAACACGGAGGTCGACTTCGTCGCGAAGGGCGAGCAGTACGCGCTGACGGCGCGCGAGGGGATGCACTTCGAGTTCGCCGTCGGTGACGCGATGGCCTCCGGGAAGGTGCGCGGGAACCTCGCGACGGACGAGTGGCACACGCTCGTCGGCGTCTGCTCGGGCGACCGACTCACGCTCTACCTCGACGGCTCGAAGGTCGGCGAGAGCACACACTCGCTCTCCAGCGTCCCGTCCAGCGACGACGTCGTGCGCGTCGGGTACAACGGCCAGAACGGTGCGGACGGCGACATGGCTATCGACGCCGTCCACGCGTTCGACCGCGCGCTCTCGAGTTCGGAGGCCGGGAGCCCGGCGGACGCCGACGGCGCGGTGCTCGCCTACGACTTCAGCGGAGTACTCCGCGACCAGAGCCTCAACGGCGGGTTCATCTGGGACTGGGTGAACCAGGACGTGACCGTCACGAGGGACGGCACCACCTACCAGTTCTACGACGACGACCCGTTCTGCCTCAACGGCCTCGTGTGGTCGGACCGGACCGCGCAGCCGGAGCTCTGGCAGCTCAAGCACAGCCATCAGCCCGTGAAGGTCGCGGCCCGCGACCTCACGGCGGGCGAGGTGTACGTCACGAACCACTTCGGGTTCACCGACCTGCGCGAGTTCGACGTCAGCTGGCAGCTCAGCGCGAACGACGAAGTCGTGCAGTCCGGGAGTCTCGACCTCGAACTGGCACCGGGGGAGACCCGGCCGGTGTCCGTGCCGCTCGACGCGCCGAGCGACCCCGCGCCCGGCACCGAGTATTGGCTTGAGGTCTCGGTCACGCGCCCGGAGGCGACCGCGTACGCGGACGCCGGCCACGAGGTCGCGTTCGACCAGTTCGAAGTCCCCTTCGACGTCCCCGAACCGAGCGTGGCGGACCCCGCCGCGCTCCCCTCGGGGGCGACGACGGAGTCCGACAGTGCCGTTACGGTTTCCGGCGACGGCTTCGCGTACACGCTCGACAAGAAGACGGGGACGTTCTCCTCGCTCACCTACGAGGGGACGGAACTCGTCGAGGACGGCCCGCGGCTCAACGCGTGGCGCGCCCCCATCATGAACGAGGTGCAGGCGTGGGGGAGCGAGCAGGCCTCGAGCTGGTACGAGGCGGGGTTGAACGACCTCACGCAGACCGTCAAGTCCGTCCAGGCCGAGCAGTCCGACGGCGTCGCGAACATCACGGTCGAGGCGTTCCTCGAAGGCGCGTCGGCGGGGAACCTGCTTCGGACGCCCGACGAGTCCAGCACGGACAGCGACGGCACGGTCCACGGTGACCCCGACATCGTCGCAGGTCGCTCTGGGCAGGCAATCGCGTTCGACGGGAGCGACGACTACGTGAACGCCGGCGCGGCGTCGAGCGTCAACTTCACGAGCCCCGGGTTCACCGTCGAGGCGACCTTCCGTGGCCTCGACGTCGGCGGACACAAGCCGCTCGTCACGAAGGGCGACAGCCAGTACGCGCTGAAGGCGAACGACGGCGAGTTCTCCTTCTTCATCTACGACCCGAGTGCGGACGACTCGCCGTGGAAGGCGGTCTCCGCGCCGATTCCGGACGGGTTCGACGGGAGCGCCTGGCACACCCTCGTCGGGGTCTGCACGGAGGGCGAACTCGTGTTGTACCTCGACGGCGAGGTGCTCGCGACCGAATCGCACTCGGTCACCGACATCAACGACAGCGGCTACCCGATTCACGTCGCACACAACGCCGAGAAGGCGGACCGATACACGCCGGTCACCGTCGATTCCGCACGCGTCTACGACACGCCGCTCACGCAGTCGGAGGTGCAGTCCGGCTTCGACTCGGTCCCCGATAGCGCGGTGCTCTGGTATGACTTCGACACGTTCACCGAGGTCACGTCGATCAGAGTGACGCCGGACGCGACGGACAACGGCAACCGTGGCGTCCTCCAGAACAGTCCGAGCGTCGTCTCGGGCGTCTCCGGCACCGCCCTCGACCTCAGCGGACAGAGCTACGTCTCCCTCGATCGCTCCGACACCCTCGACATCACTGAGGGCGGGGTGACCGTCGAGTGCTGGGTGAAGCCCGGCGAGCCACAGGACGGCGGCTCCGCACAGCCGTACGTCACGAAGGGACGGCAGTACCTCGTGAAGCGGCGCGAGGCCGGCCGCGGCGGCGCTCTCGAGTTCGCGTTCAACGCCGACGGCTGGGAGTCGATTACTGCGCCCGTTCCGGACGATTGGACGGGCAACTGGCACCACCTCGCCGGCGTGTGGGACGCGGACGCCGGCGAACTCCGGTTCTACGTCGACGGCGAGCGGAAGAGCACGCAGGCCTACGACGGCACGCTCCAGCACTGGGACGCCGGTGTCACCGTCGGCTCCGACGGGAGCACCTACGTCGCGGACGGCACCGTCGTCGACAACGCCCGTATCTACGACCGCGGGCTGAGCGACGACGAGGTCGGACAGCCGGACACCAAGCCCCTCGACGGGGCGGTCGCGTGGCTGAACTTCGACTCGTTCGACACCGTCAAGCGGAACGGGCCCGGGTTCGCCACGACCTACCGCTACCGGGTGTTCGGGAGCGGCGACGTCACGCTCGACGTCCACGCGGAGCCCAACGACCGACTCCTCGAGACGGTGACGGACTACCTGCCGAAGGTCGGCGTCCGCGTCGAGCTCCCGGAGTCCTTCGACGAGTTCGAGTGGTACGGGCGCGGCCCCGAGGAGACGTATCCGGACCGGAAGTGGGGCGTCCGCGTCGGCCGGTACGCCGGCTCGGTCGAGGACCAGTACGTCCCCTACCTGCCCCCGACGGACAACGGCAACAAGGCCGACACGCGGTGGGCGGCGTTGACGAACGGCGACGGAACCGGCTTGCTCGGGGTGGCCCGCGACGACTCGATGAACGTCAACCTCCAGCAGTGGAGTAACCTCGCGGAGGCGGGACACCAGCACGAACTCGAGGCGCGTGGCTCTGTCGGGTTCGACCTCGACCACGCCGTCTCGGGCGTCGGGGGGACGCCGACCGAACCCCTCGACAAGCACCTCGTCCGGCCGCGCCCGATGTCCTTCGGGTTCGTGCTGCGGCCGTTCACGGCCGACGACGACCCGATGGCGCTGGCGAAGGCACAGTTCCCGACTGAGAACTGACGCGGCCGACCGCCGTCGTCGCACGCGGTTTCGTTTCTTTTTCGGACGAATCGACATCCGCGCTGAGAGACGCTGTGGCGTCTCCGGCGGGTCGCGTGACGTCGCAAAAACGGTCGTCAGTCGTCCTCGAGTTCGCGCTCGATCTCCGCGCGACCCACTTTCGCGGCCTTCCTCGTTCGTCCGAGTGCCTTTCCCAGCTTCGGCAGCCGCGAGGCGCCGACGAACAGCAACACGATCGCGACCAGCAGTCCGAGTTCGACAGGCCCGAACATGGTCGCCGTTCCGTACGTACTAGCGCGTATTAGGCGTTCGGTGGCGGGCCGCTACCACCGGTGAGTGTGAATCAGGGCCGCCATCCGCGGAGGAAGCCGGTCGCGAGTCCGCCGCCGGCGAGCGCGACGAGCAGGCCGAACAGTCGGACGACGAGCACCGCTGCCGTCGCGCTCACCAGCGGGGCGCCGGTCATCACGACGAGCGCGCCCGCCAGCAGGAGGTCGTAGGCGCCGAGACTCGCCGGCACCGGCACCATGCTCGCTGCCTGTGGCAGCGGCATGACGACGACGATTGGCACCAGCGCGACCGCAGTGCCGGTGCCGGAGAGGGCGACCCAGAGCGCCCCCGCGGTCAGCACCTGCTCGAGGAGGCCGCCGAGGACGATGAGTCCGACGAGGCCTGGTTCGCCGCGGAAGTGGAGTGCGCGTGCCCACAGGCGTTCGACTGCGTCGGCGACGACGTCCCGGTCGTGTGGCTGGTCGCGGTAGAGCGCGGAGAGCCGAGTGACGACCGGCGCGAAGACGATGACCAGCAGTTTCGAGACGTGGACGCGGCCGCGCACGAGGGCGACGCCGACGACGAGCAGGACGAGGACCGCGCCGACGAGCGTGGTGGCGACGAACTGGGGGGCGACGCCGCCGACGAGGAGGACGCCGACCAGGACCGTCGAGAGCGCGAGTTGCGCCGCGGCTTTGACGTACTTCGCGAGGCCGCGCACGCCGAGCGCCTCGCTGTACGTCGTCTCGGTCGCGACGCCGAAGAAGCGGGCCATGATCGGCTCCGAACTCACCGGTCCGGCGGGACTGAGTGTGTCGAAGAAGTCGCCGGCGAGCGCGAACTGCACGCTCTGTCCCGGCGAGAGGCCGTCGCCGAGCGGTTTCACGGACGCCCAGACGCCGATGCTGTCGGCGAGCGCCTCGAGGACGACCAGCGCGAACACGAGCGCGACGGCCCACGGCGCGACGGCCGTCGCCCGTCGGACGACCTCATCGACGCCGACGTGGAGGAGGTAGACGGAGAGGGCGGAGCCACCGAGGGTCGCGCCGACGGCGAAGCGGACTGCTCTACGCACACTCCGTGGAGAGGGTGCCGGCCGACTAAACTCGTCGGGTCCTGTCGGCCGCGACTACGTGTCGGCGACGTCGACGACTTCGTAGCTGAGGTTCTGCTCCTGGAGCGGGTCGGTGTGCGCGGAGAGCTGGTCGGTCGCCGCGAGGAGCAGGATGTCGAGGCCTTTCGCGGCGGCTTCGCGGACGGCCGAGGGGCTGCCGAAGCGGATGTCCGGGTCGAGGTCGGCGGCGGTCGCGACGGCGACGGCTTCGACGCCGCTGACCGCGAGCAGGTCGTGTCGCTCGGCGAGGTCGACGATTCGCTCGGGGTCGGCGGCCGAGCTGCCGCCGTTCTGCACTTGCGGAATCGAGACGATGGTCACCGATCCGAGTTCGTAGTCGACGACGCCCTCGAAGTTCGTCACGCCGACGTCCTGTCCGGGTTCCGCGTCCGTGACTGCGACGGCGGTGGCGCTCCCGGTGTCGCCGGCCATCGCCCGGAGCACGCCGTCCCGCATCGTCAGCGAGACGGTTTCGCCCTCGGTGATGTCGGTGGTCGCGAGCGCGGTCTCGATTTCGACCTGCCCGATGACGTCCTCGGAGACGTGATCGACGTACTGTCGGAGCGTGTCGGTCTGCGTGATGAGCCAGTCGACGCCCTCCTTGGTCACCTCGTAGCGGCCACGGCCGTGCTTGTTGACGTAGCCCTGCTCGACGAGGTCCTGGAGGTAGTCGCTCACGGCCTGTGAGGTGATTCCGATGGCGTCGGCGATCTCCTGCTGGTTCACCGCGGGTTGGCGTTCCGCGATCTGAACCAGTATCTGGTAGCGCGTGGCGTTCCGCTTGCTCTGGAGGACGCCGAGTTCGTCGGGGTCGGCCGCGTTGTTCGCCATCACCGTACCTCGACACTGAGACCTAAAGTAAGTTTGCCTTAGAGCGCCCTGACTGTAGCTTGATGCGCTCCTCCGCCCGATTAGCACAACACAGTTTTCTCTAACACAACCAAAATTGTTTTACGAGCCACGATGGTTGTATTGGGCGATGGCACACGTATCGCTCCCCCACGACGCGAAGGCCGGCCCGACGAAACCGGAGGTCAGGGCTGTTCTTCTCAGCAAACTCGACCTCGGGCCGTCCGACCACTTCGTGGAAGTCGGCTCGTGCACCGGCGCCGTCACCATCGAGGCGGCACGGCGCGCCGGCCGCGTCACCGCGCTCGAACGCAAGGCGGACCGCATCGAGACGACCAGAGCGAACCTCGACGCCAACGACGTCACCGCGGACGTCGAACTCCGCGAGGCCGAAGCACCGGACGGACTCCCCGAGGACGCCGACGCCCTCTTCCTCGGCGGCAGTCGGAACTACGAGGCAGTCCTCGACCACGCGCGCGACGCCGGCATCGAGCGCGTCGTCATGAACGTCTCGCGCCTCGAAGTCGCCGGCGCCGCCACCGAGGCGTTCCGCGAGCGCGGCCTCCTCGAGGACGTCGTCCAGTTCCAGGTGAGTCACGGCTACGAACTCGCCGGCGCGACGAGCTTCAATTCGGACAACCCGGTGTACATGCTCGTCGGCGGTGCGAGCGCGACCGACGGAGGCGAGCGATGACGCTCTACGGCGTCGGCCTCGGCCCCGGTGACGCCGACCTCGTCACCGTGCGCGGCCGCCGCGTCCTCGAAGACGCGGACGTCGTCTACTCGCCCGGCCGGCTCTCCCGGACCGTGGCGACCGAGCACGTCCCCAGCGAGCGCATCGGCGACGTCGACTTCCCGATGACGCGCGACGAGGACGAACTCCGGCGCGCATGGCGCGACGCCGCCGCGGAAATCGCGCCGCGCGCTCGGGACGGCACCGTGGCGTTCGTCACGCTCGGCGACCCGAACGTCTACTCCACGTTCGGACACCTGCGACGAACGCTTGAGGCCTTCCACCCGGACGTCGACGTCGACGTCGTCCCCGGCGTGAGCGCCGTGACGGCGTTCACGACGGCGCTCGGCGTCGAAATCACCGCGGGGTCCAGCGTCGCACTCCACGAGGCCGCACGCGGTGCCGCCCCGACCGGCCCCGACCGGATGGTCCTCTTCAAGGTCACCGACGTCCCGACGACCCACGAGAAACTCATCAACGCCGGCTACGACGTCGTCTACGGCCGCCGGCTCTACATGGAGCAGGGCGAGACCGTCGTCACGGACGACCCGGCGGAGCTCGCCGACCGCGACTACTACACGCTCGCCTACGCGGAGAAACGCGACCTCGAGGCGACGCCGGCCACCGCGCGCTTCGAGGACGCCGAACACGACGCCGGCACCGAGGCGGCCGTCCGGACCGACGGCGGCCGCCGACCGAGCGTCGCAGAGCGGACCGACGCCGACGCCACACGCCACGTCGTGTCGATGGAGCGGGCCGAGGGCGAGGCCTGCGGCGACGAGCTTCCGGAGGGGTCGCGATGACCGACCCGCAGGACGCCATTGACGCCGCGGCGGCCCCGGCGACGGAGCGCGACTCGCGCGTCGCCGAGCGGACCGCCGGCGAGAAAGGCGAGGGCATCCCGTTCATCGGCGCCGGCCCCGGCGACCCCGGCCTGCTCACCGTCACCGGCCGGGAGCTCGTCGAGGACGCCGACCTCGTCGTGCACGCCGGCTCGCTGGTCAACAGCGACCTGCTCGAGGAGTACTGCGCGGACGCCGAGCAGGTCTCGAGCATCGGCAAGGACCTGGAGGAGCTCGTGCCGCTGATGCGCGACGCCTATGAGGCCGGTCGGACGGTCGTCCGCCTCCACAGCGGCGACCCCGCCATCTACGGGGCGGCGCTGGAGCAGATGGACGCGCTCGAACACGAGGGCGTGCCGACCTACATCGTCCCCGGCGTGACCTCGGCGTTCGCGGCGAGCGCGAGCCTCCGGACGCAACTCACGCTGAACGGCGTCGCCAACCACGTCGCGTTCACGCGCCCGCAGGGGAAGACCCTCGACCCTGCGGACGACCACATCGGCGAGTTCGTCGAGATGGGCGACGTGACGACCTGCGTCTACCTCGGGACGCACGCAGTCGCCGAGACGATGGACCGCCTCCTCGAGGCCGGGCACGACCCCGAGACGCCGGTCGCCGTCGTCTATCACGCGTCGTGGCCGGACGAGGACATCATCGAGGGAACCATCGCGACCATCGGCGAGCGCGTCGAAGAGGCCGGCTATCGCGCGTCCGCGCTCGTCGTCATCGGCGACGCGGCGCGAAAGGCCGGCTACGAGCGCTCCTACCTCTACGACGGCTGGGCGAACCGCGGGACCGACGAGAGCGAGGCTGACGACTGACACATGAGCACGGACACGAACACGGACGACGCGGACGCGGGCGAATCGGGCGGCCACTGTTCGACGCCGGACTCGGACGGCGAGGTGGCTGAGGAAATCGCGATCATCAGTTTCGAGCGCAAACTCGACACCGCGCGCGAAATCGTCGACGGCATCGGCGACGGCTACGAGCAGGTCGACATCATCGAGTACCACGGCGACGTCTTCGCCGAGCACTGGGGCGACTACGACTGCTTCGTCGGCCTGATGGCGTCGGGCATCGCGATGCGCAAGACCGCGCCGCTCCTCGACGACAAGTGGGACGACCCCGCAATCGTCGTCGTCGACGAGGCGTTGACGTGGGCCATCCCGATCACGGGTGGCCATCACGGCGCGAACCAGGTCGCACACGACCTCTCGCAGCTCGGCGCGGTCCCGGCGATGACGACCGCGAGCGAGGCCGCGGGCAAGCAGGGCGTCGAGAGCAAGGCGAAGGCGCTGGACGCGCACGTCGTCAACGGCGACTCGACGGTCGCGACGAACCTCGCGGTGCTGAACGAGGAGCTCGGGCCGGTCGCTCGCCTCGACGGCCCGCGCGCGGTGCTCGTCGAGGACGACGTCACCGTCCTCAAGCGCAACAGCGAGGACGGGGTCGTCCTCGGGACGGGCACCGTCTCCGGCGTGAAGAAGGAGCAGGTGCTCCGCGCGTGGGAGGCCGCGCTCGCGGACATCGACCGCTCGCTCTCGGACGTCGAGTTCGTCGCCACCGGCACGCGCAAGGAGGGCGAACCCGGCCTCTACGAGGCCGCCCAGGAGATCGGTGCGGGCGTCGTCCTCTTCGAGAAGGAGACGCTCGAACGCTTCGAGGGGCCGTCGCCGTCGCGCTCGAAGGAGCTCATCGGCTGGCCGGGCATCGCCGAGGCGTCGGCCATCGCCGGCGGCCGCGAGCACGAACTCGCCCGGGAGAAGGAGCGCTTCGAGGACGCCGTGACTGTCGCGGTGGGACGATAATGTCCGGCGACGACGCTGCCGACGAGACGGGTACGCTCTACGTCGTCGGCATCGGCCCCGGCCTCCCGCACGCGATGACCCAGCGCGCGAAGGACGTCATCGCGACCGCGGACTGCGTCATCGCGTCGAACCTCTATCAGGAGTTCCTCCGGCGCGACGGCACGCTCCCGCCGGCGGACGCCGAGGTGGACGCAGTGACCGACGGCGGTGCGAGTGTCGACGGCGAGTCCGGCACCGTCCTCGAGCGCCGCGGCGGCACGCGGCAGACGCTCGTCCGCTCGACGATGGGCAAGCAGGTCGAACTCGCCCGGGAGGCGTTCCGGCGCGTCCGCAACGGCGAGGACGTCGCGCACGTCTCGGGCGGCGACCCGAACGTCTACGGGAAGAGCGACCTCCTGTTCACGATGGCCGAAGCGGACGAGGCCTACGACGTCCCCATCGAGGTCGTCCCCGGCGTGACGGCGGCGCTCGGCGGCGCGGCGAACCTCGGCGCGCCGCTCTCGAACGACTTCTGCACGGTCTCGCTCTCCGACAAGTGGCGCGGCTGGGACGAAATCGAGGAGAAACTGCGCGCCGCCGCCATCAGCGGCTTCGTCATCGTCCTCTACAACTGCTGGCGGGATTACGAGCGCGCCATCGAGGTGGTGCGCGAGGAGCGCGCCGACGACGTGCCGGTCGGCATTTTCAACGACGCTGGCCGCGGCGACGCCGGCCGGAACGTCGAGGACGAGACGCACACCATCACCACCCTCGGCGAGGCCGACGACTACGAGGACGAAGTCGGCGGCATGGGGACGTCCATCCTCATCGGCAACCACGAGACTGCGGTCTGGGAGAACGACTACGGCAAACACCTCGTCACCCCGCGCGGCGGGCGTGACGTCGATGACTTCTGACAATGAGCACTGACGACACCACCGAGCGCACGGAGACGGAATCGAGCTGTGGCGCGAGCGACACGAGCTCCGCCTCGAAATGCGGCGCGTCGACCGACGACAGGCCGGAGACGGACACGTCGAGCTGTGGCGCGTCGAGCGACGACACGAGTTCGTCCTCGGGGTCGAGCTGTGGCGCGTCGAGTTCGTCCAGTTCGAGTTGCGGGAGTTCGAAGCGCGAGACGACCGATGAGCAGGTCGAGGCGACCGTCGAGGACTTCGAGGGTGAGCCCGGCCGACTCCTCGCCGTCGGCCTCGGTCCGGGCGGCCCGGAGGGGATGACGCGGCGCGCCCGCGAGACGCTGCTTGACGCCGAGCACATCGTCGGCTACACCACGTACGTCGACCTCCTGCCCGACGAGGTCACCGAGTCGGCCGACGAGCTGTACGACACGCCGATGTGCGGCGAGGTCTCGCGCACGGAGGAGGCGGTCGACCGCGCGCTCGCCGGGAACGACGTTGCCATCATCGGGAGCGGCGACCCGAACGTCTACGCGCTCGCCGGCCTGGCGCTCGAAATCCTCGAGTCGAAGGGCGCGAGCGCGAGCATGGTCGACTTCGAGGTCGTCCCCGGCGTCCCCGCCGCGCAGTCCTGTGGCGCGCGGCTGGGCGCGCCGCTCGTGAACGACACGGTCAGCATCTCCCTCTCCGACCACCTGACGCCGATGCCGACCATCGAGTCGCGACTTCACGCCACGGCCAAGGAGGGGTTCACCATCGCCATCTACAACCCGTGGAGCCGCAAGCGCCGGGAGAACTTCGAGAAGTGCTGCGAAATCCTCCTCGAGCACCGCGACCCGGAGACGCCGGTCGGCATCGTTCACGGCGCGGGCCGCGACGACGAACAGGTCGAAATCGTCGAGCTCGGCGAGCTCGAGGAGTACGGCGAGACCGACCTCGTCGACATGACGACGACGCTCCTCGTCGGGAACGAGGAGACGTACGTCTGGGACGACCGGATGGTGACCCCGCGGGGGTACGAGTCGAAGTATGACTACTGAGTACCGCGTGCGCCTCGACCGCGAGGTCTGCGACGGCGTGTTCGCGTGTCTCGTCCGCGACGACCGCTTCGTCGAGGCCGCCGACGGACTGGCGGCCATCGAGGCCGACGGCGATGGCGGTATCGGCGACGACGCCAGCAGCGCCCAGGTCGTGGCGTTCGACGACGACCGGCTCGCGGCGGCGGAACAGGCCGCTCGCGCCTGCCCGCTCGACGCCATCGACGTGTTGACGGAGGGCGACGATGAGTGACGCCGACCGGACCGACGGGTCGCCCGAGCCGGTGACGGACCTGCTCGCCACGACGCCGGCGACGGCGTACTTCTGGGGGCGGGTCGCCGGCGACGGCGAGCTTACCGAGAACTGCGTGACCGTCCGGACCGGCGACGAGACGGCGGCGGACGCGCTCGCGGCGGTCGCGGGCGCGGACCGCGCCGACCACCGCGTCGCCGCCCGCGAGTCCGCCCACGACGCCTCTATCGTCCGCTTCGAGGACGAGTACGAACTGCAGGTCGTCGGGACGGCGGCGGAGCGCGCGAGCGCCGCGCTCGGCCTCCCCATCGACGGCCAACCCGGCGGCTATCGCTTCGACGCGTTCTCCGAGCACCGCGCGGAACTCGTTCGCGGCCTCCTGGAGTCGTGTGGCACCGTCTGCTTCCGCGAGTCCCCGGCGTCGGTCGGCGTCTCGTTCGTCCACGACGACGCCGCGCTGCTCCGGACGGTGCGCTCGCTCCTTGACGCCGCGGCGCCACACGCCCCGACCGACGACCTCTCCGAGACGTCCTCGGGCGGTTACTGGTTCGGGCTCGCGGACGACGCGGACGTCGCGGCGTTCGCGGAGTGGGTGTACGCCGGCAGCGACGAGTCGGGGCTCTACTCCGCGGCACGCCGGCGCAAACTCCGCCGGAGCGTCGAGCGCGCGACGGCGAGTGAGGTGGGTGAGCTCTCGGAATGACCGCGAACGCGACCCCGGCCCCGGTCGGTCTCGAGGACGAGGCCGTGTTGCTGGTCGGCCACGGCTCGCGTCGCGAGAAGTCCAACGAGCAGGTGCGCGCGCTCGCCGCCGACCTCGAGAGCCGGCTCGGCATCCCCGTGGACGCGGGGTTCCTCGAACTCGCGAGCCCCTCGATTCCCGAGGCCATCGCGGGCCTCGCCTCGAGCGTCTCGCAAATCACCGTCGTCCAGCTGTCGCTGTTCGCGGCGAGCCACGTCAAGAACGACGTCCCGCTCGCGGTGCAGGACGCCCGCGCCGAGCACCCCGGTCTCACGATTCACAACGGCGCGCACCTCGGCGTCCACCCCGCGCTCGTCGACCTGCTCGACGACCGCGCCGCGGCAGTCGAGGCCGAGCTCGGCGTCGACCGTGAGGAAGACGACGTCGCGGTCGTCCTCTGTGCGCGCGGCTCCAGCGACCCGGACGCGAACGGCGACGCCCACAAGCTCGCGCGCCTCCTCTACGAGGGCCGGGCGTTCGAGCGCGTCGAGACGTCGTTTATCGGCGTCACCGAACCCCGACTGGAGGAGGCGCTCCACTCGGTCGCGAAGAGTCGGCCGGACGCCGTAATCGTCCTCCCCTACATGCTCGGCGACGGCGTGCTCACCCAGCGCGTTCGGGACGGCGCCGCCGAGTTCGACGACGACTACCCGTACGTCGCGGCCGGGGCCGGCGACCCGCTCGGCACCGACGGCCGCCTCCTCGACGTGCTCGGCGACCGCTGGCAGGAGGCCCGCACCGAGAGCGTCGACATGTCCTGTGACACCTGCAAGTACAAGGTGGAACTCGACGGCTACGAGGAGGACGTCGGCGGCGCTCGCGCGATGCTGCGCGCGCTGACCCATCAGGAGGCGCACGCGGACCGCGAGGACGTCGCCGACGAGCCACACGCCCACGACGCGCCGGCGAAGCACGTCGCGGTCTGCACGAACCAGACCTGTGCCGCGGACGGCTCGCCGGCCGTGCTGGAGCGACTGCGCCAGGAGGCGCGCGACTCGGACGCCTGCGACGCCCGCATCACGCGCTCGTCCTGCCTCGGGCGCTGCGGCGACGGCCCGATGGTCGCCGTCTACCCCGACGGCGTCTGGTACGGCGGCGTCGAGGAGGATGACGCCGAACGCATCGTCTCGTCCCACCTCGACCGGGATCGCATCGTCTCCGACCTCGTCGATCAAACCCTCTGACACATGAGCTGCTACGAACTCGAAGCGCTGCGACTCGGACTGATGAACGTGCTCGGCACCGAAGACCGGAGCACGCGCGAACACGCGGAGAAGGAACTCGCCGACGCCCCTGACGGCCCCATCGACGCGCTGGCGAACGCCCAGACCCTCTCGGAAATCGAGCGCCACCTCGACGCGGCGCTCGTCGACCTCGAGGAGGAAATCGCCACGACCGACGCGGACGACCCCGAGTACGACTACCTGCGCGGGCGACTCGTCGCCGTGCGCGACGCCGAGCGCGCCGTCCACCGCTTGACTGACCAGGGCGAGAGCGTCCTCGACGGACTGGGCGAGGCGCACGACGTCCTCCACGAGACGTTCCCCGCCGATGAGTGAGACCCCGGAGGCCACCACACCACCCCACGCTGACGGCGAGCCGACCGATGCGGAAGCGCGGCTCTCGGTCAATCAGTCGGTCGACCTCGGCGAGGTGTCGCCGGCGCGCTCCCGACACGCGGGCCGGCGCTCCGCGGTCGCGCTGACCGACGAGCTGGTCGTTGTCGGCACGGCCGACGGTGCCGTCCGCGCGTCCGACCGGTCGACCCTCGCAGAGCAGTGGCATGCGGGAACGGATGTCAATGAGACGGCCGTCGTCACGGCCGAGCCGTGGCGCGACGGCGTCATCGTCGGCGAGCGCGGCCCGGAGGGCGCGCTCAGGTACTACGACGCGGACTCCGGCGACCTGCGCTGGCGCTACGCCACCGCGGCGGACGTCGGTGACGCACAGAAGCCGTCGCGGTTCTTCTTCCCCTTCGTCGTGGACGTCGCGGCGGTCGGCGACCGGCTGTACGTCGCGGCGCGACGCTACGAGCGCGACGGCGAACGGCGGTCGTTCGAGAGCGTCGTCTCCGCGTTCGACCCGTCGGGCGATGTCATCTGGACGCACGAGACCGACGCCTCGCCCATCGGCCTCGCCGCCGACGCGGACCGCGTCGCGGTGGCGTACAACCGCTGTCCGGGCGACCATCAGGACGGCCTCGTCGTCCTCGACGCCGCGGCGGGCGACGTGCGATACGCGTGGGACCCCGGGACGGACGGCCAGCGCCGCGTCGGCGACGTCGCGCTCCTCACTGACGGCGTCGTGGTCGCGAGCCACGGCGACTATCGAGGCTACCGACTCGGCGCCGACGGCGAGGAGCGGTGGCGCGTCGACCTCGGGACGCCCGCGACGGTCGACGGCGAGACGCTCTACGCCTACCCGAACCACGTGCACGCGAGCGCGGGCGGCGTGGTCTTCGTCACGGGGAACACCTACGCGGAGGACGGCCGCGAGACGGACTCACTTCACCCGCGCGAGCACACCGCATTCGGGTACGCACCCGACGGCGAGCGTGCGTGGACGGCGTCCGTCGGCGGCTTCGCGGGCGAACTCGGTACAGATGGGCGTCGCGTGGCCGTCCCCGGCGCGCAGCACTTCCGCACGCGCGACGCCGACGTCCACGGCCTGCGGGTCTTCGATGCGACGAGCGGGCCTGTTGGGTCTGTCACCACGGACGGCGTCGTCACCGCGGCGGCGCTGGACGACGACCTGGTCGTCGCCGTCGAGGAACCGGTCGTCTATCACGACGAGGGAGAAGAGCGCGGCAGCTATCGACTACTTCTCGGCCGGGCCGACTGACGGCGCCGTACGCGCGTCGTCAGGCATGTCGTCTTCGCTAGTGACGCCGAGCCGTGAGGCGTCGGGGCCGAACTCCCGTTCGAGGAGGTCGGGCACGTCGTCCGGTTGTACGTCCGAGTACCATCGGCCGCGCGGGTGGATGGCAATTGCGGCGCCCTCGGCGCTGCAGAGCCCGAGGCAGCTCGTCTCGGCGACGTGGACGCGCGTCCAGAAGACGTCGCGCTCGCGCAGCCACGACGTCACTGCCGCGTACACTTCTTCGCCGTCCGCGCCCGCACAGCAGGCGTGTTCGGAGTCGCGTGCGTGCGTGCAGACCAGCACGTGGTCGGAGAAGCCGTTCTCGCGAACGTCGGTCGTGCGCGACCGCATCAGTCGGCGGTGACCGTGCGGTCGGTGTGTGTGGCCGTCACGTCGCTCGTCTCCGTCGCGTCACGAAGGCGGGCGTGGACGCCGGCGAGGAGCGCCCAGAGGAGGAGCTGTCCGAACACGACGAGGCCGGTCAGTCCGGTCGCCAGCTCGGCGGGGAGCGCGCTCTCGGCCGCGTTCGCCGGTGCGAGGGCGGTCGCGACTCCGAGGAGCGCGAGCGCGGGGAGCGCGGCACCGGCGGCGGCAACAGGCTGACTGCGCGAGCCACGAAGGCGCCGATAGGCGAATCCCGCGGTCAGGCAGGCAATCGCCCCGACGACCATCATCCCTGCGTACAGCGAGAGGCGAGTGTCGGTGGGGAGCGCCTGCTCGACGCCGGGCACCTGAGGCGGGAGGACGAGCCACGGGGCACCGGAGACGGTGACGAAGCCGGCGCCGGCCATGAGGTAGCTCTTCGTCGCGCCGCCGCCCGGAATCGCGGGCTCGAGGAAGTAGTAGGCGACGCCGAAGACGACGCCGCCGAGGAGGACCCCCCAAAGGACGCCGCCGACGATGCTCACCGCGTTCGTGACCATCGCGGAGACGGCGCTGTCGTGGCCGGCGTCGGCCCCGTGGGCGTGCGCGCCGCCGTGCCCGAGTCCGTCGGCGAACGCGACGAGCGGGTTGGCGACGAGCGCCATGAGGAGGCCGAACGCCAGCCCGGCGACGACGCCGGCTGTCACGCCGCGCTTCAGGTAGGTCGTGAGCACGACTAGTGGCAGGTGATACCGGCGGCATGCCGGAAGTTGTGCAGCGAGTCGTGGAGCATCGGCTGCTGGACGAACAGCAGCGCGAACCCGAGGGCGGCGATGAGGGCGAGGCCGACGGCCACCTGCGTCGACGTGAGTTCGGTGCGCGCCTGTTCGATTCGACCGTGAACGGTGTTGTTGGCTGTCGCCATTCTAAACCACACTTGCAGAAGGTAAACTGAGATTGTAAAACTTCCGGACGAGCCCTACTCCCCTTGTACGGCGCCGACGACGGCGTCGATTCGGTCGGCGGACAGCGCCGAGAGCGGGACGCGCTCGCCGCCCGTCTCCTCGACAATCAGATCCGAAACGCCCGAGCGGTCGTCCTCGCCCGCGTCGACGACGACGACGTGCGGGTCGCGCTCGGCCAACCGTCGTGCGGCCGCGCGCGTCTCGCGCACCGGACTCCCGTCCGCAACGTTCGGCCGGCCGTCCGTCACGAGCACAACGACACTTGCACTCGGGTCCGCGCGCTCGAGCACGTCGCCGGCGGTCCGGAGGCCGTCCGGGAGCGGCGTGCGGTCGCCGGTCGGCAACTCCTTGAGGTGGCGTGCGGCGAGCGTGACGCTGTCCGTCGGCGGGAGGAGGACCTCCGCCTCCTCGCCCGCGAACCCAACGAACGCGACTTCGTCGCGCTCCTGATAGGCGTCCTTCAGGAGTTCGAGGACGGTTCCCTTCGCCGCGCGCATCGCCGGCCGCATCGACGCGCTCGCGTCCACGGCGAACACCACCAGCGCCGACGACTCGCTCCGGCGGACGGACTGCCGGAGGTCACGGGACTCCACGGACGACGCGCCCCGCGAGGACGCCGCGCGGACCGACGCCGCGGCGTCGATATTCCGCTCCGACTCCGCACGCTGGCTCCGCACGCGCGCCCCCGTCCCGTCGGTCCCGGGTTGCGTCCGTGAGCGCGACCCGCTGTCCGACCGGCCGTCCTCGACGGCGTCGGGTGCGGCGAGGTCCGGCGCGCGCCCCGCGCCGATGTCGGCTCGGGACTGCCCGGGGACGAGTGGCGTGCCCTCCTCCGGGTCGTCGGTCTCCTTCTCGTCGCCGTCGCCTCGCTCGGCCGGCGACGTTCCGCCCGCGTTGCTCTCGCGTTCCTCGTCGGGGTCTGTCGACCCGGTGCTTGGTTGCGGAGTACTCTCCGACTCGCCAGCGTCGGATGCGTCCGATTCGTCGGTACCTGCTTCGCTCTCGTCCCCGTCCTCGGCGTCGGCATCGCTCTCCATATCGCCATCGCCGTCCGCGTCGTCCCCGGTTTCCGAGTCGCCGTCGTCGCCGCGTTCGGCGTTCGCCTCCCCATCGCTCTCGTCGTCCGACTCCGCACCGTCGTCGGGTTGTTCCCCGTCCTCCTGCTCGCCGTCGTCGTCGTCCCCGTCGTCGAAGTGCTCGTCGAGGAGGTCGCTCGGGTCGGGGGCGTCCTCGAACGGCCGGGAGCGGAGCCGGTGGGGGAGCGCGAGTTCCGCCGCCCGGCGGACGTCGCCCTCGATGACCGTCGTGCGGCCGTCGAGCGCGGCGAACGTCCGTGCGGCGCGTGCCATCGCGATGTCCCCGCGGTGGCCATCGACGCCTGCGTCCCGGCAGAGTTCGGCGATTTCCCGCGCGAACTCCGTCGGGAGTTCGACGGTCGTGAGGCGCTGGCGTGCGCCTCGGAGTCGCTCGCGGTACTCGGCGTTCGTGTGGTCGTCGCCCGCTTGCTCGGTGTCGTCGCGCGTCCGGCCGAGGGCCTGGTCGATGATGCTGACGCGCCGGTCGAGGTCCTCGCAGGCGGTGACGGTCGCCCGGAGCGCGAACCGGTCGCGGAGCTGCGGCCTGAGTTCGCCCTCCTCGGGGTTCATCGTCCCGACGAGCGTGAAGTCGGCGGGGTGGCTGACGCTCACGCCGTCGCGCTCGACGCGGTTGACCCCGCCGGCGGCCGCATCGAGGAGGACGTCGACGAGGTGGTCGTCGAGGAGGTTTACCTCGTCGACGTAGAGGATGCCGCGGTTCGCGCGTGCGAGC
Source organism: Halarchaeum sp. P4 (assembly GCF_051195175.1). Taxonomy (NCBI): domain Archaea; kingdom Methanobacteriati; phylum Methanobacteriota; class Halobacteria; order Halobacteriales; family Halobacteriaceae; genus Halarchaeum; species Halarchaeum sp. P4. Next base: position 135,707 of record NZ_JBNTKC010000003.1, on the reverse strand, counting down.
AGGCCGGGGTCGAACTCGTAGTCGCCATCGAGGGCGTCTGCGACGGAGAGCGTCCCGACGACGCGCTCGCGGGTCGCGCCGAGCGGGAGCGTGACGACCGGAACCGGGCGTTCGTCCGTCGGTGGGTCGGCTCGCTCGCGACAGGAGTCGCACTGGCGCCTGGGGGCGTCGGGCGGACAGCCGTAGGGGCAGTCCGCGACGACGGTTTGGGTCGGGAGGAGGTCGGCGAGCCCGCGCACCGCCGTCGACTTCGCCGTCCCCTTCTCGCCCTGCACCAGCAGCCCGTCCAGGTCGTCGTTCGCCGCGACGGCCAGCAGCGCCTCCTTGAGCTCCGTCTGCCCGACGATGTCCGCGAAGGCCGGCGACGCGCCCCGGCCGTGCGAAGCTTTTTTGCCTCCGACGGAATCAACCATAGTTGTATTAGCGCAACGGAGGTTTAACAACGTTATGCCAACAATCGGTCTATACACCGCAACCGAGAACGAGCTCGGCGCTGTCCAGCAGGCGGCGGCCCACACTGACGTCGATCTGGTCGTGCGCTCGGAGAGCGACCTCGACGAGGAGACGGACGTCGAGGCGTTCATCGACGAACTCGAGGACGCCACCGCGGCGGTCTTCTGGCTGCACGGCGCCGAGGAGAGCATGCCGGGGTACGACCGCGCCGTCGAGCGACTCGCGGACGCCGGCGTCCCGCTCGTCGTCAAGTCGACCGGCGACGCCTACGCGCTCGAGGACACGTCCGTCGCCGCCGGCGACCGTGACCGCGTCTACGAGTACCTCGAGAAGGGCGGCGCCAGCAACGTCGCGAACTGCGTCCGCTTCCTCGCCGACGCCTACGGCGACGGTGAGTACGACTACGACGACCCCGTTGCGCTGCCGACGGAAGGCGTCTACCACCCCGACCATCCGGGCGTGACCTACGAGGAACTGCGCCGGACGTTCGACCCCGACACGCCGACCGTCGCCGTCTGGTTCTACGAGTCCCACTGGACGCACGAGAACACGCGCTACGTCGACGCCCAGGTGCGCGCCATCGAGGCGCAGGGCGCCGACGCGCTCCCCGTCTTCTGCAACCCCGCGACCGACACCGACGAGCAGTGGGACGCCGAGCGCGTCACCGAGGAGTGGCTCCTCGATGACGACGGCGACCCCGTCGTCGACGCCGTGCTCTCCTCGTTCATGTTCTCACTCTCGATGGACGAGCGCGGACGCGGCGCGGCCGACGAGGGTGAGAGCGCCGAGGACGTCTTCCTTGACCGCCTCGGCGTCCCCGTCATCCAGACCGTCACGACGATGCGCTCGCGCTCGCGCTACGAGCGCAGCGACACCGGCGTGATGGGCTTCGAGCTTGCGCTCTCGGTCGCCCTCCCCGAGTTCGACGGCAACGTCATCACCCACCCCATCAGCGGCAAGGAGCGCACCGCGGACGACGCGGATATCGGGAGCGCGCCCAAACAGCACTTCCCCATCGACGACCGCGTCGACCACGCCGCGCGGCTCGCCGTCAACTGGGCGTCCCTCCGACACACCCCGAACGCCGAGAAGACCGTCGCCGTCGTCCTCCACAACTACCCGCCGAGCGACGACGGCATCGGCACTGCGTTCGGCCTCGACAGCCCCGAGAGCACCGTCAACCTCCTCACCGAGCTCCGCGAGCGCGGCTACGACCTCGACGGGTCGCTCCCCGAGAGCGGCCAGTCGCTCGTCGAGCAGTTGACCGCCCAACTCACCCTCGACGACCGCTGGGTCGCACCCGAGGACGTCCGGGAGGCGAGCGTCGACGTCGTCTCCACCGACCAGTACCGCGAGTGGTTCGCGGCCCTGGACGAGCGCTTCCGCGAGAACGTCGTCGAGGAGTGGGGCGAGGCCCCCGATCGGCCGTTCGCCATCCCCGGCGTCGAGTTCGGGAACGTCCTCGTCACCGTCCAACCGCCGCGCGGGTTCGGCATGGATCCCGCGAAAGTCTACCACGACTCGGACCTCCAGCCGCCCCACGACTACGTGGCGTTCTACAGTTGGCTCCGGAACGCCTACGAGGCCGACGCCGTCGTCCACCTCGGCACGCACGGCAGTCTCGAGTGGCTCCCCGGCAAGACCGTGGGGCTGAACGGAGAGAGCGCCCCCGACCAGCTCGTCGACGACCTTCCGAACGTCTACCCCTACATCGTCAACAATCCCGGCGAGGGGACGCAGGCGAAACGGCGGTCGTACGCCGCCATCGTCGACTACCTCACGCCGGTGATGCGGAACGCCGGCACCTACGACGAGCTCGCGGAACTCGAGGAGCTCGCCGACCAGTACCGGGAAGCCGGTATGCAGGACGCGCGCGCCGACGACGGCGAGCATCTCGAACAGCTGCTCCGCGAGACGATTGACGACCTCGACCTCGCGGTCGAACTCGGCATCGCGGGCGAGGTTGACGAGAAGGCCGACGTGCGTGGTCCCGAAGAGGCTGGCTCGACGCTCGCCGAGGGCGCAGTCGAGGGCGACGACCTCGACATCGATGCGCTCGTCGAGCGCGTCCACGAGTACCTCACGGACGTCAAGACGACCCAGATACGGATGGGCCTCCACACGATGGGCGAGCCCCCGCAGGGCGAGCGTCTCGTCGAGTATCTCGTCGCGCTCACGCGCCTCGAGAACCCGGGTGGGCCGAGCCTCCGCGAGAGCGTCGCGGGCGTCCTCGGCGTCGACTACCAGCGGATGCTCGACGAGCCCGGCACCTACGACGAGGACCTCGGGATGACACTCTCCGAGGCCGCCGACGAGGTGTACGAGACGAGCCTCGAGCTCGTGGAGACGCTGGCCGCACACGAGTTCGACGTCCCGGCGTCCGAGGTCGAGGCCGGCCCCAAGGACGAGGTGAACATGAACCTGCTCGTGGTCGACATCGACCCGCTCGGCGACGCGCGGGCGAAATCCGGCGCGCACGACGACCTCCGCGAGGCGCTCGCGTTCATCTGCGAGGAGGTCGCGCCACGAGTCGAGGGCGCAGCCGAGGAGATTCCGCGAACGGCGGACGCACTCGCCGGCGAGTACGTCCCGCCCGGCGGGAGCGGCGCGCCGACGCGTGGCGGCGTCGACCTCCTGCCGACGGCGCGCAACTTCTACACGCTCGACCCGCGGAAGGTGCCCGCGAAGAGTGCCTGGCGCGTCGGCCGCGAGGTCGCAGAAGGCGTGGCGGCCCGCCACCATGACGCCGAGGGCGAGTACCCCGAGGAAGTTGGCGTCGTCGCGTGGGGGACGCCGACCGTGCGGACGCGCGGCGAGACCATTGCGCAAGTGCTCGCGCTGATGGGCGTCGAACCGGAGTGGACCGATGCCGGCCGCATCGACGGCGTCACGCCCATCCCGCTCGAGGAACTCGACCGACCGCGCATCGACGTCACGACGCGCGTCTCGGGGCTGTTCCGGGACGCCTTCCCGCAGGCCGCCAGCGTCGTCCACGACGCCGTCGACGCGGTCGTCGACCTCGATGAGCCACACGAGATGAACTACGTGAAGAAGCACGTCGAGGAGGACACGGAGGAACTCGCCGCGGAGGGCGTCGAGGACCCCGAGGCGGCCGCGAAACACCGCGTGTTCACCACACGGCCGGGCGGCTACGGCGCGGGCACGAACAAGGCGGTCGACGAGGGGAACTGGGAGGACCGCTCGGACCTCGCGGACGTCTACGTCCAGTGGGGCGGCTACGCGCTCGGGTCGCGCGGCCGCGCGTCGGAAGCCCACGACGCCTTCGAGCGCCGCCTCGGGAGCGTCGAGGCCACGGTGAAAATCGAGGACACCGCCGAGCAGGACGAGTTCGACAGCTCCGACTGGTACGCGTTCCACGGCGGGTTCATCAGTGCCGTCTCGGAGATCGCGGGCGCGGAGCCCGCCTCCTACGTCGGCGACTCCAGCGACCCCGACAACGTCGAGGTCTACACGAACGAGGAGAAGGTCCGGAAGGCGATGCGCGCCCGCGTGCTCAACCCCGACTGGCTCGACAGCATGGAGGAGCACGACTACAAGGGCGCGGGCGACCTCTCGACGACCGTCGACGTCGTCCTCGGCTGGGACGCGACCGCGGGCGTCGTCAGCGACGCGCTCTGGGCGGACGTCGCCGAGAAGTACGCCTTCGACGAGGACCGCCAGGAGTGGCTGCGCGACGTGAACCCGTGGGCCCTGGAGAGCATCACCGATACGCTCCTCGAGGCCATCGAGCGCGGGCTCTGGGACGCCGACGCGGAGACCGCCGACCGGCTTCGGGACGTCAACCTCCGCGTGGACGGCGACCTGGAGGCGCGTGCTGGCGGCGCGGACGCCCCGGAGGTGTCGAGCGATGACGACTGAGGACGCGGACGGCGAGTTCGAGGCGTACGCCGACCTTGGCGCGACGACGGAGAACGCGATGGACATCGCGGAGACGAGCATGGATCGTGTGCGCGAGCTCGTCCCGGACGAGACGTTGGCCGACCGCGTCCGGCAGAAGAGCGTGCACGCGACGGGCGACCCGGAGTTCCAGCATCTCGTGCGCTTCACCGGCGGGACGGACTCGGAGCCGGTCGTCGCGGGCGCGCAGGCGGTGCTGGAGGAGCGCCCCATCGTCACTGACATCACGATGGTCAAGGCCGGCATCACCGGACGCGGCCACGACTGTCCCGTTCGGAAGGCCATCGGGAACGGCGCGGAGCTTGCGGCCGAGACCGGGATGACGCGGACGGCAGCGTCCGTCCTCGAACTCGACCGGCAGGGCGTCTACGACGACGCCATCGCGGTCGTGGGGAACGCGCCGACGGCGGCGCTCGCGCTCGCGGACTGCATCGAGGACGGCACGCGGCCCGCGGTCGTGGTCGCCACGCCGGTCGGCTTCGTGAAGGCCGCGGAGAGCCGGAAACGCCTCCGTGCGGTCGCGGCCGAACACGGCGTCCCGGCGATTACGAACGTGGGTCGGCGCGGCGGGAGCGGGCTCGCGGCCGGCCTGACGAACGAGCTCGTCCATGTGGCGAGTGACGTCCGGAGCGGCGAGGTCGACCTCCCGTGAGTGAGGACTACGACTTGGATGCGGGGCCGGACCCCGCGTCGCTGGCGGCCTCGGAACCCGAGTCGGGGGATGTCGACGGGGAGCCGGTGTACGCGGTCGGCGTCGGGCCCGGCAATCCGGAGTACCTGACGCCGCGCGGGGAGCGCGCGATTCGCGAGGCGGACGTCGTCGTGGGCTTCGAGACGGTGGTGGAGTTCGTCGCCGACCGGACGGACGCGGACCTGCTCACCTGTGGGTATCGCGACGAGGGCGAGACGCTCGAGGCGTTCGCCGCGCGCGTCGGCGACGGAGCGAGCGGGACGGCCGTGTTGATGGGTGACCCGAACCATTCGGGCTACCAGTTCGTCGGGAAGGTCGAGGCCGCGGTCGAGCGCCCGGTTCGGGTGATTCCCGGGATTTCGTCGCTCCAGGTGGCGGCGAGTCGGGCGCGGACGCCGATGGAGGACACGGCGTTCGTGACGCTCCACAAGAGCGGTGACATCTCGCCCGGACTGCGGCGGCTCCGCGACGCCGTCGGGGAGCGCCATCTGCTCGTGTTGCCCCGTCCCTACGACTGGATGCCGGAGGACGTCGCGGCCGACCTGCTCGATGCGGGCGCGTCCCCGTCGCTGGAGGCGCTCGTCTTGGAGCGGCTGACCCACGACGACGAGGCGATAACGCGGACGACGCTGGGCTCGCTCGGCGCGCGGACGGCGGACTCGGACGCGCGCTCCTCGCCGTTCTCCGATTTGTCCGTGCTGGCGGTTCGGCGGGAGTAACGGGGCTGCCACGCCGTTCTGGTCGTGGATGGTGGGCAACGGGTGCGCCCCATCAAAACTTATTTGAGAATCCGCCGCAACTCGTAATACAACCCGAATTGGGGTATATCAAATATAGTTTACCAACTGGGTGCTCAATGACAACTAACGCAATCCTCCTCATCAGCCGAGCGACGAGAAACGCCCGTGAAGTACTGGACACACACGCCGAGCGCCTCCGCCGCCGCGCCGTCGCGGACGAGGTGACGGTCGCGACCTACGAGAGCGAGCCGGTCCGCGAGCTCAAAGACGAACTCGAGCGCGTCGCCGCCGACACGGTGTACGCGGTGCCGATGTGCGCCGCGCACAGCCACGACACCGTCGACGGCATCCCCGCCGCCCTCTCCTACGTCCCCGGGGACGTCCACTACTGCGAACCCCTCGGACAGAGCCCCGCGGTCACCGACGTCCTCGCGGAGAAGGGCACGAGCCTGCTCCCCGCGGGCGACGACGCCTCCCTCATCCTCGCCGGGTTCGGGAGCAGCTCGAAGCCCTACCACCGGCAGACCGCGAGCTATCACGCCGCCCGCCTCCGCGAGCAGTCCGACTACGCGGAGGTGTTGACCTGCTACCTCCTCCAGAACCCCACCGTGGACTGCGTGCGCTACAGCACGACCACGCACCACGCGGTCGTCGTCCCGCTGTTCGTGACGCGGACCGAGGCGACCGAGCGCCGCATCCCCGACGAACTCGACCTCGGGCGGGGCGGCATCGAGTACGCCGACCCGCTCGGCACACACCCGCGAGTGACCGACGCCGTCCACGCGGAAGTCGAGAAACAACGCGCCCTCGCCGGCGGCGCGGCCTCCAGCGCCTCCTTTGAAGCGCAGTTGACCCGGACGCAGCGCCCGGTTGCGACAGACGGCGACGGGGGCCGACCGCGATGACGCTCGCCGTCTGCGACAGACTCGTGACCGCCGAGCACGCAGTAGGCGTATGAACGGCGTCGTCATTGGTGGCACCCGCTCCGGCGTCGGCAAGACCGTCGCCACGCTCGCCGTCACTCGCGCGCTCGACGCGGCCGGCTATCAGGTCCAACCGGCGAAGGCCGGCCCGGACTTCATCGACCCCAGCCATCACGAGCACGTCGCCGGCCGCCCCTCGCGGACGCTCGACGTCTGGATGCAGGGCGCGGACGGCCTCCGGCGGAACTACCACCGCGGCGACGGCGACGTCTGCGTCGTCGAGGGCGTGATGGGACTGTACGACGGCGACGCCTCGAGCACCGCGAAAGTCGCGGACTCCCTCGACCTCCCGGTCGTGCTCGTCGTCGACGCGAAAGCCGGCATGGAGAGCGTCGCCGCGACCGCGCTCGGGTTCCAGCGCTACAGCGAGCACGCCGGCCTCGACGTCGACGTCGCGGGCGTCATCGCCCAGCGCGCGCACGGTGGCCGCCACGAGCAAGGCATCCGCGACGCGCTCCCGGACGGCATGACGTACTTCGGACGCATCCCCCCACGGGACGCCCTCGACATCCCGGACCGCCACCTCGGCCTCCACATGGGGGACGAAGCCCCGATTGAGGCGGACGCCCTCGATGATGTCGCGGCGCACGTCCACACGGAGCGTCTCGTCGACGTCGCACGCGAGCCACCGCGACCCGAACGCCAGACTACCCGCCCGAAGTCGGACGCCCGCATCGCGGTCGCGCGTGACGAGGCGTTCTGCTTCTACTACCCTGCGACCATCGAGCGCCTCCGCGAGCGCGCGGACGTCGTCACGTTCGCGCCGACGGCGGGCGACGACCTCCCGGAGTGCGACGGCGTCTACCTGCCCGGCGGCTACCCGGAGCTCCACGCGGCCACGCTGGCGGAGAGCCCCGCACTCCGACAACTCGGCGACGCGGCGGCCGACGGGCTGCCGGTCGTCGGCGAGTGCGGCGGCCTCATCGCGCTTGCCGAATCGCTGACGACGACCGACGGCGACACCCACCGAATGGCGGGCGTCCTCCCCGCCGAGATGCGGATGCACGAGCGCTATCAGGCGCTCGACCACGTCGAACTCCGCGCCCGCGGGGACACGCTCACCGCTGGCGCCGGACAGCGCCTGCGCGGCCACGAGTTCCACTACTCCAGCGCCGACGTTGCCGGCGACGCCCGGTTCGCGTTCGACGTCGAGCGCGGCGACGGCATCGACGACGGCCGGGACGGCCTCCGCGAGTACGAGACGCTCGGGACCTACTGTCACGTCCATCCCGAGAGCGGGGCGTTCGACGCCTTCCTCGAGACGGTCGAGCGGTAGGCCGGCGACGACGCGACGCCGGCCCGTGCGAGAGAGACACGGCAGGACGACGGTCCTCGCGTCCGCGATGGGACAACATCCTTAACGGTGGCCGCAAGACGTTCCTACATGATTGATGAGGCGGTACAGGACATCGAGGAGATGCGGACCCAGAGCGCGTCGGTCGTCGCGGTCAAGGCCGCGAACGCGCTTGAGGACCTGCTTCACCGCGACCACTACACGGTCGAGGAAGCCCTCCGGTCGCTCGAACGCAACAGCAACGCACTCAGACGCGCGAACTCCTCGCACACTCTCCTGCACACGACGCAGAAGCGCATCCTCGAACGGGTCTCGGACCCCGAGCCCGCGGACGTCGAGGAGATGAAGGACCGCCTCCAGACGACTATCCGCGACGTCGTCGAGGACGTGCAGACGAGCAAGGACCGAGCGGCCGCGGAAGCCGCCACGTTCCTTGACGATGGCGACACCGTCCTCACCCACGAAAGCTCATCGACCGTCATCGCGACGCTCGAACACGCCCTCGACCGAGGGTTGGAGCTCGACCTCTACGTCACCGAAGCCCGACCGCGCTTCCTCGGGCGCCGAACCGCACGCCAGTTCGCCGACCACGACGCCATCGACGTGACCGTCATCGTCGACGGCGCTGCCGGCTACTGCCTCCCCGACTGCGACCGCGTCCTCGTCGGCATGAACTGCCTCGTCGACGACGTCGTCTACAACCGCGTCGGCACCTTCCCCATCATCGCCGCCGCCGACTACCACGACGTCCCCGTGACCGTCGTCGGGTCGTCGATGAAGTTCATCGGGAACGGCTTCGTCTTCGAGAACACGCTCCGCTCACCCGCAGAAGTGCTCCGCGAACCGCCGGACGGCTTCTCCGCACTCAACCCGAGCTACGACGAGACGCCGACCGACCTCATCGACACCGTCGTCACCGAGGACGGCGCGATGGAGTTCTGAGGCCGAGTGCAACTGACGCCGACGAACCACCGCGTGGCCACGAATCCGGTGGTCGTGGCGAGCAGCCACTCCACCGTTCGAGGGGGAGTCCCCCGCCACAGAATATGTCAATAGGGAGAATTCATTCGAAGAATTCACCGGTGGGTTGAAGGATTGTCTGGACACAGAACCGAACGCCATGGTTGCTGATGACAGAGTCGTTTCGAGGATTCGAGATGACGGGCGGGGCGCCGTTCGAACTATCGCGGAGTACGACCGCGATGACTACGAGGTTCTCTACGTCCGCGAGGACGTCGAACCACGTATCGACGCGATCGCCGACCAGGTTCACGAGGAACTCATCATCCAGGAGCTCGGCCGTGCCCACCTCGAACAGATGTTCGGCGCCGGCGACCTCCACTGCTCGATGCATCGCTTCGACGAGGTCACGGCGTTCCACTACATCCAAGACGGCTTCTCCGGCCTGTTCGTCAGCGTCGACTCGGACGCCGACCTCCCGCTCGCCTCGTTCGCCGACACGTGCCGCCAGCAGCTCGAACAACTCGACTAGCGCGTATACGCGACAGACGCCGTGGAAGACCTGGGTGAACGCCGCGTCAGGGGGACGCGCGGACGACCACGACATCAGCAACCACGTCCCGTCCGGTGGATCCCGCTCAGTAGAACTGGCAGCGTGTGCGGTGGGCGCTACAGCCTGCTTCCAGGAGACTGCATTTGTGCTGGCCAGGGCCGACCCGCGTCCCGCCCGTCGATATGCTCCCCTCGGAGTGTCTCCTGACGTGACCTGAGACCTGACGCTGACTCTCGACTGACCGTCAGCCTATAATTTTACATTATTATACAAATCAAAATTTAGTATGGGATACGAGCTCACCGACGAGACGGCACTCGTGACCGGCGGCGGTTCCGGGATCGGCCGACAGACGGCGAAGCGGTTCGCAGCCGAAGGCGCGAACGTCGTCGTCGCCGACATCGACACCGACGGCGGCGCCGAAACCGTCGAACAGATCGAGGCCGACGGCGGTGACGCGACGTTCGTCGAAGTCGACGTCAGCGACCCCGACTCGGTCGAATCGATGGTCGAGACCACGGTCGACACCTACGGTAGCCTCGACGTCGCGCACAACAACGCCGGTATCGAGGGCGACAACGCGCCAATGGCCGAGCAGTCCCTCGAGAACTGGAACCGAGTCATCGACATCAACCTCAAGGGCGTCTGGCTCTGCCTGAAGCACGAACTGGACGTGATGGCACAGAACGGCGGCGGCGCCATCGTCAACACGTCGTCAATCGCGGGCCTCTCGGCGGCCGGCTCCACCCCGTACTCCGCCAGCAAGCACGGCGTCATCGGGCTGACGCGCGTCGCCGCCACGGAATACGCCGACGCGGACGTCCGCGTCAACGCCGTCTGCCCGGGCGTCATCGAGACCCCGATGGTCGAACAGTCCCGGGAGAAGAACCCGGAGGCAATCGAGCAGTTCGTCGGCATGCAACCGCTCGGCCGGATGGGCACCCCCGAGGAGATCGCCAACGCCGTCGTCTGGCTCTCCTCCGCGGAAGCCTCGTTCATCACCGGAAACGCATACCCAGTCGACGGCGGCTACATGGCGCTCTAGCACGGCCACCGCTTTTCTCGGCGTCGTGGACCCGACCGGCTACTCGTGTAGGCGTGCATACCGTTGCCCGGCGCGACGTGCGTCAGAACGGGAGGTTACGAGTCACAGTCGTCTCCGGCGGGGAGCGTGAAGGAGACCATCGACCCGTCGCCCGGTTCTGACTCGACCCAGATGCTCCCGCCGTGACGCTCGACGATCCGCTCACAGAGGGCGAGCCCCATTCCAGTCCCCGAGTAATCGTCGCTCGTGTGGAGTTGCTCGAACACCTGGAAGATCTGGTCGGTGTAGTCCGGCTCGATGCCGATGCCCTCGTCGTGCACCGAGACGACCCACTCCGTCCCGGCTCGCTCGGCGTCGACGTGAATGCGGGGCGGCTCGTCGCCGCTGTACTTGATGGCGTTCTCCAGCAGGTTCTGTGACACTTGGCGGAGTTGATCGGCGTCGCCCCTGACGCACGGGAGTTCCGCGACAGTGAGTTCGGCGTCACTCTCCGCGAGTTTGACCTGGAGGTCCTCGCGGACGTCCGCGAGAACGGCGTTCAGGTCGACCGGCTCGAAGGGGTCGCCCCGGCTCTCGACCCGCGAGTATTCGAGGAGGGCGTCGACCATCGTGCGCATCCGGTCGGCCCCGTCGACTGCGAAGTCGATGAACTCCTGGGCGTCCTCGTCGAGTTCGTCGTCGTACCTGCTCTCGAGGAGCCGAAGGTAGCTCGAGACCATCCGCAGCGGTTCCTGAAGGTCGTGTGAGGCGGCGTGAGCGAACTGCTCGAGGCGTCTGTTCGACTCCTCGAGTCGACGCCGGTACTCCTGGCGCTCGGTGATGTCCTGTGAGATCCCCATCCCGGCGTACACGTCGCCTTCCTCGTCGCGCACGGGGACCGCGCGGAACAAGTAGTAGGTGTCGTCGTACTCGGCCACGAACGACTGTTGTTCCTCCTCCTCGATCGCCGTCCGATAGTGGGGTATCAACTGGGATGCCAGCTCTTCCGGGAGGGCGTCCTCGAGGTCCCGCCCCGTCAGGCTGTCGGCGGTCTCGCCGATCCGCTGAACGTTATCGCCGCCGGCCGCGATGTACCGGAGGTCGTCGTCGTACAGGGTGACCGCGCCGTCCGGGAAGTTCTCGACGAGCGTCCGGTAGCGCTCCTCCGATTCGTGCAACTCGGCGTAGAGCCGGGCGTTCTCGATCGCCGCGGACGCGACGTTGGCCAGTTGAGTGAGAATTGCTTCGTCCGCTTCGGTGAACTCGCCGTGATACTTGTCCGAGAGTTGGATGAGCCCCCGGTTCTCGTCATCCGGACCGATAATCGGGACCGCCAGCCAGCCGTCCATGGGTGGATGCTCGTCCGTATCGTCGCCGAAGTCGTTCCAGCTCGGGTGGGACTCCAGTTCCGCCTGCGTCATGCGCATCGGCTCGTTGCGCTCGCACACCACCGAATAGATGCCGCTGCCGTCGGGCTCGGTGTCGTACTCCTGGTAGCCGTCGTATTTGTCCGACAGGGACACTTCGTTGATCGCCTGTTCCCAGTCCTGATTGAGCGTTCGGCTCGTCACGGATTGGTGCGCACCGACCAACTCACGGGCCTCGACGGTGATCTGTCGCAAGATCTCGTCTACGTCGTCCGTGATGTCGATTCGGGTGACGAATTGAGCGAGCTGGCGGTGCTGATCGAGTAGCCGCTGGTCGGGCGCGCCGTCCCGGTCATCGGAGCCGTTGCTGGCCGAGTGGGCGGGTCCGGCCCCGCCGCCGTCCACTCCTTCACGCCGAGCTAACCACCATACCGGTTCGTGCCCATCAATCTCCTTCGTCCGGAGAACCTCCTGGCCGACGAGGTGATTCAGCTCCTCCCTGACTGTGTCGAGCGGGCGGCCGATCCGGTCGGCAACCTCCCGTGCCGTAAACGGCTCGTAGGGCGGGCCATCGAGGAGCGTGAGAATCTCCCTCGTCGGCGACTGATCCGTCGGTCCAGGCACTTTCCAGTACGTACAGCATAGATCGGAATATGTCTTGGGACCTAGAAAACCATAGAAGCTGCAAGGCTAAACCCCGTCTAACCATTCACCGTTGATTTTGCACTCTGGATTGCGGTGTGGAGTGTGTCTGTGAGGTTAGTGGTGAAGTCGGTGTAGGTGTCTGCGTTGTAGTTGGTGGGGAGTTCGATGAGGTGGAGTGGGTATTGATTGTCGACTTCGTAGGTGGTTGTGACGCTGCCATTCTGGGCGGGGTAGACGAGGAGGCCGGGGGTGTCGTGGGCGAGGGTGTAGGCGACGAGCTGGTAGATGTCGGCGTTTTTCGGTGAGCCGGTCTTCCATTTGGCGTCCCCGACGATGAGTGGAGTGTCATCCTGCGTGATGAGGAAGTCGGGGTACATTCGCACTTGTGGGGTGCCGTGGATGAGGTTCGTCGTGCGGACTTGGCCGGCGGCGCTCCAGTTGGTGTGCTCGGCGGCGAGGTCGGTGACGGCGCGTTCGACGACCTGCTCGAAGACGGTGTTCATGTTGACGAGCAGTGAGAACGCGGCTTGGGTGCCGACGGTGAGATTTTCGACAAACCGTCCTTCGAGGACGGGTTTGATGAGTTGGAGGATGTCCGCGTAGTCGTCGTTTAGCCGGGAGAGTTCCACACGCTCAACGTCACCCGGTTGAATCTCTGTGAGTGTGATCTGTTGTTGCAGCCAGGATTGATGCCACTCTAAGTCCGCTTGAAGATCTGGATCCGTGACCAGTTGCGCGAGGCGGGTGGTCGCGTAGAGGATTGCCTGGTTCGCGATCGTGTCTGTGGTGAGGGCGTCATAGTCTGACTCGAAGCGCGTCGCAACCGGTTCTTGACGCTGCAGTTGTCGGTGGACGTGCAGTCGACCACGAAGATGCTCACGTGCCTCCTGCTGGCGGCGATACTCTTTGTGGAGGCCGCGCCGACGGAGTGCCGTGAGTTCCCGAGTGAGGAGCGCGGCGAGCGCATCAACGAAGGACCCACTGCTTTTGAGTGACGCCGTTTCTTCGATGGGCTGCGAGTCAACACCCTGACTATATCGGAGGAGATGGAGGAGATTCCCGCCAGCAGCTTTTGGAGTGATCTGAATCGTGGGGCCGTCGGGGAGAGCGATCAGGCCGACGAACTGCCGTGCCTCAAAGTAGGCCTGTCCGTCCTCGTCATAGTGGACGTGTAGGCGTGTCTTGTCACTGTTCACCTCAGACTCAAGGAGGGCACGGTCAGCGGCAGTGAGTGTGACATGGCGATCGCTGGTCTCCCACTCGCCGAGTTCGATGACGTCAGCGTCACCCGCAGGCGTGGGACGCGTGGGTAGCGGTTGACTATCCGCCATCAGGTCAGTCCTCCACTGGGGGTCGCTGTGTGTCGATGCCGGTGAGGGCGGCGAGCTCCTCGCGGAGGGTGGTGGCGTCGAACTCACGGATTTGCTCTGTCTCCCAATTGATGAGCGCGTCACCACCATCGCTGAAGAGGGTGCTCTGCAGGCGATCGAACTGCCCGAAGAAATACTCCTCAAGCAAGGGGAGGATCTCGTACCGCCACGCATCAACAAGTGCTCGTGTGTCGTCGGGGTCGACAAAGAGATAGGAGTGGCCGATCTGTTTGCCCTTCCCGAGGTTTGGAGCGTCGAGAATCTGCTGGTTGATCTGTTCGATGGCGAGGATCGAACACGCTTGCAGGCGTTCGCGTGATGTCCCGCTTTGGGCGGCGTGCTCGACGGCGGCCCTATCTGTGAACCCATAGTGGTCGTAGAGGGTGTCGTACTCGGGTGGGAAATCGAGAAAGCGGAAGCGACGGCGAAGCGCCGCATCAACCAGCGAAATCGAGCGATCCGCGGTGTTCATCGTCCCAATCAGGTAGAGATTCGGCGGAATCGTGAATGGATCATTCGAGTGGGTGAGTGAGACTGTGAGCGTCCCACGCTTATCAGCCTCAAGGAGTGTGATGAGTTCGCCGAAGATCTGCGCAAGATCACCACGGTTGATTTCGTCGATAATGAGGACATAGCGTGGTGGGTTACCGGAGCCGTCTGCCTGCCACGCATTATAGGCATCCTGTGCATGCTCGCAGAACCGCCGGAAGACCCCCTTCTCGATATGATAGTCGACGCCGCCAGTATCAGTCGCGTCTGCGGTCAACCCTTCGACGAAATCCTCGTAGGCATACGAAGGATGGAACGTGACCGTTTCAACGCGATCACGCGTGGCAGTATCTTGTTGGTGAATCCACCAGCGCGCGAACTGCTGGGCGGTATAGGTCTTCCCCGTACCGGGCGGCCCATAGAACACCACTTGTTTGTTCGTCTCGAGCTGACGGGCAACTCGCTCGAACCGCTCACTGTCGACAGTCTCCGGCTCGGGCAGTGACGCCGCCGTCGCTTGCTCGGGGAGTTTTGTCTGCGTTCGCGCAGCTGTCGACTTCTCGATTGCTGCGTCCTCACGGCGGATGTCGACTGCGTGCGCCGCGACATACTGGTCGATGGAGCCATACTCGTCGCGAATCGCATCAAGCCCCTGGTCGTTCAGCGGCTGTAAGCCCAGTGGATAGTCTCGCCCATAGCCCGCATACTCATGCAGCACGGTTGAGTCGACGTCGATCTCAATGGGGTCGTCGAGATAGAAGATATACTTCCACGTCTCATCGAACCCCGGCCAGAGTTCCTTCGCCAGCGGCTCATTCTCCTCGGTTCCGAGTACTTTGACCGCGTACGTATACTGATTATTGCCCGTATAGTAGAAGAGGTAGTCCCCTGCTGTGACCTTCCGCCACGTCCCCTCAACACCATCCTTCCCACCCCAGACCGACACCGACTCCCCAAACCGAATCGGCGTATGAGCACCATAGGTATCCTTCGAGACACCCTCCAGGACGGTTCGCTCGAGGTGTTCCTGAGCATCCGCATTTGAACACGGTGCAAGAAAAATCCGGGTCTCAGACATTACTCACACATCAGCAACCCACACCTAAAGAGATACGATTGCCAGCGCGAACCCAAATCCTGCGCCTCCTATCTTTCTTCGAGGAGCGAATCCCGGCCTTCAGGCCGGCGTGAATCCGACGCCGCTGACACACTCGCAGTCTCCTCAGTCGTCTCCGGACCAGTCTCTCGTGGTGGTTGTCCACTCGCTCGCGAATGTGCCGGTGACGTCGACGAGTTCTTCTGGAGAGATGGCGAATCCGTCTCTGAGAATTCGCTTGATCGCTGGGAGTGCCGCATGCGGCGTCGCGTAGCGCAGTCGGAGCGGCGGCTCGTCGACTGCGTGTTCGAGCAGCCGTGATTCGTTACTGGCGGCAAGGTCGTTAAGGACGTCGCGTGTGGCTCCGGTCGGGGTCGTAATCGTGTGGGTGACGGTTGTCCAGTTCCGACCTCCGCTGGTGGTGATGCCGTCTGGTGCCGGATGTGCGGGGTTCGTACAGTGATACTCGTAGTGGATGTCGATTGTTCCATCGACGGGGAACTGCATGGTGACCTGTCCCCGTGGTGCGTTGTCGAATGGAGTTGAGCGTGTCCGGTAGAAGATGCTTGAGACGACATCGTCGAGGCTGGCTTCGCGTTCTGCCGGCGGTGGGGCGAGTTCGTCGGTGAGTTCGCTCGCGACAGCGCGAAGAACGTGCTCTTCGACGTCGACTGTCTCCGCGACGGCCTGAAGCCAGTCGCTCACTGATTCGCCGTCTCGACGTGGAATTCCCATGGCTGTGAGGGTGGCGTAGCTGGTCCGTGAAGCTCGCTATCGGGGTCGATCTTGTCGTCTTCTCGAATGTTTTTGCGGATGCGTTCACAACGCCACTATATGGCTGAGGACGAGCCAGATTCTCCAGATTCGATTGATCTGACGCAAGGCCGTGGGCATTGGACTGATCCACGCGACTCGACAGACTCGGCAAAGCCTGTCGAGGAGATGACGGCCGAGGAGATTCGCGAGAGATACCCAAAGCGTGCCGAAGAGATCATCGAGGACCTCGCGGATGTCCCGGACTCGACAATCGCCGCTAACCGCGATGAGGCGTAGTCCCCGCTTCTCGGCCTTTTACACCGTGGCGAGCTATCGCTCAGAGGTTCACGCGCACTCTCGGGCGGAAGCAGAAGCCTCCGGTGGGAGGGGGCGTTCTGCCAGAACACTCTGAAGTCGGCACTGATGCTGTGAACACCGGTGATGTGGTGTTCGATACGTTCGTGTCGGAAGAGCGGGAGTCCGCCGACACCCGTAGTTCTTCAGGAGTGGGGGGCGGACTCAGAGCGATCGGTGGTTGCGGCCTCGTAGAGGTCTCCTAAGAGCTGTTGTATTCTGCTGGGTGTCGGTGATATTGTTCCGAGTGACATGTCGGTGAGGATGGTGTGTGCGTGGTCGTCGAGGGGGGTTTGCGTGTCGCGGAGTGCTGGGAGGACGGTGTACTGCCAGATGTCGCAGAGCGTCTCGTCGGTGTATTGGCCATGTGGGCGCTCGTCGCCGTCGTGCGTGTTGGCTGTCGCGTCGTAGTCGATGAAGAGGTCGTGTCCGAGTGGGCTGTTCGAGTCGGTAGTGAGGATGTCGTGGAGCGCGACCGTCAGCGCCGGAATGGGTGGGGTGTCGGTGTCGAGTGCTGCGTGTGCGTCATCGACTGTCGAATAGCCGTAGATCTCGCTGAGGAGTTGGCTGTCCGGCGGGAGTTCGAGTACTCTGAAGTGGCGGCGAAGTGAGTGGCTGAGTTGTGTGTCGGCGGACCGCTCGATGACGACGAGGATGTTCAGGTTTGCTGGGACGGTGAGTGTCTCCCCGGAGTGTGGGAGTTGGACTGTCGGTTCGCGACGGCGTGTTTTCAGGACGTGTGCGATCTGGCCGAGCACGTCGGTGAGCGAACTTGCCTCGGTGGTGTCGACGAGCAGCATGAAATCTGGAATCGGCTCGTCTTCGTGGCGTGCCTCGTTTTTCGCCGCAGCGGCCAGTCGGCAGGCACGCTTGAACGGGCCGTCCGTCGTCGTCACATTCGTCGGTGCGTCCGGAGAGGTGATTGGCCGTTCGACGAAATCCTCGTAGGTCGTGCTTTCATCGATGGAGACTGAGAGAATACGCGCATCGGGATCTCGAGGGTGGTCGTCGAGTACTGCGGTGGCGAGCCGTCGTGCTTGGCCGACGCTCACTGTCTGCGGTGAGCCCGTGAGCACGACTTGGGTCGTCCGATCGAAGACCGAGACGAGCTGGTCGCAGCGGTCTGCCCATCGCTCGGACGCCGCAAAGCCCGCCGTCGTTGACGGTGTGTCGGCAGTCTCGGCTGTCGGCTGCTCGTCGGCGACCTCCCGAAGGACGGGAGAGCGCGCGAGGACGTCGTCGCGGTCACGGTCAACTGCGGCGTCGGCGATGAACTCAATGATGCTGCCGAACGTCTCGACGATGGCGTCATGGCCTTGTTCGTTGAGTGGTTGCAGGCCAAGAACGTAATCCATCCCGTAGTCTGCGAAGTCCGCGATCTGTTCACCCTCGATCGCCACCTCGATTGGTGGGTCGAGATAGATGAGGTGCCGCCATGGGTCGGTATCTTGTGTGGCATCGGTGTCGTCAATTCCCCAGAGATCGCGTGCGACGGCTTCGTCGTGATCGGTGTCGCGGACGACCGCCGCCTGCGTATACATCTTCTCGCCAGTATAGAAGAGGAGGATGTCGCCGCGCTCGAAGGTCTGTTGCTCGTTAATTCGGTCTTTGACGCCCCAGACGTGAACCGGGTCGTCACTGCCGGGTGCGTTCTCGACGTCCTCGCGTGGCACGCCCTCGATGACTGTGTCGGTGAGATGCGCGTATGCTTGGTCGTTGCTCGCTGGGACGAGGAAGATTTCTTGCTCAGTCATCGAATCACACCCTCACGGACGAGTTGCTCGCTGTACAGCTGGGGGCAATCACGGCAGACGCGGTTGACGATTTCGTCATACTCCGGTTTCGTGATCGTACCGGCGTCCAGCGCGTCAGCGAGATTGGTGGCGAACTGCTCGCGAACATCATATAACTGCTCGAGTTCTCTGGGACCGATGTTAAGGAGGGATCGGAGGTTCTGATCGGAGACACTCGCTTCCGAGACGGCAGCGTCAACGTACCAGCCGAGTAGATCGGTCTGCTGACCGTCACTGAGGCGTTCGATACAGGGTCCGAGGTCGTTCAGGTCGATGCCTTCGAGGAGTGCGGTGTGGTCTTCGGCGTCGAGCGCGGCATAGAGCGCCATCGTAATCGATTCTTGATGTGTGTCGTGGTCGAATGCGTTGAGGATCTGGAGAATGACCGGGAACGCCTCATAGCGGGTGTCTTCGTCCCCAAGCGCCTTCTCGATCGTCTCCACGAAGACGCCCTCTAGCGTAGTATCGGCATCATCCGCCATCTCACGTAAGTCATCAAGACGGCCCTGCTCAAGGGCGTTCTCGAAGCGTTCTGCTGCGGAGAGTTCCGAGCCGGTAAGATGGAGGAATGGTTCCGGATCCTGATCGATCTCTCGGGTGGCGACAAGGAAGTCGATGAGGTCGTCTTGAACACTCTCGTCGATCCCAAGGTCGTGTAACTGCTCTGAGATCGCTGCCCGGCCGTTATCGCTGGATTCCGCCTGTGCGGCATAGAGTGACTCGAGTGCGATCTCGTTGCGCTCAAGCGCCGCATAGAACTCCGGATAGTTCTCTTGGAGGAGGAGGATCTTCGCGAGGAATTTCATGTCCTCGACGTCGTCGGTATCGATCGCGTCGAACTCCTCGCGTGCCTCGGCGAGAATCCGATACGTGGTGATCTTATTGATCGCCTGGAGGATGCGGCGTGGCGTTGACGGGTTCGACGCCATGATGACGTCGTCGATAATCGCATCGTCCAGCGCGACGTCGGAATCGAGTTCGTCAGCCTGCTGTTTCGCGTACGTCTCAAGGACGTCACCCTCAATTTCGGGGATGCGAAGACGGGTTTCGAAGAACTTCGCGAGGAAATGCTGTTGGTTTTCTCGCTGATCCAGATATTCACCGGAGTCTGCAGCTTTGACGTGCCGATAGAGGGCTTCCTCATCGCATGGAATGATGTACGTGCAGTGGTCGTGTTTCATGAACGACTTCAATGCGATGAGCGTCTCGTAGACGGATGCACTCTCACAGCGATCAAGGTCGTCGATCGTGATGACGAAGTGCTCGATACCGTCATCCGTTTCGTTGACCGCGTTGAATTTTTGCTGCGCTTCTGTGAGGATCTCCTCGAAGAGGTCTGCGTACGCCCCTGCCCATTCGTTTCGGGGGTTGACCATGCGGCGCTGCTTGGTGACTCGTTCGTCGCGATATTCGGAGATGAGATACCGATAGCCAACCGTAAATAAGCCGCCGGCGAGCGCCGCCATCCCGATCTCGAATGGGGTGACGGGCGTGAATCGCGGGACGACGACCAACAAGACGAGGACGCCGAGGAAGCCTACGGCGAGCTCGGGAAGAACCGCGGTAAACGCCTCACGGCGAGTCCGGTGTTCCGCTCGGTCTTCTTTCTCTTGGACGTCGTAGAGTGTCCGCATGATCTTCTCGGACGGCAACAACCCCCACTCATCGCCGTCCGTCCACGACTCCGAGCCGATCTTCCGATCGAGATCGCGATTCAGATCAAGCAGGAGACTCGTCCGAATCGACTCGCCACTATGCTCCCATGCGTTGATTGAGACTGCGACTGTATCCTGGAAGTCGTATGAGGGTGCGTTCGGCGCTGGACTGGTTGGATCACCCGTCTCAATACGATCGTAGAGGAGATTCACGATCGAGGATTTGCCCGTCCCCCACGTCCCGAACAATCCAATATGCCATGGTGGATTCGCCTCGTGGAGCACCCGCTCTAACGTATCAACGTAGGCAGTATGCCCGAATTCATCCGACTCGACATCTTCGAGTTCCTGCTCACGAAGGAGTACCGAGGAGTCCTCAGTCTCGCTCCCGCTCACACTCCAGACACTGCTACCACCCTGGTAAAAAATTACGCCATCCAATCGCCCCAGCCCCGACGTCAGAAACCCACCTCCAATAC
The DNA here is from genome assembly GCF_051195175.1 of Halarchaeum sp. P4. Lineage (NCBI taxonomy): Archaea > Methanobacteriati > Methanobacteriota > Halobacteria > Halobacteriales > Halobacteriaceae > Halarchaeum > Halarchaeum sp. P4. The sequence continues at coordinate 115,087 of NZ_JBNTKC010000003.1, read as the reverse complement.
GCAGACTTCTCTGCCGGAAGCGGGACTGATCATCGTCGATGGAGTATCGAATAGCGCAGACGTGCTTTCTCCTACAGCTGTGAGTATCCGCACTGGATCTGTATGATCTGGCATAGAGCCAGGAACAGCTGAGTAGATACGCGACTCGGTATCGACTCCACTCTTGCTCTGTCGTCGACCCCCCGGGGGCTCACCGGGAATTGCGGGTCGACGAAAATACTGATGTAGATTCGGGAAATAGCATCGCTGTGGCTGCCAGATCGGCCATGGTTACAGACGAACCCTAGTCGGGTTGAAGCAGCGGCGGTAGCAGGACCATTGACAGTTTTGAGGATGGGTTACAGACGAACCCTAGTCGGGTTGAAGCTCGATGAGCGTCGACGTCCACGAGTGCGCCGCCCACGGTTACAGACGAACCCTAGTCGGGTTGAAGCCTCTGCGACGATAGCGACTCTCTCGACATCCCGGTCGTTACAGACGAACCCTAGTCGGGTTGAAGCGGTGAATTCTGGACCGACGACCTCGGCTACAGCGAAGTTACAGACGAACCCTAGTCGGGTTGAAGCTACTCGTCGTTCGTGACCGTCGTCTGCTCCACCTCAGTTACAGACGAACCCTAGTCGGGTTGAAGCGCGGTCGACATCCGCGACACAGCCGAGCACGACCTCGTTACAGACGAACCCTAGTCGGGTTGAAGCCGGCCGGACGCGACGAGCGAGCAAGAGCTCACGTCGTTACAGACGAACCCTAGTCGGGTTGAAGCGCGCGTGGATGCGCGAGCACGGCATCGAGACGCGGAGTTACAGACGAACCCTAGTCGGGTTGAAGCGACGCCCGGCAGAAGAAGGAATCGAAGGCCGCGGCGGCCGTTACAGACGAACCCTAGTCGGGTTGAAGCGGGAGACGTATGCCGAGCTCGGGACCGCGGAGGCCGTGTTACAGACGAACCCTAGTCGGGTTGAAGCTTGCTGTACCCGACGGGAGACGATGCGAAGGGGAACGTTACAGACGAACCCTAGTCGGGTTGAAGCAGTCGGGACGTGTGTCCCGTCAGCGGCCCGGATCTCGTTACAGACGAACCCTAGTCGGGTTGAAGCAGTCGGGACGTGTGTCCCGTCAGCGGCCCGGATCTCGTTACAGACGAACCCTAGTCGGGTTGAAGCAGTCGGGACGTGTGTCCCGTCAGCGGCCCGGATCTCGTTACAGACGAACCCTAGTCGGGTTGAAGCAGCGTGAGGCATCGGGGATCACCCTCGAGCCGCCTGTTACAGACGAACCCTAGTCGGGTTGAAGCTCCTCACGCTCGTCGTACCACTCCGCCAGCTCGCCGTGTTACAGACGAACCCTAGTCGGGTTGAAGCGACCGGCGGACACTCACCGAGAAACTCCGCAACTGGGGTTACAGACGAACCCTAGTCGGGTTGAAGCTCGTCAAGAAGCCGGTGCGGTCCTACGTCAGTGCGAACACCAAGGGGACCGTTACAGACGAACCCTAGTCGGGTTGAAGCCTGAGGTTGGCGACACTGTGTTAGTCGACTTCCTTGTTACAGACGAACCCTAGTCGGGTTGAAGCCGTCGACGCTCTCGAGGAGCGCGACCATCTCGGGGATGGGTTACAGACGAACCCTAGTCGGGTTGAAGCTCGAAGCCTCTCGCTCGCCTCGGTATCCCGATACGCGTTACAGACGAACCCTAGTCGGGTTGAAACTTCCCCGTGAGTATGGCCGTCCGGTCGCCCTCAGCGCATCCGTGACGGGCGCCGGGATCTTCTCAACACTGTCCACAACCCAAGTGCATTTGTGTGGTATCTCCGGGCCGTAGAAGTGGTATAGAGCTGCTAGCGCTGCTCTGGTTTCTAGACTGCTGAATCGGCACCTGCGACGAGCTGTCGAAGCGCCTCTAGAGAGAGTGGGTCGACGTCCTGCTGCTCGCCGGTTGCGGTGTAGAAGATGCTCGCTGAGACGTCGTGGTCCGGGTAGGCGTCGGCGACGACGTGGTAGTAGACGCTCAGCTGTTTGCGGTATTCGGGTTCGCCGTGACGTCCGAGGTCGGTCTTGTAGTCGACGATTTCGACGCGGTTGTCGGTGATGTGGATGAGGTCGATGACGCCTGAAATAGTCACCTGCTCGTCGTTGATGGAGAGCGGGAGGTAGGCGTCCTCCTCGATGAGGACGTCGCCGTCGAGTCCGTCGAGGAACTGTTTGACGTGGGTTTCGTCGTCGGTCCGTGGCGTGACGTCGTCGCCGCGGGCGTATGCTTCGGCGAATTCGTGGACGCGCGTGCCGAACGCGGTTCCACGGCCATCCTCGACGTCCTCGAAGACGGTGTCTCGCATGAGCGTGTGCGGTGTGTGGCTCCGCGGGCCGTCTTGGACGGCCATCTCGACGTGGAGGGGAGTCTGTTCGCTCTCTCCGCCGTCGGTTTCTGACAGGTCGGGTGTGAATTCGGTGAGGTCGACGGGGAGTTCCTCGATGAAGGTGTTCGGGTCGTCGCCGGCTGAGAAGACGACGTGGCTTTCGGCGCGCGTGATGGCGACATAGAGGAGGCGGCGCTCCTCGTCGTAGTTCCGCGGGAGGCATTTACGGAGGATGTCGGTGTGCCAGTTGTCGTAGACGTGCGCCATGCCGTGTGCCTTCTCGGAGAAGACCTTCCGCTGGCGGAGGCCGATTGGGTCGTCGTAGGTGATGGTGGCACTGGTTCCACCATGTGGTGGGAAGCGGCCGCTGTTCATGTTTGCGAGGATGACGATGGGGTACTCGAGGCCTTTCGTGGCGTGAATCGTCTGGACGGTGACGGCGTTCGTGCCCGCGCCGGCGTGGACGTCGTGGGTGCTCCCGGCCTCGATACCGCGTTCGATGAAGCGGATGAGGTCGCCGCGCGTCTGGAGTGTCTCGTCGTGGACGCCCTGAATCGTGTCGAGGACGACGTCCGCGGTCGGGTCGTCGTAGCCGTAGCGGGTGAACACGCGGCGTGCGATGCCGCCGAGCGTCGCCATTGACTTGAGGGTCGCGCGGAACGCCGCCATCTCCTCAGGATATGCGTCAGTCTCGAGGATGGTGTCGATTTCGTCGAGTGTGTAGCCGGCGCGTTCGAGGACGACCGCCCACCCGCGCTCGGCGTCGGTTTCGAGGATGCGGAGCCACGCGAGCAGGAGTTTCGCGTGGTCGGTGCGGAAAAGTTCGATACCGCCCTCGTAGGCCATCGGGAAGCCATACTCATCGGCGGTGTCGAGTAGCTCGCGGCCGAAATCGCGCGTCCGCGTGACCACGGCGATGTCGCCGTAGTCGGGGGCGCGGAGGTCACCGTCGTCGCCCTCGACGGCGTACTCCTCGTTACCGACGATCTCGTGCACTTTTGCGAGGACGGCTTCGTCCTCGGCGTCGCTCCGGATGGCCTCGATGGTCGTGTTCTCGTGGGTGGCGTTCGCGTTGAGCGAGACGAGTCGCTCCTCGAGGGCCTCATGGTCGACGGTGTCACGGTTTGTCGCCGGCACACGAAGACTGTGCTCGGAGAAGTCGAGGAGCTCCTGTGTCGAGCGGTAGTTCTCCACGAGTTCGATGGTGGTGACTGGCTGTGTGGGGAAGCCGACGCGCTCGTGGTCGTCGTTCAGCTCGGCGGCGAAGCGCTCGAGGCGGTCGTCGAACGCGACGATATTCGCGACGTCCGCGTACTGGAAGCTGTAGATGCTCTGCTTCCAGTCGCCGACGACGCAGAGGTTGTCCGTCCCCGCAAGCAGGAGCGCGAGCTTGAACTGGATCTCGCTGGAGTCCTGGAACTCGTCGACCATCACGTACTCGAAGGCGACGGTGTCGCGGAGTGCGTGGTTCTCACAGAGCAGGACGAACGCGAACAGCTGGAGCATCCCGAAGGTGAGGTAGTTCCGCTGGAGGGCGAACTCGAGGTAGGCGTAGTAGACGTCGTGGACGAACTCCTTCAGTTCGCTCCGGTCTTCCTCGAATGCGTGGCGTGCGAGGACGTCAGGCACCTGCTTGCCGCTGCCGCGCACCTCGGACTTCGTGGGGGCGTCCGGGAGGTAGGTCTTGTTCCGGCCGTAGCGGCCGAGTTTCGAGCGGAGGCGTGACTGTTTGCGTCCGTCGTTCCGTGGTTCGTTCAGCTCGTCGAACTGGCGTTTGAACGCTGCGAAGTCACCATCGAGGTGGTGGTCGCCGTCGCGGTACCAGCCCTCGGCGTCCGGGAAGACGCCCTTCGCGGCAAGTTGATTGAGGAGGCTGCGTAGTTCGGTGGGGGTGTCGAGTGCGCGAAAGATGTCGTCGTACTCGGGGTGGTCGTCGCTGAAGCGGTCGATGAACGCCCCGAAGAGCGCTTCCTCAACGAGGTCGTCCTCAATGATGCGTGTCGAGTCCGTGATGCGGTCATCGATGCCGAGATATGTCGGTGCGTCGTGGCCGTGTTCTTCGAGCAGATTGTTGCAGAGCGCGTGGAACGTCTGGATGGGGGCGTCCGCGAGGTCGCGCATCCCGTACTGGCTCTGTCTGACGATGCGCTCTTTCATCTCGGCGGCCGCGTTGTTCGTGAACGTCACGAGCAGGACGTCGTCCGGCGTGGTGGCCGGCTGGGAGACGATGTTCGCGTACCGGCGCGTCACCGTGAACGTCTTCCCGGTGCCGGCGCCGGCGTCCACGAGGTAGAGGCCGTCCGTATTGTCGATGAGTTCCTGCTGGGCGTCGTTTGGCTCGTAGTCAGTCATTGATCATCCTCTAAGAGAAGGTCGCGGTGGTCGACGCGTCGATAGTTCGGGTCGCCGCCGAGGCCATTGATGGGGAAGCGTTCGTCGCCGGCGCGGCGTCGATTCACCTCCGCGAGGCGCTCTTCAAGGAATGCCTCGAATGCATCAAGGTCGTCTTCGAAGAACGCCTGGCCGCGGACGCGTGCTAGCTGTCGGAGCGCCTGCTTGCAGCCCGTCTCAACGTACTTGTAGTCGCCAACCTGATACTTCATCCGTCTGGTGAGCGCTTCGCCGAACGCCGAGTCGATGAGGTCGTCACTGTCAGCCGTATCCGGAAACGGGGCCGTGTCGAAGACCGCCGCGTACTCTCCGTAGTCGACCTGAGAGAGCGTCTTCTGACACTTGTTCGCCCCATCCTCGACGAGATCCTCGAAAAACTCTCGGGAGCGCGCGTATGCCTCGAACGACGTCGGGTGGTAGGTGACAGTCGTCAGCGTGTCCGTGAGGTCGGCGTCACCGGTGACGACGTCGTCGAGCGTCTCGAGGAAGTGGACGAACGTGAACTCCAGTTCCTCGGTCGGGTGCTGTGAGCGCCAGTAGGTGAGATAGAGGAGCGCCTGGAAGTCTGGGGTGTCGCTCGGCGGGTCGATGGCGGCGTTCGAGACGACCTGTGACGCGCTCTTCTGCCGTCCGCTCTTGTAGTCGACGAGACGCGATGGTGCGTGCACGAGGTCGATCTTCCCCTTTACACCGAGATCGTCGTCCTCGAACCAGCGCTCCGTGACGGGTGAGTCCACAGGCTTCCCGAAGTACTCCGCGAACTCGTTCTCGCCCCAGTCGCTCGTCGACGTGAGGAACACGCCGTCGGTCGGTGGCTGTGTGTCGAGGAACTCGACGATTGTCTCGATGCCGGCGCGATACCGCGTCCGGCGTGTCGCCTCATCCACCGAGCGCACGAACGGCCGCGTCTCCCCGAGGAGGTATTCGACGACGTCGTCGATGACCATCTCGTCGACGAAGTCGGGATGGGTGGCGTAGAACTCCGCGAAGTCGTGGAACAGATTCCCCTCCGTGAAGTGTTCTTTGTCCGGGCCATCGACGAGGCGGCTGAAGAAGTAGTCTCGTGGCGAGTTCACGTACGTCCCGAGACTCGACTGACTGAGCGTCGAAATCTCGTCCGGTGTAACGTCGACGGCCGTCCGTTTGAAGCCGTCACCCGTCCGCGCACTCTGGGCTGCGTGTGTCTGCGAGGGGAGGTCGGTGAAGCGCTCGAACTCCTCTTCAAGCAGGTCCTCGAAGTAGAGACACGGCGTCACCGGTGATCCACCGCGCGCGTCCTGCACGAGGTAGTACTGCGTCACCCCGCTCTGCAGGAGCAGCTGGAACTGGCCGATGTTGCGCGTGTACTGGGCGTCCTGATCGACCCACGGCCGTCGTGGCGCCGACTGCGTCCACCCCTCATCCAGGCCGAGGTAGAAGACGACCGGGCGGTCAACGTACGCCGCCGACTTCGCGTCCGCAAGCAACACACCCTCGTTCTCGCGCTCAACTGGCACCTCATAGGTCTGCAGGTAGAACGCCAGCCGATCAACTGCCTGTTCGCTCGCCCGCGTGTCCGCGATGCCGAGCGTCGCCAGCTCGTCGCGGAACGCCTCCAACTGCCGTCCAGTCTGCGCCTCGAAGGCATCGAGTGCCTCGCCGAACGTCCGTTCCGCGAGGTGTGTGCAGAAGTCGACGACCCACTCGAGCTCCGGTGCGTCGAGTTCGTACAGGCGCTTCTCGTCGTGCTCGACGTCGAGCGCGATATCGAGGCGGCCGAGGAGCGGCCGGAGCTCCCCGACCCGCGTGTCCGTCCCGCCGTGGGCCAGTCGGAGCAACTGGAGGAACGTCCGGTGGTCCGGGTCGTCGGCGAAGCCCGGCCCGCCGAAGAACGGGACGGCATCCGCCTCGAGTGCGGACTCGACGAGTGCCGAGAACTCGCTCCCCTGATCCAGGACGATTGCGATGTCGTCGGCCGTCTCCTCGTTCACCGCCTCAACCACTGTCTCGACGATTGCCGTCGCGGAGTCGAAGACGTGGAACGGCGGCCGCTCGAACGGCTCCGTTTCGTCGAAGACGCTAACCGTCTCGTACGACGCTGGGAGGATCGAACGCTCCAACTGGGTGAGTTGGTCGTAGCCGACGACAGCGACGTCCTGCGTCTCCGCAATCTGGTAGTCGGTGATGCGTCGCGACGTCGTGTCGAGGTCGGCAATGTGCTCGACTGCCGTATGTGTCGCGTCGTCGACGTAGGCGTCGTAGTCGAGAATCGCCGCCAGTTCGCCCTGGTGCTCCCAGCACTGCAGAATGTCCCCCACCGCATGCGCGGCACGCTTCCAGTCAAGGTCCGTCTGCTCGACGAGCTCAAGGAACGCAAGGCGGTCTTCCGCCTCCTCACGACGGCCCGCCGCGAGACGGCGCGGCGTAATCGCGAACGACCCGAGATGCGGCTGGTCGAGACGGCGATTCAGCGCGCTCGCCAGCGGTGCGTCCGGCACCACCACGAGGTCGTAGTCCGCGACGTCCTCGTAGAGGTCGTCGATCCGCTTCGCCCGAGAAAATGACACGTGGAGAAGGAGGGCTGTCCGGTATTAAAGGTTCATAGAGTGTGACTGATTGAGTACGGACTCGGACGTCGAGAACGCTCAAACCCAGATACGGCGACACGTCCACAAGTCTTATCGCTAACAAATCGAACCTGAGAGGTAGTGTATCGATATACGCCAGACGACATCGACCGGGCGCGTGCGCACCATCAGGCCGTCAAGCAGGGCGCGGATGACGTCGACGGGAAGCGGATCGGGAACCTTGGTGAGCTTGCGTTCGAGCAGTTCTGCCGCGAGTTCCTCCCCGTCGAGATGTGGGAGTGGCTTAACGAGGAAGCCCTGCGGCGCTGTAACCCTGAGAGTTTTGCCGGCCACGATTTCGAGGTCTTCAGCTATGCCGTCGACGTGAAGACGTCGCGCGACGTCTCCGCGTTCCTCCCCGAGGCGCTCATTGAGCGCGACCCCGACGACGACATCGTCGTGATGGTCTGGCACCGCGACAACGAGGACAGCCTGATGCTCCTCGGCTGGGAGCGTCTCGCCACGCTCACATCGAAGGTTGAGTCCGAGCGTGCATACGCTGGCGACTCGCCGGCCAAACTCGACCATCTCGCCGCGCGGCCGATGAACGAACTCATCGACCTTGGCCCGAATACCGCCCACATGAATCAGCAGCCGACCAATCCCTTCCGGCCGGGCGATCGCGTCGTCCGCGCCGACGACGACGACCTATCCGTGGGCGTCGTCGTCGAAGTCCTGCCGCCCGAGAAGGACGCGAACCCCTTTGGCGGCGAGATGGAGGGTGAGGCCGTCCGTGTCGCCTTCCCCAGCTCGCTCGACGACGGTCCCGGTGAGTGGCGGACGATCGATCCCGCACTCTATGCCTCCTACTGTGACGACCAGCAGATCTCCCTCTACACCTACAAGCACACGAACCTCAAGCACGCCGAGAACCCCTTCACACCCGGCGACTACGTCCTGAAGGTTGATCATGACGACCCGGATACCGCACTCGTCGTCGAGTCAGAGCCAACAGAATCCACTGTTCGCGTCGTCTACGAGGGTCAACTCGACGACGGAGACGTCGCGCCTGTCGATCTCGCCACGCACTGTGAGGACGCCGACATCAAGACGTACACCTACGAACGCGACGACCTCAACTACGCATCGCCTGAGGCGTAGAGGGCTAATTGCGTACCTGATAGTACGGGAATCCAGTAGTGACAACGCACCCCCAACGACGCATCGCCGGGGTTCAGCTGAAAGCTCAGTATTCCCCGTGTTTGAAGGTATTGGGGGATACTCCTGAAAAGCAACGATGAAAGGGGATGGTGAGATCTTGGAGGATGCTCGGTTCGTACTACGGAATCAATTAGATACCCTCGAAGAGTTAAACACACGATCATATCAGATTATCCGACTTAATGCAGTGATACTGACGATTCTCTCAGCTGGACTCTATAACACGAACCCGCCTATGCTGATTGTAATCTCTACTGCTCTCGGTGCTCTCGGTTTAATCGGAGTCTCTATCTGGTGTTTCTCCCTCATGCGAGGTGCTGCGGTTGGAGCAGGTATGAACGCGGATAGCTTTGAGGAAGTCATCCAGAAGGATGTCTCTGCAGATGACTACTTCGATCATGCTATCGGGACAATCTATCCGAAGGCAATACGTGACTCTAAGGACTCGGTAGCTCGACAGGCGGACCGTCTCAACTATATCTATGTGATTGAAGGCGGAGCAATAGTCTGGATACTCCTTAGCACGACTATACTAGCTACACTGTAACACAATCTATACAGTGACCCACCCATACCCACCTACTATGTCTGACGGAGACGATGGAGATAGTGAATCTTCTCCATTCAGCAATGATGAGCCTAGTGAAACGTACAAAGGGTTCGCGGAGAAATCAGAGGGCGATGGAGACGGGGAGTAGGACCCTCGCGAAGCGACTCAATAGTTGGTAGACCAGCAACGGCGATTCCACGACTCTGGATGTCAGTCCACGTTGCTCTGAGTTGAGAGAGTAACTACGATATGGTGCCAACGAAGCGACCTTGGCATCTTTAGATTGCCTTATCCAGCTACCATTGGTCTGTGCGGCCTCAGATGTTCAGCGTCTTGGTCTAGAGGAATTCTGTGAGGACGTCCCCTAATTGGTCCTCGACCTCGGAGGCTTGGAGGATCGCGATCTCCTGGTTGGTTTGTTCGTCGAGCGACGCCGTTTCCTCGATGAGGTCTTGGATGACGAGGAGACCGTTCCAACCGTCACCGAAGTAGGCCTCAGTCTGTGATTCGCCGAAGACGTATTCGTTGTCTTGTTCGAGGAAGGCGAGGTACTCGAGGGTTTCTTTGATGCCTTGCCGAATGGTCTTTGGGCGGGTGCTGTTCTTGACTTCGGTGACGAGGTAGTCGCGGTCGCCATCGTTGTGGCGGAGTTCGAGGACGATGATGTCGGGGCGGCCAGTGTGTGTCTGGAAATTTCGGTCGTGGAAGTAGGCGTCGGCGACGTTTTGGCCGGTGGTGTGGACTTTTTCGATACGGGAGAGGTGTGGCTTGTCGGTGTCGGGGATGGGGCGGAAGGAGAGGCCGCGATCGCGGGCGGAGTTGTCGTGGTAGACGACGAGCTCTGCCTCATCGGGGCCGCCGAGGCGTGCGATTTCTTGTTGGTCGGTGGCGATGGTTTCGAATGTGGCGTCTGTTTCGTGGAGGTCTTCGAGGGTGTTGATGAAGCGGAAGAGGACGAAGAGCTCGAGGAGGGTTTCGTCATCGTCTGGTGTGATGGTGGTCTCTTCGAGGAGGGTGTGGAGGGCGTCGTGGTCGCCGGCGTGGAGCCGACGCCGTGTCTCTAGAAGGTCTGCGGCGTCGCGATAGATTGTGTGGCGTGATTCGCTGGCGGTGTTGAGCATGCGGTCGGTCGGCTCGTACGCCTTTGGGTCGCGGATGCGGCGGACATGGACGTTCTGCTCAACGACACGCCAGAGCTTGTTGATGAGGGATTGGTTCCAGCGGTCGTGCACCCACTCGTAGTCCTGATTGAGGTAGTCGTCAGCTTCACGGAGTGTCTCGTAGATGATCGCGATAAGGCGTTTGAAGACGAGGTTTTCTGGGGTGTCGTAGTCCTCGGTGCGATTCTCACAGACGAAGACGGAACGATCACCGGGGTTCTGCGTGTAGCGTTGTTTGATGGTCGCGCTCCAGTTGATCTTCCCATCGATCGTCCCACGGCGGGTTCGTGCGACGGATTCGGTCTCGGTTTGGAGGCTGCGGACGCGTCGTGGGAGTTCCTCAATGAACTCGATGACCGCTGGTTTGAGGATGAAGTGGAGATCGAGGAGGAGTTCATACTCCGTGAAACGCTCGTCGAGCGCATCTGGTTTGAGCGTCGCTGCCAGTTCGGACTCCGGGAACGCCCCGTGCATGACGTAGGCGAAGATGTCCTCGGAGAGCTGCTCAAGGAGACTGTCTCTATCCATCGGTTTGGAACGCACTCACTTGGAGCATGTCGTGTGCCGCGGCATCGAGTTGCTCACGGTCGATGGCGTCGACGTCTGCGAGCCGTCGCACGACCTCCCGGCGTTTCGGGACGCCCTCAAGCGTGGGGAGATAGTTGAACGACCTTCACCCTTGCTCGAGATATCGATCTAACATATCACGAAAAGAATAATCATCGATGGTCTCGACAGTCTCGGCAATGGCGCCGTCCGATAAGACATCGTCCGCCGAGGATCTTAAGCGACTCTCCGAGCGCAATCAGATTATAGAGCTTAAAGACGCCTATGAGAACCAGACGAGTTGGCTTGCGAAGGGAACGATTCGAGGGAGTGGAGAATTTGTCCGTAGTGGATTCTCGAAATCTCACTTCCCTCTTGAATTGATACAGAACGCAGACGACGAGCAGGCGACGACGATTCTGTTCGAATATGACGAGAAAGTGGGCGAACTCCGAGTGTTTGACGACGGCCGAGGGTTCAATCGAGAGGGTGTTATCGCTGTCTGCCAACAAGGGCGGTCCCGAAAACAGAGTGATAAGCAAATCGGGTTCATGGGAATTGGATTCAAGTCTCTATTTGAGGTATGTGACCGTGTTGACGTCCACTCGAAGGGCTATCACTTCGGATTTGACACTACCGAAGAAGATGAGAATTCAGACCAAAGTGGTGTGCCTGGATTCCTCCGTCCACAGTGGGTTGGCGAAGACGCTGCACCGGATGGGCCAATATTCGCGCCCGAGTGTTTTGAAAACGGGCCGACAACGACGATTGTCGGGGACGTCTCAGAGACAGCTGGCATCAAGAAGGCCTTAAAAACTGACAATCTCTCGCCGTCCGTATTCTTGTTCTTAGATAGTCTAGAGCAGGTGCTCGTCCGGAGTACCTCGGGCGACGTTGAACGGACGCTCGGTGGCGAGCGATCGACTGACCTTAACGGGAATGTTCGGCGAGCACGCGAGTTGTACGAATCTGAGATTGGGGCAGTTGAAACGGCGGACGACGAAGGACCTCTTCTCCCTGACCAACCTGTCGAGACTAGGATGCTCCGCCACGATGGGGAGTCTGAGCGATATGTTCTTTTCCGAAATGTCTGGGCCCCAGACGACGTTAACCGCCCACAGTTTCGTGAGGATATCGACAAGAGCGATCTCTTTGTCGCATTTAGGATTGACGAGGAAGGGCATCTGTGTGGGTCGGACGGATCCATCAGGGTGAGTCCACTCTTCAGTTACCTCCCGGTTAACCAATACAGAGAAACGAACCTGGACTTCGTCGTCCACGCCGACTTCGATTTGACACTCAACCGTGAGGATATTCGGCGGGAGAGTCAGTGGAACAAACGCGTTGTCGATGAGCTTAGGCGCCAAGTATTGCATCCTGTCGCGAAGGCGATTGCGAACCACGAGACATGGAACAGTCAACTTGAGTATGCCGTGCCTGAAGAACGGGGTAGTGAGGGGCTGATTCACAACGGGTTGCTGGCCGAATTCGTTGAGGAACTCCAGTCAATGCCCTTACTCAGAGTGGCTGGCGACCCCGGCGAAGACGTCAATCCCGGCCTCGTAGCTCCGGAGAACGCCGCAATCGTCGCTGACGATGTCGTGGACCTCCTCGCGCCGGCGACGATTCACCATGAAATCGGAGCTTGGCCGATTACCCCCGAACAACATGCTGTCATCAACCGCATTGAAGGCGATGCCGATGAGGTTGAATTGACGGACATTCTTGAGGATCTCTCAGCTGATACCTTGGCCGACCGCGAAATAGCTTGGTTCAGACGAGCGTTCATAAGGTGTGCTGGGTTTGACTTCACGGACAGCGTGCCAGCTGTGGAGGCGGCAGAGAAGGTGACTGCCGGTAACAAAATCCGATCCGCTTTCACCAACGAAATCGTACCGATAGAAGGTAGCAACCTTGCTGCAGGTGCGGAAACAAAGCGCCGGTGGGGTGAAGTCAAACTCCAACCCGAGAGCGGGTATGAGGGAATAGAGGACGAGATTCAAGAACTAACGGATGAACCGGTAGTTGACGCTACGCTTTTATCGGGCGAGTGGGGTCATGTGATTAGACGGCTGTTCGAAGAGATGGGTGCCGAGGTGTTGACGACATCAGAACTGCTCGCTCAAGCAGCATCGAACGGGTCTCTCAGCGATATTTCACCTACGCGAATCGCGGAATCATACGCAAATGAATCGACTGTAGACGAGACGAGTTCGCAATTACTGGAGGAGTTAGAACTCGGTGGTGCAGCGGACGAACTGCTGACTGAGATAGAAGAGAATCCATCTCCGGACAGGATTGGCGAGACACTCGAACGATGGTCGGTTGAGAATTGGTCTGCCCTGACAGAGAGCGATAGGTTGGCCGTCCTTCGATATCTAAAGTCACGACTGAAAGAGACTAACGAGGAAGAACTAGACATAGACGGGTTAGAAATTGTTACACTACCGCAAAGGGACGATGATGAGTGGGTCGCGACTGAACGACTCCTTTTCCCTGAGGAATTCAATCCCAAATATCCCTACGAAATACTTACCGAGGAGTATCGGAGGATATTCTCTGATAGGCGCGGACAAAAGTACTGCTTTGTCGATCCGACGATTATTGACGGCAATCCCGAAGACTGGCGCACGCTACTCAAGAAGTCGCTCGGTGTCAGAGACGAAGACGCAAACAAGGAACTCTCGGGAAAAATCGGCGAAGAGTTCGCTCGTGAACACCTGATTGAAGAGCGGGAAACCACAATTGAGGCCGATAACTCGGACCAACAGCAGGAGGGATGGGATCTGAAAGACGCGAGTGGTGATTTCTACGAAGTGAAATCACGCGTCGGCCGAGTTCAGAATATCGATATAGATGGCAAGCAATTCAAGAAGCTTGTTGGCGCCGAGGAAGGAGACTACGAATACTACGTAATCTCGGTTCAGAACTCACTACGACCCGAAAGTACCGAGATTCAAGATATCTCTGATGTAGCTGACGTGCTGGAGGCGCAGGACGAGCTGAGCTTTGACCCTGCAAATACTGACAGCGAGGTACCGCTTTGATTTTGCTACAGATGCGCATGCCTTCGGAACAATCCATATGCACTCAATAGCGGCGAACCAATCGTCACCAACGATTAGCTGCTTGAGTCTGCAAGTGGCGAAAGCTCCGGAAATAGTAGAGGGTGTGGACTTGTGCGCTTCGACACTCTACGTGTGTGAGTGTTTACATTATACGGATGCAGCATGGGTATGTCGGCGATTTCTTGTGTGATCGGGGTCTCCCCTATCGCGATTCCCGTAGTGTGACGTGGATCTCGGCATCCGCGCTCCACTCGCGAAGCACTCGTTCGAGATAGGCGAGTGCCTCGTCGTCGCTCGCGACAACGCCGCGGTCTCGGAGGTCGCCAATGATGGCTTTGAGCACGTCGAACTCTCCACGCATATACTCGTCATTGACTGGGTCGCTGTCGCGCCACGCGACCGTGCGTAGCGCACTATGGCCGACGGTCGGCGTCCGGCGCGCCGTCGTCGCGACGTCCTCGAAGCCAACCCAGAACACGCGAATATGCCGTCCCCCGTAGCTGCCAGTCGTCACAGTCCACGACGTAGAACGCCTCATGCGCGAGGTCGTCGAGATACTCTCGACGAATCTCCTCGAGTGTCACACTAACAGCACAGGGATCAATGTGGACGCGCGTCGGCGTCCGCGATTCCCCCCCTCGGTGTCGGAATCGACGCCTGTGTGGTCGTCTGCAGGGATTTGTATTTGTAGGCATGGCTCGTTCGCGCTCGTGTCCTCTTCGAACGGCGTTTCGAGCGTGAGAATTTGTTTCAACTGGGGGTTTTCGTCCCACGATGTGAGTCGTGGTGATTGTACTGTCCGTCTAGGCGTTCGTACGCGACAAGAGCACGATGGCCAGACTGGTTCCGCGCGACGTCTCTCAGGACGTCTCGAACTTTAGGGAAACAAGAACACAGACGATGGGAGGACTGGTGCCTACTATGGGTCCTTGTGTACGTGGTGTCCTTCCTACGTGGTCACTGGATACCGTTCAAGTGGTGTGGGGGTGACAGTGGGTACAACAGATTTCGTCGTTGTGGAGGCGGAGGGGGTTTTCAGAGGAGAGAGTGGTTTCGCAGCGGCTACAGTCGAGTGATTCGGTTATGCCGACTCCGTTCCCGTAACCGATTCGGATGGATGCCTTGTCGCCCGCATTACTGACGTTCAACTCGAGTTCGCCTTGCTCGTACTGGTACTCGGTTACGGTCAATGGTTCGACCGTTACGTGGAGGCTGTGTCTGTCGTTGATTTCTTGGCGCTTCTCGGGGAACCCTCGTGAACGGGCTTCCCGAAGCTCCTGTAGGTCGGCCTGTAGTTCGTCACGTTCTGTCTTCAGCTCTTTTCGCTCTTGGAGCTTCGCCAGCCGTTCGGTTTGTTCGTCAGCCGCTTCGGCGGCTTCGCTGCACTCTTCGATCTTTTCGGTTACTCTCGAGAGTTCCGTTTCGAGCTCGTCGATACGCTGATCTTGCAGTTGCCGGTACTCCTCCTGCTCGGCGTGGGCAGCACGAGTAGCGCCCTCTCTGATCTCGGTGATCGATGGTTCGACTTGTTCTACGACGTGTTCCTGTAGGCTCTCGAGAGACGTTCTGACGACGTCCTCGTCAATGGTTGGTGGATTGGCCTCGAACGGGGTCGAATCGGGCGTGGTCTGTCCGAGCAGCCGGTCCGCGAGCGCGGGGAGGGCTGTGTGGGAGGTCGTGTCGATGGCGGCGACGCGAAGTAGCTGCGTCTGGTATTCGCTTACTGTCTCGACGCCGACTTGGAACAGTCCGGCCACGGCAGTCCGGTCGTAGTAGGGTTGGAACTGTGTGCTGGCGACGGAGACGTCGCTCTCGACCAGCCAGTCCGGGAGCCTGATCTCGGTGTCTGTCTCTGTTAGATCGACGCGACCGACTGGTGCGTGGGTGGTTGCTTCCCGTAGTAACTCTTGGAATGTCTCGCTTTCGGGGTTGAGCGCTCGGTCGTTGCCGGTTCGCTCGGGATCGGCTGAGCAGACGAGCGTCGTCGTTCCTGGCTCCAGCAGAGCCGTCGACGCGGTCTCCGGAACGTCGACGACGAGTTTGTCTTCGTGTGTTCGGACTGAACATCCGCATGTCTCTAGGTAGAGCTCGGTGAATCGCTCGGCGGCGGTCTGGGTGACCGCGATTGCCGTGTCAGTCATCGCTGGCCCCCAGGTCGAAGCCGCGGAATACGCCGCTGTTGAATTCTTCGACTTTCTGGGCTAGTTCGCGCTGTTCCTGTAGGTCGACCGCCATTGCGTCGAAGTCGTTCTCTAGGTCGACTTCCGAGTCCGCGTTCACGAGGCGCTCGAAAATCTCGTCCTCGAAACTCTGGCCGGAGTCCTCGAGCCGAGTGAGGATTGAACTCAGCTCGCCGACCGACTGCTGGAAGAGGTCGATTTTGTGGTAGAGTCGGTCGAGGACGTACTCCTCGATGGTGTCTTCGAGCGCCATGTTGAAGACGTAGACCGCGCGTTTCTGGCCGATCCGGTGGATGCGGCCGATCCGTTGTTCGACCTTCATTGGATTCCACGGGAGGTCGTAGTTGACCATGATGTTGCAAAACTGGAGGTTTCGGCCCTCGTTCATCGCGTCCGTGGAGACGAGCACACCCCCTTCTTCTTCAAACGCCGTGACAATCTCTTCTTTCTCCTGGCTGGAATGGCCGCCGTGGAACGCATGGGTGTTGTACCCGTCCTGCTCGAGGCGGTCTAGAAGCTCCGCCTGGGTCGCCCGGAACTGAGTGAAGACAATAACCCGCCCCATCTCGACATGTTCGCGCGCTTCTTCAACAATCTCCAGCAGCCGCTCCTGTTTTGTTACTGTATCGATGGCGTCGATCTTCTCGAGGATCGTCTCCAGCTCCGCCGCATGAGTGAGTTCGCCCTCCTCGTAGAGGCGCTTCTCGATCGTTCCACGGAGAGCCGCGGGGCTGGAGACGACCTCCTTCTGGAGCAGCATCAACACTAGCTTCTGGCCCTGATCCTCACTGTAGGCCCCTCTGACGTACTCGGAGACAGCGTCGTAGAGCTCCTGCTCGAGCTGGCTCGGCTCGAACGTCCGGGTGTCGACGTGTCTATCCGTGAAATCGATGTCCGTCTCCGCTCGGCGGTTGCGGATCATCACGTCCGTGAGTCGGTCCTGCAGCTCGTTCCGGTTGACCAGCGTCTCTTGGTCGTCGTTGATGAAGTAGCGGTGGAACACCTCTCGAGAGCCGAACAGCCCCGGACGGAGCAGAGTGACGATGTTGTAGAGATCCGTGAGATCGTTCTGAATCGGTGTGGCGGTGAGGAAGAAGGCGTAATCATAGGAGAGCCGCTCGATTAGCTCGTAGCGATCAGTCTCTTCGTTTTTCACATAGTGGGCCTCGTCGAGCACAAGGACATCCCAGCCACGTGCCAGCACAGTCGCTCGGTGGCGATCGCTCTTGGCCGTGTCAATACTGGCGATGACGTGGTCGTGGGCGTCGAATCCCTCGAACTCCTCGTCATAGTTGCAGACAAACTCGAGCCCGAACTTCTCGAGCAGCTCGGCCTGCCACTGCTTGGCCAGCTGCGCTGGCGTCAAGATAAGCACCGAGTCGTCGGTGTCTCGGTAGTGCATCTCCTTGAGGATCATCCCGACCTCGATGGTCTTCCCGAGACCGACCTCGTCGGCCAGCAACGCCTTCCCGTTCATCTCGAAGAGCGCCCGGTAGGCGGCGTCGACCTGGTGCTCTAGCAGCTTCACCTCCTCGTCGTCGACGGTTGCCAGCGAGCGGAGTTCCTTCTCGGCTGTGCCGTGCTGGAGTCGCGTCGCGGTCAGGCTGGCCCAATGGGCCGCCGGATCGGAGTGGTTCTCACCCAGCCGCGTCAGCAATTCCTCAGGCGATTCGTGGGTGACCTCGACCGACACGAGGTCCTCGTCGTCCATACGCCATAGAGTCGGACGACCGGCAAATACGTTTCGCAGCCGAAAGGTTCGACGGCCTATCGGTTGAGATACTCGTCCAGCGAGCTATCGACGCCCACCAGCTTCAGATAGGTCTCGTCGCCCGTCGCCTCGGCGAGCCCTTCACAGATGTCCGTGAGGTCGTCGTCACTCCACTGCTCGAGATACGGCGAGGTCTCCTTGCCCTGCTCAAACCGGTAGCGCAGGAAGTGGGCCTTATCCAGCGTGGTCGCGTCGCCCGCGTCGACACGGTCCTGCACGTAGGCCTGCCGTCCTTCGTCGCGCCAATCGAGCAGCGAGAGCCCGCCGCTGTCGGTTCGGACGAGATTCATCTCCTCAAGCTGATCCTGAGAGGCGTCCGCGTGACGGAGGTGTTTGTTCAGGTCGTCGTAGCTGGGGTCGTGCTCCTCCAGCAGGTCGAGGTAGACCGCCTGCTCGCCGCGGGTGTTGTCCTGAATGATGCCGTAGATCTCTTGGACAACCTCCTTGGCAGTCATGGTGTCTTGCCCGCGTCGGACCTCCCCGTGGTGTTTCGAGTACTCCTGGAAGCACTTCCCCATCTCGATGACGCCGATGTCACCGCCCTTCAGGTCGCGGTTTTCCTCAAGCACTTCGCGGGTCTCCATAGCGGTGCGGACGATCCGCCGCCGGAGCGCGTTCCACGAGATCGGCTGGCGCTCATCGGTGGGGCGGGCGACGATGACGATGTCAAATGAAACCGCCTCACGAGCCTCGATGAACTTGCTCAGGTCAGAGCTGATGGGATACGTTGCTGTCACCTCAAAGCCGCTATCACAGAGAGAGCCGAGGAGTTCACCCCATGACTCCTCGTCGCTGTGGTGGTAAGTGAACGCCAACGAACCGTCGTCTTTCAACGCCGTATTGATGGTCTCAAGCGCCACCCGCATCTCCTCCTCGAAATCGGCTTCCGTCTTTCCAAGGTGCGGATTGGTGACGATAGAGTCAGCTCGAGGTGTCTTCTCTTGTTCGAACCCGTCGTAATCGTTCTCAAGGAGAAGCTTCTGCCAGACATAGAAGTAGTCCGACAGCTCCGAGTACATGATGTTGTCGTAGTACGGCGGATCCGTGAGGACCATGTCGTACTCGTCCTCGGCATCCATGTCTCGCATATCTCCCCTATGAACGTCCGCGTTGTTCCCGATAGGTTGACTGAACGGTTCGGTTTCGTCTATGTCCCCGGACTCGATATACCGGTCGGTGGGTGCATTGGCGTACGTCACCCCGTTTAGCAGTTTTTCCCACGTGTTCCGGAAGTTTCCGCGACCGAACTCAGCCCCCCAGACGTTGTTTTCCACGAAATCCGTCTGTGGAACGAACGAATTCAGTCGGAAGACGCCTTCCATGTTGTTCCGCTGCTGATTGTAAATTGTGAACGTCGACTGGAACATCAGGGAGTCACTAAACGCCAGCAGCAGGTATTCCCGTGCGTCGGTGTCCTCAACCTCGCTGATTCGTTTCAGCAGCGTCGCGAGACAGAGAAGCTGACGCGGCAGGAACATATCTGTCCACCTCGTGTAACCGTGGTCGAACAGCGGGCGTCGCTCCACGGTTTCGTATCCGGAAGGAATCTTCTCGTCGGGGACCCACTCTCGGAGTTCGGTCGACTGTTCCCACCGCTTTTCGGCCTCCAGAACCCGCTCCGAGTCCACAGAATCGACTTCCTTGTACCCTTTGTGTACCTTTTTTGGCCGACCGTTCTCGTCGCAGACGCCACAGTAGTACTCAATCGCGTACAGCTTCGCCTCGGGGATTCCCTGTGACTGGGTCGCCTCCGAGATAGCTTCCTTCTGGCCGCACGACTGGCAGGTGTAATATCCTCTCGAAACAGGGCCGTCTTTCGGTACCCAAGAAGTACCACAGTCACACTCAGTCTCGCTTTTCCAGTCGTCGACGAGCGAGACAGAACCACAGCCCGGACAAAAGACGTAATACTGGTTTCCGTCGACGTACCGAGCTTTCGCCACCCGGTAGTTCTTGAACAGCGGGACAGTTTCGCCGCACGACACACAGTTGAGCTCCCGTACCCAGAAATTATTGACTGCTTCTGCCTCGTGGTCACCGTTAGGGCAAGGAGTGCGATAGAACGAACGTAGCTCCTCAGCCACGTCTTCTTTCACCTGCTCGAAGGCCTCCTGGAGTTTCTCGGGGTCTGTCTGGCCGGCTTCGAGCTCCTTCTTCGTGACGAACCACGCGACCGGGTTCAGGTCGTAGCCGACGGTCTCCGCGCCGAAGCGCGAGGCCTCCACGAGGGAGGTGCCCCCGCCCATGAACGGGTCGAGCACCTTCTTGTCCTTGACGCGGACGTCCTTGGGGTAGAACTCCCAGAGCGACTCGGGATCCTCCATGTCGACTTCCGAGACCGCTCGCAGGAGATCCGCCTCGTCGATTCCGTTAGTGCCGAGGGTCTGGTTCTCGCCGGGCTCGTACACGGAGACCTCCGACTCGTCAGTCTCGTCGTCGAGCAGCGAGTAGAGCGAGATCGCACGGAACAGACAGCCGGGCCGTCGCGCCCACCACTTGTGCATGGTGTAGACCGGGCGATAGTACTGTTTGGCGCGGCTCTCCTTCTCAGCGATTTCGTTCACGCGCTCGATGGGGAACCCGCGTTCGATGGGGAGTTCGGTTCGGTCGGCTGACTTGCCGTCCCGTGGGTTACGGGTCATTTACTACCGTCATGGTGTTCGCTCGCTGGTAAAAGACCACCGACTCGAGGAACGGGATTTGGGCGATGGCGGTCGGCTACCCGAGCCGGAGGTAGGTCCAGAGCGGGAGCTGGAGGATCGGGCGCGGCCCACTGTCGTCGACGACTATGCCGTCCTCCATCGCCTCACGGGCGTTCGTAACGATGATGCCGAACGGGGCCTCGCTGTCGACCACATTGCCCTCTTGACGGGTGCCGAGGTAGCGCTCGTCCTCGACGACTGCCTTGCGCTGCTCGGCGACTACGTCGGGGACCGTTGCGTAGTCTCGCGTCCGTAGTGAGTCTTGGTCCGCCATCGACGCCGTCTGCCGGAGGAACGAGCGCAGTGCCTCGTATGCTTCCGACCCAGTGCCACGCTCAAGATCCGTCAGCGTGTGGTCTGGAGTGAACACTATTGGGATGGGGCGCCCGTCGATTTTCGTGACGAAGTCGACGACGCCATTGTCGGACGCCCAATGTTTCACCACGCCACGCTTGGGATCGCGTCGCTCGTTTACCCTCTCGGAAAGCCGGACTGTGTGGTCGTAGAGCATCGCGTGCCATAGCGACGGCGTGAGCCCGGGCTCCCGCCGTAGTGCGTCTGGGAGGTCGAACCCGCCGAACGCTGCAAGCACGCTCGGGTCACGGTGGGTGAGGCCGAGCGAGCGCGGGCGCTTGTTCGCGTACGCCGGCGTACTTCCGACCAGCTCGAGCTCTCCGAGGACGCGGAGGTACTGCTCGCGGAGGGTTCGCCGGTCGACGTCAAGGACGTCGCAGACGGCCTCGAACTCCACCGGTCCGGTCGGCCGCTCGTTCGCGACGAGGGCGGCCAGTCGGATTGGCCCGGGCGAGTCCCGGAGTCCGTACAGCCGGTCAGCGACTGCGGTCACTTCGTTCCGAAGGTCGTCGACGAGCTCCGACTGATGGGATTGGAGCGTTTGCTCTCCCCGGTTCCGGAGGATGGTCTCGAATTGGGTGCCGTCGAGGTCGACACCTGCTCGCGCTAGCCGTGTGGCCATGCGCCCGCCCCCGACGGCGAACATCGTACACTCTCGTCGGAGCGTAGCCGGCTCCAGCACGCGGTCACCCTTCCGAATCTGCTCAGCGAACGGTGCCACCTCGCTCGTGCGCACTGCGTGTCGGAGGGTCTCCCGTGTGGATGAGGGTTCGAATCGCTCCGCCGATGGCGTGACCGCCAGCCGTCGATGTCTGAGTCGGAGGTATGACTCGAAGCTGAGGTGGGAGAGTGACTGGAGTCCCCACTCTGTGTTGTCTGTGATATCCATCGAATGGCTGGCGAGGCGGTCGGCCAGGAACGTCGACGACGGTACAGAGATGACGATGGTCAGGTCTTCTCCTTGTTCGGTGATACGACCGAGCGCCGCGAGCCACTCTGCTCCGCGGTTGTCGCCCCGTCGGGTCGGCCGTCGGAGCGTGTCGAACCCCTCGAGGAAGAGGTACTGCCGGTGCTCGGGCGACGCGATGTGGGTCTGGAAGTGGTCGACGGCTGCCTCGAGCCCGGCGGTTGGCTGGAGCTGGTAGAGCGGTGAGGCCCCGAGTGGGAGCCGGAGGACGTTCTCCGATGGGACCAGTAGATCGCTGGCGGCGTCTCGAAGCTCCGCGTCTTGGATGTGCTGTTCTTGGAACTCCGGTCGGAGCACCGTCTCGATGAGCTGTTCGAGCAGCCCCACTGTCTCGGTCGTGGTTGTCCCTCCGACGACGAGTCGTCGCGTTTCGCCGGCGGTCAGGGATGCCACGGCCTCCGTGTAGGCTGGGCGGCGGGCGTCGACGCCTCCAGCGGGATCGAATTCACTGTCGAACTCCCACCACGGGTTGTGGGCTTCCAGGTGTTCGACGAGATGCTGCCCGCTGGTATAGGCTCCTGTGTCGATAGGCATTCCGGATATCTCTAATCAGAGGAATAACGACATATAGATGTAGTGTTAGTCGGCGCCGAGATCGACCTCAATGAAAGCAACCATACACGTGCTTATTTACTCCGGCACGTATTTCAGTCGGATAATGAGCCACAGCGGGTCCTTCACCGACTACACTAAGCAGGAAGCGAAGGAGTTCCAGAACTGGATTTTGAACAACGAGAACCAGTGTCGGGAGTTCATCCGGCAGAGCGAGGATCCAGACGCGATTCGCTATCTTGTCGAGGAGGAGCAGATCGACCGACAGTTCCCGGGGTCGGCACAGTCGATCCGTGAGGAGATTCTCACGCACGAGGCAGTGCCGCTGGACGTCAAACAGACGGTCGCCCAACGCAACAAGCAGCTGGCCGATATCCTCGTTCCCGACGACGTGCTGAAGAATGCCCGCACTGCCATCGCGCTGGGGAAGCCGGTCGTCCTTTATGGCCCGACAGGGACGGGCAAGACCTACTTCGCGAAGCAGCTGGCGCTTGAGACCTGCATCGACTACTCGATTCACACCGCGACGCCAACGTGGACGCCCGGCGACATTACGGGCAGCATCCAACCGGAGGTTCAGGATGGGGAGATCAGCTACCACCGCCGATCCGGCTGTGTGTCCGAAGGCATCGAGAAGGCCCGGCAATACGACGATAACTGGGCGGTTATCATCGACGAGATCACGCGCGCGGATATCTCTCAGGTGTTCGGCCCGCTCTACACGGCTATCGAGGACGACGAACAGGTTATCTTCCGGAATAAGGACGGTGAGGAGCTCACCCTCACCGACGACGTCAAGCTCATCTGCACGATGAACATGTCTGACCGAACCGTCAATGAGCTTGACAACGCGATCACGCGGCGCTTCGCGATGATCGAGCTCAGCCGGTACGAAGATGACGCCCGGCAGGAGCTCTTCAACCGCTGGGTCGGCGGGATCGGGACCGGCGTCGATATCGACACCGACGAGCTCGTCCGGTTGTTCGAGGAACACCATGCGGGTATCAACGACGGAACGACGACCAGCGCGGAGGGTGGGATCATGGAGATGGGGCCGATGCACTACCAGGACGTGGCACGGTTCCTGCAGGAAGCCTGTGGAGAGGGTGGTGAGTACGTCGGCGACGAAGTGAACGCGGTGGGGCAGGCCTTTGCGACGTATATCACGCCACGACTGCTGAACACGGCGTCGCTCCCGCAGATCCGCCGAATCGAGGCCCACTATGAGACGCTCGACGACGAGTTCGAGTCGTTCGACCTCGGGCCCGCCATCGACCTCGCCCACCGCCAAGCCGAGGCCGAACAGCGGGAGATGGGCATTGAGGTATGAGTGAGGCGGTCCACGTCGAGTACGGTGCCAGCCAGGCGACGATACAGGAACAGCAGAAGCTGGTCGTCCACGACTGCCCCGACGACGTGGGCCAGGAGCTCCGCGCAGCGGGGTTAGTCCGCAAGGAGGACGGCCGGTTCGTCAAGCGCCGCCCCCGAGTCCGCATCGACACGAATCAGGACGACGACTCACTAGACGTCCTCTCGGCTCGCGTCTCGGACTCGACGGTCCGCGTGACCGCCGAGGACGTCGTCGGTATGGTCCAACTACTGCCGGGGCTCAGCGTCCACGTCGAGCCGAAGGTGGGCTGGGAGGCCGCGTTCGAGATGTTGCTGACGGTGTACGACGTCGACCGCACGCAGTCGTTCTACGGGATTCCTCTCGACGAACTGACGACGGGAGACACCGCCTCAAGCCGAATTCTCGGGATTCTCGCCATCAACTACGTCGCGGGGATGCGGACGGTCCGCCGAAACGGGGTGATCCGCGAGCTACACATCGAGCGCCGACAGGGGTTCGAGGGCTACGGTTCGGTCGACGTCGAACGGACGCTAGTCGACCAGGCCGGGCCGACACAGGCTCCAACATGGATCGAGACGGAGGTCGACCACAGCAACACGGTCAACGAAGCGTTGCTGCTCGCGGGGCGGTTTCTCCTCCGGATGCTGAGCCGTGAGGGGGGTCACCCTCGGATGGAAAGCTTGCTCGCGATGGTCAATCGTGAGGTCCAGCAGCTCGAGTCGCTTGGCGTTGAGGCCTCGCCCCGTGACATTGGCCGCTATCGCTCGCTGCGAGTGGAGGCGTTGCCGCGCCAGCGCCACTACTATCAGCGGGCGTTGCACGCGTCCCGCTCGATTCTCTCGTCGGTGCTACTGGGAGCGGCCGGCGGCGACGCCAAGGAGCTGCTGGTAGACTACGCTCTGAGCATGAATGGGCTGTTCGAGGACTACTCGCAGCGACTGCTCGAAGAACTGCTCGAGGAGATCAAGTCGGACGTCGATCGGCTCGGGAATCTCGAAGGAGTCCGCTGCCGTCGTGAACCTGCCCTTCGGCCCTTCGCAGGGAACCCACAGGCACACCACAAGCCCGACCATCTACTCGAGGGACCGCAGGGGCCGATTACAGTCTTGGATTCGAAATACTACGAGGAGGGATCGAACCCCGCTAGTGAGTCGGGAGCCCGCTCCCGCATGTTCGCCTACGCCTATCTGACTGGGAGTGACCGGATGGCGTTCCTCTGCCCGCAGCTGGAGCCCGTCGAGATGCCGGTCCAGCAGACCGACGGGATTGTCGAGGTGGTTTCTCTTTCTTCTGAGGAGTCGTTCACCTGCGAGCGATATCGGGAGAAGTTGCGGGAGTACGTCTTCGGTGTTCTCGCAGAGCGCTGGCCGGAGCTGCAGGTCTTCGATGCCCTGAACGCGGACCGGATCCTGGCGCTTGAGGGAGCTGACGAGGGTGATCTCCGGCGTGTCACTCACCTTGACGGGCCGTTCGGGATTAACAACGAACGGACGTTCGCGGATCAGGTCGTCGACGGTGTGACCTTCTCCCCTGGGGGCCCGAACCGGGGTGAGCTCCCGAACAAGGGGCGGTGGACGCGAAAGCTGATTCGGGAGGAGCTGACCGCCGAGGACGAGACTGGGAACCGTCGATACCCAAAAAACCGGACGACGTGCGTTCCCGTCTACGATCCGAACGGCGAGGGCGAGTTTGGATCCGTGCGACTCTACTTTCTCGTCGACGATGGAACGACGCTCTCTGTGGAGACCTCCGATCCGATCAGCCTTCGCTGACGGTCACACGCGATACGGTGAGACGAGCCATCCCTGACCGCGCCGTTTGAGTCGGGAGCCGAACACCGGCGTTAGTGGGTAGAACTCGCCGTCGCGTTCCAGCTCGAACGACTCCCCCACGCTCTGGAAGCGTCCCTCGACGGCGAACTGGATCTTTCGGTGAGGGGAGCAGCTGTTCAGGTAGTCGCACTCGGTGCGCATCGTGTCGACCAGCTCCCGGCGAGTTTCCGTGTCATCCGCGAGAACGGGTTCCAACCCAACGACACAGAGTTCTTCCGGTATCTCGTGGGCATCGAGCATCTCGATGAACGTCGATATCGGAACCTGGTGGGCCGCTGTCTCGTGGTCGTCGACGACGACGTTGTACATCCCGGCGATTGCGTCAAGCTCCCTCATTCGATTGAGCATCTACGGGCGACGGTAAAAATCGCTTGGTGGCCGCATCCCGTGAGGTCAGTTCAGGAGTTCCCGGTAGGTCTCGTCACCCGTCTCCATTGCGAGCCGGTCGGCGAGGTCGAGAAGCTCGCCCGTGACCTCGAGCGACGACTGTGCCTCGTTCAGCCGGACCGGCGTCTCCTCGGCGGCGAGCGCGCGGAGTCGTTGGAGGGTGTCGACGTCGGCTCGCTCCGCAGGCGAGAGCGCCTCGATGTACGCTTGGCGCGCGTCGCTCGTCCAGTCGGCGACCTCGAACTCGCCGTCTTCGACGATCATCTCTTGCTCCCGGAGCTCGTCCGGGTCGACGCTCGTTCCGCGACAGAGCCGGGAGAGGTCGACGGCTGTCGGATCGTCCATCGCGAGTAGCGTGAGGTAGACGTCGGTAACGTCGACACTTCCGCTCACCAGCTCCAGGATTTCGCCAACAACGGCCTCGGTCTCCATCAGCTCCCCGTGGTTATGCACTCGGTCGAAGTGGGTTGAATAGACCTCGAAGCAGGCACCCAGCTGGACGACGCTCTTGTCTCCGGCTGAGAGGGTCTCCGCGGCGTCAAGTTGTTCTTGAACACGCGTTGTCTCCTGGAAGAGGCGACGGCGGAGCGCGTTCCAACTGATCGCCTCGCGACTCTTGGCGTGCCGGGCGACGACGACGACGCCGAAGTTGAGCGCCTCACCGGCCGTGAACTCGGAGAGTCCCGCCGAGATCGGGTAGGTCGCTTCCACGTCGAACCCGGCGCTACAGAGTCCGTCAAGCAGCCCGGCCCAAGAGGCGGCCCCCTGATGGCGGTACGTGAAGACCAACGTCCCGTCGTCATCGAGGTGGTCGGCGAGCCGCTCGAACGCCTCACCAAGCTGCGTCTCGAACGCCCCTGCGTCCGTCTCTGTCGCCGGGTTCGCGACGATGCTCCGCTGGCGGGGTGTCTTCGGCGGCTCGAAGGACTCGTACTCGTCGGACAGCAGTTGACGCTGCCAGACATAGAAGAAGTCGCTGAGCTCGGAGTAGACGACGTTATCGTAGAACGGGAGGTCGGTGATGATCGCGTCGAACTCCCCTTCGAGGTCGACCTCCCGGATGTCTCCTTGTAGGAGTCTGGTGTCCCCATCGACGGGGGTGTCGAATGGTTCGGTCCGCTGCAACTCGCCGTCGTCGAGATAGCGCTCGACGGGGGCGTGAGCCCAGTCGACGGCGTCGAGGACGTGCTCGATGGTGTTGGTGAATGTCCCACGGCCGGCCCGGGTCCCCCAGGGGTTGTTCTCGACGTATTCGACCGGTGGGAAGAAGGAGTTCTGCCCGAAGATGCTCTCCACTTTCCCGCCGGTCGCGTTGAATCGGACGAAGTTGTTCTGGAACTGGAGGGCGTTACTGAACGCGAGCAGGAGGAATTCCCGCGCGTCGTCGTCTTCGACGTTGTCGATAGCCTGGAGTAGTGTCGCGAGACAGTACTGCTGGCGGGGGTTAAACATGTCCGCCCACGCCTCGAAGCCGTGTTTGAATACGTCGTTCCCGCTGATCGAGGATGCCTGCGTGACAGCACCTTCCGGGATCTCCTCGTCGGGGATATACGCATCGAGGCCCGGCGCGTCCGCGAGACGCTGGGCGGCATCGGCGTACCGCTGACGGTCGGTGTCGGTCGCCTGCTTGTAGCCTTTGTACGTCGAGCGGTCGCGGCCGGCGTCCTCGCAGTCGGTGCAGTAGTACTCGAGCGCGTAGAGCCGTTCGTCGTAGGACTGCCCCTCCGCGATTGCGTCGACAAGGGCGTATTTCTGGCCGCACTCAGGACAGCCATAGTTGCCGCCTCGCGAGACTGGGCCGTTCGCGGGGACGAACTCGAAGCTACAGTCGGGGCAGACAGCGTTCTCGCGGTAGTCGCTCGTCGGGAAGACCGACTCGCAGTCCGGACAGCAGACGACGTCCCCGTCGCTGTTCTCGTAGCGTCCTGCCGCGACCCGGTAGTCTCGGAACAGTGAGACCGTATAACCACAGGAGACGCAGTCCAGTTCCCGCACCCAGAACGCGTACGTGATGTCTGCTTCGTGGTCCTCATTCGGACAAGCAGTCCGGTACTGTGCTCCGAGCTCGTCGGCGACCGCCTCATCAACCTGCTCGAACGCAGCTTCGAGCGCCTCTCGGCTTGTCGTGCTGGCTTCGAGCGCTTTCTTCGTAATAAACCACGCGACCGGGTTCAGGTCAACGCCGGTCGCGGCGGCCCCGAACCTGACCGCTTCCAACAGGGTCGTCCCCGCACCCATGAAGGGGTCGAGCACCCGCTTGTCTTCGACGGCGACGTCCTGGGGGTAGAGCTCCCACAGCGTGTCCGGGTTCGCGAGCGAAACGTTCTCGATCATCGCCGCGAGCTCCGCGCTGGTCGGGCCGTCTCCCTCGTCGGTAAAGTCCGCAAGCGTCGCTTCACCGTCGGGAGAATTCACCGAGACCGCCCCGGGATCGTCAACCAATGTGTAGAGGCAGACGGTCCGGAAGACACTACCCAGGCGGCGGGCCCACCACTTATGGAGCACCGAGAGCGGCCGATAGTAGAGCTTTGCACGGCTCTCGCGCTCGGCGATATCGTTCACGCGGGTGATGGGGAAGCCGCGGGCTATCGGGGGCGTCGAACCGTCTTGTGGGGTCTCGGGCATCGTATGTGGGAGTGGAACCGTTCTGGTACTTGAAGCGGATTACTCGAACTCGATGGTCACGTCGATGTCGGTAGCCGCATCCGGGAACGCCTCGAACATCGCGGTGACGCTGTCGTGTGGCTGGCCGACCTCGAGCTTGATGTCGACGTGGACCTTACTCAGCCCGATCTCGTCGAACGCAGCTGGACCGCCCGAGCCGTCGGTCGTTGTGTAGTGGATCGAGCCATAGCTGACCGAACCTGTGATGTCCGCCTCAAGCCACTCGTCGCGGAGCTCGGCGACGCTGTCGCCGCCGTACTCGAACGTTTCGCCGCCTGTCGAGTACGTCTTGAAGCCGGCTCCGGGGAACCACTCGCCGGGGTCGGTCGCGCCCGTCGCGCCGACGACATAGGCAGGGTCGTCCTCACCGAGGTTCGCCAGCAGGAACTGTCGGATCGCGTGTTCGGACTCATCCGGGACGACGTTTGATTGGATCTCGTCGACGTCGAAGTCGCGGTCCTCCTCCATACTGCGGATGTCCTCGAGGATGCGCTGCTCGCTCTCCTCGCTGACCCACGGCACCACCACGACCTCCGTCGGGTCGCGGTCGCCCAGCGAACTGCGGAACGACCAGCCATCCTTGAGTCGGTAGCCATCATTGAGGATTCCGGTGACTGCGGCGCGGAAGGCAGTCTCGGTCTCGTCCTTGGGAAGGTAGACGTCGGCGTCGCCACGGATCGCGGTCAGCACCTGGCTGGTGTCGGCCTCGCCGGAGCGCTCAAGGACGTCCTCGATGCGGGCGCGCACCTCCTCCGCCCCGATCTCGGTGACCGCCGAGACGTCACGGAGCGTCGCGTCCGAGCGCGCCTTGTCGATGATCTCGGTCCCCGAGACGAGGACGTACTTCTCCTCGGCCGCGAGCCGCCCCACGGCACGCATTACCGCGTCGTGTGACTCGGCTTCGGCAATCCAAGTCTCGGTGTCCTGCAGCAGATCGAGCTCGAAGTCGCCGACGTCGACCTCGGTGGTGTCACCGCTGAACCGCCGCCTGAGCTCCTCCTCGACGTCGTCGACGCCCCAGCGTTCAACGTCCTCCTCAAGAACAAGCGTCGTGTCCCGGTCGAGGTTCCGGAACTGCGGCTTGAAGCCGCTGCCATCATGGGCGAGCACGGCGGCGTCCTCCAGCTCGGCCTCGACTGCATTGACCACGACGTCGACGCTGCCCGGAATCGGCATCGTCGGCTCTTGAAGGAACTGTTCGTAGACGTCCTCGATCGTCGCCGAGGAGCGGTTCTCCAGGCGGTCCTGGACGACCGCCCAGACGGTCCGCTCGATGTCGAAGGGGTCGGCCTGCATCGCCCGCGCGATATTCCGGTGGCTGAGGACGGGCTCTTCGGGAACGATACTTTCGAGGGGCGTGGCAGCCGCGTAGTCGAATTCGTTTAGGAGGTCGTTCCCGTCGACGACATCGCCGTAGGCGCTGGTCAGCCGCGAGCGGAGCTCCTCGCGGTACTCGTCGTAGAGCGCGTCGATCTCTTCGCGAATCTCCTCGCTGAGGTTGGGGTCATCCTTTCGGATTTCGGCACCGAGGACTTCCTTGGCCTTGCTGAGGAACTTGTCCTGCTGGTCGCTGGGCGAGATCTTCTTGTCGTTGCTCGGCTGGACGAACACCAGCGAGTTGCGCCACTGCCGGCCCGCCGGGCGGTTCTTGATCACGGCCGCAACGCTGTCGGCATCCCAGGGCTCGTTCCGGACGACCAGCTTGATATTCTGACTGTCCGGGACCGAACCCAGCCCTTTCGCGAAGCCGACTGCGTGGGTGCTCCCCCCGAAGATGGACTCGACGGTCTCGCCCAGCAACTCCATGGCCTCGTCGTCGTCGACGTCGCGGGCGGCGTTGCGGACGAGCGACCGCGGGTTCTCGTCCTCACGGATGACGTAGCGGTCGTCCTTCTCCCAGAGGTGATAGACTTCTCCCTGGAGGCGTTCGAGGTCGACGACGATGTCGTTCACCCGGTCGCCCCGGTGGTAGGTGCCCTGGATGATGTCGCCGGTCGTCGCTCCCTCGTCCAGCCCGGGCGTGAGCGAGTAGATCAGCACCGTGCTGAGGATCTCTCGACCGTAGTCGATGTTGGCGTCTGCCAGCCGGTCGGTGATGTCGTCGTAACAGCGGTCGGGACGGGCGTGCTCGACGTTGATTCGGGTGAGCTCGTCGTTGTACTCGACCGCGTCAACGGTGCCGTGGGTCAGGAGGTCGGTCTCCTCGTGTTTGTCCTTCAGCAGCTTGGCGAAGAGGAAGAGCATCCCCCGAGTCGCGCCGGACTCGGTCTCCGCGAAGTAGCGCGTCTTCAGCGCGTCGATGAGCTCGGGGTGGAATGGGTAAGTCTGGAGCATGTCCTCGCGGAGCCCCTCCGGGAGGTCGACGTAGTCCGTCTCGGCGTAGCTCTCGATGTATTCCTCGATGAGTGCGCGAACGCCCGCCTCGTCGGTGACTTCGCCGACTAGACGGTGGCGGAGCACGTCGCGGATGTCGACCTGGTTCGACATGTTCACTGGGACGGTCTCTTGGCGCGAGAGGATGTCGTGGACCTCCGAGCCCTCGCGGAGTACGGAGACGATGGCGAACAGCTCGGTCTCCGGGCGGGAGGTCGTCTCCAGTAATGCCTGGAGGAACCCCTTGTTAGCGCGCTTGCGGCGGCCCTGTAGCGAGCCGAACCAGTCCTCCAACTCGTCAACGAGGAACGCGACCGTGCGATCGCCGACCGCCTCCTGGATCATATCAATTGGCGGGTAGCCACCGTCCTCGAACTCGTCCTCGTCGGGCTCATAGCCCAGCGCATCGAAGAATGGCTCCCAAAGGTATTCGGACTGACTCTTTTGCAGCGAGACGACAACCGGCGTCGCCTCCTCAGGTAGCGCCGCTCCCAGTCCCTCGATGCGCCCTTCAGCCCACTCGGCGACGATGTCGGGGTTTGCGAAGGCGTGGTAGAGTGCCACCATCTGGTGGGACTTCCCCGTCCCGTAGGGCCCGTACATCTCGTGGATGCGCTGTGTGTCCTCACCCTCCATCGTGTCTCGGAGGCGCTTGAACGAATCCTCGAGTCCCTGGGTCAGCAGCGTCCGCTGGAAGAACCGCTCGGCGTCGGACTCGAGGGTCCCCTCCTCGCTCTCGACGTCGTAGAGGCGAATCTGCCCCTTGATCGTGCCGCTCCCCTCGCGGAGTTCCTGACTCAGTGTAACATACTCGCTGATGGGTGTGGGAGTTCCTTCGCTACTCATGTTACTCAGATTCACCAGCCAACTGTAGTTAAGCCTTTGGAGGGGAACACCACGAAACTCTTCTATTTATCCGTATTACCGGAATTGAAACTCTAACTTCATGGGATAGAAAACATTACTATGTTTATTATGTCTTATCTGCGGGTCAATCTCGGCGTCGAGTGTTTGAGCGACAGAAAAGAAAGGAACTCCCCGATTTAGCTGTCGGTGTAGCTGTCCAACGAGACGTCCAGCCCGACGAGGTTGAGGTAGGTCTCGTCGCCGCTGGCGGCCGCGAGGCTCTCACAGAGCTCGGCGAGCTCGTCATGGTCCCAGCGCTCCAGATACTCGGCCGTGGACTTGCCCTCCTCGTAGCGATAGCGTAGGTAGTGGGCCTTGTCCAGCGCGCTCGCGTCGCCGTCGCCCTCGACGGCCTGCTGGACGTAGGCCTGGCGCTTCTCGTCGTCCCAGTCGCCCAGCACGAAGCTGTTGCCCTCGACGCGGAACAGCGCCTTCTCGCGGAGCTCTTCCTCGGAGGCGTCGCTGCGGCGCAGCAGCTTGTTCAGGTCGTCGTAGCTCGGCGACCCGGCGCGCAGCAGGTCGAGGAAGATGTCCTCCTCGCCCAGCGCGTTGTTCTGGATGATGCCGTAGATTTTCTCGACGGCCTCCTTGGCGGTCATGATCTCGCCACCGCGGCGCACCTCCCCGTGATGGCGGGAGTACTCCGCGAAACACGCGCCCATCTCGACGACGCCGATGTCCCCCTCCGTCAGGTCGCGGTGCTCCTCCAGCCCGTCCTGGATTTCGTCGAGCCTGTTGAGGATGCGGATGCGGAGGTTCCGCCAGGAAATCGGCGTCCGCTCTTCGGTCGGCCGGGCGACGATGACGATGTCGAAGGAGACCGCCTCGCCGCCGATGAACTTCATGAGGTCGGAGTTAATTGGGTACGTCCCTGTCACCTCGAAGCCGGTGTTACAGAGTGACTCCAGCAGTTCGCCCCACGATTCCTCATCGCTGTGGTGGTAGGTGAACGCCAGCGTCCCGTCATCCTTCAGCGCATGATTGATGACGTCCAGAGCTTGGCCCATCTCGTGTTCGAAGTCCTCGGCGGTCTTGTCGAGATAGGGGTTGGTGACAATGGAGTCGACGCGTGGGGTATGCTCCTGGTCGAAGCCCTCGTACTCGTCCTCAAGAAGGATCTTCTGCCAGACGTAGAAGTAGTCCGACACCTCCGAGTAGATGATGTTGTCGTAGTACGGCGGGTCCGTCAGAACCAGGTCGTACTCGTCCTCGGCGTCGATCGTCCGCATGTCACCTTGGTGGATTTCCGAGTTCTGACCGATGGGCTGGGCGAACTCCTCGGTTTCGGCTGTATCACCGTTCTCTACGTATCGGTCGGTTGGTGCGTTCGCGTATTCGACGCCTTTGACGACCATATCCCAACTGGACTTAAACGTTCCTCGACCGAATTCCGTTCCCCAGACGTTGTTCTCTACAGGGTAGGTTGGAGGGTTGAACGAGTTCGTCCGGAAGAAGTCCCCAATCTTGTTGTAAGCAGTATCGTAGGAGACCATCATCGTATTCGTTCGCAACGCGTCAGTAAGCGCGAGGAGTAGATAGTCACCGACCTCGCGACTGAGCCTGGATATAGACTTCAATATCTTCGCGAGAGACAGCAGTTGGCGCTCGTTGAACATATCCGTCCAGTCTTCGTAGCCATGCTCGAAAACGTCATTCCCGTTGATAGCCGAAGAAACCGTTATTGATCCCTTGGGAATCTTCTCGTCAGGAACGTATTTGTGGAGATCCGTCCGGGCCTCCCAGTCCCGCTTGGCCTCCTCGAAGAGCTTCTTGTCCGCCGGTGACGCCTGCTTGTAGCCCTTGTACTTACTCCTCTCCAACCCCTGATTGTCGCACTCCTCGCAGTAGTACTCGACTGCATAGAGCCGCATATCAGGTATTCCCTGCTCGCTAATTGCGCCCGTAATCGACTCCTTCTGCCCACACTCCGGACAGTGGTAGTATCCGCCCCGTGAGACGTTCCCCTCTTTGGGAACGAACTCGTGGTCACACTCGTTACACTCGCTCTCGCTCTGCCAGTCGTCGACGAGCGTCACCGCACCGCAGTCGGGACAGAGGACGTTGTACTTGTCGTCGTTCTCGTAGCGGCCTTTCGCGACGCGGTAGTCCTTGAACAGCGGCACCGTATGCCCGCAGGAGACGCAGTCGAGCTCCTTCACCCAGAAGTTGTACATGACGTCGGCCTCGTGATCGCCGTTGGGGCAGGGCGTGCGGTAGTACTGTGTGATCTCGTCGGCGACGTCGTCGCGAACCTGCTCGAACGCTTCTTGGAGTTTCTCGGGGTCGGTCTGGCCGGCTTCGAGCTCCTTCTTCGTGACGAACCACGCGACCGGGTTCAGGTCGTAGCCCACCGTCTCCGCGCCGAAGCGCGAGGCCTCCACGAGGGAGGTGCCCCCACCCATGAACGGGTCGAGCACCTTCTTGTTCTGGATGCGGACGTCTTTGGGATAGAACTCCCAGAGTGGCTCGGGGTCCTCGATGCTCGTCTCACCGATGGCGTCGACGAGATCCTCGCTGGAGAGGCCGTTGGCACCAAGGGTCTGGTTCTCGCCGGGCTCGTAGACCGAGACGTCCGCGGGGTCGGTATCCTCGTCGAGGAGCGAGTAGAGCGAGATCGCACGAAACAGACAGCCGGGCCGCCGCGCCCACCACTTGTGCATGGTGTAGACCGGGCGATAGTGCTGTTTGGCCCGGCTTTCCTTCGCCGCAATCTCGTTCACGCGCTCGATGGGGAATCCATCCTCGATGGGCAGGCGCGGGCGGCCGCGCCCCTCTGGTTGCTGGCCTGACATCGGGTGTTCTATGCTTCCTTTTCCGTCCGGTGGGGATAAATGCACGCCTCCGTCGGCCTCGAGTCCGGCGAAAACACGAAACTGGTTTCACCGTTCCCGCGGAGGAACTGCCGTGGAGCTCCCCCTCGAACCGACGACGACTGACGACCCTGCTACGGCCGCCCTCCAGGCTGTCGACTCACAGACTCTACTCGAGCGGGCGCTACGCGCCGCCGGCGTCGACGCCGACGCGTCCCAGACGCGGGACCACCTGATTGCGGCGCTCTCGCCCGTCGAACGCGAGCTCGTCGCCAAGCAGGTACGCTACGCCGCACCACAGACCAGCTACTACGCCCGCCTGCCCGGGCTAGCCCAGCTCGACCCGACGACACTCGTCGAGCACGTGACTGATTCGGGGTTCGGTGTCCGCCTCCGGGCTGTCGACGAGCTGTTCGAACGCCACTACCTCCTCTGTAGCACCCCACCTGGAGGCGCGCAAACGCAGCTCGCTCCCGCCGAGGCGGACCGTCACACTACCGTCGCGACCTTCGATTCAGGGTACGACGTACTGGCGGTCCGCGCGCCGACGCCCGAGAGCGCCGTTGCGACGAGCGAGAAACTGGCCGCCCTCGGCGATACCGACGCCCCCGAACGGCTCGACCTCCGCGACCCCGACCGGCTGACCGCATTGGAGGCTGATCTCGTCCACGGCTACCACCGACTCATCCTTGGGGTGACCCAGCCCACCGCGCAGACGGATCGGATCGAACTCACCAGCGACGGCGCGCGACCGGGGACCGACCTCCGCCGGGACGACGTCGTGCAGTCTCTGTTGGAGCGCCCGGACATTCGCCGGGAAGCAGGCCGGGTGACGCTCGACCCCGCCAGTGGTGACTCCCACGACCGACCACTTGTCGACCTCCGCTTCTCAGACGGAGAGATCAGCTACCGGACGCCACAGCCCGAAGCGACGTTGCTAGCGGTCGATAGAGCGATTCAGTCCCTCTAAGGCTGGAACGCTGATTCAAGGACGCTCCACGGCCGCGCTGGTGGTGTCGATTCTCCCCGTGCGCGGCCAGCCACGGTTCGGGGCCGGCGGACGACACAGGTTTTACAGGACCTCATGCTACCTCATTCATGCCGTTCCTCTATGCCAAATCTGTCGCCGAACTCTACGACGAGGTCACCGCTATAGTCCCGTGCTCACTCCTGACGGCCCGCCGCGAGTGCACTATGGAAACCGGTTAGCCACCCAACGGTGTGACTGTCGATGCACCATCCGCCAAGGAGTACAACCAGTTTTCAGCTGTCTGTACAAATTGAGCGCTCACGAGAACTCCCGGTGACAGATGTCGTCCACAGAGAACCACTCAGGGGAGTCTCGGGTCTACCACCGTCGATACCGTTCGAGAAGCGAGACCCACGACTAGGCAACCCACGCACACACCGCAGTCCGGTTCTGTGTTGTTGTGTCGTCCTGTCGTAATTGTGGTTTCTGTGTGGCTGTGACCCCCTGGGGACGTGGTGGTCTGTGGACTACTGTTGTCTCTGGGTGGTTTCGCCGGGGATTTCGACGTCGGTTTTGAGGACGATGCGGCGTTCCTTGTACTGGAGGCCGTCTTTCCGGCGTTGGCGTTTCATGATGGTGAGTCGATGGTGGGTGTATTCTTGGAGGGCGTCGATGGTGCGGGAGACGAGTTTTTTCGCGTAGGCCTCAGAGATGCCGGGTTCTTCGCGACGGATCCAATGCCGGAGATCACTCGCATCGATATATTCGCGGACGTCCCCACTGCCTTGCTGCCAGAGGCCGGTATCCTCGTGGCGTGTGGCCCAGGCTTTGGCGGCGAGGCGGCTGGGGAGGTTGTCGACAGTGCCGCGAAGCATGTTGTCGTCGAGGCGGGCGAGTTGTTGGATGGGGAGGAGGTCGTCGTGGGCGAGTTGGGTTGTGCCGCCGCGAGTGAGTGTGTCGTCGGCGTCGGGGATGCGCATGTAGGTGCCGTGGTCTTTCTCGATGGTTTCGAGACGGCCGGCCGCGACGTCGAGATTGTCCGTCCACGGATAGACCGTCTCCTTACGGAGGTGCGCGCCCTTCTCAAGTTCGCGGGCTTGCAGTTCGTTCACGCGCGCTTCCGTCTTGTCGGTCGTCGTGTTCAATCCATCAATGCGCGAGCGCAGAATCTGGTTCTCCGTCTCGAGGTCGGCGACACGCTCCTCAAGGTCTTCGCGGGTGTCGCGTTCGGCCTCCAACTCGGCTTCAAGGTTGGCGATGCGGTCGGCGAGCGATTCAAGCGTCGGCGTCGAGGTATCGTGAGTCGTACTCATCGGGAGACAGCACTACAGCAGCCAAGTTCAGACGGCCACACGAGCCGACCGCACAACCAGCATGGTCGCTTTCTCGGTGGATGGAGTGTCCAAGGTGTGCCTACGAGTGTGGGTGGCGGTCAGGATGGCCGTCGAGGTGATACCGAGTCAGGTGTCGCTTAGGCGCGGCCGTTGACGCCGCCGCGCTCACCCAACCACGATTGCTCGCGACGGCCATCAGCACGGCAACCGAATGGCAGACGAGACGTCGAGACCCGGTGCTGTTCGGCCTTGGCCTGCCACAAGTGATGGATCAGATGGGTGCGGTTAGAGGGATAGTGCGTCTCCGAGACGACGGAAGTTCTTTCTGCGTGTGCGTTGTCGATGTACATGTCGTTCCTCGAAGCGACACCGTAAGGCGTCGAACGGCCCTTACCCGTTCGGCGCTGTTCTCACAGATACCGATCCGCCTCGTAGCGTCGCTTATCTCTACACAGCTTCCCGACCCACTTAACCATTGCTCCAAAGAAACAGTTAGATTGCGCTATCTACTTTGACCGCTATCCAGAAATAGTCAGTATGCCACCCAAGCCCGGCCCGGATCGTGAGGTGACAGACGAGCAGATACTCACCGCGATCCGTAACGCGTACTCGCCGGCTGTGGGGACTTCGGACGTTGCGGAGCGTGTTGGAGCACAACGCCAAACTGTCGATAAACACCTACGCGAGCTTGCCGAGGAAGGGTTAGTAGAAACCCGTATGATTGGGAGGGTTCGCGTATGGTGGTTATCGGATGATGGACGTCGATATATAGATGACTACGCCTGAGCGCAGCCGTCTTCTAGCCACCAAATAACGGCACTACCACCGATTTTACGCCTCTCTAACTCACCTTCTTCGTGTAGTCTCTGGAGATATTTATGCGCAGTCTGGCGCGCTACACCAGTCTCGTCCGCGATATCGCTAGCCGTCACAAATGGCTCTTCGTGGTCCTTGATGATCTCTCGAAGATCGCTCGTAGTCACCCTCGGATCTGGGCCTCTGGCAGACATCATGTATCGGGATATCTGTTGCTCCGAAGCATCATATTTTTGGTGCCCCGGAGCATGGGTATTAGATAGAGCCACCCGCTGCTACACAGTAGTCTGCAGAAGACTGCCCGCGTGCTAGGACACGCGGGCGGGTGGTCTCAGGTGATTAAGACCAATGGCTACTACGCGACCAGAGTCAGAAAACGGTATCGACAGCGCAGAGGGTGTGGAGTCGTTTGATCTGCCGGCGAATTGGGCTGCGCACGGCGGGCGTGAGGACGGGCGTGGCAGAGGCTACTATGCGGTTCGGGTGCGGTTTGCACCGGCGTCGGTTTGCTCAGGGCCGATCCGTCATGGGTCGGCGTTCTACTATGCGGGCGAGCTCGTCGTCGAGTACGTCCAGCCCGAGACTCGCGACGTCGTCGCTCGGACGTATGAGGCTGTCCAACATCAAGACTCGAGTACGGTGTTGCCGTCGTGTCTCTGGGATGGCGGCGTCGAAACCTTCCCCGTCATCATCCATCCCGACCCAGCCGCACAGAGTGAGGGAGACGCATCCGACCGCCTGCTCGCACTCGCCAACCGACTCTACGGCGTCGAAACAGCATTCAGCGAGACCGAGCAGACCCGGCTTGCTGAATGCACTGTCTGCGGTGCCGTCGGCCTCCCCGAACGAATCCTCGCACACGATTGTAGGTATGTCAACACCGATAGTCTTGGCTAACTATTACTGAAGACTCTTCTCTGATTTGGGTATTCAATACGAAACCCACATTCCGTGATACTCGAGATCCAAGTCGTCGGCTTTAAGCCGTCCATTCGATTCAGTGTGGACTTGTATCCGTGGTACAGTATCAAAGACAGTCTCTATCCGCTCGTTCTTGGAGTCGACTTCGACAGGACGTGCGATGAGGTACTCAGAATTATTCTGGGCCTGGTTGTGTTCGAGCTTTGTGATTCTGAACGTTTTAGCCTCGTTCTTGCTCGACTTGACTTCAACGAAGGTCCGCTCGTCGCTAGCTACTTCGTCTACTGCGAACTCATGTTCCTGCCGTATCAGCGATGCACCATCGACAAGAAGGTCACTACGTGGCGTTTCCTGATCGGGGACTTTCTTCAGGGTAACAGTCACCTCGTGTCCGTCGGAGTAGCCCTTGACACGGTACGCATTTGAGCGGGTGTCAGGGCAGGAAGTAACCTTGGGATCGTCAAGTTCAGCCTTGAGAAGGTCCCGTAGATGGTCTAAGACTAGCTGTTCGCCCGCGTTTCCGGTCTTCTGAGCCTCGTCTGTCTCGCCGAAAGATGATACACCACTACCAGGTTTAGTCCCCCCGTCGCGATCATTCTCGGGGGTATCGGCTATATCTATCATACTCTTTGATGACTGGTCGCTGACGTTCCTGGGTTTCACTTCGTCCGTCCCCTCTGGAGGGGAAGTCACCGTAGAGCCAGTATCCGGGGGTGGTGTCTCTATATCTTCGTCTACAGTGTCGTCTGGTCTAGTGGCGGTACCCTCGCTTACCCTATCCTCGTGAGGGTTCGGAACGCTGTCGCCCTCGGATTCCTCTTCCTCATCAGGGACTTCGGCATCATTGGATTCCCCATCCACATTTTGAGTTGAGGAATCGATTTGTTCGTAGGGGAGATCATGACTATCGAGATACGCGTTAACGAGAGATTCTTCTTTTCCTATGGTACCCTGTACCAATTCAACGAACTTGTTTCGAGTCGAGTCCGTCAGTTCAAGTGCTGCCGCAATGTCTTCGACAAGCTTGAGCTGTGCAGCGTCGCTCTCAGCAACGTAGACGTGCTTTTTGTCTTGGTCAATGTAGCTGGACTCATCGACTTTTGTTGAATCACTACCGAGTCGATATTTACACCGGACGGTATCGGCCGTCTGAACCGTGTAGCCGGCAACTTCCTCTAACAGATCTTGCGCGTCGTGCTCATCGCGGTCCGCCAACAGACTATACCCGACATTGAGTAGCAGCGGGTAGCGCTCACCTAACGTGGTTTCTGTCGGTTGGTGAGGGGGTGTGATCACGTCGTGATTGAGCTCCTCCTCGAGTCTGGTTGCGTCAAGCAGTGTTGTGAGCCGGTTGACTGCCTCTAAGTGGTCAGACATCCGTTTGTCGTACCACGGAAAAGCGACCTGTTTGGCCAGGGCCTCAGGGAGTCGCTCGGCAGTACCTACGTCTCGGGCGATGTACTGGATCTCATCATATGGAACTAACGTCTCTGCAGTACTCGGGATGGCGCCCTTCTCAGCTAAATCCCTCGCCACATCGGTGAGGTTGTGGTCCTGTGAGTCGCTATAGGCGACCCGTTTGATCACTTCCGTCCACGCATCCTCAACCGTCGACCAGTCGTCGGCGTCCGCTTGGCCGAGGTACTCGATGTAATCATCGAGTATCGGTTCTGTGTCAATGTCGAGAGCGTCAGTGAAGAAACCCTCGAACACGCGGTAGTCGTCGTTTATCGCTACGATGTGATTACCAAGGCCCTTCGACCACACGACCTGGTCTATTGTCCTGAACTCTGGCTCGGCATGCTTGACGTAGACGAATGGGCATTCGGTGAGTTGTTCTGTCAGCTCCGCTATCTCGTCCTCAGATGCGTCATCAACGCGGTCAACTAGCGAGTACAAGTGGGAGCGAACTTCTCGGTCAATTTCTGAGGCGTCGCGTTCTGGCCGCTCAGCGACGACTTGTTCGATCGCATTGGCATGTTGCTCTAGCCCCACGTCGTCCGGGATATTCAACGTATCAAAGAGGGTCGAGGAAAGGTCAGCCACGGCCTCTGCGAGGAGCGGGACTCCTGCGTGCTTCGTGACCGAGTTCGGCTCGTAGAGGTGGCGCGGCTGGTAGCGCTCCTCATCTTGTCCCGGGAGCCATGGCGTTTTCCGGAGGAGCGCTAAGAAGCTCGTCGGGCATCCGCTCTCTTCAGTGTTGACGTCGTATCCGTTGCTCGGAACAGACCAACAGTAGTCGCGGAACATGCTGTTCTGGTATGTCCCGTCCCAGTCGTGGTTTTCCCAGTTAGTATCCGTCGTCTCCCAGTAAGCGTCAAGCATCTTGACGAACTCTCTGCCGAAGCCGTCAGTCGTCCTGGCCGCGTCCTCAAAGCGGTCTTCAACGACTTCTGAAAGTGCGTAATCGACCAGACCGTGCTGTGCGTCAGCGCGCTTCATCCACCGATACTGGCGTTTACGTCCATCATAGGGAGTCGTATCCCGATCCGGTCGCACTGTCGTGCCCTCGTCATCGTGCTCATCGAGATACGCCTCAATCTTATCCTGGCTCTGGAACGGCTCTCGTGTAGGGTGATCTACATTGGGAGACACGGGAAGGTGTGTCAGCGCGCCCAAGGTAGCGAAGAACTTTCGCCAGGATTCGGTGTCCTCAGCCTCTGGGTTCCGGTCCAGATATGACGTGCTAACCGGGTCTCGATCAGTTAGCGTGTCCAGCACGATCGAAGAGTTGTAGCGCCCCTTCAGATACTGCTTTGGGAGGTACAGCTCATTGGGCGGTTTGTAGTCGCCGGCCTCGGTGCGCAGCTTTGTATTCGATGCGTCGGCATATGACTGGGCGTGGTTCCGGAGGTACTCGACGTACTCTTCGAGTGTCTCGTCGTCGTGGTTCTCGGGGGTTGCGAACGCCTCCGCGACTACCTTTTCGACAATGTTCTTGTGCTGGATTTCCTCGATGTCCAGCCGCTCTGAGAAGAGTTTGCGGACGTCCACTCGCATCTGATCAGAGATGTTTTTGGAACGAAGTGTCGAAAGGAGAGAATCTCCTAGGAGCGTCAGATCGTCATAGAACGGCTCGTACGCACTCCCGCTCTGTCTGTCAGGTCGGTAGATGTCGTCATCAATTGTGTCAAGAGGCTGGCGGTCTCGGTCGTCGCCTCGGATTGGATATACTGGGAGTGATTTCAGTGCCTCAATCGTCGAATCGTACTCGTCGTCATACGGATAAATAGAATCGAGGTATCCCTCGACTGCTGCCAGTAGGTCGACCACCTCAGAAGCCCCCAACGTTGAGAGGAAATCCATGTCCGCCAACTCTTCGAGCGTCTCGGGGACCGACACGACGCGTGTACTGTCGAGGGCTGCCAATCGATCGTAGTCTTCTGCCGTTAGCTCCTGACTCGGGTGGACGACGTCAGCAGCTTCGTACTCGGCACAGAACTCCGCGAGGGGTATCACGTCGTGAAGCCGCGAAGGGAGTACGAGCAGGTCCTCGGGCGCGCAAGTTCCACCGGACTCGACCGGTACGAACTGAAGACCCGAGAGCGCGTCGAACGCCTCGTCGGTCAGCGGCGTGAGGTAGTCCGGCCGGTCGGCATCTGCGTCAGGAATTAGAGTAAGGAGACGCGACGGAGGGACGTCTTCCGCTTGGAACGTCTGGATAGCGTCCTTGACAAGCGACCCGGCAACTTGGAGGAACTTATCGTTGACTGGATGGCCGGGACGGATCTGCTCTCGGCTCGACTTGAGTAGGAAATCGGCCTGGACGTCGAATGGCAGGTTCGTCTCACGACTGGCCGGGAAGTAACAGAACAGCCGGCTGTCATCGTGCCCGACCGGGTATCCTTGCTTGGAAATCGGGAATGCCAGCTCTACCTCGGTGTCGACGTCCCGGTCCTCAAGTGATTCGAGGTCTAAATCGCGTTCTTCCGCTAGTGCTTCGATAGTCTCTGAATCGGCATTCAGCGGCTCCGTGAACAGCCGATAGTGCCACGTCTCACACGGTGTATCATCGTCTTTGTTCCCGTACTTGTGTACGGTCACGCGACCATCATCCTTATCCGACTCGTTAACGCGCTCGTAGGTCGTTGTCTCGCTGTCGCGTTTGACCGTAATCGTCCGCAGGTTGTTCAGAAACGGCAGTAGGCGGTCAATTTCGTCGAGCTGTGAACTGATCTCGTCAAGACGAGTGTCGGAGAGGTCCTCCGAGAGCGGGAGTCGGACGCGCGTCCCTTCGAACTTGCTCTCGGCCTCCTCAAAGGCGCTCTGGGGTATCTCAGGGTCGTCCACCGAGTATTCTAAACTCACATAACCGCTATCCACGTGTGGGCGACCGGTCACGCTGAAGACCGTTTTGAATCCGATACCGAAGTGGCCAATCTGTGAGAGGTCGCGCTTCGTGCTCTCCGCGAACTCACCGAGAGCTTTGACTTCGGCTTCCGTCATCCCTTCGCCGTCGTTTTCGACCACCAGTTCGTCGTCATGGAGACGGATTGTGACCTCAGTACAGCCATCGCCGACGTCGTCAGCGTTCTGGAAGAGTTCTGGAACGACGTGAGCCGCATCATCAAGACTCTCCAAGATGCGGTTCTGGAGCCGCCGTAGCTTTGCTGCCTCCTCCCCTGGAGTTTTGTCGCGCTTTGCCTCTGTGTGGTCCTGAATCCTCTCTACCAGCGCCTTAGCCTCAGTCACCGACGACGGTGAGGAGTCGGAGAACTCGCGAGTACCCGTCATTCGTGCCACAATAATTATTGGGGCAATTTAATTGGTGGCATGAACTTTTGTCTCAGAAGGAGCCAAACTTCGGTGGCCAACGGTCGACCGATGGTGAAATAGCATCTAATCGCCGACAAGGTACATCGACAATCCCCTGGAAATCCTGACGGCAGAGTTTTAGTTAGAACGAATGCTCTTGTGAAGCAGATTCTTGTTGATGTATGGTATAGGGAGCGCCAGTTCGTAAGCCTCGGCCGTGCACTCGTTCTCACGGTAGTTCTGACGAGA
Organism: Halarchaeum sp. P4; assembly: GCF_051195175.1. Classification (NCBI taxonomy): domain Archaea; kingdom Methanobacteriati; phylum Methanobacteriota; class Halobacteria; order Halobacteriales; family Halobacteriaceae; genus Halarchaeum; species Halarchaeum sp. P4. Next base: position 71,355 of record NZ_JBNTKC010000003.1, on the reverse strand, counting down.
TAGAGTTATCACTTCGGAGACGACCGACTCGCAAGACGGAGTTCCACCAACAATGTACTCCACGAGAGCGGTCGTTCTTTGAGGGTGTAGTCCCAGCAGGTCTCTTGAGAATTGACGAGATTGATCTCATTTCAGCGATAGTAGGTCTACTGTATTTCGATTGTCTACAGCAGACAAGGAAAAGCAGTCTCCAACATCATGTAGAATTTCTATTCCGATCGGCGTTCGTTCCTTAATAGATATCAATCTGAGTCAAAGCAGTATTATCACCTCAATATTCAAGAGTTGAAGAACGGGTACCACCTCGTTGCCGTCGTGAATAAGACTCGGGAACAGATTATCCAGAGGAAGCAGTCCGGAACACCCTGTTCTCCCAACTTTTTACTCTTTATAGGATAAGAATATTCAGAAGAGAGTTGTCACAGAACCATGATTGTATAGTCACATACTAAGTTCGGGAGAGGCCCGTAACCGAAATGTTTTTTCACATCCTACGGGTGTGTTAGAATGTTAATGTCCACGTCCTCTCGTGATTATGATCCCGCTCTTTTCTGAAGGTGGCTCCACTGGAACCCACTATGGCGATGAAGCATTCGTATCGGCGCTGTACAAGGCTGACGGAGAACCGTCTGCTCGTGACGTGGCGTCAATTGTCGGTTGTTCCCCCTCTACTGCGCATCGGCGGCTCAGGGAATTAGTCAACCAAGGGGCAGTCATCGCCGAAAATGATGATTCACCGGTGACCTACACGCCGGGAGAATTCATACCTAGCGTTCGAACCTCAGAGCTATCGCCCAGCTGGCGGTCAGCACCAAAACGCTGGGGTAACTCCTTGCACACCCTGTCACCATATATTGGTGGCTTTCCACCCGCACTTCCTGCCTACTTTATCCGCCGATTCTCTGAACCGGGGGATGTCGTATACGATCCCTTCTCGGGAGGCGGTACAACGCCATTGGAGGCCACGCTTCACAACCGTGTCGGCTGGGCTAGCGACTCTTTCGAATACGCTACGACGCTAACCCGGGCCAAATGTGACCCGATGGCGACCCCAGAGTTCACTACTTATCTCGATTCGAAGCTTGATGACGCCTCGGAGATTGACACGCCACTTGAAGAGTTGGTCGCTGGCCATGACGAACTGAGCCTTGACGACCTACTCGTCTTTTACTCAGAGCACACGCTGGGCAAGCTCGCTCGGCTTCGTGAGGTACTTCGGGGTGATGACTCTCGGGAAGCAACGTATCTTAGAGCCATCGTCTGTGGTATTCTTCATGGTCCGTCGGAGATGTTTCTCTCACTATCGACTCGAGACACCTTCTCCGGATCTATCGACTACGTCAAAGAGTATGCTGAAGACCACGATCTAGAGCGGCCCAACCGGGACATCCGTCCCTCTGCTCTTCGGAAGCAGGAACTCGTAACTAAGGACTTTGATGCTCTTCCAGACAACCGTGAGACACGGGTCGAGCAAGCCGACGCTCGAGATACGTGCCTTCCAGCAAACAGCGTCGACCTAGTCGTCACATCACCACCGTATATGCGCGTGCTTGACTATTCTTGGAACAACTGGCTACGTCTGTGGTGGCTTGGCGTCGACCGTAGCACTGAGCGAGAGGATTTAACGCTTACCTCAGATGAATCTACCTATCGAACGTTCGTTGCCAACACGCTGCAAGAACTGGAGCGTCTTCTCACCGACGATGGCTATGCGATTATTGTTGTTGGCGATGTTCGTAAACGGTACTCCGACCGGATTGAGTACATCAATACCGCTCAATTGTTCGCCGAAGAAGCGCTCAAGCATACAGATCTGTTACCCCGGCAGATCATCGACGACGAGTATGATTTGCAACACCGGAATTACGCACGGGCCAACCGTCTCAAATACGGTTACGATATTGACGATAAGGCCGAAGAAGCGGCGAGCAAGCTGGATCGGTGCCTAATTCTCTCACCACACAAAGATACGCTACCCCCGGCCAGTAATGTCACGGTTCCATGGGCAGAGGAATAATCGGGTTGGTTCCGTTCTTTCAGACTATTCCAGCAAAGCGAGGAACTCCTTTGTAGTGAGAATATCAAGCTCGACTGCCTCGGAGTAGACCAGCGAAATCTGGAAGTTGATATCGTCAGGTCCTCCACTAGGTAAATCAAACAGTGAGGCCCTATCACTGACAGTACCAGCGTCGCCCGGTGGGTCCGGCGACGTAATGTCGCTACTGTCCTCTGAGATAAACGTCCCGCTGCCGCCATCGCGATGCCACACCGTTGCATCGCACAGCAGATCTTGGTCGTTGCTATTTCCAACCGGGTACGAGAGCTTATCGTGCAGCTCTTTCCATTTACCAGTCTCTTCAACCTCGATAACCTCGACCCGCTGCTCTGGTTGCTTAAAGAGTGTAATTTCTCCTGCTTCTAGAATATTTTTCTCTTCGTTGAGCCGTTCTAGGACTGTCTCGGGAGCGGCCCCATCAAGTTCCGCTAGTAGGCTCCCGAAGTACCCCTCATCGTTCGGTGAGAGCCAGCCAAACTCCGTGATATCGACCTCATCTAGTGGGCGACCTTCTCTGACTGCCTCACGCAGTTTCTCGACGACGTCAGCACGTCGGTCACAGACGCTCTGAAACTCTCCTCGGGCATTCTCACTGGTGATCTTTCCAACTGCAGTATGGTCATCAAACAGCTTAATGGCGGTATCAACGCCGTCAAGGGTGTAGTTCAACAGTACACAGGTGTCGAGAAACGCTTCGGACGTGTCGACGCTCGCAGCATCAAGACTCATTCGTCAGTATCCTCTTGGGTGTTGTCGGTTATTGCAGGGTCGTCTACTCCCAGATCCTCATCAACAGGTTGAGAGGCGACACGAAGCAGTTCCTCCAGCGTACTCGAAGTTTCGTCAGTCCGTGCTGGATAATCCGACGGTGCTGGGAAAGCACCCACGCGAATACATGTCTCTTTCAAATTCTCAACCTCGGCCGTAAATTCGGGCTCGAAGTCACGGAGTGCGTTCTTACTTTGTTCTTTCAGAGTATCTGCACCGGGGCCAACTGCTGTTTCCCGTGAGATGCAATGGGCTATTTTCGTCCAAGCGACTTCGTTATAGAAGTCCTCTATCTCTAACGCAAACGTATACCGCTCATGGGTGGCCAGTTCCGTTTCCTGTGTCGCCATCCCGGCAAAAGACTGCTCCAGGAGTCGGAGATACTGGGGAATGACTGTTGCCACCGGATAGTATACATAGTCGTCGCAAAGTAGTATCTCCAACCGTGAGGTGAGCTGCGCTACATCCCGATATAGTTGCTCACCGGCGGCCCGCGAAAGCTGTTTATTGGTCTCAGGGTCAGTAGCCCTCCGTAATTCCTGAAGCGCCTCGCGCAGACGGACGTTCACTAGGTAGAGCTCATGGAAACGGTCTGGAGCATGTATGTGATAATACCGACGGAGGAACGGTAGTAGGGGCTCATTGGCATGCTCGAGCGATGGCTCATAGCTGCCGAACCGATAGAAATCCTGAAAATCGGTTGAGTCCATGGACAGAAACTCCGCAGTCCGGTCACCCTGGTTTGTCGGCGACACCGTCGTTTCGGGTTCCGCCAAGGCTACTCCACCACCACCTGCTGGTGTTGTACGGCCGAATTTGAACCAACTCATCGTGACTGGTGGATTCTCGACGTCACCCAGAAATTCCTCTAATACCAGATCGACGTATTTCTGCGTTTTAATTGCATCCCCTGGTGTCAGGGTGATTCCACGACGGTCACACTCATCATGGAGCGCAGTAGTAATCCGCTCAAGTAACTCTGCTTCCGTCGGCCCAGTGTTGTCAGCACTCATACGAACCTACCAGTATCGGATTTGTGCTTATGACGTCACAATTCACTACGCACCAGTCCAATGTTATTACTATTTTTACATCGAGCATATTCAATTTTGGGGAGTGGTGATGTACTCAGTCAGCTCGCCCAGAATCTTGTCGCTCAGATCCTCTGGGAGTGAAGCGTGGTCGTGGGCAACTACGAGTGGTATCAGTCCATTCTCATAGCGAATCGTACGTAGTTCGTCAAGTACCGTCACGGTGCGTGCTAGCTCTGGATAGTGTTCCTGACCAGCTCGAAGCTCCTCCTTGTTGTCTCGGGCGCCGTAATTCCGAGGTACAGTAAACGCAAAACAATGAGCGTTATTCGATTGGGCTGCCGACCGATAGATGAAATTCTTTCCGTAATAGGTCTTCTTGCCGAACGGCTCAGTGCGGTCGCCTGCTGAGATATACTTGTAGATGATATCATTGGGCAACTCCAACAGCCACGGCCCGGCTTTCCGGCTTTTCACTCCTTCGGCAAAGCTAGCGAACTTCCCCGTTTTATGGACCCCTGTGACGACAAACGGCGAGCCATCTTGGTCGCGATGGTGTTGTTGAACACTCTCAATAACTTCGAGAATCGGATCGTGAATCCAAGCTGCTGTATCAAACTGTGAGAGAGGACCATCCTTAACAATCGCTGTCTGATTCAATTGGTCGTGAGCGTCAGCTAGTGACTTCACCAGCGCGAATAAGACCAGATGCTCCACCACCCCCATGAGAATATTGAGGGCAGTCACGTTCTCCTGTGAACCAGCTACGCGTTCATGAGTACGGAGCGCGTCCGTTGGGTACGTCGGTTTCTTGCATTTTGGACAGTGATCCTCTCGGACAGAACTGACAATAAGTGATTCTTCCTCACAGTCCGGATTCGGGCAGTTTTCCAATAGCAACTGCCCGCGACTTTTCTGAATTCGACCCTCACGCTTAAGCAGCTCATGATAGCGAGTGAATAGGCTCGCTCCGAAGACAGTTCGCTTTTTGAAGTTTTCGAATACCATCTTCCGCCAGCTTTCATGAGTTGTGCCAGCGTCAAATAGCGTGTTTGAGCTCGGCAATACCATATTTACCTCTGTTACCTCACCCAGATTTTCCACCGTCGAGGGATTCAGAAATGCCTGCCGTGACTGCTGACGTAGTACCGACATATCGATGTTGACTAACCGAATCGACAGAAAACCCACCCGCTTGTTCAGCCGTCGGTCACCAACTGTCACTTCAACCCGAGAGCCGTCGATTCCATACACCTGTTCAATAGGTGGGCCGAGGTTGTCTGCACCATCAAGCTCACTTGGAGACATCACGTTGTCGCCTGGATTCCACCCTTCAGAGGGATCTGTAAACGTGAACTCAGCGAGCTCTTCTTGCAACTGCTGATCACGTGTGAGATCGATGTGTCCAAGACTATTCGCCGGTTCGTCGCCAGAATCGTCTAAATACCCCATTAGTTCTCCTCTGCTTCGGTATTCGAGTCTACTGCTTCACTCGGGATATCGATCTGGATCCCCGTATCCGCCGCGCTGTCGGTGTCAACCTCTTCCTCACCTGTTTCGGCGTCATTAAGGAACGGAGTGTTCGCCTGAATCCACCGGGTGTTAAATAGCGAAATCTTCGTCGAGATTATGTACTCACCAGAGTCCGTTTTTACGCGAGCGAAGCCGACATCTTCCACGTTCCGAATTGAGTGTTCGAAATCCTCAAAGTTGTAATATTTCGAGAGCTCGTTAATCTCGTGTTTACTGTTGAGATGGGTAATAATCCAGTTTGCCGTATTCGATAGCACCCGAGGGTCGATATCTGTCACCTCTTGAGTCGCATACGTGAGACCAATCCGGAACTTAGCTCCCTCCTTTGCAAGTTGTACGTACGGATTCTGTGCGTCGCTGTCTCGGTACTGTTCGGAGTCAAAGTGCTGGTGCGCCTCTTCAAGATACAATTGTATCTTTGGCAGATTATCGTCGTCGATCTCAGGGTTCTGGAACCGACTCATCGATTCTCTCAAGATTGACCGAGTAATTCGCGAGGTTTCAGCTTCAACCACATCTGTAGTGCCATTCGAGATATCTACGACCACGATCTCGCCGGCTTCGAGATCAGTATAGATTTCTTCCGCGGCATCAATCTCTGACTTCGGATTGTGGAACTTCGTCAACGGCGATAGCAACCGATGACCAGACTGGGATCTTGTATCAAACATCTTTAATACTTTCCGGAGTTCTTCGTTCACCCAGTCTTTGTCACGCTCATCGACCTCACGATACCGTTCGTTGAATCCTTTGATATCAGCAGCAACAGCATCCCAAAACGACACTAGTGTTGAGGCGTCCATCCGAAGATCGTTGGACCCTGGTGATGGCACATCTGCGTCGTGTTCATCCTGAATATACTGGACCATCTCATCGGGTATACTCAGCCAGGGGTAATTCACATCGTCCGTGTGTTCAGCCTCCCAGTCAGAGGGGAGGTCCAGCTGCTTGGCGAGCAACGCAAGATACGCAAAATGGACACGCTTGGCTCGCTCCTTTTCACTCTTATTGTCCGCATTAACGATGTCCTCGACTCGAGGTGGTTTTACCGTCCGGAAATCGCGAATGTAATTACTCGTTTCGTCAACTAGCAGCTGTTGAACCCGGGTGTAAGCAATCTCGATATTTTCCGGGTCCAATAGATTGGATCGTAGCTGCTTCACATTTTCTTCGTCATCCTGCGCGCCATACTTATATATCGTCGTCGCATCGCCCAGATCAGCTAACGCTCTTTCATCTTGCTTATTCGCGTAGGCGTACTCGCCACTGGGGTCGAACAAGAGCTGACCAACCGGCTCATCGGTTGTCTCAATCGCCGTCGCAAGAACTTTCATCGCGTTTGATTTCCCTGTCCGGGTCATACCGAATAGCGCCGTCTTTGCACCGATGAAATCCTCAACAGGGATAGACACCGTCGGCTGGTTCGTCTCTTGATCCCAAATCTGCGTACTTGTGTACTTTACCTCGCCCAGTTCTACCTGAACGTCACTCCGGTGAGAGGGATAGCTGCTAACCCACGACAGTGCCCGGTCTTGAAGTTTGTAGACAATATAGTTGCCCGCTGAGAGCACATTCTGAATATCACTTCCGTAGCGCAGCAGTTCGTCAACATCTGGTTCGTCGTCCTTTGGTGTATCGTAGTAGAACGTGCCCAAGACTTTAGCAGTCACCCCGGAATACTGCATCTCCCGACGAGTGAGCAGATCGGCCACGTCTTCCTCACTCGGCTTCGCCCCATTTTGTGAGGTAGCAGTTTTCCGGATTGCATCGTGCCGGTTAGTTTTCAGCCGTGTTTCCGTCGGTAGCTCTGCTGGTCCCATCACGCGCAGTAACATCGCATGATCCGGGTCGCCGATTACGGGTGATTCCTCATCTACTGATTCTGGTCCTTCACCAGGTACTGTCCATTCGTCGGCCGCTGTACCCTCCTCCTCAGGATTAACCGCTTGGACCATCGGTCGTGCCAACACGAGACTATGACGAGGTAGTCCTCCCGCTTCCTGCGTCCAATAGTCGTTAACAAGCATTGAACATTCATCATACTCCATCGAGAAGATACCACCAACGTGCTCACTATGATCAATCAGATCTGTGATTGAGGGCTCATCCGGCCACTCACCTGACATAGATACGGGTACTCAACAACCTATTATAATTCTATTTAATCAGTGCTAAGAAATCATTTTTGGCGAGTTTATTGGAGAAGGTAGTCTAATTGCCTAATGTAGGCGTTTAGCGACAACTGTCCTACGCTGGACTCAGAATGATCCTTTGCTAGTTCGAGACTATAATATCTAATCACCGATGAATCCATCCACAATCCCCGAGGAGATCCAGACAGCATAGACCCCAGTTTGTGATTTTCCGAAGGCGCCGCAGCCTGGCTTTTCTCGGCTGCAATACCAGTTTTTGCGGCCGAATGGGGTATGACTAACTTTGTCTTTCTTGCCACAGTTTGGGCACTCTGGGGGCTCTCGCTTCACACCTCCAGAGAATGATTAATGAACCAATAAGTTTGTTGGGTAGTCAGGTCTACGTCTATCACCACCAGCTTTCGCTTCCTGGCACCCAATTCAGACAGACACGTGTACACTCATCTCAAGGAGGCACGTGCTCGCGTGATGGACCGACGGCACATTACGCCGCCACCATCTAGAGAGGCGGTTGTGAAGTGGTGGCTTAGGCGGTGTCGGTAAGCCCGTCAAGTAGGTCGTGGGCGGCAGTCTGGATTTTGGGTGCGGTGGCGCTTCCGAGTTGGGTGACGGCTTCAAGTTCGTCTTGTGAGGCGGTGATGATGTCTGTGGGTGTGTGATAGCCGGCTTCCCAGAGGTAGTATGCTTGAGCGCCGCTAACGGCGTCGATATCGGCGATGGTCGGCCCATAGACTATGCGGAGGGTTGGTTCGGCGTCGGATGGGGGGATGCCGCCGGCAGCGAGGGAGGCGAGTGCCTTTTCGAACTCGGCGGCGGGAACGCCGGTCTGGGATTCGAGTCGGTCCTCCATCGGTTTAACGTGGCCGACGAGTTCGCGGGCGCCTTCGATTGCGACCGCAGCAATCCCTTCAGAGAGGTCGCTCGTGGCGGCGAGGTCAGTCGGACGTGCATCAGCGAGGTCCTCGAGGGACGCATAGGGCGTCTTCACGAGGGCTTTGGATCGATGCGGGCCAATTCCCGGGATGTCCTCGAAGCGTTCCCGTAACTCCTCCTGGTCTGCGACGTCAACATCCGTGTCCCCGTCTTGCTTGTTTGACTGTGACCGATCTGCGTCAGTATCACTGGCGGTGGTGTTGAGGTCGATATCGCCTGGTGGCTTTGGGAGGGAGTTGATTTTGAGGTCGTCGCGGGTGAGTGTGTCCAGTGGTGTGCGGTCAACGGCGTTGAGGACGCGGGAGACGTGTCGTTCTTGAACGTAGTTTGAGGTGACGTACGCGTGGGCGGCAGCCTGTTCACGTTTGGAGAGCTGGCCGTTATCGGGGAGGTCGTCGATGATTTGGTCGACGTCGCGCTCACGCGGAAACCATGCATCACCCATCGCAACAAGCAACGGAACAAGCGGATTCGGGATTGTGTCCCGCTCTGCATACCCGAGGGTGTCGGTGAGGAAGATTGCGGCGCGGTCGTCAAGAGAGAGTTGGTAGCGGCCGCCAGGTAATGAGACTTTGAGCTTGAATCGATTTGTTGCGTCGCGGACCAGGCGAGTCGAGTCGTCCATCACACTACAATTAGTCAACCGTGCTAAATTAGTATCGGACGTAACGGAATCTATTGATCTCGCACGTAACCCGCTATTCGGCGATTAGCGGGTGCTTCATATGCATTCTCCTGGCCTGTTGACGATCTTATCACTCCCCCAAATTGATTGTCGAGAATGCTGGCGGCACTCGTGGGGTTAGACGAACTTTAGCCGCGCTGAGATTTCCATGATCACAAATAGGGACAAATGAGATGGAGTCCGGACGAAAATCGAGATAGAGCCTAAACTCAATTTCTCCCTAAGTATTATTATAATAGAGATACGGGTTGGGATTGTGTCATCTCACTCCCCCAATGGATTTCAAAGTGGGCTACGGCATTCATCACTCTACTACGCCAGAATCAGCGAGATGATGGATGTGATGCGATGAGGGTATTGCTTGACCTACAGGCAGAGATGGACGCATCCTATGATCCGGAGTATCACGGTCGACTCCGGGCACAAATCTGGGACACACTCCGTAACACCCCATACGATGAACATGGCGTGGAGACACCCGGATTCTCATTCTCAAACCCGTATCCATGGGGATCTATGGACGAAGGCGATAAACGCCAACTGCTCATCGCTTCTCCACGCGAGGAGCAATTAGCACACATCACTGCCGACCTTCTAGAGAATCAAGAACTTCACGCAGGCACGATGCCATTTCGCGTAACAGATGCGCAGCCACTTGACCCGGATGTCGGCCCACCCGGCACTGAGGGTGTCCTCGAAACCGCGACTGGCGTGTACGCCGTTACCCCACCACAGTTCCTTGATGACCCCGATGAGCATGACGATGAGACATTCTGGCGGCCGGACCACGGAATGGAGGCATTCTTCGAGCACGTAGAAACACAACTCCAGCGTAACCACGACCGGTTCATGCCGAATAGTGATTTGGGGCCGAAGGAAGTTGACCCGCCGCTATTTGAGTCGTACGAGATGATCAAGAAATACTGGCTCGATGTTCAGCTGTCGGGTGGCACCGAATGGACGGTGCTCGTGTCGAAGTGGCGGTTCCCGTACCGCGTCCGCGACGACCACCACCGACGCCACCTCAACCTCGCCTTGGACGTAGGTATCGGCCGCCGGACGCCGCTCGGCTTCGGCTTCCTCAACAAGCGACAGGAGAACGATGAGTGAGATCGCTCTCAACGCCGACGAAGACGCGGACGACATTGAGGAGGGGCTCCTCGGACGTCCGATAGCCTCGCTGTACGACATCGCGTACCTCTACGGGAAGCTCCACGCGCTGAACACGGCGAAGCAGTACGACGTGCCGATCGACGACCGGCACGTTGAGCGGATGACTCACGAGTCGAAGACCGAATACTACGAACAGGAGGTCGGTCTTTTCAGCGTCCTCGTCGACCTCACGGGCAAGGAACCAACCCTTGGCGAGGCCGGCGAAATCGACGAGGTACCGAACGACGATATGTCCCCGTTCGTCGTTGAGTCACTTGACCGCGAGAAGATGCTTCGTGTCGGGTTCAGCCGGCAGGAGAACCGCACCTCGGGACATACCCGATCGCTCGCACACGACAAGACCGTCGGCGTTGAAGAGTGTGCTGAGCCCGTTGCAAAGCCACTCACCCGGTGGGCGGACTACGACGCGGTGAAGGATGTGGCAACAGAACACGACGACGGTTGGATCCTTGAGGCGCTCCGAGAGGTGGGCGAGGACGACGCGTTGATGGAGGCTATTGAGGCGCAGGCGCCGGATACGGCCCGCGAGGCCTTCGGCGAGGAGGTGGACGCAATCTTCTCGGTGCGCATGAAGCTCTCCGAATCCGACCGGTACGTCTACCCCGGAGAGGTTGACGCGATTAACGAGGCGATGTTGAACTGCTGGATCGAGCAGGGAATGCGGTCGTACTCGGGGGCCAGCGACGCGGCCGGCGACGGACAGGGATACATCACCGGCGACACCGGCGAGGTCTTCGGGCTGAGCGACTCGCCGCTCCAGCGGTACAAGGGAAAGATGGCCGAGAAGTTCCCCAATCTCGTAGTTGACGAGAGCTGGCGACAGCGGCCGCTCACCGCCGACGCCGCGTTCGCTGTCTCCTCGGGTGTGCCGCTGCTGGAGAACTTCGTCCAGAGACTCGGGCAGAACACGGCAGCGTACTACGTCCCGTACGTACCGGAGCCGACGGTCGAACAGGCTGTCGCCCTGTACGAACTGGCGATGAAGGTCGGCGAAAACACGGGAGCGGCCGTCAGCACCATCGGGGACGTGGCCACAGACCCCCTCAGTCCGCTGCACGACGATTTCCTGATCCACTACGTGGCGGCGTACAAGCCGGGGAACAAACGAAAGTTCATCGGGGAAGAACCGTCCGTCGACCCGGAGCGGATTCGCGCCATCCAGCGGGCACACACGAACGTGCTGACCGACGGCCTCGTCACCCCCGACGGAAGCACGCCACCCCTGTTCCCCTCGCCGTCCTACGGTCGGCTAACTGGCGACGGAGACAAGCAGGGAAGCAAGTACCTCCGGTCGAACGCTCCGGTCGTCACCGGCGTCCTGACCGGCGGCTACTTCCAGAGTACCTTCCGCCACCAGAGTACGGACCAAGACAAGGATGATCACGGGACGACCGACCTCCGCGCGGAGGCGACCAGCACCGCGCTCGCATCCAACGGCCACATCGACCCGGACTGGCTCCTCGCGCAATACGTCCCGCGATTAATCAGCCAACAGCGCAGCGCATTCGAGAACGGCAAGGAACTGCCGGAGTCACTGCTCACGCGCCAGTACGTCCAGATGCAGGCGCTCGCCCGCGCGGGCGTCCTCGGCAACCCGTCCTCGAACGACCTGCGAGCCCTCCCAGCAACCACCGACACTATGACCGACACCACCGGATTCAGCGACAGAGACGACCGACTCGCACAGTTCATCGACAGTCATCCCGCCCTCGCTGAGGACGAGGAGCGCCGTGCGGCATTCCTCCTTGGGGCTCTGGTCGGCCGCGTCGCCGCGTACCAGAGTCGCAACGGCATCTCCCGTACCGTCGTCCGCCAGCATCCCATCGACGCGATGACGCGGCGCAGGATCTCCACCACGCTCGGCAAGGTGTTGGAAAAGAATGCACACTACTCAGACGACGACGAGAACGCAGGGATGCTGATGAATGATCGGTACATCACCCGACTGAACGACATCGTGAACCGTCGCCCGCCGGAGGAGTGGGAGCTGTCCACCGACGATCTCCGGATGCACTACGGGCTCGGCCTCACCTACGGGAAGAACGACACCACGGTCGACGACGCAGACGAGGACGAGGCGGCAGCAGCCGAGGCACAGACTGACGACTGACCCCTTTGATCAACCAGGCACCCCATCAACGATGACAGAGAACACCGACGATACGATTCAGAACCGCTCCGAAATCGCCTTCGTTATCGACGCCAAGGACACCAACCCCAACGGCGACCCGCTCACTGCCGACAACGAACCCCGCATCGACCCCGTCACCGGGCAGTGCGTCGTCACCGACGTCCGACTCAAACGGTACCTCCGCGACCAGCTCGCGGAAGACGGCCACGTCGTGCTGATCGCTAACCCCAACGACGATGTGCTGACCCGCAAGGAGATGTACGACGCCGTCGAGGAAGAAATGGGCGTCAGCACCGAAGACGCGGAACCCGAGGAACTCCTCAAGGCGTTCGTGGAGACCGCCGCGGACGTGCGGTACTTCGGAGCCACCATCTCGCTCGACACGGACCTGGCCGACGACCTCCCCGACCAGTTCGAGGGGCCGGTGCAGTTCAACCACGGACGCAGCTACCACGAGGTCGCCCGCAACACCGAGTCCAAGCAGCTCGCCACCGTTATCGCCAACGAGGACGACGACGAAGAGGACGGCAAGAAAGATCAGGGCACATTCGCCACGGACAACCGCATCAGCTACGGCGTCATCGGATTCGGCGGCCGAATCAACGATAACGCCGCCAAAGACACCCACCTTACTGAAGAAGACGTTGAGCGCCTCGACACGCTCTGCTGGCGAGCACTAAAGAACCAGACCGTCACCCGCTCGAAGGCCGGTCAGCAGCCCCGTCTCTACGTCCGCGTTGAGTACGAGCGCGACGGCTTCGAGATCGGGCGACTTAACGACCGCATCGGCGTGGCCAGCGACCTGCCCGAGGACGAGATTCGGGGAACGAACGACTTCCACCTCGACGTCTCGGAACTCGTGACTGCGCTCGACGACAACGAAGCGCGAATCGACACCGTCCACGTTACCGCCGACAGCGCAGTTGACTTCGCGCTCCCCGACGGCGAGACGGGTGACCGCGAGGCCTTCTACGCCGCCCTTGAGGACGCCCTCGGTGCCGAGACGGTCGACGCCTACGACGTGTACGAGCGGTACGCGAACTGACACCGCCGCCTTACTTCTCCACATATGATGCAACAAGACTTCACCGACTACGCGTCCGATGGCGGCGATTCGTCGACCGACCGGTATGTCCCCGACACCTGCATTGGGTTCGACGTGACCGCCGACTTCGCCCACTTCCGGAAGGTGGGCAACAACAGCGCCAAGCCCAGCTACCGCGTCCCGCCGCGGACAACCGTTGCGGGCCTCCTTGCGGGAATCCTGGGAATGCCGCGAGACAGCTACTACGACCTGTTCTCCCCATCGTCGTCCGCGGTCGCGGTCGTCCCGAAGGAGCTGCCCCACACGTACACGATGGGGATCACGACGGTCAACACGAACGAAGCTGCCATCCAGTATCTCCCGCTCGAAAAGGACTGGTGGGATGGTGCAGAAATGCTGACGCCGGAGTCGTATCTCGAACACTGGGACAAATCGGGGAGACAGGATTTGATGGAGACGCCTCGCCAACGCGACACCTACGAGATGCTGGTCGACCCAGTGTACCGCGTCTACGTCGCACTCACCGACGAGGATGTCCACGACGAACTGCGGGAACGCCTTGAAAACTCGCGGTACCACTACTCGCCGGCGCTTGGCCTCTCTGAGTGTATCGCGGACATCCGAAACGTGGACACCCACACGGTCGAATCCGCCACCACGGACGCCGTTGACTCCGCCGCGTACGACGACTCCGCGGTTGTTCCCAGACCGGGAATCACTATTAACCGCGAACGGGCACCGCTCTACATGGAGGCGACCGACAGCGGCCGGCGGACAACGGCCTTCGGCAACATCACGTACGCGACTGGCGATGACCGCCTTCCGGTGGACGCCTCGCGGACGCACGCAGTCGGCGACCACGAAGTCGTCCTCTACTGACACGCGAATCATGACCTTCGAGAAGTACATCTCACACCCAGCCAACACTGACGACGGCGAGCCGACGCTCCTCATCGGCGAGGGGGGTCGGTTTGATGACGAAGGACACCTCCAGACGGTCGCCGACCGGATGGTTGAAGCCTGCCGCGGGCAGACGCTAGCTGACGAGACGCCGGCAGAGTCGGTTGCAGAAGTGGTCGGTCTCACTCACGACTTCGCCAAGCTGACCCGCTGGGCGCAGCAGTACCTCCGGGGCGAGTCCTTCCGGAAACCGGACGAGTACCGGTATCACGCCTTTCCGGGGGCTCTCGTCACTCTATACTGCCTGCTTGAACACCACGATGAGGTCAACGATTACGCAGCGGAGGTAGCTACACTCGTGGTTGCCGGCCACCACGACACGCGGTCGCCTCCGGAACCGTCCAAGCTGGCGGAGAATTACGGTCGCACCACTGTCGAAGTCCGAGAGACGTACAAGCGCGTCAACGAGCAGTTGGCGGACATCGGCGACGAGGTGCCGGAGCGGGCCGACCGCGTCATCCAGGCGGCGACCAGTGGTGCGGGGTCGTGGGATGACTTCCGCGAGTGGCACGACGACCGCACGGAACCAATCGACGGCGCCCACGACCATCTTGTGTACTTCGCCGGAATGGGAAAGAGAGTCACCGGAGTTGGCTACTATGGGGACGTGGTTCGACTCTGGACGGCACTCAAATTCGCCGACCAGACCGCGGCGAGCGGACTCAAAGACGACGACATCGGCGGGACGCCTCCCGACCGAGAGGTCCTTGACCAGCACGTTGACGACCTTGAGGAGGGAGAGGGTGTGCTGGCGAATCTCAACTGTCTCCGCGACCGGGCCCGAAAAGACGCGACAAAGAACGTTGAGGCGCTCGTTGAATCCGATGACGTGGGACTGATCACACTCCCGACCGGATTCGGCAAGACGTACACCGGGCTCTCCGCGGGCCTTCAGGCGGCCGACATCAGCGACAGCAGACTGGTGTACGTCCTCCCCTACACGAGCATCCTCGACCAGACCGCGGGCGAGATCCAGTCCGTGTTCGGTGTCAGCCCGTACAGTCGGGCATTCACGCTTCACCATCACCTTTCGGACACCTACACCGGCCTCGGCGACCACTATACGGACGCCGATATCGGCCGCTCGCCGGGGGCACTTCACGCGGAATCGTGGCTCAGCGGCCTCACCCTCACGACGACTGTCCAGCTCTTCGAGTCGCTCGCGGCGCCGACGGCTCGGCAGGCTACTCGCGTCCCCTCGCTCCACGAGGCCGTCGTCGTGATAGACGAGCCGCAGGCAATCCCCGAGGACTGGTGGCAGATCGTCCCCGAACTCGTGGAGCTGCTCGTCGATACCTACGACGCCACCGTGATCCTGATGACAGCCACCCAGCCGGGCATCGTCGAGTACGGCTCCGATGAACTCGACACGCGGGAACTCACTGACGACACCGACCAGTACACGGACTTCCTCGCAGCCCACCCACGCGTCACCTACCGGCTGCACGATACCGTCCAGACCGACCTCGGCGACGAGTACACGACGCTTGACTACCCCACTGCAGGCAGTCGGGTGTCCGAGGCCGCACGGAATGGACGCGGTGTCCTCGCCGTCTGCAACACTCGGGCGAGTGCCGAGGAACTCTACCGTCACGCCACACCGACTATGGCGGCGGACGGAGATTCCTCGGTCGAGCTCGGCCGCCTTCTCCACGGCCACGTGGAAGCGACCGGCGAACTGCCGTCGCCCGTCCGCCTCCGGCGGCTCGCGCTCGACGCGGTGGCCGAGCGAGACGCCGACACAATCTACACCTACCTCTCAGGCGACGTGCGGCCCGACGACCGAGCACTACTCATCGACGCCCTCTACGACGAGGCGGCGGGCGGCGAGGACGACCCAGATCCGCTCCTCAACGGCGAGACATCGGTTGTCCTCGTCTCCACGAGCGTCGTCGAGGCCGGTGTCGACGTGAGCTTCGACACGGTGTTCCGCGACTACGCGCCCATTCCCAACATCGTCCAGTCTGGCGGCCGGTGCAACCGCTCGTTCGACGGCGACACCGGCGACGTGGTCGTCTGGCGGCTCGCCGAACCGGAGGACGGCGGCGCCGTCCCCTCGCTCGTAATCCACGGCGGCGACGGCGGCGACGCGCTCCCGCTCCTCCGGGAAACCGGCCGCGTCCTGCGGCGGCACGCCGCTGAGGACGGCAGCATCGACGAGGCAACGATGATTTCTGACACTGTCGACGAATTCTACGAATCGCTGTTTGAGGGGGCGCTGAATCCCGGTAGCGAGCGGCTCGCCGACGCCGTCAACTCGGCGTCCATGTCCGAACTAGCGGGCGAACACATGATTGAGGGAATTGAGGACTACGAGGATGTAGTTGCCTGCCTTACGGACCCGGAACGATCCGACCTACTCGGCGGCGAACTAGACGCGGGCGACATAGGGGAGTATCCAGGAGCGCAGGTCAGTACTGACCCCAATATGTGGACGGACGAGGTTACGATCGGTAACTCACGGTATCTGTTGGTGGACGCCCGCGAGGAGTCTTATCACACCGTATTTGGTATTCGATGATCGAACCGTCTCAAACCGTCACCAACAGCGGTACGTGATCACTCGCGTCCATCCAGTCGTATTCGCCCACGGTTACCCGAATATCCGACTCCACAAGCGCTCCTCGACATAACCGCCGTCTGCGGGCGCTTCACGCCTGAGAACCGGAATTGACTCGTTCTCACCTCCTAATCACACGACCATTATTTATAAATGCCCGCCTTACAGACAGTAACGGCAACTCGGGTTCAGATGGCTACGCTACCCCCTACGGTGCGTCTCTCGACTGTTAACCCCGCATACATTTCTGAACCTTCTGTATCTGCTTGTCGGTGAGGTTCTTCGCGTCCACTCCCTTGACAGTCTCCAGCACCTCTGAAGTTGAGAAGCCACCACGAAGTGTCCCCTGGATGTTGGCAACACCCGATATCTTGTCCGTGACACTACCCCATAGGCCGCTGCTATCCTCCATTTCGTTCATTACTTGCCCCACACAACGAGTCGCTCCCTTGGAGATGTTCCTCGGAACGACCTCGGTACCCACGAACTGCCCGACATGAACGCTGTAGTTCGCTCTGGAGACGTTCGAGCTGGCTGAGATACCCATCTGGTCTAACCTATCTCGAACGAAATCAGGGGATGCTCCAAGAGTGCCGTGGGTAAGCCAGTACGTGCCGCTCATCACGGTGCCGAGTGCCTTATCCCCGAAAGTAGCCTGAATAGCACGATACGTATGCGTGTGTGACGCTACTCTGGTTATCTTTGAGGCCGTCTTATAGTACATTCCGTACTGGAACAGCAGGAGTTCAAAGCCGAGTGACGCAGTCGCAAGGTAGTAGTCTTCGACCGTCTCTGGCTTGTCGCGGTCAAACGCACACGACGCGTTGACGTAGTTGTTGTAGGTCCCGATGATAGTTGCGTATTGCCCGACCTTTCGCGCGCTCTGGGCAACGCTCCGTATCCGGTTCGGTTGTATCTGACTGTTGAATTTCTCGTTCACCAACCGAGCAACCTGATAGAGTTGCTGACCCTGCTTGTGAGTAGCTGAGGCCATCTTGACGGGGCTCTCACTGATTCGCCCGATGTTGCAACTTTCCTCCGCCGCCGTTGCGACGGTGGCCATCCGCTCGCTTTTGTTCTCGGGGAGTTTCTCGAAGAACTGCACCATCGTCCCGTTGACGGCCGCTAACTTCTCGGCGGATGCATTGTGATAAGTTATGTTCCCCCGAACGAGCGTATTTGTGGAGTTTGACGTAGTAGTGGGCTGTGCTTCCTCCATTGCTGTATCTGTGGTCGGAGCCGATGTCGTTGACGTTGTAGTTTGCGTGTTCTGGCTGGTCGTCGTCTGGGGAGTTACCACTGCTGTCGTCTCTCTACTCGTAGTCGTGTCCTGTGTTGTTGAACTCGTGGCACAACCCGCCGTCACCAGTAAGACCGCCAGTCCGATAGCGAGCAGTTGCCGCCGTAGCAGAGTGGATGTCATTTTTCTAAGTCCACCAATCAGTCAACATGGTGCCTTACCTCAAATATCCGCGGTTGAATAGCGGATTTCATCGAGAAGGGGAATCACCGCAGAAAATAAAATAGCGTAGAGGTACTATCCTGCTTGTCTATTTCGCTGGACGAACTGGATTCTCATCTGTTCAAGTGCGCGGACATCATCCGCGACGCAGTGGATTCCACCGACTACACGGAGTTCATCCTCCCGCTCGTCTACTACAAATCCATCTCGGACGAGCTTGAGAAGCAGTACACCGAGAACGTTGAGGACTACAGTCAGTCAATCTACTGTCAAGCGCGTACTGGAGACTACGAAGCACACGCTCAGTGGCTTGAGGAGAACTGTTGATGAATAGATAGGAGAATGGAGCGCATAGTGGCTGGTTCGGCCATGGTTACAGACGAATCCTAGTCCGGGTTGAAGCACGTCGTAGTTGCTCGTCTGCGCATTCGCTTGCGTGGTTACAGTTGAACTGAGTCGGGTTACTGTGAGCGGCGGTCGCCGTCAAGCACTACTATTGACGACTTCACGATGACTGGACGTCGGCGAGCAGGCATACGCCGATTACGTCGACGTAGCGAAGGCAGCTGAAATCGGCGCTCTCTCGCTCATTAATCAGCGACGTGCCGCCGACGTGTTGATCTGCCGGACTGACGCCGACCGCGAGCTCGCCAATAGCTGTCTTCTGACTGAATGTGGTCGAAAAACATTCTCGAAAGCCTTCGAAGAAACACTCCAAGAGACAGTTGAGCATCCCCGGTTGAACCGAAAGGTGAGCTATCAATACCTCCTCCGGATTGAAGCATACAAGCTGAAAAAGCATCTCCTCACCGGTGAGGACTATCTCCCGTTCAAACGGTGGTGGTAGTACGTGCCCTACGCGATCGTTGTCTATGACGTCCAGGCTGAACGAACAGCGAAATTCCTCAAATACCCCCGTCGGTACCTCACCCACGTTCAGAATTCTGTCTTTGAGGGCGAACTCACTGAAGGACAACTCGTCGAAGTCAAAGAAACAGTGGAGTCCATGTTAGATACCGGGGAATCCGTGATGGTCTATCAGATGGCCTCGGAGAAATACGTTGACCGGTCGGTCTTTAGTGAGGACCCAATGGACGACCAACAGTTTCTGTAGCTCTGTCGTCGACCCCCCGGGGGTTCACTGGGAATTACTGGTCGACGAAAATACTGATGTGGAATCGTTGAGTAGCACCGATATGGCCGGCAAACAGGCCATGGTTACAGACGAACCCTAGTCGGGTTGAAGCGTCGTCGAGTCTCTGAGCTCCACGCAGACGGGTTGGTGTTACAGACGAACCCTAGTCGGGTTGAAGCCTCAATTGCCCGACGGTAGATAGTGCTCGACGTCTCAGTTACAGACGAACCCTAGTCGGGTTGAAGCGTCTCGCCCGACGAGTATGGTGCGGGGATGGGGACGGTTACAGACGAACCCTAGTCGGGTTGAAGCCTCGAGTGGTGTGAGGACACCAAGACCGAGGACGAGTTACAGACGAACCCTAGTCGGGTTGAAGCCGTACGTCGTTGCCGGCGACTCTATCCGCCTCAAGGTTACAGACGAACCCTAGTCGGGTTGAAGCCGAGGAACCCCCATCCCGTGAACGGCTGAGAAGAAACGTTACAGACGAACCCTAGTCGGGTTGAAGCTTCTGCTGGCGCGTAGTGACGGGAGATGTCCAGTCGGGTTAGTGGATATTCGAGGGTGTAGTAGATGTGCTAGGTGTGGCGTTGCGGTCGAGCACTAACTGAGTTTGCGTGTAATGCGGTTGGTAGCGGGCTCAACGTACGTTGTTCTGGGTAGACTTGAGTCAGGGTGAGGTGGTGTGGGGTTGGTGTTTACCCTAAGTTACCTAAGGTAGCTAACTTAGCTGGCTTAGGTATGGGTTTGGTCTCCGTACGGGAGCGGTGTCGTTATCGGCATTCTCTCGCTTCTGAAGGTGGCTATCGCTCGCGACGTGTCATAGCGGTCTGCTTGCTGCACGGACGGTGGGTGTCTGGGACTGGAGCCTACTCTCTGGGCCTACTATCGACTCACCGCGACGCTGTCGTAAACTCGCGATCGTCGGCCTTACTCGCCGCGGTGTCTGGCACGCCACTATGGTTGAGGAGGTGGTCTTGATAGGCGTCATAAGCGAGGCCGATGAGTAATGCCTCGGCTTCAGCGAGATATGCAGGCACGCCATAGGGGCCGGGATACTCGCTCGGGTTCCAGGCGCGCACCCAGAGGTAGACGTCGTCGATGAGGCGTCGTGTGCCCTGCTCGAAGAGGGCGTTCGCCCAGGGTTGTTTCTTGGAGTCGCCGTCGAAGACCGTATTCGTGAGTTCGCCGACGTGCCAGTAGTCGCCATCACCCCAGCGGGCAAAACTCCGGGTTCCGTCTCGGTTCTTGGCGATTTCCTCGAAGTTCGCACTCAACTCGTTTTTCTTGCCGTAGGCTTCGGCTTTCCCGATATAGCGCGGGACGATATCCGACGCCGTCACATCTCCTCCATCGGTGTCGAGCTGGTAGAGGACATAGAGGATGCCGTCTGGACCATCACTGCGAACCCCATCGGAGTGCACGCATTTGCGGCCTTCCTGGCGAATTCGGGCATCAATCGCGTCACTCCGCTTGAGAACGCCCTGGTCGGTCACCCGAACGGTGCCGTCTGGCTCGGTGTCGAAGAGCGGGATCGGGTCCGAGACCTCACCGAGCGAATACTGTCGTGCTGTCGTCGAGTGGATATCGGCGACAATCGTCTCCCGAACCCAGTCGTACCACAAGTCGGCTTTGGTTGGGGCGTCGACGACGGCTCCGGTCTCGGGGAGGGCTGTCGGCTCGTAGCTCTCACTCTCGCCGTACACCCAGCGTGGCCCACTCTTCCCCATCTCGTGGACGACGCGATTCGGGACGAACTCACGATTCGCAAACCGCCACTCAAAGCCATCCAGAGAATGCACGAGCCCCACAAGCTTCGCCTCGAGCTCCTGCCGATACGTCGGATAGCCGTATGGCCCAGTCTCGAGTGTGTCGACGTCGAGAATCCACGCGTAGAGCGGACTTCCGGACGCCTCGACGACGGCGGCCATATGGTCGTACTTCGACCAACTCCCCCACGAGCCATCATCCGCCCACTCCGACACAGGAAGCGACTCCCGAATCTCCCGAAAGTGATCAAGGAGGCGTTGCGTGATGGCGTTCGTCTCACCAATATAGACCGGCACAACGTCCTCAACGTCCGGATCGACGTCGTCTTTGAGCAGGTAGAGCAAATAGAGGTAGTCGCCCTCACCACGCCCATAGCGATAGTCGTCGAGTGCGTCCGAGCGTTCAAGCGGCGTCTCGACTGAATCAACAATCGGAACTGGGTCTGGCGTCTTCGCTACCGCGATGTCTGCGAGCAGCGTCTCTCGCACCCACTCCGCCCACAGGTCAGATTTCGTCGCCATCAACTATCTGCCCTACGTCATGAGTGGTTAACCCACTTTGGTCACGCCTCTGGTTTCGAAGGTCGTCTTTGACTAGTGGAAGGTTTCAAATAGGTGTCTTCCCTTTGTATTAACAGACCGTGGACGGCTCGATGAACTAGCAAGCAGGCGTGAATACCGGTACTTTCGGGGTTCGAATCTCCGGGGGGAAGTGGTCTAACTGGGCTAAAGAGTAGCGTTCGAAATCTAGTTCATCAGACTATGTTAGGAATAATAACTACTGGTCTATCAGGAGTCGTCTTCGAAAACGCCGGCGTAGCGCTTCCGGTTACCCTAGCGCTCATCGTGTACATTGGGTCCTCCCAAAGAACGCACTTCCCCTTACCTTTGCCCAGCACATGGCGAGAAGCATCTGTAGAGTATTCGTGACTGCCACATAGTCTCTCGATTACAGTGCCTACGTCGAGAGATGGGTCTCTGAAGTGATGGTCGATAAACGAAGGGTCTGTCTTGGACGCGCGACCTCTACGAAGTGGTGGAAACCTGAGCTACTCGTCTTCGAGGGCGTCGTAAATCTCGGCGTGGCGACGGCCGTCGAGCTTGCCCATCTCGAGGGCGATCTCGTGGCGTTCCTTGTCAGTCTCTGCCGCCTGGTAGCGCTCGTAGAGCTGGCGGACTTCATCGTCAACCGACGTTGAGGACTCACTACTGGACGCCATTGCTACCTTGTGGTACACGGTGTGGGGGTTTATCGGTTGCGACGGGCACAGGCACGGAAGTAGATGACTGCGGTTTCGACGTCAACGTCCTGGGTGGTTGCAAATCGATGGAGGAGTGCACGGACCTCATCACCATACTCAAACGTGTAGCCGTTCAGCATGTAGAAGACGACGACCGGTCGGAGTGCAGTTCGCTTGTTTCCGTCGACGAACGGATGCTCGGCGACGAGCAACCGCATCAGATGGACTGCTTTCTCGTGGATCGTCTCGGGAACTTCTCCGAAGAACCCTTCAGAGATGTACTGTAGCGCAGATTCGATTGCGTCTGTTGATCGAACGCCGGGCTCTGTGACATCGCCCTCCACAACGACCTGCTCGTGAAGATCAAGGATTACCTCACGGATGGATACACGATGTCGTCAGTCACACGAGTACGTCTGTCTAATACCCGATAGTCGTTTCTCTTGAGCGTCGACGAGACAGCCATACCAATCGCGGGCCGATGCGCGTTGTCCGGGTCGGGGTGCTCGCAGAGCGTACACGCGACGCAGATCGGATGCGTGACGAGCTCGTCCCCCATGACCCTGTGTCGCCGAGGCGGACGTTGGGGCCGGCGTCGCAGAACACATACCTCTCAAGTCGCCGCTGGCTCAGTCATCTCCGCCGTCGTCACACCCGGCCTGCCACCCACGGTGGTAGGCAGCAAGTTGGACGACGTCCTCGAAGACTGCGTCCGTCGGCTCATGGACAAGGACGCGGTCAGTCGGTACTGCGACCACGATGTCGGCCTCGAGGAGGTCCGCAATCAGCTTGCGTGCGTCCGATTCGGTGAGGTCGTCCACGTGAATCCGGCCAGTATCGTGGTCGCGGGCGAGTTGGTCTCGTTCGAAGCGCTCAGCGTCGTCGCTTGCGTCGTCGTGTCAATTAGGTGGAGTCATCGAGGGGTATTCGCGACGCGTGGTGTGCGCGCCGCAGCGCTCCCCGGCGCCGAAAAACTACCACGCCACGAGCACGACCGTTCAAGCACGTGACGTCTTAACCAACAGACCATCTGATAACGCTCCATCTGTTGGTTAAGATGTATGCCGTGCGGTGGTTCTCCTGGGATGCCTGCCGCGGTGTCGTGGATCCTGCCCGTCGCGAGTGTGTGCTACGTTGCTGGGAGTTCTCAGCTCAAGACTAGCCCCCAATACCTATATGAGATTAGATATCTGTCATATAAGAGTGGACCATTCAATTCGTGAGCAAGAGGAGGAGCAGACCGAACAAGAGGGGGAGGTGACGGCAACACAATGCCCAGAATGCGAGTCGACAGACGTGATCACGGATCAGGGGGAGCGGCTCTGCCAGGATTGTGGGCTCGTCCTCGACGACGACCAGATCGATCGCGGACCGGAATGGCGTGCGTTCAACTCCTCCGAGCGCGACCAGAAGTCGCGGGTGGGCGCGCCGACGACACAGACGATGCACGACAAGGGCCTGACGACCCAGATCGACTGGAAGGACCAGGATGCCTATGGGCGGTCGATCTCCTCGAAGAAGCGCTCGCAGATGCATCGGCTACGCAAGTGGCAAGAACGTATCCGGACGAAGGACGCCGGCGAGCGCAACCTCCAGTTCGCGCTCAGCGAAATGGACCGCATGGCGTCGGCACTCGGCGTCCCGCGCAGTGTCCGCGAGGTCGCGTCCGTCATCTATCGGCGCGCGCTCAACGAAGACCTCATCCGCGGGCGTTCCATTGAGGGCGTCGCCACCGCCTGCCTCTACGCAGCGTGTCGCAAAGAGGGCATTCCACGCTCGCTTGAAGAGGTGGCTGAGGTCTCCCGAGTCGGGAAGAAGGAGATCGGGCGGACCTATCGGTACGTCGCCCAGGAACTCTCCCTCGAAATGGAGCCAGTCGACCCCAAACAATACGTCCCGCGGTTCGCCAGCGAACTCGGCGCCTCTGAAGAGACAATTACGAAAGCCAATGAGATCATCGACATCTCCGCCGAACAGGGTCTTCTCTCTGGGAAGTCACCAATCGGCTTCGCGGCGGCCGCCATCTACGCCGCGGGCCTCCTCTGCAACGAAAAGATGACCCAGCGTGAAGTCGCCGACGTCGCCCAGGTCACCGAGGTCACCATCCGCAATCGCTACCAGGAGCAGATCGAAGCCATGGGCTTCGAGTAGGTCCTACTCGATACTCTGCTGGGAGAGGGCTGGTTCTGTGACACGGCGGCAGCCATGCTCATCGCTAAGCGTTCAAGCCACGTTGAACCCCCATTTGGTAGACGTCTCGTTCGTAAAACAGCTGTCAGGTAGGTGTGCAAGTCTAGCGATAAATGCTCAGCTAGTGCCGTCGAAAGCCTGATACGATTCTCATCGTAATTTTGGATATAGCTATGCTCTCGGATTATGGCGGCAGGATTACAGCGGTTATACTTGGTGCGTGTTTGCTGCTGGCGTATCTACTTGTGAACCCGTTTGAACTCACATCAGATGTGGTCGCGACTGGCCTGAGCGGTATTCCCGTTACACTACTCATATTTGGTGTGGCAGGCGTTTCGAAACGATCTGCCCTCCTCATCGGTGGAAGTGGCACGCTGGGACTGATGATTGGCACATATCTCCAAACGGCTGGAATTGTTGGCTAACGCTGACTGCTCAGGAGCCAGTAGGGCCGCACCCAGATTGGTAGAACCACTACACCGATAGGTAAGTCTCCTACATCTAACAGACTATGCTTATTCTTGTTGGTAGCTGAGGATTTCAACAGAGCCGAATAATCAATCGTCAGTTGACTGAGCGGCGAAGAAGTTAAGCGCGCAGCGAGTTCTGTGGACTCCGAGCAGTTGGAGGGCTTGAGGCATTCTCGATCGCTGTGGGGCTACTCACGAGATCATCTGAATAGTACTCGATACCGGACCCCCAACTATTTTGGTCTCGTAAACTACGGTCTCAGTCGTGGTTTACGAGACGGGTAATCGAACAGTCGATGAGGCAGTTGCACGTGTGGTGAACGACGAGGCACTCACCAGGCGGGAGGCGCTGGCGCTGCTGGCCCAACCGGTCGAGGACCTCGCGCCGGCCGCGGACTCGGTGCGGGCGCACTTTGGTGACGACACGGTCGACGCCTGTAGCATCGTGAATGCGAAGGCCGGCAACTGCGCCGAGGACTGCGGCTTCTGCGCGCAGTCGGCGCACTTCGACACCGGCATCGACACCTACGGGTTCCTCGACCCGGAGGAAATCCTTGCAGCCGCGAAACGCGCCGAGCGCGACGGTGCCCAGCGCTTCGGCGTCGTGGTGGCCGAGAAGGGCGTGAGTAAGGAAAAGCGCCCCGAGGAGTGGGCCGACGTCCTGCGGGCCATCCGGCTGGTGCGCGACGAAACCGACGTCGAGGTCGATGCCAGCCTCGGCCTCCTTACCGAGGATGAGGCACGTATCATCGCCGAGGAGGGCGTCAACCACTACAACCACAACATCGAGACCTCGCCGCGGTACTTCCCCGAGATAGTCTCCTCACACGACTTCGAGGATCGCGTGAAGACCCTCGAGCGTGCGAAGGACGCGGGGATGGACCTGTGTGCGGGCGTCATCCTTGGGATGGGCGAGGCGCCCACCGACCGCGTGGACGCCGCGCTCGCGCTCCGCGACATCGGGATCTCCTCGGTCCCGGTCAACGTCCTCAACCCCGTGGAGGGGACGCCCCTAGGGGACCGGGGAACGGCCGACATCACGACCACCGAACTCGTCAAGACGGTCGCAGTGTACCGGTTGCTGTTCCCGCGCGCCCGGGTGCGCCTCACCGGCGGCCGGGAGGTCAACCTCGACGAGAACGAACAGCACCTTCCGTTCGAGGCCGGTGCCGACGGCGTACTCACAGGTGACTACCTCACGACCGAGGGCCAGTCGCCCGCCGATGACATCGAGGTCATTGAGCGTGCGGGCCTGCGGCCCAACACCGAGGCCAACGAGTTTGACCCCGAGGGGGTCAAGGCCCGATCGCGCGGTGACGACTCTGAGAACGATCCCGCCGTCGACACCGCTGCGGGCTCGGCCACCAGCAACGCAGAGTCCTCTGGAACGGACATGGGAACGACCACTGACACTGCTAACAACTGACTCCGACTGTATCGACGCGCAGACACTCGAGAAGAATATCACGGCAACCTCACGACACTATGGACGACGTTTCCTTCGCAGTACTGGGAACCGGTGGTATCGGCAGGCAAACACTCGAAGTCAGCACTCACAAGGAGGGGCTCACGCCCGTTGCGGCCTGCGACCGTAACGGTGTGGCGTTCGACCCCGACGGTCTCGACGTCAAGGAACTCCTTGAGGCTACCGAGGGCAACATCGCCGGCGATGGGACCGGCCACACGGACGAGGCTGAGGCGTCCAACGTGGACGACGCGGTCGAACCCGATGGCGGGACGGCCGTCAAGCAGCACGGCGAGGGCGCCGGCGTGGTCGCCTCGGCTCAGGGTGAACCCACGGAGACGCCCATCGACGATGTTATCGAACTCGACGAGCACGTCGACGCAGTGGTCATGGCGCTGCCCAACCTTGAGCACGACTTCATCCCACGGCTGGCCGAGCGCTTCGCGGCGGCCGACTTTGAGGGTGTGCTCGTGGACGTGCTCAAGCGCTCGCGCGTCATCGGGATGCTCAAGGAGCGCGAGGAGGAACTTGTCGAGTCGGGCATCACCTTCGTCTGCGGTGCAGGTGCGACACCCGGGTTCTTGACCGGCGCGGCGGCGCTGGCGGCCCAGTCGTTTGTCGAGGTCGAGGAGGTGGAGATTTGGTGGGGTGTGGGCCTCAAGTCGGGCTATGAAGACAATCGCGGTACTGTCCGAGAGGATATTGCTCACCTCGACGGCTACGATATCGAGGCTGCACGCGAACTGAGCGAGGAGGAGATTGGGGAAATCATCGACGAGCACGACGGAGTCATCGAGTTCAATGATATGGAACACGCCGACGACGTGTTGCTGGAGCACGCGGGAATCTGCGACGCCGAGGACGTCCACGTGGGCGGCATCCTCGACGTGCGTCACGACGAGAAACCCACCACGACGACCGTGCGTGTGACCGGCCGCACGTTCGACGGCGAGCGGGGAACCAACACCTTCCAGCTCGACGACGATACCAGCATGGCCGCCAACGTGAACGGCCCCGCGTTGGGCTACCTGCAGGCTGGCATCCGACGCAACTGCGTTGAGGACTACGGCGTGTTCGGCCCGGCCGAACTCATGCCCGGATTCTGAGTGTCCCATGTTCGACGCCGACTCCGGAACCGAAACCGGTTCCGGGACGGAATCCAGATCGCAGGGCAACCACGGCTTCGACCCCACCTCCCGCCTAGCCGCCCGCAAGCAGCGGGGGCTTCGCCGTAACCTCTCGCCCGCGGAGGACGTGACCGCTCGCACGCGGTTCGCGCCCGACCCGCAGGGGGAGCGCCCCGACTTCGAGGGCGAGGGTGAGAAGAAGTTAGTGTTCGCGGCGAACAACTACCTGGGGCTCGCTGCCGACGGGCGGATCCAGCGTGCGGCCGCCGAGGCCGCCCGCGAGGTCGGAACCGGCGCAGGCGCGAGCCGGCTCGTCACCGGCGACACCCGGCTCCACCGCGCGCTCGAACGCGACCTCGCGGACGCCAAGGACACCGAGCGTGCGCTGGTCTTCTCCTCGGGCTATGCCGCGAACATCGGGACAATCACCGTGCTCAACCCGGACGTGGTCTTCTCCGACGAGTTGAACCACGCCAGCATTGTCGACGGCTGTCGGCTCTCCGACGCCGAGACGGTGGTCTACGACCATGTCGACACCGCTGCGCTCGCCGATGAGATGGCCGCGAAAGCGAGTGGAGGGGCCGAGGACGAACGCTGGCTACTGGTGACTGACTCGGTCTTCAGCATGGACGGCGACATCGCGCCCCTGGAGGCTCTCTGCGACGTCGCCGAGCGCCACGGCGCGTGGATCATGGTTGACGAGGCCCACGCGACCGGACTCTACAGCGACGGCGGCGGTATCGTCCAACACGAAGGGCTTTCCGACCGCGTGGACGTCCAGCTCGGTACGCTCTCGAAGGCGCTGGCCAGCCAGGGCGGCTACGTGGCTGGCGACGAGGCGCTCGTGGAACTCCTCGTCAACGAGGCGCGCTCGTTCGCCTACTCCACGGGCCTGGCCCCCCCCGCCGTTGGCGCGGCCCGCGAGGCTCTTCGACTCGCCCGCGAGGACAAGACCCGCGAGGCGCTCTGGTCGAACGTCGAGCGCCTCCGGGAGGGGCTCGAATCCCTCGGGTACGAGGTGCTCGGGCAGACACAGGTGCTGCCCGTACTGGTCGGCGACCGGGGCGACGCCCTAGCGCTGGCCGCGGGGCTCAAGGAGCGAGGGATTGTCGCCCCCGCCATCCGCCCGCCAACCGTGCCCGCGGGGACCAGCCGCATTCGGATCGCGCCGATGGCGACTCACCTCGACGAGGACATCGAGCGGTGCCTGACGGCGTTCGAGGTGGCCGGCGAGGAGGTAGGTCTGCTGTGACGCCGGGAGCTGGTTCGGAAGCCGACCCGGCCCTCGGCCTCGCCGGGGCTTCTCTCGCCTCCGCCGAGCACGGTTCCGAGGATCAGCAAGCTGGCGACGTGCTCGCAATCGAGAACTTCGCCGTTGTCGGAACCGGAACGGGTGTGGGCAAGACGGTGGTGACCGCAGGGCTGGTTGGTGCATTCCGCGAGGCGGACGTGGATGCTTGCGGCGTCAAGCCTGCCCAGACCGGTTTTCCACCGGCCGACGATGCCGGGTTCGTGGCCGACGCCTGTGGGAGCGAGGAGGCGTCGACCTGTCTTCGTCAGCTCGAACCCGCGCTCGCACCCGCAGTCGCCGCCGAACAGGCTGGCGAGACGCTAAGCTACGAGGTCATCCGAGAGGGCTGTACCCAGGCCGTCCGAGCCGCCGACATCGGCGTCGTCGAGGGCATCGGCGGGCTCCGGGTCCCGCTGGCCGACAGCCGTGAGGTGATCGATCTAGTCGCCGACCTCGGTCTTCCCGCGGTCGTAGTCGCGCGGGCCGGCCTGGGGACGCTGAACCACAGTGCGCTCACGGTCGAGGCACTGCGCCGGCGCGATGTCGAGGTGACCGGTATCGTGCTGAACGACTACACAGGCGAGACGCTCGCCGAGCGCACCAACCCCGACGTCCTAGCCGAGATGACCGGGTGTCAGGTCGAGACGCTACCGTCGCTGGATCTCGACGACCCGGTCGATGCGGTTGAAGGAGTCCGTGAACACCTCTCGACCGGAATTCTTCCGACGTGCGAGTCGCAAAGGACACCTCCGGGGAGACCACCGTGAGCGGGGACATGGAGGACAACCCTACCGATGTGTGGGAGAGAGATCAGCGCAAGTCGGACGCGTTCAGCGTGCGGATGCGTGCGAGTGGCGGCGACGAGCATGTCTCCGGCGCGGAGACAATCGTGACTTCTGACGGGAGCGACGCCGCCGACATGAGCGACCATACCGACGAACTTGAGGCAGCGATCGCGGGCGCCGCCGATTCGATGATCCAGCGCGCGCTCAATCACCCACGGGGCGACCCCGACGAAGTGACAGTGACCGTCGAACGGTTGTCCCGTCCGCCCCGCCGCGTTGAGGCGCTCCCCGTGGTAACCATCAATGTCGACGACGCCGACGAGGGGCGGCGGATGGCGCGGAAACTCCTCTTGCATGCCGGCGTCAGCGACAACGCGATCACACGCGGGTTCGACGTACTCCAGGTCAAGACAGCCAAACGCGGGGCCGCACTGGTCGACGCCGCCGACGGGTCACGCCTCGATCCCGACCCAGCGAGGGGCGTTCGAGCGAGCTACCTCGGTGCAAGTGACTCCGGGCAAAACGCGCTCGACGCCGTGATCATGGAGCAGGAAGTCGTGTCACCGAGGACAGTCCGGGAAGCGGTCGTACTCGCGACGACCATCGCTCATACTCCAGGGACACGAGCCGAACTCTGCTGGTCAGATGATCCCGACTACGATGCTGGCTACGTGGCCACCCCGGACGCGTATTACCGGCTCCCTACGCTGAAACCGGGTAATGTGACCGAAGGGGGACGGACTGTCTTCGTCGAGCCGGACAAGGCGATTGGCCAGGTTGTCAAACACCTAGAGAGGCAACCCATGCTCGTCGACGGTGCAGCCGGTGGTGAGGAAGTCAAACCCGGCAACCTCCTCGAGATGGATACGGGCAATCCGATGGACTAGAGAACCATCTCGGGGCCAAGTCACTCGAAACGCCGGAGGACGTCAACAGGACGAACACGACAGAGGTCACGCCGTCGCGCCCACTGCCCATCCTCGGCCGGCCGGTTTCGTCTCTCTGGGGGATAGATGCAAAACCCGAGTTAATTGCGAAGTACGCGTTCGCGATTCCGACACGGGAGGCACTCGACTATCTCCTCGAGTAGGGGCCGCTCGTCGAACTCGGCGCGTGGAAGGGCTACTGGGCGTCCGAACTCGAGAAGCGCGGCGGCGACATCACCGCCTACGACATCGACCCCATCCGCGACCCATGGTTCCCGGTCCAGGCAGGCGATCAGGACAGCCTCCTCAAGTACGGCGAGGCGGAGACGCTCGTGCTCTGCTGGCCACCAGTCGGCTCAATGGCCTCCGAGTCACTCCTCCTCCACGACGGCGACGTCATCTACATCGGCGAACGCCCCGGTGAGGGGTTCAAGGCGTTCGCCGATATGCGGTTCTTCGACGTCCTTGAGGCACGCTACGAACACGTCACCCAGATCGACTTGCCGAGCCACCCCGGTGCGACAGACGACCTCCACCACTACCGGCCGCTCAACTAAGCCACACGGACGTCCGAACGGCTAGAACCGCACAACCAACTTAGAGGATTTCGGCGAGATCATCGAGATCGAAGAGCGACCACTCCTCGCCGAGGTCATCGCGGAGGCCATCCTGGAAACCACTCTTCGAGAAGAGGACGTATTGCTCCTCGCGCGTCCCTGGTCCCCAGCGCACGGCGTCCGCTTTCTCCCGAAGATCATCGACGAGACCGTGCCCAACGGGCGTGGTTGTCCATTTACACTCACCGAGGAGCAGTCGGTCATCCTGTGGGGCGAGCGCGACGATATCAACTTCGTCCTCCCCATACCACCAACGCCCAACACGCGAATACGGCTCGAGCATTCCATGCCGAATCAACTCCCAGACGGCCTCCTGGCAGACCAACTCGAAGGTCGTCGCGACATAATCGGGAAGCGCCGGCTCAATCGTCCCCTCGAAGACGACCTGGGGTGCTTCTTCGATACTGGAGCGATTCGGCTCGACGAACCGAAACCAGAACCGGAGGAATTCGTCGGCGACACTGTACCGCGAACGCTTCGACTTCTTCTGCGCGGCCGTCACGGGAACCTCGCGCTCGATAAGACGAAGCCGGCGCAGCGTCTGCAGATATTTCGAGAGTGGCCCAGACCCAATCCCGGTCGCGCCGGCGATCTCGTTCGGCGTCGTATGCCCAGTCGCAATCGCTTCCAGAATACTCATGTAGCGAGCTGGGTTCCGGAGCTCCGACCGCAGGAGGAACTCAGGCTCGTTGTACAGCACAGCAGTCGGGGAGAGAATTTCCGACTGGATGTTCTCGCCGAGCGTCTGCGTGTAGTCGAAGAGCGTGACGTACATCGGCGTGCCACCAGTCACTGCATACGACTCGACGGCCTGCTCGAGGTCGTAGCCGATGACGTCACGGGCCTCCCGGAACGAGAACGGCTCCAAGTCGATCTGTCCGGTTCGACGCCCGTAGAGCGGACTTTCGTGACCAAGCACCTCAGACTCCATCGTGCTAATGCTCGACCCACAGAGGACGAGCATCGACTCCGTCCCCCGAAGCTGTTCGTCGACGAACGACTGCACGTAGGACGGCAGTGAATCGTTCTCCGCAACGAGATACGGGAACTCGTCGATCACGACGACGCACTGCTCGCGCGCCAGACACTCCCCAAGATAGTCAAACGCGTCGTCCCAGCTGTCAATCGCGGGGACCCGATCGTCGAAGTGGTCCGCAACCTGTGTGACGAATTTCTCACGCTGCCGCACCTCTGCCTCCTGCGCAGCAAGATAGTAAATGTGCGAGCGGCCCGTAGCGAACTCTTTGAGGAGTTCGGTCTTCCCGACGCGCCGTCGACCGTAGACGACGTAGAAGGCATGACCGGCCGATTCGAACGCCGTCTCCAGAGCGTCAAGTTCGTCACCCCGATCGTAGAAGGTCATACTCTAAATAATGATTACTGCGATAATGACTTAGTGCTTCTGCCTGCTGGAGGAGCCGTTCGCCAGTGTCGCTTTCGAGCTGGACGACATCGGGCAGGTCGCCCCACTGCTTGGTGAGCGGTTGCGACGGAGCCCCATTACCATTAGCAGGACTGATCGCTGTGCGCGACCAGCCATGGGATCGGCTGTTAGCTGTCCGATCGAGGGGTGTGTCTTGCGTAGAGCGTTCCAGCTTGAGAGGCAAGTCGTGACTCGCCTTCATGTCTGTAGGATAGACAGTGCTGACGGCCAGTAGATGGTCCAGGCGAGTGTGACGACGAGGAGTGCGTTTCCGAGTGTTGTGAGGCCGAACACGAGGACGTCGCGTCGGTCTAGTGGGCCGTGTGCCATTGCGACGAGGACGGCAGTTGTGTTGAAGGGGAAGACGGTGGTTGCGGCGACGACGAGAACGGTTGCGAGCGCGAGCGGAATCGGTGCGACACCGATCGTGCTGCCGAGACGCATGATGACTGGGAGGACGACGAGGAGTGCGGCGGAGCCGGTGGAGAAGACGATGCGGACGGCGGCCGCGAAGAGGAGGAGGGCGGCGACGAGTTGCCACTGGGTGAGTTCGCCGAGTGGCGCTGCTTGGGTCACGGCGTCGACGCCGTATTGGAACGCGCGTGCCGCCTCAAGTCGGTCAAGAAGTGAGAACATCGTTCCGACGACGAAGAGGATACCCCAGTTCACCTCGCCGATATCTGCAGCGGTGAGGACGCCGATACCTGGGAGTGTGAGTATCGCGACGGCGAGTGTGGCTGGGACGATGGCGGGGAGGCCGATGAGTGAACCGGCCAGCCAGAGGCAGACCGCACCGACGAGGACGGCACCGACGACACGCTGGTCGTGGGTGAGTGCGTGGAGCGCACCGTCGGTGTCCCGCTCGATGGCCGTCGGTCTCGCGTTAGCGACGCCGCCGTGGAGGCCGTATGCGGTGGCGGCGGAGAGGGCGTAGAGCGTGGCGACTGGCGGTACCATGAGGACCGCCCAGTCGAGCCATGTGAGTGCGTAGCCTGCCGTGTGGAGGACTTCGGCGGCGACGAGCGCCATGCCGCCGCCGGTCATGAGTGCGAGCGAGCCGATTGGGTTGGTGTGGCCGAGCAGGAGGAAAGCGGCATGGCTGAATCCGCCGTCGTCTTCGAGGCTGTATGCCTCGGTGAGTTCGTCGACGACGGGTGCGAACGTGGTGGCGCGCGCGACGGCGGACGGCATCACGAACGCGAGTGCGAACAGTTGGAGGGTGAGTGCGCGGAACGGACGCTGTGTCGCGCGGGCGAGTGTGCGTGAGGCAACCCACTGGTCGAGGTTGACGCGCTCGATGGCGATACCTAGCAGGAAGACGAGCAGGAGGAAGAAGACGAGTGAGGAGGTGAAGCCGGAGGCGGCAACTCGAAACGACGGTGCGACATCGAGTTGCACGAGGAGGACGAGTGTGAGGATGCTCGAGACGACGTACGGGACGGCTTTGGTGAGCCAGAGGACGAGCGCGAACGCGAAGACGGCGGCAACGGACTGAATCTCCGGGGGGAGGATGACTGGCTCGATGAGCGCACCCCAGTAGGCGGCCGACATGGCAGCGATGAGGCCAGCGGCGCTGCGGAGTGAGAGACGTTCGGGGGATGGGTCAGACATCGGTCACGATGCTGCGGCAGACGTGCCGCGTGTTGATTCGGCTGTGGTGGTGCGTTCGATGCGGACGCGCTGGATGCGTTTTCGTTCGACTGCTTCGACGCGAATCGTGGTGTCGCCGTACGTGAACTCCTCGCCGGCGTCGACGAGGCGGCCGGCATAGTCGAGGATGAAGCCGGCGATGGTCTCGTACTCGCCGCTCTCGGGGAAGTCAAAGCCGAGTTCGCCGTTCACATCGTCGAGCGGCGTGGAGCCGTGTGCATAGACCGTCGTGTCGTTGACGACAGTGACGGTGGTCCGGTCACCGTCGGATTCACAGCCGACAACGAGGTCGGTGACGTCGCTGAGTGTGACGAGGCCGGCCGTCCCGCCGAACTCGTCGACGACGAGTGCCACGCTCGTGGCGTCGCGCTGGAGCGTATCGAGGACGTCATCAACCGGTGTCGTCTCCGGGACGTACCGGACGTTGTTGGCGAGTGCGCACACGGGTGTCTCGTCGGCCACGTCCTGCTGGCGGTGTGCGACGAGCGCTGTGAGGGAGACGACGCCGCGGACGTCATCGAGCGTCTCGTCGTAGACTGGGAGTCGATCATGACCGTTCTCCAGACAGCGCTCGATCGCGGTGTCGACTGTCGTGTCCGCCGGCACGGCGACGACGTCGGGACGAGGCGTCATCACCTCTCGGGCGATGCCGTCCGAAAGGCGGAACGCGCGGCGGATGAGCGTATGTTCGAGCGACGAGATGGTTCCCTCGCGTAAGCCAGTCTGTGCGAGTTCGCGGAGGTCGTCCCGGGAGACGCGCTCGTCCTCAACGGCTAGTCCGTCCCCGATGACGCGATTGACGAGACGAGTGAGGCGGGCGAAAATGACGACAAGCGGGTACGTGAGGCGGCGCGCGAGGAGGAGTGGACGCGCCGTTCTGAGCGCCCACGATTCGGTGTTTTCGACCGCGTACGACTTCGGCGCGCTCTCACCGAAGAGCAACACGACGGTGGTGACGCCGACTGTCGCGGCGACAACGGCCTGTCCCTGCGAGAGGTAGTAGCTGAGGAGGGTGGTGGCGAGCGACGACATCGCGACGTTCACGAGATTGTTCCCGACGAGAATCGTCGTCAGGAGGTCGTGTGGGCGATCAACGAGTGTCGCGAGCGCTGCTGCGCCGGGGGTGTCAGTGTCAGCGAGCGCCTCGACGCGATGCCGGGCGAGCGAGAACAGCGCAATCTCGGCCGACGAGAAGAACGCGGACAGCGCGAGGAGCGCGCCGAACGCCACACTGCCGAGGAGCGTCACGACGTCGCGACTACGCGCCACACCGGCGAGCCAGGCGTCGAGCGCGCTGAGTGGGGACATGAGCGGACAGGGAGGGTAGGTGAGTTAGTCGTCAGCGGATGTCTGCGATACCGCGGCGTCCTCAACGTCGGTGTCGCCGTCAACCGGGAAGTAGCAGGCGGCACTATGAGCGTCGCCGCCCGCCTCCGTGAGTGTGGGTTCGGCCTGCCGGCAGTCCTCGGTCGCTTCCGGGCAGCGTGGCGCGAACGCACACCCATTCGGCAGGTCGATGGGGTCCGGTGGCTCGCCATCGAGAAGGACACGCTCCCGGTCGTTCGAGGGGTCTTTCTCGGGGGCGGCCGAGAGCAGCGCGGACGTGTAGGGGTGTTTCGGTGCTTCGACAACGCGGTCGGTCTCCCCAAGTTCGATGATCCGGCCGAGATACATGATGGCGAGGCGGTCCGAAACCTGTGAGAGGCTCGCGAGGTCGTGGGAGATGTAGATGATGCCGATGCCGTCCTCGTCGGCGAGGTCACGCAGGAGGTTGAGGAGGTTGACTTTCAGGGAGACGTCGAGCATCGACGCCGGTTCGTCACAGACGAGGAAATCCGGATCGAGGACGAGCGCGCGAGCGATGGCGACACGCTGGCGCTGTCCACCCGAGAGCTCGTGCGGGTAGTCATCGAGGAACTGTTCTGCGGGCGTGAGGCCGACGCGTTCGAGTGTCTCTTTCGCCTTCTCCTCCTCGTGGCCCTCGGCGAGGCCGTGAATCGTCAGCGGCTCGGTGACGAGTTGGCGGACCGTCTGGCGTGGGTTCAGCGAGTCGAAGGGGTCCTGGAAGATGATCTGGGCCTTCCGACGGAACTCCTTCATTCCGCCGCGCTTGTACTCTTCGATGGACTTCCCGTCAAAGGTGATGTCGCCCCCGGTCGGCTCCTCGAGCATCGCAACCGTCTCGCCGAGCGTGGACTTCCCACAGCCGGACTCGCCGGCGATGCCGAGCACTTCCGAGCGGTGCAGTGAGAACGAGACGCCGTCGACGGCACGGACCTGCGGTGGGTCCTCACCACGAATCTGCTCGAGGAGGGGCTGACTCGTCGAGTACCACTTCTCGAGGTCCTCGACGCGGAGGATTTCCTCGCTCTCGGTGGTCGCGCCCGCGTCCTCGGACGGGTCGACACCCCACGTCTCGGGGTCGGCGGCGTCGCGACGCATCTGTGCGGCTTGCTCGACGTGATGGCACGCCGAGCGGTGGTTACGGTTCGGCAACTCTCTGGTCGGTGGCGTCTCTGTGGTGCACTCCTCGGTCTCGAATGGGCAGCGATCAGCGAACACGCACTGGGATGGTGGCGCGTCGAGACTCGGTGGTGAGCCCGGAATCGCGACCGGGTCGTCCGCGAGTTGCCCGACCTCGGGGAAGGAGTTCTTCAACCCCATCGTGTAGGGGTGTGTCGGGTTGATGAGGACGTTGTCGACGCTGCCCTGCTCCATCACCTGCCCGCCGTAGAGGATGGAGAGCTCGTCACAGGTCTCGGCGATAACGCCGATTTCGTGCGTGATGAGGAGGAGCGAGCTGTCGATGCGCTCCTGAATCTCTAGGATCTTGTCGATGATCTTGTCCTGGACGACGACGTCGAGACCCGTGGTCGGCTCGTCCGCGATGATGAGGTCGGGTTCGAGCGCGAGTGCCATCGCGATGGTGACGCGCTGGCGCATCCCTCCACTGAATTCGTGGGGGTATTCGTCGATGCGGTCGGGATCAAGGCCGACGATCTCGAAGAGTTCGCGGACGCGGTCGCGTGCCTTCGCGTCCGTGACGTTCCGGTGTTTCTGGATGGACTGGCGAATCTGGGCGCCACAGGTCATCACAGGGTCCAAAGAGTCCATCGCGCTCTGGGGGATGTAGGCGATCTCCTCCCAGAGGACGTCCCGGCGCTCCTCCTCGGAGAGGTCGAGCAGGTCTTGGCCCTTGAATCGGACTTCACCGGCGTCGACACGGCCGTTGTCCGGGAGGAGACCGAGGAGCGCCTCGGCGGCCGTGGACTTCCCGGACCCGCTCTCGCCGGCGAGCCCATAGTTCACGCCTTTCTCAATTTCGAACGAGACGCCGTTGACCGCGTGGACGCGGACGTCGTCTGTGCCGTACGTCACCGTCAGGTCGTCGACTTCGAGCAGACTCATGCGTTGTCGTTGATTTCGGGGTTGATGACTTCCTCATAGGCGCGGCCGATGAGGAACACCGATGTCGTGACCGCGGCGATGCCGACGGCGGGTGGGATGACCCACCACCACGCGACGCGGATGCTTCCGGAGGCGAACACCTGCCGGAGCATTCGGCCCCAGCTCGTCGTCGTCGGGTCGCCGAAGCCGAGGAACGCGAGGCTCGCCTGCGCGGCGATCGACCAGGCGACGCCGTACGCCGTGTAGAGGAACGCGATGGGGAGGACGTTCGGCGCGACGTGGACGAACATCGTGCGGAGGTGGCCGGCACCACTAGAGCGTGCGGACTTCACGAACGTCCGCTCGCTGACCGACATCACCTCCGAGCGGATGACGCGTGCGGGCATCTTCCAGAGGAAGGCCGCGATGATGAGCGTGATAATCCAGATGTTCGGCTGGATGAACGTCAACAAT
Source organism: Halarchaeum sp. P4 (assembly GCF_051195175.1). Lineage (NCBI taxonomy): Archaea > Methanobacteriati > Methanobacteriota > Halobacteria > Halobacteriales > Halobacteriaceae > Halarchaeum > Halarchaeum sp. P4. The sequence continues at coordinate 32,915 of NZ_JBNTKC010000003.1, read as the reverse complement.
AGGAGCGCCATCGGCATGAGCGGCAGCGAGAACGTGAGGTCGGTGAGACGCATCAGCAGTTCGTCGACCCAGCCGCCGAAGTAGCCGCTGACAAGGCCGACGAGGAAGCCGATGGCGCCTGTCGCGACGCCACCGACGACGCCGACGATGAACGTCGGGCGCGCGCCGGCGAGGAACTGGCTGAAGACGTCCTTGCCGTAGGCGGTGGTGCCGAACGGCGCCTGAAGCGTCGGGGCGTGAAGGCGCAGAATCGTCCCCTGTGCGTTCTGGATGTTCGCCCGGATCGGGTCGTGCGGGGCGAGCATCGGCCCGAACACCCCGAGGAACGCGAACGTCACGAGGACGACGAACCCAGCAAGTGCGGGCCGATCCGAGGCGAGGAACTGGAAGTGCGCCACGAGCTGGTCGGCTTTCCCGCGGAGCCACGAGCGTGCGCTGTCGACGGTACGCGTCGACATCAGCTCCCACCTCCGCTACTGACGGTCGGGTCAAAGTACGCGGACATGACGTCGGCGACGAGGTTCATGATGATGACGGCGAGTGCCATGAGGAAGACGGCGGCTTGGACGACCGGGAAGTCCTGCTGGGAGATCGAGGTGACGAGCTGGCGGCCGATACCCGGCCAGCCGAAGACGACCTCCAGCAGGATGAGCCCCTGAAAGATCATGCCAAGGCGGAGCGCAAAGTAGGTCAGCACGGGCAGCAGCGAGTTCCGCCCGGCGCGCATGAGTTGCTCCGTCTCGGTGAGACCCTTCGCGCGATGCAGTTTCAGGAACTCGGAGCCCTTCTTCTCGATGATGCCGTTCCGGGCGAGCAGGAGGAAGTCGCCGCTGTAGTAGAGGACGGCGACGGTGAACGGGAGGACGTAGTGGTAGGCGAAGTCGAGCGAGAGATAGGTGTCCGTGAACCCGCTCGGACTCGCGGTAATCTCGCGCATCCCGAACGCCGGGAAGAGATCGAGGCTGTACGAGAAGACGATGATGAACAGGAGCGCCGTGATGAAGACGGGCGTCGAGCGGAGGAACGTCGTCGTGACGATGCTCCCCGTTTCGAGCCACGACCCCCGGTTCCATCCGGCGTACATCCCGAGCAGCGTGCTCAACACGGCCGTCGTGACGAGCGCGGGCACGAGCAGGATGAGTGTGTTGAACAGCTTCGGGCCGAGAATCTCCCAGACCGGGCGACTCTGGCGGATCGAGTAGCCGAACTGGAACGTCAGGAGGTTCTTCAGGTAGAGGACGTACTGGTCGAGCAGCGGCTGGTTCAGCCCGTAGAGCGCCATGATGTCTCGGACCTGTTGCTCGGAGAGGTTCCCGGACGCGACGAGCTTCGTGAACGGACTCCCCGGGAGCAGGCGGAGGGTGAAGAAAATCACCGTCACGGCGACGAGCGTGAGCGCCGCCGCGATGGCGATGCGTTTCGCGAGGAAGCGCTGGAACTGACTCATCGCGCCACCTCCGCGCGCCGGCGTGGCGCCGCGAGCGAGACGGTACGGTCGGTCGTGTGTGCGTGCGTCATTGGCTGTTCGCAAAGTTCGGTTGGTCGAGTTCGGTACGGCGCTTGTGACAGTTCCCGTTCTGGACGCGCTCGACGAACGCCGCCCACGCCTCCCCGTTCGGGAAGCGGAGGTTGCCGGCGTCGTCCCACGTGTAGCCCGCCTCCGCGAGGATGGTGCGCGCCTCCTCGACGTCGTAGGTGTAGTCGTAGCTATCGCCGTTATGCCACGACGTGAGTTCGGAGATGAAGTTCTCCCCGGGCGGCACGGTCGCGCGCCCCTGCAGGACTTGCTCGACGAACCTCTGTTTGTCGACGGCCTTCGCGAGCGCGACCCGGAACTCCTTGTCCCGAATCAGCGGCGCGGAGAACATGAGCTTCGTGTCGAGCGGCGCGAAGTTGTTCGCGACCTTCTTCTCAAGGGCGTTGTGGTCGGCGACGCGCTCGGCTTGCGCGTTCGAGAGACGGCCGGCAGCGGCGTCGATCTTCTGATTCTGCAGGCCGCCGATGAGCGCGTTGATGTTCCCGACGTTCACCCAGATGACGCGCTCGATGCCGGGGCCGCGCGCAGCGGCGTCGCCAAGGTGCTCGGCGCGCCAGTCGTCGTCCCACATCCAGTGGTCGTCGTTGCGGCTGACGACGAACTTGCTGCTCTGCGACCAGCTCTCGAACTCGAACGGCCCAGTGCCGACCGGCGGCGACGGACTGTGCTGGGTGGGGCTGTCGACGTCTTTCCAGCGGTGTTTCGGAATGATGACGCTCCGCACAACGCGCTGGGTGAGGAAGGAGGCGTCCGGTCGCGAGAGCGTGAAGCGGACGTCGTGGTCACCAAGCACTTCGACGGACTCGATGGGCTCGTAGAACGGCGCCTGGCTCACCGCCGAATACTGCTTGTAGTAATCGACGGAGAACTTCACGTCCTCGGCGGTGAACGGCTCGCCGTCATGCCAGGTGACACCCTCGCGGAGCGACATCTCGACGGTGGTGTCGTCGACGAACTCCGCGCTCGTCGCGAGCGCCGGGACGGCCTCGAGGTTCGGCGAGGCGTCGAAGAGGCCGTCGTAGAGGTAGAGGAGGCGTTTGGCCTCCGCGCCGCCGGCGGCCCACGGGAGGTTGAGCGAGTTCATCGAAATGGACGTCCCCTTCACGTACGCGCGTTCGCCCGTCTGCGGCTGGAGGTTCACCTCCGTCCACTGGAAGGAGTCGCCAGTCGGGCCGTTGCCGGGCGTCATCACGTACCCGTTCCACTTGCGCTCGTTCACGGCGGTGATGACGTCCGGGAAGAGTGTGATGAGGCCGCCGACGTCCTCGGCGAAAATCTCCTGCGCTTTCGCGACCAGCTCCTCACGTTTCTCGCGATCGCCGGTAAGCCGTCGCTGGCGCTCGAGCAGGTCGTTAAGCTGCGGATGCCAGTAGTTGTCGTAGTTCGACGGGTTCGCCTTGTGCCGACGCATCAACAGCGGGTTCGGATCGAGGCCGCGCTGCGGGTCGGGCCCGTGCGTGCTCATCGAGATCATGTTCTCGAGGCCCGTCGTCGTCCAGCTCTGGGCGTAGAGCTGGTTTAGCGGTCGGTTGTCGAGCGACGTCCGCACGCCGAGGTCGCGCAGCGAGCGCTGAACCAGGAACGCGTGCTCGCGCATCCACGGGTCGTCCTCGGTGGAGAACTCGATGGTCACCGGGTCGAGGACGGCGCCGGCTTTCGCCGTGTACTCCATCGGCGGCGAGTCGGCGTCGATAGTCGGCCAGTCGTGCCAGTACTGCGTTTCGACCGTCGCGGGCGTCCCACCTGGGACGACCGGGTCGAGGCTGGCGGGTTGTGTACCCGATCCGGCGCAGCCGGCGAGCCCGGTTGCCCCTGCGACGCCGAGGCCGGCGACGGTCTGCAGGTACCGTCGCCGGGACGTCCCGGAGCCGTCACCCGGCCCAGCACTTCCCTCATTATTGCTCATTACACTCCTCATAGTAGGGGTGTGTTCCGGTAGACATTCCGCCGAAGCCCGCTGAACACTATCGCTCTTTAAGTCGGGGTGGAGTCTGCACGCGCCAGCGGCGGGCGTCGAACCCAGATGGCGACCGACGTCTCAGCGCGCCGAGAAGACGAGTTCGAGGAAGGTGTGTTCGGCCGTCCGGATACGCTCACTGAACGTCGACTGCTGAATCCCGAGGGCGTCCGCGACGTCCTGCGCCGACGCCTCCCGCGGCACCGAGAAATACCCCATCGAGTACGCCGTCTCCAATACGTCGATCTGGTCCTCACTCAACTTCGAGACGAGGACGTCGGTCAGCCGGCCGCTGTCGAGCGGTTCGCCCGGACGCTCCGTCTCGGACACCCGCACCAGGTCGAACGTCCCGAACTTCGCCTCGACGTCGTCGGCTAACTCACGAAAGTCCTCCCACTCCCGTACCGTCACGATGACCGACACCGTCCCGTCCTGCACGACCAGTCGGTTCGGGATGGCGTGGCGACGGAGTGCGACCTCCAAGATGTAGGGGTACGGTTCGTTCACGAAGACAACGGCACGCGTCAAGCGGCGACCGGACGACCCGGACGGAATCGACTGCGTGTAGAACACCGACACGCCCGAAATATCCTCCAAACAGGCCTCGATGTCGACGTCCTCGGTCGTCGCGATAGTGAACGACTCCAGCCACTCCCCGTCCTCGACGTAGAACGCGTTGTCGACGTCGATGCTCCCACCCTCGCCGATTCGCGACAGTAGCGCGGCGAGGACGCCCGTCGGCTCCGTCTCGAACTCGACTGTAAGGATATCCGATTACCTCCGTGCGCTGCAATGGGAAACGCGCTGAAACAGTTGCTGGTTTTGCCTATCTTTCTGCGAAGAGAGAATCCCGTCCTTCGGACGGGCGTGAATCCGACAATCCCTCCTCGATCCACTGTCGGTAACGGGCGGGATATTCCACGCTAATCTGGAACGTTGAATTCCGGCACGGACGCGATCGAGGACCGCTGCGACCGAGAGAACGAGCATGCTGTGCCCTTCGAAGCGTCCGCTCCAGTGATGGCTCGTAACTCAGAGACCGACGGCGACGCCGATATCGAGACCCATGCCGTGGGGAATATACCGGTACGTACAGCTCATATCAACGTATTTGCCACCGAACAGCTTCTTGGAGCACGATGGCTCCGATCACTAGCCCGCACCGTCGTACGGTTCTCAAAGGGACTGCAGTCACGGCGCTCACGTCGTTGGTCGGTGGGACCGCGTCGGCCGCGAGCGACGACACCGACGCCGCCGACCGACCGGAGGAGACCGACGAGTCGCCGATCTTGGCCGCCCATCGCGGGTTCAAAGGTGTCTATCCCGAGAACACCGTCGCCGCGTTCGAGAACGCCGTCGCCGGCGGCGCGAACGCCAACGCGGCCGTCCGTGGCTGCGACATGGTCGAGTGCGACATCGTCCCTGCGGGCGGTCAGCCGTGGAAGGGTGAGGACTTCGAACTCGCGGTCTTCCACGACGACAAGCTCGCCGACCGCGACGGTGGACAGCGGGGCCCGACCGACGCGCCGAACAAGTACGTGTGGGAGGCTGATGCGGACGTCGTCTTCGACGCCGAAGTCCTCGGGAGTGGCGAGACGGTCCCTCGACTCGAGGAGGTCGTCGACGCCGTCCCGGCCAACGTCCCGCTCAACGTCGAGTGGAAGGCTGCCGGTCGCCCGGAGATGCCCGACGACTTCGAGGCACGAAAGGAAACGTGGCGGCCGTTCACCGAACGGGCACTGGACGTCCTCGCTGCGTCCAACAACGAGTTCGTCGTCCAGTCGTTCTCGAAGGCTGCACTCGCGACGGTACGAGAGGCAGACCCGAGTGTCCCCATCGCGTACCTCCTCTGGGACTCGATCGAGGACGGACTCGAGACCGCGCGAGAACTCGACTGTGAGTACGTGCAACCACCGTACAACATGATCAAGGGGACTCCGTTCTTCCGAGACGAGTACTACCTTGACGGGAGTGACTGGGCCGACATCGACCTGGTCGAAGTCGCCCACAGCGAGGGTCGGAAGGTCATCCCGTACACAGTCGACAACTGGTACCAGGCCGAACAGCTAGTCGAAGCGGGTGTCGACGGCGTCATCTCGGACTACCCGGGCGTTCTCGGCCGAGAGCACTGACGCTCGCTATCAATAGCCACTAGCAGTCTGATGCTCAGAGCGCGTAGTAGGGCGTATGATCACGCAGGGAGACAAATTATACGCGGAGCAGGCGCAATACAGGGCCTGTAGGCCGTAGATACGCGTGGTCACTCGGCTCTACGTCCGACCGACAATCACATAGTCTGCGTTTCCGGGGAGAAGGCGGCTGTGTTGGTTAAACGAGATACACCGCGACTGCAGTGTCGCTTGTCGACCCGCGGGTGCAGTCGGTCCCTAGGTCGCTTCTTCGTCCGAGGACGGGTCGTCGTCGAAGATGCGGCCGAAGACTTTGTCCTCGGCTGCGCGGAGGTGCTGGGAGAACGTCGGTGCCGCGATGCCGAGGGAGTCCGCGACGTCTTCGCCGCTCGATTCGCGCGGCCACTTGAAGTATCCCGCGGCGTATGCCGCCTCGATGACGGTGCGCTGCCGGTCGGTCAGGTCGTCCGCCCAGACGCGCTGCAGGCGTTCGGACGTGTCGTCGGTGGTGTCGATGCGTCGCCGTGCGATCAGTTCGGCGGTATCGTATCTGTCGTCGATCGTCTCGATGACCTGTCTGACTTCGACTTCTTCCGGGAGGTGGACGGTCATCTGGATGTCGCGGCCCTCGATACGGGCGTCATCGATGGAGCCGCCGAGCGACGCCACCTCGGACATGATGGGGACGCTCGACAGCCGGAGTTCGAAACGCACGCCGTCGAGTTGCTCGCTGACGACGGAGACGCTCTCCCACGCTTCGACTAACTCCGTCAGCGACCGGATGGTCTCGACGGACGCCGCCGACGTCTCGCCGTAGATGAGGAACGTGTCGTCGCCGACCGGGATCACTCGCTCGAGTTCGACCGGGTCCGAGAGGCCGGTTCCATCGGGTGCGGTGATGGCGTCCTCGACGTGGAACCCGAGTTCGACCAGCGTGTCGCTCATCAGTGCGCGCTTCCGTTCGGCGGCGGCGATGGCGTGGCCGATGATCTCGCCGAGGTGCGCGACGACGTTCCGTTCTTCACGCCAGAACGCACCAGTGCGCGCCGAATAGACGGTGAGGACGCCGTAGACGGTGTCCTCGTGGACGATCGGGATCGCGGCGAGCGCTTCGAAGCCGTGGTTCGCGCCCGCTTCCTGGAGGCCGTACTCGGCGTCGGTCGTGACGTCCTGCACGGTCACGACCTCGCCAGTCTTGAGTGCGCGATTCGCCGGCCGGTCGCGGCTCTCGTCCGCGTCGGTTGGTGGGAGGAGGTCGTCGCACCCGTCGAGGTTCGCCTGTGCGTTGACGGTCAGCGTCTGTGAGCGAGGGTCGGCCGTGCCGATCCACGCGAACTCGTAGGAGTCAGAGGCCGCGAGCTGGTTGCAGGCCGTCTGCTCGATCTCCGTGCGGGTCGAGCGGTCGACGACGGCGCCGGTGACGCTGTGGACGACGCCGTTCAGTTGGTTGATCGCGGCGAGTCGCTGTCGCTGCTGTTTGAGGCGGCGTTCGCGCTCCCGCCGCTCGGTGACGTCGTGCGTGTAGACGACGATTCCGCCGATCGCGGGGTCGTCTTGCAGGTCGCGTGCGCGGGCGTCCAGAACGACCCACGAGCCGTCCGCGTGCTCGAGGCGGAACTCGGCCGTCGATCGACCGTCGGTGAACGTCTCGAACGCGTCCCGGAGCGTCTCCTCGTCGTCGGGATGGACGAGCGAGAAGACGTCGCGGTGGACGAGCTCGTCGGGGTCGTAGCCGAGGATGCGTCTGACTGACGGGGTGGCGTACTTGATCGTCCCGTCCGGGGAGACGATGGTGTTCGCGTCAGCTGCCTCCTCGATGAGTGTCTCGTAGCGTTTCTGCTCGCGTTCGTGTGCCTTTCGCTCGATCGCGTGATAGACCGAGCGGATGAGGAGGTCCGGGGAGAGGTCGTCCTTCACGAGGTACTCTTCGGCACCCTGTCGGAGCGCCTCGATTCCGATTTCGCGGTCACGCAGCCCGGTGAGGACCACGACCGGGATGCGCGGTGCGTGCTCGACGACGCGCTGCAGCGTCTCGAGACCGTCGCTGTCCGGGAGGTTCAAGTCCAGTAGGACGACGTCGAGCGTCTCCGCGGCCAGTCGGTCGAGTCCCGCCTCGAGACGCGTCTCGTGGACGAACGGCGCGCCGTCGGGTTCGGACGGCTGCTGAGCGTTGACGCCGCCGCCGTCGGTGCTGGGCCGGTCGGCGCGCGGACCGATCGAGCGCTCGGAGAACGCCCTCGCCTCGTCGAGCAACTCCTCGATGTAGCGCGCGTCACCGGGGTTGTCCTCGATCAACAGCAGCCGCGGTGTGTCGGTGTCGGTCATGTGCCGTTCGGCTCTGGTGGGAGTTTCACGAGGGTGAGCCAGAAGTCCTCGAACGACTGGATCATCTCGATGAACGCCGCCGGGTCGATGGGTTTCGTCAGGTAGGCGTTCGAGTGGTTCTCGTAGCTCTCGACGATGTCCTCCTCGGCTTCCGAGCTCGTCAGGATGACGACCGGAATCCGGCAGAGTGCGTCATCGGACTTGACCTCCTCGAGGACGTCCATCCCGCTCACGCGCGGGAGGTTCAAGTCCAGCAGGACGAGGTCGGGTCGGTCCACGTCCGCGTACTCGCCGCGCTGATGGAGGTAGTCGAGTGCGGACTGCCCGTCACGGGTGACGTGGAGGTCGTTGTTGATGCGCGCCTCCGCGAACGCTTCCTCGGTGAGGCGCACGTCGCCGGGGTTGTCCTCCACGAGCAGAATCTCGACGGGCTCCCCGTCCTGATGTTCTATCATCGGTCGTTTCCTACCGTTGGCAGTGCGACGGTAAAAGTTGCACCCTCACCCGGTTCGGAGTCCACCCAGAGACGGCCGTCGTGGCGTTCGACGATGCGCCGGCAGAGCGCCAACCCGATTCCCGTTCCCGAATACTCCGATTGGGTGTGGAGGCGTTGGAACACCTCGAAGACGCGATCTTCCTGCTCCGGGTCGATGCCGATGCCGTCGTCCGCGACGGCGATCTGCCATTCGTCACCGACCCGCTCGGCCGAGACGTGGACTTCGGGTGGCTCCTCCCCGCTGTACGTGAGCGCGTTGTCGAGGAGGTTCTGGAACACCTGCCGGAGCTGGTCGGGGTCGCCCGACACCTCGGGGAGTTCCTCGACGGTGACGTCGGCGTCCGTCTCCTCGATCTTCATCTGGAGGTCGGCGTGTACGCCCGTGAGGACGTCGTCCAAATCCACGCGCTCGAACGGGTCGCCGCGCGTCTCGACGCGCGAATACTTGAGGAGCGCGTCGATCATCTCGCGCATCCGGTCGGCACCGTCGACGGCGTACGCGAGGAACTCCTCGCCGTCCTCGTCGAGTGCGTCCTCGTAGCGTCGCTCGATGAGCGAGAGATAGCTGGAGACCATCCGCAGCGGCTCTTGGAGGTCGTGTGAGGCCGCGTACGCGAACTGCTCGAGGCGCTCGTTCGATTCCTCGAGGTCGGCGACGAGCCGCTCCAACTCCTCGTTGTAGCGGTTGCGCTCGATGGCGTCCGTGAGGATGTTCGCGACGCTCTGCACGAAGTTGACGTCCTCAACACTGAACGACGTCCGGTCGGTGTCGTGCGTGCCGAGAATGCCCCACGGGTTGTCGACCGACCCGATGACCGTGCTGACGCCGCTCTCGATGTCGTGTGACGTGAGCAACTCCGCGGCGTCGAAGCGCGTCTCCGTCCCGAAGTCGTCCACGACGACCGGCTCCTCGGAGGCCAGCGCGTACCCTGATTGTGTGCCCTCGCCGGCGTCGACGCTCGCACTCCCGATGACGGCGTCGTCCCAGCCGACGCCGTGGCGCACCTGTAGTTCCTGTCTGCTCGCATCGAGGTCGAGGACCGTGCAGTAGTCGGTATCGAGGACGTCAGCGACTTCGCGGACCGCGTCCGCCATGAGCTGGTCGAGGTCGTCCGTCTCGAGCGCCAGCTGCCCGAGTTCCGCGACGACCGCCTGCTGGCGGGTGCGTCGCTCCAGGGCGTGCTCGCGCTCCTTGCGGTCCGTGATGTCCTCGGCGATACCGACGATTTTGGTGACTGCGCCGTCGTCGTCAGTGACCGGCGCCCCGCGGGCGTGCACCCAGCGGACCTCGCCGTCCGGCTGAACGACGCGGAACACCTCGTCGTAGGACTCCTCGGGGAGGCGCATGTAGGCGTCGCGGACGCGCTCGCGGTCCTCGTGGTGAACGCCGTCGAGGAACACGTGGGAGTTCTCGTAGATCGCCTCGCGCTCGCGCCCCCAGATGTCCTCGTAGGCGGGATTGATGTAGAGCATCTCCGTGGTGTCCGGCGTCGTCATCCACACCGTCTCCTCGAGGTTCTCCGCGAGCAGCCGGAAACGCTCCTCGCTCTCGCGGAGTTCGCGCTCGGCCTCGCGGCGTTCCGTGACGTCCTGCACGACGACCATCCCGCCGAGGACCTCGCCGTCCGCAGTTTCGACCGGTAGGGTCTGGTCGTAGAGGTGGCGGCCGGTGTATTCGACCTCGAAGCTCCGCGCCTCGCCCTCGAGTGCGGCCTCGAAATGGGGTTTGACCTCGGCGACGATGTCCTCCGGGTAGATGTCGACGACGCTTTCGCCGACGCGGTCGGCCGGGTCGACGCCGGTCGCATCCACTAGTTCACCACCGACTGCCGTATACTCGAGGTCCTCGTTGAACATCGCGACGGCGCCGTCGGGGAAGTTCTCGACGAGCGTGCGATAGCGGCGCTCGCTCTCCTCGATCTGCCGCCGGCGCTCCACTCGCTGACTGATGTCGCGGACAACGCCGACCCGGCGTTCGGCGCCCTCGATCGGGAGCGTCGCGAGCGCTACTTCCGTCGGGACGCGCTCGCCGTCCGCCGTCGTAATCGTCGCCTCCATCGTCGGCGCCGAGACGTCCTCGTTCGCGAGTGCTGCGCGCACCTCGCTCGCCTGCTCGAGAATCTCCTCGTCGACGACGTTCGACGCGTGCGAGCCGAGGACGTCCGCGCGGTCGTAGCCCGTCAGCTCCGTGAACGCGTCGTTCACGGTGGTGTAGTGGCCGTCCTCGTCAGTCACGTACATGGCGTCGCTGACCGTCTCGACGATCGTCTTGTACTTCGCGAGTTCGCGCTCGCGTTCCTTCCGGTCGGTGATGTCCTGTGCGACGGTCATCCCGCCGAACACCACCCCGTCTTCGTCGGTCAACGGGACAGCCTGCAGCTTCCACTCCCGCCCGACGTAGGCGAGTTCCTCCGTCTGCCGTTCGCCCTCGATGGTCGCCTCGAGGAGCGACACGAGTCGCGTAGCGCCGTCGTCGTGCCAGACGTCTTCGGGGTGTGCGCCCTCGATATCGGCTGCCTCGACGTGGAGGTCATCGAGCACCCCGCCGGCCGCAAGCGTGTACTCGAGGTCCTCGTCGAACATCGTGACGAGGCCGTTCGGGAAGTTCTCCGCGAGCGTCCGGTAGCGCTGCTCGGACGCCTCGAGTTCGCGCTCGCGCTCCTTGCGCTCGCTGATGTCCCGGAAGTAGACCGAGAGCCCGGTCTCGGAGGGGTACGCGCGCACCTCGAACCACGTGTCGAGCGGCGCCGGATAGTACTCCTCGAAGGAGACCGTCTCCTGCTCCGCCATCGCGCGCTCGTACTTCGACTTGAAGCGCCGCGTCGTCGCCTCCGGGAACGCCTCCCAGATGTCTCGGCCGATGAGGTCCTCGTCCGTCGGGTTGATGAGTTCGTGCGCCCGCTCGTTGAGGTGCGTGAAGCGGAACTCCTCATCGAGCCCGAAGAAGGCGTCCGAGACGCGGCCGAAGACTTCGCGGAGCTCGGTCTCGAGTTCGTTCTTCTGGCGCTCAAGGCGCTGCTCGCGCTCCTTCTGCTCGGTGATGTCCTCGCCGGCGGAGATGACGCGTTCGAGTTCGCCGTCCTCGCCATAGACCGGCGCGGCGTTGATGCGGAACCACCGCCGGTCGCTGTCCGGTCGCTCGATGCGGAGTTCCTCGTCGAACACCGCCTCGCCGTGCGCGCGCACCTTCGCGGCCGGCGTTTCCGACTTATCGATGGGATTGCCGTCCGCGTCGTACAGCGCCAAGTCGTCCGTCGACGTCGCCTCGTCGACACGTTCGTTCTCGCCCAAACCGAGGTAGTCACGCGCGCGGTCGTTCGCGAGCACCGCCTCGCCGTTCGCGTCCTCGACCGCCACCGCGATCGGCGCCGTCTGCAGGAGTTTCGTCGTCTGGTCGTACTCGCGGCGCAGTTCGCGCTTGCGCTTCTCGCTGTCGGTGATGTCGTCGACGGCGGCGACGACCCGGTTCTGGTCGTCCGCCTCGTCGTCGAACAGGGCGGCATCGATGGAGAGCCAGCGACGCCCGACGCCGGGGAGATCGACCTGACACTGGAAGTCGTAGACCGGCTCGCCCGACTCGACGACGCGCGACCACGGCCACTCCTCGATGGGGATTAGCTCCCCGTCCGAGTCGTAGAGTTCCCAGTCATCGATGCTGTACGCGGAGAGCTCATCCGCCGAGACGTCGAGTCGGTCGAGCATCCGCTGGTTCGCGCGAACCAGCTCGCCGTCCTCGGACAGCAGGCAGACGCTCATTGGGACGGTGTCGACGATTTGCTCGGTGAGGTCGCGCTCCCGACGGAGGCGCTCCTCGTACTCGCGGCGCTCCGTCATGTCGCGCGTCACCTTCGTGAACCCTCGGAGCTCGCCGTCGTCGTCGCGAATCGCGGTGATGGTGACGTTCGCCCAGAAGGTCGACCCGTCCGCGCGCACCCGCTGGCCTTCGTCCTCGACGCGGCCGTTCGTCCGCGCCGCCGTCAGGTTCTCCGCGGGGACGCCCGCGTCCCGGGCGCCCTCGGTGTAGAACGTCGAGAAGTGTTCGCCGACGATTTCCTCCTCCGTGTAGCCCTTGATGCGTTCGGCACCCTCGTTCCAACTGACGACGACGCCGTCCGGGTCGAGCGTGAAGATGGCGTAGTCCTGGACGGCGCTCACGAACGCCGTGAGTGCCTCCGAGTCACGTCGGTCGGTACGACCGGACGCCGCGTCCTGCCACCAGACCCGCGACTCGCCGTCGAGCGCTTTCGCTTCGAGGACGCCGTCCTCGGCGAGTGCGTCGAGCGTCCGGCGAGCGACCGCGTCCGTGCAGTCCACGTTCTCTGCGACTTCGGCGGCGGTCATCGGTGTCGATGGCACCGACGACTCCGAGAAGACCCTGCGGACGGCCCCGCGCATCCCGTCCGGTACCGGGTCTGTAGTACCCATGACGGCACAGTTGGGTCTCGGCACATAAGACGATGCCCCACCACGGACGTGGCCGCCGGCTCGGCGGTCACTACACTCACACAGCGCTGGTCCGCCGGTCCGGCCTCGGCACTCCACTATCGGGGCGCCCGGCGAGCTGGGTCACTTCGTCCAGTCGGGACTCGTCAGGGAACAGACTCTGTCGTACGTGCTCCCGCGACTGAAGCGACGAGACGAACTTGAGCAACAGTGGCGATTCCGAACGGCCGTCGACGCGATCCTGTGGAACGAAAACTCCCAGTTTACGCCGGGGTGGATCTCACTCGAGGGACATCGCTCGGTTCTGCACACCGCTACCGCATTCGGGGCAGGTGACGGGGTTGTGGTCCTCGGTGATGAGCTCGCCACACCGCATACACTCGTAGGTGGATTCCGTGGTCGTGTTGTCGGGGACGTCGAACATCGACTGTTCCTTCGGCCCCAGTATTAATAGACCTTATCCATATTAGGGATATATACACAATAATATTTTCTGGCGGGTATCGGATACACGCGAACGGACCGCTCCCATCACTCGCGATTCTCGTGGCTCGACGACGCGCAGTCTCCTCGGTCGACGACCAGTCGTCGTCCGCTCGGCCACAAACGACTCCCGTCACGCAAACGCCACACCCATGTGTGTCTCTTCCACGCCGCCGACTCCTTCGAGCGGTCGGTGCAGGCGGACTCACACTCACCGCCGGATGCACGAGCCTCATCGGGCGTGACGACACGACGTGGTCGCAGTCGCTCTCGGGACGGGTCGTCACACCGATGACGGCGACTGCAGACACACTCTTCGTCGGCACGACGACCGGGCACCTCGCCGCAGTCGGACGGGTCGGAACGCGTCGCTGGCAGACCCGGGAGACGAGCGCCGCCACGACGACCACGCCGGTCCACGACGATACGCGCGGACACCTCTACGTCGGCTACGCGGACGGCGTTCGTGCGTTCGACGCGGCGAGTGGCGACCACCAGTGGACGGTGCGGACGGCGAACCGCGTCGCCGCCGCGCCCGTCGTCGGCGACGACGTGGTGCTCGTGGCTGATCGCTCCACTGTCGTCGCGCTCGACCCCGAGACCGGCACGCGACGGTGGGGTGTCGAGGTCGCGAATCCGATTGTGTCGCTCGAGCGCCGCGACCCATCACGCCTCATCGTCGCCGACCGAAACGGTATCATCGCGGCGCTCGACGCGAATACACGGTCGATCCGCTGGGAGAACCGCCTCGAGTGGTACACTCGTGCACCGCCCGTCACGGCCACCGGGTCGGTGTTCGTGGATACTGCGGACACATACCTGTACGCGCTGGACGCCGCGACGGGCGAGAAACAGTGGGTACGGCATCCGGGACCGGGCGGCCTCTCGCCGGTGAGCGTCGACGGCGGACGGGTAGTCGCCGGGACGGCCGACGGCACTGCCGCGGCGTTCAGCGCGGCGGACGGAACGACGCAGTGGTCGTTCGATGTCGACGCGAGTCTGCCCGGCAAACCCGTCGTCGCGAACGGGCGCGTATTTCTCGCCGCGCTCGACGGCGACATTCACGTCGTCGACGTCACGAGCGGCCGCCAGCAGACGACGCTCACCACCGATGGCGCCCTCCGGACCGCGCCAGTCGTCGACGACGCCATCTACACCGTGACCCGCGACGGGACACTCACACGACGCCCACTCCCGGAGCGCGACTAACGCCGCACAACCGTGTGCATCGACGTCGGCGTTCCCTCTCTGGAGGCTTCTTCGTCTTACGACAATTGGAGTGACTACCCCCGTGGGCTAGTCCGCCCGAAGGAACACCAGATCGAAGACCGTTCCCTCGTCCCCGTCGACGGCGTCGTTATCCCGAATCTGCACTGTTCCGCCGTAGGTCTCCATCATCTCCTTGACGAGATAGAGGCCGAACCCGTTCCCGGGTTCGCTGATCTCCGAGACGCCCTTCTTGAGGACGGCCTCCCTCTCCTCGTCGGGGATGCCCGGGCCGTTGTCCGCGATGTGGACGACGACGGCGTCGCGCTCCTCGCGCACCGTCTCAGCGGACGAGGGAGTGCTCGACGTGCTCGGCATGCCGGTCTCGGGGTTGATGGCGACCTCACGGGTCGTCTCGGACGCCCAGACCTCGACGCGCGGTGTCGCCTTGTCGTTGTGCACGACCGCGTTCGAGAGCGTGTTCTCGAAGATTTCGCCGATGAGGTCGTCCGCGACGACTTCCGTCGACGAATCGGGCAGGTCGTGCGTCTCGAAGACGGCGCCCGGGTAACTGTTCTCGGCGAGCTCGAGCTTCGCGTCGAGCGCCGCCCGGAGCGCGACCGGATAGCGTTCGTAGTCGTCGTCGGCGACGATGGCGTCCATGAACGCCCGCATCGTCCCGATGAGCGCGGAGAGGTCCGCAACCCGGTCGTCGATCGTGTCGAGATGCGTCTGGGCCTGCGGGTCGTCGACGAACTGCCGGTCGAGAATCTCGGTGCGAGCGCCGACGAGGTTCAGGCCGTTCAGGATGTTGTGCCTGAGGATTCGATTCATGAACTCGAGGCGCTCGCGCTGGTGTTCGAGTTCACGCTCGTGGGCGCGCTGGTCGGTCAGGTCCTCGACGACCTTCGTGTAGCCGACGTGCTCGCCCGCTTCGTCGTAGCGTGCCGCAATCGTCACGTCCGCCCAGAACTTCGTCCCGTCCTTGCGGACGCGCCAACCTTCGTGGCTCGCCTGCCCCGTCTCCGCCGCCTCGGCGAGAAGGGCGTCCGGAACACCGTCCTCCCGCAAGGACTCAGGATAGAACGTCCGGAAGTCCTCGCCGATGATTTCCGCCTCCGTGTAGCCCTTGATGTCCGCCGCACCCTGATTCCACGACGTGACGTGGCCCTCGGTGTCGAGCGTGAAAATCGCGTAGTTGTCGACCGTGTCGACGAACTCCTCGAGTTTCGCCTCCTGCTCACGCAGCGCCTCCTGCTGGGCTTCGAGGAGGTGCTGGCGGTTGAGCTCGTAGCCGAGCCAATTCCCCATCAGTTCGACCATGGCGAGTTGCCAGTCATCGAACGACGCGCCCTCCTCACGGTCGAGGAAGCAGAGCGTCCCGTAGAGGTTGTCGTGCTCGTAGACCGGGGTGCCCACGTACGTCTCGAAGCCGGCGTCGACGCCACACTGCGTCGACTCGCCATCGAAGGGACGCGTCTCGAACTGGAGCGTGCGCGCCTCACGGACGGCGTCCTCACAGCAAACCTGCGCGAGCGGAATCCCCTCGACGTCGCCGTCGCCGGACTGGACGACGTCGGTCTCGTGCTCGCCGCTCTCCGAGTCGAGGCAGGCGAACGCACCGTAGTCGGCCTCCAAGAGGTCGCGCCCAATCGCGATGAGGCCATCCACTTGCTCGTCGAACGTGAGCGACGGGTCGGCGAACACGTCGTAGAGCTCCCTGAGTTTGCGCTCACGATACTCCAACTCCCGCTCGCGGCGTCTGATCGGCGTGATGTCCGTGTAGTGCTCGATCCGGCCGCCGGCATAGCGGCCGTTCTCAATGGGGCGACTCCAATGCTCGAGCCAACGGTCGTCGCGGTCCTCGTCCCCGAGGATGTGGCACTCGAACTCCTCGACGCCGGTGTTGTCGTCGTAGGACGACAACACGCGCTCGCGGAACGCCTCGGGGTCCTCGAAGCGGTCCGCAATCTCAGTTTCGACGAGACTGCGCTTGTCCTGCCCGATGACCGCCTCCCGGTCGAGGCCGAAATACTCGGCCGTCGCGCGGTTGATCCAGACGACGTCGAACTCGTCGTCGAGGACGAACGTCGCAACATCCGAGGTGTCGAGGACGTCGTCGGTGAGCGTCCGATACTCCCCTCTGCGCTGCTCGAGGTCGGCTCGCATCCGCTCCTGTCGGGCGTTGTACACGCCGACGCCGAACGCGACGACCGCGCCGAACAGCACGCCGTTGAGGGCGAGCGTCCAGGGCTTGAGCCGCCCCAGCACCCAGACCTGCGACCCGATGATGAGCGCGTACAGCGCCGCAATCACGCCGGCGACGCCGAGACTCCACCGGGTGACAGTCAGTTTATAGCGCGACGCCCACTCCCGGGTTCCGACCCAGTAGCCACCGTAAGTCAGCGCCAGTGCGAGCAGCAGCAATACCGAGTTCTCGACGGCGGTGGTCGTGACACTCCACGAAACGCTCGAAACGCCGTCCCAGACGTCGTAGAACGGAATCGCGAGCAAGAGGAAACCGAGGAGGGTAATCCCGACCCACGACCGTTCAGCGAGATGTGCGACCCAACGTTTTCTCCCCATGTCTGTCGACTACTCAGTCGGTTGTTCGTTATATGTCCCTACGCTCACAGCGGTAACAACGCGAGGTCGCGGCGTCGCGTGGTCGTCGCACCGTGCATGTCGAAGTCTCACCTCACGCGCGTCCGGTGTGTTCCGCGGTGGTGTCGCCTCGGCTCTCCACGCTGCCGACGGAGAGCGCACTCTCGATGGGGTGCCACGTGAACGGCGGGCAGGATGTCACAGGCGCCTGTGTATACTGTGACGGCGCGCGAGATGTACTGTCAGGACTCGCGCCACTTGTGGCCGCACTCGACGCAAGTGAACAACCGTACCTCGTAGGAGCCGCCCGGCTTCGGCATCATCTCGTAGTAGGCCTGGTCGCTGTCGCAGTCCTCCGCCGGACACGGCTCCTGCATCGTCTCGGCGGAGTCCTGGGTCGCGTCGGCCACGTCCGGTGCCCCGTCGTCCTGCTGTCCATCCTGTACCGACATTGCCGCTTCCGCTTGCGAGTCCCGCGCTTCCTCGTTCCCACAGGAGCGACACACCCACGTGTCGCCCTCCGTGTGCATCATCGAACCACACCTGTCGCAGAATTGCATATTACGTAGGAAGACACGGCTGACGGAAATATGCGTTAACTTCTGACCTCGTAGATCTGAGGGAGCTAGTCATGCTGACTGTCCTGTGTCACCGAAGCGGCGACGAGGACCGTTTGCTCTCCCCCGTACCATCTGTATTATTGTCATCCGTTGTGAAAGACGAGTGATGAGTGTCACTCGAGTGGCCAAGGCGGTGTGGGGGAGTCCGTTCGGCCGTCTCGTGGCTCTCCTCCTCGGTGTGGGACTCGTCGGTGGAGTGCTCTTACTCTCCCCTCCGCTCCTGCCCGTGGTCGAGTGGGCGATCCCGGTGGGCCTCGTGCTTTGGGGAGTCTCGTGGTTCTCCCTCTATGAAGTGGGAGACACCCTGTCCTCGGTTGCGGGCTGTTTGCTGCTACTCGGCGGCGTCACGCTGGCCGTGTCCCAGCTCGTACCGCTGGGCGAACTCTCCGGCGTCGTCGCCCGACTCGTCCCGACTACTGGTGTCTTGGTCGCGTTGTTCGCCGAGCAGTACCGGCACGACGACTGAGCGTCCAGTCTTGGTTGTGGGAGTCCACGGTTGATGGGTGTCTGAGAGAGTCCCACTGGTATCTGAATCGTCGCTCAAGTCGGAGGAGTTATCTGAATCTCCTCTCAATCAGCGTGTGATGGCCGAGTCAACAGCTCGATTGCGCAGTCTCCTCCGCGACGAACTCGGGGAGTGTTGTGAGGCGGACGTCGAACAACGGCTTGAGGAACTCGACGGCCTCGCCGACGCCGCGTTCGCCGACGACGCGGCGCGACCGGTGTTCGCCGTGCTCGGGAACGAGACGCGGTATCGACTGGTGCGCGCGCTCGCCGTCGCGGACGACGAACTCTGTGTGTGCGAACTCGACCCGTTCGTCGACGTCAGCGAGAGCGCCGTCAGCCACGCGCTCTCCGACCTCGTGGACGCGGGCCTCGTCACCCGCCGCAAGGACGGGAACTGGCGGTACTACACTGCGACCGACCTCGCCGAGACGCTCCTCGAGACCGCTGATCGAGAGGTGCGTGCCGAGTGAGCGACGACCTCGGTATCCTCGACCGCTACCTCACCGTCTGGATCGGGCTCGCGATGGTGCTCGGGGTCGCACTCGGGCGCTTCGCTCCCGGCGTCGCGGACGTCCTGAACGCCGTCACGTGGCACGGCACGAGTCTCCCGATCGCGCTCGGGCTCTTCGTGATGATCTTCCCGATCATGGCCGAGATCGACTACGGCCGGATTCCGAGCGTCACGCGGACCGCCCGGAAGGAAATCGGGCTGACGCTCGCGTTCAACTGGCTCGTCGCGCCCTTCCTGATGTATGGGTTGGCGGTCTTCTTCCTCGGTGGGCATCCGGAGTTCGTTACCGGCCTCATCATCGTCGGCATCGCGCCGTGTATCGCGATGGTGCTCGTCTGGAACGAACTCGCCGCCGGGAACCAAGAGATGTGTGCGGTCTGTGTCGGCGTCAACTCGCTCCTCCAGATCGTCCTCTTCGTCCCCTACGCGTTCTTCTTCCTCACCGTCCTCCGCGGGACGACCGTCTCCGTCTCGATGGGGCTCATCGCCCAGACGGTGCTCGTCTTCCTCGGCCTCCCGCTCCTTCTGGGGTATCTCGTCCAGAAGGTCGCGTTCCGCACGGTCGGGCGCGAGACCTACTACGGGCGTTTCATCCCGCGCATCAGTCCGCTCGGCCTCCTCGGGTTGCTCTTCACGGTCGTCGTGATGTTCGCGCTGAAGGGCGACTACATCGTCTCGAACCCCGAGCAGATCGTCCTCATCGCGATTCCGCTCTTCGTCTTCTTCGTCGCGCTCTGGGGGATTGCGTACGGCGTCAGCGCGCTCGCCGGCTTCGACTACACCGAGAGCGTCAGTCTCGCCTTTACGGCGTCCTCGAACAACTTCGAGCTCGCCATCGCCGTCGCCGTCGCCGTCTTCGGCATCGGCAGCAACGTCGCGCTCGCGACCGTCGTCGGCCCGCTCATCGAAGTCCCCGTGATGCTCGCGCTCGTTCGCGTCGCACTCGCCACCAAGGATTCCCTCTTCGACGACGACGCATCGCTTCCCAGCTACACCACCACACCAGAAACCAATGACTGACCCCACCACCGTCGCACTCGTCTGTGTACAGAACGCCGGCCGCTCCCAGATGGCGTACGCCTTCGCCGACCGCGAACGCGCCGACCGCGGTCTCGAGGACGACATCGAACTCGTCACCGGCGGCACCGACCCGGCCGACCACGTCCACGCGGAAGTCGTCGAGACGATGCAGGAGGTCGGCATCGACCTCTCCGGGCGCACACCACGTGAGGTGACGTTCGAGGAGATCCAGAACGCCGACTACGTCATCACGATGGGCTGCTCGGCGGAAGACGTCTGTCCGGCGGGGTGGGCGGGCGAGAACCGCGACTGGGACCTCACCGACCCCGACGGCAAATCCGCCGAGGACGTCGCGCAAATTCGCGACGAGATCGAACAGCGCGTTGCAGCCCTCTTCGACGAGCTAGAGGCGGCTCGCTGACCAACCCTACCAGTCCGGAGACACGATTTGCTGTTCGACCGCGTGCACGTCGGCGCCGCTGAACCGTGTGCGAAAGGGAGAAGCGGTGGTGAAGTCGCCTTTAGCCTTCCATGCCGCCGAAGGAGAGCCCACCCTCGATGTAGCGCTGCGCGAAGAGGTAGATGACGACGATGGGTGAGGCGAAGACGAGGGCGAACGCGGCGAAGCGCGCCCACGGGATGGCGTACTCGCCGACGAGCGCGTACAGCCCGACCGGGAGCGTGTAGTTGTCCGTGGAGAGGAGGGTCTGTGCGACGACGAACTCGGTCCAGCCGGTGAGGAAGGTGAAGATGAACACCGTCGCGAGGCCCGCCGTCGAGAGCGGGAGGATGACCTCGGTGACGACCTTCCACGGTGGCGCGCCGTCGACGACGGCGGCCTCCTCGTAGGAGGGCGGGATGCCGTCCATGTAGGTTTTCAGTAGCCACGTGTTGAACGGGACGGCGGTGGCGGCGTAGTAGACGGCGAGTGCGAGTTTGTTGTTGTTGAGGCCGACCTGGACGAACATCGCGTAGAGCGCGATGAGCGCGGCGATGCCGAGGCCGCCGCCGACCTGCGTGAAGAGGACGTAGCCGAAGAGGAGTTTGCGCCGGAGGATGAACTCGCGACGCGAGAGCGCGTACGCGCCCGGGACGATGAGACACATCGCGAGTAGCACGGTCGGAATCGCGACCGTGAGGCTGTTCCAGAGGTATTTCTTGAAGTCCGATGGGTTGGTGACGCCGTACTGGCTGACGTCGAGGATGCTGATGTGTGGCGTCCCGAACACGACGGCGAGGTCGCTGAACGGGATCGATAGCGTGACGGCGTACGCCGGGATGCCGAGGTCGCCGACGACCCACAGCATCGGCTTCAGCGAGGGCTGTCGCGGGAGGAGGTGGAAGCCCCCGGAGGCGTAGATGGAGCCGCCGGTCCCCGAGAACGCCGAGAGGAGGATCCAGTAGATGGGGAAGAGGAGCGCCATGACGAGGAGGAGCGCGCCGGCCGTCGAGAGGACGGTCGCGGCGACGCGGCGCGGCGGGATTTCGCCCCGACGCAGACCGCGAATCGTGTACCGTATCTCGCGGGCAGTCTCGAGCGGCGAGCGCGCGACGCGAACGGTGTCCTCCCAGACGCGCTGGCGGATTGAGCGCAGGAGGCTCATTTGTCCACCCCGTCGGCGAGACGACCCTTCTTCACGTTCAGCCACATGAACACGCCGATGAACAGGACGGTGACGACCATGATGGCCGCACCCTGCCCGTAGCGTGAGAGCGCGAACGCTTCACGGAAGCCGTAGACGATGAGGAGTTCGTTCGTCCGGCCGGGGCCCCCCTCGTTGAAGACGTAGGGGATGAGGAACTGCTGGAAGGAGGCCGCGGCCGTCAGGATCGACGCGAAGAGCACGGGCCGTTTGATGCTCGGGAGCGTGATGTGTCGGAGGCGCGCGAAGTAGCCGGCGCCGTCGACCATCGCGGCGTCGTGGAGGTTCGAGTCGACGTCCTGGAGCGCGCTGACGGTGATGATGACCATGAAGGGGTAGGCGAGCCACATTTCGGTGACGTTGTACGCGAAGAACGCGAGCCAGCGCTGTTGGAGCCACGCGACGGCCTCGACGCCGAAGGTGCCGAGGAGCTGGTTCGCGAGGCCGAACTGGGCGGAGGTGAAGATGCCGCGCCAGACGGTGACGGTGAAGATGGCGGGCAGACCCATCGGGAGGATGATGAGCGCGCGCATCCAGCGCTTCCCGCGGACGCGCTTGCCGGTGACGACGAGCGCGATGAGGAGGCCGAGGCAGATCTTCAACACGACGCTCGTCGCAACGTAGAGCCACGTCACGCCGAAGGAGTTCCAGAACGCGGGGTCGGTGAGGATGGCGACGTAGTTCTCGAACCCGACGAGCTGTGCCTGTCCGAACGTGAGGAAGCTCCCCCCGGCGAAGAGGTTCGACGGCCGGGCGTTCGTGAACGAGATGCCCAGCAGATAGAGCATCGGGAAGAACATGAACGCCGAGAAGAAGAACAGCCCCGGCAGGACGAGCAACAGCGAGGCGTCCTGCCGCTCGACGAGCGGGGAGTCCTCGAACCGCTGTACGACGCGGGAGACAGTACTCATTGGCCTAGTTTTCCCACCGCGAGCGAATCGTTTGCTCGGCGTCCTTCATCGACTGCTCCATCTCCGCGTTGCCGTTGAGAACGGTGTTGAACGCGTTTTTCACGGGGTCCCAGACGGCCTGCACTTTCGGGTGCGTGGGCATCGGGGTGCCCTGCTGTGCGGCCTGCGAGAAGCCCTTGACGACCGATGGCAGGTCGTCGCTGCCGGCCAGTTCCTTGTGGACGGGGATGAAGCCGTGCGCGTCGGCGATACGCATGAGGAGGTCGGTGTTCGTCGCGTACCACTCGATGAAGGCGCGCGCGGCCTTCGTGGCGGGGGTCTCCTCGCGCATCTTCTTCGAGAAGTACCAGAGCTGGATGCCCGTGTAGGGGTTCGGGTTGCCGCCCTCTGGCTTGGGGAGGGTGGTGACGCCGAAGTCGAGGTTCTTCTCGCGGAGCGTGGCGAGGTACCACGGGCCGTTGATGGCGAACGGCGCGTTCCCCTCGGAGAAGACGGAGGCCTGCGGTCCGTACGTGGTGTCGCTGGGCATATAGGGGGTGAACGTATCGATGACGAACTTGAACCCGCGGACGGTCTCGGGTTTCGAGATGCCGAGCATCGGGTCCTTGTCGACGTCGAAGATGTAGCCGCCGAACGCCTGCGCCCACGCGCTGATGAAGTAGGGGGTGAGCGGGTAGCTGAGTCCGTACGTCCCCTCGCTGGGAGCGTGGTGTTCCTCCATGATGGACACCATCTCCTGGACGGTCGAGGGTGGGGAGTCGACGTACTCCTTGTTGTAGATGAGTGCGACCGTCTCCGCGGAGATCGGGAGGCCGACGGTCGCTCCCTCGAACTGGACGGCCTGTGCGGCCGCGTCCGTGAACGTGTCGAGGCTGACGGAGAGTTTGTCGCTCTGGTCGGCGAGGAAGTCACGCTGGTAGTAGTCGCCGACCCAGTCGTGCGCCCACTCGAATGTCTGGGGTCCCTGGCCAGCGGGGATCGCGCTCGTCGTCTTCTTCCCGAGGTCGGAGATGTCCGAGCCTTCGATGGTGTGTGGCGACTGGTCGTTGAAGCGCGCGAGGTTCTCCCGGAGCGACTTCTCCTCGGCGGAGGGGCGCGCGAACCATGCGGTCGCCGTTCCCGCGTCGACACTCGTCGTCCCCTCGTTTCCGCTGGTCCCGTTCGTGGTCGACGTCCCCTGTTCTTGAACGCTCGCACACCCCGCGGCCGACGCGAGGAGTCCTGCGACACCGAGGTTCCGGAGCACTGATCTGCGATCCATTGGCATGGTTAACGGTGAATTAATTATTCATCATAGATTTAAATCTGTCGGATCCACGAACCCAGACGCGTTCAGTGGGACGGTCGAAGGGACGACCACCGGCATCGAATCAGTACTATATCGGCCTCTAAGCGCGATAGGGGAGCGACGGCTCGACGCGACTGCGCGGACGCCACCCGCTCCCAAATCACGCTGAACAATAATTAGTGTTTGGTGTGATGAAAAGATATCTCGTATATTTCTACAACAGGGAAAGAACTATACTTCGCGCCACGTCCAGATGGGGTATGGCAACAGTTCGGTTAGACGGCCTCCGGAAGGAGTTCGACAGCGGCCGCATCGTCGCCGTCGACGACCTCTCGATCGACATCGACGACGGCGAGTTCGTCACCGTCGTCGGCCCCTCTGGCTGCGGGAAGTCCACGACGCTCCGCATGATCGCCGGCCTCGAACGACCGACCAGCGGGTCGATACACATCGGCGGGACGGACGTCACCGACATCCACGCGCGCGACCGGGACATCGCGATGGTGTTCCAGAACTACGCGCTCTACCCGCACAAGACCGTCTTCGAGAACATGGAGTTCGGCCTCCGGATGAGCACCGACCTCTCGCGGGACCAGCGCCGCGAGCAAGTGTACGAGACGGCCGAAATGATGGGCATCGAGGACCTGCTCGAGGACCACCCCGACGAGCTCTCCGGCGGACAGAAACAGCGCGTCGCGCTCGGGCGTGCCATCGTCCGCGAACCCGACGTCTTCCTCTTCGACGAGCCCCTCTCGAACCTCGACGCGAAGCTCCGCACGTCGATGCGCACCGAGATCCAGCGTCTCCAAGAGGAACTCGACATCACCGCCATCTACGTCACGCACGACCAGGAGGAGGCGATGACGATGGGCGACCGGATGGTCATCCTCAACAACGGCGAACTCCAGCAGGTCGGCGCCCCGAAACACGTCTACCGCAACCCCACCAACGCGTTCGTCGGCGGGTTCGTCGGCTCGCCGTCGATGAACTTCCTCGACGTCACCGCCGTCCCGCAGGTCGACGACAGACTCAGACTCGAGGGCGAGAGCTTCGAGTACACGCTCCCGAACCCCGGCGTCCCCGAGGGCGACTACACGCTCGGCGTCCGCCCCGAGCACGTCACCGTCGTCGGCGACGACGTCGAACACGCCATTCAGACGCGCGTCGACGTCCTCGAACCGGTCGGCTCCGACAACTACCTCTACCTCGACCTCGGCGATGACTTCATCGCGCGCGTTCCCGCGGACGTCGAACCCGCGGTCGGGGAGTCAGTCCGCATCGCGTTCTCCGAGGATGCCGTCCACCTCTTCGACCGACGAACGGGTGAGGCCGTCAGTCAGTCGAGTCGCTCCGGGGACGGCGCGAGCGCGCCCGAACCGTCCTCGGCCTGAAACACGGGTTCTTCTTCGTAGAGCGCGAGCGTCGCCGTTCGAATCGCGTGCGGCCAGCCGAGCGGCGTCGCGCTGTCCGGCGTCCCGTCGTCGAATACCTGTTCGGGGAGATAGCCCGACGTCATCGCGAGCGGGCCGTCCGGCAGGAGGGTTGCGAGGAGGTCGCGCGAGCGCGCGGCCAGCACGTCCGCGCGCCCGTCGTCCTGCGCGTCGAGGAGCGCGGCGAGCGCGCCGGTCGCGTGTGCACCCCATGCTGTCGAGACCGTCCAGATCTTCGCCGCGTCCTGCGTGCTGCGACGCCAGCCGTCGCCCTCGTAGCGGACGAGTCCCGCGGCGGCGTCCGTCTCACGCCACAGCGCCTCGCAGACGGTTTCGGTATGGGAGACGAGTCTGTCGAGACGCTCGGCGTCGACGTCCGCAATGCGGGCGTAGGCGCGGTGGGCGTCCGCGAGCGCGAGGGCCGCGGAGTCGGCGCGGTCGTCGAGTTCGCCGTCGACTTCCCGGAGCGCGTAGATGCCGCGCTCCGGACACCAGAGGTCATCGAGGGCGTCGTAGAGCGTGCGGGCACGCGTCGCCGCTCGGTCGGTGTCCACGACATCCCCGGGAAGGGCGGCGAGCGCGGCGTACGCTTCGAGGAAGGTCGCGGCGGTGTGGCTGAAGCGACCGGTCGCGTCCTCCCACGCGTTCTGACAGGGGGCGGGGCGGCCGTCGTCCGCGAGCGTCGCGTCGAGGCCGTCGAGTGCGGCGGCGAGCGTCGTGTCGATGTCGTCACGGAGGCCCTTGGGGGCGAGCGGGCGGTAGGTCGCGAGGAAGGAGACGACGCTCCCCGTCTGGTCGGCCTGATAGTCGACGCCGTCGCCGTCCTCGATGCGGCCGTTCGCCCACCCGGGCGCGAGCGCGCCGCTGCGTGGCCAGACGCGGTGTGGCCACGTGCCGTCGGGGCGCTGGGTGTCGCAGTAGAAGCGGGCACTGTGTTCGTGCCAGTCCTCGAGGTCGAGGTCGAAGGCGTCGTCGGCGGCGAGGAGGAACTGGGAGATTTCGGCGTCGTCGCGGAACCACGTGTAGCCGTAGCCGCCGGAGTGGGTGTAGAAGGGGTCGAAGTCGGGGCCGGCGATGCGAGCACCACGTCCCGTCGAGAGCAGGGAGAGAACACGGAGGTCGGCATCGACGGCGGTACGTGCCGACGAGGGGACGTGGTCGGTGTCGGCGACGTGCTGGCGTTCGGCCTCACGTCGGAGCGTCGCGGCCGAGTCGTAATCCCGTGCGAGTGCGCGAACGCGGGCCTGTGCCTCCTCGCGTGTCGTTTCGGTGCGGTCGCTGAGGAGGGTGGCGACGCTCGCGCGGCCGTCCGTAATGGGGACGCCGACGACGACGTCGCCGCTGAGGCGGTCGGTCTCGTAGCGTGCGCCGAGCACGGCGCGTGGCTCCTCGACGGGTTCGGGGGCGAGTATCGATTCGAGGTCGAGTTGGGGTTCGCCGCCGAGCGACGCGAAGTCGGCGGAGCCGGCGATGAAGTCGTGTTCGCGGTCGTGATACACCTCGACGGTGTCGTCGGTGCGGAGTTGGCTGAGTTGGGTCTCCTGTCGGTCCGGCCCGAAGCCGACGTAGGCAACGAGCGCGTCGGCCTCGGGGGCTTCGACGTGCGTGACGTGGCCATCACCGACGGTGAGGTCGTACTGGGTCGCGAGGTCGCCGTGGTCGGTGACGACGAGGCCGTTCGTGCCGTCGTAGCGCTGGCTCGTGTCGTAGTCGTCGAACCAGTGAACGGTGTCATCGATGCGAACGCCGAGGCGCGAGCGTTCGATGCCGTTGCGGCCGGTGAGGGCGTAGCTGAAGTCGCGGAGAGCGCCGTCAGGGGAGACGTGGACGAGGCGGCCGTCGATGCCGGAGAAACGGCCGGTGGTCGTTCGGCGTTCACCCGCGAACGTGGTGTCGTCGTGGTGTCGTTTGTAGTCGTCGAGCGCGTCCCGAAGATGCATTGTCAGACGGGACGACACAGCGTGCAATAAAATTTGGTATAATCCTATTTCACAGATTAATCGAGTAGGGGAACGTTCAAGTTACTCCTCTCGCACGGCACTGGTATGCATCAGCCCGGCCCGCCACGGTTCTGCGCCGTGGGTGAGTCAGTCGAACTCGCACCGCGCGCGCCAGACCCTGACGCCGACTACAAGTGGACACTCGTCGAGGCCCCCGACGACGACGCAGTCACCGTCACCGACGACCCCGTCCTCGACGTCGCGCCCGACACCCCCGGGACGTACCGCTTCCGACTCGCCGCACCGGACGGCGACCACGAACAGACAGTTCGCGTCTTCCCGGACGAGCGCGTCGACGCGCGCTTCGAAGTCGCCGCCGCCGACCTCCCCGTCCCGGAGTCCGACCTCGACTCCGTCGCCGTCATCGGGCCGTGGAACGACCAACTCCTCGGCCGCGACCACGCCCACCGCGAGGGCGACAGCTACGTCCTCGAAAAGCGCCTGCCGCCCGGCGAGCACTACTACAACTTCTGCGCGAACGACGACCTCAACCAGTCCGTCCGCGAGAAGATGACCGTCGAGGGACCCGGCCGGCCGCGCATCCGCGTCGACGCCACCGTCGACGGCGACACCCTCGTCGTGGAAGCGGACGCCCGCGCCGCCCCGAACGGCGCGCCACCCGACGTCGAGTTCTACGTCGACGACCGCGACCGCGCCGACCTCGCAGCCGACCTCGATATCGAGGACGACACCGCGCGCGTCCCGCTCGACGCGCTCGGCGACCGCCTGCGCGTGCACGCCGTCCCCATCGCCGAGCGCTACGGCGTCGCCGACCACGTCGACGTCCGCACGGACGGCGAGCGCGTCGACGTCCGCCGGCCGAACGACGGCCCCGACTGGGCCGCGTCGCCCACCATCTACGAGATATTCGTCCGGTCGTTCGCGGGCGACACCCCGGAGACGACGTTCACGGAACTCGAACGCCGCGTCCCCTACCTCGACTCGCTCGACGTCGACTGCGTCTGGCTCACGCCCGTCCTCGAAAGCCCGACGACACACGGCTACCACATCACCGACTACTTCGACACCGCCTCCGACCTCGGAACGCGCGCCGAGTTCGAGTCCTTCGTCGACACCTGCCACGACCACGACATCCGCGTCATCTTCGACCTCGTCATCAATCACACCTCACGCGACCACCCGTTCTTCCACCACTTCGCCGGCGACGTCCCCGACTACGAGGACTACTACATCCCCGACGCGGACTCCCCGGTCGGCGCGCAGTACTACTTCAACTGGTCGCGCATCCCGAACCTGAACTTCGGGACGCTCGACGTTCGGGAGTTCCTCCTCTCCGTCGTCGACGAGTGGAGCGCGGTCGTCGACGGCTTCCGCTGTGACGTCGCGTGGGGCGTCCCGCACGGCTTCTGGAAGGAGGTCGCCGACCGCACGCCCGATGACTTCCTCCTGCTCGACGAGACGGTCCCCCGCGACCCCTTCTACCACGAGGGCGAGTTCACCGTCCACTACGACACCTCGCTCTACGACACACTCCGCGAGATCGGCCGCGGCGACGCGCCCGCCTCGGAACTGTTCGACGCCCTCAACGCGTCCGCGCGCATGGGCTTCCCAGACCACGCCGTCCACATGCGGTACGTCGAGAACCACGACGAGGACCGCTACCTCGACGAATGTGACGAGGCGTCCCTGCGCGCCGCCGCCGCCGCGACCTTCACCCTCCCCGGTGCGCCGATGATCTACTACGGGCAGGAGCGCGGGATGACCGACTATCGCGGGAAGATGGCGTGGCACGACGGCGACCGAGAGTTGACGGCCTACCACCGCCGCCTCACTGCCGCGCGACGGGAGTATGACGTCCTCGCCGACGGGAGCGTCTCCCCGGTCGCCGTCGAAGCCGTCGACGGCCCGGACGCCGACCGCGTCGTCGCGTACCGCCGCGACTCGGGTGACGGTGACGCGCTCGTCGCCGTCCTCAACTTCGGCAGTCGACCGGCGACGGTTCGGCTCGGCGACGCCACCGGAACGACCGACCTCCTCACCGGCGAAGAGTGCGCCGCGGGCGACAGCGAGCGCCGCGTGACGGACGCCGTCCTTCTCCACGCGGAGTGACTAAATGAGGCCAGACCCCAAGCAATAGATGATGGATGACGCTCAACTCGCCGACCTCCTCTCGCAGTTCGGCCTTTCCGAGAAGGAGATCGACACCTACCTCGCAATCTTGGACCACGGCGAGGCGAAAGCCGCGACGATCGCCGAGGACGCCGGCGTCTCGAAACGCTACGTGTACAGCCTCAGCGAGGACCTCGAGGAGCGTGGGTTCGTCCAGGTGAACGACCACGTCGTCCCGACGACGATTCGCGCCAGCCCGCCCGAGGAAGTCATCGTCCGTCTCGACGAACAGCTCGAGCAGATGCGCCCGGCGCTCGAGGAGCGCTTCTCGGCGACGCAGCCGACCGAGGACGAGTTCGAGGTCATCAAGTCGCAGGTCACGGTCCTGAAACGCGTCGAGCAACTCGTCGACCGGGCGACCAGCGAGGTCACCATTGCCGTCCCTGCCTCGCGCCTCGATGGCCTGCTTGATGCGCTCCGCTCGGCCGTCCACCGCGACGTCCTCGTCGTCCTGCTCGTGACGGACGTCGAGGACACCGACGCGATGCCTGACGTGACGGGCGCGGCGTCGGTCGCCCGCGCGTGGGAGCAGGCGATGCCGACGATGGTTACTGTGGATTCCGAGTCGGGACTCGTCGCGCCGCCGGATTTGGTGGCGCGCTCGAACTCGGAGGCGCGCGCCATCGCGTTCGCCCAGCAGGAGCTCGGCCCGGTCATCGTCGGGTCGTTCTTCGGGAACTACTGGCCGCCCGCCGAGGAGTTGTTCGTCAGCGATCCGCCGGAGCTCCCCGCGACCTTCCGCGACTTCCGGCACGCTGTCCTCGCGGCAGCCCTCCATCAGCGCGCCGGCCACGACATCCGGGCGCGTGGGCGCGGCCGGTTCGTCGACGACGGCCAGACGACGTTCGACGGCGCAGTCGTAGACGTCCGGCAGGGACTTGTCGAACCCGCGAACAACTCCTTCCCGGTCGAGCACAGTATCGTCGTCGAGACGGCGGACGGGGAGCGGTCGGTCGGCGGGAACGGCGCGTTCATTGAGGACATCGAAGCCAGCGACATCACGCTCTATCGGGACTAGGGCGGGCACACCCGGTCCCGAGTGTTCTGTGACACCCGACGTGTGAGCGACGGCTGTCGCGGCGTCCCCTCGCCAGCCTTGAGAAAGTTTTAATGAAAATTACTTCGCGAATCCTAGAGCATGTCCGACGATACCACACGACGCGACGTGCTGAAGGCGCTCGGCCTCGGAACCATCGGTCTCGCACAGGGCGGGGCCGGCCTCCAGTACGCGACACAGACGACGCGAGCGGCCGCGACCGCGCCGACGGTCGACTACACGGACAGGGTCATCTACCAAGTGGTCACCGACCGCTTCCGGGACGGCGACACCTCGAACAACCCGCAAGGCGAGCTCTACAACCCGGACAACCTCACCAAGTACCACGGCGGCGACTGGCAGGGCATCGTCGAGAAGATACGCGACGGTTACCTCACCGACCTCGGCGTCGGCGCACTCTGGATATCGCCGCCCTTCGAGAACGTCTACGAGATCCATCCCGACTACGACTCCGCCGCCTACCACGGCTTCTGGGGGCGCGACCTGAAGCGACCGAACCCCTACTTCGGGAGTTTCGACGACTTCGCCACGCTCGTCGACGTCGCCCACAGCAACGACATCGAGGTGATCATCGACTTCGTCCCGAACCACACGAGTCCCGCGACGGAGAAGGACGGTGACGGCTTCATGGCCGAAGGCGCGCTCTACGACGACGGGAGCTTCGTCGCCGACTACGACAACGACCCGAACGGCTACTTCCGACACAACGGCGGCACCGACTTCTCCACCTACGAGGACGGCATCTACCGCAACCTCTACGCGCTCGCCGACCTCGATGTCTCCACGAGCTACATCGACACCTACCTCAAGGACGCCATCACGAAGTGGCTCGACCTCGGCGTGGACGGCATCCGCGTCGACGCCGTCAAACACATGCCCCCGAAGTGGCAGAAGACCTTCCTCCAGACGATCTACGACCACAAGCCCGTCTTCACCTTCGGCGAGTGGTTCCTCAGCGCCGGCCAGACGAGCGAACGCTACTACGAGTTCGCGAACGACAGCGGAATGAGCCTCCTCGACTTCCGCTACGGACAGAAACTCCGGGACGTCCTCCGTGACGGAACCGACGACTTCACCGGCCTCCACTCCGTCGTCGAGGAGACCGCGAACTCCCACCAACAGGTCGTCAGCCAGGTCCCCTTCATCGACAACCACGACATGGATCGCTTCACCACCGCCGATGCGAGCACCACGACGACCGACATCGCGCTCGCCGTCCTCCTCACCTCGCGGGGCACGCCCGCCATCTACTACGGCACCGAGCAGTACATGACGGGCGCGAACGAGGCCGGTAACCCCGCGAATCGCGCGTCCATGACCGCGTTCGACACGACGACGACTGCCTACAGCGTCATCTCGTCGCTCGCGTCGCTCCGCGCCTCCAATCCCGCCCTCGGCTACGGCGACACCCAGCAGCGCTGGCTCAACGGCGACGTCTATATCTACGAGCGCGAATTCGGCGACAACGTCGTTCTCGTCGCCGTCAACCGGAGTAGCAGTAGCTGGTACGACGTCTCGGGACTGCAGACGGCGCTCCCACCCGGCACGTACGGCGACGTCCTCGGCGGTGCCCTCAACGGCTGGGAGGTGACGGTGAACGACGATGGCTCGATAGACACCTTCTCCTTCGGCCCCGAGACGGTCTCCGTCTGGGCACACGCCGGCGACACCACGACGCCGACCATCGGCCACGTCGGCCCGACCATCGGAACGCCCGGCACCACCGTGACCATCGGCGGCGCGGGATTCGGCAGCACACAAGGGAGCGTCCAGTTCGGGTCAAGCGACGCCACCGTCCAGTCGTGGCGCGACGACGAGATCGTCGTCACCGCCCCGTCCGTCGCCGGCGGCTTCTACGACGTCACCGTCACCGACGCATCCGGCACGCAGAGCGCGGCGTTCGAGCGCTTCGAACTCCTCTCCGGAAACCAGGTCCCCGTTCGCTTCGTCGTCGACGACGCCACGACCGAAACCGGGGAGAACGTCTACCTCTCCGGGAACGTCCACGAACTCGGAAACTGGGACCCCGAATCCGCTGTCGGGCCGCTCTTCAATCAGGTCGTCTACAGCTACCCCACGTGGTACTACGACGTCAACGTCCCCGCCGGACGCGACATCGAGTTCAAGTTCCTCATCAAGGACGGCAATGGCAACGTCACCTGGGAGTCCGGGTCGAACCACACGTATACGACGCCGAGCGACGGCACTGGCCACGTCCGCGTGACCTGGTGAGGCCCCCACGACACCGAACGTGGCGTCGGGACACTCAATGCACGCGGGGACAACCTCGACCGAGTCGTCGAGTCCCCGCCGATCCACGGTCCCAGGGTGCACCGATTCGTCCGTGTCGGGACGGCGCGTTTCCTCGGCGGTCACGGGCGACGACGGCGTGAGTGTCCCGAACGCTCTGAGGCGAGACCGGTATTGTGGCACACCTCACTTCGAGTGTCTACACCGAATCGTGTGTGTTAAGTGTCCGCCGGAGAAACGAAGAGTTGAGTTCGATTCATGCGCCATCCCGCGAGAGCGCGGATGGGAAGAGTCGATGTACGCTCCCGGATTCACACCTCCGGGACGTGCGATGACGACTGTGTGTACGTGTAATCCAGGCGCTCACT